>CAWHDD010000018.1:0-137984 GCA_963827885.1 uncultured Alphaproteobacteria bacterium | reverse complement strand
TACGCCAAGGTCCCACAACGCGTAAGCTACGCGGGACAAGACATAGTCCGACACTTGGGGAAACTCAAGATTACAGAATGCATAATCTCGCAGACCAGGTTCAACTCCTGGCCCCGCAACACTTCGGTTTCGTTCAGTGCAAGCCAAGATAAGCCCACCGAATCGGTGGGTTTTTTGTTGGTTTGGAGTCAGAGGAGTGAGACCGTTCAAAAACGGTCACGTTTTGTTTTAAAATAGCTTGGTAAATCAATCCCTGGTTTTTTGGTTTGCCGCGGAACATCACCTCGCCCATGGTCTCGCCATCGGCGGGCACGCGCTGCATGGTTTCGGGGTCCATCACGGTCAGGTCCTCGAGCGCGTGGTAGCGCACGCCCTGCCGCGCCTTCTTCGCGGCGCGCTGCGGGCCGTCGAGCAGGTCCCAGTCCTCCTTCCAGTCATTGACCACGGCCGGGCCATAGGTTTCGGTGAGGCCATAGAGATGCGTGACGTTGAAGCCCGCTTCCGACATGGCGGCGAGCACGGCCTCCGGCGGCGGTGCTGCGGCGGTGAAGAAATCGACCTTCTGCGTCAGCGGGCTTCTTCTCCTCCGCCGGCGCGTTGAGGATCGTCGACATGACGATGGGCGCGCCGCAGAGATGCGTGACCTTGTGCTCCGCCAGTGCCTCCCAGATCAGCTTCGAGCGCACCCAGCGCAGCGTCACATGCGTGCCGCCGACCACCGAGATCGACCACGGGAAGCACCAGCCATTGCAGTGGAACATCGGCAGCGTCCAGAGATAGACCGGATGCTTCGGCATCGAGGCGGTCAGCACATTGCCCTGCGCCAGCAGATAGGCGCCGCGGTGGTGATAGACCACGCCCTTCGGGTTGCCCGTCGTGCCGGAGGTGTAGTTGAGCGAGATCGCCTCCCACTCATCCGCCGGCCACAGCCATTCGAAGCCGGCATCGCCGCTCGCCAGGAACTGCTCGTAGTCGATGGAACCGACGCGCTCGCCGTCGACCGGGAATTCCGGGTCGACATAGTCGATGACGATCGGGATGCGGCCCCTGCATCAGCGCCAGGGCATCCGTCGCGAGCTTGGAGAATTCCTTGTCGACGATCAGGATCTTCGCCTCGGCATGGGCGAGCGAGAAGGCGATCGTCGGCGGCATCGAGGCGGGTGTTGAGCGTGTTGAGCACCGCCCCCGTCATCGGCACGCCGTAGTGGCACTCGAGCATGGCGGGCGTGTTGGCGAGCAGCACCGACACCGTCTCGCCCTTCCTGATCCCCGCCTTGGCAAGCGACGAGGCCAGCTGCCGGCAGCGCGCATAGAACTGCGCATAGGTGGTGCGCTGGTGTGCCATGGATGATCGCCGCCTGGTCCGGATAGACGGCGGCCGAGCGCGCCAGGAAGGTGAGCGGCGTCAGCGGCTGGTAATTGGCGGGGTTCTTGTCGAGGTCGGTCTCGTAGGCGGACATCCGGGCATCCTTCGGTTCGTTCGGCAGATGTTCTAACCCACTCCATTCCGCCGTCAAAGCGAAGCCGGACTTTCGGCGAAGGCGCGGCTCGAAGCGCATGGCAGCGCCGGCGTTGCCTCCCAGTGCTGCGCCATGCGGCCCGCCGCCCACCACAGCGCCAGCGTGAGGGCCCAGGCGAAGTAGCCGTCCACCGCATAGTGATAGCCGAGGTGAATGGAGCCCGCGAAGATCACGCCCACATAGACCCACAGGAAGCGCCGGATCCATGCGCGGCCAGCCGCGCGCTGGCCAGTGCGAACAGCAGGGCCGAACCATTGTGCATGCTCGGCATGGCCGAGACGCTGGCCTCCGCCGAGCCGCGCGGCATGGAGCCTCCACAGCATCGCCTGCACATCGAGCGCCCAGATCGGCACGATCTCGTCGGCCTGCATCGCAGATGAGCCATGAGCTCAGCATAGGGGTCGGGCGAAAGCCCGAGGTGGCCTGCGCCATAAAAGCACGGACCCGCCGAGGAGAAGACCACCGCGAACAGCCCGCCGCCCAGCATCCACAGCAGCATGAAGGTGAGGAAGAAGCGGGTGCGCTGCGACGCCGGGCAGCGCCATGAAGGCGTAGTGCAGCCACACGCCGAACATCACCACGAACCAGCAGGTTATAGAGGACGTTGATCGAGGTGACGGGCCAGTGGCCGAGCAGCGGCTGCAGCCACTCCCACGGACGTCTCCCGAAATGCAGCACGACGTCCCAGCGGTCGAACGTCTGGTCCCAGGAGAAGGGCTGGAACACCGGGATGTTGCCCTTCACGTTGGAGAAGGCATAGATGAAGACGACGAGGCTCACGAATGCCGGAAGTCCCAGCGCCATGGCCTGCGCGTTCCGCAGGAAGGCCCAGATGTTGCGGAGAAGCTGCAGTGACCGGGTGCTTCGGCCGCGCGGTCAACGCCATGCGCACGAAGAGATAGGCCACGAGCACCAGGGCGAGCGTCATCAGCGTGAGATGCCAGCACCAGCAGCACGGCGCATGCCCGGCTGGGCACGTCCATCTGCGGATAGATCAGGCGCCAGCATCTAGCTGCGCTGCCAGAAAGGCAAGGGCGATGCCGCAGCAGACGGCGCCTGCGCCAGCGTGCTCAGCCACAGCAATCTCCCGAATCCCGCGCCCATGTCCCACCTTCGCATTGGCGGAAAATGCTACGCAAAGGTTTTCTCCGATTGTCATTGCCGCGGTCGCAATGGATTGCCGCCGCCCCATACCAAAAGACGAGGCGGCTGGCCCTTGCCAGAGCGGCGGCCGATGGAGATAACCGCCCGATCATGTTGCGAGAGGCCTGCCCATGAGCCGCTATCACGAGACCTATGCCGCCTGGAAACAGGACCCCGCCGCGCTTCTGGGCCGAGGCGGCCAAGGGCGATCGACTGGGTGAAGCCGTGGACGCGACGTCTACGCCCGGGTCGACGGCCTCGACCGCTGGTTCGTCGGTGCGGAATGCAACACCTGCTGGAACGCCGTCGACCGCCATGTGAAGGCCGGCCACGGCGAGCGCCTCGCCGTCATCTACGACAGCCCGATCACCGGCGCCAAGGCGAAGTACACCTACAACGAGCTGCTCGACGAGGTCGCGACGCTTCGCCGCGGCGCTCGAGGACCTCGGCGTCCGCAAGGGCGACCGCGTCATCCTCTACATGCCGATGATCCCGCAGGCGCTGTTCGCCATGCTGGCCTGCGCCCGGCTCGGCGCCATTCACTCCGTCGTGTTCGGCGGCTTCGCGCCGCCGGAGCTCGCCACCCGCATCAACGACGCCAAGCCCAAGGTCATCATCACCGCCTCCTGCGGCATCGAGCCGGGCCGCGTCATCGCCTACAAGCCGCTGCTCGACCAGGCGCTCGACATCGCCGCGCACAAGGTGGAGGCCTGCGTCGTCTTCCAGCGCGAGCAGGTGGCGGCGGAACTGAAGACCGGCCGCGACCATGACTGGGACGGCATCTGCCGCGTGGCCAAGGGCTTCGGCCGCAAGGCCGACTGCGTGACGGTGAAGGCCACCGACCCGCTCTACATCCTCTACACCTCCGGCACCACCGGCCAGCCCAAGGGCGTGGTGCGCGACAATGGCGGCCACATGGTGGCGCTGAAGTGGTCGATGGACAACATCTACGACATCAAGCCCGGCGAGGTCTTCTGGGCGGCCTCCGATGTGGGCTGGGTCGTCGGCCATTCCTACATCGTCTATGCGCCGCTGCTGCAGGGCGCCACCACCATCGTCTTCGAAGGCAAGCCCGTGGGCACGCCCGATCCCGGCACCTTCTGGCGCATCGATCGCGGAATATGGCGTCTCGGCGCTGTTCACCGCGCCCACCGCCTTCCGCGCCATCAAGCAAGGAAGACCCGGAGGGCAACTTCATCCGCAAGTACGATCTCAAGTCGCTGCGCACCCTGTTCCTCGCCGGCGAGCGCGCCGACCCCGACACGGTGAAATGGGCCGAGGAGATGCTGAAGGTGCCGGTCATCGACCATTGGTGGCAGACGGAAACCGGCTGGTCCATCGCCGCCAATCCGGTGGGGCTCGGCATGCTGCCGGTGAAGCACGGCTCGCCCACCGTGGCGATGCCGGGCTATGACATCCACGTGCTGGATGAAGGCGGCCATGAAGTGCCGCGCGGCAACGCTGGGCGCCATCTGCGTGAAGCTGCCGCTGCCGCCCTCCTGCCTGCCCACGCTGTGGAACAACGACGAGCGCTTCCGCAAGAGCTACCTCTCGCACTTCCCCGGCTATTACGAGACGGCGGATGCGGGCTACATGGACGAGGACGGCTATCTCTACATCATGGCCCGCACCGACGACATCATCAACGTCGCCGGCCACCGGCTGTCGACCGGCGGCATGGAGGAGGTCCTCGCCGGCCACCCCAATGTCGCCGAATGCGCGGTGATCGGCATCGCCGACCAGCTCAAGGGCCAGGTGCCGGTCGGCTTCGTGGTGCTGAAGTCGGGCGTCGCGCGCGCCGCCGCCGACATCGAGAAGGAATGCGTGGAGCGCATCCGCGAGAAGATCGGCGCCGTCGCGGCCCTGAAGACCGTCGTCGTCGTGCCGCGCCTGCCCAAGACGCGCTCCGGCAAGATCCTGCGCGCCACCATGCGCAAGATCGCCGACAAGGAGGAGTTCAAGACGCCGGCGACCATCGACGATCCGGCGATCCTCGACGAGATCCGCGCGGCGCTGGCGGCGAAGGGGATCGGGGTCTGAGCACTCGGAGCGAGCGTCACCCCTCCGGCGCCACCACCGCCTTGTAGAGATGCCACGTCGCGTGGCCCAGCACCGGCAGCACCACGAGCAGCCCGAGGAACATCGGCAGCAGCGCCGCGAAGGTGAGCGCCACGATGATGATGCCGAAGCCGATCATCGGCACGAGGTTCTGGAACACCGCCTTGAAGCTGTGATGATGGCGGTGATGAGGTCGATCTCGCGGTCGAGCAGCAGCGGGATGCGCCACCACCGTGGTGCAGAACAGCACGAAGGAGATGAAGGCGCCGACCCCCGTGCCGACGACGAGGAAGCCGATGCCCTCCGGCGTCGTGGTCACCACGTTGAGAAGGCCTCGATCGAGGAGAAGGACTTGAAGCCGAGGAAGATCGCCAGCAGCATCCTCACCTCGTAGAGCCACATCCAGAAGATGAAGAGCACGACGAAGGCCATCCACGCCACCTGGCGCTTGCGCTGGGCGAGGATCACGGTGAGGATCTCGCCGAATTGCAGCGGCTGGCCGGCGGCGAGCCTGCGGCTCGTCTCGTAGAGGCCCACCGCCACGAAGGGGCCGATCAGCGGAAAGCCCACGGCGATGGGAATGATCCACCACGGCTCGTGATAGACCTTGAGCAGCAGCAAGATGGCGATGCCGCCCGCGGCATAGATGCCGCCGAAGAACAGGCCGATCAGCGGCGCCCTGAGTGAAGTCGCGCCAGCCCTGCCGCCAGGGCGGCCTTCACATCCGCAAAGCCGATGCGTGTTGATCTTCACGGCCGGCGGCCGCGGGGTGACGGCGACGGTCTCTTCGCTGCGTGGTCATGGGAACTCCCTTGGCGGTCTCGTCGTTCGCGCTGCGCCGTTCCCCAACCTCGCAGCGCGTTGGGCAGACAATGCCGTGTGGCGGCGGCCTCCGCAATCGGCTAGGGATGCAGCGCAACATAACGAAGCGACATTCAGATGACATCTGCCACCCGGCCCAGGCCCGCTGGGCCGTGGGCGCCACATTCCTGCTGCATGGCCTGCTGATCGGGGCCTGGGTGCCGCATATTCCGCTGGCCAAGGAACGGCTGGACGTGGGGCCCGGCATGTTCGGCCTGGCGCTGCTGGCCTTCGCCGGCGGCGCCGTGCTGCGCCATGCCGATGGCCGGCGTGCTGATCAACCGCTTCGGCAGCGCCCGCCTGACCACGCATCACCGGGCTGCTGTTCTGCCTCGCCTTCTTCGGCCCGGTGCTGGCGCCCACGCTTGCCACCTTCGTGCTGGCGGGCTTCGTCATGGGCATGATGATCGGCAGCATGGACGTGGCCATGAACGCCCATGGCATCGCCGTCGAGAAGGCGCTGAAGCGGCCCACCATGTCGATGCTGCACGGCGGCTTCAGCATCGGCGGCATGGTCGGCGCCTTCCTCGGCGCCGCCCTGCTCGCAGATCTTCGGCGAACTGACGCAGGCCGTCATCATGGCCGCTGCTCTGCCTCGCGATCCAGCTCGCGGCGTCGCGCTTCTTCCTGCCGGGCAGACGTCGACAAGGGCCTCTCGGGCTCGCATTTCGCCTGGCCCACCCGGCCACCATCGGCCTTGGCCTGCTGTGCTTCCTGGCGCTGATGATCGAGGGCTCGATCATCGACTGGGCGGCGATCCTGATGCGCGAGAACTTCGCTGTCGATGCCGGCTTCGCCGCGCTGGGCTTCGCCTTCTACCAGGGCGGCATGGCGGTGGCCCGCCTCACCGGCGACTGGATCAGGCTGCGCGTGGGTGCGGTGCGCATGGTGTGCGGTCAGCGCGCTGCTCACGGCCGTCGGCACCACGCTGGCCCTCATCGCGCCCATCGCCCTATCTCGCCATCGTGGCCTTCGTCTTCGCCGGCATCGGCCTCGGCAACATCGCGCCCGTGCTGTTCGCCGGCGGCGGCAGGCTGGAGCCCGACTGCGCCGGGCCGCGGCATCGCGGCGGTCACGACGCTCGGCTATACCGGCTTCCTGCTCGGGCCCGCCGCTGATCGGCTTCGTGGCGCAGGTGACGCAGCCTCACCGCCGCCCTCTTCCTCACCGTCGTCGCAGCGCTTATCATCGCCGTCTTCGCCCGCTCGGTGAAGGCGGCGGACACCTATTGACGGGAGGGACGGCCATGGCATTCGAGGGCAAGCGGGTGATCATCACGGGTGCGGGGCGCGGGCTCGGCGCAGCCTTGCCGTCGTGCTGGCCGACCAGGGGGCGGAGGTGATGCTCACCGGCCGCAACCGCGAGAACCTGACGAGCCATCGCCGAATCGATCAGGCTGCGCACCGGCACGCAAGCCGGAGACTCGCAGCTGCTCGACATGGCCGATCCCTCCGCCGTCACGCTCTTCGCCAAGGCCCTGCGCGACGAGGGCAGGCCGCTCGACATCCTCATCAACAATGCCGCGCAATGGCTGCCGGGCCGCATGACGGAGCATGACGCGCTGGCCATCAGCCAGACCATCGCCGCCAACGTCACCGGCACCATGCTGCTGACGCGCGGCCTCGTTCCGCTGCTCGAGAAGTCAGGCGCGGGCGACATCATGAACATCGTGTCGATCTCGGGCCTTCCCAATGCGCGGCTGCAGACGGCCTCCGTCGCCTATGCCGCCAGCAAGCAGGCGCAGGCGGCGATCAGCGACGGGCTGCGGCAGGAACTGAAGGGCCGCCCGGTGCGCGTGCAGGCGGTCTTCCCGCCCTACCTCGAGGACCTGTCGCCGCTCGATCCCGCGTGGAACGCGCCGCGCGAGGCCAGTTCGGCCGTCACCAACCGCGACATCGTCGAGACCGTCCTCTTCGCCCTCGTCGCGGCCGCGCCACGTGACGCTCGCCTCGATCATCATCGACCCCGACACCGGCGGCATCTACTGAACTGCCGCCTGCAGGAGCATGACGCACTTGAAACTGAAGAAGCGCATCGCCATCGTCACCGGAGCCGCGCGCGGCATCGGCCTCGCCATCGCCGAACGCCTCGCGAAGGAGGGCGCCACCGTGGTGATCGCCGACGTGCTCGACGAGGAGGGCAAGGCCGCGGCGAAGCGGCTCGGCGCCAGCCTACAAGCATTGCGACGTGTCGAAGTCGGCGGACGTCAAGGCGCTCGTTGCCTTCACGGTGCGGAAATTCGGCGCCGTCGACATCCTCGTCAACAATGCCGGCCGTCTCGGCGAACAACGACTTCCTCGATGTGACGGAGGCCGAGTTCGACCGCGTCATCGGCGTCAACCTCAAGGGCTCCTTCCTGATGCTGCAGGCCTGCGCGCGCCAGATGCTGAAGCAGGCGCAGGCGGGCCGCAAGCCCGGCGCCATCGTCAACATGTCGTCCGTCAACGACACGCTCGCCATTCCCGGCATCGTCACCTACTGCATGTCGAAGGGTGGCGTCTCGCAGATGACGCGCGCCACCTCGATCGCGCTCGCGCCGCATGGCATCCGCGTCAATGCCATCGGCCCCGGCACCATCGACACCGACATGGCGCGGGCGTGCTCGCCGACAAGGCGGCCATGGACCGCGCCATGTCGCGCACGCCGCTTGGCCGCGCCGGCGCGCCGTCGGAGGTCGCCCATTGCCGCCTTCCTCGTCTCCGACGATGCGAGCTACGTCACGGGCGAGACGATCTACGTCGACGGCGGCCGCATGCCGCTGAACTACACCGTGCCCGTGAAGGCATGATCCGCCCGGTGCAATCGCCGACCTCCCTGCGATCACGCGCATCCGCACGTCGGTGACGGACAACCATCTGTCGGTCGAGCAGATGGCCGAGATCGGCATCACCCTCAGTCGATCGCCGCCGAGATGACCGCGGGCACCTCGGCTGCTGGGTGGCCGTGGACGGCGGCCATCGCCGGCTTCTCCATGGCCGACCGGCGCGATGGCAGCATCTTCGCGCTGTTCATGGACGCCGCGCAGAAGGCAAGGGCCACGGCAGCGCCCTGCTCGCCGCCTGCGAAGACTGGCTGAAGCGCAGGGCCACGCCGAGGCCCGCCTCACCACCGGGCGCGACACCAGGGCTTTCGCCTTCTACCTCCGCCGCGGCTGGCGGGAAACGGACGAGACGGCCGGCCACTTCGCCGAAGATGCCGTCCTGGCGAAGTCGCTCCGTGAGCGCCCGCTCCCGCCGACCATCACCTCGTCCTCGCCGAACTCGCGTGCCAGCTTGTGGCCGGCATAGACGGCATGGACGATCAGGCCCGGCGCGCGCGCATCGCCGATCAGCGACAGTGACGCAAGGCCCCTGCCCTTCAGCGCGTGGTAGAGCGCGTCATCGCCATCGCGCGAGGTGACGGGCACGAAGCACTCCGCCGCGATCTCGCGTTCGGCGCCGGAGAAGACGCAGCGCAGCACTGCCGCACCGGGCTTCAGGCCGGACACCAGCGTGTTGACGATCACCGTCACGCCGAGTTCCAGCAGCCGCGCATGGGCGCGCGGCTGCTCGGCCGTGAGTCCGACCACTCCGCCACCTTGCCGCCGCTGGTGACATAGGTGACCTCCACGCCGCGCCGCGCCAGATGCTCGGCAATGGCCGCGGCCGAGATAGTAGTGGTCATCGTCGAACACCACCGCGGGCCCCTTCACCTCCGCCGCCAGCACCTCCTCCGGCGAGAGCGTGCGGGGATCGTCATAGGAGGCGATGGGCGGCGCGGATGCTGCGCCCGCGCCCGTCCTTGCGCCAGCGGCTGCCCGTCGCGACCACCACATTGGCGATGCCGAGGTCCATCACATCCTCCGCCGCCATGCGGCTGTCGCGGAAGATCTCGATGTTGGAGAGCTTGGAGATCTGGTGCAGGCGCCAGTCGCGCACCCGGCCCCATTCGGCAAGGCCCGGCAGCTTCGTCTCCCATTGCAGGCGGCCGCCGGGCGAATGACCGGCATCGGCGATCTTCACCTCATGCCCGCGCCGCGCCAGCATCAGGCCGGCCTCGAGCCCCGCCGGCCCGGCGCCCACCACCAGCACCTGCTCGCGCTGCCTGCGCCACGGCGATCTTCTCCGGGTGCCAGCCGCGCCGCCATTCCTCGCCCATGGTCGGGTTCTGGGTGCAGCGGATGGCGGCGCCCCGGCTGTTGTGCGCATAACAGATGTTGCAGCCGATGCATTCGCGGATGTCGTCCTCGCGGCCCTCGGCGATCTTGAGCGGCAGGAAGGGATCGGCGATCGACGGCCGGCCGCGCCGATCAGGTCGACGATGCCGCGCTTCACCTGGCGACAGCATGGTCTCGGGCGAGGTGAAGCGGCCGACGCTCACCACGGGCTTGCCGGTGACCTTGCGCACATGCGCGATGCGCGGCTCCAGCGAGCCTTCCTTGACGAAGCGCGAGCCGCCCATTTCCTGGCTGATAATCCGCGATGGTGACGTCGAAGAGATCGACCATCGGCGCCAGCGAGGCGAGAAGTTCCGAGCGCTCCTCGAAGCCGCCGCCATCCTCGTTGTCGACCTCGATCCGGAGCGCGATGCCGCACCGGTCGCCGATCGCGTCGCGCGTCTCCGCCAGCACCTCGCGCAGCAGCCGGGCGCGCTGCAGCAGCGTGCCGCCATATTCATCGCTGCGCGTGTTCATGTCGCGGTCGAGGAACTGGTTCAGGAGATAGGTGTGCGCGGCATAGACATAGACGATGTCGAGGCCCGCCTGCCTCGCCCTGAGCGCCGCCGCGCGGTGCCAGCCGCGGAAGGCGCGGATGTCGTCCAGGTCCATGCTGCGCGCATTGCCACGGCGATTCCGCGGCGGGAAAGCTCGACGGCGCCAGCGCCACCTCGCGCGAGAGATGGTTGGACGAGCGGATGCCGCCATACCAGAGCTCGGTTCCGGCCAGGCGCCATGCGCATGCACGGCATCGGCCATCGCCGCCATGTTCCGCACGTCGCCCTCGTCCCACAGGCTGGCGAAGGGATGCGGCACATCGTCCGACGACGGATGAATGGAGCAGTATTCGGTGTTGACCACGCCCCAGCCGCCTTCCGCCTTCATGCCGCGCATGGCGGCAAGCGTTGCCGGCAGCTGGTAGCCCATGCCGGTGCAATGCGGCACCTGGTAGAAGCGGTTGGGCGCGGTGACGGGCCCGATCTTCACGGGCTCGAAGAGAATGTCGAAACGGCTGTCGCGCGGCATGAAAAAACCTCTCCCTGTCAGGGAGAGGCTAACAGTGTTCGGCAGCTGTTCGGCAATCAGCCGACGGCGATGACCTGGCCGGTGAGCGCGCCGTCGACGCTCTTGGCATAGGCCAGGCCGACGCGCGCCGAGGAGACCGGCTCGTGGCCGGGGAAGAAGCCGTCATACTTCTCGGCCGAATCCTCGAGCAGGCCCGGGCTCACCGCATTGATGCGGATGCCGCGCGGCATCTCGATCGCCGCACCCTTGACGAAGGCGCCGATGGCGCCATTGACGGCGGCGGCATTGGCGCCCTGGCGCACCGGGTCACGGTCGAGGACGCCGCTGGTCAGCGTGAAGGAGCCGCCGTCGTTCACGTTGTTCATGCCGAGCAGCACGAGGTTCACCTGGCCCATCAGCTTGTCGTTCAGGCCCTTGCGGAACTGCTCCGGCGTCATGGTGGCGACGGGGCCGAAATGCACATGGCCCGCGCAGGTGACGACGGCGTCGACCTTGCCGAGCTTGGCATACATCGCGCTGCACCGAGTCCTCGTTCATCAGGTCGACCGTGACGTCGCCCGACGAGCGGCCGGCCTTCACGATCTCATGGCGGCGGCGAGAGTTCCTTCGCCGCTGCCTGCCCGACGGTGCCCGATGCCGCCGACAATCAGAATGCGCATCGCTCTATTCCTCGTCCGTGCTGGCCGCGCTTCAGCGGCTTCAGCTTGGCGAACACCGAGTCGGCGTCATACCGCGGCTCGGCCTCGCGCGGCGTGGGCTCGGAGGGCGCGAAGGTCGGCTGGTTCTCATCGACCTGGGCCGCGGCATGGGCCGCCGTGCCCTCGACCTCGGAGGCCGGAATGAGGGTGCGCACGGGAACTGACCTCGTTCGCGGGCTTGCCGGCCTTGCGCGCCGCCTTCTGCACCGCGAAGTCGAGGTCGAGCTGCGAGCAGATGCCGAGCGAGACGGGATCGACCGGCTTGATGTTGGAGGCGTTCCAGTGCGCTGCGGTCACGCACCGAGGCGATCGTCGACTTGGTGGTGCCGACGAGCTTCATGATGGCGGAGTCCGGCAGTTCCGGATGATAGCGCAGCAGCCAGGCGATGGCGTCCGGGCGGTCGCCGCGGCGCGACACGGGCGTGTAGCGCGGGCCCGAGGTCGCCTTCTGCACCTGGATGTTGACCTTGGACTCGAGGATCTTCAGGCGGTAGTCCGAATCCTTCTCGCCCTTCTCGATTTCCTCGCGGGTCAGCTGGCCGCCGGTGATCGGGTCCATGCCCTTGATGCCGGCCGCCACGTCGCCGTCGGCGATGCCCTTCACCTCGAGTTCGTGCAGATGGCAGAAATCGGCGATCTGGCGGAAGGTGAGCCCGGTGTTCTCGACGAGCCACACGGCGGTGGCCTTGGGCATCAGCGGTATGCGGGACATGGTCTTTCTCTCCTTGAGAACCGGTGTTTCAGGTTCCCTGTCTTTACGACAGCTTGGTGGGGATGGGCCATATAAAGGCGCCGGGGCCCCGGCGCAATCTCGATTTTCGCAGTCCGCGGGCAGTGCGCCAGTCCGGCTGCCCGGCAGCTCAGTCGTTCACCAGCACGATCTTGCCGATGTGCTCGCTCGATTCCATCAGGGCGTGCGCCGCGGCGGCCTCGCGCCAGCGGGAAGGTGCGGAAGATGATGGGCTTCAGCTGCTCCGCCCCGAACAGCGGCCAGACGTGGCGTTCCAGCGCGCGGGCGATCTCGGCCTTTTCGGCCACGCTGCGCGGCCGCGAGCGTGGAGCCGGTGAAGGTCAGGCGCTTCAGCATGATCGGCATCCAGTCCGCCTCGAAGCGCGAGCCCTTCTGGAAGGCGATCATCACGATGCGGCCATGCATGGCGGCCGCCTTCAGGTTCTTGGCCACATAGTCGCCGCCCACCATGTCGAGGATCACGTCGGGCTTGATGCCCTTCTCCGCCAGCACCGTCGCGAAATCCTGGTCGCGGTAATTGATGGCGAGGTCGGCGCCGAGCTCGCGGCAGGCCTGGCACTTCTCCTCCGAGCCCGCCGTCACGACCACGATCGCGCCGAAGGCCTTGCCCAGCATGATGGCCGTGGTGCCGATGCCGCTCGATCCGCCATGGACCAGCAGCGTCTCGCCCTCCTTCAGGCCGCCCGCGGTCGAAGACATTGGTCCACACCGTGAAGAAGGTTTCGGGGATCGCCGCCGCCTCGGTGAAGGAGAGGCCGGGCGGCACCGGCAGCGCATTGTCCTCATGCACCACGGCATACTCGGCATAGCCGCCGCCGGGCACCAGCGCGCAGACCCGGTCTCCCGCCTCGTAGCGCTTCACGCCCTCGCCCAGTGCCATCACCTCGCCGGCGATCTCGAGGCCGGGCGTCTCGGGTGCGCCGGGCGGCGGCGGATAGCCGCCCTGGCGCTGCAGCACGTCCGGCCGGTTGACGCCCGCCGCCTTCACCCGCACCAGGATTTCCCCCGGCTTCGGCACCGGAACGGGGAGCGTCACGGGCTGCAGCACCTCCGGCCCGCCCGGGGCTGGTGATGGCGATGGCGGTCATGTCCTTCATGGAAGCTCCTCCCGGGAACGCTTGAGGCCGCAGTTTGGGTTGAAGCCAGTGGCCCGGCAATGACAAAATGGCCCGGCCGAAGGAGAATGCCCCATGAGTTTCGAAGACCTGCCGAAGAAGCCCCCCGCCGTCACGCTGGGCGAGACCCTCGACCTGCTCTCGGTGGCCGAATTGGAACAACGTGTTCAGGCCCTGGAATCCGAAATCGAGCGGATCAAGGCCGCAATTCAATCAAAGCGTGCATCGAAGAATGCCGCGGATGCCTTTTTTCGCTCCTGAGCCGCGAAATGTTGGCGCAATCTCGCCATCAGGTTGCGGCTGTTAAGGTTTTGGTAAGGAATTAACGATATTTCTTAATCTGTAATCCTTGACCGGATTGCTCCGAGTGGCTCCAGGTCACTCTGTTTGACGCCTCCCTGTTTAAAACTTCGCAAGCCGCGCACCTCGCGCGGCTTTTTTTGGCCGGCGCTGGCATCGGTCTTGCTGTGGGAAGGTCCGTGCGGGACGGGCGCACGTCATTGACCACTGGCGAAGCCGTGGTCATTATCCGGCGCGTCCGTCCGCTCGATCGCAAGAATGAGCCCAAGGAAACTGCCACCATGTCGTCTGCCGAAACCTCGCCCATCACCGTCGATTTCCTGTCGCGCTTCACGGCGTCCGAACAGTTCGACAAGGTCTTCCGCGAAGGCATGGGCCTGGTCGAGGAGACCGCCAATTATCTCGACGGCCCCGGCCGCCAGGATGCCCGCCTGCTCGACCGGCATGGCGCGGTCGCCTATGCCACGGAGAGCATGCGCCTCACCACGCGGCTGATGCAGCTCGCCTCCTGGCTGCTGCTGCAGCGCGCCGTCGGTGCGGGCGAGATGAACCAGGACGAGGTGCGCAAGGAGAAGCACCGCATCAGCCTGGCCGACATCGGCCGGGGCAACGCCGCTGAACGGGCGCCGAGCAGCTGCCCGCCGCCCTGCTCGACATCGTCGAGCGCTCGCTGTCGCTGCACCAGCGCATCCTGAAGTTCGATGCCATGCTGGGCAATGCAGCCGCAGGGCCGATGCCGCCGCGCACCAAGCCCGGTGAGCAGCCAGATCGACCGCATTGCCGCCGTGTTCAGCGCCGGCCGGGCGTGACGGCCTCCATCGAATTGCCGCATCCGGGCGCTAACGGCGCAGACTGATGCCGCGCGCCCGGCTGCCCATTGCCCTGTCCTGCTCATCGCCCTGCTGCCGCCCGCGGCGGGCGCCGCAAGGCGCGCCGCCGCCGTTTCCCAAGACGGAGGAAGACCGCAAGACCTTCGCCGAGACCGTGTGCAGCGAGATCGACGCCCGCGCCACCGAGCACGCCCTGCCGCAATCCTTCATGGCCCGCCTGATCTGGAAGGAAAGCCTGTTCGACCCCGGCGCGGTGAGCCCCAAGGGCGCGCAGGGCATCGCCCAGTTCATGCCCGGCACGGCCAAGCGCCGGGGCCTCGATGACCCCTTCGACGCCGAAGCAGGCGCTCGCCGCCTCCGCCGCCTATCTGGCCGAACTGCGCAACCTTTTCGGCAATCTCGGCCGGGCCGCGGCGGCCTACAATGCGGGCGAGGAGCGGGTGCGCCGCTGGCTCGCGGGCGACGAGCGGCCTTCCCTACGAGACGCAGGACTACGTGCTCTCCATCACCGGCCGCGGCCATGAGGAATGGAAGGCGGAGAACGCCAGCTTCGACATCCCCGCGATCGGCAAGGAGCGGCAGCTTCGCCGACCAGTGCCGGAGCCTGGTGATGCGCGAACTCTCGCCGCAGGCCGTGAGGTGAAGCAGGCCAACTGGAAGCCGTGGGGCGTGGTGCTGACCGGCGGCTTTTCGGAGGCCCGCGCGCTGCAGTCCTTCCGCGTCATCCGCAACCGCTTCGACATGCATCAAGGACGAGGACCCGCTGGTGGTGCGCAAGCTCAACCGCAGCATGGGCCGCCGCAAGATGGTGCGCGTGATGATCGGCCGCGACAGCCGCGCCGAGGCCCAGAAGCTGTGCCGCGACCTGACGGCGCTGGGCGGCATCTGCCTGGTGGCGAAGAACTGAGACCGCCGAGGGAGATGGCCGTCCGCCATGCAAAAAGCCCGGCCGCAGGGCCGGGCTTTGCCGATCTGCCGTGAGGCCAGGGGCTTACTTGTTGAGGAAGCCGAACTTCTGGTTGAACTTCGAGACGCGGCCGCCGCGGTCGAGCAGGGTCTGCTGGCCGCCGGTCCAGGCCGGGTGCGACTTCGGGTCGATGTCGAGGTTCATCGTGTCGCCGTCCTTGCCCCAGGTGGTGCGGGTCTGGAAGGTGGTGCCGTCGGTCATGACCACGTTGATCATGTGGTAGTCGGGATGAATGCCTTGCTTCATGGCGAAAACTCTCTCGATGGCGGGACAGGCCCCGCACAGGGACTTGTCAAATTCCGGGTTCGGCGGGGCCTATACAGGAGATGGCCGGGGGAGGCAAGTCCGCCCGTCGGCCGAAGCTCGGCGGCCTGCCCCAGCTGCGCTCCGCCGCTTCCATTCTGCCCGTCATCGGCTAGAACACGCGGCCATGAGCAACTCCTACGAAGACGAGGCCCGGCGCCGGCCCCGAGGGCCGGAACCTCCGCCCCCTCCTCCGCCTCACCCCCTTCCTGCGCCGCTACAAGCTGCAGATGGTGCTGGCGCTGATCGCGCTGCTGGCGGCGGCGGGCGCCACGCTGGCCGTGCCGGTGGCCGTGCGGCGCATCATCGACAACGGCTTCACCGCCGAGAACGCCGCTGCTGGTCGACAAGTATTTCCTCGCCATGCTGGCGGTGGTCGCTGGTGCTGGCGCTGGGCTCGGCACTGCGCTTCTACTTCGTGATGTGGATCGGCGAGCGCGTGGTGGCCGACGTGCGCGACGCCGTGTTCAGCCACCTCCTGAAGCTCAGCCCCGGCTTCTTCGAGACGCAGCGCACCGGCGAAGTGCGTCTCGCGGCTCACCGCCGACACGACGCAGATCAAGGCTGCCTTCTCCTCCACCGCCTCGATCGCGCTGCGCAACGTCGTGATGCTGATCGGCACCATCGTCATGATGGTGGCGACGAGCCCGAAGCTCGCCGGGCTGTCGCTGCTGGCGCTGCCGCTCGATCGTGCTGCCGCTCGTCATCTATGGCCGCCGGGTGCGCAACCTGTCGCGCATCGCGCAGGACACGCTCGCCTCCTCCGCCGCCTTCGCGCAGGAGCGGCTGCAGGCGGTCTCGACCGTGCAGGCCAACCTGCAGGAGGATGCCTCCCGCCAGCCTGTTCGCCGACGCCACCGCACAGGCCTTCGCCGCCGCCGCCAAGCGCACCTTCGCGCGCGCCGTGCTGACCGCGCTCATCATCGGCGTGGCCGCCGGCGCGGTCGTCGTCCTGCTCTGGTATGGCGCCAACGAGGTGATCTCCGGCGCGCATGTCGGCGGGAACGCTGAGCCAGTTCCTGATCTATGCCATCCTCGCCGCAAGCTCGCTGGGCCAGCTGTCGGAAGTGTGGGGCGAGGTGCAGCTTGCCGCCGGTGCGGCCGAGCGCATTTCGGAACTGCTCGACGAGAAGCCGCAGATCGCGGCGCCCGCCAACCCGCAGCCGCTGCCGCAGCCGCCGCAGGGCCGGCTGGCGCTCGACCACGTGAGCTTCTGCCTATCCCGACGCGGCCCGAGCACGCTGGCGCTCGATCGACGTCTCCTTCGCGGTGAAGACGGGCGAGACGGTGGCCATCGTCGGGCCCTCGGGCTCCGGCAAGACGACGATCTTCGCGCTGGTCCAGCGCTTCTTCGATCCGCAGACGGGCAGCGTGCAGGTCGATGGCGTCGACGTGCGGAAGGCCGACCCGCAGGAGGTGCGCGCGCGCATCGCCGTCGTGCCGCAGGAGACGGTCGATCTTCTCCGGCAGCGTGCTCGACAACATCCGCTTCGGCAAGCCCGAGGCCTCGCAGCGAGGAGGTGCTCGCGGCGGCGCGCGCGGCACGCGTCGATGAATTCGCCGAGCGGCTTCCCAAGGGCTATGACACCGAGGTGGGCGAGCGCGGCGTGACGCTGTCCGGCGGCCAGCGCCAGCGCATCGCCATCGCGCGCGCCATCCTGCGCGATGCGCCGATCCTGCTGCTCGACGAGGCGACGAGTGCGCTCGATGCCGAGAGCGAGCACTTCATCCAGCAGGCGATCGAGAAGCTCACCGCCAACCGCACCACGCTGGTGATCGCCCACCGCCTGGCCACCGTGCGCAATGCCGACCGCATCCTGGTGCTCGACGGCGGCGAACTGGTGGCCGAGGGCACGCATGCGGAGCTGATCAACACGAGCCCGCTCTATGCCAGGCTCGCCAAGCTGCAGTTCACCGCGCAGGCGGCGGAGTAGCTCACGTACCTTGCCGTCACCCGCAGCGCACATCCCGGAACCGCAGCTTCGAGGCGGACCTAGGAAGCCTTTCCTCAGCTCTCGGTAGGGGGTACCGGCCGGGTCGCTGCCCAAAAGCAATCGTTACGAAGCTCTGCAGCCTCACCGCTCCGTCAGCTTCAGCTCGATGCGGCGGTTCCGCGACTTCGCCTCTTCCGTCGAGCCCGGGTCGATGGGCTGGAACTCGCCGAAGCCCGCGGCCACCAGATGCTGCGGCGAGACGCCATTGGCGATGAGGAAGTTGACCACCGCGATGGCGCGCGCCGCTGACAGCTCCCAGTTGGACTTGAACTGCGGCGACTGGATGGGGTCGACGTCGGTGTGGCCATCGACGCGCAGCACCCAGGCGATGTCCGGCGGGATTTCGCGCTCGAGCTGCTTCAGCGCATCGGCGAGCTTCAGCATCTCGGCCTGGCCTTCCGGGTTCAGCGTCGCCTGCGCCCTTGGGGAACAGCACTTCCGCCTGGAACACGAAGCGGTCGCCCACCACCAGGATGTCGGAGCGCTGCGACAGGATCTGCCGCAGCCTGCCGAAGAATTCCGAGCGGTAGCGCGTCAGCTCCTGCACGCGCTGGGCCAGCGCCGAATTGAGCCGCTTGCCGAGATCGGCGATCTGCGCCTCCGACGGCCTTGTTCTTGGTTTCGGCATCGCTGAGCAGCGCGTTCAGCGTCTGCAGCTGGCGGCGCATGGCGGCGATCTGCTGGTTCAGCAGCTCGACCTTGGCCAGCGCCTCGGACGAGATCGCCTTCTCCTTGTCGAGCGTGGTCTGCAGGCCCGCTGATGGTGACGCTGGCGCTGTCGCCCTTGGCGCCTGCACCTTCGAGCAGCGACGGAGAGATCGGCGTTCTTGTTCTTCTCGGCGGCGAAATCGTCCTGCAGCGCCGACGAGGCGAGGATTCGACGTCCGCCTTCGCCGCCTTCTCGAGCGCCAGCAGCTGCGTCAGCTCGGCGATCTGGGCGCGCAGCTGGCCCAGTGCCGAATCCTGCCCGGTGATCTGCCGCGCCAGCAGGAACTGCGCCACCATGAACACCGACAGCAGGAAGGTGATGACCAGCAGCAGCTGCGCCATCGCGTCGACGAAGCCCGGCCAGTAGGCCTCCTCGGTGCCGCGTCCGCGCCGCCTGGTAGAGCCCTGCCATTTACGGACGCTCATCCTCGGCGCGCGCCCGCGCCGTGCCGCGGGCCAGCGGCCCGGTGGCGCGGATCAGCAGGCGCTGGATTTCGTTCTGCTGGGTCTGCTGGCCCTGCGCCCACTGGCGCACGATCTTCTGCTCCTCGCGCATCTGCGACACGAGACTGGCCACCGCATCGGCCAGCTGCTCGATCGAATCGGTGTCGCTGCGCGGCCGAGGCGGCGCCGGTGCCGCAGCCGGTGCCGACGGGCTTCGGGTTCTCGATGCGTGAAGGTCAGCCGCTCCACCGCGCGCTGCAGCGCCTGCAATTCCGAGCGCAGCAGCTGCGGCGCGATGCCGGACGACCGGCGCTGCGCATGGCCTGGCGCTTCCGACCCGCCGCGATGTCGGTGATCGAGGACAGCCAGTCCTCGAGGTCGATGTAGAAGCGGTTCTGCGCCTGCGCCGCCTTGAGGTCGAGAAAGCCGAGGATCAGCGATCCGGCAAGGCCGAACAGCGAGGACGAGAACGACAGGCCCATGCCCTGCAGCGGCGCCTGCAGCCCGTGCTTCAGCTGGTCGAACAGCGTGGCCGACTGGGTCGGCCGTGACGTCGAGCCCCTCGATGGCGCCGCCGATCGACTGCACGGTTTCGAGCAGGCCCCAGAAGGTGCCGAGCAGGCCGAGGAAGATCAGAAGGCCGACGAGATAGCGCGACAGGTCGCGCGATTCATCGAGGCGGGAGGCCAGCGAATCGAGCAGCGAGCGCATGGAGACCGGCGACAGCACCGTGTCCTGGCGGTTCTTCAGCAGCATGGCCATGGGCGCCAGCAGGCCCGGCGGCTTGGCCATGGTCTTCCTGTCCGCCCTCGCGGAAGTGGTTGACCCAGTTCACCTCGCGGAACAGCCGCACCACCATGCGGAAGGAATGGAACATGCCGAACAGCAGCGTGGCGACGATCACGCCGTTGAGCATCGGGTTGGCCATGAAGGCGCGCATGCAGCCCCGGCAGGATGACCGCGACGAGGATGCCGACCAGCAGGGTGAAGACCACCATGTGCACGAGATAAACCCGTGGCGGTTCGAGAGGTTGTGTTGCCGCCGGTTCAGCCATTGTGGTTTCCGTTGCCGCGCGTTGCTTGTGGACGACAAATCTAGACGATTGCGAGGCCGAAGGGGAGTGCCCTTCTCAATCCTCGACCCACAGGCGCTGCAGATTGGCCCTGATCTTCAGAATACGGTCCAGATCCGGCCTTGGCCGCCCCGCCTGGCGCATTTCCGCCACCGCCGCATCGAGGTCGAACAGCAGCTCGCGCTGGTCCGCCCGGCGGATGAAGCTCCGGACCCAGCCCACCACGACGAGCCGCTCCCCCGAGGTGACGGGCGCCACCCGGTGCAGGCTGGTCGTTGGGTAGACCACCGCGGAGCCGGCCGGCAGCTTGATGGCGCTGTCGGCGTCATTGCCCTCGATCACCAGTTCGCCGCCCTCGTAGGCCTCAGGCCCGCTCAGGAAAACCGTGAAGGACAGGTCGGTCCGCACCCCCTGCATCAGCGCGTCATCGACATGGAGGCCATATTCCATGCCGGGCCCGTAGCGCGAAACGAGCAGCCCCACGAGCTGCTTCGGGCCGTGCCGCGGCCTTGAACACCGGGTTGGCGAGCAGCGCCTGCTCGACCTCGGCCATGGCCTGCCGCGGCAGCGCCGCCGCGAGGCCTGCTCATTGTTCTTGACCCTGCGGGCATGCCAGCCTGCCGTTGCAGCACCCGGCTGGAATGACGCGTTCTCCGACGCGAGCCCCGCCGCAAGGCTGGCCACCGCCTCCGGCGGCAGCACGCCGTCGATCTGCATGATCATCCGGAAACCCCGCTCTGCTTAAATTGCGTTCGTGCCAGCCCTTGCGCGGCGCAGTCCGTTCGGTATATTCCGATTAAATTAGTCAACTATCGGAGTCAACATGCCGCGACGTCAAGACGCGCCGCTGAAGACCTGGACCGCCCTGGGCCTTGCGGCGCTGGGAACGGCGAGCCTGGCGCCGGCGGATGGCGTGCGGGCACGGACCGCTTCAGCCCTCCGCCAGCATGATCCTGGCGCGAGCCGATGGCGAGAGCGGTGGCAGGCGGCGAGGGCGGCGGCGAAGGCGGCGGATCGCTTCACCACCACCTATGCGCTCGGCAGCACCGATCCCAACGCCTATCACTATGACGCCAAGCCGCAGATCGAGGCCTATGTCGACCTCGTCCGCGCCTCCTATGCCCGCGCCGCGGCCGATGCCGCAGGTGCTGCAGAAGGCCGTCGACGCCCTGCTCGCCAGCCCATCCGCAGGCGACGCTCGCCGATGCCCGCAAGGCCTGGGTCTGCAGCCCGGCCCGCCTACCTCCGCACCGAGGCCTTCCGCTTCTATGACGGCCCCATCGAAGAGGTCGAGGGCGAGATCAATGCCTGGCCGGTGAACGAGGCCTATATCGACTATGTCGAGGGCAATGCCCGCCGCCGGCCTCGTCAACGACCCGCAGTGCAAGCTCGACGCGGAAGCGCTCGAAGGGCCGAACCAGAAGCAGGACGAGGCCGATGTCACCATCGGCTGGCATGCCATCGAGTTCCTGCTCTGGGGGCAGGACCTTTCCGCCGAAGGTCCGGGAAACCGTCCGTACACGGATTATATCGCCGGCCAGGGCAACAATGACCGCCGCCGCGACCTACCTGAAGCTGCGTGACGGAGGAGCTCGTCGCCGAACTCTCGACGAGCTTGGAGGCGCCTGGGCCGATCGAGGACGCGGACGAGCTACGCCACGCCGCTTGCAAGCCATGCCGCAGCGCGAGGCGATCGGCCGCATGGTGAACGGCATGGCGATCCTCGCGGGCTTTGAATGCATGTCGGAGCGCCTGGGCGTCGCCCTCGACTCCGGCGACCAGGAGGACGAGCACTCCTGCTTCTCCGACACCACGAAGCAGGATTTCGTCAACGACCTCGCTCGGCATCCAGCAGGTGTGGACGGGTGACGCCGATGGCGTGTCGCGCGCCGGGCTCGACGAACTCGTGCGCAGCCCAGGATGCCGCCACTGCCGACCGCGTCGACGCCCTGCTCGCCGATGCCGAGGCCAAGGCTCAACGCGCTGGGCGACCCGTGGGACCAGGTGCTGGCCGCGCCCAGGACTCGCCCGAGCGCCAGGCCGCCGAACAGGCCGTCGCCTCGCTTGCAGGCCCTGTCGGACGGACTCGTCGCCGCCGGCAACAAGCTCGGCGTGCTGGTGCTGATTCCGAACGGCTGACATGCGCAAGGCCCTGCTGGTCCTCGCCGCGCCGGCGCTCACCTGGCGCTCTGGCGCGCCTGCGGCCGTCGCGGCGTGCAGCCGTCGCTGCGCGAGACGCTGCTCGCCATTCCGGTGACGCCCGGCGCTCGGCGGCGAGGGCACGCGGCCCATCGCCTCCACCGAAGGCCTTCACCTTCCCGATGGCCAACGGCCCGCGCGCGCATCAGCGGCCCTTCTCCTTCGGCAACCGCCTGTTCAACACCAACTGGGTGATGGCGCCGGGCTCGGTGAAGAGCTTCGACGGGCTGGGGCCGATGTTCAACCGCGTCTCCTGCTCCGGCTGCCACACGCTGGATGGCCGCGGCGCGCCGCCTGCCGATGGCAAGGGGCCGTTCGACTCGATGCTGATCCGCCTCTCGCGTTCCGGGCAAGAATGCCCATGGCGGCCCCAACCCGCACCCCGCCTATGGCGACCAGCTGAGCGAACGCGCCAACCTCGGCGTCGCGCCCGAAGGCCATGCCAGCATCACCTACACCGAGGTGACGGGCACCTATGGCGACGGCGAGCCCTATTCGCTGCGCCAGCCCACTCTACAGCATCGATGAGCTGGGCTATGGCCCGCTCGGTGACGACATCCTGATGTCGCCGCGCGTGGCGCCGCAGATGATCGGCCTTGGCCTGCTGCAGTCGGTGCCGGATGAAACGCTGCTGGCGCTGGCCGATCCCGACGACGCGGACGGCGACGGCATTTCCGGCCGCGTCAACATGGTGTGGGACCAGGCAAGCGCAGCAGCCTGCCATCGGCCGCTTCGGCTGGAAGGCCAACCAGCCGAGCCTGCAGCAGCAGAATGCCGGCGCGGCACTGGGCGACATCGGCCTCACCACCACGCATCAACGCCGCAGGAGAACTGCACGGCGGCACAGCAGGGCTGCGCGGACGGCGATCAACGGCGGCGCGCCGGAAATCTCCGACGAGTTCCTGGCCAAGCTCACGCTCTACACCATGACCATCGCCGTGCCGCAGCAGCGCAATGCGCGATGCGCCGGAGGTGAAGCAGGGCGAGGCGCTGTTCCGCGACTTCGGCTGCGCCTCCTGCCACATGCCGAGCCTGGTGACGGGCGACAACGAGGACTTCCCGAAGGTCTCGCAGCCAGACCTTCCACCCCTTCACCGATCTCCTGCTGCATGACATGGGCGAAGGCCTTGCCGACAACCGCCCGGACTTCGAGGCCACGGGCCGCGAATGGCGCACGCCGCCGCTGTGGGGCCTGGGCCTCGTTCCGACCGTGAACGGCCATGACAATCTGCTCCACGACGGCCGCGCCCGCGGATTTGCGGAAGCGATCCTCTGGCATGGCGGCGAGGCGGAAGCGGCGAAGGAAGCGTTCCGCACCGCGCCCAAGGATGAGCGCGACGCGCTGGTGGCGTTCCTGAAGTCGCTGTAGAAGCCATCGCCGGGTCATCGCTCGGCGAGAGGCATGCCCGTATGGCGCTAGGGCCTCAGCCATGCCCTTGTTGATCTCTTCCGTCATCTTCTTGGCGTCGCCGAACAGCATCATGGTGTTGTCGCGCCAGAACAGCGGGTTGTCGACGCCGGCATAGCCCGACGACATGCCGCGCTTGATGAACATCACCGTCTTGGCCTTCCACACCTCGAGCACCGGCATGCCGTAGATGGGCGAGGTCGGGTCGTCCTTGGCGGAAGGGTTGGTCACGTCATTGGCGCCGATGACGAAGGCCACGTCCGCCTGGCCGAAGTCGGAGTTGATGTCCTCGAGCTCGAACACCTCGTCATAGGGCACGTTGGCTTCCGCCAGCAGCACGTTCATGTGGCCGGGCATGCGGCCCGCCACCGGGTGGATGGCGTATTTGACGCGAGACGCCCTCCTTCTTGAGATGGTCCGCCATTTCGCGCAGCGCATGCTGGGCCTGGGCCACCGCCATGCCGTAGCCCGGCACGATGATGACGGAGGCGGCGTTCTTCATGATGAAGGCCGCATCATCCGCCGAGCCCTGCTTGACGGGCTTCGCCTCGCCCTTGGCCGCAGGACCCGCACTCTCGCCGCCGAAGCCGCCGAGGATGACCGAGATGAAGGAGCGGTTCATGCCCTTGCACATGATGTAGGACAGGATCGCACCCGAGGAGCCGACCAGCGCGCCGGTGATGATGAGCGCCGTGTTGTGCAGCGTGAAGCCGATGCCCGCCGCCGCCCAGCCCGAATAGGAGTTGAGCATCGAGACGACGACCGGCATGTCGGCGCCGCCGATCGGGATGATCAGCAGGAAGCCCAGCGCCAGCGAGATGGCGATGATCAGCCAGAACCACAGCCACATCGGGTTCATGTAGAACAGCACGATGCAGGCGACGAGCGCCACGCCCAGCGCGATGTTGATGAGCGTGGCGCGCCGGCAGCATGATGGGCGCACCCGACATGCGGCCATCGAGCTTCAGGAAGGCGATGATCGAGCCGGTGAAGGTGATCGCGCCGATGGCGGCGCCGAGCGACATCTCGATGCGCGAGAGCGGCTGGATCAGCCCGTCGCCGCCACGATGTGGAAGGCGTCCGGCGCATAGAAGGCGGCAGCCGCCACGAACACGGCGGCAAGGCCCACCAGCGAGTGGAAGGCCGCGACCAGCTGCGGCATGGCCGTCATGGCGATCTTCTTGGCCGCATAGCCGCCGATGCCGCCGCCGATGGCGAGGCCCAGCACGATGAGGCCGATGACCATGGGCGACAGCTGCATGGTGGCGAGCGTGGTCAGGATGGCGATGGTCATGCCGACCATGCCGTAGATGTTGCCCTGCCGCGAGGTGGCGGGAGAGGACAGTCCCCGCAGCGCCATGATGAACAGCGCGCCGGAGACGAGATAGAGAAGGGCTGCGAAATTGGCCGACATGCGCCTACTTGTCCTTCTTCTTGTACATGGCGAGCATGCGGCTGGTGACCATGAAGCCGCCGAAGATGTTCACCGACGCGAGGATCAGCGCGAGGAAGCCGAAGATCATGGCGATGATGGAGCCCGACGCCAGCGCGCCCACGCCCACCGCCAGCACGGCGCCCACCACGATCACCGAGGAGATGGCGTTGGTGACGCTCATCAGCGGCGTGTGCAGCGCCGGCGTCACGTTCCACACCACGTAGTAGCCCACGAACACCGCCAGCACGAAGATGCCGAACAGCGAGACGAACGGATCGATCGCTTCCATCACTCGGCTCCCTTGAACATGGGGTGCACCAGCGCGCCGTCCCGGGCGATCATCGTGCCCTTGATGCATTCATCGGCGTCGTCGATCTTCAGCGTGCCGTCCTTCTGGATCATCAGGTCGAGGAAGTTGGCGAGGTTCTTGGCGAACAGCGGCGAGGCGTTGCCGGCGAGCTTGCCCGCGAGGTTCACCGTGCCGACGATCCTGACGCCCTTGTGCTCCACGATCTGGTCGGGCTTCGACAGCGGGCAGTTGCCGCCGCGCTCCACCGCGAGGTCGACGATGATCGAGCCGGGCTTCATGCTCTCCACCATCTCCTGCGTGATGAGCACGGGCGCCGGCCGTGCCGGGAATGAGGGCCGTGGTGATGACCACGTCCTGGTTCTTCACATGCTCGGCGACGAGGGCCGCCTGCTTGGCCTTGTCCTCGGCCGAGAGTTCCTTGGCATAGCCGCCGGACGTCGCGGCATCGGCGATGTCGGCATAGACGAACTTGGCGCCGAGGCTCTTCACCTGCTCTTCCGTGGCCTTGCGCACGTCGGTGGCGGAGACGATGGCGCCGAGGCGGCGCGCCGTGGCGATGGCCTGCAGGCCCGCCACGCCCACGCCCATGATGAACACCTTGGCGGCGGCAACGGTGCCCGCCGCCGTCATCATCATCGGGAAGGCGCGGTTGAAGTGATAGGCGGCGTCGATCACCGCCTTGTAGCCCGCGAGATTGGCCTGGGACGACAGGATGTCCATCGACTGCGCGCGGGTGATGCGCGGCATCAGTTCCATGGCGAAGGCGGTCGACGCCGGACTTGGCGATGGCCTCGAGCCCGGCCTTGTCGCCATAGGGCTCGAGGCCGCCCATCAGGATGGCGCCGGGCTTCAGTGACTGGAGAAGGTCGGCCGACGGGCGGCGGATGGTCAGCACCACGTCCGGGTCGGCGAAGCCATTCTGGGTGATCTTGGCGCCGGCGGCTTACTGTGGGAAAATCGTCGTGCAGTTGCAGATTGCGACCGGGGTCATGCAGATCCGGTCAACATTCCTCAAGTGTTGACCTTTACGAGCTTCGTTTCGTGGGACCTGTTCGCAGAACGTTGGACCTGTGCTCAGCGGAGACATAACGGTCACGGCAGATCCAGGCCTTGCTAGCGTTGTCTCGATTGTTGGTTGTACCGTCGCAGCTGCCAGCATCACAACGGCAAACCTAAAGCTCTCCGCTAACAGGGTGAGTGTACGGCTGAGACTCGCGCCGTTTCTTCCGTCTCCCCGATGGCCGCCATGATGGCGCCGGTATCGAGGCTGATACAAGCGTCGTGCAGGCGCAGGCGCACCGCCTCCGGCAGCACCGCCAGCATCTCAGGTGTGAGCGCCGCTGGCGTCTCTGCACCTGCCGCTGGAGCAGCGGACTGGTAAAGATACTGCACCCCCAGTTGCTGCGCCATGCAATCATAAATCTCGTGAAACCGGAAAGGCTTGCGCAGGAAGGCATTCATACCGGCCTTGAACAGCTCCTGCCGCTGCTCGCCAAACACGGAAGCTGTGACAGCGATGATTTTGACATCACCCCCATCCGGCAGCGCGCGGATGCGGCGCGTGGCCTCGGTGCCGTCCATCACCGGCATGCGCCAGTCCATCCAGATGAGGTGCGGGTGCCACTCCTGGAACATCTGCACGCACTCCGCGCCATTCTCTGCGAGCCGCGCGTCTATGCCGATGGAGGTCATCAGCTTCATAAGCAGAAGCTGATTCTCCCGCTGGTCCTCGGCAATGAGGACGCGCCATGCCGGCTGGCCGGGGACCAAGCCGCAGACTTCGCCGGCGCTGGCGCCGGATTGCCGGGGGCAAATGTCAGCCTCCTCCGCCAGCTCCACCGGCAGGCCGATGCGGAAGATGGAGCCTTGGCCGGGCGTGCTTTCCAGGCTGACGCTGCCGCCCATAAGTTCCGCGAACTGGCGGCTGATGGCAAGGCCAAGCCCGGTGCCCTTCTGCATCTCCGATTTGGCAAGCTGTACGAAGGGCTGGAACAGGAGTGCCTGATCTTCTGGCGCGATGCCAGGGCCTGTGTCCTCGACCTCAATAATGAGATGCTGGCGGGCGTTCTGCTGTGTGCCCAGCCGGATCGTCACACCGCCCTCCGTGGTGAACTTCACTGCGTTGCCCACCAGGTTCACCATGATCTGGCGCAGCCGCGCCTCGTCCCCCTTGATGTGGCGGGGGACGGATGAGGATTGATCGACGATCAGAGCCAGCCCCTTCTCCTGCGCCCTGAGCCGCATCATGCCGGCGACGTCGCGCACCATGGCGCCCAGGTCGAATGGGGCTATTTCGATCTGCAAGCGGCCAGCCTCGATCTTGGCCATATCCAGCACGTCGTTGATGAGGGTGAGCAGATGTTCGCCGCTGCGGTTGATGATGTCGAGCTTTTCGCGCTGGCCGGTGCTGACATCCGGCTCGCGCCGCATCAGGCTGGAGAAGCCGAGGATGGCATTCAGCGGCGTGCGCAGCTCGTGGCTCATGTTGGCCAGGAATACGCTCTTGGCCTTGTTAGCCGCCTCCGCCGCATCGCGCGCCAGCAGCAGTTCGGCCGTGCGCTCCATAACCGTTTGCTCGAGTTGATCCTTGTAGCTTCGCAGCACCTCCTCCGCCTGCTTGCGTTCGGTGATGTCCCGTCCTTCGGGAATGAGCAGAATGGCGCGCCCGTCCGGTCCGATGACTGGCTTGAGCGAAAAATCCACATAACAGGTTTGCCCGTCCGGCCCTGGATGTGTGGCCTCGAAGCGCACGAACCTGCCCGCGGCCGCTTCTTCGATCGCCTCCCGCAGCTTTTGCCGCAATTCTGCGGAGTGCGCCCACCATGGCGTTTCCCAGAACGGCTTGCCCAGCACCGCGTCCTCGCTGACATTCGCCAGTTTCAGCGCGGTCTGGTTGGCCTCCAGAAGTGTGCCGTCAGGTGATAGAACGCCGATGAACTGGAAGGTCTGGTCGAAAATGGCGCGGAACTTCTGTTCGCTCTGGTGCAGCGCTTCGCTGGTGCGCTGGTGTTCTTCGTATTCGGCGGCCAGGCGGACGTTCTGGTAGGCTTTGAGTGAAAGCTCGCTGGCGAGGAGAAACAGCGTGTTGGCGATCTTGTTGAACTGGGCGAGGGACATTACCGGCACTTCCCGCAATGCGGCGCGGAACTCCTCCTCGTCCGCGCCGATCTCGCGCGCGTAGCGGAGCATGCTTTCCTCGTCGGTCGCCTCGTTCTTCACCTGCCCGATGAGCCAGTTGGCGATGTGCTTGCCGCCCACCGTGATGCTGGCGCCCGCGTCCCAAAGGCCGCCGCTCAGACAGGGCTGAATGATCGGGCCGTCCGGATTGTGCCGGCCAATCGCGGCATCGGATTTGAAGCAGTTGGCGAGACCTTTTTCCGTTTTGCGGATGACGCCGATGCACAGACGGCAGAAGTTGCTGGGCGCCGTGATGGGCGTGCCGTCCGGCATAGTAATGATGGAGGCGATATTGCAGGCGGCGGCGAAGGCATCCTGAATTTCCTGAAGCTTCTGGATGTCCGCGGCGTTGAACAGATCGCCGAAGGTTACATCCGCCGTTTCCAGCGGGCCGGCCAGTGCCGCAAGCCGATGATCGGGAGTTTCCTGCATCGTTATCCGCCTAACAATGACCGCGGCGGGTCAGGCCATCAGCCAGCAGACTGCTCGTATGAGGCGCGCAATCCTGCACGGTCTCAGTGAATATCGTGATGCTTGGGGACACGTTCATCAGGGTGCCTCGCGCTGGACGGGAGCCAATTGCAGCCAAGGTGAAGACATATGAATTTCACCTTGCGCCAAACTGGCAGATGCGCGCCGCGCCTATATCGGCGAGGCACGCTTAACGCCGGAAATCACGGGTGACCGCAATATAGAACCCAAGCCATCCGGTCCTGCACTGCAAGCGGCCGGCAACACCTATGTCCGGCTGTAGGCAGGCGATCACGGGACTATCCCTTGTTGTGATCATCCATCACAACAGACCAGCCCTTACGCCTTTTCTCAAGACGGCCTTCACCGGATGCGTACGATGCACCAGCCCCACGGGCTTCTCCTCCGTGCCACCGCCCAGCCCGGCGGTCCTGGTGACGGCGACCGGCACGTTAGCCCGCGAATGGGCCAGCGTCCCCACGGCCATGGCCAGCGCCACCTCCTTGGACACCGCGCCCGCCCGCGCGATGAGGTCCACTTCCACCATCAGCATGCCGGTTTTGGCCTCGTTAGAGTAGGTGACGAGGCCGCGCTCGACCACGTCCAACGAGCCGGCGACGGACGTCAGCGCCGCCGTTGTTCTTCTCAGAGCCTAACATTAGCACTGACAACCAAATTACGGGGCAATGCCGGCTGTGCCAGCGAAGTTAAGTCAGCGCGCGGCATAGCAGCTAAACCTCCAATCAGTGACGTTGTGCCAAACGACCCAAACTTCAGCACCCGGCCTGCTGCAATTGGCTTCGAGGGTCGCGCCATCTAAAGCGGGTGCGCATTTGCGGCGTCCAGAATCAAATGTTGCGTGAAAAGCCGGGCCGTTTCATCAGCGAGGGACTGCGGGCAGCAGGCAGAATCTCATGAAACCGCCGCGCCGGCTGCAATCGCCCAAAACCTTGACGGCCGTCAAGGAAGCAAAGGACGGCAATCGGCTTTTCTTGCGGGGCAATCTCAATCCCCAACCCGCGCAAGGAAAACCCATCCCGTGTATTGCAATCAGTGTGAACAGACCGAACGTGACGAAGCCGGGGCCGGCTGCATGACCGCAAGAGGCAATTGCGGCAAGGACGCCGCGACGTCGGACCTGCAGGATCTGCTCATCCACGCCGTCAAAGGCATCGCCCAGTACAACCGCCGTGCACGCGATCTTGGCGCACCGCTTGATGCCGCCAGCCGCTTCATCCTCAAAGGGCTGTTCGCGACGCTGACCAATGTGAACTTCGACGCCGGCCGTTTCGCGGAGATGCTGGCGGAAGCGGCGAAGCTGCGCGATCAGACGAGGGCAGCGTATGAAGCGGCGGCGAGCAGGCAAAACGCTGGAGGTGCTTACCGGCCCCGCCGCATGGCAGCCCGCCGCTGGTCTCGACGGCCTGCTGGCTCAGGCCCAAGCCGTTGGCATCAATGCCGGTCTCGAAACCGCCGGGCCGGACGTCATCGGGCTGCGGGCGCTGATCCTTTACGGACTTAAAGGCGTGTGCGCGTATGCGTATCACGCGCAGATGCTGGGCCATGAGCGTGCGGATGTATACGCCGGCATCGAGAAGGCGCTGGACTTCCTCAGCAACGACCCGACGGACATCGCCGCCCTGCTGGACGAGGCGCTCGAACTCGGCCGCGTCAATCTCGCGGTCATGGAGATGCTCGACGCTGCCAATACCGGCACGTTCGGCGCACAGCAACCAACAAATGTCCGGGTGACGCCGGTCAAAGGCAGGGCGATCCTGGTGTCCGGCCACGATCTCGCCGATCTGCATGCGCTGCTCGAACAAACGAAGGACGCCGGCATCAATGTGTATACCCACGGCGAGATGCTGCCGGCGCACGCCTATCCGAAGCTGCGCGCCTATCCGCATCTGGCCGGCAATTACGGCGGCGCGTGGCAGGACCAGCGGATCGACTTCGCCGCCTTCCCCGGCCCCATCCTGATGACCTCCAACTGCATCATCAAGCCGCATTCGAAGTATCAGGAGCGCATTTTTACCGCCGGCCCGGTGGACTGGCCGGGCGTGCGGCATCTGGAGCACGGCGATTTTTCCCCCGTCATCAAGGCCGCCCAGGCGCTGCCCGGCTTCCCCGCGGACGAGCCGGAGAGGCGCATCACCATCGGCTTCGGCCACGATGCCGTGCTGGACGTGGCGGACATGATCATCGCGGCGGTGAAATCCGGCGCCATCCGCCATTTCTTCCTCATCGGCGGCTGCGACGGCGCGGCGTCCGGGCGCAATTATTACACGGAGTTTGCCAGCCAAACGCCTGCGGACACCGTGATGCTCACGCTCGGCTGCGCCAAATACCGCTTCAACCTCCAGGACTTCGGCGATATCGGCGGCATTCCGCGCCTGCTCGACCTCGGCCAGTGCAACGACACCTACTCGGCCATCAAGATCGCCACGGCGCTGGCCGGCGCCTTCGACTGCGGCGTCAACGATTTGCCGTTGTCGCTCAACATCTCCTGGTTCGAGCAGAAAGCGGCGGCCGTGCTGCTGACACTGCTGGCGCTGGACATCAAAAACATCCGCCTCGGGCCGACGCTGCCGGTCTTCCTGACGCCGAACCTGATCGCCGTGCTGGCGGACCGCTACGGCATCCAGACCATCGGCGAGCCCGGCGCGGATATCGAGGCGGCGTTGTATAAGGCCGCGTCTTAAGTTGTCGTCGTGCTGGCCCAAGGCCAGCACTCCTTCGCGGCTCCGCCGCAAGTCTTAGTTTTCGTCGCTCTGTGCTGCGCCCAACCGCTCCTTCGCCCCTCCGGGGCTCAGCACATTGCCGCGCCGCAAGGTCACATGCTTACGCATGTGACCTTGCTCGCTCCGGCGCAAAACAACAGGCCGGCGGTCTCCACGGGCGTTGGGCCTGGCATTCACAGATTGTATTCACGTAACTTGGTCACGCTGGGCACAGCGATCTTGCGTCCATCAATGCTGATCAGGCCGGCACACGTCAGTTCGGTGAACACGCGCGACAGCGTTTCCGGCGCAAGATTGAGCCGCGAGGCAATCACATGCTTCGAGGCCGGCAGGACGATCTCCGCCAGCGCCTCACCGCCCGCCTCGGGACATTGCTGTAGCAGATAGCCGATGACGCGCTGTATGCTGGAGCTGAGGGAATAGGATTCAACATCCTGCACGAGCGAATGCAGCCGCATCGACAGCCCGGCCAGCATCCGCCGCGCGAACGAAGCGTCCTCCGCCAGCATGGCATTGATCCGCTCGCCCGGCACATAGAGAACGAGGCTGCCGGCCAATGCCTCCGCCGACACCGGATATGGCCAGCCGAGGAACATCACCGCTTCCCCGAAACTCTGTCCCTGGCCGATGATTTCGACGATTTTCTCCCCGCCCTGAGCCGATTGGACTGCCAGCTTGATCTGGCCGAAGACCACGATATACAGCCCCATCACCGGATCGCCCTTGAGGAACAGCACTTCGCCCTTCCCGAGCCGGCGGGGCACGATGTCCGGCAGAAGTTGCGCGATCTGACCGGGGTCCAGCGCCTGAAACAGCGGCAGTTGCGCAGCGATTTGCTCGATGTTGTATGACATGCGTTCTATTATCCCGGCGCTTGGCGAGATGTCCAGCCATACGGCCAGAGCGCCAGAGCGCCAGAGGAAAGGCATCGCAACTGCGAAGGCTGAGGGCAAATACAATGGCCGCGTCCCGCGGTGACGGCCAAGGATCGATAAGAGAAATGCTCCATATGAGTAGAATCTGCCCGCAGTTCTTCTGCAAGCGGCCGTTCCAGGCGTCATGCCGTGCGCCGGTGATATGGCGCGTGATATCAACACCTCACGCGGTGACTCCTCCGCCAAGCACTCGTGCGCACGCCGCCATCAATTGGCGGTAGCTGACAAATGGCGCCATTTGCGGGGGCTGCATCCCATCCAGCGCGAAAACGCCCGCGAGAAGGCCGACTGTTCCGAATAGCCTAACAGAAGTGCGATGTCGGTGAGCGGCAGATGAGCCTGACGCAGATAGTGCCGGGAGAGTTCGAGGCGTGTCGCTTCGACAAGGCTGGAAAACGTTGCCCCAGAATTGGCAAGACGCCGCCGGAGGGTCCACGGCGCTATTGAGAGCGCTTCGGCGATGCCGTCGAGATGCACATCGCCAGATGCGAGGCGGCGCCGTATTTCGCCGCGCATGCGGTCGTGGAAGGCAGGCGCCCCGCGCGATCCAGCGACTGCCGCAAGATCCGAGGTGAGTTCCTGAAGGCGCTTGAGATTGCCCGCGGGCATGGACCGTTCCAGGCCCCGATCGTTAAAAATCAACGCGTTGGTCCCCTGCGACCACGCCGTCTCCGCGTCGAAGGCGGATTTCGTGATCGCGCCATTCCGGCGGGCGCGCGTGCTCGAAAAGGACACGCTCCGGCGTCCAGCTTGATCCGAGGCAGGCGCGAAAGACATTGGCGAACATGCCCATGGTCAGCTCCGCATCCTGACGCCGGTCTACAATCGAGCCGTCGAGGATGCGGTATTCAAGCTGAAGGAAGCCGTCGCGGCGCACGAGGCGCGTCTCCGTCGCCTGTTGATGCCAGGGGAACCACAGAGCGAGGTGTTCAATCGCCGAGCCGAGGGTGGGGGCGGCAAGCGTGATCTCGCCGATGAGTCCCAGCATCTCAGGCCGGTAGCGCTGGCCGAACCATAAGCCGAAATTATCGTTATGCGTTTCCCGCGCCGCTTCCTCCATCATGGCCACGTAGCCGGCAAGGTCGAGGGTGCGGCGCCGGTCGCCGAGACATGCGGCATCGACGCCGGCGCGTTCGAACACGATTTCCGGCCGCCCGCCAGACGTGACAATGAAATCGCTTACCCCGTTCGCCGCGGCTGCTAGGATATTACGGCGCCGGTCTTCCGGGCGGACATTGCTGATCGCGGTGGGGCGGCGCATGGCCAGCCTCCTTCGATTTCATCACTGCTTTCCGTATGCGTATGGAACTCCATGCAAATTGCATGCCTGACCAGGGCTTTGGTGCGGCGGGCCAATTCACGGCAAAGCCTCCGCGCAGCCAGCGGCCGCGCGGAGGAAGATGTGCATAAAATTTAGGCAAACTGCTTGCGGGCGATCAGTCAACCATCGCGCGGGCTTCTGTTGCGGCGATGTCGAGCAAGCCGAGGTCGCGTTCTCCGGCACCGCGCCGGTTAGCGGTGAGGTAGTAAACGAAGATGCCGGCGGCGAAGAACGCGGCGAACACACCGAAAACCTGGAGATTGTACCAGATCATGGTAATCAGCGAGAGTACCGCCGCAATCAATGCTATAGCCGGAGCCACCGGGTAGAGCGGAGCTTTGAACGGACGGGCGAGGTTAGGCTCCTTCGACCGGAGGCGGAAGAGCGCGGCCATGCTCATGATGTACATCACCAGCGCGCCGAAAACGCTCATGGTAACGATATTAGCGGTAAGCGAGGCTCCGGCGAACTGCACGAATTGGTCGGAATAGATGGCCGCGATACCGATGACGCCGCCCGCCAGGATCGCCCAGTGCGGAGTGCGGCAGACGGGGTGCAGCGTGGCCAGCGTCGAGGGCAGGAACCCGGCGCGCGACATGGCGAAGATCTGCCGGGAGTAGCCCATGATAATGCCATGGAACGAGGCGATCAGACCGAAAAGGCCAATCCAGACCAGCATGTGCAGCCAGCCCGAGTTCTCCCCGACCACGACCTTCATCGCCTGCGGCAGCGGATCGTTGATGTTGGAGAGCTTCGACCAGTCGCCGACGCCGCCAGCCATAATCATGGTTCCGAATGCGAGAACGACCAGGGTCAAAATGCCCGCGATATAGGCAGGCGGCACGGTCTTGGATGGGTTCGCCGTTTCCTCCGCTGCCATCGCCGCTCCCTCAATGGCGAGGAAGAACCAGATGGCGAAGGGAATGGCCGCCACGATGCCGCCGAGGCTCGCCGAGGAGAAGGTATCCGAACCAGCCCAGCCGTTGGCCGCGAAATTGGCGAATGAGAAGCCTGGCGCCACGACACCCATGAAGACGAAGAGTTCGGCAATGGCCAGCACGGTCACAAACAGCTCGAAGGTCGCGGCGATGGTCACGCCCGCGATATTGAGCGCCATGAACACCACGTAGGCACCAACCGCCGCCGTTTTCGGGTCGAGCGATGGGAACTGCACATTGAGATAGGCGCCGATAGCCAGCGCGATTGCGGGAGGCGCGAAGACGAACTCGATCAGCGTGGCGAAGCCAGCGACAAAGCCGCCGAACGGCCCGAAGGCGCGATAGGAATAGGCAAAGGGGCCGCCGGCATGCGGAATGGCGGTGGTCAGCTCCGTGAAGGAGAAGATGAAGGTGGTGTACATCACGGCGATGAATACCGTGGTGACAAGGAAGCCGAGCGTACCGGCCTTGTCCCAGCCGAAGCTCCAGCCGAAATATTCACCCGAGATGACCAGGCCGACGGCTATGCCCCAGAGGTGCAGGCCGCTGAGGCTTTTCGATAAAGTTGGTTTAGACGCATCGCTCATCAGTATATCACTCCTTTGGCGGCGGAAGTTGGGATGCCGGTTCGCTGAAGGAACCGCCGTTTTCGACAAGGGCGCAGGCGGGTGCCTCCCCTTCCAGGGCCCCATCGGGGGCCGCTTCCTTCAGTTCGATGCCCGTCACGCCGAGCCGCAGCGCTTCGCGCGCCAGCCAGGCGAGCTTATGCGCCGCCCGCTCCGGCGTAAGACCGTGACGGTGAATGTTTGAAATGCAGTTGCGCAGGCTGTTAGGCGTGCCCGCTAGCGGCTTGTACGTGAGATAGATGCCGAGCGAATCCGTGGTGGAGAGACCCGGACGCTCGCCGATCAGGACCGCGACGAGCCGCGCGCGCATGGCGGCTCCGATGCCGTCGCCGAGGGCAACGCGCGCCTGCGACGCGAGAATGACCGGGCCAATCGCAAGCCCCTTGAGGTGGGCTTCGGCGGCCAGGACCACAGCCGGCGCGTAGCGTTCGGCGGCTTCGGCCGCGAGACCGTCGGCAATAACGAAGACTAGGTCGAAGGGACCGGCGGGCAGCTTCGCCGCCTCGCCCTCCGCCAGACGGCGTCCAAGATCGGGACGCCGGAGATAGGTGAGCCTGCCGTCCACCGCGCTGTTGACCTTGATGGTATCGCGCGGCTCCAGCGCGCTGGCGATGGCATCGAAGTTGGTGCTGCCGTGTACGGCGTCGCGCGCCAGCGCGTGGGCCATCTGAAATTCAAGCAATGCCTTGGTGGGCAGACCGTCGCCGGCCCGGCCAAGCCCGACGCGCGCGTGGGTGAGCTGGCGCAACATGCGGAAGGCGTCGCTATTCGTGCTCATGCCGCGGTCCCCTTACCAATCAGCCGGGTGACCTGTGCCGATTCCGCTGGGAGCGGCGGCACGCGGCCCATCTCGTCGAGGAGTCCCATGCGGGCGAGCCAGGCTTCGAATTCGGGAGCAGGGCGGAGGCCGAGCAGATGCCGGAGGCGCAGCACATCGTGGTGCGACAGGCTCTGATAGTTGAGCATGATGTCGTCGGCGCCGGGAACCGCGATGAGGAAATTCACTCCGGCCGCAGTCAGAAGCAGCGCCAGACCGTCCATGTCGTCCTGATCGGCCTCGGCATGGTTTGTGTAGCAGACGTCGCAGCCCATCGGGACGCCCAGGAGCTTGGCGCAGAAATGGTCCTCAAGCCCGGCGCGCGTGATTTCCTTGGCGTCGTACAGGTATTCGGGTCCGATGAAGCCGACGACGGTATTGACGAGAAGCGGGGAAAAGGCACGCGCCACGGCATACGCTCGCGCCTCAACCGTCTGCTGGTCGATCCCGTGATGGGCGCCGGCGGAAAGTGCCGCTCCCTGCCCGGTCTCGAAATACATGACGTTCTGCCCTACGGTGCCGCGCTTGAGCGATAGTGCCGCGTCGCGCGCTTCGGAGAGCAGTGCGAGGTTGACCCCAAAGCTGGCGTTGGCGGCCTCGGTTCCGGCGATAGACTGGAAGACGAGGTCGAGCGGCGCGCCTTTCTCGATAGCCTGGATTGAGGTGGTGACGTGCGCGAGCACGCAGGATTGCGTGGGGGCGTCAAGTTTGAGGCGCAGCTCGTCCAGCATGGTCAGGAGACGGATGCAGGCGCTGACATCGTCGGTTGCCGGATTGATCCCGATGACGGCGTCCCCCATGCCGTAGAGAAGACCGTCCAGGGTGGCGGCGGCGATGGCGAGCGGATCGTCCGTGGGATGATTGGGCTGGAGCCGCGACGCCAGGCGTTGCGGCAAACCGATGGTGGACCGGAATTGCGTTACCACCCGGCATTTCGCCGCGATGGCGATGAGATCGCCGTTGCCGCACAGCTTCGATGCGGCCGCCACCATTTCGGGGGTCAGGCCGGGAGCGAGGCGCGCAAGCGCCAGTGTATCCGCTTCCCAGGACAGGAGCCATTCGCGGAATTCGCCCACCGTCAGCGATGCAACGGGCGCGAAGGCGGAAGCGTCGTGTTCATCGAGGATAAGCCGGGTGACTTCGTCCGTCTCATATGGCACAAGCGGCTCATCCAGAAAGCGGCGCAACGGCACATCCGCGAGTGCCATGCGTGCCGCCACGCGCCGGGCCGCGCTCTCTGCCGCGACGCCTGCGAGTTCGTCGCCCGAGCGCCGCGGGGACGCGCATGCCAGAAGCGTTTTCAGATCGTCGAAGACATGGGTCTCTCCACGATAGGCTGAACGAAACGCACCTGGCATCCCGCCATTGAACGTATCGGCTTCTCCCATAGGGCATTCTCATCCGCTAAGGGACGCGATCGTTTCGCATCCATAATGAGAGGAAGACTAAAGGAGGAGAGCCCCGCCGGCTTGACATTTCAGCACAAATTGTGATCGCCGCTGGGTGGTGCGTAAAATATAGGCATATCGAACAAATGAATGGCGAACCAGCTCTGTTGCGCCGCAAGAACTCCGGGTTCTGAAAGGCCGCCAGGCGAATGAGGCGGCAAGTAGCCGCTACACCCTCGAAACCTGCCGCTCATCCAGCAGAGCCCAACAGCGGCTTACGGCCTGTTGCGTAGAGTGCGTGATGGACGAGCCCCTGGCTGCGATGCACTCCTCAAACAGATGGCCCGGCGCTGGAGGTCCAGGCCGGGCAATTTCGTCACGCATCCGGTTCCGGGACGCGCCGGTTGCTGTTGGCTGGTTCGAGCACTGCCGCGTCACCGGCGTGTGCAATCGCCAACGGCACAGGCGGGGCCGGCACCCGGCGCACCGCCTTCTGCTGCAGCAGCTTGGCTGTCTCCGCTTTTTTTGCCTTGGCCTTCTTGGCCCTGGCCGCCTTCGCCTTCAACTTGGCCGCCAGGCGTTCTGCCCTGAGGGCCTGCGATGCGTTCCAGGCGCAGCCCAGCATCTTCGCCGCCGTGCCGTTCAAGAACACCAGCAGCTCCACCAGAGCGATGGCGATGAGCGTCTTGCCCAGATGGATGGCGCGGGCGATCTTGTCCGGATCGCCGCCAGCGCCCATGGCAATAAACGAGGCCATGCCGGAGGCTTCGGCGGGCCCGCCACTGGCCATCCGCTGGACCTTGGCTTTCGCCAGCATGGATTCCAGCTGATCGCGGCGCCCGGCATCGCCGGCGCGTTCGATCAACCGGGCCGCCTCAGCCTTAGCTTCCTCGCACTTCCTGGCGCAGCCGCCGCGGGTGCTCTCCCGTTCTGCCCTGGTCTGGCCTTCCGCCTATTTCATCGCCAATTAGGCATCCGCCTGGCCTTATGATCTATCTCCCCTTAACGTAGTCATTCAGTGTCTTTCTGCCGCGTCCAAGTTCAACTTTGCATTCTTCGGAAAATCCGAGCGCCCAATCTGTGCCGTCGGCTGCCATGGGAGCGTTGAAACTTCTAAGGTACTCATCGAATTTGGTTGTTGGGTCGCTACCCGGAACACCGGCGATAGTGGCCATCATAGCCGCCGAGACGATGTCTTCGCGCGCGGCGGCGCTCCAGCGTTTGAAGGCTTCTGGATTTTGGCTACCGAAGGAACCAATTGACAGCATGTGATAAAATGCCGAGCATTTGGTGAGCGCCTCAGCGCTTTGGAGGAGAGCTACCTTTGTCCTTGGCGTCACATCGCCACCACATTGTGCAATGGCTGCGGTATTGGATGCCATAAGAACCAACAATGTGCCTGCGAAGAGAACAGATTTCATAGTTCACGCCCGCGAAATTACTGGCGGAAGGCATAAGCGCTATTTCGAGAAACGTCCAGAGTTATTGTGGAAAAGTTGGTGAGTGTTTACTGTTGGCGCTCCCCTTCACAACCGCCACCTGTTGAGGTTGTTCATCCAGTACTATGGCATCAATCTCCGCATCCAGAAAATACTCAATTGTATCCACCGTGGTGTGCGTGTGGGACGTTGGTTCTCGTGCAACATCCAGGTGCGCTTGAGCCAGCTTCAACTCGCGGATGACGGCGGCAAGCACTTGGTTCTGCTGTTGTGTCATGGTTTGCCCTTCCTTCGGTGGTGGTTGCAGCGCGCGCTGCAACCGCTGCCCGCCGCCGCCGGAGGCGGCTCTTTTTCGCTTAGAACAGCCGGTGCTGAAGCACCGGGGGCGAGGCCGGATCAGGAGGGACAAGGCGTTTCGCGGGGACCCGGCTGCACGGAGCCGGAGCGGAGCGAGGCGGCGGAAGCCCCTGGATGGGAACCTGAAGGCAGAGCCTTGGGGTTCCCCGTTTCGCGGCGTCTGCCGCGGTATGAGCCGCCGGGATAAATGGGAGGAGCATGAGGAAGGTCCGGCGCACGGTGAAGCGGCCTCGTTTGCCAGTTCCGGGCCTGCGGTACCGCTTCCCTGCGGACAAGCGGCGTTCAGACCTCATAGTCTGGCAGGCCGGTGATGAGGCATAAAAGATGGATTTATAACTCATGAATATGCTATATCGCGAGTTATAAACGGACACGTTATCGCTCATGATTTGGAACTGGCAGCAGGCGGATTGGCCGCATTTCACCTACACCAAAGCCCGGTTTGAAAACCTGGAGGCGCAATCCTTAACTCAATCGGGGGTGCTGCTGGGCAGCTACCGGCATGTGCACGAAGAGGACAAGGCGGCTCTCACCATCGACCTCATGAGCGACGAGGCGCTGAAGACATCCGCGATCGAGGGCGAAATCCTCAACCGCGACAGTCTGCATTCCTCCATCCGCGGGCATTTCGGCCTCGATCCGGGGCGCCGGAAAATTCCGCCCGCCGAACGCGGCATCGCCGATATGATGGTCGATCTTTACCGCAGCCCGGCCGCGCCTCTGAGCCATGAGCTGCTTTTTTCCTGGCACACGATGATCATGGCCGGCCGGGCCGATGTCGCTGATATCGGGCGCTACCGTACCCATCCGGAGCCGATGCAGGTCATCTCCGGCCCCGATTACAAGCCGAAGGTGCATTTCGAAGCGCCGCCCTCAAAAACCATGCGGCGCGAAATGAGCCGTTTCATCCGCTGGTTCAACGGCACCGGACCGGGAGGCGCATCTCCCCTCCCGGCGCTGGTCCGCGCGAGCATCGCCCATCTCTATTTCGTCAGCATCCATCCGTTCGAGGACGGCAACGGCCGTATCGCGCGGGGACTTGCCCAGAAAGTCCTGTCGCAATCCTCCGGCCAGCCAGTGCTCATTGCGCTATCCCAGGTCATCGAGAAACAGCGGACAGCCTATTACGCCACGCTGGAGGCGAGCAATAAAGACAACGCCGTTGACGATTGGATCGGCTATTTCGCCGCCGTCATTCTGGAGGCTCAAGACTATACCCAGCGGATGGTGGATTTCCTGATCGGGAAAGCCCGGCTCTATGACAAGGTGCGCGGCCAATTGAACGTGCGGCAGGAAAAGGTTCTGGCCCGCATGTTCCGCGAAGGGCTCGAAGGGTTCAAAGGCGGGCTCAGCGCGGAAAACTACATCAGCATTACAGACACATCGCGTGCGACGGCGACCCGCGATCTGCAGGCTCTCCTTGCGAAGGGCGTTCTTGTCCGCACAGGCGAGCGCAAATCGGCGCGCTATTGGCTGAACATGGAATGCCTCTTGCCAAAAACCGGCGGGTAGTGCTGCTGGGGACTTCATCACACGGGCGGCTGCGGATGGTCCCATCCGGTCCTGCGCAACGAGCGGCCGCGCCGGTTGCCGTGCAGAACCTGTATGGGGCCCGCCTGCCAGTGCAGGTTTTCACCGCAGCGCCGGCCAGTGTTCATGACACGGTGCCGGCCTCGCAGCGCTGCGGCGCCGTATGGCAGCTGTGGGAGTATTGCGGCCAATATGAAATTGCCCTCAGCCGTTCGTGACCCGTTGCGGAAGTCGCGAGGATATGGTCCGTCGTCGATCTCCACCGGCGCAACGCAGAGATTGCGGAAATGCGCGCGGGCGCTGGCCCGCCCATGAAAGCGGCAAATCCGCAGGGCAGCAGTACCTCTGACAGCGGACCATCACCCGGCGCAACCGCCTATTTTCCAGCGCGAGTCCGGCAAGCTTGCCAGCGGATCCGCTCCTCCGCAGGCAGCCGGAGGATTTGCTGCTGGTGCGGCCGTTTATCTTCAATTTCATCGCCCCCAATACCGGAAATTTGGCTTCCCTCACCAGCTGGCGCCGTTCTTTACGCTTCCCATGGGACGGGAATACGCAGGAACTCCGCATCTCCGCAAAAGTAGAGCGCTAAATCAATGACTTACGGAAAGAGAACCGGCCCCAACCAGCAGATCGCCGCCGTTTAGCCACGTGAGGAACGCGAGCAGTGATATGATCAGCCCGATTGCTGCAATGATTACGAAGAGGACAGACCACCAGGGAAGGGGGCTGCTGGCCTTCGCCATCATCGCATCAATCTTTTCTTTATTGCGCACTGGCCACTCTGGATCGGATTGGGCCATCCGTTCGACGACCCGCTCCACCATGTTGCGAGCGCGCAGTTTACCAAGCGGTAGTGAAGTGTCTAAGAGTGCTGACGTCAGCGTGTCCAATCTCTGGCGCAGAATCGCAACCTCGTTTTCCAGTTGCTTAAGCCTCTGATCCGCATCCTTCTGGAGTTTGCTGTCCTGTGTCATGGGGGCTATCCGCTGAACATTGCGGGTGACTGCTGGCGGCTAAGGAATCTGCCGCACAAGAGAGAAATCTTCGCCCGTTGAACCGAATTGCGCTGATTGTTTATCATTATTGAAGCCTCGCATGGATATGACCGCGACCCCCTTGTCCCGCCCGGCTTGACCAAGTTCCACGCTAATCTGAGGAACCGTTGTCTGGACGTATTCAGCGAGTTCGGAAAGCTCGATCTGGCCATTGCCATTTCTGTCCCCGTGATGCAGCGCGCTCATGACGGCGAATGTGAAAACGCCGTGCCCCTTGTAGCCTTCGAAAGCCGGTTTGCCCGAGGCCGCGGCAGTGAGCACGGGACGTCCAATCGCCTCATGCAAACGCCCGATGGCCGCCTCCGGCGCCGGGACGTCCGTGCGCGATTTAGTGTAGCCGCCGACGAGAGCGCCAGACTCGCACGTGTCCAGCAGAATGATGGCCTTCTTCGCCTTGATGCGGTTGGCAAGCCAGTCCTGTAGCCGCTCCTGGCTGATGGCGAGGCGGGCCAGAGCTGCGGGATCGTTCCCGCCCTGATAGTCCTGCGGGATCATGTAGTACCGCCCGTTTACCGAGATGCCATGGGCGGCCGCGAACAGCACAAATGTATCCCGCGGCTGCATTCCGGCGGAAATCCGCCCGATGATCTGATCCAGATTGGCGGCTGTGGCATTCGCGTCCATCGCCTCGGTCACGCGGACTTCGCCATACAGTCCTTCGCCAGCCTTGCGCAGTTCCGCGGCAACGGCCTTCGCATCCGCTACGGCAAGCTTGAGCGGGGGAAACGCCAACCGCTGGGATGTGCCGGGCGGTATCCAGCCCTGGTCGGTGTATGCGTTGATCCCAATCGCAAGCACATGAAGATTGGGTTTGTGCGTTTCCGCAACCGCCTTGAATTGGAGTGTAATGCGCGCAGGCGGCGAGGCGAGCAGGTTGCGTTTCTCATACGCCAGGATTTCGATCTGGTTTGCGCCGGGATCGAGCGCGAGCGTCCGCTTGACCTCATATACAGCGCCAGCATCCGCAGGGGCTTCCATCACGCCCGCGGTTATGCCACTCACCCGCCATTCGATACGTCCGATCCCTTTGCCCCGGTCTTTGAGCCGGGCCGTTACGGAGGCCATGTCGTGTGTTTCCGGCGTTCCCGTGGCGGGCGAAATGATCTCCACGGCGGGAGGCGGGCCGCTATCGAGAACCTTTTCGAGGTTCAACACATCTGCCGCGCGTCTCACTTCGCCTTCAGGATCGCCGGCGAGGGCTTCGCGCACCAGATCGGGATTGAAAAGGGACTGATGCATCTGGCCAATTCCGGTGGGCTCGAAGCCGCGGACGATGGCGAGAGTGGCGGTATCCCGCTGCGCGCTCGAAAAGAACCCTTGCGGCGTGAGCACCAGCCAATCGCTCTTGGAGCCCATCAGCAACGCCAGCGGCCGGCCTGTCTTCACATCCCAAAGCCGCATCGTGCCGTCCCGGCTGGCAGAAAGGACGGTACGCCCGTCAGGGGAAAACGCGACAGATTCGATGGTGCTTGTATGCCCGCGGAATGTATGCAGCTCCCGTCCAGATGAGACATCCGTGAGCTTGATGGTGGTGTCGTCGCCGCCAGTGAGAGCCAGACGTCCGTCAGACGAAAATGCCACGGCGTGGACGAAACCGTGGTGCCGGTTGAATGTGCGTTTATGTCTACCGGTGGCGGTTTCCCGTATTTCCCCTTCATCATGGTAGTTCATGGAAAGGATATACCGGCTATCCGGCGAGAATACCGCCGGCCGAATGAGCTTTACGCTATCGAACCCGGCGGCTTCCTTCCCGGTTGCTGTCTCCCATAGTTTGCTGTCAGCTTTATCCTCCGCTAGGACGAAGCGGCCATCGGGTGAAAAAATGGTTCCCGCATAACGGGAGACCCGCGCGCTGGTGATGCTGATCTCCTTACCTGTCTCCAGTTCCAGCAATTTTATTCCATCTTGCGAGTAACCTACGAGCGCAAGGCGGCCATCGGGAGAGAACGCCGTTACGCTGGCCATGGCTGAGCCGGGCCGGACGGGCGGGGGGCCGCTAATGACGCGCAATTCTTTGCCTGTGCTCAAGTCCCACAGCTTCGCCTCACCTCCCTCATAACCGGAAAGGGCAAAGCGGCCGTCAGGGGAAAGCGCGCTGGACACAATATCCGGCCTGTCCGGGTCGAGGAGGCGCAGTACTTTTCCAGTGGCCGCTTCGCTAAGCGCTATCCCCCTATGCTTGAGACCAGTACTTAGCTGCGACCGGCCGTCAGGCGACAACTCGGCCGTAAATCCCAGGACCCCGTATAAAGCTTTGCCCGTGGCTGCATCCCAAATTTGGAACTCGCCGTTCGCTTCAGAGAGGATCAAACGGCCATCCGAAGAAAACTTAGCCCTGTTGAATTCCTTCAATCCTTTGCCGAAGCTGCGCAATTCGCTGCCCGTGGCGGCATTCCAAAGCGACATGCCATCGCTTCCGCCGGACAAGATGAAACGTCCATCCGGGGAGAAGGCCACAGCCTTGGAGCGGTAATGGCGGCCCTCGTAGCTGGCGGGGAACTCGAAATTGATGACTTTCTTCCCGCCGCCGGTCTCCCGCATCTGAAGCCGTCCGGCGCCTGACTGACGCAGGCTGGATGTGCTGCCCGTCAGGGCGAAACGGCTATCCGGCGAGAACGCCACCGCTGCCACCGCTTTATCGTCAGGGCGGTAGGTCAGCAGTTCCTTGCCTGTCGCAGTTTCCCAAAGCTTAACGGTGCCATCTCCTGCGCCGCCAAGGATCATGCGCCCATCCGGCGAAATTGCCGCGACATAAATGGAACTGGTATGCCCGCTGAAGGTCCGTATTTCTTCGCCTGTGGCGATGTTCCACAATCTCACCGTTTTATCATAACTGCCAGTGACCGCCAGACGGCCGTCCCGGGACACGGTGATCGAAGAAATCCGCTCAGTGTGCCCGGTCATTGCACGGACTTGTTCTCCGGCATTCGCATCCCAGAGCATCAGCCCGTCTTTCGCAGAGATATCGGCGGTGAGGATATAGCGGCCATCGGGGGTAAATGCTGCACTGGTAATCTCGCTCAGCAGAGAAAGAACCTGCTGCTTTTTCTTGAAGGTGCGCAGCAGCCGGCCGGTAGTGGTGTCCCACAGCCTGACAGTGGTGTCGCTGCTGCCGCTGAGGATCACACGGCCATCGGGGGAAAAGGCGGCGACGGTGACATCCCTGGTGTGTGCCTTGAAACTTCGCAGCTCAATGCCGGAGGACAACTCCCAAAGCCTCAGCACTCCGTCGCCGCCGGATAGACCCAGGCGGCCGTCCGGTGAGATGGCGACGGTATTGATGCCGCCGGGATGGGCGAGCTGCGGCATCACCCGCGTGGCGGACGGATCTACGGACTGCCCCCCTGACGGCAGCGCATCAGACAGGTCTCTGACCGGATCAGGCCGCAAGCTGTTAACATATGATCTGAGTGACCAATAGGCATAGATGGGCAAGATCAGGGCAACGCAGGAAATCGCGATAAGCAATAGTTTGCCCAGCCGTTTCATATCTCCCCCAAAAACTAACCTCTCAATTTTTTGCCATTTAAAGCGGTGATATTGGCGTCATCGTGACGCATGTATGCTCGCTGGACGGGCAATTCCCTCTCTGAGAATGCTTGTCCGTCCGGCAAAACTTGCGGCGGAGCAACCGCCCGCCAGCACGCGGTGTTCGTTCCAGACGAATACCGCGTGCTGTATGAGGGCCTGATGTGAAACAAATCGAAGAAGGCAGGGAAAGTGTCCGCGAATATGTCGCATAGTCAAAGAGAACGCGGCCATCCAGGAACGGTTATTGCCCCGCTACCGCAGCGGCCCAGGCCTTCGTGGCTTGACTTGTCTCCATCGCCCGCTGATAGGCCGCACGTCCGCTGGTGCGGGCCACATAGGCCAGCTCTGCCTCGCCGAAGGCGAAGCCGGCGCCCCTTTGGGCGAACTCAAGGGCATAGGTCACCGAAATATCGGCGGCCGTGAACGTCTCGCCTGCAAGATAGGGCGAGCGCGCAAGCTGCCGCGTCACCAGCCCCAACCGGCTCTCAAACACTTCCAGCGCCATGCGGGCGCCCCAGTTCTGCCGCTCGGCCTCGGGCGCGAGATTACGGCTGACCACGACGAAATACATGGAGGCTGCGAGGCCGGCTTCACCGAGGTGGAGGAACTGCTGGTATGCGGGGAAGGCAGGATCGTGCGGGGCCGGCGCGAGCAGCGCCGGCCCATAGCGGGCCATCAGGTATTCCATGATCGCAATCGACTCGACCATTGTAACGTCACCGTCCTGGATCACCGGGATGAATCCGGCGGGGTTGACGGCCAGAAACTCCGTGTCCTTTTCGACGCCGGCCAGCAGGTCCACCGGCCTCAGCCGGTATGGGAGCCCCATCTCCTCCAGCAGCCAGACAATCCGGAACCCCCTCCCTTCGCCAAAGACAGTGATCATCTCTTGCAATCCTCCATTGGCGCGGCCCAATCCGATTGCTTGGCAACGCCGCGAGCGTAAACGTTCTTCCACGCGGCCTGCGGCATATCTCGCCGCCTAGTGCAGTGACGCAGACACTTGATTCACCCTGGCAGCGAACTCGCAAATCAAGTGTCTGCGTCGTAAACTGCACTAGAATCAATAAGTTGCTAGTGCTCTTTGAGGCGCGGGACATTTGGTCTCGACCTAGCCGCAAGGTGCACCAAATGTTTGCGCCAGAGCACTAGCCGCCGCCGGGACTGTCCGCTTAGAGCACGGTCTTTAATCCCGGTCCGGCGCCCCAAGGGGAAACAATGGACGGAACGGCCGCGCCTCTTCCACCGCGCGAGCAAAGGATGGGCGGGCAAGCAGCCGCGCGCGGTAGGCACGCAGCAGGGGATAAGCGGCCGGGATCTGGTGGACCCAATCGGCATAGAACAGGAAGGGCGCGGCCGCGCAGTCGGCCATGGTGAAGTCCGCGCCAGCCGCCCAGGTCCGGCCCGCGAGGTGTCCTTCGAGCCAGGGGTAGGCGCGCTCCAGCCTCTCTGCGGCAATGCGCAGTCCTTCCTCGCTCTTCACCGGAACCCGCCCCAGCGCACTTTCGACCGCAATCTGCATCGCGTCCATCACATGCAAGTCAAAGAAGCGGTCGAGGAAGCGCACGTCGAGCGCGGCCATCGGGTCCGCAGGCAGGAGGCGCACCGGCCCAGGATGCTCAAGCTCCAGGTACTCGATGATGATGCTGCTCTCGGCGATCTGGCGCTTGCCGTCCAACAACAGCGGGAACTTGGCGACCGGCCAGCGCCGCAGCCACTCGGCCGTATGTTGCGGCGTATCCGGACCGATACAGCGGAAATCAAAGGGCGTGCCGTTCTCGTACAGCGCGACGAGCACTTTTTGTGTGTACGAGGAGAATGGATGACCGTAGAGCGCGAGCGGCATTATGGGAACCTCTGGATCACACAACTTGCGAAATGCAAGTGGTTGTACTTTATCCTCACCACTTGCATATTGCAAGCGCCAATCCCAGGAGAACAGCCATGCGGCAGACAGGACGGTCCGGCTGCCCCATCAACCTCACGCTCGAACAGCTCGGCGACCGCTGGAGCCTGATCGTCATCCGCGACGTCATGTTCGGCAACAGGCGCACCTATGGCGAGTTGCTCGCGCAGAGCGAGGAGGGCATTGCTTCGAACATCCTGGCGGACCGGCTGAAGCGCCTGACTGCGTCCGGCCTGCTGTCCCGGCGCCCTGATCCCAGCCACCAGCAGAAAGGGATCTACAGCCTCACGGAAGCAGCCATCCAGCTTGTGCCACTCCTCGCGCATATGGGGGCCTGGGGGCGCAGGCACACCCCCGTGAGCGAGGAATTATCGGTGCGTGCGGAGTTGCTGGAGAACGGCGGCCCGCCGCTATGGGACGCGTTCATGGATGAATTGCGCCATCTGCACCTCGGCGCCCCGCGCCCGGCGCGCTCCGTGTTTGGCGAGCTTCAGGCGGCCTACGAGAAGGTGCTCGCGCGCCGCGCGCGGTAACTTGCTATCTGGACGGCACCGCGTCCAGGAATCCGGTTACCCGCTGCATGAGCAGGGCGGCGGCATTGGCGGTGTATGACGGCAGGCTGGGGTCCGCGAAGAGATGTTCAACGCCTGGATAAAGAAACAGCTCAGCGTTTGGGACGGAGCCGGCAATATCGCGCGCGGCATCAACGTCCCCCTCGCCGGCGAAGAACGGGTCTGCATCCATGCCATGTATCTGCACCGGCACGTCCGCTGGCCATGCAGCGGAAAACGCCGATACGGGAGCGCAGGCGTGAAACAGTAGCGCTCCACGCGCCCCCGGCCGGGTCTGGGCCAGTTTTTGCGCGGGCAGTACGCCCAAAGAAAATCCCGCATACACAAGCGCATTTGGGAGGCCAGCCGCAGCGTGCACACCGCGCTCGATGATGACCTCAAATCCAGTCTGGCTCGCGTAGGCCGCTCCGTCCTCCAGACACCTGAACACTCGACCGGCGTAAAGGTCCGGCGTGTGCACCGTGTGCCCGGCTTGCTGCAACTCCTCCGCGAAGGCGAGAAAGCCAGAGGTTTGCCCAAGCGCGTGGTGAAACAAAAGGATCTCAGCCATGGGATCCGGCCCTCCCGTGCAGCCGATTATGCCGTATCGCTCTAATAGGGCGTACCATCTTTATGCACGAAGCGGCCATCGGCATTGGTACTCATCATGTCGATATCGGAGCAGATGGTCACATCCGCCGGCGCACGAGTTCCAACCTCAAGATACACTACCATCCCGGCCGATCTATTGATCAGGTGATGGCCGTTGCCGGTCCCTTTCGGAAAGGAGGCGCAATCACCGGCGCGCAGCACAGTCTCGCCTCCTTCTTCGATCAGCACCAGTTCGCCTTCGAGCACATAGACGAATTCGTCTTCATGCGAATGCCAGTGGCGCTGGCTCGACCAGCCGCCCGGCGGCAGGTGCATGAGATTAACCCCGAAATCAGTGAGGCCGCCGGCGTCGCCCAGGTGCTGCCGGATACGCTCAGCACAAGGGGCATTGAATGGCGGCGGATAGCCCGAGCCTTTGCGCTGTGGCGCGGCGGCGATGTCGATTTTAGGCATGGCGGTCCTTCCAAAAAAGGCTTCAGCGGGGCCTGCTGGACGTCTCAGTTTATCCGGGTTCCTCGTGGCGTAAAGGGCTGTGCCCGCCTATCATTCAACCAAATGGTTGACAACCACCGCCAGCCTGCCTATATTCAACCATATGGTTGAACAACAAACCCAGCGTCTCGACGCCGTCTTCCACGCCCTCGCGGACACCACCCGCCGCCGCATGCTGCGCGACCTCGCCCAGGGCGAGCGGACCGTTTCCCAGCTCGCTCAGCCGTTCGCCATGTCGCTGGCGGCGGCCTCGAAACACATCAAGGCGCTGGAGAACGCCGGGCTGATCCGGCGCGAGGTGCGCGGGCGCACGCATCTGTGCCGTCTCGCACCCGGCCCGTTGGCAAGCGCGCATGACTGGCTGAGCTTCTACGAGCAGTTCTGGAGCGCGCGCCTCGACATCCTCGAAGGTCTGCTGCGCGAGGACGGCGCGCGGAACACGCACCCCCCGCAGGAAAGGTAATCCATGGCAAAGCTTCCGAGCGCTTACGGCGAACTGATCGAACCCGCCACGCTGAAAATCGAACGCCTGCTGCCCGGCCCCATCGAGCGCGTCTGGGCCTATCTGACGGAGAGCGAGTTGCGCCGCAAATGGCTCGCCGCCGGCACGATGACGCTAGACGCCGGCGCGCCCGTTGAGCTGGTCTGGCGCAATGACGAACTGACCGATCCGCCCGGCCAGCGTCCGGCCGGCTTTCGGCCGAACACCGTATGCAATCCCAGGTGATCGAGTGCGACCCGCCCCGCAGGCTGGTGATTGCCTGGCACGGGAGCGGCCATGTGTCGTTCGAACTGGAACCGCACGGCGGCGAGGTGCTGCTGACGCTGATCCACCGCCGCGTGCCGGATCGCGAGATGACGCTGATGTTCGGCGCGGGCTGGCACATGCACCTGGATATCCTGGCGGCGCATCTCACCGGCAGCGAGCCGGAGCCGTTCTGGGATGGCTGGGCGCGCCTCAAGGCCGAGTATGCGGAACGGCTGCCGGCGGCATGATGTTTGTTCAGTAAAAGGAGAGTTCCATGCCAGATATCATTCACCGCGTGGGCATCAAGGCCGCGCCTGGACACGTGTACGAGGCGCTTGCAACCATCGACGGCCTGTCCGGCTGGTGGACGCGAGCTACCGCCGGCAATCCCGAACCCGGCGGCACGATCGTTTTCCGCTTTCACACGCCGGCCGGCGAGGAAATCGGCAGATTCGACATGGAGGTGCTGGAAACCGTTCCAGGCCGCACGGTGCGCTGGCGTGTGACCGGCGGGCCGGCCGAATGGCTGGACACCCGGATCGGCTTCCGCCTCTCCGGGGCAGGCGAATACACCATCGTGCAGTTTGCCCACCGCGGTTGGCGGGAGGAAGTGGAATTCATGGCGCATTGCAGCACGAAATGGGCCACGTTCCTCCTCAGCCTGCGCGACTTCGTGGAAACCGGCCGGGGCAGGCCGTCGCCGGACGACCTCAATATTAGCGACTGGCATTGAAGCGCGGAGACCGCCGCCGGAAATCTGAGGAAGACGTATGCCCAAACACCGCATCTATTCGGCCAGCGTCGCCAGTGTTTATCCCCTCTATGTCGCCAAGGCGGAAAAAAAGGGACGCACGAAAGCCGAAGTTGACGAGATCATTTGCTGGTTGACGGGATACCGCCAAGAAACGCTCGGCAATCAGCTGGAGAAAAACACGAACTTCGAGGATTTCTTCCGCCATGCGCCTCGCATGCACCCCTGCCGAACGCTGATTAAAGGCGTGGTCTGCGGCGTCCGCGTTGAGGACATCGAAGACCCCATCATGCGGGAAATCCGTTATCTGGACAAACTGATCGATGAACTCGCGAAGGGCAAGGTAATGGAGAAAATTCTGCGGAAGTAGGCTGGCGGGATCGCTCGAACACGCCTGATGCCGCGCGGTAACTTCGCAGCGGGGCTTCACTGCCCATATGAACTCATAAGCTCCTGCCTCCCGTTGGGGACGCTGCGGCATCAGCCAGCGCGGGACGATTACGGGCCGGACTACTATGCCGCCTTCGTGTCCGATCCTGACGGCTACCGGCTCGAAGCCTGCTGCACCGGAAAAGCCTGAACACGCAAATGCTGGAGGAAACGGTATGGCAACGCTTCGCAAGGAAATCGTGACACGCGCCAGCCCCGCCGATGTGTGGGCCGCCGTCGAGGACATCGGGGCACTGCATACGCGTCTCGTTCCCGGCTTTGTGAGGGACACACGGCTGGAGCCCGGCGCCCGTGTCGTGACATTTGCCAACGGGATGAGCATCCGCGAGCCCATCGTCGCCGTGGACGCCGCAGCGATGCGGCTGGTTTGGACGGCCGAAAGCCCGCTGACCACGCATTACAATGCTTCGGCGCAGGTGTTCGCAGAGGGAGGCGTCGCCCGCGTTGTCTGGACGGCGGATTTTCTGCCGGACGAGGCGGCGGCGCAGATCGAGCCGCTCATGGCCGCCGGCATGGCGGCAATGAAGCTGGCGCTGGACCGTTTGGCGTGAGAGCGCGCCGGTCCGGAAGGAGCGGTGCTCGCTACGCCGTTGCAACTCCGCTGCCAGCCTCGGCGGCAGGTCCGGGAGGTGTTCAAGCCGACGGCCGCGCGGATAAGAGCCTTCAGCGCCTTTTCGTCAAACACCTCGGCAAGCGCGCCGCAGCCGTATGCACCGGCGGCTTGACGTGTCCCTGCGGAAAACGGGGACAAACCGGCGGTGCCAGCCTGACAGCAGGACGGGAAGAGTTTACGCTTCCGCTAGTACGCCCCGCTAGGGAAGTCCTGACCCATATGGGGCTTGCTCTCACAGGACTTCTTAGCGGTAAGGCGTACTAGCAGATTTAAAGTGCTAGTACAGCTTATCCGCTAGGCAAGTTCGCTCGCGAGCATGCGGCATATGGGTGCGAACTTCCGGCGGGCTGTACTAGGCTGGAGGGGAAATCAATGGCACGGCCGAAGCAAAGCCGTTCGCGCACTTGGGTCTGGGCGAAAACTCTCACGCCGCAGGACAAGGAGGCCATCGCCGCAACCTGCGAACGCTTCATTGCTGATGTCCTCAAACCCAAGTTCCTGCCCAAGATCACGCCCACGGAACACAACTACCCCGTGGACATCCTGGGCAAATGGCGCGGCAGCAGCTGCAGCTTCATCGTGCGCTTCCGCTCGGGCTTTCCCGGCAATGCCGGCGAGGAATTCAATTCCGGCTTCGCGCGCCTGGATCACACGCAGGAAGGCTCTGAAAAACGATTCCACGTGATGTGGCACAGGCACACCGGGCAGTGGTGCCCGGTTTATCACTCCGTCACGCTTGAAGAGGCTTTGCAGACCATCGAAACGGACGGCATCCTGAGGCCGCCCATATGAAATCCGCAAACCAGCCCCGCTTCGACGTGACCGCACTGCGGAAACTCGCCGGCGACACCGTGTATGCGCGCGGCAGAAGCTACCACCAAGACGGCGCGGTGCAACTCCTGGCCATCGAGCCCAAGCGCGTGCTCGCCGCTGTCTCCGGCAGCGAGGATTACACCGTGATCCTGACCGGACGCGGTACGGCCATCAAGGGCGAGTGCTCCTGCCCGGCGTTTTCCGATTACGGGTTTTGCAAGCACATGGTTGCCGCGGCGCTGGCGGTCAACGCCGCCGGCGATGAGGAGCCGGGCAGCATCGGGGCACTTTCCCGCATCCGGGTTTACCTGAAGGCGAAAGGCGCCGATGCGCTGGTTGACATGCTCCTCGAACTGGCGGAGCGCGATCCGGCCCTGTTTCGCAAGTTCGACATGGCTGCGGCGCCTGCGCAGGAGGACGGCAAAACGCTGGAGAACCGCCTCCGCAAAGCGCTCGACAGCGTCACGCGCACGCACGGATTTATCGGATACCGCGAGGCGCCCGGCTGGGCGGCGGGCGTGGAGGACGCGCTGGACACCATTGCCGGGCTCACTTCCGGCAGCCATGCCGGCCTTGCGCTGAAACTCGCGGAGCGGGCGATCGAGCGGATCGAAATGGCCATCAACGAGATGGATGATTCCGATGGCCATTGCGGAGCGTTGCTGGAGCAGGCTGCCGGTATCCACCTGGCCGCGGCCCGCACGTGCCGCCCCAGCCCCGGGGAATTCGCGCGCACCCTCTTCTTTCGCGAAATGAAAGACGGCTATGGTGCATTTGACGGCGCGGTACGGCAATATGCAGATGTCCTGGGCGATGACGGTCTTGCCGAATACTGCCGCCTTGCCGCTGCCGCCTGGAGCAAGCTGCCTCCGCGTGTGGCCGGGCCTAAACAGCAATACGAATATTCAAGCGAGTACAGCCGTCTGACCGGCATCCTCGACTTTTTCGCGGAGCGCGACGGCGATCTTGATGCTCGCATTGCCCTGCGCGCCAAAGACCTCTCCTCCGCGTGGAGCTACTACCAGCTTGCGGAGTTTTGCCGTTCGCAGGGGCGGGAGGAGGAAGCTCTCAAATGGGCCGAAGAAGGCTTGTGGCTGTTCGAGGACGGCCGCACGGATGAGCGGCTCCTGTTTCTTACGGCGGACCTGCTGGCCAAAGCGGGCCGCAAGCCGGACGCGGCAACCCATCTCTGGCGCACGTTCGAAAAGCAGCCCAGCCTTGCGCTTTACGAGCGGCTCCGCAAGCTCGGCGGTAAGGCAGCGTGTACGCGTGCAGTGACGTTTCTCGAAGCCCGCTGCACTAAAGAGCCGGGCTCGCGTTGGGGTTCTCCTGCTGACCTCCTGGTTCAGGTGCTGATGAAAGAAAAGCAGCTTGATGCGGCCTGGAAGGCGGTCCGCCAATACGGCGCCTCGATGGGCGTTAAGGAAACCCTGGCGAGAACGGGCGAGGCTGCCTGGCCACGCGAGGCGCTGGAGGTGTATGCAGAGCGCACCGCGCAGCTCGTGGAGGGTGGCGGCAACCAGGCTTATGAGCAAGCGGTAAAACTCATCGCGCACATGGCGAAACTGCACAGCGCCGCCGAACACACAGCCTACATCCTGGAGATCAAGGCCCGCTTCAACCGCAAACGCAATTTCATGAAGCTGCTGGGCTGAATTTCGCAGGCGGCAGTTAGTGATGCTCCGGTGGCGGGGGATCGCGAAAGGCTGAGCGCGGCTCGCGCCGCGAAAACTCACTATGCGATCGGGGTAGATTCCGCCGAAGGCGCCTGGGCAGAACTCCTCGCAAGAGGTCGAATCTGCGACGGCCGCAGCGCCTCCGAATGCGGATGTGCAGAAGCCAGGCTTCGGTGGGCTCGTCAAGCGATCGCTGATGTCTGCTGTTGTATACAATAGCGGCATTGCTCCCGGAACATTGCAATAGAGTTATTGATTGTCATCGGTTATGTGGTGTAATAACGCACATATGTGTGCATTGAAAGCCTCATAATTACATATTTTCTATCTGGCATGGCCTGCTCTATACAAGTCTCTGCCAACCGCGCCGTACGTGCCGCAGGAAATACGCCGCTGCCGTATCAAAGCCGAGCCTTACATGCTGGTTGAGTTATTGAGTTCATAGGAATAGTGTTTCCCTGGCGCAGCGGTATCGCGAGGGAATATTTCATGCTACATGATGATACTTTTTGGATTGATTGCATCCCAGCAAGCGACTGATGTATTCAAAAGCTACAACTACGCCAACATCGGCACAGCCAACGATCTGCAACTCCGGCAGGATGTGTGCGGCCTTAACGTCTGGCGCGACAAGAAACTGCTGATCGCCGAAGCCGCGAGCACGCGCCATCCGTTGGCCATCGACGCCGCGTTGAAGTGCGCGGAGCGGGTGCTGGCGCTGTGGTCACGGCACTTGGCCGGCGCGCCGTGGGTTCTCAGCGAAACGGAAAAAGCTCGGAAAGCCAGCAAGCTGGTGCAGATCATCCTGGGCGAATGCGAGTTGCCGCCGCATAATGTTTACGAGGCGCTACCAGTGTTAGCGCAGGCCAAGAACCGTGAATAAACGCCGGAATTGGATAGTTGCAGAACAACTGTAGCGGTTTGCTCAGCGATTGCGGTCTGCCCCAGCGCACACCAGCATGCTACCGTACTCGGACGGGTCAAGGACGAGCGGCTTCGCCGTGCGCAAGATCGCGCATCCTTGACCCGTCCTGCGTGCGGCAGCATGGAGTTTGTGCATGGCCGGGGCGAGGAATGACAGCCCGGCCGAACAAGGAATGCCCCGGAGAGATGGCACTGACCGGCTTTCCGCCAGGCCGCCGGCATTACGATTTTGTTTTTTTACGTTTCTTGGCGCGCATTTCGGCGCGTTCCTGAGCTTCCTTATTGCGGTAGGAGTCCCCGTTCAGATCGACGACTTCGGCGTTATGGACGAGCCGGTCGATGAGCGAGACAACGCACGCTGCGTTCGGGAAGACGTCATTCCACTCGGCGAACGGCTTGTTGGTCGTGATGATGGTGCTTTTGGATTGGTAGCGCCGGCTGACGAGTTCGAAGAACAGATCGGCCGCCCGGTTGGAATAGGATAAATATCCCACCTCGTCGATGACCAGGAGCGCCGGCTTGGCATACCGGCTCAGCCCGTATTTGAGGGCGATGGCGGCGAGTTCGCTGAACAGCTGCCGGCGATGCTTCAGCATCGCTTCTTTTTCACTAAGAACAGGCGCCCTCCGGCGCCGGCACTGGTGAAGATGGCGGTGTGCTCCTGGATCACCGCTTGATGCGCGATGTTCTGGGCGATCATGGTTTTGCCGATGCCGTTCGGCCCTCTGAGGACGGCATTTTTATCATCGTCACGCTGGCCCAAGGCCAGCGCTCCTTCGCGCCTCCGGCGCTCATTGGCATTCTCGCCGATGAAATCGAGGGACATGAGTTCCTCGATCGCGTCATACGAGGCAAGATTGTGAGAACGGACAGCGGCGTCCTTGATGGGGGCTCATGAGTGCAATCTCCTGCTGGTTCCGTTGACAGGCGGAGGATAGGCGTGCGCCTCTTCCAGCGCACGACGCGCAAAGTCAGCCTGACGGACGATGGCCGCCTGTATTTCCAGGAGTGCCGCCAGGCGCTTGGCCAGATCGCGGCGGTTGAGGATGCGCTTGCCGGGCGGCAGCAGACCCCAGCCGGGCGCCTGCGGATCAGCGCGCCAACGACCTACGCCCATTTCCGGCTGATGCAGACCGTGCCCGCCTTCCGCGAGCGGTATCCGCAGGTGAGCCTTGCCATCAATGTGTCGAACCGCAACGTGGATCTCATCGAGGAGGGCTACGACCTCGCCATCCGCCTGGGCACGCCTGCCGACAACCGGCTTGTGGCGCGCAAGCTGGAAGACGCAAGCCTGGGGATATTCGCGGCGCCGTCCTATCTGGAGCGGCGGAAGGCGCCGGAGACGATTGACGATCTCAAACGCCATCCCCTCATCGCCTTCGAACGCCCGAGCACGGGCAAGCCGATGCCCTGGCTGCTGCGCCAGGGTGGCGAGGTGATCGAATTCGGCGTCGAAGCTGAAATCAGTTGCTCGGATGACGTGCTTGGATGCGTCAGCCTGGCGCGTGCCGGCGCCGGGCTGTTTCAGATATACCATTTCGTTGCGGCCGAAGCGGTCCGGCAGGGCCAGCTCGTGGAGGTCCTGCCCCAGCATGCGGGCGCGTCGCGGCCATTTTCGATCCTGTATCCGCAGAACCGCCACTTATCGGCGCGGGTGAGGGTGTTTGTGGAGTTCCTGCTCGGGTCGGTAGCCGGCCAGGGGTGAGCGGCGGCGGGATGCACTTTCCGGCACCCCTATGAGGCCAGCGCCCCCGTCAAGCCGTCATCCCGGCATCCGCCGGCCACTGGCCCGTCGCGATGCTCTCGCCGAGATCGGCCTCCGCCAGCCGCCGGCGCACTTCGAACAACTGCTCCAGCAGCGCCGGCTCCGCGCGGTTGTATGCATCCGCATCCGGCACGCGCTTGACCACGACGCCCAGCAGCTCCGTGATGGCATTGCCGATGGAATTCTGGCTGATGGTGACGATCAGTTTGCCCTCGTCATTGCGGTAGATGAGCTGCTTGAAGGCGGGCTGCCAGCGGATGGCGTTGGCGTATTTGGCGTCGTGTATGCAGCGGTCGCGCACCATCTTCGCTGTCTTCAGGAAATCGTTGCCGAACAGCAGCTTCTCCTCGACCAGCGCCGGAAAATACAGGTCCGGCAGCATGGGCGCGTTGCGGGTCGAGACCTGGGTGAAAAAGGTGCGGTAGAAGTCCAGAAAGCCTTCGAGAATGATGTCGTACTCCTTCCAGAAGCGCACCGTCGCGCAGCGATCGCCGCGCCGCCGGTGATCTCCCAGCGCGGGCAGGCCCTGCGGATAGCCTGTGAGCCCGATGCGGCACGAGCCCGTCTGGCAAGGCTGCAAAATCTTCAGGTCCAGCCCGTCGAAAAAAGCGCGGTAGACGTCGCGCATGTGGGCCTGGAACAGCGAGTGCTGGCCGCCATCGGTCAGGTTGGGGTTGTCCTTGTCGGCGAGCGGCGCGGCTTCCAGCTCGCGCTTGTCGAAGACGATGAAATGGTTGTGCAGCATGCGGATGCTGGGCACGCCGGGCGAGGTGAGCGGCCATGTGGCGTCGAGGCTCGCTTCACCCGCCAGCACGAGGTGCGCGTCCGGGATCGGGATAGCGCTCCAGCATGAACGCGATGATGATCTGGTTCATGCGGTTCCACACGGTCTTCACCGCCGCCGGCACCTGCGTGCGCCGCACCGGCCTGCCGAGCGGATCGAGGATGCTCTGCGAGGTGTTGTAGATGATCGAGGTGTCGAAGACGTTGCTGTGGCCGATGGCCTTGCGGTAGAGCAGCAGGCCCTCCGGGTTCTGCAGCAGGCCGTTGTTGTGCACAAGATCGGCGAGATTTTCGGCGCTGTTGAAGAATTCGTTCGGCTTCATGCCCTCGGGGACGGTGAGCGGAATGGGGCGGTAGGGCGTGGCGATTTCGCGGGGGCTTGTGTGCATCGGCGGCGGCCTCATTGCTTCGGGTGCGGCCGAGGATAGCGCGGCATTGGGGCACGGGCGCGGGCGGCTGCCGCGTCAAAGTGCCTGGTTTGGGAGGCCCAATAGGTGCCGCCTGAAGCTATCTGCGCCATGCCAATTGTGGTGCTTGCGCAGGCCGGCGTTCTACAGCAAGGCGAGGTTCGGCGCGGGCCGCACTTTGATCGGCCAGAGGATATGCGGCGGTTACTCCAAGGAGGCTCCGAAGCAGCACTCGGCCGGGCAATAGTTGAGGCCACATTGTGAGTGAAAACTGGATATGCGGGCAAATGCGGTGTTATCCGCCATTTTGGCAGTGGCGGCCGTTGATGTGCGCAGCCAGCGTCGCCCCGAGCGTAGGCCGTTCATGGTGCCGAATGGGGAATTGGCGAGCAGTTGCCGCTTGGCCGCAAACCGAAGTTCCAGCTCGCAAATGCCGCGTCCGCCAAGAGCCGCGAGGCGGCCGCATGTTGAAAATACCACTTAAAAACTGGGCAATCCGGCATTGGTATACACATTATCCTGTGCTACCTGCATGAAAGCCCGGAGCGGGCCATCTGTCAGGCGCCAAACGGATATGTTTCATGCTTCGTTGCATTATCTTTCTCGTCTCGATGTTTGTGATTCATTACCCGGCATATGCACAGCGGCATGCCGCGCCGGCCGCAAACAGCTTTCGGGATTGTCCCTCCTGCCCCGAAATGGCCGTGCTCCCCGCCGGCGAATTCCTGATGGGATCGCCGGAGAGCGAACGGGGACGGGAAGCGAACGAAGGTCCGCAGCGTAAGGTGACAATCGCCCAGCCTTTCGCGGCAGGAAAATATGAGGTGACGTTCGCCGAATGGGATGCCTGCGCGGCCGAAGGGGGCTGCACGGAGAAGCCCGGCGACGAGGGCTGGGGGCGCGCCAAGCGTCCGGTCATCAACGTCTCCTGGCACGACGCCAATCAGTATACAGCCTGGCTCGCGAAGAAGACTGGCAAGCCCTACCGGCTGCTGTCGGAAGCGGAATGGGAATACGCCGCGCGCGGCGTGACCAAGGCCGAAGGCGCCAGCATGCCCTTTTCGACCGGGCAGATCATCAACTACCGCCAGGCTAATTATGACGCAAACTTCCTCTACAATTCCAGTCCGCCGGGGATTTACCGGCAGCAGACGGTCAACGCGGGCTCTCTGCCGCGCAACCCTTTTGGTCTGCATGAGATGCATGGCAATGTCTGGGAATGGGTACAGGATTGCTACCGGCCTACATACGAGGGAGCACCGGCCGATGGGGCTCCGGTTGCGCAGGCGGGCTGCCGGCTGCATATTTTACGCGGAGGCGCGTGGAACTATTACCCGCAGCTTTTGCGTTCAGCCTATCGCTATGCGACATCGCCGGATGTGCGGCTGAACAATGCAGGCTTCCGGGTCGCGAGGGCGCTTTGATGAACATATATCAGTTTAGGAGCTTGGTTTCGCGGCTCCAGCGCCGTTTCATTCTCATATTCGGGACCATCGCATGACACTGGCATTTCACCGTCTGCCCGCCTTGCTTGTTTTCGTAGCGGGATCTCTGCTCGCCAGCCAGGGCGCCGATGCCCGCGACCTCTACCGCGATGACGGCGGCGAGGCGGCCGTCTCGTCCAGACAAACACCGCTGTTCGCGGTTGTCGCCCTGAAAGAGCAGCGCGTCACCATATACGGCGCCAGGGGTAAGTTCCTGGAGGCGCCGGTATCGACGGGCATATCCGGCCGGGAGACGCCGGCGGGCATCTTCAGTATCGTGCAGAAGGAGGAATATCACCGCTCCAACCTCTACGACGACGCCTCGATGCCGTTCATGGAGCGCATTACCTGGTCGGGCATCGCGCTGCATGCCGGGGTGCTTCCGGGGTATCCCGCCTCGCATGGCTGCGTGCGTATGCCCGAAAACTTCGCCGAAAAGCTCTACGGGCTGACGGAGGTTGGGATGCGCGTGATGATCGTGCGCGAGGACATCGCCGCCGCTGAAGTGCCTCAGCCGCAGATGTTCTCGGCGGCGGCAGCGCCTGCCGGGCCGGATGCGATGAGCCGCCTGCGCGCCGCCGCGAGAGCCGCCGCCTCGGATCGCGACATCGCGAAAATGCAGGAGCGGGATGCGCGCGCCGCCGTCTCGAAGAAAAATGACGAGCTGAAGGCCGCACTGCGCGCGGAAAAGAACGCTCAAGCGGCGGTCAGCAAAGCGCAAGGCAGCTTGACGGCGGCGGAGCGCGCGTTGGAGAAGGCAAAGCCGGAAAAAGCGGCTGAGCTTGAGGCCGCGAAGGTGCAGGCGCAGGCCAAGCTCGATGCCGCGCAATCCCTGTTGCGCTCCGCCGAGGCCGCAACCGCCGCAAAGAAAGAAGCCGCGCTTCAAGCGGAGGCGGAGTTGCGTCCAGCCGCCGCTGCATACGCGAAGGCTGCGGATCGCGCCGATGCGGCGGAGCGGGATATCCATCCGGTCTCCGTGTTCATCAGCCGGAAAACCCAGCGCCTCTATATCCGCAAGAATCACATGCCTGTCTTTGAAGCGCCGGTGATGATCCGGGATGCCTGGCCAGCCCCTCGGCTCGTTCGTGTTCACGGCGGCGGGCGAAGCGGAAAAGCCTGGCATCCTGCGCTGGATGCTTGTGTCCATGTACAAGGATGCTGCCACTGCCGCAGCGGGTCCGGTTGTACAGCCCGTGTCGAACAAGGTGAGAGGCCGGGCTGCGCCTTCAGCGCCGGCGCCTGCGGATACTGCGGGCGCACAGAGCGCGCTCGCCCGCATCGAGATTACGGAGGAGGCGCGTGCGCGCATCTCCGCGGCGGTCCTGCCGGGGTCGTCTCTGATTATCTCCGACGAGGGCCCAAACCTCGAAACGGGCAAGGATACCGATTTTGTCGTCGTGATGAGCGGCGAGCCTCAAGGAGGGCTTGCAGTCCGCCACGTTCCGAAGAAGGAGCGCAGCGATGGCTATTATAGCGGCAATGGCTGGTTCGGCGATATCTTTCAGTGATGGAATTGCGGGCCGCTATTGTGCGGCCTCTACGGCATCGGCATCCATCACCGGCGGATTGCATGCCAGCTTCGGACAGGTTTCAATGCCGGCCTATGCCGCCGCGTTCGGAAGTTGCTCACTCGCCTTGAGGACAATAAGCCGCCGGCTTCGGTGTTACCTTCCCCTTCGTCTCGTTATCTTCCTCCGCAAGTATGGCCAGGAGCGCGGGACGGTCTGAATCGCGGCGCCATCTGAGAAGCGCTTAAAGCTCACCGTCAATTGGTCCAAAGCGTAGGAAGACGGACACATCAAAAGACCACGCCCATCCCCTCCTTCCGCACATGCTCCGTCCAATCCCTCCCATATCCATCATGCAGCCTGACGTTGCCTTCTTCAAAAACGGTTTTGGCGAATTCGCAGGCGATGTTGCGTTGCCACTTCTCTCCCCACTCTTGAGCGATCATAACCTTCTCGGGGGTGACCCATACCAAGACGCAAGGCGGATAACGTTCTGGCTTTTCAGTTCGCCTTTCTTTTAGAATTTGAACCATATCTGCGGAACCACCTATCATGTACACACCTGTCCCCAGAGGATCAATGCAAGTATCGTCACGCTGTTCGAGCCACCGGCGCAGTTTATTGGCATCGAAAACGCCCCCAAGTGGCTCCAGAATTACATCTGTAAGCATAAGAACCTCATGGAATTGTCAGGGTTCTGTGGCCAGATCCCATTATCATTTCTAAAAATATTAGGTGCTGCTCAGCATGTTTTGTGCCTTTTGGGCTGCTTGAAGGATATGGATTGCTCACATCGTCTGGACCTTTAGGCACAGGCTCACCTTTCTCATCTACTTTAAATGCGATATCGTGCTGATCCCGGATTGGACCCGCCGGATTCTTCTTCACCTCAATGCTGAACATCGGTCCAGGGGCCGGCTGGAACCGGTCACCTTGTGGCTTATACCGCACAACCGTACCGTCATTAAATTCATAAACCACCATCTTCTGGGTTGATCCGCTGGGTGCCGGAGCGGGGCCATAGGTTACAGTACAATTTTGGGCGCGGACTTCGGCCGCCATTTTTGTAAGAAACGCCTTTCTGCCCAAGCCATTGAGGCTGGGTGCAAGACGCCGCGCACTCATTCCCGTGGTGCCCGCCCTGTACGCCTGGAGCTGAGCTTGCGCGGCGGCATCGAGTTGAGCCGTATCGAACGCACTTCCATTTCTTATGCCGCGTTGTGCCGCTTGTTCCGTAGACAGGGCCGCTTCTTTTTTCGCGGCAGTTTCTGCGGCCATCTCAGCTTTTTTCTTAACCTCGGTTCTGATCAGGTCCGGGTTGTTTACCCCTCTCCCCGTCGCGTCGTCATATGCTTGGAACGCTTCGCGTTCCACGGCGTTCAAAATGCGTTCGCTGGCAGCGGTTTTCTCCGCCGCGCCGAATTGATATCGATCCCCCCATATGCGCGCCTGGTTATTTACCTGACCATAAATCATATCGAGCGCCGCCGGATCGCGAGCTGACGCCTTCAATCTGGCGATAACATCCTCGCGCACTCCCGCATCCTCCAGCAGCCTGGCCTTCTGGTCCCAGCCGGAGTTGCTGTCGAGGCCGGCTTCCTTCATGCGTGCCCGAAGCTGCGGATTAATATCACCGGCCGCTGAAAGCGTATTGAGTTCCGGCGCCAGTTCGCTGGCGGTGGAGATGTCATGCGCGGACGCCTCCGCCGCCGGTGCCAGGTGTTGCGGTTTCACTTCACGGCACATCAAGCGCGGCGCCGTTTCCGCCTTCAGGTCCAGATCCGCCTTTTTCCGCTGCCGCGCCGCGATAACAGACAACTCGGTCAGCTCATGCTGAACAGCGCGAGGCAGATCATCCGTGCTGACATTTTCGTCAACGACGATCGTAGCCTTCTTGAGAGCACCACTTCCATCCTGGGTTAGTTCAAGGATGGCCGGACCGGTGCGTTTATAATGTGGCGCGCCTATCCGGTTATCGTATTGCCCCGGCGATAGAGTTTTGACTTCAATATCAATCTTCTCTTCTCCGTTCCGGGCGTCTGTTCTTGCCTCCCGAGCATCATTACGCGGTCCTTGCCCAGAATTTGGAGTTTCTCCTGGAATATGCATAACATAGTCTGGGCCATTCCCGGTTAATCTCGCCCCCTTCCACAGCCCCGTTCTCTTTACCGGGTCAATGGCCTCCCTGATCTCATCGTTCCCGATCTTGGTATCGCCCCGCTTATATGGCCACCGCGTCCCGCCCGACACGCTAGACCGCGGCGCGAACAGCGTCCCCTCGCTCTCCCCCTTGTTCCGCCCGGCATAAACCGGCTCGCCCGTCTCGCTGACGCTGGTCTGCTCGAAGCTGCCGCCTTCGGCCTTGTAAGTCTCCGCCGCACGGTCGGCCGCTTCCTTATTCTCATAGGCGATCTCGTGCTCGCCGGTTTTGATGTACGCGGGGGCACCGTCCGTGAGCTGGAGGGGGATGTCCCTGCGCGCAAGCTCCAGTTGCACATCCTTCATCTGCACCTCGCGCGCGTGCAGGTGCCGGTCCGCATCCTCGCGGGGCAGGTGCCCCTCGCTGACCGCCTTTTCAACCGCCGCGCGCTCGCTGGTCCAAAGCTCCTGAATGGACGCCAGCGTTTGCTTGAGCTGCTCCGGCGATGCCGTGCCGCCCTCCTTCTCCAACTTGGCGAGCTGGGCGGACAAATCTGCGCGCTGGCGCTGGAATTGCGCGCCGATGGCCGCCTGGAGCCTTCCGGTGAGCGGCTGGGCCAGCTTATTGCCGAGGTGGAGCGCCACCCCCATGGCCACCGCGTTGACCACCGACTGCTTGCGCTCGTCCGCCGTCATCAGGCGGCCATGCTCCAGGGCAAACTCGCCCTCGCTGAATACCTGTAGAACAGTGAGATTCGCAGCCCCTTTGGCGGGCGGCAAAAGGAACGCAAGACGGCTGTTCTCAAGCGACTTCGGAAAGAGCTTGCCGGCCCCCCTCAACGCCGTAAACATGAGGGCGTTTTTCAGCATATCCTTGCCGAAATGCACCTCGTTGCCGGCCAGCTTGTTCAGGCCGCCGTCCACGGACGTGAAAACCAGCGCCTCCGTCAGGATCGCGCCGCTCTCCGTAAGCACCGTGCCGGCCCCCGCATAGGCCAGCGCACCGCGCACCGCGGTGCCAGCCAGCCCTCCCGCCAGCCCGGCCACGAAGACGATCGACGTGGTTCGCGCAAATTCGATCTGCGCGGTGCGGTCTTCCATTCTCTCGACCGCTGTTTTGAACTGCTTGCTGTTGACGGTATCGGTGAAATCCTTGTTGACCGAAACCCATTCGCGGGCACCTGCCGCAACCTCCTGCGGATCTTTGCTGCGCAGCTTGGTTTCCGCCGCTTCCAGCCGGTCCAGATAGCCGTCGAACTGCTTTTGGTAGCTTTCGGCAACAGGTCTCTGGGGGCCCTTGCTCCAGACGCCGGCCGCCTCGTCAACCGCCGAGCTGAAATGTCCATTGAGGCCATTGCCAGTCTTGCGGAATCTGTTCGCGCATGGCGATGATCGCCATGTTGTTGATCTTGTGCTGGTTTTCCGCGTAGAGCATGGCGATGCGGGCGCGGGCTGCGGGGTCTCCCCGCGCCAAGCCGTCGCGAAGCGCGTCGATCCGCTTTTGCGTCTGCTCCGACAGGGGTTCAACCGGCTTGCCATCCGGGCCGGGTGTGAGACCCAAGACCCGGTAGCTTTGCGCCCGCCGTTTGGCCTCCTCGCCGGTGGGGTTTTTCTCCTCAAGCGCGGAAATCTGGCCTTCCAGCCCTCGCTGCAAATCCCTCTGCTGCGAGAGCGGGCCACCGTTCCGCGCCGCCGTGGCGGCAACATCCGTCAGCGATCTATCGGCTTCGGCGCGGGCATGGGCATAATCGTCCGCGCTGCCGGTGTAGGACGCCCGGAGCGCCGCTTCCTGCTTCTCACGCGCGTCTTTCAGTTTCGCGGCCCGTTCCGGCGGATGATCTTCGGGATTTCCCCAGATGCGAAGCTCGGCGGACGCCTGCCTGGCGGCGGTGGCCGCGTCGTTGACGCGGGCGGCGCGTTCCATGGCGTCCTGCCGGTTGACCCCGCCTTTCCTGAGTTTATCCAGAGCGCTGGCGGCGCCGGCTTTCTCACCGCTGAACTCAGTGCCGGCAAGTCCGTCCACTTTCAGCCCGGCGGCGGCCAGCTCCGTTGGCAGGTCGTAGCGGGGGAGGCTGCCGGGATGCTGGGCGTCAGACATGACCTCAGGCCCCGGCTCTGGAAGCAGCGTCAGCTTGTGGCCGTCAAAACTATGCGTCCTGACGGTAACGCCGTTCTGCGTACTCTCCGTGACCTCGTGCTTGAGCGGGATCGTGACGCCTTCCTGGAGCGCGAGGGACTGGCCATCCGGGGAAATCCGCATATCGAGCGGCTTGCTGGTGTCAAGCTTATGGGTTCCAAGAAAGGCGGCCGTCCTTATGCCGTGCTCTCCGGTGTACGTGATCGTAAGTTCAACTTTTTGGGCGATTCTATCCGCGCGGCGCGTGCCGGTAATTTCGAACTTATCGCCATTGAATGTGTGGTAATCTACTGAATACTCCACGCCACGGCTGCTTAAGGTGTCCCCGCTGCGCTTGTCCCATCCTGCAAGCCACTTCTTCTTGGTGTCGCCGTCCGCCGCCTTGAAGCCGTCGGTATTCATCCGAAACGCGATCTGCCCAGCGGCGGAGGGTTCCAGGGCGTGATTGTTCAACGCCGCAAGCGCGGCCTGACGATCTTCCCCGCCGGCGCTGACGAACCCCGGCGAGGTAATCAGCGCTGCGGCATTGCCCAGCGCCGTGCGCTTATCCTTTTCGCCGACGCTGAAATGACCGCCCTGGTAGGAGTCCTGCGTGGCGAACGTGTCCAGCGCCTGAATCGCGGCGGCCTTCTGCTGCGGCGACGCCAGCGCCGGATTGCTCACCAGCGTCTCCAGCCCTTCGCGGAAAACGGTGTCGCCGGCATGATGTTTGACGGCGGCGAGCATCTGCTGGCGCATCTCCGGGCTGGCGGCCTTGAAGGGCGCCGAGCGGACCAGGGCGAGCACGTTCTCCGTCTTCCGGGCGCTCGTGTCCGGGCCGGTAAGCTCCCCCAGCGTACCGAGCGGGGCCTTGACGAAATCATTGCCGCCAGGGCCATGAAAGGCCGCACCGATCTGGCGGAATGCCGCGTCGCGCGAGGCTGGGTCCAGTTCGCCGGGCGGCGCATTGTACAGATCGGACGCATGCAGCACGGCTTCGACGCGGGCGCGGGCCGGATCGCCCTGGGGCAGGTTGTCTCTCGCGCGCTCCAAGAGGGCGCGTCCGCCCGGCGTTTGCGCGGCGTGGAGGAGCTTGTCCGTGGCCGCCCGCCCGCTGCCAATCCGGCTCACGTAAGCTTCGGCCACACCTCTGGCGACGTTCTGGCGTTCCTCCGGGCTGCCGCGTGCAGCCAGGGTCTTGTCGAACTGGGACAACGCGGATTTGCTTGCACCATCCACGCTGTCTTCGCCGGTTTCGAACTTATCGGCGAACTGATCGCCGATATATTTACCGATACGCTTGTCCGTCCTCCCCGCATCTCCGGCGTTCTTCTCGATATCGGAAAACGCTGCGTCCTGGGCGGACTGCCCCGGAATCCACGTGATATTGCCGGCATGCTTCGGGGCGCCGGTGGGAGCGTCAGCCCGGAGCTGCGCGGCCTTCAGGGCGCTCTCGATACGCGTGCGCTCCTCGCTGCCTTTGGGCAATTCAGCGGCGGCACGTTCGAGCATGGCGCGCCCGCTGGGGGTCAGAGCGGTTTTGACCAGCGCTCCGCCACGGCCGCCGTCTTTACTGAGGGCGTGAACCATCCCGGCGGCAACCTCCCGGCGCTCCTGGGGTGTCTTGCTGCGGGTCAGCATGGCGTTGAGCACGGCGTCGCCATTGCCCGCCTGCCCGTCCTGCCGGAGCTTCTCGCCGAGATTGCCGCCTGCTCTTGCCGCCGGAGTCTCCGAGCCGGTCAGCCGTTCCAGAATGCCCCTGTTGCCGTATGATTTTTGGCCCGCTTCCAGGAGTTTCGACGCCTGTGCATCGGCACTTTCGGGCGAACTGCCATTCTCAACCGCTGCGGGAGCGTCAGCGGCCGCCAGCTTAATTCCGGGGCGGTTCTCCCCGAGCGGCGACTCTCCCGCGGTCTTTAAACCGCCAGGTGCGGTGGACCGTCTGGTGTTGCCGGGGCCGCTCCAGCCATCGGGCTTCGGTTCCTCGCAGCGCTTGTCCCTTACCTCCTGGAACTTTTCGGAAGCTCCGTCAGTCCCTTTTTTCGCGCTCCGGGGTTCATCTGGAGTACATTTCCTGTTATTCTCGATACCGCCCGCCATACCCCTCGCCCATCAAAATATTTTGAATAACAAGATGCTTAGCCGCACGCTTAGAACTCGAATAACATCTGGCCATCCCGCATCCGTCATTCCAGGGTTTCCCCTATTGCGGGGATCTTGCCGCAAAATTCAGGCGGTAATTTGCCGTTGAGCAATTAATTTGCATGCATATACCTTGGCTGGCGGAGCCTGAAACGAGATGAGCGCAGGTCTGGTGCTTAAAGCGTCATGGGCGTGTGGATGTGTCCGTGTGCGCGGTCACGCCAAGGTGTTCTGCCGCCTGATGCCGCAGTTGCGCACTCGCCATCGGACCGCAGCCTCCCAAATCCAGGGAGTTTTGCAACTGGCTCGAATGATGCAGTTATTTCTGAGCAATGCGTCAGGTTCCCGGAACGGCGCCCGGCGTTACCCGATCTTCACCTCGACGGTTTCCGCCGTCTTGCTGCCGTCATCGTCGAACCAGGTGAACTCCAGCTTGCTGGTCTCGCTCAGCTTCAGTTTGAAGGTGATGAACGGATCGGCAGCCGTGGCCGTGAACAGATTGGCCGAAAACACTTCGCGGCCGTTGGCGGTGCAGGTGAATTTGTTGAGGATCTTGCGCGGGATGGGCTGGCCATCCTTGTCCTTGCGCAGGCCCGATTCCATCGGATGCACGAGTAGCGTCTTGACTTCGAAGACTTCGCCGGCCTTCGCGGAAGCCGGGACTTTGATGCGGGGTTTTTCTGCCATGAAATATCGTCCTGAACTGGAGAAACGGGAAATCAGCCGCCGCAGCCGCCGACCGTGACTTTCACCTCGGTCGTGGCGAAATGGCTGCTGCCGTCGCTCATTTCGGCCACGGCGTACACCTTCTGGGTGCGGGCCAGCCGCATGCGGCCAGTCACCTCGGCGGCACCGCAATCGGGCGTCAGATGGAAAATCGCGGCCTCGGGCGCCGGGTTGTTTTCCGCCAGCACGTAGATCGCCTTGACGTAATCCTGCGGCGTCATCGGGCTCTGCACCTTGATGGCGTAAGGCACGGTCGCGCCGTTCTCGGCGACCTCCGCCATGGTCAGGGTGACGCGCCCTTCCTTCGGCTCGCTCTTCAAATGCTTCTTCAACGCCGCGCGCAAATCGTCCGGCGTGGCATTGGCGGGCAGCACACCCGCCACCGCGAGCGTTAGCCCGAGACCGGCACGCAGTACACCGCGCCGGCTGGTCTGTAGATCGAAACGAGACAAAGCATAGCCTCCTTACTAGTTAGTGCAGGCCAGCGCATAACTGCACCGCCCAAAAGTTAATTCCCTTGTTCGGCAGTTCTTAGTGCCGTCGCTCTGTGCTTCGCCCAACCGCTCCTTCGCGCCTCCGGCGCTCGAACCATTCCCTCGTCCCGGCCATGCAAAACGTGAATGCCGCCGCGCGCAGGATGGGTCAAGGATGCGCGGCCTTGCGCGCCCGAAGGGCTTGTCCTTGACGCGCCTGAGCGGCGGAGCCGCGAGAGGAGCGGTTGGGCGCAGCACAGAGCGACGAATACTTGACGCGTCTGCACGGCGGCATGCTTGAGTGCGGCGGAGGTTCCAGGCACCCGTCACTTCGGCGTCCCTGTCTCCGCCCTGCTCCCCTTCTGCACCGGCAGCGTCTGTATATAAGCCAGTATCCCCGACGCAGCCTCCCGCGGCAGCGCGATCAGCGGCGGCATCGGCTCACCCGGATGCCCATTCAAAATGCCGTGCAGCGCGCGCCACGGATCGGCTGTGGCGATGCGGCCCAGTGGCGGCATGGTGCGCACCTCCAGCCCGTCCCCGCCGTGGCAGGTGGCGCAAATGGTGTGGTAGTGGGCGGCATAGCGGCTGGCGTCTCCGCGCGCCTTCAGCGTCTTGCGGTCGATGAACTCGTCCATGTCGAGCTGGCCGCGCGCCATGAAATTGGTCAGATCGGCTCACATCGCGGGCGGAGAGCAGCTTGCCGTAGCCGTGCTTTGCGTCCATGAACTTAGCGGCCAGCGTGTGCGGGTCCGCCCCCGCCACGGCGCGTATACCGGCGATGCCGGTCTTGTGCTCGTTCGCACCGTAGGCGCCGTCCTTGCCGCGATAATCCCAGCCGTGGCACTCCTTGCACCGCCACGTCGTGCGGGCATCAATGGCGGCCGGCACCTTGCCCGGATACGCCGGATGCACCTCTGCCGGCACATTGTGCCCATTTTCCTTGTACCACGTGTCGTACAGCCGGCCGCCGCGCACGACGGAGGCGAGCTGATCCCGCGCGGGCAGCGTCTGCACGAACGCCAGCGTATCGAGAAGGATGGCCGGCTCCAGCGCCCGCAGCGCCGGCATGTTGCCGCCCGGATGGCCGTTGAACAGCGTGTGCAGCGCCAGCCACGGGTTGGCGCGCGCGGCGTCGCCGAGCGGCTGCGCCTCGGCGATCTGCTGGCCGTCGTTGCCGTGGCAGTTGGCGCAGACGGTCTGGAAGAAGACGTTGCCGGCCGACGGCTGCCCGTTGGCGCGCAGGGTCTTGCCGTCGATCAGCGGGTCCATGGCCACCTGGCCCTTGGTGACGAACAGGGCGAGATCCTGGCGGTCGCCGGGCTCCAGATAGTCGCCGTAGCCGTGCGTGGCATCGAGCAGCAGCTCCGCGATGCGCCCGGCATCGCCGCCAGCCGCGCCCGTGATCCCTTTGGTCAGCCGCGTCTGGCCATTGCGGCCGGCGGCGGTGCCATCCTTGCCGCGATAATCCCAGCCATGGCACGTCACGCAGCGTTCCGGGCGTGCGCTGGGCTTTTCACGCCGCGAGCTTTCGATCTGGTGCAGGCGCGTGGCGCCGACTTCCTTCGCCCAGTTGTCGTACAGCCGGCCGCCTCGGGCGATGGATGCGCTTTCGTTCTCCACAGCCCAAGCCGGCGCCGCCATGCTCAACGCAACCGCCAGCCCCGCGAACATGCCGCGCAGCCCGGCCTTACTCCGTGTCGTCTGCTTTCCGGTCATCGCCGCTCAATCGCCCTCATAGCCTTTGGGAAGTTCGTGTACGATGCCCTTGTGGCAATTGATGCAATGCTTGCCTTCCTGCATGGCCACCGGATGCTTGATCTTGGTGCGCCGTCCCTGGTCCTCCAACTTCATGGCCTGGAAATCGTGGCAGTTCCGGCACTCGCGCGACTGAGTGGCCTCCATTTTCGCCCACACGCGCTTCGCCATCTCCAGCCGCCGGGCCTCGAACTTCTCCGGCGTGTCGATGGTGCCCATCCAGTGATGGTACACGTCCTTCACAGCAAAAAATTTAGCGGCCAGCTTGGGAAAGAATGCGTGCGGCACGTGGCAGTCATTGCACACGGCGCGCATGCCGGTGCGGTTGCTGTAGTGGATGGTCTTTTTGAGTTCGCTGAACGGGCCGTTCTGCATCTCGTGACAGGATGTGCAGAACTCGGGGGTGCTGGTGTATGCGGCAAAGACGTTGAAACCGCCGACCAGCGCCGCCATAGCAGCGCCGCCAGCCAGCAGGAGCATGAAGCCACCCGCAATCGTCGATGGCACAAGCCAGCGGCGCAGACGTTTGAACACGATTATTTCTCCAGATCGCCGGATGCGAGCGGTTCGCCCCGGGCCCTCTATCTGCCGGCATTCCCGATATGCCGGATGGTCCGCATGATGTTGCCTGGGGCACTCGTCAGCGAGTGCTCCAGGCAGATTTGCAGCATTTTCGCGGGGCTTAACCCCAGATGTCGGTCACGATGTTCTTGTACCAGCTATAGGCGTACACGAGTTCGCGCTTGCGGCTCTCGTCCGGCGCATCGAGCGGTGACACGCCGCCAGAGCCCTTGACCTCGGCGATGGCGTTCTTCTCGCCGTCGTAGGTGTAGACACCCGCGACCGAGAAAGCGTGATCGTCGCCCGCAACCGAATAGCAGGTGTTGACGTAGGCCGGCGTTGGCGGCGTCTGGCCCTTCAGCATGGCAGCCACGGCGACGGCCGCGACCTTCGCCTGCGAGTTGGCCGCATAGCCGGACTTCGGCATGGTGGCCGCGTCGGCGGCGTCGCCAAGCACGTGAATGCCGGGCACCTTCTTCGAACTCGAACGTCGCCTTGTTGACCGGTGCCCAGTTGCCTTCCGTCAGCCCGGCGTCGAAGGCGATCTGCGCGGCCTTCTGCGGCGGGATGAAGTTGACGACAGCGCCCTTGATGGTGTCGAACTCGGTCGAAACCGACATCCCCGCCACGTCGATCTTGGACGGCTTGCCGCCCTTGGCCGCCGGCACCCACTCGATCAGGCTGTTGGGCGTGCCGAAACCGTAGAACTTGGTCCAGGCTTGCTCGAACAGCTTCTGCTTGGAGAAGGCGTCCTTGGCGTCGAGGATGACGACCTTGGACTTCGGCTTGTGCTTCTTGAGGTAGTTGGCGATCAGGCTGGCGCGCTCGTAAGGTCCGGGAGGGCAGCGGAACGGCATGGCCGGCGCTACGATCACCACCACGCCGCCATCCGGCATGGCCTCGATCTGCTTGCGCAACAGCGCCGTCTGCGGCCCGGCCTTCCAGGCGTGAGGCATGGTTTCCACCGCCTCGGCGCTGTAGCCGGGCATGGTGTCATAAATGAAGTCGATGCCGGGCGTCACGATGCAGCGGTCGAAGGCGAACTTCTGGCCGCCCTTGGTGGACACCGTCTTGCCGGCGCCGTCGATGCCGGTGGCCAAGTCGTGCACCACCTTGATGCCGTGCTTCTTCAGCCCGTCATAGCCCACCTTGAGGCTTTCCATGGTGCGATGGCCGGACAGCACCTCGTTGCTCATGAAGCAGGTGGTGTATTCCTTGTTGGCCTCGATGAGCGTCACGTCGAGCGACGGATCGGCGCGGCGCAGATATTTGGCCGCAGTGGCGCCGCCGGGGCCGCCGCCAACGATAACGACCTTCGCGCCGGCGGCGCGTGCGATGTAAGGCGCGCCCATAATGCCGGCAGCAGCAGCCGAGGCACCGGCCAGCGTCAGAAATGTACGGCGATTGATTTTCGTCATGGTCGTTCCCCCCTACTTCACGGTGGCGTAGTAGTGCAGGATGGGCTGGAACGCCTCGACCCCGCCATGATCCGCAATCAGCGCATCGTATTTCTGCTTCTGACGCTTCTCCAGTTCACGCTTGCCGTTCAGGAAGTCGGACAGTGCGAATTGCATGTAAGGGAGCCACTGGCCGGCCAGGACACCCACGCCCTCGCCTTCCTTGCCTTCCTGCTCGTGGCAGGAACTGCAATACTTCTTGGCCATGTCCTTGCCATCTTTCACCTTGACGGCATCGACGGTTTGCGCCGGGCGCATGAAGGGCTTGGTCTGGAAGTAGGCGGCCATCGAGTTGATGTCTTCGTCGGAATAGCCCTTGGCGATGCGGTCCATGACCGTGGACGTGCGCTTGCCGGACTTGAAATCCTTCATCGACGAGACAAAATACTCTTTGGAAAGCGAGGCGATGGTTGGTGTGGCGGGACCGTTGCTTGTGCCATCGGTGCCGTGGCAGCCGGCACAGGTGTTGGCCATCAGCTCCACTTTGGCGTCGGCGGCAAGGGCCGGACCGGCGGCTGCGGCAGCTCCAAGCAAGGCGGCAGCCTGCACCAATCGAAGTATATTCGATCGAGTCATAAAAACCCCTCTAATTGTAGCGTTACTTCCCTACGTCTCCGCCCTTTGGCAGGCAGAATACTTTATTTACCGCGAGCATCCCGCAGTAGCTTTATATGCAGACAGGCAGCAATCTCCACTTTCCGTAATCTCAAGAGAATACGGAGTCAACTCCACTGAATTCTGGCAGCAACAATTATGACCGGTCCAATGTGCCTGGCCGCTGAATGCGCGCCGCCGCTCTCAATACTGCGACACCTAGACACATGCTCTTATATGAATTCGTTTACGTCAAGCGATTTCAACGGCAAATATCGCTAAAACGCTGATGTATCAGCGGGAATGCGCCAACCATATGAAATATATGCCATTTGTTCCGGCGGCGGGATTGATCTGGATCAGAAAACTCACCACGCGGCTGGAAGTGTTGCTCTGGAACCCGCTAGAATAGAATGAGAATAACTATTAATTACACAACACCAGCTTTCCCCGTATTGTCCCGCTTCATGATTTTGCCGTTGCACACGAAGGCGGCGCTGGGCGAGCCTGCCTGGCAGGACCAGCTTGCCGCTGGCACTTCTCCTTAAGCTTTTTCTCGCAAGATGATGCAGGCAGGCGGTGCGGGCTGCGGCTTGTGCCGGCGCCGCAATCAACGTGCAACATACCGGTGATGATTTTTTTAAGACTTTCCCAGTCCATACGTTGCGAGCCGCGGCTCCAGTGCTTGTGCTGACGCAATTTCTTGACGGAAGCCCGCATCCTCCGGCCAGGACAGGCTTCAAGGATGGCAGGTGATGGAATACGGCAATATTCTGGTGATCGACGACTCGCCCTCGGTGGTGGCTCAGATAACCGCCATGCTGAAGGGGGCGGGTTACAAGGTGCGCTCCGCCCCCAGCGGCGAAGAGGGACTGGCGGCCGCGGCGGCCTGCCCCCCGGATCTGGTGCTGCTGGACGTCGGCATGCCCGGCATGAATGGCTACCAGGTGTGCGCGCGGCTCAAGGCGCAGGCCGGCACCAGGGACGTGCCTGTCATTTTCGTGACCGCCATGTCGGACACGGACGATAAGGTGAGGGGCTTCGAACTGGGGGCCGTCGATTACCTGACCAAGCCGTTCCAGCGCGAAGAGCTGCTGGCGCGGGTGCGCACGCATCTGGAGCTTTACCGCCTGCGCTATCATCTTGAACGGGCGGTGGAGGAGCGTACCGCCGAACTCCGCGCCAGCGAGGCCAAGCTTCACACCAGCCTGCTGGATGCCGTCGCGGTGCTGGCGGCGGCGGCGGAACTGCGCGATCCATACACCGCCGGCCACATGCGGCGGGTGGCGCAGATCGCCAGCGCCATCGCCCGCGAATTGCGGCTGCCGGACGAGCAGGCCGAGGGGCTGCATGTTGCGGCGCTGGTGCACGATATCGGTAAGATCAAGGTTTCCCTTGAAATCCTGGACAAAGTGGGGCCGCTGACCAGGGCGGAGCGGTTGCAGCTTAATGAACACGTAAATGCGGGATACGAGATTTTGTCCGCAATCGACTTTCCCTGGCCGGTCGCCAACATCGTGAGGCAGCACCACGAACACCTGGACGGTTCCGGTTATCCGCTGGGGCTGAAAGGGGACGGGATTTTGAAGGAGGCAAAGATTTTGGCGGTGGCCGATACGGTGGACGGGTTGATGTCCAGCCGGCCGTGGCGTCCTGGTAGGAACATCGAGGCGGTACTCGACTTGCTCACGGCTAGGCGCGGTGTGCAATTTGAGGAACGCGCCGTGGATGCCTGCGTCCGCGTGTTTCGCGAGCAGGGCTGGCGGCCGCTGGTTTAAAGCGGCTGCGTTCCGGTCCGGCCGCACCGCGATCCCTGATTCGATTAAGCTGTCCTACGGCCACCTGGTCATGCCCACTATGCAACTGCTTGGGACCGTGGCGGCGGATCTACAGGCGGATGGCGGCTTCAAAGAGGATTTCCGCTTCAACTTCCGCCTGCTGAAAGTGTACTGAGGCAACTCCGATGAATAACTGCGCCAGATGGCGCAGGATTTTTGTCTGTCCGCAAGGCGCGGGAAGGCGCGCATATCCGGGATATGTAAGCCTTTCCGCAACGCGGCGGACGGGCAAAAGGACAAGCCAGATGGAGCAGTTATTCATCGGAGTTGCCTGAGTGCGAGCGGAAAAGGCGCGCCTTGACTGGTGCGCCTCCTTCATTTGCCGTCCTGCCTGCATCCATCAGCCCTTGGCGTTCTTTCGCTTGCCAGGCGGCACCTCCGTCATGTGCCGGCTTGGCATATCCCGCACCGGCCTGATTGCGGCGCTGGGCGCCGGCGATGCCTTCAGCATCCCCTGTTTTAGTAGAGAATGGGCGCTTCCTAGCGCCGGCGATGCCTTCAGCATCGCTTGCTTTAGCAAAGAATGGGCGCTTCCTGGCGCCGGCCGCGCCGTCAGCATCGCCTGTTTTAGCAAAGAACGGGCGCTTCTTCGCGCCGGCGGCGCCTTCGGCATCACCTTTTTTGGCGAAGAACCGGCGCCCTTGGACGCCAGCGGCACCTTCAGCGTCGCCAGCCTTGGCCGGGAACCGCCGCCCCTCCGCGCCGTGCTTGCCATAAGTCTTCGCCCGCGCCGGTCTCTCGTGCGGCCGCGCCACGCTGCTGGCGGCTTCGGCGGTTTGACCGTCGATCCGCGTAATCATGATGGACTTCTCGACCGGCCCCGGCCCGACGGCCTGGATGAATTTTTCCACGCTGGCCGGCGTAATTTCAAACTGGCTCTCGTCTTCCAGAATCCTGATGGAGCCCACATGGCGCTTCTCGACGCCGCCCGCGCGGCAGATCAACGGCAACAGCCAGCGCGGCTCGGCCCTCTGCTTGCGTCCCACCGATAGCTTGAACCACACGCCGGACTCGAAATCGCTGCGCACATGCCGGGGCGCATCCGCGACCGTGCCAGTATCGACGACTTCCTCCGGCGTGGGACGCCCGGCCTGCTGCACGCGTAAGTACGCCGCCGCGATCTGTTCCGGGCTGTGCAGGGCCAGCAGCTCGCGCGCGAATGTAGCCTCCTCCTCGCTCAACTCCGCGATCAGGGACGGGTCATTGAGCAGCCGCTCGCGGTCGCGCTCCAGAATGGCGGCGGCGGTTGGCGGCTGCATCCAGTGCGCGTTGATGCCGGCCGTGCGCAGCATCCGCTCCATGCCGCGCCGCCTGGCTGTGGGGCGATGATAATGACGCAAATGCCATTGCGCCCCGCACGCCCGGTGCGGCCGCTGCGATGCAGAAGCGTGTCGCCGTTGTTGGGCAGATCGGCGTGAATGACCAGATCGAGATTGGGCAGGTCGATGCCGCGCGAGGCGACGTCCGTGGCAGACGCAGACGCGGGCGCGGCCATCGCGCATCGACTGCAGCGCATGGGTGCGCTCGTTCTGGCTCAGTTCGCCCGACAGCGCCACGACCGCGAAGCCGCGATTGCCGAGCCGGCTGGCCAGATGCTTCACCGCCTTCGCGGGTGGCGCAGAACACCAGCGCGCTTCCGGCCTCGAAATAGCGCAGCATATTGATGACGGCGTTCTCCCGCTCGGTGGCCGCAACCGGCATGGCGCGGTATTCGATATCGGCGTGCTGCTCGTTTTCGCGGCGCGGTCGAAATGCGCACGGCGTCGCGCTGAAAACGCTTGGCGAGCATGGCGATCGGCTTTGGCACAGTCGCCGAGAACATCAGCGTGCGGCGCTCGGCCGGCGCGGCGCCGAGAATGAATTCGAGGTCTTCGCGGAAGCCGAGGTCGAGCATCTCGTCGGCCTCGTCCAGCACCACGACGCGCACCGACGACATATCGAGCGAGCCGCGCCGGATGTGGTCGCACAGGCGGCCGGGCGTGCCGACGACGATGTGCGCGCCGTCGCAGCAGCGCGCGGCGCTCCTGGCGCATGTCCATGCCGCCGACGCAGGACGCCGATTTTGGCGCCGGTCGGCTCGTAGAGCCACTCGAGTTCGCGGCGCACCTGCAACGCCAGCTCGCGCGTCGGCGCGACGACCGGCCAGCGGCGTAGTCGGTGCGGCCGGCGATTGCCGGAAACCTCTCGGCGTCCCCGAGCAGCGTCGGCGCCATCGCGAGGCCGAACGCCACGGTCTTGCCGGAGCCGGTCTGCGCGGAAACCAGCAGGTCGGCGCCATTCGCTTCGGGAGCCAGAACCGCCGCCTGGACGGGGGTGAGCGCGGCATAGCCGCGTTTCGTCAGGGCGCCAGCAAACACTGGGGTAACGCCTGCAAAAACTGTCATAATGAGATACTTTCGGTGTTAAATGCGCGGAGCGCGCCGCTCCTGGAGCAGCGCCCGGCTTCCTCTGATCGGTTCGGCGCAGCTTCCCGAAAATGCCTCAGCGCATTGTCTTGCGAGCCGCCCCTGCCATCCAACCCGCCCTATCGCCTTGAAATACCGCGATAAAGTTCCGCTGTAGGCCCTGAGCCTACTCCTGGGAACCAATGCATGGCGGGTTTCGCGCTCTCGCGAGGAATGATTCGCTGATTAGTGGGGGTATTCCGGGCGGATATCAAGCTCGAATCCGATAGGCGCGGCCAGCCGCCTCGCATGCACGGCGCGAAATGACCGCTTTTCCAAGCGCAAACCGGCGATGACCGGCACATGACAGCCCCAGAGCGGCACAGTTTTCGATAGCTGTGACAGGCGCCGCAGCGCAGCGGACGCCAATTGCCCGAAATGCTCCCTCCCGCCTCAATTCAGGCGGAACCATGACGGCGCAGAACATATTCCTACATGCTTCCGGCGGCGATCTGACGCAAGTTGTAAAATCAGCGGCTGCGACAATTATTACTTGCTCAGAGCATCAACGTTTTGTATCTCTTGCAGAATGCATACAAACTAATTCATTTTTGGGGGCATTGATATGACAATAGCATATGACCCAACTCTCGTCATGCTTTCGGCCTTCGTGGCCATCATCGGCTCGCTGACGGGCTTAGCGCTCGCCTCCGCCTATGATGCGCCGCACTCAAGCTTCTCCTTCGATTCACTGGCCAAGGGGGCCGTCGTTATCGGCGGCAGCATCTGGTCGATGCACTTCATCGCCATGCTGGCGGTGCAGTTTCCCGTGCCGGTCGATTACAACTTCTCCGGGACCGCGATCTCGCTTGCCATTGCGATCCTGCTAACTGGTGTCGGCCTGTACATCGTCAGCGCCAAACGGCTGGGATTGCTGAGCATTCCAGTGGCGGCGCTGCTCATGGGCAGCGGCATCGGCAGCATGCATTATATCGGCATGAATGCCATCCGCGGCTGCGGGATTGCCTACGACCTTCAACTCGTGGCCGTGTCGGTCATTGTTGCCATCGTCGCTTCGGGCATCGCGCTGTGGTTTGTGTTCCGGGAACGCGGCGCCGTCGAAACGCTGCTTGGCGGACTGGTTCTCGGCCTGGCCATCACGGGAATGCATTATACGGGGATGTACGCGACCAGCTTTTTCCCCATAACCTCAACGATCGACATCACCTCTCCGTTGCTGTCGCAGGTTGCACTCGCACTTCTGGTTGCATCCGCGGCACTGGGAATTTGCGGTGTCTATATGTTTTTATTCGCGCGAATGTTGATCGAAGAGCGCTAAATGGTGCTAATCTCTGCCCGATAAGTGCAGCTCGGATAGTAGCGACCTTGGCGCCATGACATCAAAACCAGATGAAGATGAAAAACTCCGCGACGTAAAAAACATTCTGCGGCACTTGCAGCAGATAGCCAACACTCCGGGGCCAGCCGGGGACGCCGTTGCCCCCAAGGTGAGCACCGGCGTCCTGAAGGAGGCTGCGCCCAAGACTGCCGATGTCCCGCGGCCTTCCGCGAACTCGATCATCGACACGATTGTCGCGAAAGGGGAAACGGCCGCGCGCAGCCGCAACGATTTCGCGCAGGCCAAGCCCGCCGAAGTGAAGCCTGTCGCAACCAAGAGGCCGGTGCGCCAAAAACATCTTGGCGCGCTGGCGCTGGCAATGATCGCGGTGGGCGCGGTGGCCGTGCTGGGCGGCGATTTGATTTTCAAATATTGGCCGTCGTCAACGCCGGCAAAGCGTACCGCCGCCCCTACGCCCGAAGCGCTCAGGCCGGCGCCCGCCGCGCCCATCAAGGCAGGCATTTCCTCGCCCGCCCCGGCCGCCATCCCCGCGCCTGCCGTTGCCGTAACGCCGGCCCGCAAGCCGCAGGAAAAGCCGCCGGAAAAACCAGCCGAACCGATGGATTGCGAAGTCGGCACCGCCGCCGGCAATGTGATGATGGACACGCCCGAAGCCATCACCGCCAATGCGCGGCAACTGATGGACAACGGTCACGTCGAGGCCGCCCGCAAGATGCTCCTGCAACGCCCCATTGCCGGGACGCAGGATGGCGCCTGGCTGCTGGCCCGCTCCTACGATCCGAACTTTCTCACCACTGTCGCTTCCGGGGACGCCAAGCCGGACAAGAGGCTGGCGGAGAACTGGTACCGCTGCTGGCATGATATCGGCGTGCGCAACGGCATGGTCATGAACGACAAAAGCCTGAGGCGGATGATCGACGCCATGCGGTAGCACCGCCGCGTTTATCACACCCCCAGCAGATGGCGCAGCCGGGCGATGTTGTTGCGGCTGACGGGGATATCCTGCTCCTCGGGCCGCCCTCCCACACAGATAACGAACTGGTCGTCCCGGTGGCGGATGCCGCTGGCCCTGGCGACATTGACGATATAGCTGCGATGCACGCGCATGAAGCTTTCCGGCAGCCGCGTCTCCAACTGGCTCAGGGAGAGGTTGCAGAAGAATTGCCCGCTCTCGGTGTAAACCTGCGTGTAATGGCCCTCGGCCCGCAGGAACGCCACTTCGCCGATGTCCAGCAGCACCACCCGGCCCTTCATCGAAATCGGCAGCTTGAACAGCGCCGGGGCAGGCAGGGCGGCGTCGGGCTTCGCCTCGCCCGGCTGCGGAGACAGCTCCGTAATGTCATAGAGCATGAGGCAATAGCCGCAGACGCCGGCGGCGTCCTTCAACTGGATCACGCGCAGTTGCAGCACTTTGTCGGGCATGTGAATGAGCATCGACGAGAAACCCGATGCCCCGAACTCCTCGGCCTGCCGCAGCAGCAGCTCGATTTTGGCGCGGGCGTAGGGAGAATGAACGGCCCAGACCTCTTTGCCCAGCGCCTCGCGCAACGCCGTTTCGCCGAAGATCGACGCCGCCGTGTTGTCGTAACTGACGACCCTGCCTTGGGCGTCGAGCGTCACCGCGCCGATGGAAAGCCGGTTAAAAACATAGCCTTGCTGGAGCACAACATCCTTCCCAGGGTGCAACCCTTCAGCCCAACGCAGAAATCCTAAAAAACACCGGCCATTTCCGGTCCGGCAGCCGCCCAGCCAGCCTTGAAATATAATTCCAAGTGCCGGCCAAAAAACCACAACCATCTCAATGTATTCTGTTACATCGCACACTGGAAATCGCTGCCTGCGCGCAGTGCTAATATCCGCCCCTTTCTGGTCCATTGTGAGGCAAACGTGCGTGAAAACCGTTCGGGAGCAGAATACCCCCCTTTGTGCACAATTGCCGTCACTGGTGAAATTGGCCGCCGCGATCCAAGTAAAGACGGAATACCATCTTAGCAATAACTACCGCAGTGCATTGGCATCGGCGACGGGTTCCAGGCTGGAAGCCGGCGCGGTCCTGCACGCGGGAGACGCTTTGATGGGGGCGCGTCTCCATTCCAGGCGGAGGGAAGCCTTACGGGCTAACCGCCGCCTGGATGTGGATTCCGGCGGCGCCCCATTTGCCGGGGAGGTGTTTAGTGGGCAAACAGATCTTTACTTTCATTGAGAAGTGCGTCGCCTGCAAGTCGTGCGAGATGGCCTGCGTCTATCGAACATTCCCCTGAAAAAACCCTGTTCAGCGCGCTGTTCGCGGACCCCAGGCCGCGCCAGCGCGTGCGCGTCGAGAACATCGGCGCGTTCAGCTACCCCAGCCGCTGCCAGCATTGCGAGGATGCCGCCTGCGTCGCCGCCTGCCCGACCGGGGCGATGGCGCGCGACGCGCGCACCGGTGCGGTGGTCTCCGACGGCAACAAATGCATCGGCTGCTGGATGTGCGTGATGGTTTGCCCGTTCGGCGGCGTGAGCGCCGATCCGGTCGGCAAGAAGGCGCTGAAATGCGACCGCTGCCCGGATCGCACGGCGGAGGGCCTCGACCCCGCCTGCGTCTCGGCCTGCCCGACAAAAGCACTGCTTTATGCCACGCCTGAAGAGATGGCCGCCCGCCAGCGTCAGGCAACCGCGCTCGTCTGCGGCGGGCATGCCGCCTGTAGCCATTGCGCCGGCGTGGAACTTTGGAGATCGTTGAGGGGAGAAGCTTGAGATGACCGTTGTAATCCGTCCCACTGTTCAACAATCGATGGACAGCGACCGCCAAGGCCAAGGGGCTGGAAGCTTGGGCGCGACCGTCTGGAGGCCATGAAGCCGCAATGCGGTTTCGGCGAACTCGGCACCTGCTGCCGCATCTGTTACATGGGTCCGTGCCGCATCGACCCGTTCGGCGACGGCCCGAAGAACGGCATCTGCGGCCTGTCCGCCGATACCATGGTGGCCCGCAACCTGCTGCGCGAGACGATCGGCGGCGCGGCCTCCCATGTGGGCCATGCCCGGCATCTGCTGCTGACGCTGCGCGACGCGCTGACCGGCGAGGCGCCTTACGAGATCCGCGGCGAGGACAAGGCGTTCGCCGTCGCCAAGCAATTCGGCGTGCCCACCGAAGGGCGGACGGCCAAGGAGGTCTGCCTCGATCTGGTGGACATCGCGCTGGAGGATTTCGGCCGCCAGGACGGCAAGCTCAACAACTGGCTGTCGCAAACGCGCGCCGGCGAAAGAGCTGGAGATGTGGCAAAACCTCGGCATCGCCTACTCCAACCCGCACAACGAAATCGAGACGGCGATGCACGCCACCTCGATGGGCAACGACGCCGATCCGGTGACGCTGCTGCTGCGCACGCTGAAGCTCGGCCTCGTGGACGGCTGGACCGGCCTGGCGCTGTGCACCGACATTCAGGACATCCTGTTCGGCACGCCGCAGGTGACTGTGGTCGAATCCAGCGCGGGCGTGCTGCAGGAGAACAGCGTCAACATCGCCACGCATGGCCACAATCCGGTGCTGTCCGAGAAGATCCTCGAATGGGCCGGCAAGCTGGCAGCCGAGGCGACGGCGGCGGGCGCCGAGTCCATGAACGTCGTCGGCGTCTGCTGCACCGGCAACGAGCTGGGCATGCGCCACGGCGTGCCGCTGGCCGCGCACAACGCGCAGTCCGAGCTGATCCTGGCCACGGGCGCCGTTGACGCCATGGTCGTGGACATCCAGTGCATCTGGCCGAGCCTGCCGCAACTGGCGGCCTGCTTCGACACCGCCTTCATCACCACCGACGAGATGGTGCACATTCCGGGCGCCACCCACATCGAGTTCGAGCCGCACACACGCCGACGAGAGCGCGCAGAAGGTCGTCCGCATGGCCATCGCGTCGTTCGTCAAGCGCCGCGGCAAGAAGGTCGATATCCCGAACGTCACGGACGACGGCATGTGGCTGGCCTGTCGGTCGAGGCGATTGTCGGCATCCTCTCCAAGGTGGACGCCGACGACCCGCTGAAGCCGGTGATCGACAACGTCGCCAACGGCAACATTCTGCGGCTTCGCCGGCGTGGTCGGCTGCTCCAGCGTGAAGTTCCGCGACAGCGAGATGACGGAGAAGATGGTCAAGGAGCTGCTGGCCAACAACGTGCTGGTGGTCACGACCGGCTGCACGGCGCACATCTGCGCCCAGGACGGCCTGCTGACCTCGCGAGGCCACCGAGCAGTATTGCGGCGAGGGCCTGAAGGCGGTGCTGACCGCTGCTGGGCAACGCCGCGGGGCTTGGCGAGACCGCTGCCGCCCGTGTGGCACATGGGCGTCGTGCGTGGACAACTCCCGCATCGTCGATCTGCTGGCGGCCGTGGCCGGGCGGCTCGGCGTCAAGATCAGCCAGCTGCCGGCCATCGGCTCGGCGCCGGAGCTGGTGCAGGAGAAGGCGATTTCCATCGGCGTCTCGTTCCTGGCGCTGGGGACCACGCGTGCATGTGGCGCCGGCTCCGCGCGTGCTCGGCGGGCCGTGCCGTCACGCAAGTCCTGACGCAGGACCTGGCGGGCATCACGGGCGCGAAGGTGATCGTGGAATACGATCCGATCAAGGCCGCCGCCGGCATGATCGCTCATATCAAGGAGAAGCGCGCGGCGCTTGGGCTTTCGTAAGGGGGCCGCGATGAAGATCGTCATCATCGGCAACGGACCCGCCGCGATAGCTGCCGCGGAGACTGTCCGCCAGCTCGACGGCGGGTGCGAGATCGTCATGATCTCGAAGGAGGACGTGCCGTTTTACTCGCCCTGCCCGCTGGCCGAATATGTCGAGGGGAGCGTTTCGCGGGACGAGCCTGTTCCTGCGGGACCGGGCGTTCTACGAGACCAATCGCATCGCGACGCTGTTCGGCTGCCCGGTGGTCGGCGGTCGACACGGCGGCGCGGCGGGTGCGGTATGGCGGCGCGAAGGGCGGCGAGCTCGAGGGATACGACCGGCTGCTGATCGCGACGGGTGCGGCGCCGATCATGCCGCCCATTCCTGGCCTGAAGGACACGCCCGGCGTGTTCGCGATGAAGACCCTGGCGGACGCTGACGGCATTCTCAGCGCCAGGCGAGGGGCGCGCGGCGCGCGGTGGTGATCGGCAGCGGCTTCATCGGCCTGGAAGCCGCGCAAGGGCTGCTGCGCCGGGGGCTGCAAGTCACCGTCGTGGAGGCGCTGGGTCAGGTCTTGCCGCGCATGCTCGACGCGGAAATGGCGGAACGGGTGCAGCGGCGCCTGGAGAGCCACGGCGTGGACGTGCTCGTCAGCAGCCCCGCCGAAGCGGTGCTGGGCGGAGCGTATGGCGTGCGGGCGGTACAGGCCGGCGGGCGGGAAATCCCGTGCGATCTGGTGGTCTGCGCCGCCGGGGTGCGGGCGGATCTGCCGATGCTCGACGGCAGCGGTATCGCCACGGCCAAAGGCGTCGTGGTTGACGACCGCATGCAGACCAGCCAGCCGGACGTCTACGCCGCCGGCGACATCATCGAGCTGAACGGCGATGTCTTTCCCAACTGGCCGAACGCCGTCAGCACGGGCCGCGTCGCCGGTTCCAACATGATGGGCGTGGACCGGCGCCATGCGGGGCTGGAAGCCTTCAACGTGGTGCGGATTTTCGACGTTCCCGTGGCCTCGTTCGGCGCGCTGACGGGCGATCATGTTCTGCGATGGGAGCAGGCCGGAACGTCGTACAGGAAGGTCGCGGTGACGGATGGGAAGGTTGCTGGCGCGCAGCTTTGGGGCGATGTCAATGGCGCGGGTCTCTATCACGAGCTGATGAAGAAGGGGCTACGACATCGTCCGCGCCTGTGCGACGATCTGCCCTCGCCGCGCTTCGGATATGGCAGCATGCTCCGGCCCGCGCGCGCCATGAGGGGCGGCGCGGCCGTTGAAGGAGAGAGCGTGAAGATCGCAGTGACCGGAAAGGGCGGCGTCGGCAAAACCACGGTCACCGCCCTGCTCGCCCATCACTTTGCGCGGCAGGGACGGCCCGTGCTGGCCATCGACGCCGACCCGTCGCCCTGCCTGGGCCCGGCGCTCGGCTTTCCCGACGATAAGCTGCTGAACCTGCGCCCCATCGCCGAGATGGGCGAACTGATCGCCGAGCGCACGGGAGCCCCGGCCAAATCGTCCATGGGCGCATTCTTCCGGCTCAATCCGCAGGTTTCCGACCTGCCCGAGCGCTTCTCCGATATCCACGACGGCATCCGCCTGCTTGCTGCTGGGCGCGGTGCAGGAAGGCGGATCGGGCTGCATCTGCCCTGCGAGCGCGCTGCTCAAGGAGCTGGTGCGGCACGTCATCGTGCAGCGGGACGAAGTTGTCCTGCTGGACCTGTATGCCGGCGTCGAGCATCTGGGGCGCGGGACGGCGGAGGCGGTGGACGTGATGCTGGTGGTGGCCGAGCCGACCAATCGCAGCATGCGGACGGTGCGGCAGATCAAGGCGCTCGCGGCGGACATCGGCATTCACAACTTCTGCTGCTGATCGGCAACAAGGCGACGGGCGACGACGACCGGCGGTTTTTCGAGGAAAACGCCGGTGATATTCCGCTCGCGGGCTGCCTTGGCGCGGCGCCCGAGGCCGTGACCGCCGACCGGACGGGCAAGGTGCTTTACGATATTGCGCCGCATCTGGCGGCGGACATAGGCGTTATCGCCGGGAAACTGAAGCCGGCGGCATAGAAGGAGTTGGATTATGTGTGAAAAATGCGGGTGCGAGAACGCCAAACCGGCAGCAAAAACTCCCGTTAGCGGCGAAGTCCATGAACACGAGCATGTTCACGCCGATGGCACCGTTCACCGCCACTCCCACGATCATGCTCACGGCCATTCCCACAGCCACACACATTCCGGCGGCTCCGGGACGAGCGGCACGGCGGCGTCTTCGGAATAGCGCGCAGGCGCGGCCGGAGGGGGCGTAAAGCCGCCCGCCGCAACAGCCGATTTCATTCTTCCTTATCAATAATCAGGCTCTTTCGAATTTTGAGCGGGTTGCAGAGATTGCCGTGAGCCCCGCCGCACACCAGCATGCTACCGTGCTCGGAGGCGTCAAGGACAAGCCCTGCGGGCGCGCGAAGAAGCGCGTCCTTGACCCCTCCTGTGCGCGGTAGCATTAACTTTGTGCATGGCCGGGACGAAGCGGCTGTCTTGGAAGTCAAGCGTTTTGCCATGATTTTTTGTCCCGGAGGATGGCGTTGAGAATGGTGAGCAATTTGCGGGCAACGGCAATGATGGCTACCATTTTGGGCTTGCCTGCCGCCACCAGCCGTTCAAAGAAGGCTTTCAGGATGGGATTGTGCCGTTTCGCGGCCAACGCGCCCATGAACAATAGCGGGCGTACCGCGCTGCGCCCGCCGCCGATGAAGCTGCGCCCCCGCCACTGGCCGGACTGCCGGGTGAATGGTGCCAGCCCGGCAAGCGCTGCGATCTGCTTGCGGGAAAGCGTGCCGAGTTCCGGCAGCAGGGCAATCAGGGTGCTGGAGATGGCCGGTCCCACGCCGGGAACCGAGGTCAGCAGTTCCTCCTTCTCGCGCCAGGCAGGGCTGGAGCGCATGGCGTCGTGGATATCGCTGTCAGCGCTGGACAGCTCCTTCTCCAGCGCCTTGATGAGACGGGCAAGGCTCTTCTTCAGGCTCCGGGCTGTGGCCCATTTCTCGCGCTGGCGCTCAGCCCCCAGCATCTCGACGATCTGCCGGCGGCGGGCAACAAGATCAGCCAGCAGGCGCGTGGCTTCATCCGGCATGCCGCGCGGCGCAAGTTTCACCGCCTCGGCAAAATGCGCGATAACGGCGGCATCAATCGGGTCCGTCTTGGCCCGCTTGCCGAGAGCTTTGGCAAAGGCGCGGACCTGGGCGGGGTTGACTATCGCGACAGGCAGGCCGGCGCCAGCCAGCGCCGCAGCGGCGATGGTTTCATACCCGCCAGTAGCCTCCAGGGCGATGATGCCCGGGGCAAGCTCCTTCAGGCGGGCAATGAGCTGCTCCAGGCCGGCAGCGTTGCGCGCCACGGCGAAAGCCTTGCCGCTTGGACGCAGAGCCACATCAAGCTGCTGTTTCGAAACGTCAATGCCAACAATAGTGCTTTCCATGATGACCCGTCCTTGCATAATCGGGCTCGCATTGCGGCCCCGGCGGCTGTTCGGGTTCGATGGAATAACGGGCGGGGTGCCAAGCTTCGTCACGGTCTTCAGAGACCAAGGAATGACCGGATCTCCGCCCGTAACCGCGCTCACAAAATTACGCGAGTCGGTCAGGGGTGAGTTACAAGGAATGGCTCCCCGGCCGAACAAAGGAATCGACCCCCTGCATACAGTCATGCGGCGAGGGCAGTGTGTGACGGGTGGTGCCCGCTCAAAAATTCAACGAAGGCAAAATTCCGCATCAATCCCCTCGCGGCCGGCACGCTGGGGGAAACCATCCCTCCGCGCGAAATTGCCGGGCGGCGCCGCTCGACAGCGCGCCGGCGCCGTGTTCAACTCAACCCCTCATGCGGGGGATTCGATATGGGACAATTGCTGTTGCCTGCCGCGCTGGCGGTGCTGCTCTCGATCACGCAGCCGCCGCCCCCGGCCAATGTCTTCAACGTCCTCGTCGAGGATGCCGAAATGAGCGCCGCGATCCGCGAGGCGCGCGCGTCCCTGCCCGAGTTCTGGAAAGCGCTGGCGCATCCCGCTCCCGGCGTCGGCGATTTCGCGCTGAAGGTCGAGATCGCCGATAGCAGCGGAACCGAGCATTTCTGGCTGGCGGATATCAAGCGCCGGGGCGATGTCATTTCCGGGCTGATCGACAACGAGCCGGCCCAGGTGCAGACCGTCAAAATGGGCCAGCGCTACGAATTCAGGGAAGACCGCATTTCGGATTGGACGTTCACGCGCAACGGTAAAATGGTGGGCAACTGGACCGCGCGCGTGCTGGTGAAACGCATGCCCAGGGACGAGGCGGAGCGGTTCCTGCGCGGATACGAAAAGCCCTGATTAGCCGCGCGGATAGATGATGAGCTGTGTGCAGCGGAAGGAGGCAACCAGCTTGCCCTCGTCCTCCGTATGCACGGCGGCGTCCCAGACCTGGGTGGTTTTGCCCAGGTGCAAGGCCCGCGCCTCGCAGCGGATGGCGCCTGAGCGGGCGGCGCCGGTGAAGTTGGTTTTCAGCTCCAGCGTGGTGAAACTGACGGCACCCTCCGGCAGGTGGGCCATGCAGGCAAATCCGGCCGCCGTGTCCGCAAGCGTGACGATGCTGCCGGCATGCAGGAAGCCGTTGGGCGCGAATAGCTCCTTTTTCAGCGGCAGGCGCGCCTTGACGAAGCCGTCGCCCAGTTCCACGATTTCCATGCCGAGATAGCCGGGGAGATAATCCTGGCCCAGGCTGTTGAAGTCTCCGGCGGTCAGCCGGGTTTTCGGCGCGGTCATGATCCGTCCTCAGGTTGCAGCGGGCATATTGCGGCAGCGCCAGACGGCCAGGCAACCGGAAACTTGTCAGAAGGCGAAAAGTTGCCTCAAAGCGGCGCGCGAAACACTTTCTTTCTCCGCCGCGCCGCTGTATATCTCACGCGACGCATTGAGTTGTCCGGCTGTGAGACGAAGCGGAATGGCTTTGGCTCAATGCCGGTTTTTGGCATTTTCGAATGTTTGCATCCCGGAAGGAGTAGACGCATGGCCGTCCCTAAACGAAAAACCTCGCGCATGCGGCGCGGACATCGCCGGTCAGCCGACGCATTGACGCCGCCGTGTTACATTGAGGACAAGGATTCCGGTGAACTGCGCCGGCCGCATCATATCGACCTGAAGACCGGTCAGTATGGCGGACGCCAAATTCTGGAGCCGAAGGAAGAATTCTAGGAGCGGCGGCCGCCATCCGGGCGGCCACGGCATTCTTCGGATAATGGGCAAATAACCGGGCCGGTGATCTTCGCCGGCTCCCGGTTGGTTGCGCGCATCGCTGCGGCATCACGTCTCCTGCGGATAGAGCGAAAACTGGTCCGCCACGGCCAGCCACCGGCCATCCTCCCGCACGAACACGAACATGTCACGCCCGGCCGCATCGACTCGCCGGCCGTTCCTGTCGAAGCTCATGTCGAAGTAATAGGTGACGACGGCGGTATTGCCGTAGACGCCGATCAGCGGCTCGGTCTCGCACCAATGGTGGATGACGGCTTCCTGCGCGAAATTCTTCCACGACGCCACGCAGGCGTCACGCCCAACGATCCGCAGGCGTTCCGTCCCGGCGATGGCAACCATATCGGGATGGAAATATTTCCTCAGATCATCGGGATTGCCTTTGGTCCACGCAACGTTCAGGGCGCGGAGTGTGTGCCAGATTTCCTGTTTGATGGGGTCGTCGAACGTCATGATCTCTCTCCTTGCTCAGGTGCGGGACCATAGAACAAAAAGAGAACGAGGGCAACCTCCAGCATCCTGAAACACCGTCAGGCGGATGCGGACGGTTCCATCAGGGCGCTTGCCCCGGTAGCTTCAACTTGGCGGGAGCGGCGCACGGCGCGGCTGGGCAAGGCTGAGCCAAAATGGTAAGAGCGGCGCAGGAGCGATTCGACGCTCCGCCGGCTCCGGCAGCCGGGAATGCAGGCCCCCATGTCCTGGGAGGACCGCGCTAGCGTAGCAAAAAGGGTGGAGCACTTTTCCAGCTCGATGGGAAATGCTCCAGGTGCAATCTAAATAGGGGGAATTCACCGATGTCTGATACTGCGGACGGCGGCAAGCGCACAAAATTCATCGAGCACGGCCTTGAGGCCGGGATTTTCAACAGCCGCTGGATGCTGGCGCCCTTCTATCTGGGGCTGGTAGTTTCCATGGCTCTGCTGCTCTTCACCTTCCTGAAAGAGCTGGTGGAATTTGTCCCCACCATTTTGCATGCCCAGAGCGGCAATGTGATCACCACAGTCCTGGGCCTCGTCGATATCGTGATGGTGGCGAACCTCGTCCTGCTGGTCATCTTCGCGGGTTACGAGAACTTCGTCTCCAAGATCGACACCAAGAACAGCGAGGACCGGCCGGACTGGATGGGCTTCGTCACCTTTTCCGACCTGAAGCTCAAGCTGATGGGGACCATCGTCGCCATTTCCGGCATCGACCTGCTGAAGACGTTCATTAACGTCAAAGTTTACGACGACCGCGAGATTAGCTGGCGGCTGGGCCTGCATCTGGCTTTCGTGATTTCGGGGCTGCTGTTTGCGCTGATGGATCGTCTGGCCAGCAACGGCAAGCCGGGACATTAAGCGGACGCGTGACGGAAAACAGCCCCGCCAGTTAGCTCCGGCGGGGCTATTTTGTTGTCCGGCCCCTACCGGCGCGGCGGCTGGCTCAGCCGGACGCGCTCAATCAGTCCGGGGAAAAGCTTCTCCACCTCGGATGGCCCCTTGGGTATACCCTTGCGGCGGGCGGCATGCATTTCCACCACCTGAGTCCCGGCCGCGACGGCGCGCGCGATATAGGAATCACCGCCGGCGCACACACCGCCCCAAGTGGTTTGCTGCGGGATATTGGCGCCAGCTTTTCCTTCAATATATGAAGGCGGACCAAACTGCTGCTCCTTGGCGGTGCATTTATGGTGGTGACGCCACCTCGCGAGATAGCCCTTGAAGGCGCGGGGCCGCTTCGGGGTAAACAGGACAACGGTATAGAAGATCCCGCCATCTCCCCGCCACTCGACAGTGTCCTCACGCGTGTCACCGGGGGTCTGGCTGGTGATTTCGCAAACCGGCGCTTCGACGGTCACGGGACCGAGAACGCAGGTGCAGACGCCGGGCTGCGGCGGGTCGCCTGTCACCGGCGTGCACTGCGCGGCAGCCCGCGAGACAGGGAGCGTCAACGTCAGGGCAGCGGCGAGCGCGATGCTCCCGCAGAAAAATCGGCCGTTGCGCATAGTCACTCCGCTATCGCCATCACCGCGTGATGCTCCGGCTGTTACTGGACGCACCTCATCCTGGCCGATTTGGGGCGGCGGAACGGAGCACATACCACCGCCGGCTCACCCCATAACCTCCCTGAACGCGGCGAGAAGCTGGAGGTTGGAGGCGGCGTTGCGCCCGGCCGCGCTCATGACGTCGAACGGCCTGCGGGCGCGGTCGATCAAAAGCTCTCCGCGCTTCAGCAATTGCGTCCAGGCGCTGCCCGGATAATGCGGCGTGCCGAAATCGCCCGCAACGTCGGCGCCGATGACGCGGCGCTTGGCACCAAGCCGCCGGATAATGGCAATCAGGCGCTGAAGCGGCATCTGCCCCTGCTCCCAGTTGGCCGCCGCATCGTCCTCGGCCAGCACATCCTTATCTATGGTGATGTAGATATCGGATGTGCCGATGCTGGCGAGCAGGCGCGGCAGAAACTCCTCGTCGCTCATCTCGCCCATACACCGCCAATGCAGCGCGCGGCCTTTCTGCGTGAAGCTCTCGCCCTCGCCATATTGCCGCAAGACGCGTGACGGCGCGTGCACGTAGGGAAACACTTCGAGCCGCCCTTCCTGCAACAGGCGCAGGTTGCCGCCCCGCAGCTCCGGCCATTTCAAATCATCGCTGGTCGCGCCGATATTGACGATTTTCCCCACATTCGGCTGCTGAAGCGCCCGGTTGATCCAGGAACCGCAGTGCATGCCGCCCTTAAAGTGCACCCAGTCGGGATGATTGTCGAACTGCACGATGGTGAACGGCTCGCCGCGGCCGGCCGTCAGTTGCCCGGCGAGGAGCGCCGTCACATGATGGAAATCGCCAGACCCCATGAAGGTCAGGCGCGCGCCGCTGACAGGCGGCAGGGCGGCGCTGAGCGCTTGCAGGTCGCGGTCCTTGCCCCAAAGGCGGATGGGCGAGGCCTCCTGTCGCAGATCGATCCGTGAGGCGCCTTCCGCCTCGCAAACGCGAAGAAACACCTGCTGGTGGTACAAGCTATCATCGAGGTGCAGCAGTTGAAGGTGCATGCGATTTTCCTACCGCAACTTTCAGCGATGTCAACGCTGTAGCGGCCGGATGGGTTGCCGTGACTTATGGAAAGAGGCAATCCGCGCCGCCTTAATCCGCCGGCCGCCAGACCACGATTTGGCCGGGTTGGCTGTCTACAAACGCCAAGCGCTGATCCGGCGGAAAATGCTTTGACGGGGAGGACGGCTTGAAACCGGCGCTCTGGATGGTCTGCGTGCTCGCAATGGCTCCCCTCGTTCAGGGCGCGCAGGCGGCTGACTGCCGGCAAGTTCGCGAACTGGCGCGGAAGGCTCCGAACTTCTCCCACCCAACGGACGGTCCCATCATCAGTCAGTTCGGCTCCCGATTGCACCCGCTGCTAGGCGTTCCGCGCCAGCACAACGGCCTGGACTACGGCGCGGCCCTTGGCGCACCGGTTCGCGCGGCCGAGGCCGGCATTGTCGAGTTTGCCGGTCCGGGCGGTTATCTGGGGAATGTCGTGATTATACGCCACGGAGACGAGGAATATGAGACGGTCTATGGCCGCCTCGGCGAGATCACCGTGAAGCCGCATGACTGCGTGCTCAAGGGGGAACTGATCGGCCGTGTTGGCCGCACGGGCCTCTCTGACGGCACGCATCTCCATTTCGAGATCAGGCGCGCGCTCGATCCCTCGCTGCTGCTGCAATCGCCCGGCCGGTAACGCGCTTATTGCCTCATTTGCGGCCGGCAACATTCCATTTACGGTGCGAGGAGGTTAAATCCATGCCCTGGGATCTGTGTTAACAACCCGAGCGGTAGGGTTGCATCTGGATAGCCAGCGGCGGAGGATTCAGATTACCTGCCGCTTGCGGTTGACGGATTGTAAATTAGAACTATTCTAAGGTTGGCCATTTGAGAACCAGGGTGGACATCAATTGAGAGATTTCGCGGCACTGACAGAACAGGAAATCCTCGCCCTAGCCATTTCGCTGGAGGAGGAGCACGGCCGGATTTATCGCGAATATGCCCATGGGCTGCTGCCGGACTTTACCGCGTCGGCCCAGGTGTTTACCGAGATGGCAGCCGAGGAGGACGAGCACCGGCGCCATTTGCTCTCCGTGTACCGGGAGAAGTTCGGCGAGCACATCCCGCTGATCCGCGCGCAGGATGTCAAAGGCTTCCTCAAACACCGGCCGATCTGGCTGACGCGGCCGCTGGGTGTCGAGACGGTTCGTAAACAGGCCGAGGACATCGAGGATGAGACGCTCCACTTCTATACGGAAGCGCGGAAGCGTGTGACCGATGCCGGCATCCGCAAACTGCTGGGCGACCTGATCGCCGCCGAGAGCCAGCACGGATCGCTGGTGCAGCGGCTCGGCAGGGAGCACCTGACGGAATCGGCCCTGGCCGACGAGGGCGAGGCGCAGCACCGCCGTTTCGTGCTGCGGATCGTGCAGCCGTCGCTGGTCGGCCTCATGGATGGCTCGGTTTCGACGCTGGCGCCGCTGTTCGCCGCCGCTTTCGCCACCCACAACCCGCACGACACTTTTCTGGTGGGCGTCGCGGCCTCCGTGGGCGCGGGTATTTCCATGGGCTTCGCCGAGGCGCTTTCGGATGACGGCACGCTCACCGCGCGCGGGCACCCATGGGTTCGCGGCGCGATTACGGGGTTCGCGACCGCACTAGGCGGCCTCGCGCATACGCTTCCCTACCTGCTGCCCAGCTTCAACCTGGCAACGGCGATTGCCGTCGCGGTGGTTTTCGTCGAGCTGTGGGCCATCGCCTGGATTCGCGCGCGCTATATGGACACAAATTTCTGGCGCGCCAGCTTCCAGGTGGTTCTCGGCGGGCTCATCGTGTTCGCGACGGGGGTGCTGATCGGCAGCGCTTAGATGGCGCTGCCGGTTGATGTCTGAGGTGCCGTCCCTTTAAGTCCGGGGCGGCGCTCCATTGGTCAAATGCTGGTAGATCCACGTCTCGGTCAGCGCCTCACCGTTGCGGGACAGGAAGAGGCGCATATCGACCGGCTCATGATCGGGCGGCGAGAAGTCGAAGATGGCGCGCCAGCGGCCAGTTCCCAGCACCGGGTAGGCCACCTTCCGTTCCACGGTGCCGCCGCGCACCGACAGCCGCACTTCCACACCGTCCTTTACCGTCAGTTGCGGCAGGGTTCCCCCGGCAAAGTCGATCACATATTTAGTGAAGCCGGGCACCGGAGGCGTGCCTGCAATGCCGCCGTCGCCAATGCGCGTGGCCACCACGTGGCCGTTGCGGGCGGGAAACGGCTCGTCGGTCCGCCAGTGCAGCTTGTAACGCATCGAATAGGTGCCGCCCTCCTTGAAGGGCTCCTTGGGCACCCAATAGGCGACGATATTGTCGTGGACCTCATCCTTGGTGGGAATTTCCACCAGTTGCACGGCGCCCTCGCCCCAATCGCCCAGCGGCTCGATCCAGACGCTCGGACGCAGATTGTAAAAAACGCCGTCGTCCTCGTAGCGGTCGAAGCGCCGTTCGCGCTGCAAGAGCCCAAACCCCTTGGGCGAGCGGTCGAAAAACGAGCTGGTCTGCACGCCGGGCGGATTGTTCAGCGGCCGCCAGATGCGCTCGCCCGCGCCGGTCAGGATGGCCAGGCCATCGCTGTCGTGGATTTCAGGACGCCAATCCGTCCCCTGCCTGTGGTTCAGCTTGCTGTACCAGTACATGCTGGTGAGCGGGGCGATACCGAGCCGCTCGACATCGTGGCGCGCGAACAGCTTGCCCTCGACCTCGGTCATGATGCCGATAACGCCTTCGCCGCGCGTGGCCGTGATCTTATAGGCGCCGGTGACGCTCTTGCCGTTCAGCAGCGCGTGAATGACGATGCCTTGCTGCGCTGGCAGCGGCTCCAGCCAGAAGCTGACGAAGCGCGGAAATTCCTCCGGCCTCGACAGGCCGGTGTCGATGGCGATGCCGCGCGCCGAAATGCCGTACTGGCGCGTCTCGCCCGGTGTGCGGAAATAGGAAGCGCCGAGTACCGCCAGCCAGTCCGGTTCGCCCTTGGACAGCATGACGCGGAAGCCCGCAAAGCCGATGTCCTTGGGCAGGTCGCGGGCGAAAGTGGAGGTGCCGTAGTTGAACAGCTCGGGCGTATATTGGACTTCGCGGGCCCTGCCCTCCTTCAGCACGTGAATTTGCGCGGGCTCCTGGAAATACCGGCCGACATGAAACAGTTCCACCGGAAAGGCCGGGCCATCGGCCCAGATGGCTTCGTCCGGGCGGAAGCGGATCTGCTCATACGCGTCGTAGTCGATGCGCTCGATGATGTCCTTGTTCCGTATGGGAACGGCCTTATAGGGCGTGCGGGCGAGAGCCTCGGCCTGCGAAAGGAGCCATTCATGGCTGAACTCTTTCTCCTCGCCGTACCGGACCCCCGCCAATGCGGGGAAAGGCGCGGCAGCGGCGGCGATGCTGGTGAGAATCCCGGCGGTCACGGTACGGCGGCTGACTTTCATGCAATCCCTCTGTGTGTGCTGGACAAGGAATTGCGCAACAGCCCGCCGGATAATGCAGGACGCACGATCTGCATCCCGGCAGGAGCAATTCCTATTCGAACGAGCCCTCTCATGCTCATTTGACGGTCGCGGTGGTATTTACGGGACGGGGCACGGCTTGGCCAGTCTCGCGAAGGGCCCATTCAAAAAAAATTGTTTGAGGAAGCCATCGCCCCAGACGCAACGGATGATGGGCCTGTGTGGCGAAATCATGCTGACGAAGCGGGATTCGAGCAACTGTTCCGCGAAAGCTGGGAGCAAAGCCATCTGCGGCTGCAAGAAACCTTGTTCTGCATGCAAAAAAGCCGCGTTTGAGCAAACAGTTCATACTCGCCCGCCATGCCCCGCCGGCCGAGGGGGCAGCATGGACAAACGCAGCCCGACCCTATAGTGAAGTGCGTGCGTTGAAAGAATGAGTTGGACGAGGTCACGTTGCGCAAGCTTTATAATTGGACGATGCAGTTTGCCTCCGGGCCGAACGCCCTTCTGGCTCTTATCCTGGTTTCCTTCGCGGAAAGTTCCTTCTTCCCCATCCCGCCGGACATCCTGCTGGTCCCGATGATCCTCGCGGCCAGGGATAAGGCGTTTAAAATCGCGGCGTGGTGCACAATTGCATCAGTGGTAGGCGGCATGCTCGGTTACTGGATCGGCGCCTCACTCTACGGCACTGTCGGCCAGTGGATCATCGAATTTTACGGCATGGGCGACAAGGTCGATAGCTTCCGGCTGGCCTACCAGCATTACGGCGCCTGGATTATTTTGCTCAAAGGTCTTACGCCGATCCCCTACAAACTGGTGGCGATTGCCAGCGGCTTTTCGGGCTATAACTTCCTCGAATTCGTCGTGCTCTCGATAATTACGCGCGGCGTCAGGTTCGCCATTGAGGGCTGGCTGCTGGCCCATTATGGCGAGCCGGTCCGTAACTTCATCGAGAAACGCCTTGAATTGGTTTTCACAGCCAGCGCGGCGGTCGTTATCTTCGGGCTGGTGGTCGTAAAATACATCTTCTGAGCGGAGTTTCCCCAAAAGCAGATCATGCGCAGCTCACATCGGCCCGCTGCCGGGCCCAATATCTGGATTGAACCGCTGGCGGCATTCATTGACGCAAGGTCGCCCGTGCCCTGGACGCCCCGCATCGCCTCCGGTTTTCTCGCCGTAGTATCGGCGGGGACCATCGCGATGATGTTCACGCTGCAATATGCCGGCTTCGAACCTTGCGAGCTGTGCTATCTGGAGCGCATTCCCTTTTACACGGTCATTGTGCTGGCTAGCCTCGCCTTCTGGCTGGCGGGCGCTGGACGGACGGAGCTGACGCGCGTGATATTGATCATTTGCGCGCTGGCTTTCGTCTTTGACGCCGGCCTCTTCGCCTACCACGCCGGCGTGGAGTGGAAATGGTGGCCCGGCCCGAACTCCTGCGCCGGACAACTGGTCAGCGATCCCAGTATCAGCATGATGGAACGCCTGAAAGCGGCCCGCGTGGTGCGCTGCGACGAACCCGCCCTGCGCATTTTCGGCATTTCGCTCGCCGGTTATGGCGCGCCCATGGCTGCCGGGCTGGCGGTTCTCGCCTTTCTGGGCGCCGCCTCGCGTTCCCGCTCACCGACGCCGTGACCATTCCGCCGGCGGTTACAGCATCTTGCCCGGATTGAGGATGCCCTTCGGGTCGAACGCCGCCTTGATCCGCCGCATCAGCTCGATCTCGATGGCCGGTTTCACCTCGAGCAGCATGTCGCGCTTCATGCGCCCGATGCCGTGCTCGGCGCTGATCGACCCCGCCATCCGCAGCACGATGCCGTGCACCGCGTCCGACATATCCTCCCAGCGGGCGAGATACTCCTGGGTGTCCATCCCCACCGGCTGGTTGACGTTGTAGTGAATGTTGCCGTCGCCGGAGTGGCCGAACGGCACCGGCCGCGCGCCCGGCACCAGCCGCTCCACCGCGGCGTTGGCCTCGCTGATGAACTCCGGAGATCGCGCCACCGGCACCGACATATCGTGCTTGATGCTGCCGCCTTCGTGCTTCTGCACCTCGGACATCATCTCCCGCAGCCGCCAGACAGCGCCGCCCGCTGCGCCAGCGTCGATGCGATGACAGCCATCGGAGACACGCCCGCCTCGAACGCCGCCTCGGCGATGGCAGGCAATGGCGGCGTCGGCCTCGCCCGTCCGCCGACAGGCTGGAAATCTCGACCAGCACATACCACGGATGGGCATCGGCCGAACGGATCGCGCGTCCCCGGCGCATGCCGCAGCACGAACTCCACGCCGATGCGCGGCAGCAGCTCGAACGCGGTCAGCGCCGGCCCGCGCCTTCGTCTGCGCCAGCCCGAGCAGCCGAGCACGTCTTCGAGATCGGGCAGCGCGGCGAACATCATGGCCTGCTGCTCGGGGGCGCGGAAACAGCCGCAGCCCGCCGCCGTGACGATGCCGAGCGTGCCTTCCGAGCCGATGAACAGATCCTTCAGATCGTAGCCGGTGTTGTCCTTGCGCAAGCGTTTTCAGGCCGTTCCACACCTCGCCGCCCGGCAGCACGACCTCCAGCCCCAGCACCAGTGTCGCGCGTATTGCCGTAGCTCAGCACCTGCATACCGCCCGCGTTGGTGGCAAGATTGCCGCCGATCTGGCACGAACCCTCGCTCGCGAGACTGAGGGGGAACAGCGCGCCGATGGCCTCCGCCTGCTGCTGCACCTGCGTCAGCGTCATCCCGGCTTCCACCATCAGCGTGCGCCCACCGCGTCAACCTCGCGCACGCGATTGAGCCGCTCCAGCGACACCACCACCTCATGGCCGCTTTCGAACGGAATCTGCCCGCCGACCAGCCCGGTATTGCCGCCTTGGGGCACGATGGCCGTGAGCGTCTCCTGCGCCAGCGCCAGGATGCGCGAAACCTCCTCGATCGTGCCGGGTTTCAGCACCAGCGCGGCGCGGCCCTGGTAGCGGTCGCGCCACTCGCGCAGGTAAGCGGCCATGTCCGCTTCGTTGCGGACGGCGTAGCGCTCCCCCACGATGGCGGTGAAACGGGCCAGCGTATCGGCGGACGGCGGAAAACTTCCTGGTTTCATTTCAACTCCGGCAATCAGGCCACGTCACGCGGTGCGGCGGCGCGGCGCAGTCTGTCGTTGATGGCTTCACCCACGCCGGCCGCCGGGATAGGCGCGACGGCGATGCTGGTCACGCCAGGAATATCGAGCTGGCGCAGATAGGCAAACAGATTAGCCGCCGCCTCGGGCAGATCGCCGGCGGGGCTGAGATTGAGGACACCGGGGCCGGCCGGCGCGTCAGGGCCGAAGGCGAGAAACGGCTCGCCGGCTTCGGGCGCCGTTGCATTCAGGCGGAGCTGCGCGCGCGGTGCATAATGGCTTGTCAGCATACCCGGCGCCGCCACGTGCGCACCCGGCATCCGCAGCGGGCCGATCAGATCTTCGATGGCCTCCCGCGACACCGCGCCGGGCCGCAGCAAAACCGGCGCGCCGTCCTGCAAAGCCGACGATGGTGGACTCGATCCCGGCGGGGCAGGCCCACGTCGAGGATCATGTCCACGGACAGGGCCGAAATCGCCCGCAACGTGGGCCGCCGTGGTGGCGCTGACCTGGCCGGAGCGGTTGGCGCTCGGCGCAGCGACCGGCCTGCCCGCGGCGGCGATCAGCGCGCGCGCGGCGGCATGAGCGGGCACGCGGAGCGCCACCGTCTCCAGCCCGGCGCTGACCAGGTCGCTCAGCCCACATCCGACCCGCCTCGGCACCACCAGCGTCAGCGGCCCCGGCCAGAAGGCGTCGGCCAACCGGCATGGCGTCCTCGTCCATGGCGCCCAGCCGCTGCGCCTCCTCCACCCCTGGCGTATGCACGATCAGCGGATTGAACGTCGGCCGTCCCTTGGCCGCGAAGATCCGCGCCACGGCGGCGCCGTTGGAGGCGTCCGCGCCGAGCCCGTAAACCGTCTCGGTCGGGAAGGCGACCAGCCCGCCGCCGCGCAGGATCGCCGCCGCCGCCTCGATCGCGCCGCCGTCCGCCGGCACCAGCTTGCATTCCACAGAGGCCGTCACGATTCGTTCTTCACCTTTCGGCGCTTAAAATCGCCGGTTGTCCACTTGCATTAAGGGCTGCCTTCGCGGCACACTTATCCGACTCGAAATTCAGGCAGCCGCCATCACTGCGCAGCACGTAACGGGCGCGCCCAGCAGCAAGCCGAGAGGACACCATGACCCACGACGCGCCGGTTGCCGGTATCACCCACACACTCAACCATAACGCCGGATTTGCCAAGAGCCTTACAGCGTGGCGTTGCCTTCGCGCCCGGCGCCGAAATCGCCGCGTATATCGCCATCCTCCGGCATCTGCTGCCGGACGCGGTTACGTATACGACTTAAGTGGAAGATGCTTCCGCCGCTGGTCCGAGCAGCGCCGTACCGGATAGATTGCATACTTGCCGTGAAAACGAGGTGAATATGGCTGAACTGATCGAAGTGACCCGGCAAGGCGGCGTGCAATGCATCCGTTTCAACCGGCCGGACAAGAAAAACGCCATCACGGCCGTGATGTATCAGGCGCTCGCCGAGGCGCTGACCGGCGGCGAGGCGGACGCCGGCGTGCGCTGTCACGTGCTGCTGGGCTCGGGCGGCTCGTTTACGGCGGGCAACGATATCGGCGATTTCCAGAAATCCGGCGATCCGCTTGCCCGCCTCGCGGAGATCAAACGCTTTCTGACGGCCGTGTCCACAACGGAAAAGCCGCTGCTGGCTGGGGTGGACGGGCTGGCGGTGGGCGTCGGCGTCACGTTGCTGATGCATTGCGATATGGTCTACGCCTCGCCGCAATCCTGGTTCCAGACGCCGTTCACCGCGCTGGGGCTGGTTCCCGAAGCGGCCTCCAGCCTGATGGGGCCGCGCCTCATGGGCCATCCGCTGGCGTTCGAGCTGCTGGTGGCGGGCGAGAAATTCACCGCCGAGCGCGCGCTTGCCGCCGGATTGCTCAATGCAGTGGTTCCCGCAGACCAGCTAGAGCCGGAAATCCTGAAAATGGCGGCGAAACTGGCTGCATTGCCGGCTGAGGCCGTGAAGATTTCCAAGCGGCTGCTGAAGGGCGATAAAGCCGAAATCGCCCAGCGCATCGACGCCGAAACGGTGCTGTTCGTGGAGCGCCTCGCATCGGAAGAGGCACAAGCGGCATTTCGCGCCTTTTTTACGCGAGCGTAAACGGCTCTCTTAGTGCATGGTCCGCGAAACCGGACGCCGGATTGCGCCAACAAAAGATAAAACCCAACCCCGCAAGGAGGAAACATGAAACCGCTTCTCGGAAAGACGCTGTTCATCACCGGCGCCAGCCGGGGGATCGGCCTTGCCATCGCCCTCCGCGCGGCCAGGGACGGCGCCAATGTCGCCATCGCCGCCAAAACGGCGGATACCAACCCGAAACTGCCCGGCACGATCTACAGCGCGGCCGAGGAGATCGAAAAAGCCGGCGGCAAGGCCCTGCCCATCGTCTGCGACATCCGCTCGGAAAGCGACGTGCAGGCCGCCGTCGCCACCGCCGCCGAGCGCTTCGGCGGCATCGACATCTGCGTGAACAACGCCAGCGCCATTTCCCTCACCGACACCGCCACGACGGAAATGAAGCGCTTCGATCTGATGTATCAGGTCAACACGCGCGGCACCTTCATGGTCTCGAAATACTGCCTGCCGCACCTGGAGAAGGCGAAAAATCCGCATATTCTCATGCTGTCGCCGCCGCTGGACATGAAGGCGCGCTGGTTCACCGGCCACGTCGCCTATTCCATCGCCAAATACGGCATGAGCCTGTGCGTGCTGGGCCTGGCGGAGGAACTGAAGCCGCACGGCGTGGCGGTCAACGCCCTCTGGCCGCGCACCACCATCGCCACGGCGGCCATCGGCAACCTTCTCGGCGGCGAGCGTATCATGCGGGCCAGCCGGACGCCGGAAATCATCGGCGACGCGGCACATTTGATCTTTACCCAGCCTTCGAAGACGTTTACCGGAAATTTCATTATCGACGATACATTCCTTGCAGCCCATGGCGTGACGGATTTCGACCGCTATCGCGTTGATCCCACACAGGATCTGGCGCCGGACTTCTTTGTGCCGGAGGACAGTCCGCCTCCAGTGAACTTGAAGGCCGTCAGCGATGCGTGAAAGCGGGCGGCCATTCGAGAGCGGGCGCGGCGGTGTATTCAGGACCGGCCGCGCTAGTGGTGAGGGGCGTACAAAGGGTCCTGGCGCAGTCATGAGTACATTATATCTGTCACATCCCGCCTTCATGGATCACGACACCGGCAAAGAACATCCCGAGCGCGCCGCCCGGCTACGCGCCGTGGAAAATGCCTTGAGCGGGGAGATGTTCGGCAGGCTGGTGCGAAGACCGGCGCCGCTGGCGAGTTCGGCGGCCCTGCGTCTCGTCCACGACAAAGCCTATATCCGGTCGCTGGACGAAGTGCTGCGCGCCGGCCCTCCCGCGTCCTGTCATGCGGACGCCTCGACGCCCCATGGCGCCTGGAATACCGAGGCAGCCGGAAGCGGGCCGGATAGGATGCTTGCCAAAGCCCTCACGAACACGCTGTACCTCTCCCATCCCGCCTTCCTCACTCACGACACCGGCGCCGGCCACCCCGAGCGCCCGGACCGGCTGCGCGCTGTGGAAAAAGTGCTCAGTCACGAGATGTTCGCGCCCCTGCTGCGGGAGGAAGCGCCCATGGGCGATCTTTCGGCGGTCAGGCTCGCCCATCACGACAGCTACGTTCAGGCGCTCGACGACGTGTCGCCGGCGGACGATCTCATCAATATCAACTCGGACACGGTGATGTCGCCCGGCACCTGGGAAGCCGCCCTGCGCGCCGTCGGCGCCATGCTGACGGCCACCGACGCTGTGATGACCGGCCGGGTCAAGAACGCCTTCTGCGCCGTGCGCCCGCCGGGGCATCATGCAGAGCCCAACCGCGCCTACGGTTTTTGCTTCTTCAACAACATCGCCATCGCGGCGCTGCATGCCCGCGTCGTGCACGGGGCCGAGCGCGTCGCCGTCGTCGATTTCGACCTGCATCACGGCAACGGCACGCAGGCGATTTTCTGGCATCACCGCGACCTTTTCTACGCCTCGACGCACCAGATGCCGCTGTTTCCGGGCACCGGCGCCAAGTCGGAAACGGGCGCTTTCAACAATATCGTCAACGCGCCGCTGGCGGCCGGAGACGACGGGTATCATTTCCGCGAAGCCTTCGAGAGCCGCGTTTTGCCGGCGCTGCATAATTTCGCCCCGGATCTCGTGCTGATCTCCGCCGGATTCGATGCGCATCGCGACGACCCGCTGGGCGGGCTGGGGCTGGTCGAGGACGATTTCGCCTGGGCGACGGCCAAACTGATGGACGTGGCGGATAAACATGCCGGAGGCAGAGCCGTTTCGGCTTTGGAGGGCGGCTATCAACTCACGGCACTGGCACGCTCCACGGGCGTGCACGTGCGCGAATTGCTGAAAGCAAGCCGTTAAAGGGAAATGGAATGAGCGAGAGTGCCATGACGAAACCGGCCAAGGAAATCAACGCCGATATCAAGACCATGAAATTCGAGCAGGCCATGCGCGAGCTTGAACAAATCGTCACCCGGCTGGAACGCGGTGACGTGGAGCTGGAGCAATCCATCGAGATTTACGAACGCGGCGAAGCACTTAAGGCCCACTGCGAACAATTGTTGCGCCGTGCCGACGCCAAGGTCGAGAAAATTGCCATGAACGCCGAAGGGCAGCCCGGTGGTTTGACGCCGCTGGATGTCGAAAAATAGCCCTTTTCACATGGTCGTGTCACCGGGGCCTAGCCCCGGGGGGTTTTAGCAACAGTCATAGGCGGATGTCCCCCTGATTTGGTTCGTAGGGCTTGGCAAAGCTATTGCGGGCTGATTGGATAGGCATGCCCTGGAGCCGTGCCTGAACAAAGCCGGGCAATCGCAAGATCGTTCAGCAAAAGGCGCCAGTGCTTGCATAATAAAAACAAGGGACATAAACAGTGACGATCAGCAATCGTACTCCGCTTCTTGACACGCTTCCCTCAGTAGAAGATTTAAGAAAACTGAAACCTGAACAGTTACGTCAAGTTGCCGACGAATTGCGCCACGAAATGATTGACGCCGTTTCGGTGACTGGCGGACATCTTGGCGCGGGCCTGGGCGTCGTCGAGCTGACGGTCGCCCTGCACTACCTGTTCGACACGCCGAACGACCGTCTGATCTGGGATGTGGGTCATCAGGCCTATCCTCACAAGATTTTGACCGGACGCCGCGACCGGATTCGCACGCTGCGTCAGCCGGATGGCCTGTCGGGTTTCACCAAGCGCTCCGAGAGCGAATACGATCCCTTTCGGCGCCGGCCATTCGTCCACCTCGATCTCCGCCGGGCTGGGCATGGCCGTGGCGCGCGACCTCGACGGGCGGCAAGAACCATGTCATCGCCGTGATCGGCGACGGCTCCATGAGCGCGGGCATGGCCTACGAGGCGATGAACAACGCCGGGCGCGATGGACAGCCAGCTGATAATCATCCTCAACGACAACGATATGTCGATTGCGCCGCCCGTGGGCGCGCTGAGCGCCTATCTGGCGCGCCTGACCTCCAGCGAGACCTATCTCTACCTGCGCGATATCGGCCAGCCAGCTCGCCAAGCGCCTGCCCAAGAGCTGGGAGCAGCGCGTTGCGCGTGTCGAGGAATATCACCCGGCATCTGTGGGCGGGCGGCACGCTGTTCGAGGAGCTGGGCCTTTATTATGTCGGGCCGATCGACGGGCACAATTTCGATCATCTGCTGCCGGTGCTGAAGAACGTGCGCGATTCGGACGCCGGCCCGGTGCTGATCCATTGCGTGACGCAGAAGGGCAAGGGCTACGCAGCCCGCCGAAGCCGCCGCGGACAAGTATCATGGCGTGACCAAGTTCAACGTCGTCACCGGCGCGCTGGACAAGGCCAAATCGACGGCGCCCGAGCTTTACCAAGGTGTTCGGGCAAAGCCTGATCCAGGAAGCCCGCAAGGACAACAAGATCGTGGCGATCACGGCGGCGATGCCGTCCGGCACGGGCGTCGATCTGTTCGAGAAGGAGTTCCCCGAGCGCTCCTTCGACGTCGGCATCGCCGAGCAGCACGGCGTCACCTTCGCCGCCGGCATGGCGACGGAGGGCTACAAGCCGTTCGTGGCGATCTATTCCACCTTCCTGCAACGCGGCCTACGATCAGGTCGTGCACGACGTGGCCATCCAGCACCTGCCGGTGCGCTTCGCCATCGACCGCGCCGGTCTGGTGGGCGCGGACGGCGCAACCCATGCCGGCTGCTTCGACGTCGCCTATCTCACCTGCCTGCCGGGCTTCGTGGTGATGGCGTCGGCCGACGAGGCGGAGCTGTGCCATATGGTGGCGACGGCGGCGGCCTATAACGACGGGCCGATTGCCCTGCGTTACCCGCGCGGCGACGGCATCGGCGTGACCATGCCGGAGGAGGGCAAGCCGCTGGAGATCGGCAAGGGCCGCGTGGTGCGCGAGGGCTCGAAGGTGGCGCTGCTGTCGTTCGGGTCGCGGTTGCAGGAGTGCCTGAAGGCCGCGGACAAGCTGGCCGGTTTCGGCCTGTCCACGACTGTGGCCGACGCGCGCTTCGCCAAGCCGCTGGATACGGACCTGATCCGCCAGCTCGCCCGCCATCACGAGGTGCTGATCACCATCGAGGAAGGCTCCATCGGCGGCTTCGGCAGCCAGGTGCTGCATTTCCTGAGCAACGACGGGCTGCTGGATGCACGGGCTGAAGGTGCGCTCGCTGGTGCTGCCGGATGTGTATCATCGAGCACGGCAAGCCGGAAGCCATGTACGAGGCGGCGGGCCTGAACGCGAGCGGCATCGTCGATACCGTATTCGCGGCGCTGGGACGGCGGAAGGTGTCCGGGGCCGGCGAGAGCGCTTAACGGACGCGCACCCCGCTTTATGCCCGGCGGCGGCGTTCCGCTGCCGGCGGCTGGCGGGAAAAGCGGGGACTTCCGGGAAAATCGGGCCGGCGTTGGGCGGATAAGCCCGCCTAAGCAAACTCTCTCGAAAACCGGGAACTCTAGAGCGTTTCCGCTTTTGATGGAGTCAAAAACGAGCTCTAGATCTTTGTTTTATCGTGCGTCTCCTCGGAAAGCCGCTTCACACTTTTCCGTACGCACTCTAAGCAGGTCCGTCGCTGGTCAGCCAACGGCGGAGCTGTCTAGTGAACGCTGGCAAGCGCCAGATCATGATCCCTGACGTTGGCAATCGCGGCGTTGAGGCTATCCGTCAAAGCCAGCGGCTTGCCATCGGCGGTATAAACGCCAAAAAGCTGCATCCCCTCCGAAACGCCTTCGACATCGGGGAATAACTTCTGCACATCCCCAGATGTCAGCGGACGAATGTATGCAATTTCATCGTGACCAAGTGCCGCCAATTCACGCACATTCATGATTTTATCTCCGGACAGCCCGTTATTTTCTTGGTTCATGCCACTCATCCTCCCAACCCATCGTCAGTAAAATTATAGCTTTATTATGGCTCTGCGCCTGAGGCTCGCACCTAACACCATTTTGTTTCGTTCGTGCCACGTGCGCTCGCATTCAATTTTACCGCTCCGTCCCGCATACTGCATCCACGCAATTCCGCGCAGCCGGCTGACCCGGCGGCATCCTTATGCACGATCTGAATTTTCCGCACCACCCGCTCCGGCTGCCGCCGCATGATGTCGATAATCAGCAATCCGTTGTCCAGCGCGGCCGACACCACTTCCAGCCCCTCGGCCAGCACGAAAACCCGCTGGAATTGCCGGGCTGCGATGCCGCGGTAGAGGTAGACGCGTGATTTGTCCTCCACCTGTTTGCCGCGGATAATAAGCCGGTTGTCCTCGACGGCGACATCCAGTTGATCCCCGGTGAAGCCTGCGACGGCGATGGTGATGCGCAGCAGATCGCGCCCCGTGCCGTCTTCCTCCAGCCGTTCGAGATTGTACGGCGGATAACCGTCGTTCTGGATTTTGGAAATCTGATTGAGCAGTTCCCCCAGGTCTTCGAACCCCAGGAGCAACGGATGGCCCATCAAAGATACGCGTGTCATGCTTCGCCCCCGGAAAAAGCGGCTCAGCCATCGCCTGATGCGGTTCCCGAGCATTTTTCCGCCCTAGCTGGGCCAGAGAACTGCTTAGCAGGTTCCTTCTCCGGGCGCCTCCGTCTGTCCCAAACCGCTTCCCGCTTTTCCACAAGCCGGAGACGGACGAACGTCAAAATGCGCCTGTTGTCCGCGACAGCGTGACGATACGGCCCATGCGGCACCGATCATCCATAGGCGATATTGGGGTGCGCGCGGCGTTTTTCAAGCAAAGGCGTGCCGCTCTCAACGCATCCTGATGACCGTTCGCCAGATGGCTGGCGGACGCTCAAGCTGCGGAAACTGCATGGAGAACAAGAAAATTGCCCAGCGGTGAACTGCCACCGCCGGGCTACTTTTGGCCGGCTAACGATCTGGCTGTGTCAACGCCGGTCAGACGTCGAAATCACCGCCGAAGTCGGAGCCCATATCGCCGTCGTCGTCATAACTGGCATTGGAGTAGTCGCTGCCGCTGCCTGCGCCGCCGCCCGCATCACCACCTTGCTGAGCCGGAGAGTTCGCCGCCGCGCTGCCGCCCGGCAGGCTCGCGGCCTGGGCCGAATGGTGGCCGCCGAACATGCCGCTAATGGCGTTCCCCAGCAGCATGCCGCCGGCAACGCCTGCCGCCGTCTGCATGGCGCCCGCCAGAAAGCCGCCGCCCGGACTGGACTGCTGCGGCTGCTGGTATTGGCCGGGCTGCTGTTGCGGGTAATAGTTCGCCGAGGGCATGCCCGCCGGCGGTTCCGAATAGCGCTGGCCCGCACTCGGCACGAAGCCGCTGCTCTGCTGTTTGCTGCTGCTGCCGCCGAACAGACCGCCAAGGAAGCTTCCGCCCCCGGACTGCCGCTCCGCGAGCTGCTGTTCCAGTTCGTCGATGTGCGCCTGAGCCGCCGCCAGAGCCTGTTCCTGGACAATGACCATCTGCGCCATATAGTAGGGCGCGGCGGGCTGGCGGACGACATGACTGTTAATCACACGTTCCGCTTCGCGGTCGCGAGGGCCAGAAGTCTCTTCGGCGTTTCTGACCTTCTCGAAAAGTTCGTCGATGAGCTGCTGTTCTCTCTGATCCATTTCGGCCGTTCCTGTCTCCATACGCCGCAACCGGCGGTTTCGCATGTCATGTGGGATGCGATTGAGGCGGCGTGAAGCCCTCCCCGCAGCTATTTTGTATATCGTGCATCGCGCTACTCTGGCGAGTCGGGCCTGTCGATTTTCACGGGCTCCGGCCAGAGGATCGACAGCCCGATGGAACCGCCGATGAACCCGGCTGTTGCGATCAGCATCCATACGGTCGGAACCAGATGGCCGCCAGCGAAATAATCGCCGACCAGCTTGGCGCCGATGAGGATGAGCACTATCGATATGCCGTAACGCAAGAGGTGGAAGTCCTCCAGCGCGCCTGCCATGGCGAAATAGAGGGCGCGCAAGCCGAGAATGGCGAACACATTCGATGTGTAGACGATGAACGGATCGAGCGTGATGCCGAAAATCGCCGGGATGGAATCGACGGCGAACAGGATATCCGTCAGATTGAGCACAACGAGCAGCAGCACCAGCGGGGTGGCCAGCCGCTTGCCGTTTTCCTTAACGAAGAATTTGTCGGCGTCATAGTCCGGCGTCATGGGGATGGCGCGGTGGGCGAACCGCATGATCCGGGTGTGTTTCAGCTCCTTGGGCGGACCGCCGCCGATGAAGGATTTGACGCCCGTGAACACCAGGAACACGCCGAACAGCACCAGTATCCAGCCGAACTTGGAAATCAGCGCCGCGCCCAGGAAGATGAAGATCGCCCGCAGCACCAGCGCGCCGATGATACCCCAGGCCAGCACCTTGAACTGATATTCCGGCGGCACGCGAAAGTGGGCGATGAGCAGCACGAACACCATGATGTTGTCCATGCTGAGCGCGTATTCGACGACGTAGCCTGTCAGGAATTCGAGCGCGGCGGCTTCGTGGCGCGGGTGAAAGTACCAGATGCCGGCGTTGAAGATGAGCGCCATGGCCGCGTAGACGATGCACATCTTGACGGCTTCGCGCACGGGAATGGCGCGCTGCTCCTTATGGAACACGCCGAGGTCGAGCGCCAGGATCACAAGAATTAAGGCACTGAAACCCATCCACACCCATATCGGCGTATCCATGAGGCGTCATCCTTTCGCATCTACCGGCACCAATACGGGCCAGCTCAACCGTGACGTTGATCCCGCACACCTTATTTGATGGAAATGTGGGCCCGATCAAGAATAGATTGAACAATTCACAGGAAAAGGCACTGCTTTTTTTGCGATCCCCGCTTCACTGCCGATATGGAACTAATGTGTATCCAGCAAGAACACATGCCGTGCGCCGTGCTCAGCCGCGCGCCTTCCCGTTAGACTGCGCCAAGCCAAGCCGGAACGCCACCGAACGGCCATGACCGTGCAGCCCTTCCGCCTCGGCTAGCGCCATGGCCGCCGGGCCGGTCTGCGCCAGGCTGTCCGGGCCGAGCTTCAGGATCGATGTCCGTTTCATGAAGTCCAGCACGCCGAGGCCGGAGGAGAACCGCGCCGAACGCGCCGTGGGCAGCACGTGATTGGGGCCGGCCACGTAATCGCCCATGGCTTCCGGCGTGTATGCGCCAACGAATATCGCGCCGGCATGGCGGACCTGCTCCAGCATGGTTTCCGCATCGCGCGTGGCCAGTTCCAGATGCTCGGGCGCCAGACGGTTCACCAGCGTCAGCGCGTCGCCGATGTCCGCCAGCTTGATAATGGCGCCGAAGCTCTCCCAGCTCGCGCGAGCGATGGCAGCGCGCGGCAGCGTCTGAAGCTGGGCCTCGACGGCGGCGCTCACGGCGCTGGCCAGTCCGGCGTCGTCCGTTATCAGGATCGACTGCGCAACTTCGTCGTGCTCCGCCTGCGCCAGCAGGTCGGCGGCGAGCCATTCCGGGTTGTTGTCCCGGTCCGCGACAATGACGATCTCGGACGGCCCGGCGATCATGTCGATGCCCACGGTGCCGAACACCTGCCGCTTGGCCGCCGCCACGTAAGCATTGCCCGGCCCAACGATTTTCGCCACGGCCTCGACGGTTTTCGTGCCGTAAGCCAGCGCCGCCACGGCCTGCGCCCCGCCGATGCGGTAAATTTCATCCACCTGTGCCAGATGCGCCGCCGCCAGCACCAGCGGGCTGATCTCGCCGCGCGGCGTGGGCACGACCATGGCCAGCCGCTGCACGCCCGCCACCCGCGCCGGAATGGCGTTCATCAGCAGCGAACTGGGATAGCTGGCCTTGCCGCCGGGCACGTACAGCCCCGCCGAGTTGACCGCCGTCCATTTATGCCCCAGCTCAGCGCCGGCCGCGTCCCGGTAGCGGTCATTCTGGGGCAACTGGCGCTGGTGATAGGCCGCGATGCGCTCAGCGGCCAGTTCCAGCGCCGCCATGGTATCGCGGTCCACCTGCCCAAGCGCCGCCTTCACTTCGGCCGAGCCGATGCGAATACCAATGCCGCGCAGATCGACGCCGTCGAAGCGCTCCGTCAGCTCGATGAGCGCATCATCGCCGCGTTTGCGCACATCGGCGATGATGGCCCGCACCGCATCATCGACATCCGCAGCCTGCTCCCGCTTGGCCGCCAGCAGCTCAGCGAATTGCAGCTCGAAATCCGGCGCAGCCGCGTCGAGCATAATGGGCATGGTGATATCCTTCCGTTCGCCGGAGTGTTTCCGCTCATATATACGAGCGGCCTCACCCGTAACAGCAGCGCTCTAATGCTTTTTTTGTTCCACGGCCGGTTCCGGCTCCTCGGGATGGACCGGCATATTCGCCGTCGTCCAGGCCGCGTCCAGGTCGCGCAGCTCGGCCTCCACGCATTCGACCTCTAGCCGCACCGCGCTGCCGCCGGCAAAAATCAGGTCGATGACGCCGCTGGGATAGCGCGTCGGCTCGAATTGCAGGGCCAGCAGCGACACGACCTTATCGCCCTCGCCCGGCGTCAAATTCCGCGCCATCGCCCGCGACACCTTGTCGAAGCGCAGCGCGGTCTGGCGGCGCAGGAAGGTTTTGGGCACGCGCTTGCCGGAGGGAGGGACGCTGGTCCAGTCGAAGCGGTTGACGATCATCACAAAGCGCCGCTCGGCGGGCAGATAGGCGATATCCGCCACGCGCCCCACGGCATCCTGCACATGGGCCGAAAGGACGATCAAATCTTCGTCATCGAAGGCGAGCAATTTCAATGGGGGCATGGCCGCATAAAATAGAGAAGAAATTTATCCCGGCAAGCGTTCAATACGGGCGCCGCACCGTCCGAGCTTTTCTTCAAGCTTCTCGAAGCCGCGGTCGAGATGATAAACACGATTCACGAGCGTTTCGCCATCGGCAACCAGCCCGGCGATCACCAGCGACACCGAAGCGCGCAGGTCCGTCGCCATCACCTCGGCGCCGCGCAGGGGCTTGCCGCCTCTGACGATGGCCGTTTCGCCGTTAATGCTGATGTCGGCGCCGAGGCGTGCCAGTTCGGGCACGTGCATGAAGCGGTTTTCGAAAATGGTCTCGCGAATCTCCGACGTGCCGTCCGCGCCGCACATCAGCGCCATGAACTGCGCCTGCAAATCGGTGGGGAAGCCGGGGAAGGGCTGCGTTTGCACCTGCACCGGCCGCAGCGGCGCGCCGTTGCGCACCACGCGCAGGCCGCTGTTGGTCTCGCGCACCTCAACGCCGGCCTGGCGCAGCGTATCCAGCACGGAGGTCAGCAGATCGGCGCGGGCGTTTTCCAGGATCACATCGCCGCCCGCCGCCGCCACGGCCATGGCGTAGGTGCCGGCCTCGATGCGGTCGGGCAGCACGGTGTGCACGGCGCCTTCCAGGCTGGAGGCGCCCTGGATATGCAGCGTCGAGGTGCCGATGCCCTCGATTTTCGCGCCCATCTTCACCAGGCATTGCGCCACGTCGCCGATTTCCGGCTCGCGGGCGGCGTTCTCGATCACAGTCTCGCCCCTCGCCAGCGAGGCGGCCAGCAGCGCCGTATGCGTCGCGCCCACCGTGACCATCGGGAACACGATACGCCCGCCAATCAGCCCCTTGGGCGCGCGGGCCACCACATAGCCGCTGTCGAGCTTCAGTTCGGCGCCCAGCTTTTGCAGCGCCATCAGATGCAGATCGACCGGCCGCGTACCGATGGCGCAGCCGCCCGGCAGCGACACCCGCGCCGTGCCCGTGCGGGCCACCAGCGGCGCCAGCACCCAGAAACTGGCGCGCATGCGGCGCACCATGTCATACGGCGCGGTGGTATCCACGATATCGCGGGCGGTCAGATGGAATGTTTCGCCCTGATGATGCTGGCCGTTATCGGCGCGCTTGCCGTCCACGGCGAGGTCGGCACCGTGATTGCGCAGGATGCGCGCCAGCATATTGACGTCGGCGAGATTGGGGACATTCTTGAGGGTCAGCGTTTCCCTGGTGAGCAGGCTGGCGATCATCAGGGGCAGCGTGGCGTTTTTCGCACCGCTAATGGGGATGGTCCCATTCAGCTTTTCGCCGCCGGTTATGCGAATTCGGTCCATACGTGCGCACCCCTCCAGGTCACTGCATGCCAGAGCATCGTCCCGTCAATTTCGGTGTAAACCAGTCACGGGGCTTCCGCAAGGCGAAGCCTGCCGCAGCCTCAACCCATGTCCGCTGAGCCGCCGGTAAACTAACATTTTTCCCCGCCGGCCCGGAGTTTTCAGATCAAATCCAGCCTCACTTGACCTCTGCCTTGACCTCGGAGATGCAAACCTTGGCAACGCCATCCATCTCCAGCACCTCGCTGGCCGCTTTCGAAACGTCGATGATGCGTCCGCGAATGAATGGGCCGCGATCGGTGATATGCACGATGACGGTGCGCCCGTTTTTCGTGTTGCGCACCTCGACGCGGGTGCCGAACGGCAGCGTCCGGTGCGCGGCCGTCATGGCGTCCTTGGGCAATTTCTCACCGGCAACCTTATGGGAGCCGCCGCGATACCAGGACGCCTTGCCGCACTCGGCGGCGGCTTCACCCGCCCAGAGCGCCGATACCGCGAGAAGGGGGGCGAGTACGCGAAACTTTCCTGCCAGTGTCATGAAAACTTCTCCAGTGTGCGCGAAACGATAGGAGAATGCATACTGACATCAAAGGGACGCGCCCAAAAGCATCAAGGCCAGGGCGCTGAGGACGAAGGCCAGCCCCGCCGCCACGTTATGCTCGTCCGGCTCGCCCCGGACGCGGGCATAAACCGTCGCCCAAAGGCCGGAGCAGAAAATCAGGGCGGTGACGAAGGCCGGATTGGGCGTCCAGGACATGGCGAGATTTTTGGCGATGTTGAAGGCGATGGAGATGGCGCCGATGCTCAAGCCGGCCAGCATGTACCTGGCCCCGGCGATCTCTTTCATCGCGAAACGTCCGTTGACCATGCGCGGCAGCAGGAACAGGAACACGAAAAGCGATGTGAAAACGGCGTAGCAGAGCGCGCCGGACAGGCCGTGGCTGTAGCGCGTGGTGAGCTTGTTGATGGGGTCGATCAGGCTGCTGGCCAGCACAGCGGGGAGGAAAAAGCGCAAAGCGCCTGCCGTGATGTGCGACCGCGTCATGAAAAACAGGCTGACGCTGGCCGCGATCAGCGCGGCGAGTACACCCAACGCCAGCGTGCCATTTCCGAACAGCCGTTCCGTATGTGCCCAGTCCAGCGGCAGCCAGAACAGGAACACCAGAATGAGCACCAGCGGCTGGAGCCGGAGGATCTGCGCATTGCCGAATTTGGCCGTGGCATCGAAAAGCCGCGTGTCGCTATACGAAACGATGAGGCCGTTCATCGCCGTCAGCGCATAAAACTGCCACGCATCCGGCAGCGGCAGGAACGGCACGAGCGGCAGCAGCAGCAGAAACGGCACCGCGCCCCGGTAGACGTTCAGCACCATGCCCGGCAGCTTGAACTGAGCATTGACGTGGCCGTAGGCGGTGAAGAGGAGGCTCGCGGCCAGCGCCGGCACGGTCCAGATCATTGCTGCGGCATGGCTCCTCTCCAACGTGAATGGGATCGCCGCATCCGATCATGAAATGGAGGGAAACGCTAGCGCCCGCCGCCGGCCTTAGCCGCGGCGCCCTATTTTTGACTGGGCGCGTGCACCGTCTCCAGCACCTCGGCCGTCGCCGGATCGACGTACATCTCGACCAGAACGCCGAGCTTGTCGATGGCCGCAACATTATAGCAATTGCGCTGAGCCTCCAGCCTGCGCACGTCGAAACCGATCTCCGTCAATTTGGCCTTGACGGTCTGTTGAGAGAGCCACGGGGTCCGCGTCGCATTGCCGCACTGCTCCTTTTTCTCGCCGCCATTCGCCAGAGCCGGCGCGGCGAGGCCGAGTATCGAGGCCAAAAGCATAAATTTCAAAACGGCACGCATACCCATTGTCTCCTATTATTCGGGTTTGCTTCCCTTCCACAGGGAGTAACGAAGCAGGACGCTCTCGCGGCACTCCCCGCCATCCCTGAGGAGGATTCGACAGCGGCGGAGGTCTATTCATGGCTTTCAGGATTGTACCCTATTACCACCTCGGCCGTCATCGGATCGACGTACATTTTGACCAGGAAGCCAAGCTTGTCGGTGCCCTTGACTTCGTAGCAATTGGAACTGGCCTTCATTCCGCGCACGTCGAAACCGATCTCCGTCAATTTGGCTCTGACGGTCTGATGGGGCAGCCACAGGGTGCGCGGGACATCGGCGCAAATGCTGCCGCCTGTGACGCTGCCACTGGCGAGAGCCGGCGAAGCCGCGCCGATGACCGCCGCCACGGCCACCAGCCTCAAAATGTGACGCATGATTATGGTCTCCGTTCAAAGTGAGGGAAAAATTTCCCTTCAACACGGATCAACCTAGCAGGGTGGTCCTGTCGTCCCCCTGGCGGGGTCTGTTAGCAATTTGACAGCCGCGTTGGAGCCGGAATCGTGTAACAGACAACTGCGCCGGATGTTGGGCAAGGAGAAGCGCAGGAATTACACACGCTTGGCTGGCAGTATCCCGCAAATTATTCTGTCAGGCGGCGGGAATAAATCAGAATGTCCTCCCGCCACGGTGAATTGGTCTATCGTGCGCGCCGGATTCAGTCCAGCTTCAGCGCATTGGTCAAATCACCCGGCCGGCGGAAACCGTTCTGCTTCAGCCCCGCGTCGCGCCCGGTGAGGCCGGGAAGTTTCGGCAGATCGAAGCGCTTGGTGATGAACCGCAGCACCGACGTCGTGTCATACGGCGCGTGGTCGACGAAGCCGGGCTTGGCATAGGGCGAGACGATGAGCGCCGGAATGCGGGTGCCCGGTCCCCAGCGGTCGCCCTTGGGCGGTGCGGCATGATCCCAGAAGCCGCCGTTCTCGTCATAGGTGACGACCACCAGCATGTGTTTCCATTGCGGGCTCTTCTCCAGATGCGCGAGCGACATCGGCGATGTGCTGGTCGCCGGTCAGCACATCGGCATAGCCCGGATGCTCGTTGAGATTGCCCTGCGGCTTGTAGAACGACACCTGCGGCAGCTTGCCCGCGTCGATATCGGCGATGAACTTTCCGCCCGCCAGGCCGCCGTCCTTCAGATGTTCCGCACGCGCAGGGGTGCCCGGCGCATAATTGGCGAAGTAGTTGAACGGCTGATGGTGAGGAACTGGAAATTCGGCGACCGCGTGGTTGTAGACGTGGCTGTGATTGTCGAGCGCGTCCTGCCAGGCGCCGGCATACCACGCCCAGGTGACGCCCTTCGGCGACAGCAGATCGCCGATGGTCTGCGCGGTCTGCGGCGGCAAGGTGGCGGGTGCGGACGGGTCGGCATAGTCCGGCTCGTCCGCGACAGGGGCGCTGCCGCTCGGCTGATAGGGCGGCTGCATGGTGTTGACGGCGTAGAAATCCGGCGTCAGGCGCCTTGTCCCTGGCGTAAACGGGGCGCCATCCATCGCGGAGGCGGGCGAATTGGGCGGCAAGAGTCAGCGTCACGCCGTCAGGCTCGACGGCGGAGATCGAGCGCTGGCCGGGCTTTCGTACCGGCATCGGGATAGAACGGCGTACAGGCGCACATCAGCCATTGGTGATTGAGGAACGAGCCGCCGAAAGCGGCCTGGAAGAAGTTGTCGGCGAGCACATATTTCCGCGCAATTCGGACAGCGGCAGGTTCGCGCTGTCGTAATACCCCATAACCAGGGCGCCGCTATCGCCCCAGGCGACGAACCTGTCGTTCTTGCCGCCATTGATCTGCATCTGGTTCTGATAAAAGCGATGCACAAGATCGCGGGTGGGCGTGCTGGCGGGCAGTTGAAGCCCTTGGGATCGTCGATGGCGAAGGGCGCGTTGGGAAGCCCGCCGGGAAGCGTCTCCGGTCCGCCCTTGGTGATGCCGCCCCAGATTTTGGGCAAGCTGGCGAGAACCTTGCCGTCGCGATCCACCTGCTGGGCAGCCTCGGGCTTGAGGCCGGTAACGCCGTCCGCGCCGGGATAGGTGCCCCACAGGTTGTCGAAGCTGCGATTCTCGGGAAAGATGACGACGACGGTCTGGATTTTGCCGATCCCCGCCGGGCGGTAGTCGTCGGCCTCGTCATTGGCGAGGTTCCAAGACGCATCGGCTGCATACGAAGACGGGACGGCGCCGCCAGCCATGAAGACAGCCAGCAAGGCCGCCAAAATTCTACACATGTTCATGAAAAACCCTGTTATTTTTGTCTGTGCTGGCCCAGATGTAGCCCCGGAACACGCGCGAAGTCACGCCAATTTGGTGCGCACGGGGGCAGATGGCAGTGGATATTACTCAACCGCGATATCAAGTTTATAATCTCAGGAATCGCGATCAAACTCAGGGGGCGAATGCGGTCCCCTCAAGGGCGCAACTTGTTAGGGATTTGACAGCCGCATTGAGGCATAAAATATATATGAGAAAGATATTCAGTCCGGTACGGATCTTATTGGGCGCTGCCCTGGTGGCAGGTTTCGCGGTTAGCCACGCGTTCGGCGATGACCATAGCCGCCCGCATCGCAGTCACGAGGATCACGACGTCGCGCGGGATGCATTGGAGCGGGGGGAGATCATGTCCCTCGAAAAGGTGGTCGCCGAGGTGCGCAAGACCATTTCCGGCAAACTTGTCGGCGTGGACCTGGAGCGAAAACACGGCAAATGGGTGTATGAAATCAAAATGCTGGCGCCGGACGGTTCGATGATCGAAGTCTACGCTGACGCGCGGACTGGACTATCATGAAGGTTAAAGGCAAATAATGCGTGTGCTGCTGGTTGAGGATGACGACCGGATTGCCCGCGACGTGACCGCGGCGCTGGCGGCTGGCGGCTATGTAGTCGAGCGCGAGCGCGACGGCGAGGAGGCGTGGTTCAAGGGCGACACCGAGGACTATGCCGCCATCGTTCTCGATCTCGGCCTGCCGGGCATGGACGGGCTGTCGATTCTCAAACGCTGGCGGGCCAACGGGCGCGCCATGCCGGTGCTGATCCTGACGGCGCGCGACACCTGGATCGAGCGCGTGGAGGGCATCGACTCGCGGCGCCGACGATTACCTGCCCAAGCCGTTCCGCATGGAGGAACTGCTGGCGCGGCTGCGTGCCATCGTGCGCCGCTCGGCGGGACAGAGCGCGGCCTGTCATCACCGTTGGGCCGCTGTCGCTCGACACGCGCCAAATGCGCATCGCCCGCGACGGCGTGCCCATCAATCTGACGCCGCAGGAATACCGGCTGCTCAGCTATCTCATGCACCATACCGGCCGCGTCGTGCCCCATTCCGAGCTGCTGGAACAGCTTTACTCCCACGATTTCGAGAAGGACAGCAACGCCATCGAGGTGCTGATCGGGCGCCTGCGCAAAAAGCTCGGCGCCGATATCATCGAGACGCGGCGCGGCTTCGGCTACATCATCAACCGGGATGAGGCATGACGCCCAAGTCGCTGCGGCTGCGCCAGGCGCTGATCGCGGGCGCTTCGATTGCGCTGGCTATGATCGTCGCGGGCTTCGGTCTCGTGATCCTGTTCGAGCGCCACGTCACCCGCCGCGTCGATGCGGAACTGGACACTTATATCCGCGCGCTGGCCGCCAATCTGTCCTTCGCGGCTGACGGCGCATTGCAAATCAGCCGCCCGCTCGCCGACCCGCGCTTCAGCCAGCCATTGAGCGGCCTCTACTGGCAGGTCGAGGAGGAAGGCACGGGCGCTCCCAAGACAGCGCCTGTTCCCGGCCAGCAGCAGGCGCTCACCGGCATGGCCCAACTGCGGTCGCGGTCACTGTGGGACGACGTGATCGCGCTGCCCGCCGATCACGTCGCGCCCGGCATCGTGCATCGTCATCTGCTGGCCGGGCCGGGCGGCGCTACATTGATGGTCAGCGAGTTGCGGGTTGCCTATACGGTTGGCGAAGGCACACGCAAAATACGCATCACTGCCGCAGTGGATCGCCAGGACATCCTGACGGCCCGGCGGGAATTCGCGGAGGACGTGACCATCTCGCTAGCCATTCTCGCCGCCATCCTGCTGGCGGCGGCCTGGGTGCAGATCGTCCTCGGCCTGAAGCCGCTGGAAGCCCTCCGCCGCAGCGTTATGGCTGTGCGTTCGGGCGAACAGCCGAGGATTACCGTCAACGGGCCAGAGGAAATCATGCCGCTGGTGTCGGAGGTGAACTCGCTGCTGGATGCGCTGGCGGCGGCAGTCGAAAGCGCCAAGGCGCGCGCGGCCGACCTGGCCCACGGCCTCAAAACACCGCTAACGGTGATGACGATGGACGCCCAGCGCCTGCGCCAGAACGGCGAAACGGAAATCGCCCAGGAGCTGGAGGAACTGGCGGTGAGCATGCAGCGGCAGGTCAATCGCGAGCTGTTCCGCGCCCGGCTGCAATCGGTGGCCAGAGCCATTCCCCCTGAAACCCCCATTCGCGATGTGATGGAGCGCATCGTGCGGATCGTGACGCGCGGCCGGAAAGGCACGGAGCTATCGTGGGATATCGGCATCCCGCCCCGCCTCACGGCGTCCATGCGGCTGGACGATCTGGCGGAACTGGGCGGCGTATTGATTGAAAATGCCGCCAAATGGGCCGGAAGCGAGGTGCGGATCACCGCGCAGGAGACCGGCGGCGGGGTACGCATCGTCATCGAGGACGACGGCGAGGGGGTTTCACCGGAAAAGCTGGTGCAACTCGGGAAGCGCGGCGTCAGGCTCGACGAGACGGTGGAGGGCACCGGCCTCGGTCTGGCCATTGCCCGCGATGTCGTCGAGGCCTATGGCGGCCGGATCACCTTCGGAAACCGCGTACCGCATGGTTTCCGCGTGGAAATTCTGTTACAGCGTTCGCCGCAGGAGGGTATTTTGCGGCGCCGCGAAACTTAACATTGGGAAAGCCGGGTGCTATAGTGTTTGCCCTGCCTTGAAATGTTGCGGTGACAAACTGGCGATACCACGGATTCGGTGGTGGCTGCCGGACCGCCGCATATTCGCCGGGCTTCAAGCAAAGAGGAGGGGAATTTGCTTAAGCAAGTGGGCGCGCTGCCCTTTCGCTGCTCCAAGGATGGCGGCGTCGAGGTGCTGCTGGTGACATCGCGCGACACCGGCCGCTGGATTATCCCCAAAGGCTGGCCGTCCAAGCGCCTGAAGGACCATGCGGCCGCCGCCAGGGAAGCCCGTGAAGAAGCGGGGGTCGTGGGCAAGATCCGCCCCAAGCCGGTGGGCGACTACGTGTATCTCAAGCGCCGCGCCGACAGCTCTAGGCTGGTGGACGTGGCCGTGTTCCTGCTGGCCGTGCGCAAGGAGCGCAAGCGCTGGCCGGAATGCAAGCAGCGCAAGCGGGGCTGGTTCCCGGCCGATGCCGCTGCCAGGATGGTGCAGGAACCGAGGCTCCGGGTGCTGATCGAGAGCATCGCCCGGCACGGGTTGCGTGCCATTTGAGCTTCGCAAGCGGTTAAATCATAGCAGGAAGCCATGGCGAGCCTTCAGATTACCCCCCGCCTCGCCATCCAGGACAGCGAGCTTGAGGAGCATTTCATCCAGGCGTCGGGGCCGGGCGGACAGAACGTCAACAAGGTGGCCACCGCCGTGCAACTGCGGTTCGACGTCGCCCGCTCGCCGTCGCTGACGGACGAGGTGCGCGAGCGGCTGATGAAACTGGCCGGGCGCCGGCTGACGCTGGACGGCGTGCTGATACTGTTCGCGCGCCGTTTCCGCACCCAGGAACGCAACCGCGCCGACGCCCGCGAGCGCCTCGCCGAGCTGATCCGGGCCGCCCTGACGCCGCCAAAACCGCGCCGCGCCACCAGACCGACGCTCGCCAGCAAGCGCCGCCGGCTGGAGGGCAAGAGCGCCCGCTCGCGGATCAAGCAGACGCGCTCCAAACCGCTGCCGGATGCTTGAGGAGCTGCCCTATCAACAGAGTTAACGGCCGTTAGGCAATAACTCACTCCGGCCTTCCCTTGGAGTGACTTTAGGGCTAAAAAGCTACCATCGCGGTCTCGCCTGCCGCTACGCCTTGCCCTCATCCCCGCCATATCGCAGCACCTGGACCTTCTCCATGGTCACCAACCCGCTGCCGATCATGCCGTTGAGCACTTCGACGAACGCCTTCACCTTGTCTTCCGCATCGACGATCTCGATCACCAGCGGCATATCCTCCGACAGCCGCAGGATCTTCGCCGTATGCAGCCGGCTGGACATGCCATACCCGAGCGATCCGCGCAGCACCGTGGCGCCGGCCAGATGCATTTCGCGCGCCTTCAGCACGATGGCCTCGTACAGCGGGACGTGCCCGCATTTCTTGTCCTGGCCGATGAATATCCGCAGCAGCACGGCTTCGCGCGGCACCCGCATGGGTCACCTCCATTGCAAAGCGTTGAAGTGGACGGCGATGGCGTGCCCGGCCCATACCGCCACGAGGCACAGGAGCACCGATCCGCCGATGTTCAGCCCAGCGTACAGCCATTCGCCGTCGTTCACCAGATTGAGGGTTTGCAGGCTGAACGACGAAAATGTGGTGAAACCGCCGCAGAGGCCGATCATGACGAACTGGCGCGCCGCCGTGCTCACCAGCAGCCGCCCGTCCGGCCCGGTGAGCGTGGCGAAGAAGCCGATGACGAGCGAGCCGAGTATGTTGATGATGAGCGTGCCCCAGGGGAAGGTTTCGCCCCAGATGTTGGCGACGACGCCCGACAGCCAGTAACGCCCCGCGCCGCCGAGCGCGCTGCCGATGGCGACCCAAATGATGTTTTGCATTCCCGCTCCTTGCCAAGCGATGCTGAAACAGGCGCGAACGGTACTGGAAAAGAGTTGCGCTGATTTTGACGCAAGCCTCCCGCCATCCGCGTTCGCGCGGCAGGAGTCATCAGCCCGGACGGGCGGTTTCGGGGGAACCCCATCCCCATCGGATGAGAAAAACTAGCCGCCCCGCCCGCGGCTGTCAACATACGCCCCGGCAGATTGTGGCAGAGGTGTGGCCGCAATCTTGGCGGCAATAAGAACGTTACCCGGACGAAATGTCCTGCGGCATCGAGCCGCCCTGCATCACAAAAAGGCAAGAGAACACAAATATTTCTCATTCCACTCCTACCCATTTCACTGGGATGTATGCATCTCAAAACGTCACATATTTTTGGTTGGGAGAAATAATGATGACATCTTTCATTCGCATCGGACTCGGCGCCGCGGTGGCGCTGTCGCTTCTGGGCAGCCCGGTTATGGCGGCAGATGACGCCGGCGAGGCCGCCATCATCAAGGTCTGCAAGAAAGAATATGCCAAGTACGCCTCCAGGGTGAAAAAAGGCGAAGTCAAGGCCACGCTGCTGAAGAACGCCAGCAAGCTCTCGGCCGAATGCAAAAAAGCGGTGGACGGTAACTAATCGTGCTCCGGGCTCCGCAGTGGTAGCCCGTGGATCGGCTGAAATTAAGCAGAGTTCCCAAAATTGGCTTTCCCGGTTTTGGGAGCTCTGTAGCAGCGGCGGATAGTGTTTTGAAGATAATATTCCGGCAATCCGCCATAAACTTGAACGGTTAAGCTTAAAGATTCTGAAGCCCTTGAGGGGTATGCGTCTCCAGTTGCCGCGATTTGGGAATTTGGAGAAATATAATGACATCGTTCATTCGCATCGGCCTCGCCGCCGCATTGGCGCTTTCGCTTGCCGGTGGCGCGGCAGAGGCCGTTGAGGTCAATCCCGAGGCCGCCATCATCAAGGCGTGCAAAGTGGAATATGCCAGATACGCGTCCAGGGTGAAGAAGGGCCAGGTCAAGGCTACGCTGCTGAAGCATGCCGATGACCTCTCGCCTGAATGCAAGAAGGCGCTCGACGCCACGAACTGACCAGCGCTAATGACGGCAGCGGCGGGGCTGTAACGCAGCTCCCGCCCGGTCCGCTGGCCGGCGTCCGCCGCAGAGTGACGCCGCTTTCACCACCGGCCAGAATTCCACCGCCGCGCTCCGTGCAGGCGGTCATGCGCCCGGCGTCCCGCAGTGCTTGCGGGATTGACAAACGCGGGCGGGTGTGGTGCATCGCCTGCTCAAACTTTTATGGCACGGCTCGCCTCTCCTTCGCGCGCCGCCACTTGGGCCGGCTGTCCGGCGTACCGTCATCCACAAGAAAACCGGTCCCATGGCACGCGCACTCGGCCTCGACTTCGGCACGACCAATACCGTCCTGGCCCTGAAAGGCGCGGACGGTACGGTGAACACCGTCCCCTTCATCCAGGCGGGGGAGCGGATCGAGGCGCTGCGCTCGGCGCTGTGTTTCTGGCAATCCGGCGGTATGCCGCGCGTGGAGGCGGGGCCGTGGGCCATCGCGCAGTATATCGACCATCCCGACGAGTGCCGCTTCCTGCAATCCCTGAAGACATTCGCGGCCAGCCCGTATTTTCAGGGCACCGCCGTGTTCGGCAAGCGCTACCAGTTCGAGGATCTGCTGGAGACGTTTTTCGAGCGCATACAAAGCTACGGCGCCGATGCGCTGACCGGCAAACCGCGCCGTCTGGTCGTCGGCCGCCCCGTGACCTTCGCCGGGGGCGCGCCCGACGAAGCGCTGGCCACCCGCCGCTACGGCGAGGCGCTGGGGCGCTTCGGATTCACCGATGTCCATTATGTCTACGAACCCGTCGCCGCTGCATTCTTCTACGCCCGCAATTTGCGCCGCAACGCGACCATCCTGGTGGCGGATTTCGGCGGCGGCACCACCGATTTTTCCATCATGCATTTCGACGTGGAGGGCGGCACCCTGCGCGCCGAACCGCTGGCGCATTCCGGCGTGGGCATCGCCGGCGACCAGTTCGACTACAGCATCATCGACAACGTGGTGCTGCCCCGGCTCGGCAAGGGCAGCCAGTATTCCATGATGAACGAGACGCTGGACATGCCGCGCGGGCCGTTCGTCAATTTCGCGCGCTGGAACCTGCTGTCGGTGCTGAAGACGTCGGACGAGTTCCGCGAGTTGAAGCGGCTGGTGCGCTGGAGCCACGAGCCGGAGAAGCTGGAGCTTTTCATCGACCTCGTGGAGGACGACCAGGGCTACCCGCTGTACAGGGCGGTTTCGGAGGCCAAAATGCGGCTGTCGGCGGCGGAGGAGGCGGAGTTCGTGTTCGCGCCGCTGGGCGTGAAGACGAAAATGACCATCCGGCGCGCGGATTTCGAGGACTGGATCGCGGGCGACCTGCAACGGATCGAGGGCGCGATGGACAGTGCGATGGGGCAGGCGGGGCTGGCCGCCGGCGAGATCGACAAGGTGTTCCTGACGGGCGGCACGTCCTTCGTTCCGGCGGTGCGCGGCCTGTTCGAGCGCCGCTTCGGGGCGGAGCGGATCGAGTCGGGGAACGAGCTGCTGTCGATCGCCAATGGTCTGGCGCTGATCGGCGAGCGCGAGGATATCGAGCGCTGGACCGTGCGGCTAGCGGCCTAAATCAACTAAGGGCTTTTCAGCTTGATGCCGGCCGCAGCGGTGGAGAAACGCCAGTCAGCCTTGTTTTGGTTGCGGCCGTCTTGCCAGGCAGCGGCCTCCCTGGTCAGGGGTTTCCTTGCCGGGAATGCGGCGGCCAAGGCGCTGCGGCGCACCGCGTAAGCACATCGCAGCTCAAACAGAAGTCCCGATCCTCATTTGTCTGGCCCTGGCAAAAAGCGCCGTGTTATAGAACGCAGCCCTCTTGCGCATGCGCGGCCATATCCGGTTGCCCGGACATGGGAATTCGCGCGCGCTGGCGGGGCGGGGAACTTCGAAAATCAAAGTAAGGCGGGCAGCGCATGACCTTGGTCCCGGACAGGCTGCATTATTCGGCGATTTCCGTTCTGGCATTTTCGATGATCGCGGTGCAAATCCTGCTGTCGCGGATTTGCGGCGTGATGTTTTACTATCATTTCGCCTTCGCGGGCGTGACCCTGGCGATGCTGGGTCTCACCATCGGCGCCTTGAAGGTGCACACCAATCCGCAGCGCTTTCTGCCGTCCGCTGTCGATGGCGAATTGGCCATGCACTGCCTTTCCGCCGCCCTCTACCTCGCCATCGGCACGCTGGTTCTGGTCGATCTTTCGGGCAAATTGTTCTCGCTGGCGGAGCCTTACGGCGCGGGTGAGTCCATCTTCGCCCTGAGCATCCTGGTGGCGATTCCGCTTGGGCTTTTCGGCGTCGTCAAAGCCTTCATCGCCATGGGCGTGTCGGTTACGCTGCTGCTCACCTATTTCCCCAGCAAAACCAGCCGCCTGTATGCCGTTGATCTGGCCAGCGCCGCCATGGGCTGCATCGTGGTGGTCGCGGCGCTGCATTTTCTCGACCCGATCAGCATAGTGCTGCTGCTGGCCAGCATGCTTGCCGCCGTCGCGTGGCGCTTCCTCAGCCGCGACCCGTCGCACCGGCGCCTTGGCCTCGTTCGCGGCACGGCGATCGTTCTGACCCTGCTGTTCGTGGCGCAGGCGCTCGCCTATGCCTCCGGCTCGCCGCTGTTCAAGGTGCGCATCGGCAAGTTCGCGCTGCTGGAGGATCTGCTGTTCGAGCGCTGGAACACCTACTCCCATGTCGGCATCTATCCCAACCCGGTGAAGGAGCCGTTTGGCTGGGGGTTCGGTAAGGCGCTGGACCAAAAGCAATATGGCGATGTCGAGCAATACTGGCTGAAGATCGACGCCGATGCCGGCACCGTGCTGACGAAGTTCGACGGCGACACGGCCAAAACCGCCTACCTGAAATACGATGTCATCAACCTTGGCTACCATCTGCGGAAGATCGAACACAGCGGCATCATCGGTGTCGGCGGCGGGCGCGACGTGCTGTCGGCGCTGACCTTCGGCACCCCCAAAATCACCGGCATCGAAATCAATCCTGCCATTTTCGAGGCTCTGAACAAATCGTTCGCGGACTTCACCGGCAAGCTCAGTTCCTATCCCGGCGTGAACCTCGTCAACGCCGAGGCGCGCAGTTTCATCAACTCGCACGATCTGACCTACGACATGGTGCAGATCTCGCTGATCGACACCTGGGCGACGACGGCGGCCGGCGGGCTGGGGCTTTCGGAGAACAAGCTTTACACGCGCGAAGCCTGGAAGGAATTTTACGAGCATCTCAGCGGCAATGGACTGCTGACGGTGTCGCGCTGGTTCATCCCCGGCCGGCATCAGGGCGAATTCTACCGCATGCTGTCGGTGGCTAATGACTCGCTCAAGGCGTTCGATTCCGGCATCAATGCCCGCGATCACGTCCTGGCCGCCAATGCCAATGACGTCGTGACGCTGGCGGTCAGCAAAACGCCGTTCACCAAGGCCGAGGTCCAGAATTTTCTCGACGTCTGCAAGCGCCATGGTTTTACGCCGCTGATGACGCCAGAGCTGAGCTTCGATTCCGTGGCGGACACCATCATATCCGGCAAGGCCACGGATCAGTTTTACGCCTCGCTGCCGCTGGATTTCAGCGCCTCGACCGACGACCGGCCCTTCTTCTTCAACATGGCGCGCTTCAGCGACGTGCTGTTCCGGCGCACCGACAGCGCGTATAACGAACACAATAGCATCGCCGTAACGGTGCTGTTCTTCCTCGCCTTCGGTACGCTGGCTGTGCTCGCCTACGCCATGCTGTGGCCGATGGCGAAGCTGTACCGCGAGAAGCGCGAGCCGCTCGGCGAGTCCGCGCTGTTCGCGGTCTATTTCGCCTGTATCGGCCTCGGCTTCATGTTCATCGAGATGTCCATGATGCAGCGGCTGATGATTTTCCTCGGCCATCCGGTATACGGATTGTCGGTGATCCTGTTCACCATGCTGCTGTTCAGCGGCATCGGCAGCTATTTCGTCAAATACGAGGCGCTGCGTGCCAGCACCTACATCATCCGTCCGGCATTGCTGATCGCGCTGCTGATCGCGACCGCGTGGCTGATGCCGCTGGTGATCGCCAGGTCGGTGCACTTCGATACCACGCTGCGCATCCTGATTTCGGTGGCGCTGCTGACGCCCATCAGCTTTTTCATGGGCATGATGTTCCCGCTGGGTGTCGGCGCGGCGAAGAAGAAGGACTCCAGCCTGCTGCCCTGGTTCTGGGCGCTGAACGGCGTGGCGTCGGTGTTCGCCAGCATCTTCTCCGTGGTGGTGTCCATGAGCTTCGGCATCAACGCGGCGTTCGCGGCGGGCATCCTGTGCTATGTGCCGTGCCTGCTGATCGCCCTGCATATGCGCAGGGCGTTCGCGACGCAGGGGGCGGTGGCGTATGCCTGACGCTATCCGGCGTTGGGCGCAATTCGTGGTGGCGGGGGAAGGCGGGCGCTGACGGCTGATGAGCGCTCACCCGTGTTTCCCGATGAACGCCTCCACGCTCAGCGCCCGGAAATCGGGGAGCGCGGCGCGCAGGCGCTGGTGATCCCAGTCCCACCAGGCGAGGTCCATCAGCCGCGCCTCGATCTCCTGCGGAAAACGGCGGCGGACCGGCCGGGCCGGAACTCCGGCAACAATCGTGTAGGGCGGCACGTCCTTCGTGACCACAGCGCCGGCTGCCACGACCGCGCCCGTGCCGATGCTGCGCCCCGGCAGGATCACGGCGCCATGCCCGATCCACACATCGTGGCCGATGCTGACCGGATGGGAGCGGCGCCAGTCGAAGAACGCGGCCTCATCCTCCTCGCCGTCGAAAAACTGGCTGGCGCGGTAGACCATGTGATGCTGCGTCGCCCGCCACATGGGGTGGTTGACGGGATTGATGCGCACATGGGCGGCGATGTTGGCGAATTTGCCAACTGTCGTATAAATGACGTCTCCGTCGTTTACGATGTACGAGTAGTCGCCGAAGCTGGACTCGATCACGCGCGTCCGGGGGCCTACTTCGTTATACCGGCCGAACGTCGTATCCCGGATAATCGCCGTGGGGTCGATCAGCGGCTCAAGTCCGAGTTTCTTCGCAGTCATGATGATATCTCCCTCATTGCGTGCTGGCGTTTTGGTGCTGGTTGCCGGTCCTTCCGGTGCCGGTAAGGACGCGTTGATAAACGTGGCGCGTATGGTCCATGCCGATGATGCCACGGTGGTTTTCGCCCGCCGCATCATCACGCGCGACGCCGTTGCGGGCGCGGAGGACCACGACAGCCTGACGCTCGACGCCTTCGAGCGAGCCGAAGCGGCGGGCCAATTCGCGCTGTCCTGGCGCGCGCACGGTCTGGCCTACGGCATCCCCGCCGCCATCCGCGCCGATCTGGCCGGCGGGCGCATGGTTGTCGCCAACGTCTCGCGCTGCGTGATCGCGGCGGCTGAAGCGATGGGCAACCCGGTAGCCGTGCTGCATGTGACGGCGCGCCCCGAAATCCTCGCCGAACGCATCGCCCGGCGCGGACGCGAGAGCGCGGACGACATCGCCGCCCGTCTGGCGCGCGAAGTCCCGCTTACCGCGCGCGTTGCCCGCGTCATCGAAGTCCGCAACGACACCTCGCTGGAGGCCGGCGCCGCGGCCTTTCTCGACGCTCTGCACGCGGCCCGCCATCTCAGCCTCGCCGGCGCCGGAGGCGCCTGTCTTTAATTGAAACAGAGGCGACGCCGAGGCATCGCCGGCGCCGGAGGTGCCTGTTCTTAGTTGAAGTCCGCCTCTTTCAAAACCCGAGCGGGCAGCCCCCTCTGCATGCAGTGCGCAAAAGCAGGCTTCCTTTTGTCCGGCCCAGCCGCTCAGTCACAGGGCGCGCGCATGTTCCCTCGCTAAGCGGACTTCCTTTTGTTCGGCCTCGAAGCCCCTTCCTTCCGTCCCGGCCCTGCAATTCGCTCAGCCACCGGATTTGGGGAGCTGTCAAGGCTGCGCGCCTCTTCAGCGCGCACCGCCGGAGGCGGCTTGGCCTTGATAGCTCCCCGAATCCGGTGGCACCCTGACAGCAGGCGGGGGGCTTCTCACCCCGCTCAAAATTCAAAGGAGCCTCGCCGCCTCATAACACCCGCCGCCCCGCCGACCACAGGCCGCGCACCAGCGGCGTGCGCCCGGCTTCGCGGAACCACAGGACGTCGGCGCGCAGCCCCGGCTTCAGATGGCCGCGATCCGCCAGCCCCGCGATGTCCGCCACCTTCCACGTCACCATGGCGAGCGCGGCGGGGAGCGGCATACCGTGATCGCGCTCCAGCTTCAGCACGGCTTGCAGCAAGCTGCCCGGCACATAGTCCGACGACAGGCCGTCCAGCACGCCGAGCGTAGCCAGTTCCGCCGCCGCCACGCCGCCGGTATGCGAGCCGCCGCGCACCACGTTGGGCGCGCCCGCCACCGTCGCCATGCCGGCCTTGTGGGCCGCGCGCGCCGCTTCGATGGTGGTCGGAAATTCGGAGATGACCGCGCCGGAGGCCAGCCCCGCCTCCACATCGGCCGCCGTCGTGTCGTCGTGCGTGGCGAGCGGGATGCCGCGGGCGGCGAACATGTCCACAATCTGCGGCCAGTTGCGGCGGACGTTGACCGGGCCGCTCTCCATGTTGCGGGCGACATCGGAGGAGAACTGCGCCTCGCTCTTGCCGTCACTGCCCATGGAGTAGCGCTTCAAATCCTCGATGTTGCGCCATTGCCGCTGGCCGGGCGTATGGTCCATCAGCGACGCGAGGCGGACCAGCGGATTGTCCGCGTGCGGCTCCACATCCTCCATGAGCGTGTCGCCGGTCAGTTCGCAGCGGATGTGGATGAGATGGTCGATGCGGAAGGCGTCATGCTTCACGCCCGCCGTAACCGCGTCGATGATCTGCGCGAAGATCGAGCGGCGGTAGTCCTTGGCGCCGAACGGCGTGCCCGCGCAAACGCTGTCGTAAACCGTGGTGACGCCCGCCGCCGCCATCTGGTGGTCATGGGCGATGGCCGCCGACAGCCCGTCCGGCCAAAACACGCCGGGACGCGGCATGAAGTGCTTCTCCATGTTGTCCGTGTGCATTTCGACGAGGCCGGGACACACATAATCGCCATCGGCATCAATGGCGCCCAGCAGGCGGCAGGAGCCGGCGTCAACGGTGCGGATACCGTTTTCGTCGAAGACGATCGAGCCGCGGACAACCTCGTTTTCCAGCACGAGGCGGGCATTGGTCAGAATGGTTTCGCTCATGGTCAGGCCGCCTGTTTCAGTGAGGGGAGGTCGATGAGGCGCGTGGCGATCTGCTCGCGCACCGCCTCGTCGTGGAAAATGCCGACGATGGCCGCGCCGTTCGCCCCGGTCTCGCGGATCAGCTCGACGACGACCTCGCGGTTGCCGGCATCGAGCGAGGCAGTGGGTTCGTCGAGCAGCATGACGGGCGCGGGCGCGGCGAAGCTGCGGGCGATGTTGACGCGCTGCTGCTCGCCGCCGGAGAAGGTGGCCGGCGCGAGGCCCCACAGCCGTTCGGGCAGATTGAGCCGGGCGAGCATGGCGCGGGCGCGCGCCTCGGCCTCGGCGTCCGCAACGCCGCGCGTCAGCATAGGGTCTTTGACGATATCGAGCGCGGAGACACGCGGGATGACGCGCAGGAACTGGGATACAAAGCGAGAGCGTATGGCGGCGCACGTCCAGCACATCGCGCGCAGCCGCGCCGATGATGTCCACCATCTGGCCCCGGTGGCGCACACGGACATGCCCGGCGGCGGGTTTGTAATTGCCGTAGAGGATGCGGAGCAGCGACGACTTGCCCGCGCCCGATGGCCCGGCCAGCACCACGGTTTCGCCGGCCTCGACGCTCAGGTCGATGCCGCCGAACACCGGCAGCACGACGCCGCCCTGATTGTGCAGCACGAAGGTTTTCACCAGGCCCCCGGCCTGAAGCTTTACGGTCATGTCCGTTTCCTCAAAAAAGCCCCCTCACCCTGTCCCTCTCCCGCGAGGGGAGAGGGACGCCAGCGGCAAGGTTCTGCCTGCCCCAAGCGGGTGAGCCGGCAGCTTCATGTATCCATCCTCACGCCGCCAGCACGGCGGATGTCAGCAGTTGCGTATACGCGTGCTGCGGATCGTCGAGCACCTGATCCGTCAGCCCCTCCTCGATAATCTCGCCGTCTTTCATGACAATCAGCCGATCGGTGAGCAGCCGGGCGACGGCGAGGTCATGCGTGACGATGATGGCCGCGATGCCGAGATCGCGCACCAGCACGCGCAGGAGGTCGAGCAGCCGCGCCTGCACCGAGACATCCAGCCCGCCGGTCGGCTCGTCCATGAACACGAGGCGCGGACCGGAGACCAGCACGCGGGCGATCTGCAGCCGCTGCTGCATGCCGCCGGAGAAGGTGCGCGGGCGGTCGTCCACGCGGGCCGCGTCAATCTCCACGCGCGTCAGCCAGTCGATGGCGCGCGGCGCGGATGTCGCCGTAGTGCCGGTCGCCGCGATCCATCAGCCGCTCGCCGACATTGCCGCCGGCGGAGACGTCCATGCGCAGCCCGTCGCGCGGATTCTGATGCACGATGCCCCAGGCTGTCCGCATCAGCGCGCGGCGCTGCTGGACTCGAGCAAGGCCGTAGATATCCAGCAGCCGCCCGTCCTGGCGGAACAGGATTTGCCCGGCGCAGGGCGGTCGAGGCCGGCGAGGCAGCGCAGCAGCGTGGACTTGCCCGAGCCGGACTCGCCGACGATGCCCAGGATTTCGCCCGGCCAGAGCTGGAAGGAGACGCCCTTGCAGCCGATGCGCTCGCCGTAAAGTTTGGTGACGGCGGAAACGGTCAGCAGCGGTTCGGGTTCATGCATGGCTCACCTCCTTGCGGACAAAATTCAGCGCCTGCGCATCCGCCAAGCTGCGGCCCAGTATGCCCGTCCGTGCGGCGCGTCTCGCAATGATGGCTGTCGGAGCACACGAACATGCGCTGCCCCGCGTTATCGACGACAACCTCGTCGAGGTAACTGTCCGTCGCGCCGCACAGCGCGCACGGCTCGTCCCACGCTCTGCACGGTGAACGGGTGATCGTCGAAATCCAGGCTCTTGACGCACGTATACGGCGGAATGGCGTAAATGCGCTTCTCGCGGCCGGCGCCGAAGAGCTGGAGCGCCGGGCTGCGATCCATTTTCGGATTGTCGAATTTTGGGATCGGCGTCGGCGAGGTCACGTAGCGGCCGTTGACCAGCACCGGATAGGAATACGCCGTCGCCACATGGCCATAGCGGGCGATGTCCTCGTACAGCCGCACATGCATCAGGCCATATTCAGCCCAGGCGTGCATCTTGCGCGTCTCGGCCTCGCTCGGCTCCAGCTTGCGCAGCGGCTCCGGCTGCGGCACCTGATAGACGAGGATGTGGTTGCGGTTGAGCGCCTGCTCGGGGATGCGGTGGCGCGTCTGGATGACGGTCGCCTCGCCCGTCGCCTCCGTGGTGGCCACGCCGGTCGACGCGCTCGAAGAAGCGGCGGATCGACACGGCGTTGGTGGTGTCGTCCGCGCCCTGGTCGATGACCTTGAGCACATCGGACGGGCCGATAATCGCCGCCGTGATCTGAATGCCGCCAGTGCCCCAGCCGCGCGCCAGCGGCATTTCGCGCGAGCCGAACGGCACCTGATAGCCCGGAATGGCCACCGCCTTCAGCAGCGCGCGGCGGATCATGCGCTTGGTCTGACTCGTCGAGATAGGCGTAGTTGTAGTGCGGGATCGTGCGTCATTCGGCGGCCTCCTGGAAGCTCCGCGCCTGCGCGGCGTTCCTCCTGCTCGCGGCGGATTTTGCGGATGAGTTCGAGCTCGCCCTGGAAATCGACGTAATGCGGCAGCTTCAGGTGCTCGACGAAGCCGGACGCCTCGACGTTGTCGGCGTGGTAGAGCACGAATTCCTGCTGCTGCGCGGGATATGTCGGCGGCCTCGCCCAGCTCGCGGCGCCTTCAGCGCGCGATCGACAATCGCCATCGACTGATGGCCTTGCGCTCGGCATGGCCGAAGACGAGCCCGTAGCCGCGCGTGAACTGCGGCGGCGCATCCTTGGAGCCGCGGAACTGGTTGACCATCTGGCATTCGGTGACGGTGATATCGCCGAGCTCGATGGCGAAGCCGAGTTCCTCCGGCGTGAAGCTGACGGTCACCTCGCCCATGCGGATTTCGCCGGCGAAGGGGTGGTTCTGGCCGAAGCCGCGCTGCACCGAATAGGCGAGGCCGAGCAGGAAGCCTTCGTCGCCGCGCGCCAGCGTTTGCAGGCGCACGTCGCGGCCGGCGGGGAAGTCGACGGGGTCGCGGGTGAGGTCGAACGGGGCGGCGTCGCCGGCGGGCGGCAGTTCCGGCTCCATCAGCCCCTCGCCGCCGAGGATATCGGGCACGCGCGGCACGGCGCTGTCGAGCGGCGCATCGGCCAGGGGCGCGGACCTCGCGCCGCCTTGGCCGGCAGCGGCGGCGCCAGCGCGCGGCGGCGTCTGCTCCATCAGCCCTTCGCCGCCGGGCACGCGGGGCACGGCGCGATTCGCATCGGCCAGGGGCGCGCGGCTCACCTCGCCTTTGCCGGCAGCGGCGCCACCGGCGGGCGGCAGCTTCTGCTTGCCTTCGCCGGGAATATCGGGGACGTGCGGCAGGGCGCTGTCGAGCGGCGCGGGCCTCGTCTCGCCATCGTCCGCGAGCGCGAAATCGAACAGCCGGTGCGTGTAATCATAAGTCGGCCCCAGCACCTGCCCGCCGGGCAAATCCTTGTACACCGCCGAAATGCGCCGCCGGATCGCCATCGCCGCCGTGTCGAGCGGCGCGGACGAGCCGAAGCGCGGCAGCGTGGTGCGATAGGCGCGCAGCAGGAACGCCGCTTCGAGGAAGTCGCCCTGCGCCTGCTTCAGCGCCAGCGCGGCGAGGCCGGGATCGTAGAGCGAGCCCTCGTTCATCACGCGGGCCACCAGCAGCCCCATCTGCTCGCGGATCTGCGTCCACGCCGAGTTCGGGCACGGAGGTATCGCCGCGCCGCGTTTCGGCGACCAGCTCGTGCGGTGGCGAGAATGGCGGTTTCGCCGCCCTTGACCGCGACATACATCAGCGCGCCTCCGTCGGTTTCGACGTGCGCGGCAGGCTGAGGATGTCGCCGCCCGCCGCGAGGATGAGGTCAACGCCGAGCGGGAAACGCGCTTCGTTGGCGCGAACCTCGTCCCAGAAGCCGGGGCGCAGACCTTGCGGCGCGATGACCGCCGTGTGTTCGATGCCCGGCCCGGTGAGTTGCACCGCCGGGCCGCCGTCGAGGCTGTCGCAGAGCACGACCAGCGTGGCGGAGCGGTCCGGGTAGCGGTCTTCGCCGGCGGGGAAGTCGCGCAAGCGTGGCGCGGACGCCGCACCGTCGATGACGGCGAATGCGGCCTTCGCCGGATCGGCGGTTGCCGGTGCGCCCGCGTGGAAGGCGAGCCAGTGCGCGGCGGGATGGCTGGCGCCGCCGTCAAGCCAGACCGGCGTGTCATGATCGGCGAGCGTCATCAGGCAGACGGCGGCGGCAAGGGGCAAACCGTCCGGCGCGGTGAAGCCGGGGCGGGCGAGGCTGCGGATCTCCCCCGGCCGCGACATGGCGTCGAGCAGCGCGCGGAAGGCGGCCTGGGAGTCGAAAACGGGATCGGCAAAACCGAGGCCGGGATCGCGGGTGGTGTGCATCAGTCCCCCCTGACGAGCGTGAAGAATTCGACCTTGGTGGCGGCGGCCTTGCGCGAGGCGATGTCGCGGGCCTGGGCCTGCGCCTGCTCCAGCGGCGCGATGACGGTGGCGAGCAGCACCTCGCGGCGTGCCGGGTCTTGCAGCAGCGCATCCAGCCTCGCCGCAAGCTGCGCCTTCACACGGTCGCGGCCGAGGGCGTATGAAAATCCGGGGAACCCGCCCAGCCGCACCACGCAGCGCGTCACCGCCGCCTCGCCGGCGTTGAACCTGCGCCCGGTGCCGCCGGCGCGCCCCTCCAGCATGACGGTGCCAGTCTCAGCGGGACGCAGCACGTCCTCGCGCGGCAGATCGCTGAGCCCGGCCATGGCCGTCTCCAGGTCCGCCCGGCTGGCGCGGGCAAGGACGCCCATCCATCGCTGCCGGGCGGTTTGTGCATCTGTCATGGGCAACCCTTGGCTTTGTGAATCGAATAGGTCTATACCTATCCATGAAATGCCAGCAAAGGTCTATACCTATTGGATGACGATCCTGTGACGCCACACCCAGAATCTGCCGAAGCCGCGAACCTCCCGCTCTGGCGGCGCATCGCGGACGATCTCGCCGGCGCCATCGGCCGTGGCGAGTTCGCACCCGGCGAGGCGCTACCGACTGCGCTGGCGCTGTCGGAGCGTTACGGCGTGCATCGCCACACCGTCCGCCAAGCCTTCCGCCATCTGGCCGAACAGGGGCTGGTGTCCGTCGAGCAGGGGCGCGGCACCTTCGTCACGCAGCAGCGCATTCCCTACAAACTCGGCCGCCGCGTCAGCTTCCGGGACAATCTCGCCGCCGCTGGTCTCCCCGCGCGGGGGGCGATGCTGGAAAGCACGGTGATCGCCGCACCGGCGCAGGTGGCGCAAGCGCTCGGCATCGCGCCCGGCACACACGTCTGGGAAATCCGCACGCTCAGCGAGGCCGGCGGCCGGCCCATGTCCACCTCGCTGCATTATCTCGAAGAGGCGCGCTTCCCCGATTTCCCCGCCCGGCTGCTGGCGGGCCAGAGTTCCATCACGCGCGCCTTCGAGAGCTACGGCCTGGGCCGCTACGAGCGCCTCGTGACCCGCGTCAGCGCCCGCGCCGCGACCAGCATCGAAGCCCGCCTGCTCGGCCTGAGCGAGGGCGCGCCCGTATTGCATTCGAGCGCCATCGACGGGACGCAGGACCGCCGGCCGCTCCAGCTCGTGGAGGCGGCCTTCGCCGCTGACCGGATGGAAATGGTGGTGGAGCCGGAGTGAGTCTTAAGTTGTCGTCGCTTTGTGCTTCGCCCAAAAGCTCCTTCGGCCCTCCGGGCCTCAGTACGTTGGGGCAGGGCTCCGGTGCGTCAGCAACTGGGCGGAGTTTTCCACCAGCGCTGCGCTTGCCGCTTTCACTGGCTCAAGCCGGCGTTCGTTTTCCCGGCTGAGTTTTAGTTTGTCGTCGCTCTGTGCTGCGCCCAACCGCTCCTTCGCCGCTCCGCGGCTCAGTACACCTGGGCGGGGCTCCGGTGCAAAAGCAACTGGCCGGCGGCCGCCGCAAGTGCCGCGCCTGCCGCCTTCACTGCCCCAGGGGTTCATTCCTTGTTCGGCCGGAATGCCATTCCTCGTCCCGGCCATGCACAAGCTGAATGCTACCGCGCGCAGGAGGGGTCAAGGCTGCGCGCTTCTTCAGCGCGCACCGCCGGAGGCGGCTTGGCCTTGACGCCTCCGAGCACGGTAGCATGCTGGTGTGCGGCGGGGCATTATTCCGCCTCCCCGCCGTCAAGATCGACGCGAAAGCTGTAACCGTGCCGCTCAAACCCCAGCGCCTCGTAAAACGCATGCGCGCGATGCCGCTTGGCGTTGGACGACAGCATCAGCTTGTAGCAGCCGCTCAGCCGCGCCTCGGCGAGCGCATGCCGCATCATCGCCTGCCCTAGCCCCTGGCTGTGAACGGCCGGATCAACCACCACATCCTCGACGATGGCGGATCGCGCACCCAGATGGCCGAGATTGTCCATGACCAGCAGCGCGTAACTGCCAGCGATCCGGCCCTCATGCTCGGCCACGTAGAGCACGTAATGCGGATAGCTGCTGAACTGGCGGAAGATGTCGCGCGCGGTGTCCAGCGGCAGGACGTCGCCGTCGTCCATCTCCGGCTGAGCGTAGAGCTGAAGGATGGCGGGCAGATCGGCCTCGCCGGCTTCCCTGATGGTGATGGCGCCGGCCTGCGTCCGCCCGCCGCCGCTGTTTTGCTCCGGCCGGCCGCTTGACAGCCGGGCTGTGTATTCCTTGCCGCTGAGTTTGACCATCTGTCTCTCCGGCTTCCAATCGAATTGCACCTTGAGCAACGGTTTAAGCAATGCGCCTGACACTTTTGTGACAGCGGACCAGCCCCCGCGCCGCCTGTTGCACAACTGTCATCGGATTGTGAAACGCTTGTCATGCCGCGCTGTTAGGAACTGCGGCAAATGGCAGGAGTGGAACCTTGACAATCCCGGCAATAGACATCTCGTCGGTCTGCAAGACTTATCGCGGCGGAGCGGCGGTGCTCAAGAACGCCGGCTTCACCATCGCCAGGGGCGAGATGGTGGCGCTGATCGGCGCATCGGGGTCGGGCAAATCCACGCTCATCCGCGCCATCGCCGGGCTGATCCCCATTGACGCCGGCGATTCCGGCGGGCAAATCCGGCTGATGGGCCAGCCCATGCAGGACGCAGGGCGCATCAGCCCAACGGCGGCGGAGCTGCGGGCGCGCGTGGGCGTCATCTTCCAGCAATTCAATCTGGTGCCGCGCCTTTCGGTGCTCACCAACGTCTGCCTCGGCCTGCTCGGCCAGATCCCCGCCTGGCGCGGCACGCTGTCCGCCTTCACACGCACGGAGAAGCAGCGGGCCATGCAGGCGCTCGCCAGGGTCGGCATTGCGGAACATGCGCTGAAGCGCGGCACGGAGCTGTCCGGCGGCCAGCAGCAGCGCGCCGCCATCGCCCGCACGCTCGTCCAGGGCGCCGACATCCTCATCGCCGACGAGCCGATTGCCTCGCTCGACCCCAGTTCGGCGCGCCGCGTCATGGACATCCTCGCGGACCTCAACCGGCGCGACAACATCACCGTGCTGGTGTCGCTGCATCAGGTCGAATACGCGCTGTGCTATTGCCCCCGCACCATCGCGCTGCGCGAAGGCCGGATCGTTTATGACGGCCCCTCCGCGGCGCTGACGCCGGCATTCCTCAGCGAACTTTACGGCGCGGAGAGCGAGGAGCTGTTCCTGCCCGCCATGGAGACCGCCGCGCGGGTTGAGAACGAAAGCAGCGAAGACGCCGCGCCGCCGTTCTGGGCAGCGGTCGCGCCCGCCGCCTGAGCGCCGGTTCAATTCATACCGGCTTCGCGGCCGGAAACACGCATCAGAAGCAGTCAAACAGGGAAAACAATCATGCTGCGCAAAATCCTGACGGGAAGCCTCGTCGCACTGGGGCTGGCGGCGTCGCCGGCTCTGGCGGCCGATGAAATCAACTTCGGCATCATCGCCACCGAAGCCTCCAGCAATCTGAAAAAGGTGTGGGAGCCGTTCCTCGCCGATATGGAAAAGGGCACCGGTATCAAGATCAAGGCGTTCTTCGCCACCGATTATGCCGGCGTCATCGAGGCCATGCGCTTCAACAAGGTGCAGGCGGCCTGGTACGGCAACAAGTCGGCCATGGAAGCGGTGGACCGCGCCGAAGGCGAAGTGTTCGCCCAGACCGTCGCCATCAACGGCACCGAGGGCTACTACTCCCACATCATCGTGCACAAGGACAGCCCGCTCCAGTCGCTGGACGACCTGCTGAAATGCGACAAGTCCCTCGACTTCGGCATCGGCGACCCCAACTCCACCTCCGGCTTCCTGGTGCCCGCGACGTTCATCTTTGCGGCCAAGAACATCGACCCGAAGAGCGTGCTTCAAGACGGTGCGCAACGCCAATCATGAAGCCAACGCCCTGGCCGCCGCCAACAAGCTGGTGCATGCCGCCGCCAACAACAGCGAAAATCTGGACCGCCTGGAGAAGACCGCGCCGGCCTCCCGCGCCAATCTCCGCGTGATCTGGACCTCGCCGCTGATCCCGTCCGACCCGTTCGTCTGGCGCAAGGATCTCGACGCCGGCCGTTAAGAAGAAGCTGGCGGACTGGCTGTTCAGCTATGGCAACACCGGCAATGCGGAGGCCGACGCGGCGGCGAAGAAGATCCTGGCCGAACTGCAATGGGCGGGCCTCAAGAAGTCGGACAACAGCCAGCTTCTGCCGATCCGCCAGATGGAAGTCAGCAAGGCCATCATGAAGGTCCGGGGCGACGAAAAGCTTAGCGAAGACGAGAAGAAGGTCAAAGTGGCGGAGCTGGAACAGCAGTCCGCCGAGATCGGCAAGCAGATCGCCGCGAAGAAGTAACTAAGGTTTAGCCGCGCATCTCCCCTTGAACCAAATGTGCGGCTCCGGCGGTGCTTCGGCATCGCCGGTTCTTATGGCTCCTACGAGTTTTAAGCGGGGAGAGAAGCCCCCCGCCTGCCGCGAGGATGCCACCGGCTTCGGGGAGCTATCAAGGCCAAGCCGGCTCCGCCGGTGCGCGCTGAAGAAGCGCGCAGCCTTGACAGCTCCCCGAATCCGGCGGCTGGGCATGTATGCAGGGCCGGGACGGAAGGAAGGGGCTTACAGGCCGAACAAAAGGAAGTCTGCTTAGCGAGGGAACATGCGCAGCATGTGACTGAGCGGCTGGGCCGGACAAAAGGAAGCCCGCTTTTGCGCCCGCGATGGCTGCCCGCTCGAAATTTGGATGACACGTTT
>CAWHDD010000017.1:0-137466 GCA_963827885.1 uncultured Alphaproteobacteria bacterium | reverse complement strand
GGCGCTGGCCTGCGTCACATCGTGTTCGAAGTGGTCGACAACTCGGTCGACGAGGCGTGACCGGCCACGCCAACGATATCTTCGTGACCATCCACGAGGACGGCTCGGTCAGCGTGTCCGACAACGGTCGCGGCATCCAGGTCGACATCCACAAGGAAGAGGGTGCTGTAGCCGCCGGCTGAGGTCATCCTCACCGTGCTGCGCGCGGGCGGCAAGTTCGACGACAACAGCTACAAGGTCTCCGGCGACCTGCATGGCGTCGGTGTTTCGGTGGTCGGCGAGTATCCTCCAACGGCCACCTGGCGCCGAACCGCTCCACCCCTACACCCGCGCCCTGCTGGACGCGGCGCCGGTGCCCGATCCGCTCGTGGAACGGGCACGCATGGCCCGCGCCCTGCAAGGCGAACTGCCCTCGCCGCTCAATCCGCCATCGGGCTGCGTCTTCCACACGCGCTGCCCTCTCGCCTCTGACGAATGCCGCCAGACTATTCCCGAAGCGCGGCAAATCCGTCCTGACCACGTCGTAGCATGCCATAAAGTTTAATCCGTTCACGAACCATCCAAGGGAGGTTATGCATGTCTGTATTTCGTTACGCTCTGACGGCGTTATTCGCCGCCGGCCTCGGCGTGAGTGCCGAAGCCGCCGATACGCCTGTCAAGGGCGGCACGCTGATCTGGGGCCTTAGCGCCGAAGCAGGCACCATGGATTGCGGCGGCACGGACACCTTCGCGGTCATCCACACCGTCGGCGCCTTCTACTCGCTGCTGCTGAAGGTCGATCTCGACAACTATACCAAGGTCAAGGGCGACCTGGCCAAGTCGTGGAAAATCTCCGACGACGGCAAGACCTACACCTTCGATCTTCACGATAATGTGAAGTTCAGCGATGGCACGCCGCTCACCTCGGCGGACGTCAAAGCCAGCTACGACCGCTACCGCACCCCGCCGAGGGCGTCGCCTCCTTCCGCAAGGCGTCGTTCACCGACATCGAGGCCATCGAAACGCCCTCGCCCACGCAGGTCGTGTTCAAGCTGAAGGCCGCCAATCCGGCGATGCTGCTCAACCTCGCCTCGCCGCATGGCTGCATCTACTCGGCCAAGAAGCTGGCGGAAGACCCGAAATTCCCCATCGCCAACGTGCTCGGTTCCGGCGCGTTCAAGATGGTGGAATATGTGCGCGGCAGCCACGTCACCGCCGCGCGTAACGAGCACTACTTCCGCGCCGGCCTGCCCTATCTCGACGGCTACAAGGCTGTCGTCTTCACCCAGTCCTCGGCCATGGTGAACGCCCTCCAGGGCGGCCAGATCCTCGGCGAGTTCCGCTTCATTTCGCCCGCCGACAAGAAGCGCCTCCAGGAGGCCATGGGCGACAAGATCAAGTTCTACGAGCAGGACTCCAGCACGGGGATGCAGATCGTCTTCAATACGAAGCGTCCGCCGTTCAACGACATCCGCGTGCGTCAGGCGCTGTCCATGGCCATCGACCGCCAGGGCGGCAGCCAGGGGCTTCGCACCACCACCATCATGCGCGCCGTTGGCACCTTTATCCGGCCCGGCGCACCCTTCGCGGCTGATGTAAAGACGCTGACCGCCCTTCCCGGCTTCGAGACCGACATCAAGGCGGCCCGCGAAAAGGCCAAGGCTCTGCTCAAGGAAGCCGGCGTCGAGAACCTGAAGTTCGAGGTGCTCAACCGCTCCACGAACCAGCCCTATACCGCGGCCGGCGTGTTCCTGGTTGACCAGTGGCGCCAGATCGGCGTCGAGGCCGTCCACAAACAGGTGGAAACCGCTCCGTATCGCGAAGGCATCAAGACCAGCAACTTCGACACCGCCATCGACTTCAACAACAGCGTGCTCGAAGATCCCAGCCTGACGCTGACGAAATACCTGTCGCCCGACCGCTCGCCGCAGAACGGCACCGGCTTCGTCGATCGTGAGGCCGACGCGCTGTTCGACAAGCAGTTGCGCGAGACCGACCCCAAGAAGCGTGAGGAACTGGTCCGCCAGTTCGAAGCCCGCGTCATTACGCAGGCCGCTCAGGTGCCATACTTCTGGTGGTTCCGCACCGTGGCTCTCAGCTCGCGCATCCAGGGCTGGAAGATGTCACCGAGCCATCTGCTGGGGCACGACCTCGCCGAGGTATGGCTGACGCCTGAGAAATAACTTCGCAGTCTAACTCAATGGCGGCGGGCAGCATTAACGCCCGCCGCAGCATTTCCGGGGCAGTACAGAGTATGATACGGTTTATCTTCAAGCGTCTGTTCTACATGCTCCCCACGCTCATCGGCGTGGCGACGCTTACCTTCCTGATGCTGCGTGTCGTGCCCGGCGACATCGTCGAACTCAAGCTGAGAGGCGACGGCGCTTCGGTCAGCCAGGAGACCATCGAAGCCGAACGCACCCGGCTCGGTCTCAATCAGCCGCTCTACAAGCAATACGCCGATTGGATGACCGGCCTCGCGACCCTCGATTTCGGCAAGTCCATGTGGACCGAGATTTCCGTCGCCGACGAGATCGGCACGCGCCTCAGCCTGACGCTGGAGGTGGCGCTGCTGGCGACGATGATCGCCGTGCTGCTGGCCCTACCGCTCGGCATCATATCGGCGCTCTACAAAGACACCTTCCTCGATCATCTCATACGAATTATCACCATCGGCGGCCTCGCCATGCCCTCCTTCTGGGTGGGCATGCTGATTATCATGGGGTTGCTGTTCACGTTTCACTGGCTGCCGGAACTCACCTACACGCCCATTTGGGTTGACCCGTGGAAGAACCTGTCGCAGCTCATCTGGCCGGCGCTCGCCGTCGGCTACCGCTATTCGGCAGTGCTCACGCGCATGGTGCGCTCGTCCATTATCGAGGTGATGATGGAGGACTACATCCGCACGGCGCGGGCCAAGGGCGTCTCCGAGCGGCTGGTGATCTCGCGCCACGCCCTGCGCAACGCGCTGCTGCCCGCCATCACCGTGCTGGGCCTGGAGTTCGCCTTTCTCATCGGCGGCTTGGTGGTCACGGAGCAGGTGTTCAATCTGAACGGCCTGGGGCGGCTGTTCGTGCAGGCCGTCATCCGCAACGATTTCACCCTGACGCAGGGCATCGTCATGCTCATCGCCGTCATTTTCATGCTGAGCACGCTGGTTGTTGACGTGCTTTACGCCTATCTCGATCCCCGAATTCGCGAAGGAGGCCGGTGATGGCCATGGCCGAAGCATCCATCGCCAACGGCGTGCCGCGCCCCAAACGGCAGTCCGTCATTCTCACCTTTTTCCGCCAGCAGCCGATCGGCGCGTTTTCGGCGCTGCTCGTCGCCGCGCTCGCCGTGGCCAGCGCCGGCGCCGATCTGATCGCGCCTTACGATCCGCTGGCCATCGACTTCGGCGCCCTGCTGCAAGCGCCAAGCCAGGAACACTGGTTCGGCACCGACAATTTCGGCCGCGACCTGTTCTCCCGCGTGCTGTACGGCGCGCGCACCGCCCTGACCATCGGCATCCTCGCCTCTATGCTGGGCTGCGTCACCGGCGGCGTCATCGGCGTGACCTCGGGCTATATCGGCTATTTCGGCGGCCGGGTGGACTTCATCATCCAGCGCCTGATCGACATGCTCTTGTCGTTCCCCATCATCGTGCTGGCCATCGTCTCGGTTTACATGCTGGGCAAATACCGGGCGCTGGGCATTGACGTGAACCTGGTCGTGGGCATCGCCATCCCGATCATTCCGAAGGTGGCGCGGGTTGTGCGCGCGCCGACGCTGACCGTGCGCGAGATGCCCTATATCGACGCGGCGCGCGCCGCCGGCTACGGCCATATGCGCATCATCTTCCGCCATATCGTGCCCAACGTGTTCGCACCGTTCATCATCCTGTTCGCGGCCTATGTGGCGCAGGCGATTTTGCTGGAAGCGTCGCTGTCGTTCCTGGGTCTGGGCGTGACGGAGCCGACGCCGGCCTGGGGGCTGATGCTGTCGGGCAATGCGGCGGACTTCCGCAGCGAGGCGCCGTGGATGATTATCTTTCCGGGCGTGGCGATTTCGATAACGGTGTTCGCCTTCAACCTGTTCGGCGACGCACTGCGGGATTTCCTCGATCCGAAGTTCAAGATTTAAGGCAGGCGGCGGGCGGCGGCTACTTGATTTCGATGTGGAACGCCGCCCAGAGCCAATGCTCCTGCTCGGGCGTATCCCCGGCGGCCGGTTCACCGAACCAAGTTCCTCGCCCGGCGGACTGGCGCCGAAAGATTCGCGAAAATGAGGAAACACATCTTTAAATCCAATATGACAATCCCGGCGAAGCCGGCTATAGTAAACGTTGCGGGTATGTATCGGAGCTATGACCAGCGGTCAGGCTTAGCAGACGTATGAGCTGGTGAAATAAAGAGAAGCCATCCCGGCTGACACGCTTCAGGGATTGCTATTGGCGTATGTTCTTTCAGGAACCGGCGTAAGGACTACAGTGAGCACATCGCTGTCCCTGAGTATGCGCATATTTCGATTGTCCAACCACTTTTTTTGAAACAAAACGGGTGACCTTGAGCCATGACGAATCAATCACGCGAAGCCAAAGATATCTCGTTTAATTTTACTGGAAGAACCTTCCTTGTTACAGGTGCGGCGAGCGGAATTGGCAAGGCTGTAGCTGCGCGCTTGCTTGATTCGAACGCGAATGTCTATGGCCTTGACTTGGCGGAGCTGGATAAATCAACCCTGGCGTGCAACCCGGACCGCGTGAGTAATCTTAAGTTCTTTCGCGGCGATATATGCACCCCGGATGTCTGGCAGGCAGCCATGCAGGACATTCAGAGTACGGGCGGCGCCTTGGACGGACTCATCAACTGCGCGGGGCTTCTCTACGTCGAAAAGATCGACGATCTCACCCGCGCAACCTTCGACAAGACGTTTGCCGTCAATGTGTTCGGGACCATGCTCGGCGTCCAGTTGTGCATTCCATGCCTGGAGAAATCCGACTGCGCCACGGTCGTCAATTTCGCATCCATATCCGCTCTGGTTGGAAGTTCGTTTTCCAGCATTTACGCGGCGACAAAGGGCGCGATGCTGGCTTACACAAGAGCGGTGGCAAACGAGCTGGCATCCAAGACCAATCCCATCCGGGCGGTCTGCATTTCCCCCGGCGTGATTGTCACTGAAATGACCGAGAAGCATTGGCCTGTCTGGAAGCAGCTTTACGGTTACGAGAGCGAAGAGGCCATGCGCGGCGCGACAATCGACCGTCAGAAAACTAAACGAAATGGCCAGGTCACGGATATATCCACCCTGGTGTCGTTTTTGCTGGCAAGGGATTCGAATTTCATCAACGGCGCGAACATCGTCGTTGATGGCGGCTACTCTATATGACGGATGGCAGGAGGGAAGTGTATGAACAGCTTCTCGACGGCCGGATTCCTTATCAATTCCTCTATGACGAGGTAGGAAATCTGCTATTCGAGAAGCTGTGCGGAACTCCTGCGTATTATCTTGCACGTGCAGAATACCAACTATTGCGCCGGTATTTTTCGGAACTGACACTGGACGGCGCAACACTTGTAGACCTCGGGTGCGGCGATGGCCGGAAGGCTGTTTGCAGTCTTGAGAGCCTGCCACGGCAAAGCATGCGCTATGTGGGGATCGACAGCAGTTCCGCGGCAACGGAAGCCGCGGAACTGCGCATTCGCAGCGCGTTCCCGGATGTGGACGCATCGTTTCGTGTGCAATCAATAGTCAGCGGAATAGAGAGTATCCCGGATTTCCGCGGGCAAGGGCCGGTGGTGCTGTGCTTCCTTGGCAGTACGATCGGAAATTTCTCCCGCCAGCAGCGCTCGGATTTTTTCCACTTGGTGCGAGAGCATTTGGCTGAGCGCGACCGCTTTGTGACCGGCTTCGACCTGATCAAACCTGCGAGCAGATTAACTGCGGCGTATGATGACACCACAGGCTATGCCGCTCTGGCCGGGCTGAATATGGTGTGCCAACTCAACAGTCTGTTTGGCTGGAACATACCACTTTCGGCGTTCGAGCACGAAGTCGCCTATGATGAGAAGGAGTGCATGATCGAGACGTTGCTGGCCGCAACCAGCAGGGTCTCGGTTTCCGGTGAAAATGGAGAATTCCCGCTGAACATCGAGAAGGGCGGACATCTCGTCACAAATCGTGCGTATAAATTCGACCTCGAAGGTATGAGTATTGAATTAAAGTCAGCGTTTTCCGCAGAGCCACGCAGCATTGTGCAAGAGGATTTTCGCTACGCTCTTGCGGAGGTTGCTATTTGACCGATGGCATCTGAAGCTTGATTAACTCAAGCAAGGCGGCAACAGACCGCACTTCGGTTTGATCGCTTTTTTCCAATAAACAAGAAATTAATTTCGGATCATCGAGCAGCATTGGCGTGTTTGTATCACAATTGAAGCCAACGCATCTCCTCGAAGAACCTCTCAACTCATCATTCGTTTTGTAGATTGCATCGGATATCAATCGCACCTGCTCATATCCACTCAAATCCTGCAATGTCTCTTGAGTGGCTATGCGCACCATTGCTAATGGCAATTGCCGCCTCGTCCAGATCAGGACAAACCCAATGGGCACCAGCCCGAATTCCCCGGCAAAAACCCTGGCAATAACGCGGCTGTGCCTGCTGTAGACAATGTCCCCATAGATCGGTTTTTGCTGCTGCTGGGCAACCTTGCAAAGGGCTCTGAAATATAACGTGCCAATCCCGCAACCTTGAAATGCATTGGATATGAGAGTTTCATCACTGTAAATAAAGTTTCCATCCTCTACCAAGGCAGAAAAGCCGGCAGTCTCTCCGCCTGATATAAGCTTCAGCCAGCGTATCTCCGGCGCCTTCAAGCCATCTGAAAAAAAATCCCATAGGCTCTTGGCGCCTAGCTGGGTTCCAAACCACCTGTTGGCTTTGAAGGCTTCGTCATAAAAACTAACGATTTCAGAAAGGCCGCCAGCCGTCACAGGTGCAATTGACAATGACTTTGAGTTTCTCCTGTTATGAAAATACTCCTCAAAGCGCAACGCAAACTCAGATAGACATCCCCCCGGAATCATTGACTGATATTGCCCCGTCAGTTTGCCAAAGATTAAAGTCCTGCCATTAATGTTAGCGGAATATTGCTGGGCAATCCAGTGGTCCACTCCTGATATATGCGTTCGCTGCCTAAACACGGCCGAACCTCAGGCTCCGGTATCGTGAAGCCTCTCGCCCGCCGGTCCCCGGCCTGCATGATCCAGCCCATGCGGCACACGTAGGGGAGGCGCGGCTATAAACCGCCTCCTCCCCAATCGAGTGCGGTCACGGCCTGCCATTGGCGGACGGCTTCCCGGCCTTCGCCAGACGCCCCGCCGCCGCACGCAAGTCATCCAGCCGCCGGAAATAGCTGCCGTCGAGCAGGTTGAAACGCGGATGCGCCGCGATGAAGCGGAAGCCGTTCTTCTCGCCAACCGCCACGCCTGTGCACATACCGCCGATGCTGATAACCAGCGGCGCCAGAGCGGGACGGAAAACGGCATCGGATTTATACAGTTGTCTGTTGGACATGATTGGTCCTTTCGCGGCTGCCTGGGGCAGCACGGTTCGAATTTGCGGAAACAATTGTGAGAGACCGGCGCGGCCGTGTCTCAGCAGCGGGGCAAGCGGCCCCGCGGACATCGCATCTGTTTGGCAAAACGAACAGACCGTTGCTGGTGTGTCATGGGTTTCTCCTTCGAGAGCAACCCACGGGGCGAGCCGATCAGGCAACCCCGTGGCGCTTTAGCTTTGGTTACGCGGTGCAAGCTGCGCTCATCAAATCCCGCGGATGCTCACGCGGCCATCCCTGGCGCGCGCTCCTATCGTTCTTTATAACGAACTATCTTATTGACTTTGTCAATCAAAAAGAACATTAAAGATCCGCAGGCCTCAGCGTCCGCGTAGCCTGAGAAGGCTCGATCCGGTAACGCAGCGCCTATCCTTTAATTTTTTTTAGACGTACACCAGTTATGACAGATAAGCTCCAAGAGGAACCCGCCATGTCCCAGAACCAGAAGCAACCCGGCCGCGGGCGCATTTACAACTCCATCACGGAAACCATCGGCGATACGCCGCTCGTGCGGCTGGACAAACTCGCGCGCGACAAGGGCGTCAAAGCCAACTTGCTGGCGAAGCTGGAGTTCTTCAACCCCATCGCCAGCGTCAAGGACCGCATCGGCGTCGCCATGATCGACGCGCTGGAGGCGGCGGGCAAGATCAGCCCCGGCAACGGCGTGCTCATCGAGCCGACCTCGGGCAACACCGGCATTGCGCTGGCCTTCGTGGCGGCGGCACGCGGCTACCGGCTGATCCTGGTGATGCCGGAGTCCATGTCCATCGAGCGGCGCAAGATGCTGGCGCTGCTGGGCGCCGAACTGGTGCTGACGCCGGCCGCGCAAGGCATGAAGGGCGCCGTCGCCAAGGCGCAGGAACTGGCCGCCGAGACGCCCGGCTCCGTCATTCCGCAGCAGTTCGAAAACCCGGCCAACCCGGACATTCACCGCCGCACCACGGCCGAGGAAATCTGGAACGATACCAATGGCGCGGTGGATATCGTCGTCTCCGGCGTCGGCACCGGCGGCACCATCACCGGCATCGGGCAGGTACTGAAGCCGCGCAAGCCGGGGCTGAAGATGGTGGCCGTGGAGCCGGAGGATTTGCCGGTGCTGTCGGGCGGCCAGCCAGGGCCGCACAAGATCCAGGGCATCGGCGCGGGCTTCATCCCCGGCGTACTCGACCGCGCGGTGATCGACGATATCGTGAAAGTCAGCAATCAGGCGGCGTTCAACATGGCGCGGCTGCTGGCGCGGCTGGAGGGCATTCCGGCGGGTATTTCGTCTGGCGCTGCCGTCGCGGCGGCGGTGGAGGTGGGCTTGCGGCCGGAGTCGGAAGGCAAGAACATCGTCATCATCATCCCGTCCTTCGCCGAGCGCTACCTGTCCACAGCCCTGTTCGACGGGCTTTGAGACACTCCTCTCCCCGCGGCGGGAGAGGCTGACGTACCGCGCCGGGTGAGGGGGAGCCGCGCAAATGCGGCGGGTTCGATTTCCCCCTCCCCTCATTTTTTCACACGACAACCAGCGCCGGTATTTATCCCCGCAACAGCCTGTGTTGCGGCATTTCCGTTCGTTTCTTCATACATCGCCATTCTATCGGCCACGCACAACGCCTCGCCGGTGCCTTGTGAGGCGCCATTATCATATTGATTTTACGTTGTATTATCGCGCACAAAACTATTTTACCCGCCTTCCCCACAAGTTCGATTTGACAAACGTTCGATTGTGAATCTATATCGTTCTTCATAACGAACGACCGCAACGCTCAATTTGTCCGTCGAAAGGTTGCCCCATGGCTCAGTTTCTTGCCGCCTCGCTTGACCGCCGCCTCGCCGGTCTGACGCTCGACGCCCGCCTGCGCCTCGCGCGCGAATCCGTCGCGGGCAAGCTGGTGTTCACAACGAGCTTCGGGCTAGAAGATCAGGTCATCACCGAGGCCATCTTCACCGGCAATATTGACATCGAAGTCGTGACGCTGGACACGGGCCGGCTGTTCCCCGAAACCGTGGATGTCTGGGCCGAGACCGAGGCGCGCTACGGCCGCCGCATCCCCGCGTTCTATCCCCGCGCGGATGCCCTAGAAGCGCTGGTCGCCGGACAGGGCATCAACGGCTTTTACAATTCCGTCGAGAACCGCAAGGCGTGCTGCCATGTGCGCAAGGTCGAGCCGCTCAATCGCGCGCTGACCGGCGCCGCCGCCTGGATCACCGGATTGCGCGGAACCCAGTCGCAGCAGCGCTCCGGCGTCACGTATGCCGAGTTCGACGCGGCGCGCGGGCTGGTGAAGATCAATCCGCTGGCCGATTTCACCCGCGATGAGGTGCTCGCCGCCATCGAGACGAGAAACATCCCCAACAACGAACTCTACAGCCGCGGCTTCGCCTCCATCGGCTGTGCACCCTGCACACGCGCCATCGCGCCGGGCGAACCCGAGCGCGCCGGCCGCTGGTGGTGGGAAGACGAAGCGGCCAAGGAATGCGGTCTGCACGTGGGCGGCGATGGCGTCCGGCGGCGCGCAAGCGAAATCCCGGCGCCAGGTGGCGCCTATTTTGAGCTAAAAAGAGGCGATGCCTTGGCATCGCCGGCTGAGGCGGCTGAATGAGCGCGCTCCGCAAACCGGGGCTGAGCCATCTCGACCGCCTGGAGGCCGAGAGCATCCACATCATGCGCGAGGTGGCCGCCGAGTGCGAAAAACCCGTGATGCTGTATTCCATCGGCAAGGACTCCGCCGTTATGATGCATCTGGCGGTGAAGGCGTTCTTTCCGGCCAAGCCGCCGTTCCCGTTCCTCCATGTGGATACCACGTGGAAGTTCAAGGAGATGATCGAGTTCCGGGAGGCCCGCGCCAGGGAATTGGGCATCGAGCTACTGGTGCACGTCAACCCGGAAGGCATCGAGAAGGCCATCAACCCGTTCGTGCACGGCTCGCGCCTGCATACCGACATCATGAAAACCGAGGGCCTCAAGCAGGCGCTCGACAAATGGCGGTTCGACGCAGCGTTCGGCGGTGCGCGGCGCGACGAGGAGAAATCGCGGGCCAAGGAGCGCGTGCTGTCCTTCCGCACCGCGCAGCACCGCTGGGACCCCAAGAACCAGCGCCCCGAATTCTGGCGCGTCTACAACACCCGCAAGGCGCCCGGCGAAAGTCTGCGCGTCTTCCCGCTGTCCAACTGGACCGAGGCCGACGTGTGGGACTACATCGCGCGCGAGAACATCCCCGTGGTGCCGCTGTATTTCGCCAAGGAACGCCCGGTCGTCGAGCGCGACGGCTCGCTGATTATGGTGGACGACGAGCGCATGCCGCTGGCCCCCGGCGAGGTGCCGCAAATGCGCATGGTGCGCTTCCGCACGCTGGGCTGTTACCCGCTCACCGGCGCCATCGACAGCGAAGCCGCCACGCTGGACGAGATCATCGCCGAGATGCGCGACAGCCGCTCGTCCGAACGCCAGGGCCGCGTCATCGACCGCGACGGTGCGGCGTCCATGGAGCAGAAGAAGCAAGAGGGATATTTCTGATGCACGGTTCCGTGGCGCTCCGCCCCTCAGCCGCAGCCTCGCCCGCCAAGGCCGCCGCTGAAAAATCGCTGCTGCGGTTCCTCACCTGCGGCTCCGTGGACGACGGCAAGTCCACGCTCATCGGCCGTATGCTCTATGACGCCCGCCTCGTCCCCGACGACGCGCTGGCCGTGCTGGAGGCCGACTCGCGCAAACACGGCACCAACGGCGCTCATCTCGACTTCTCGCTGCTGGTGGACGGCCTGGCCGCCGAGCGCGAGCAGGGCATCACCATCGACGTCGCCTACCGCTATTTCGCCACGGAGCGCCGCAAGTTCATCGTCGCCGACACGCCGGGCCACGAGCAATACACCCGCAACATGGCCACCGGCGCCTCGACCGCCGATCTCGCCGTGCTGCTGGTGGACGCCCGCAAAGGGCTGCTGGCGCAGACGCGGCGGCACAGCCTCATCGTCTCCATGCTCGGCGTGCGCCATGTGGTGGTGGCGGTGAACAAGATGGACATGGTGGACTATTCCGCCGAGGTGTTCCTCGCCATCGAGCACGAATACCGGCGCTTCGCCGCCAATCTCGGCTTCGCCAGCATCACCGCCATTCCGCTCGCCGCCCGCGACGGCGACAACGTGGTGTTCAAAAGCCCGCGCATGGGCTGGTATCGCGGCCCGGCGCTGCTGACACATCTGGAGCAGGTGAGCGTGGACGATGTGTCCGATGCCGCGCCGTTCCGCATGCCGGTGCAGTGGGTCAACCGGCCATCGCATGATTTTCGCGGCTTTGCCGGCTTCATCGCCGCTGGCAGCGTGCGCCCCGGCGACCGCATCCGCGTGCTGCCGTCAGGGCGCGAGACCAGCGTGGCGCGCATCGTCACTGCTGATGGCGATTTGCCGCTGGCCGTTGCTGGTCAATCCGTGACGCTGACGCTCACGCAAGAAATCGACGTCTCGCGCGGCGACGTCATCGCCTCCGCCACCGCTGCGCCCAAGGTTGCCGACCGGCTGCGCGGCAAGCTTCTGTGGGTGGGCCAGCAGCCGCTGACGGTGGGCAAACTCTATCACCTCAAGCTCGGCACGCGGCAGGTGCCCGCCTATGTGCGCCACGTCACGTCCCGCATCAGCATTGAGACCGGCGCGGCGGAACTGCCCGGCGGCAGCCTCGCCCTCAATGAAATCGGCATCGCCGAAATCGGCCTCGACCATCCCATCGCCTGCGATCTTTATCTGGAGTGCCGCGAAACCGGAGGTTACATTCTCATTGATCGTCTATCGAACGAGACTGTAGCAGCCGGATTCGTGGAGGAAGCAGGGATGGCGCCGGGCAAGAGCCAGGAAGAGATCGACGCGAGCCTTGCCTCCATGGAAGGCGTGCCGCAGCCTTTGATCACGCCGCCGCGCGAAAAGAACTGGCGCAGTCTGGCCAAGGCCGTTTCCTGGCGCATGACCGGCAGCCTCGACACCTTCATCCTGGCGCTGCTGTTCACCGGCAACCTGAAAGTCTCGGCGGCCATCGGCGGCGCCGAGATCTTCACCAAGATCATGCTCTATTACCTGCACGAGCGCGCCTGGGGACGCATCGGCTTCGGCCTGCACAAGACACGCGGCCCAGCCAATGATAAAACGCCGTAGTCCGGGGGTAACGCCGGGGACGGCCATAGTAATGCCGGAGTCTTACAGCAATCCTTCCGTGGCGGCAAAGGTGCCGTCCGCCATGGAAGAGCAGACGTCACATGAATTGGGATGCCGTCGCCATCAATCTGCCGCCGCATGTAACGCGCGTGGCAGACATTCCGCTCAGTTACAAGCCGCCGCCGCTGGGTAAACGCGCCGATCTGATCGCCAGAATTCAGCAGGCGGCGCCACGGGCTAATTTTTCCGTGCCATCACAAGGCCGCATCGAAGATGCCGGCTGGACCTGGTCGATTGTGATCGAGATCAATGGCGAGGAAGACTGTCAGAGCATCATTTTTCACATCAAAGGGCACAGCGCTGCTCTGGATGTCTTCGCGGCGATTGTGAATCACCTGAACCTGCGGGCCGTCGATATGCAGACGGACGAGGTTTTGCCGCTGCCGCTGCACGCCGGCATGATCACCAGTTACACCAGCCCGCCGAAAGCCTGAGCGTTTCCGCCCGATCCCATACGATAGAAACGTTCTAAATAACGAACATTGCGTTTGACATAGCCGCACGCATTTCGCATCATTGCCTTGACGCGAGGCTCTCGCGTTCAACCGCAGTCCAGACTTCTCCCCGACGGTAGGCATCCGCGCTGCCCGGTTTTCTCCGCATGCAGAGTTGCGCCGCAAGGGCCTTGCGGCCATGGCGCCCATCGGGTTACGCCATGTAAGGCACGGGCTCGCGGCACGGCAAAAAGGGGCGGTTTCGCAACTGCCGGACCGCCGGGCTCGATGCCGGGGAAGAAACGATCCGATCCACAACCAAGAACGAAGAGAACCGGCCATGACCACACCATCGCAACGCCCAGAAACGCTCGCGCTGCACGCCGGCTGGCGCGCCGACCCGGCGACCGGCGCCGTCGCCGTACCGATCTATCAAACGACCTCCTACCAGTTCCGCGACACCGAGCACGCCGCCAACCTGTTCGCGCTGAAGGAACTGGGCAACATCTACACGCGCATCATGAACCCCACCAACGACGTGCTGGAAAAGCGCATCGCGGCGCTCGAGGGCGGCGTGGCGGCGCTGGCGCTGTCGCTCGGGGCAGGCGGCGTCGGCCTTCGCGGTGCAGAACCTGGCGCGCGCGGGCGACAACATCGTCAGCTCGACCGACCTCTACGGCGGCACCTGGAACCTGTTCGCCAACACGCTGAAGGACCAGGGCATCGAGGTGCGCTTCGTCGACCCGGCCGACCCGGAGAACTTCCGCCGCGCCACCGACGACCGCACGCGCGCCTACTACGCCGAGACGCTGCCCAATCCGAAGCTCACCGTGTTCCCCATCGCCGAAGTGGCGGCCATCGGGCGCGCGCTCGGCATTCCGCTGATCGTGGACAACACCGCCGCGCCGCTGCTGGCGCGGCCGTTCGACCATGGCGCGGCGGTCATCGTCTACTCGACCACCAAATATCTCGGCGGCCACGGCACGTCCATCGGCGGCCTGATCGTGGACGGCGGCAACTTCGACTGGGACGCACATCCCCAGCGCCAGCCCGCGCTCAACACGCCCGATCCCAGCTATCACGGCGCGGTGTGGACCGAGGCCGTGAAGCCGCTCGGGCCGATTGCCTACATCATCAAGGCGCGCGTGACGCTGCTGCGCGACCTCGGCGCGGCGCTGTCGCCGTTCAACGCCTTCCAGATCATCCAGGGCATCGAGACGCTGCCGCTTGCGCATCGCGCGCCATTCGGAGAACGCGGCGGCGGTCGCCGAATACCTGCACGGGCAGCCGGAAGTGACGCGCGTCATCCATCCGTCGGTGCAGACGGGCATGCTCCCGCGAGCGCGCGGACAACTATCTGAAGGGCGGCTATCGGCGGTCTGGTGGGCTTCGAGCTGGCGGGCGGCAAGGACGCCGGGCGGCGCTTCATCGACGCGCTGCAAGCTGTTCTACCACGTGGCCAACATCGGCGATGCGCGCAGCCTCGCCATTCATCCGGCGACCACGACGCATTCGCAGCTCATCGCCGGAGGAGCAGATCGCGACCGGTGTGTCCGACGGCTATGTGCGGCTGTCGGTGGGCATCGAACACATCGACGACATCATCGCCGATCTGGAGCGCGGCTTCGCTGCGGCGGGGAACGCGTAGGGGGTATAAAAACGGCCGGGCTTGCTCATTATCGCGAGGCCCGGCCGTCTATTTCGTGATCCTGTAGGAAGTCCGTGCGGCACCAGTGGCAGAACGTTGCATGGTCATGCGGGCAGATCGCTGCTCACGGCTTCACGCTCGATATCCCGCTCCGCCATGCACCGGAGAAATAATTCCAGTTCGTCAGTCCCCGCGAGCGCGGTTCCGAGAACGGACAATGAGACATTCACCTTGCCGGTAAACACCGAGCGGGTCAGAGCCGGCGTGCTGATGTTTCTATGCATACAAAGCCTCCATCCAGTGAATTTCAGCAAGTTAAGCCCGTAACGTCTGTATCTTGATGGTTCATTTTGCACACGAGTCCGGGCGGCGGGCAATGCAAACAGCGGTCAATTGGCTTCACATTGAATTGAGAGGCTTTTGAATATGTAATATATCTCCGGTTTGAAAACGCGGCCCGGCTCTTTCGAAGTCTGAGCGGGTTCAAGCGATGGCCGTGAGCCCCGCCGCACATAAGCATGCTACCGTGCTCGGACGCGTCAAGGGCAAGCCGGCTTCGCCGGTGCTGCGCACCCTTGACCCGCCCTGCGCGCGGTAGCATTGGGCTTGTGCATGGCCGGGGCGAAGGAATGGCTCCCCGGCCGAACAAAGGAATCAACCCTGCATACAGTCATGCAGAGAGGGCGGTGCAAGGCGGATGGGCTGTCCGCTCAATATTCGAAAGCGGCACTTTTCCCGCCTCCCCTCACTCCCCCACCCGCTCCAGCCAGCCGCGATAATGGATCACATGCCCCACGAGGGGAAACGCGAAGCCGATATCGAACACGAACCGCCCGCCCTCGCCGCTCTCCAGGCACTCGATGCGCGGCGTGGTCCAGCGCGGCAGTGGCACGCCCAGCAGCCGCCAGCGCACCAGCGACCACGCCAGCCCGTCCTCGCGCACCGTCAGCCGTGAATACAGCCGGAACAAACCGAAATGCTCGATCAGCAGTCCCGCATCACGGCCCGCGCCCGCCTCCATGATGCTGGAGTAACGCCGCGAGGCGAAGCGCCGGTCCCAGCGCTCGCGCCCCTGGCCGTCCGGGTGGAAGGCCACCGTCACCGGCACATCGCGCCCCGGACGCGGCAACCCGGCGAACCAGCTCAGGAACCATGCACCCGGATTTCGCGCCGCCGTGATATCGGCGAGACCGGCTGTATGCGCGCTGGCGCTCAGGCCGTGCAGATCGCGCACCGGCGCCGGCAGACGCTCGAAATCCGCTCCGAGCAGGCGTTGAAACGGCGTCATATCCCCAACTCCGCGATAAAGGCGGGCACCCATAGCGCCGGACGGTACACCATCAGCACCACGATCAGCACCATGGCCGTGAACGCCGGCCAGCCGAGCGCGAACCACCAGCCGAAATAGCGGCGGTAAACCGGCGGCAGCGGCTCGCCCGACGCCACCGCCGCGTCCGACATCTGCTTCATCCGCAGTTGCAGCCACACCACCGGCAGCCAGCACGCGCCCGTCAGGATGTAAAGCGCCAGCGTCCAGACGATCCAGCCGCTGGTCAGCGGCCAGCCCTTCAGCCACGCCAGCCAGAGGCCGGTGACGGGTTGGAGGATGACGGCGGGCGTGGTGAACAGCCAGTCGGCCAGCACCACGTTGCGGTTGGCGACGGCGATGGCGCGCACGTCGCACGACAGGTTGCTGGCGAGCCCGTGGAACGCGGTGCCGAGGCCGGTGCCGAACAGCAGGATGGCGCTCAGGAGATGCGCCATTCTCACGAGTGATTCATCGAACATGTCAGTCCTCCAAGGTCATCATGACGAGTGTCGCGGCGGCGATGGGCAGGTTTTTCACCAGCGGAGCGAAGGGGTGCAGCCAATATTCGGCGGGGAGACCGAGGGCGAGCACGGTGAACGCCGCCATCGCCGCCAGTTGCGCCGCGCCAACCAGCACCGGCCGCCAGCGCACCAGCAGCAGCACGCCGAGCGTCAGGTCCATCGCCGCCGCGCCGTACAGCGCCACATCGGCCGGCAGCCCCGTCACGCCGATCTGCGCCATCAGCTCATAGCTTTTCGCCAGCGGATACAGCCCGAAAGACACGATCCCCGTGGCGATCCACATCACCGCCAGACAGATGCGCAAGGTTGGCCGCAGAAAATACAGCCGCGCCATCTGCCGGTCGCTGGCGTCCGCCGGATCGAGCGCCAGCGCTTCGGCCAGCGGACGCGGCGGACGGCCCAGAATCCGCGTGACGCTGTCCGGGCTAGCGGTGTTGCCGCGCCTCAGCATCAGCTGCGTTTCGCGATTGAGCGGGCTGCGCGCGAACAGTCCGCCGGCCGCCGCCATCAGGTTCAACAGCGCCGCCGGCATCCGCAGCGCGAACAGCGGGCGGGCATGCAGCCAGCGCCCCAGCGCGCCGGCAACCGCGTCGATGCCCATCGGCTCCGGCCCCGTGGCATCGAGGAAACGCGGCAGCGGAGCATTGCGCGCCACCAGCCGCACCACCAGCTCCGCGAGGTCGCGGATATGGATGGGCTGCACCTGCCCGCTCCCGATGAGCGGCGTCACCGGCAGGACGGCGAGGGCCGAGAGGATGGCCGTGCTCGCCCCGCCGCGTCCGATAACCACCGAGGGCCGCAGCACGCAGCATTCGGGCAACTGACCGTCCGCGTGATGGCGGAGCGCGTCCTCGCCGGCGGCTTTGCTGCGTTGATAGAGCGTCTCGCCCGTGCCGGATGCGCCGAGAGCCGAAATGTGCAGCAGCCGCCGCACGCCCGCCGCAGCGGCCGCTTTCAGCAGATTTTTCACACCCTGGCCGTGAACCGCGTCCATGGTGGCGCACCGCGCGTCGCGCACCAGCCCGGCGCAGTTGATGACGACTTCGGCCCCCTCAAGCCGCGCGCGCAGCATTCCAGCATTCATCCCCGCCAGATCAAGCGCGCGGCGGCCAGGAGCCTCTACGTCATGCCCCGCCGCCGCCAGCGCGCCCGCGAGATGCCGCCCGATGAAGCCTTTTCCTCCGATGATCAGAATGCGAGCCAAGGTGTCCTCCGGTACGCCGTTTGCATTTCCTTACGCAAAGGCCGTGCCGCGAGCCAAACGCAAGCGGCGCAAAGGTTTTCGCCGCCAGGGTGTTAACTGCGGTTGCGATTTCGGCTAAGCTGGGTGTCAACGATGTTTACAGATACGGCGGTGACGGTGCAGACGGCCTTCCTGACGGCGATGCTGATGACGGTGCTGGGCAGCGGCGGGCTGGCTGTGTTCCTGCTGCTGCGCGCCGGGAGCGCTGCCGGGTCGCGTCCGCTGGCGGTGTTCCTGCTGCATGTGGGGCTGTGGGCGTCGGGGCTGCTGTTGCCCAGCGGCTGGGGCGCGGCGCTGATGACTCTGGAGGCGCTGGGCGCCGCCGTTTTCGTGCATTTTGCCGCGCGGCTGTCACAGCGGGGCGGGCGCTTCGTGCCGTGGGCTTATGGCATCGGCGGAGCGGCCACGCTGGCGGCGCTGGTCTTTGGCGCGGGCAGCTTCATCCCCTGGCCCGGCGCGGGCATGCTGTTCCGCCACGAGGGCGCGGGGCTGGTGTCCGCCGCCGTGGCCACCATGCTCGCCGCCCTGGCGCAGACGCTGCTGATCGGCGCATGGCGCGACGCGCGCGGGCTGCTGCGGCGGCAACTGGCGGTCGTGGTGGCGTCGTCGGGGCTGGGGCTGGCGTCGGTCATGGGCCTCGCGCCGCCGGTGCTGGGCATCGAGGTTTACCCCTGGCCGCTGCTGCTGCTGCCGGCATATGTGGTGGTGCTGACTTACGGCGTGCTGCGCTACGAGCTGATGGCCGATCTCGAACGCCGGCGCGCCGAGGCCGAACGGCAGCGGCTGGCCGAGCTGGGCGCGCTGGCCGCAACCGTGGCCCACGACCTGCGCAATCCGCTCAACATCATCGCCATGGCCGTCGCGGGCGCGGAACCCGCCGTTCGCGCCGAGGTGCGCACGCAGATCGAGCGCATGGAGGCGCTGGTGCGCGATCTGCTGGATTACGCCAAGCCGTGGCGCATCGAGCCGGTGCCGGTGGCGCTGGCGGCGGCGGTCGCGGATGCGGCGGGCGGGCGGCTGGTTGCGTGCGAGATTGCCGCCGGCGTCGAGGTTCGCGCCGATCCGCTGCGGCTGCATCAGGCGCTGAGCAATCTCCTCGCCAACGCGGCGGCGGCAGGCGGCCGGGTGCTGGTGAGCGCGGAAACCGGGCCGGACGCGGTGCATATATATGTCTGCGACGACGGCCCCGGCATCCCGGCGGATATCCGCGCCACGCTGTTTCAGCCCTTCGTCTCGCGCGGGCCGGGCGGCACCGGGCTTGGCCTCGCCATCGTCGCCAAGGTCATGGCGGCGCACGGCGGCAGCGCGGCGCTGACCGAGCGGCCCGGCTGGACGACATGCTTCACATTGAGGTTCCCCGCATGAGCGATACGCGCATTCTCCTGGTGGACGACGAACCGGCCTTCCTGCGGCTGGCGGGCGCGTGGCTCGGTGCGCAAGGGCACGAGGTGGTGACGGCCGAGACGGCCGCGCAGGCGCTCGGCCTGTTCCAGACGGCGCGCCCGCATCTCGTCCTCCTCGACCTTGTCATGCCGCCGGAGCGCACGCCCGAAGCCGGCCTGTCGCTCATCCCGGCGTTCGGCGCGGTGCCGGTGATCGTGCTGACGGCGCATGCGGAACACGATCTGGCCCTGCGCGCGGTAGCGGCCGGCGCGTGGGACTTCCTCGCCAAGCCGGTGGAGCCGGAGCTGCTGCGTTTCGCCGTATCGCGGGCGCTGGCCAAGGGCGCGCTGGAGCGGGAACTGGCGCAGCTCAAAGCGGCGCGCGCGGACGCTGACGGCATCGTTGGCGTCAGTCCGGCCACGCAGCGGCTGAAAGACTTGATCCGCCGCATCGGCCCGGCCGAAATCGCCGTGATGGTGCTGGGGCCGAGCGGGACGGGCAAGGAGCTGGTGGCGCGGGCGCTGCACAATGCCAGCGCGAGGGCGGCGGGTCCGTTCGTGGTGGTCAACTGCGGGGCGATTCCGGCCGAGCTGCTGGAGAGCGAGCTGTTCGGCCACCTGAAGGGCAGCTTCACCGGCGCGCATCAGGATCGCACCGGGCTGCTGGCGGCGGCCGATGGCGGCACGCTGTTCTTCGACGAAGTTGGCGAGATGCCGCCCGCCATGCAGGTGAAGCTGCTGCGCTTCCTCCAGGAGGGGACGTATACGCCGGTGGGCGGACGCGAGCAGCGCGCGGCGGATGTGCGCGTGATTTCCGCCACGCACCGCGACCTGGAGGCACTCGCCGCGCAGGGCGCCTTCCGCGAGGATTTCTACTACCGCCTCAAGGGCATGGTGCTGCGAACGCTGCCGCTGGCGGAGCGGCGGGAGGATATCGCGCCGCTGGCCGTGCGCTTTCTCCAGGACGCCGGCAGGCAGCGTTTTTCGCCGGACGCGCTCGCCTGGCTGGCCGGGCAGGACTGGCCGGGCAATGTGCGCGAGTTGAAGGCCGTGGTGACATGCGCGGCCGCGCTCGGCGATCCGGCCGGCGTCATCGGCCCGGACGATCTGGCCTTTGCGCGGACCGGCGATACTGCCAGCCCGCAGCCTGCGCCAGCCGGGCTTGGCAATCTGGCGGAGGCCGTGGCGAACCTGGAGCGGCGCATGATCGGCGAGGCGCTGGCCGCAGCCGGCAACAATCGCAGCGAGGCGGCGCGCCAGCTTGGGTTGTCGCGCGTGGGGCTGCTGAAAATGATGACGCGGCTTGGGTTGCGGTGATGCCCCGGCGAATCTTAAGTTATCGTCGCTCTGTGCTTCGCGAGTCAGAGCAACACGGCCGTAAACGGCCTTCGGCGCTCCTTCGACCCTCCGGGCCTCAGTACTTTGGCGCACCGCTGCGGCCACCCTGCGGGTGACCTTGCTCGCTCCGGTGTAAAACAACTGGCCGGAGTTCACCACTGGCGCTGCGCCTGCCGCCTCCGGTGCCCCAAGCCGGGATTCTTCGTCCGGGCTGAAGTCTTAAGTTGTCGTCGCTCTGTGCTGCGCCCAACCGCTCCTTCGCGGCTCCGCCGCTCAGCACATTGGCGCACCGCTGCGGCCACCCTGCGGGTGACCTTGCTCGCTCCGGTGCAAAACAACTGGCCGGAGTTCACCACTGGCGCTGCGCCTGCCGCCTCCGGTGCCCCAAGCCGGGAATCTTTCGTCCGGGCTAAGTCTTAAGTTTTCGTCGCTCTGTGCTGCGCCCAACCGCTCCTTCGCGGCTCCGCCGCTCAATACTTTGGCGCACCGCTGCGGCCACCCTTCGGGTGACCTTGCTCGCTCCGGTGCAAAACAACGGGGCGGAGTCCACCACGGGTGTTGCGCCTGCCGCCTTCACTGCACCAAGCAGGCATTTCTTTGTTCGGCCGGAACCATTTCTCCGTCCCGGCCATGCACAAGCCCAATGCTACCGCGCGCAGGAGGGGTCAAGGGTGCGAAGCACGGCCGGAGGCCGCTTGCCCTTGATGCGTCCGAGCACGGGTAGCATGATGGTGTGCGGCGGGGTTCCAGGCAGCCGCTCATGGCCCGTCGGCTCGCGAAGCACAGAGCGGCGATAAACAACACCCCATCAATCGTGATGATGGTGATGCCCGCCGCCATGGCTGTGCCCGTGCCCATGCTCGTGCCCCGCCTTATCCGCCGGTATCACATGCAAATGCCCATAGCGCACCCCCGGTTCCGCCAAAATCCGGTTGGCCAGTTCGCGCACCTCGCGCAGCGTACCGCTGAGCACCGTCGTCTCCAGACAGCTCTCCGACGCCAGATGTACATGCAGCGTGGACAGGTTGAGGTCATGATGCTCGTGCTGCGTATCCATCAGCCGCATGCCCAGCATACGCTCCTTGTGGTCGTAGACGTAGGTCAGCGCGGCGACGCAGGGGAGCGTGTCGTCGCCGGCGAAGCGCTCGGTTTGCAGCCACTCGCGGATCAGGTCGCGGAACGCCTCGGAGCGGTTGGTGTAGCCCTGCTTCTGCGTGGCGGCGTCGAAGGACGCGAGCAGGTCCTCGTCCAGCGAAATGGTGATGCGGCCGGCGCTCATGGCGATCCTCCGTTGGCGTGCGTCTCTGTCATTGAATGACCGGGCGGGGGCGCGGCCGCAAGTGGCGATTGCCGCAATCCTCAGCGCTTTACTGCGCCGCAGCGCGGGCACGGCGTGAGGCTGGCCGGGATTTCGAGGCCGCACGCCTCCATCAGCGCCGCATCGCCCAGCACCGCCGCCGTCGCGCCGTCCGCCGCGATCTCGCCCTGGCGCAGGCAGATGGTGCGCGGGCACAGCTCCAGCGCCATTTCCAGGTCGTGGGTGGCGACGATCCTGGTATGCGGCAGCGCCTTCAGCAGGCCGATGATCTGCCGGCGCGACTGCGGATCGAGGCCGGCGCTCGGCTCGTCCAGCGCCAGGATGGCGGGCGACATGGCCAGCACCGCCGCAATGGCCACGCGCCGCTTTTCGCCGCCGGATAGCCGGTGCGGCGGCCGGGCGCGCAGGTGCCACGCGCCAACCTGCTCCAGGCTGAGCTGCACACGCTGGCGGCATTCGGCTTCCGGCAGTTCCAGGTTCAGCGGCCCGAACGCCACGTCGTCGAACACGGTGGGCATGAAGAGCTGGTCGTCCGGGTCCTGGAACACGGCGCCGACCGCTTGCCGGACCTGCGCCAGCGTGCGGCTGGTGACGGCCAGATCGCCCAGCATCAGCGGCCGGCGACTGGCGAGAGCACACCGTTGAAATGTTGCAGCAGCGTGGACTTGCCCGCCCCGTTGGCGCCAACGATGGCGACGCTCTCGCCGTGGCCGATGGTCAGCGAGACGTTTTTCAGCGCCGGAGTGCCATCGGGATAGGTGAACGACAGGGCTTCGGCGGTGAGGCGGTATTGGCTCATCCGGTTACTCCGGTGCGGCTGCGGGGAAAGGCCCCCTCACCCAGCGCTTCACGCCACCCTCTCCCGCGAGGGGAGAGGGGAAGAAGGGCAATCCCCCTCTTCCTTGATGGGCGGGCCGGGCCGCACGCCCGGCTCTCGCCGGCGGAAACGCTGGAGCAATCGGGCCGGCTCATGGCGCCCCCCAAGCAGCAGCGCGCCGATAGTCTGCGCCGGCGAGCCGAACCGCAGCACCGCAAACACCACGCCACCAGCCCCCATGAAAACCCAGTCGCGCCCGGTGAACTTCATCGCGCCAATCATGCGCAATTCGCCGTCGAAACCCCGGCACAGCATCGCCTCGTGCACCCGCCGCGCCCGCGCCAGCGCCCGTAGCAGCAATTGCCCCAGGATTTGCGCGAACACCCGCCACGACGGATGCCGGCCGCGCGGCGTCCGCAGCCGCCACGCCAGCAGTGTGCGCTGCGTTTCGTCCAGCGCCAGAAACAGATAGCGGTACAGCCCGAGGACTTGCGCCACGAACACGCGCGGCACGCCGAGCCGCCCCGCCGCGCACCCCAGCGCCGGCACGCCGGTCGTCGCCACCAGCAGCAGCAGCGCGCCGATGGTGAGCGCGAACCGCAGCAGGATCGAGACGAACGACAGCCAGCCGCCGCTGACGCCAACGCCGCCGATGTGCATCACGACGCCGGTGTCCAGCAGCGGATTGAACACGCCCACCATCACGCGCGAACGGCGCCACCGCCGCCAGCCGGCGCGCGATGAACCCGGCGCGGGATGCCCGAGCGCGCCAGCATGAGGAACGGGAACACGAAGAACGGCAGCGTCTCGCCCACCGCGTATTTGTGCAGCGACATCACCGCCACGACGAACGCCAGCGTCACCAGCAGCTTGGCGCGCGGGTCGAGCTTGTGGATGGGCGACGTGCCCTGGCTCAGGCGGTCCAGAGCGTCGAGGCCGGAGAGGGACGTGCCGCAGCCTGCGCTCATGGGGCGTCAGTGGGGGCGCGGCGGCGGAAGGCCCAGCCGGCCAATCCCGCCAGCAGCAGCGTCAGCGCGCCGCCGGCCAGACCGGAAACCGATGTGCCCGCGTCCGGCGTGCCCCAGGCTTTGCCCTCGCCGTCCTTTTTCTCGCCCGAGGGGAACGAGTAGTCCGGCAGGATGGCCGTCTTCGCCTGGACCTGAGCAAGAGTTGCATGCACGCCATCCGCCCGCTGGCCCAATTCGCCCTGCCCGGTCAGGCGGGCGATGGACCACTCCAGCCCGTCAGGATGGGCCGACGCGAACCACGACAGCACGCCGCCCGCGATCAGCGCCAGCACCGCGAGGCCGCCGATGGCCGTCCGCGACACCGGCGCATCGTCCGCCGTCAGCATGCCCGGTTCCGCCCGCTCGACAAACTCCAGCACCGCCAGCGTAATCATGCCCTCCACCACGCCGATGGCGAGATGCACCGGCAGCATGGCCAGCGCGAACACGGAGAACGGCAGCTCCGCGATGCCCGAGGCCGTGGTTTCCAGCACCACGCCCAGCGCCCCCAGTTGCAGCGTCACGACGGCTGCGATCATGACCATGGCGCGCCGCCGCCCCGGTGACGCGCTCCCCCCAGCCAGCAGCAGCGGATAGACGACAAAACACGGCACCACGCCCATGTTGAAAATATTCGCCCCCAGCGCCAGCAGCCCGCCATCGCCGAAGAACAGCGCCTGCACCGTCAGCACCGACGCCATGGTCAGGAACGCCGCGTGCCGCCCGAGCAACAGAGCCAGCAGAATGCCGCCGGCGAAATGCCCGCTCGACCCGGTGGCCGGAATGGCGAAGTTTATCATCTGCGCCGCGAACACGAAGGCGCCCATGACGCCCATCAGCGGCACCTTGCGGGTGTCCATTCGCCTCGTCATCGCCCGCGAGCTGATGGCCACGGCCGTACCCGCCGCCGCCCACATCACGCCGGCAGCCGCCGGCGATAGAAGTGCGTCCGCCATATGCATCGCGCGGGCTCCCCCTTGGGATGGATCGTATGAAGGTCTCAAAAAACGTATGAAGTTAACGCTATGCCCGCGCCGTTTTGGCGTCAAGCCGGAAATGGCGCGGCAAATACCAAAGTTCAGCAGCAGCGCATCGCTGCACCCTTCCCCGCTGGTCAACCGTCCAAGCGTCTGATTTAATGCCCAAAATAAATACCGCCGCCGCAGGCCGCATCCCTCGCATCCGGCCTGCGTATAAGGAAGGGAACCGGCGCCGCATCCGCAGCCACGGTGTTCCGCGCCATCAGATCAAGGGAGAAGCCCATGCCGCACGCCACGTCACGCCTCGCACTCATCCTCACCGCCCTATTCGCGCTCCTTAACGCCGCCCCCGCCAGCGCCCAGGACGTCATCCGCCTCGGCAACCTGAAATTCGCCCATTACGGCGCCATTTCCTACATGAAGGAGATCGCCCCCAAACACGGCCTCAAGATCGAGGAGCGCTTCTTTGCCAAGGGCATCGACATCATGCCCGCCATCGTCGCCGGCGAGACGGACGTCGCCGCCAGCGCCGTGGACGCCGCCATCGCCGGCCGGGCGCAGGGCGTGCCCATTTACGTGGTGGCCGGCTTTGCCAGGGGCGGCGCGCGCATCGTGGCCGGTAAGGAAAGCGGCATCACCTCCATCGCCGGCTTCAAGGGCAAGAAAGTCGGCGTGGCGCGCGGCGGCGCACAGGAACTGCTGCTGCTGGCCGAGCTGGACAAATTCGGCCTCACCTGGTCCGACAAGCCGGGCAAGGACGTGCAGATCGTCTACATGGCCTTCGCCGACCTCAATCAGGCGCTGATGGCCAAGGATCTGGACGCCATCAGCCAGTCCGAGCCGCAGGCCAGCCAGGCCATCAACAAGGGCTTCGGCGTGGAAATCCTGAAGCCCTACGACACCGCGCTGGGCGTGCCCGTCCGCTCGCTGGTGATGACCGAGAAGATGTATAAGGAGCGCCCCGAAGTGGCCGCGCGCTTCCTGAAATGCTTCGTCGAGGCGACGCAGACCTTCATCTCCGATCCGGCGCTGGCGGAAAAATACGTGCGCGAGACCATGTTCAAGAACCAGATCAGCCCGCAGGACTTCCAGGACGCCATCGCCAATTCGCCCTACTCGTTCGACATCACCGTCGAGCACGTGCAGCTCACCACCGACCTGATGCAGAAATACGGCGTCGGCCACATGACCGCGCCGCCGGTGGCGAAGGACTGGGTGAAGCTCGACCTGCTGTCCGCCGCCACGGCAACGCTGGCGAAGAAGTGAGGCACCCATGCAGAGGCTGGTTTCGCTGCGCGGGGTGATCGTTCCGGTCATCGCCATATCGGTCTGGTACTGGCTGTCGGCCACGGGCGTGTTCCGGGCCGAAATCCTGCCGTCGCCGCTGGCGGTGGTCATCGCGCTGGTGGGCGTACCTCATGCCCGCCCTGCCCTTCGACCCCGCCGTGTCGAGCCGCTTCGCCTGGGTTTTCTCCGGCGAAATGCTCGCCGACGCTTACGCCAGCCTGCACCGCGTCGCGGTCGGCTTCGGCGTGGGCGCCGGCCTCGCCCTGCCGCTGGGGCTGCTCATGGGCTCGGACCGCCGCATCAACGCGCTGTTCGATCCGCTGATCCAGTTCCTGCGGCCGATACCGCCCATCGCCTACATTCCGCTGTCCATCCTGTGGTTCGGCCTGGGCAACCCGCCGGCGGTCTTCCTCATCAGCATCGGCGCCTTCTTCCCGGTGCTCATGAACACCATCTCCGGCGTGCAGCACGTGGACAGCATCTACATCCGCGCGGCGCAGCAACCTCGGCGCCGGCCGGTGACGCTGTTCTGGCGCGTCATCCTGCCCGCCGCCACGCCGTACATCCTCACCGGCGCCCGCATCGGCATCGGCACGGCGTTCATCGTGCGTCATCGTGGCGGAGATGATCGCGGTGAACAACGGCGTGGGCTACCGCATCCTGGAGGCGCGGGAATATCATGTGGTCCGACAAGATCATCGCCGGCATGATCACCATCGGCATCCTGGGGCTGGCCATCGACCTCGGCATGAACCGCCTGACCCGGTATCTGCTGCGCTGGCATCGCGGCCTGGAAAGTTGAGAGGGAACATGGCTATGCTCAATACTATGACAGCCGCCACGACGAGCCTGCTGGCGGATGCGCCGCGCCAGCCGGTGCAGATCCGCATCCAGGGCGTGGACAAGGTCTTCCCGGCGAAGGCCGGCGAGGTGGTTGCCCTCAAGGGCATCAACCTCGACATCTCGCCGGGCGAATTCGTCTGCCTGCTGGGGCCGTCCGGCTGCGGCAAGTCCACGCTGCTGAACGCCATCGCCGGCTTCTCGCTGCCGACCTCGGGCACCATCGAGGTCAACGGCGCAGCCGTCACCGAGCCCGGCCCGGATCGCGGCATGGTGTTCCAGGAATACGCGCTGTTTCCCTGGATGACCGTGGCGCACAACATCGCCTTCGGCCTGGAAATCAAGGGCGCGGCCCGCGCGGAGATCGACGCCAAGGTGGCGGCGCTGCTGGACATGCTGAAACTGGCCGATTTCCGCGACCGCTACCCCAAGGACCTGTCCGGCGGCATGCGGCAGCGCGTGGCCATCGCCCGCGTGCTGGCACTCGATTCGCCCATCATGCTGATGGACGAGCCGTTCGGCGCGCTGGACGCCCTGACGCGGCGCACACTTGCAGGACGAGCTGCTGCGCATCTGGGAGGCGTTGGGCAAAACCATCGTTTTCGTCACCCACTCCATCGAGGAGGCGCTCTATCTCGGCAGCCGCGTCGTGGTGCTGACCTACCGTCCCGGCACCATTCAGCGGGACACTCGCATCGCCCTCGCCCGCCAGCGCGATACCAGCAGCGGCGAATTCAACGCGCTCAAGAAGGAGCTGGCAGTGATGGTGATGCATGAGCAGCAGCGGTTCAGCGCGGATGAGATGAAGGCGGTGGAGTGAGGGGGCGGATGACCGGCCGCCGCGCCACGCAATCCATATACTGAGGCATTGCGTTTTTGAATTTAAATTGCAGGTATTTTTCCTAAAAAGCCAAGTATAACCAAGCAGACATTCTTGCATCTCCGGCAAAAATCTCTATACGCACAGCAACAATCTTCCTATATATCCACCCACGGAGTGGCGGCATCAAGCCACGATTGCGGATCACCGCTTTTCACACAACATACAATAATCCGTGGAGGATCACATGGCTGACAATCTTGCCAAACGCAACGAACCCCATATGCCCGCGACGCGCTTTGGCGACCCGTTCAATATGCTGAGAACGGAAATGGACCGCGTGTTCGACAGCTTCATGGGAGGCGGCTTCCCGTCGCTGTCCGGCCTGCGCAATCCGCCCGCGGCCGGCGAGGCGATGCTCACGCCGCAGATGGACGTGAAGGAGAACGCGAAAGCGATCACCGTCGAGACCGAGCTGCCGGGCATGGATGAAAAAGACATCAACGTCACCATTCAGGATGGTTTGCTGACCATTCGCGGCGAGAAGAAATTCGAGCACAAGGAAAAAGGCGAAAACTACCACGTGATGGAGCGCCGCTACGGCAGCTTCCAGCGCGCGCTGCGCCTGCCGGAAACCGTCGATGACAGCAAGGTCGAGGCGAAGTTCGAGAAGGGCATTCTGAGCATCACGCTGCCGAAGCGCCCGGAAGCGGTCAAGGCGGAGAAGAAGATCTCCATCAAGTCCGGCAAATAATCCGGCAGGCTGAAAGGGCGCTCAGGCAGCGCCCTTTTTGGCCTCTTTCAAGTTTTAAGTAGTCGTCGCTCCGTGCTTCGCGAGTCTTCCGCAAGACGGCCGTGAACGGCCTTTGGCGCAGTTTTTAGTTATCGTCGCTCTGTGCTTCGCCCAACCGCTCCTTCGCCCCTCCGGGGCAGTTTTTAGTTATCGTCGCTCTGTGCTTCGCCCAACCGCTCCTTCGCCCCTCCGGGGCTCATTACATTGGCGCGAGGCTTCGGCGAAAAAGCAACTGGCCGGAGTTCCCCACTGGCGCCGCCCCCGACGCCTCCGCCGCCCCACGCCAGCATTCGGTGTTCGGGCCCGAGTTTTAGTTATCGTCGCTCTGTGCTGCGCCCAACCGCTCCTTCGCGCCTCCGGCGCTCAATACATTGGCGCGGGGCTTTGGCGTAAAGCAACTGGCCGGAGGCCGCCACGGGCGTTACCCTTGCCGCATTCGCTGCCCCAAGGTTGCATTCTTTTGTTCGGCCGGAACCATCCTTCGTTCTCTAATCGCAGCCACAAGCGCAAGCCTTTTTTCCGCGTATCGCTTTCTTTTGCTCGACCGCGCCGCAGGCTTTCTTCTGCCCCGGCCGCAAAATCCGTGCGCCGGCGCGCGCAGGAGCTGTCAGGGCCGGGCGTCGCTCAGCCTCTCGTCGCTCTCGAAGTCTCCAGGCCGTGCCTTGACTGCTCCGGGCACGGCGGCAGTTTGGATGGCCGCGGGGAGAATGGCGCTCCCGCCATCGTTTGCCCCCTTCACGCTCGGCATGGGGATGACTGTCACTGCCGGTTCACCGTTCTCTACGCGGTCCACTAAGTTGCGCGATGCTTGCCTGATCACGCACGGCAACAAATGGCCGCAGCATGGCCTCGGAGTTTCGACGCCGCTATGTCCCGAACGCACTGACTGGAATGCCGTGCAGGAAGAATTGCGCGGTCGTCGAGGCCCGTCCCGGCAGGGACGGCATCCCGCTCACCAAAGCATTGCAGGGAGCGGGCCATCAAACTTAAGCCGGGCAACACACCTCCGTTTTCCATTGGAACGCCGTGCCGGTCATCCACATCCGGTGCAGGATGACGGCGAGCTTGCGGGCCACCGCCAATGTCGCCTTCTTGCCCCCAGTACGCGCGGCCAGAGCCTCGCCCCAGCTTTTCAACGCGCTGGGCCGCGCCGTCCGGCTGAGCAGTACTTTGGCGGCTTCAAACAACAGGCCGCGCACCATACCATCCCCGCATTTGGAAATGCGCCCCGCGCGATCGATCTCACCGGACTGGTAGCGCCGCGGCGTCATGCCGAAATAGGCGGCCACCGAGGACGGCCGCTTGAAGCGCGTTGGATCGTCGACGGCGGAGACATAGGTTAAAGCCACCACAGCACCGGCGCCCGGCGCAGACATCAGTCTGCGGACCGTGTCGTCACCGCGCGCGCGGTGCATGACGGCCCGGTCGTAGACGCTTAGCTGAGCTCGTGTTGCCTCCAGCACCCGCAATGCCGGTTCGACGATGGCCGCCAGCGCCGGATGGCCGTCGACCGCCTGCCGCACACGCGCGGGGAATTGACTGCGCAGACCTTTGGGCATCACGAGGCCAGCGGTCTTCAGAATGCCTCGAACACAATTCTTCAGTGTCGTGATTTGCGAGACAAGCTGAGCCCTCGCCACCAGCAGCGCGCGCACGATCTGGCACGCATCGCTTTTGACCGCTACCTCGCGGTACCAGCCGGCGCGCATGATCTGGGCCAGGCCATGGGCATCGTTGGCATCCGTCTTGTTGATCTTCAGCGACAAGGCGGCTCTGGCATGGCGGGCATCGACACAGATGACTGGTAGACCTGCCTTTTTTCAACGTGAGGTACAGCCAGTTCGACAGTTGGCCGCTTTCGAGGCCGACCCTGACCGCATGCGGCGCCTGCCGCTTCATGGCCGAGGCGATGGCTTCCGGCGCCGTATCAACCTGACCGCGCCAGACCACGGTGTTCCCCTCATCGATGACGCAGATCGCCGTTTCCTTCAACGACACATCGAGGCCGGCATATTGGCTATTCTGCATGGTCATGTTCCTTATGGCGTTTGCGGACACCGCCAGGATAGCAGTTCCGCGATTACGCCATGTCCCGGCCATGCACAAGCCCAATGCCGCCGCGCGCAGGAGGGGGCAAGGATGCGCTACTTTGCGCGCCGAGTCTTCGTATCGTCGTGCTGTGCAAAGCCCAGCACTCCTTCGCGGCTCCGCCGCTCAGTGGGCTTGGCCTTGACGCCTCCGAGCACAGTGGCATGCTGGTGTGCGGCGGGGCATCCCAGCGCCTCTGCCCCTAAACCTCAATCGGGTATGACGGCGCCATGGGGGCATGTACACGTTCGCCAAAATACCGTCGCATGCCCGCCACGCGCGCCAGCAGCACATGCACATACAACCCCGGCCCACTGGAATACACCCGCCAGCCGCCCTCGACGGGAACCTGCCCTGTCCGCACATCATCCCACCGCCTGCCCGCTTCATAACGGTCGCGGAACGCGGCGTCGCTGCTGGTGAAATAGGCATTGCGCTGGCGCAGGGCGGCATGGGGCACATCCTCCGTCACGGCGATCGGATTGACCAGCCGCAAGCCCTCCCGCAGCGCCCGCGTCTCGCCGAGCACACCCATGGCCTCGCAATAGCGCAGATGCGCGTGCACATACATCAGCCCGATCTCGCGCCCGAAAAAGGCCGATGTCTCGGCGCGGCGGAAGATCGTCTCGACGCCGCCGTGATACGCCAGCGGCTTGTCCATCAGCCGCACGCCGTCCGGGAACAGCAGATGCTCGCGGATCAGGCCGAGGTGGTGCCGCGCCTGCTCCAGCGTGAACAGGCCGCCGATGATGGCGCAGGTCATGGGGATGAGCGAATAGCTCACGCCGGTACGCGTGTCGCTGGGGTGCAGCAGCAACTCGGGCGCGCCGCCGCCGGGGGCGAACAGCGCGTAACCGGCAACGGCGCCGTCGCGGATCAGATGGCGGTTGAAATCGTCGCGGACAGCGGCGGCGAGGCTCGCCAGTTCGTCCGCACCGCTTCGCCCGCACCGGCGCAGAACCTCCGCATAGCGCTGGAACTGCTGGAACAGCAGCGCGACCGTCCAACTGCTCACCATCCATTCGCGCAAAGCCGGATCGGCGGGCTGCAGCGTGTCGTTCCAGTCACCCTCGCCATAGCGCGGCAGATGCGTGCCTGGAATGAAGCGCGTGCGCACAACCGCCAGCAGCTTCTCCACATGCGCGGCGATGGGGGCGGCGTCAGCGGTCTTCTCGAAGTTATCCTCCCGCCGCCACGCCACCGGCTCGTCGAGGAAGGCGAGATCGTTGGTGCATTCGATATAGTCGCACAGCGCCTTCAGCGGCCAGACGATCACGTCGCCGTGGCTGTCCATGCCCTGGATCATCGAATACGGCTCCAGCATGAACCATTGCGGCCAGTCTCCGCGCACCTGATACTGCTGCGCGAAGACAATCTTGAGGATTTCGCGCACCGGCCTGTCATGCTCCAGCGCCAGCAGAAATTCCACCGGCCCCTGGCAGACATCGCGCGTCCCCCAGGCGGCACCGCTATATTGCTCCAGCCCGTGCGGCACGGTGAGGTGAATGACGGCGTTGTGGACAAGCCAGGGGAAGGCGGTATCGAACACGCCACCGCCGGCCTGGCACGCCGCGGGTGAGTTGCTCCCAGAAGGCGCCCGCCGGCGTCAGCATGGCGTGCGCCTCGACGCCGGCAGCGTATTTGGCTGCGAGCCGTTCCGCCTCCGCAGCGCTGGTCATCGAGCCGATGACGGCAAAATGCAGCGCACTCGTGGCGTGAGTTCGCATCGCCACATAAGCGCCGCTGCGGGGAAGGCCGTCGGTATCCAGCAATTCATCGCCGCCGATGACCTCCACCGCGCTAGGCGTGCTGGTGACGAGGTGATAGACGGCCTCCGGGTAACGCTGCCCCCACAGCCAGTCCGGGTCCGGCCGGAAGGCGGCGCGCTTGCCGGCGGCGTCAATCTCGACGCGTCCCGCATGGGCGTATTCATGCTCGCCGAGCGTCAAATGGCCCAACACCAGGAAGCGGCACGGCGCGCCCTCCACCGCCACGTCCCATTGCATCGCCGCATCGTCGCCGGAGGCAGCCGCGTGCACGGTAATCGTTCGATCCTCCAGCGCATAAATCCAGCGGCAATCGCTCAGCCCCATTTCGAACGCGGACGGCACCGTCAGCAGCCGCCAGCCCTCGCCCGTATCCGCCAGCATGCGCAGGCCGCTGGCGTGCGTAATGTTGTAGGGATCGCGCACCACGCTGAACAGCTTGTGGAACGAGGTGTTGCCGATGGTCAGCTGCGCGCCGAAGACGCCGTGCATCCAACAGGTGGCGCACAGCGTGGCGTCATCCGGCAGCAGGCTCTGGCCGGTGCGCAGCAGCGTGCCATGACGTCGCGCCACCAGCCGCTCCTTGTCGCGCAGCACGACATGGCGGTTGTGCGCGCCTTCGGCCACGAAGAACGACAGCAACTGGCCCTCACGCCATTCCTCATGCAGGCGCTCGGGGTATGCCTCAGCCAGCGCCTCGCCGCTCATGGTCCGGCATGTGAGCGGGGCGGCGTCCTGCACGATGCTGCGCACCGGCGCGGTGAGCGCCACATCGCCGGCCGCGAACGCCGTTGAGGATTCCTCTGCCGCCTCCACGCATGCAAGATCGGCGTCGCTGCTCGCCAGCGCGTGATCGGGATCGTACAGCGCGAAGAATGTCCAGCGCGCCGTCGCGCCTGGCTCGATGCTCGCCGCGTTCGCCTGAAGCATGGCGCAGACCGCCTCCCGCTGGAGACGCTCTCCCGGCAGATCGCGCGCCGGATCAATCCGGCCCGTGTCGCGATACGCGGCGTCGAAAAGCTGCGAGGCATCCGTCGCGAAACTGGCCGCGCCGTCGAGGCAGCCATGGGCGATCCACGGATGGCGGCCGTCCTGCGCCAGGTTCTGCCGGCTCATGACCACGGGGCCGAAGCGCGGATGGCGGGCGATATGGTGGTCAATATAATGCGACGCGAACGCCTCGTTGTTCATGAGGAAGCCGCGCGGCCCCAGTCCCAGATCCTGAACGAGGATCACGTCGCACGGCACCGCCGCCGCGCCCGCGTTCGTCAGCTCCACGCGCCACAGGCACAACGGCTCGCGCGGATGCAGCCAGAGCGTCACGCGATGGAGCAGGCCAGCGGTCTCACCCTGCCAGACGAAGCGGTCGCTGCCCGTGCCGAAGTGCACATTCGCGCCGGGTCCATACATCTGCGCAACGAACGGATGCGGCCCGCCGGCGCGCAGGAACAAGCGCCCGATGCCGCCCTCGGCGGGCGAGCCAAGCACCTGATTGACCATCGTCCGATCATGCTCGATGGCGAAGATCTGGCCGCTGGGCAGGACACTGATGGAGAGCCCGGAGCTGCTGGCAATGCGCGCGAGGCCCAAATCGCCGTCGCGCGGTGTGTGAAAGCTGCGCATCATGGCTGCCCGCCCTCCCCTACTGCCGCGCGCTCATGTTCGATCGCGTAAATCTGACCGCTGGGCAGAACGCTGACGGCAAGCCCGGAGCAGCTGGCGATGCGCGCGAGTGCCAGATCGCCGTCGTACGGTGTGTGAAAATTGCACATCATGGCGCTCCTTCCGCTGCATGGTACGCCGCGCCGATGAGCGAAACGTGGCGGTTCAGGACCACTTTCACCGGCATTGACTGCATCAGCCCGGCAAAACGCCCCTTCGCGGTGAAGGCGCTGACGAAGCCGCCCTTCTGCAATTCGCCCAGGATTTTGCTCGCGATGCCGCCCGCCACCACCACACCGCCCAGCGCGAACACCTTCAGCGCCAGATTGCCGGCCTCCGCGCCGTAGATGGATACGAACATTTCCAGCGCCCGCACGCAGACAGGATCGGCGCCGGCAAGCGCGATCTCGCTGATGACAGCGGCCGGATCGCCGGCAGCCAGGCGCAACGTCAGCCAATCCGGCTGCGGTTCGCCGGATTGCTGGCGCAGGAAACGGTAGATGCGCACCAGCCCGGCGCCCGACAGCACACGCTCGTAACTGACGTGCCCGCCTGTCTCGCGGGCGAGATGTTGCAGCAGCGCGATTTCCTCGTCGCCACGGGGCGCGAAATCCGCATGCCCGCCCTCGCACGCCACGGCGATATGCCTCCGTCCATCCCAAACCAGAAACGCTTCGCCCAGCCCCGTTCCTGCCGCGATGACCGCGATATTGCCGCGCGCCCCCGGATTGCCCCCGGCCAGCGTGCAGAAGTCCGCCGGTTCGAGATGCAAGCTGCCGAGCGCCGCCGCCTGAAGGTCGTTGATGACGCTGACCCGCGCGGTGATCGCCGCGAGCGCCGCCGCGTCCACCGTCCACGGCAGGTTGGTGAGTTGCGCCGCGCCCGCGATGACCGGCCCGGCAACGGCGAAACAAGCGGCGCGCAGTTGCGCCTTTTCGGCTTCGCGGAGGAATGCCGCCGCGACCGCTTCGAGCGAGGCGAAATTCCGGCTGGGGAACTCCTCGGTGCGCACCGCCGCAAGGCCGGCGCCAGAGCGCGTATACAGCCCCAGCGCGGTTTTCGTGCCGCCGATGTCGCCCGCCAGGATCATGATGCGCTCTCCACTGCGGCCTTGCGCGCCTGCCACGCCGTCAGAAACGCGGCATGGCTCCAGGCGAGGTTCAGCGCCGAGGTCTGCGCGCCGGTGGTCTGGTCGAACTGCTCGGACATGTCGCCGGAGCCGGGCACGAATTCGCGGGCGGTGGCGAAAATGGCGTCGCCCTTGGCGAGATACTCGCGCGCGGAGGCGGGTTTCGCGGCGGCGAGCCGGTAATAGAACTCCGCCGCGCCCCAGGTGCTGAAATAAAACGCGCCGCCGCTGATGTAGCGGTCGCCCTCGTAGCGCCCGAACGCCAGCCCCGCCCCGCGCCCGCGATTGATGGCGTAGTCCCGCGCGAAAAGCGCCTCCAGCCGCGCCATGGTGGCCAAAACGCGCTCATCCGCAACGCTGTGCGCACCGCTCACCCTCCCCGCATGCAGCACGCCGAGGATCACGGCGAAATCCAGGTCTTTTGCATGCTCTCCGCCCTGCGGCAGGATACGGCTGCGATAGATGCCCTGCGCATCGGACCAGAAGCCATCGAGCATGCCGCGCAACTCGCCCGCCTTCGCCCGCAGCGCCGCGCCATCGCCGCCGCCCGCATCCAGCCATCGCGCGCCCTGTTCCAGAGCGGCGAACTGCACGAGCACGGTATAATAATGCCGCGCGATTTCCTCTTCCCAGATGTCATAACACGGCTCGCCGGCATGGCGGTGCGTGTAGTCCAGGTCGTGGCGGATCAGTTCGTCCACATCCCGCAACCCGATATTTCCGCTTTCCGGCGCCGGGCACGCGGCCTCACCCTCGCCCGGCCGCTTCGCGGCCACCCTCTCCCATTGAGGGAGAGGGGAAGAGCAGTCCTTCGCGGGAGAGGGGCAGCGTGAGGGGGCGGTGGCTGGCGGAATCATACCCCGCAACTCCTCGCCGGCCGCCTCCTGCTCAAGGAAACGCAGGCACACCAGCGCGCGCAATGCCGGCCCGTCATGCTGCGGGCGGGACCAGCGGATGAAATCCAGTGTACCATCCGCGTTGTAACGCACATCGCCGGGCACCGCGCCGCCGGCAATCGCGGCAATCTCCCCGTCCGGCCGCACATATTGCAGCATGTCCGGCGCCACGTCGCGGCGGATGTCCCGTCCGCGCACAAACTCCGCGCCGTCGATGTGCCGGAGATCGAGGCTGAAGCGGACGAAATCCGCGAAATGCCGCCGCCAATCGCCCGCATCATCGCCGCTGCCTGCAAGCATGCGCACCGCCTCCATCACGGCCGCGGAATCGCGCAGCCAGTGGAAGAAATAGTCGGGATCGCCCGGCCCCGGCGCCGCCAGCACCGAACCTTTGGCGGGGCGCACCGTCTGCCCGAAACCCGGCCTGCGCTTCACCAGCCCGGTCGCGGAAATGCTGAGCGCCATCTTCGCGGCGCTGAGCCGCGCCTGCCTATCCGCCCATACCTCCAGCGCCTCGTCAGCCATCGCTTACCCCACCGCCGGCGTCCTGTGAAATCCCAGCCGCGCCAGCCCCTGCTGCACTTCCGCACAGCTCATGAACAGCCGCCAGAGCAGCCCCGTCCGGTGGTTTTCGATCATGCAGATCAGCGGCCCCTGGTTGACGGCGATATGCTGATCCGCGACCCAGCCCGTCGTCTCGTTGAAGGCGTCCAGCAGGCCGTATTTCCCCCAGAGGCGGCCACCCATGTATGCATCGAAATAGCGCAGCGCCCGCATCGACTGCACCGGCGTATAAGGGAAGCTCGACAGCGCCGCGCTGGGCGCGATGACGCCGCGATCGTTGTCCGGCGCGAATGCCGCGTAGCCCTCGTCGCCGTCGCACGCCGTCAGCCCCCAGCAGTCCGGCCCGTAGCCGCGAAAGCCCTTCGGATTGCGGACGCAATACCCGTAGTTGACCAGCGTGTGGTTGAGATTCTGCTGCCAGTAATCGGCGTAAGCGTCCGTCAGCCCGCGCGGGTCGAGGCCGGAGAAGCCCAGTTGCGCGAAGAACACCGGCCCGCCGTAGTCCGGCCCCAGCGGCAGCGTCACGCCGTTATAGTCCTTGCCGTTCCTGAAGCAGCCGCCCCCAACCCAGCCGTTGTGATAAGCAGCCGGATCAATGGCATGGCCGGGCGACGAGGCGGCCAGAACGTAGGTAATCAGCGCCTCGTTCCAGCCCTCGATCTTCAGCCGCGCGCCCCATTCATATTCCGGGTGCCAGTGCCAATGGAGCGCGTCAGCGCCGGCGGTGTACCAGTTCCAATCGGCCTCCTGCCACAGCCGGCCGATGGTCTCGCGCAGCTCCCGCTCGCCGGCCGTATCGGCGTCGAAATACTGGCGGGCGCACAGCAGGCCCATGAACAGGTAGGAGCTTTCCACCGTGTCGCCGCCGGCATCGTCGCGCCACATCTCGATCTCCTCGCCGGTTGCGCCGTTGAGGAAATGCGGGAAGATGCCGTGGTGCCGTTCGACGGTTTTGAGGAAAGCGAGCATGTGCGTCAGGCGCTCGACGGCGGCGGAGCGGCTGATCCAGCCCCGCTCGGCGGCGATGATGATGGCCATCACGCCGAAGCCGTTGCCGCCCACGGCGATCAGATCGTTGCTCTCGCCATTCGGCGCCGGCGATGCTTCAGCATCGCCTCCTTCTAGCTCAGAAGAGGCGCCCTTCAGCGCCGGCCCGCGATCCCGCGCCATGGCGCTGAAGGGATGGGCGTAGTCCCAAAAATAGGCGAAGGTCCGCCGCTGCACCAGTTCCAGGAGCGCCTCATCGTCCGCCCCGTTCGTGCCGGTCGAAACCCGGCTTCCGGCCGCTTCATTCATCGCCAGCTCCGTGCATTGCCTCACCCGCACCATTCTAACACAAACCGGCGCAGCGGCTGACCGGCGTCAACGCTTGTGCACCGCCGTTTGCGAGGCTATTCCGCCACCGCCAGCGCCAGGCCCGCCTCCTGGAAACTTTAGCGGCAAAACCAGTTTCGGCGCCGTCGCCCGCAGCCGGTAGACCCGCTGATAAAAATGGTTGGACTCGTCGTCGCGGCCGAAACTCACCACCGCCGACCCGGCCAGTTCCTCGCTGAATATCGATTCCGCCAGCCGCTTGCTTCCCTCATCCATCTCCATCACCGATTCATCCTGGATGACCCAGGCCGGCCGGTGCAGCAGCACCCGGCCCAGCACGAGGCGGTGCTGCTCGTCCGGGCTCAACTGCTTGTCCCAGCGCCCCGCTTCGTCCAGAGCCGGAATGAACCGCTCCAGCCACACGCGCTCCATCGCCGCCTGCACCTCGGCATCGCTGAAACTGTCCGGCGGCGCGGGGTATGTGAGAGCCGCGCGCAGCGTGCCCAGCGGGACGTAAGGGATCTGCGGCAAAAACATCATGCTCTCGCGCGGCGGCAGGCGGACGGACCCGGTTCCCCAAATCCACAAGCCGGCGATGGCCCGGAAGAACACGCTCTTCCCCGATCTCGCCGACCCAGCGATCAGCACATGGTCGCCCGGCGCGATTTCCACGTGCTGTTCACTGAGCATGATGCGCCCGGCAGGGCTGGAGACGCACAGATCGCCGATGGCCAGCTTGCCGTCCGCATGGGGCGCATAGCGGATCAGGCTTTCCCCCTCGCCCAGCGTTTCGAAGCCGGTCAGCGCGTCGCGGTATCCCATGATGCGCGACAGCATGGCCCGCCACTCCGCGATGACCGGAAAGCGCTCCACATACCAGCGCAGCGCCTGCTGCACCTGATAGAACGCGCCCACCACCATCATCAGCCCGCCCAGCGTCAGCGTTCCGCCGAAATATCCGGGAGCTGCAAGGATTATCGGCGCCACCAGCCCAATCCAGCCATGGGCGCCCGAAACCCAGGTCAGCCGCGCCAGCCGCCCGGCGATCTGGCGCATGATGCCGATGACGGTATCGACCGGCGCCTCCAGCAGGCGGCGTTCAAGCGCCTCGCCGCCGGACAGGGCGATCATCTCGGACGAATTGCCGGCCCGCACCAGCGCGTAACGGAAATGCGCCTCCTCCGAGCGCAGATCGCTGTGGGACTGGATCAGACTGCGCCCGGCCAGCCAGGTGAAGAACGAGCCCGCCCCCGCATAGGCGACGGCGCACCAGACCATGTAACCGGGCACCGCGAACGTCTCGCCGCGCACCACGAACACCACCTGCGACGACAGCTCCCACAGCACGCCGGCGAAAACCAGCAGCATCAGCGACGATTGCACCAGCCCGATGCACAGATCGGCGGTCAGGTCGCTCAGCCGGCGCGTGTCTTCCTGCATGCGCTGATCGGGATTGGCGCCGGCATCGCCCGTCAGCAGCATGCGGTAGGCGCGCATGGGCTTCAGCCATTCGTCCAGCAGATCGCGGGTGACGGCCTCGCGCAGGCGCACTTTCAGCATCTCGTGCAGCCAGGTCTGCGTCACGCCGAGGCACAGGAGAATGCTGACGATCACGGTGAAAACGGCCAGCTCGTACAGAAAAATCGCCACGTCCCGCTGGCCGATGGCATCATATATGGTGCCCTGCCAGGTATTGAGGCGCACCTGAACGCGGGCGGTGAATGCGATAACGGCGGTGATTGCAATGGCGAACAGGAAAATGTTGCGCCGGCCGGGCGACAGCCGGACGATGTCCAGCAACGCGCGCATCTGGCCCAATGTGCTCTCGGCCCGGACGCCGCTTTGTTTTCCCGCCAACTCCATCTACGATTCACCTGTTCATGCCGTTAACGTTGCTCGATGCTCCTTATAAAGGGGCGTACAAGAATAGGCTACCGCAGCAGAGGCAACTGTCCCCAATGACACACAACAGCAACGCCGCACCTATCGAGTCCCTGCTCCAGGCGATGACGGCGGAGGAGAAGATCGGCCAGCTCACCATGGCGCAGCCGGAGGCGGGCGGCGATGTTGCGGGGGTTTCGGCCGGGACAGCGGCGGCGATCCGCGAAGGGCGGGCGGGCAGCCTCCTGAACATCGCCGGCGCCGCGCGCCTGCACGCGCTGCAAAGCCTAGCGGTGAGCGAAACGCGGCTGGGTATCCCGCTGCTCTTCGCCCTCGACGTGCTGCACGGCTACGAGACCATTTTCCCCATCCCGCTCGGCGAAGCCGCTGCCGTTCGATCCGAGCTCTGTGGGAGCGGACGGCCCGCGCGGCGGCCCTGCGAAGCGGCGGCGGACGGCATCGCGCTGACCTTCGCGCCGATGCTCGACGTGGCGCGCGATCCGCGCTGGGGGCGCATCGCCGAAAGTCCGGGCGAAGATCCGTGGCTGGCCTCGCGCTTCGCCGGGGCCAAGGTGCGCGGCTTCCAGGGCGACGCGCCGCCGGCATCGGCGCGACCGCCAAGCATTTCGCGGCCTACGGCGCGGTCACGGCCGGGCGCGAATATGCCTCCGTCGACGTTTCGGAGCGCACGCTGCACGAGGTCTACCTGCCGCCCTTCGCCGCGGCCGTCCAGGCGGGCGCGGCGGCGATCATGCCGGCGTTCACCGATCTCGCCGGCGTGCCGATGACCGCGCACACCGGATTGCTGCGGGACGTGCTGCGCGGCGCGTGGCGGCTTCGATGGCGTCATCGTCAGCGACTTCAACGCCATCGCCGAGCTGATCGCCCACGGCGTGGCGGCCGATCTCGTCGGAGGCGGCGGCGCTGGCGCTGAACGCGGGCGTCGACATCGACATGGCGAGCGATGCGTATGCGAAGGGCCTGCCCGTGGCGCTGGAGCGGGGGCTGGTGACGCAGGAGCAGATCGACGCGGCGGTGCGGCGTGTCCTCATGCTGAAAGCGCGGCTCGGCCTGTTCGCGGCGCCGTTCAGCCGGGGCGCGCAGCCGCTGCCGGAACCGCAGCGGGCGGAGCACAGGCAACTGGCGCGCGATGCCGCCCGGCGGTCGATGGTGCTGCTGCAAAACCGCGATGGCCTCCTGCCGCTGACGGCGCCGGCGGGCAGCATGGCGGTCATCGGCCCGCTCGCCGAGGCGGCGGACGACATGCTCGGCCCCTGGCACGCGGAGGGCGTGGCGCGGGACGTGATCACATTTGCGGATGGCGTCCGCTCCGCCCTGCCCGGCTGGCGGGTGATCGCTCGCGGATGACCTCGCCGCCGCGCGCTCGAAGCCGCCGCCCAGGCCGATGTGATCCTCCTTTGTCATGGGCGAAACGGCGGAAATGTGCGGCGAGGCCGCCAGCCGCGCCCGCCCTGGCCTGCCCGACCGCTCAGCGCCAACTTGCCGAAGCCGTGCTGAACCTCGGCAAGCCGGTCATCGCCGTTCTCACCTGCGGGCGGCCGCTCATTGATCCGTGGCTGTTCGAGAAGGCCGGCGCCGTGGTGGCCGCGTGGTTCCCCGGCTCGCAGGCCGGCGCGGCCCTCGGCGACGTGCTGACGGGGAAATGCAACCCCAGCGGCCACCTGCCGGTGTCCTGGCCGCGCGATACCGGCCAACTCCCGCTCTTTTACGCCCAGCGCCCCACCGGACGCCCCGCCGATCCCGCGAACCGCAACACCAGCCAATATCTCGACATGCCCGTGGAGCCGCAATTCCCCTTCGGCCACGGCCTGTCCTACACGCGCTTCGCCTACAGCAATCTGCGCGCGACACCGGAAACGGTGCGGCCCGGCGATCCGGTGCGCGTCGAGATCGACATCGCCAACGAGGGCGCGGCGGCGGGCGAGGCGACGGCGCTGCTATTCGTCCGCGCGCCCCGGAGCGCTATCGCGCGGCCGCTCCTGGAACTGCGCAGCATGGGCAAACTGATGCTGGAGCCGGGCGCGAACGGCACGGTGCAATTCGAGCTGAGCACAGAGGATTTGCAATTCCTGGACGCCAGTCTCGCGCCTCAGCTTGAGTACGGCGAACTCGAACTGCTGGCCGGCCCCTCTGCGGATCGCGGCGCTTTGCTCACCGCAACCCTCAAGATCCTGCCGGCAGACGCAAAATAGCCGCAGCGCCGCCCCCGCCGCCGCGCTATGCTGCGCCAGATGGCGCGGCATATTTGCTCGTATGCAAGGCGCGGAAAGGAGCACATACCTGGGGTATGGAACCCATTCCGCACCGCGGCAGGCGGACAAAAAGACAAGTCAGATGATGCATTGGCTTCCTGGCGAACCCTTGGCTGCGCCGCATCAACTCCACCAGGGATCAGCCCTTGCAGGATACCAGCCCCGCCCCTTCAGCGTCCCAGTCCGTCAGCTTCGCGACGCCGGACGGCGCCAGCCTCACCGGCACGCTGTACACCCCGGCCGGCGCCCCGCGCACCGCCATCATCATTCACGGCGGCACGGCCATCTCGCAATATTACTACGCCAATTTCGCCGCCTGGCTCGCCGGGACGCACGGCGTGGCCGTTCTCACCTACGACTACCGCGATTACGGCGCCTCGGCCACCGGCCCCATGCGCGCCTCGCGGGCCACGATGGCGCAATGGGGCGTCATCGACCAGTCCGCCGCGCTCGATCACCTGATCGCGCTCTACCCGTCGCTGCCCGTCATTGTCATCGGCCACTCGCTCGGCGGCCTGTTCCTGCAATTCCACGCCAATATCGCCCGTGTCGCGCGCGCCGTCACCGTCGCCTCGGGCACCGCGCACTGGCTTGGCCACCCGCTCGCCGCCATGCCCGCCGTCGCCGCGTTCTGGTGGCTCCTCGGCCCGGCGGCAACCGTACTCTGCGGCTATTTGCCCGGCCGCCACATCGGCCTCGGCGCCGACGTCCCCGCCGGCGTCTACTGGCAATGGCGCCGCTGGTGCACCTCGCGGCGGTTCTACAGCGGCGATTTCGGCCGCGCCCTGCCCGTGCCGGACCCCAACGTGAAGCTGCCGCCGCTCACCATGTTCGCCATCGCCGGCGACGTTTTCGTCGCGCCGCGCGCAGTGACCGGCCTGGAGCGCTTCTACCCCGGCGCCAGCATCGAGCGCGTGCTCCTCACCCCCGCCAGCGCCGGCGTGAAGCACATCGGGCATATGGGCGTATTCACCCAGCGCTGCGCGGCAGTGTGGCCGCTGCTGGCGGAGAAGGCGCTGGCCGGACTCTGAGGCCGCTTGACCATCCGCCGCTTTTTGGCTCTACTGCCGGACATCGAGACCCGCTGGAGAGACACGGCAATTTCAACCATACGATCCCGCAGCTCAGCCGAGCGCCGCATGGTGCTGGATACCGCCGGCGGTGCTGAGCTGGCGCCCTTCCGCGCCGCGGCAGCGCAAATTACCCGCGAACACGGCGGCTCGGTCCTGCACCTGGCCGATGGACGGCTGCTCGGTTTCGCCGAATATGGCGATCCCGCCGGGACACCGCTCATGGCCTTCCACGGCACACCCGGCTCGCGCTTCATGTTCCAGCTCACGGACAGCGCCGCACGTCAGCTTGGCCTGCGCGTCATCGCGCCCGAACGCCCCGGCTTCGGCCTCTCCACCTTCCAGCCGGGCCGCACCCTGCGCCACTGGGCGGCGGACGTTGCCGCCCTCGCTGATGCCCTGGGGATCGCGCGCTTCGCCGTGGCCGGCATCTCCGGCGGCGGACCTTATGCGGCGGCCTGCGCGGCCATGCTGCCGGAACGGGTGACGGCGCTGGGCCTCATCAGCCCGGTTGGCCCCGTCGCCGGACCGGAGCGTCCGGCCAAAGTCGGCAAGGGCCACCTGCTCACCTTCCGTGTCCTCCCGCGCGTGCCGCATTTCTATCGCAGCCTGTCGCGCATCGGCCGCCTCGGTTTCCTCTACGCGCCGCTCGCCGTGTTCGCGCTGATGATGACCCGCGTCGGCGCACCGGACTGGCGCGTGCTGTCGCGCCCGGATGTGCGGCGTAACCTGCTGCACGGCGTCGCCGAGGGCTTCCGGCCCGGCGGTCACGGCATCGCCACCGAGCTGCGCATCTTTTCGGACCCGTGGAACGTCCCGCTCAGCGCCATCGCTGCCCCCTCCTTCTTGTGGCAGGGCACCAGCGACCGCAACGTGCCGCCCGCCAGCTCCTTCCGGCTGGGCGAACTCATCCCCGGCTGTCACGTGTCGCGCATCGAAGGCGCGGGGCATTACTGGATCTTCAATCACCTGTTCAGCGTGATGGAAACCATTGCCGCCGCCGCCCGGAAGGGCTGACCACAACCCTGCTGCAATGCACGTATGGCGTGCGCGACGCTTGTGAATTTGACGCGAGGCGTGATCGCAGGCATCGTTTATGAGTTCGTACCGGCGTACCCCTTACCCTAACGAGCCAGATACCGCGCACTCCATGACGTTGTTCCGCCCCGTGATAGACCATTTCATTCCGGCCCGGATCATCTTCGCGCTGGTGGTCATCAACCTTGCGGTGTTCCTCTATCAGCAAAACCTCTCCGAGCACGATGAGCTGCTTTTCGCACTCCGCCACGCCGCCGTGCCGCGCGCCTATTTCGATCCGGCCTGGGCCATCGAAAACGGGCTGGCCCCCACCGATTACACACGTTTCATCGCCGCCTCCTTCATGCATCACGGCTGGCCGCATTTCCTCCTGAACATGCTGACGCTGCTGGTTTTCGGCCCGCCGGTGGAAAAGCGCCTCGGCCATATGCAATTTCTCGTGCTCTATCTGGGCTGTGCCGTGCTCGCCAGCACAGCACACGTGTTCTTCAACCCCACGTCGCAACTGCCGGTGATGGGCGCTTCGGGCGCCATCGCCGGGCTGATCAGTGCCTATGCCGCCACCTCGCCGCCGGCCCGCAGCGTTGCCGCCCTGCTACTGGCCGCCGCGTGGTTCCTCATTCAGGTGCGCCACGGCGTCAGCGAACTGCTGTCGCCCAGCACCAGCGACGGGGGCATCGCCTGGTGGGCGCATATCGGCGGGTTCCTGGGCGGGCTGCTCATGCTCATCGTGCTGGCGCCATTCCGCCGGCGTAGCAACGGCAAGCCGGACCCGCAGCCAGAGCCGCCGCGCCCGCCGGACTGGGATAAAGGCCCGTGGGGCTGACTGGCGTTAAGGCGTCCTGGCGAGCCCGTTATACTGATCCGTCACGAACCTCCTGAATTCATCGGGCGACTCATTCTTCAATTTATCGAGCGCATCAGCCGCCTCATCAGCGGCGCGCTGGCTGAAATCCTGCTTTATTCTGTTAATGCGGTCCACAGCCTTGGAGAGTTTATGGACGGCGCCGGCGGGGGGCTTTTTATTGCTGGCGAGGGCGAGGACGATCTCCGAAAGCCAGCCGAGTTGCGTGCCGTAACTGGCAACGTCGGTGATCACGCGCTCCTCTAGTGCACTGACTCATTCAATAGATGCAGGCAGGCGGCGGAGTTTGGCGAGGATGGTTTCGGCTGGCTTTGTCCAGACGAAGGGTTTGGCATCCTTGTTGTGCTCCCGGATGTAGCGGCGGATAGCCTTTTGAAGCTCCGAGACGGACTTGAAGACGCCGCGCCGGATGCGCCTGCGGGTGATGATAGAGAAAAATCCCTCGACGGCATTCATCCATGACGCCGATGTGGGCGTGAAGTGGAAGGTCCAGCGGGGATGATCTGCCAGCCATTCCTTGACCTTGGGATGCTTGTGCGTGCCGTAGTTATCAGCGATGGCATGGATGATCTTGCCTGCCGGAACGGCCCGCTCTATCGCGTTGAGGAATTTGATGAATTCCTTGTTGGTGTGTTTGGGCATGCAGCGCCCGATAACGGTTCCGTCGAGGATATTGAGAGCAGCGAACAAGGTGGTGGTGCCATTGCGCTTGTAATCATAAGTCATGGTGCCGCATTTGCCGGGCTTCAGAGGCAAGCCGGGCTGGGTCCGGTCCAGTGCCTGGATTTGCGTCTTCTCATCAATGGACACAACGACGGCATGGACCGGCGGGTTCATGTAGACGCCAACGATGTCCTCCACCTTGGCAGCGAAGGCTGGGTCCCTGGACTTCTTGAAGGTGCGGATACGGTGCGGCTGGAGCCGGTGCGCCGCCCAGATCCGCTGCACGGCCCGAAGCGAGATGCCGGCCGCCTTGGCCATCGCCCGCCCGGTCCAGTGCGTGGCTTCGCCAGGCGGGCTGGTGCAGGTCAGTGCAACGATCCGGCTCACGGTCTCCTGCGGCAGCGGGGCCTTGCCGGGCTTGCGTCTCGGCTCACGCAGCAACACATCCACGCCGCTCTCGCCAAAGCGGCGCTGCCAGCGCCAAACCGAAGGCCGGCTAACGCCGCCTGGCGCGCGATCTGCGCCACCGGCAGCCGTTCCGCCGAAAGCAGAATGATCCGGGCCCGCTGGATATGCTTTTGAGGGCGATTGCGATCGCTGAGCACCGCGGCAAGCCGCTCGCGGTCCTCAGCATTGATGATGACGCTGATTGTTTGTGCCATGCCCGCAAATCGCACGCCAAAGCGTGCGTGGGAATCCTTTGTCTGCGTCAGTGCACTAGCGGCAGGTTTCCGGCGTAATTATTGTTGATCGTTGGGCTCCACCAGGACGTCATGATGTTTTGCATGACATCTCCGCTCCAGGGCAAACCGAGCGGGCTATATTTGAGTGGCAACGTCACGGCGAACTCCACAATCAACGCAGAACACACCGGAGCAATAACATCGCCTCACCAAAACATCCACACTAAAAGCATAATGTTCTGTGGATAAGCTCCATATGTTTAAACTTTTAACTAAATATTTGTGGTATTATTGAAGCCACACCCTCAATATACGTCACTCTAAGCGGAACTCTTCCGCCTCCCGCCCCGCCGCGCCACCGGTTTCACTCCAACGGCCGCATCCGCCTGCTGCCCGTATGTCGCGAATTTGGCGATCACCCGGCGCATTTCCGCCGCGCCGATGAGGTGCACCGCCCCCAATTGCAGCACCGCCCGGTATTGCGCGGCCAGCGTCTCCACCTCGCCGGCCAGCTCAAGCGCCAGCCGCAGGTTCGCCCCCGTGGCGATCTGGCCGTGATGCGCCATCAGGCAGGCTTTGCGCTCCTTCAGCGCTCCGGCCACGGCCACGGCCAGCGCCTCCGTGCCGAACGTCGCGTAAGGCGCCAGCGGAATATCCGCGCCGCCCGCCACCGCCACCATATAATGAAACGCCGGGATGTTTTTCCGCGCGCAGGCCAGCGCCGTGGCGTTCAGCGAGTGGCTGTGCACAATGGCGTTCACCTCCGGCTTGGCGGCGTAAATCGCGGTATGCAAGTGATGCTCGGAGGACGGCAGACGGGAACCGGCACGCAAGCCCCCCGCCGGCCCCATGAAAACGATGTCTGCCGTGCTCAAGCCCTCGTATTCCATACCCGTCGGCGTGATGAGCATACCATCCCGCCAGCGCGCCGAGACATTGCCGGAGCGGCCGGGGCTGAGGCCGGACCGGCTCATGCTCAGCCCCGTGGCGATAATCTCCTGGCGCAGCGCGGCTTCATCCTGCATGGCGGGCGCTATCCGCGTGCTCGGGATAGAGCGATTGCAGCCCTTCGCGCGTGGCCGGACAAATGCCGCGCTCGGTAATGAGCCCGGTAACGAGCCGCGCGGGCGTCACGTCGAAGGCCGGATTGCCGGCGGGGCTTCCCGGCGCGGTGATTTCCACCGTGACGATGTCGCCCGAGGCCGTGCGCCCCTTCATCTGGGTCACTTCCTCCTGCCCGCGCTCCTCGATGGGGATTTCGCGCACGCCGTCGCTGATCGACCAGTCGATGGTCGAATAGGGCAGCGCCACGTAGAACGGCACGCCGTTATCGTGCGCGGCCAGCGCCTTCAGGTACGTGCCGATCTTGTTGGCCACATCGCCCGTGGCCGTGACGCGGTCGGTGCCGACGATGCACATATCCACTTTGCCGTGCTGCATCAGATGACCGCCGGCGTTGTCGGCGATGATTGTATGCGGCACGCCGTGCGCGCCCAGCTCGAACGCTGTCAGCGCCGCGCCCTGATTGCGCGGCCGCGTCTCGTCCACCCAGACATGGACCGGAAGCCCCGCGTCGTGGGCGTGATAGATGGGCGAAAGCGCCGTGCCCCAATCGACGGTGGCCAGCCAGCCCGCGTTGCAATGGGTGAGGATGTTCACCGCCGCGCCCGGTTTCGCCTCCGCCAGCGCCCGGATCAGCCCCAGCCCGTGTTCGCCGATGCGCCGGCAGGTCTCCACATCGTCGTCGCAGATCGCGGCGGCCTTGGCGTAGGCGGCGGCGAGCCGGTGCGTGGGGTACCATTTGCGCACGGCCGAATCCATTTCCGCCAGCGCCCAGCGCAGATTGACCGCCGTCGGCCGCGTCTCCGCCAGCACGGACAGCGCGCGGTCCAGAGCCGCATCGCTAGCGTCCTCGCGCAGGGCAAGGCATACACCATAAGCCGCCGTGGCCCCGATCAGCGGCGCGCCGCGTACCTGCATTGTCTTGATCGCACGCGCCGCGTCGTCGAGTGTACGCAGCCGCGCGATCTCGAAACCATGCGGCAGCAGCGTCTGGTCGATGACCTCCACGGACCACTGGTCGTCCGCCACGCGGATGGAACGATGATGTACGCCGTTGATTTTCAAATCCAGCACCTTCCCGATTGAGAGCCTGAATGACCCGCCGTCCCTGAAGCCGCCGCGCGCTTCTGGCACAGCCCCTTGAGGGTTCACTCTGCCGCCCGCGCCGCTGGGATTTAACACAGTCCTATGGCCATTTCCCCTAAGTTTTAAGGGGTTGAGCCGCCCCTCCACAACCGTGCCGCGTCACCCGCGCCGCGTGTCCAGCCCCTGCCACGCGCCATATTGACGTGCAAAGGCGCGAGCGTTAAGAGTGTTGAGCTGTCGCGGAAAGGACGCTTGGATGTCATGCTTAGCAAGGCATCCATTATAAAGGTAGCAAATGTTTGTAACTAATGACAGCCGGGGGAGTACCATGAAAATCAAGAAAACATTTTTGGGAATGGCAGCCGCAGCAAGCTTGCTGTGCTTCGCCTCGATGCAGGATGCGGCGCGCGCGGAAGGTTCCATGGGCGTCTCGAAGGACATGCTTCAGTCTGAACTCGCTGATCGTCAAGGTCGAAGGCGAGACCCACAGCCGCCGTGAAAGCCGCCGCGACAGCCGCGAGGAGGCCCGCGACCGCGAGCGCCGCCGCGAGGAATTGCGCGACCGTGAACGCGATCGGGACGGCAGAGACGCCGAAGAACGCCGCTACTGCAAGGACACCCTGGCCGTTGCCGGCCGCGGACGTCCGTTCGAAAGCGGCGCCAAGGCCAATGCCGTCAAGCTGTGGCGCAGTGAAGCCCTGCTGAAGTGGGGCCAGGAATACGCCGACTATGACAATGCCAAGAATAAGACCATCCAGTGCTACAAGGTCGGCGACTTCGGCTGGAAGAAGTGCGAAGTGAAGGCTTATCCTTGCCGCCCGCGCCCCACCAGCAACTAATTTAGTCCACATAATTCAGAGCGGCGTTCCCGTGACGCCGCTCTTCTTTTTGCTGATATGGCGCAGGATCAACCAGCGTTGGCCTGCGCTTCTTCTATGGTGCGGTTCCCCGGCGGCGGCAAAAACATTCAATGTCCATCGAACGAGATCAGCGCGTGGCAGGCAATGCCTTGAGCCTCAAGTTTGGCGGCACCACCCAGCTCCGGCAGATCCACGATGAACGCCGCGCCCACGATGGTCCCGCCGACCTTGGTGATCAGCTTGCCGGCGGCCTCCGCCGTGCCGCCCGTGGCGATGAGATCATCCACGATGAGAATGCGCTCGCCCCAACGAATTGCATCTTCATGCACTTCGATCACATCCGTGCCATATTCCAGTTCGTAATCCTGTCCTATGGCTTTGCCGGGAAGCTTGCCTTTCTTGCGTATCGGCACAAAGCCGGTGCCGAGCCTGTCAGCCACGGCGCCGCCGAGGATAAAGCCGCGCGCTTCGATGCCCACCACGGCTTCGATGCCCGCGGCGTGATACGGCTCGGTCAGCTGCTCGATGCATGCCTTGAAGCCCGAGGCGTCCCGGAGCAGGGTTGTGATGTCACGGAACATGATCCCCGGTTTGGGATAATCGGGGATCGTGCGGATCAGGGATTTGAGATTCAGTTCAACGCGCATGTTCATCTATATATTCCATCCTCGAAAAACGGCGCCGCGTCTCCACGCACGCGTTGCCCTGGCACCAGCGCATTCCGTGAAAACGGGAACCGGTTTCCGCCGGGAACGCGCGGCAGAAATCGGCTTAGAGCATCTTTCCGGCCCGGACGAGTCAGAAAATGCACTGAGAACACCAGGATGTACCACCAGTTGCGTCAGCGCATGGCCAAGACAGGCGTTTTCGCGAACCGGAGTATACAATTACCCGGCCGGGCGGCTAAAGCCTGCTAGCTGGCCGCGTTCACGTCACTGACGGCAACCCTAATTTGAATTGATCAATTTGTTCACCCACCTGCGGAGGGAATTATGAGTGACTGGAAAGTAAGCGGACGTCAAGTTACCGTCACCGACGACCAGGGAACTGTAACAGCAAATATGACACCGGTGGTCATCTGCGACGTCCGCATCCCCTTCTGGCGGCTAGTTTTCCACATGATCAAGTATATGCTGGCCATGATCCCAGCGCTCATTCTGCTGTACCTCGGCATACTGGCCATAGTCCTTGTGGTCTTCCTTATTATGCAACTCGCCGGTGTCCACGTGAATCCGTCCGTCTTCCGTTGAGCGCGCCCTTCGTCCGCCTGTTTGGCGAAGGGTCTGCTTTGCCTCCCTCGTTTTTAGAAGTTTTCCCATACCGGGAAAGTCCCCTCGGGGAACGCTGCTAAGATTACCGCAACCAGGCTGCTTTCAGCCACGGAGAAAAACATGAGCGATTGGAAGGTAAAGGGGCGCCAGGTCACCGTTACCGACGACCAGGGAACCGTCACGGCGAATATGACCCCCGCCGTCATCTGCGATATCCGCATACCATTCTGGAGACTCGTCTTCTTCCTGATAAAATATATGATCGCCTTCATTCCGGCGCTGATTATACTTTCTTTCATTTTCGGGGTGATCTTCGCCATCATCGGCGCCGCGCTGGGGCTTAGCGGCATTATTCCGATGCCGAAGTCTCCGCCGGTCCTGCGCTAACATCCATCGCGGCGCGTGCGGGCCACATTGCCCGTCCGCGCCGCTATTATTGCCTCATCCCGCCGGATGACAGCGCGGCCGGCGCAGTGGAATTGATTTCGCTCCGGGAAACCGCAGCTTAGCGCCCGAAGCTCCAATCCCCCTTCCAGAACTGCTGCTGATTTCGGTGCCCGTCACCTCCTCAACCGCGCCGGGTGCGGCATTCCCCACTGTTCAATTAACATTTTCCGGCCATAAACACGCTAATTTGTCTCAATGTTAACTCTTTGTAATCAAAAAATCACATAAATGGCACGGAATACCCTTTTCCAGCCCCGCTATCCACGCGTTTCCCCGCCAATTTCACAACTGGTGATACGCAACTGCGTGTCGCGGTTCAAGGATTGTGCCGAAACCTGCCGTGCGCCCCGCCGAGGGGGGGTCAGGTTGAAGCCGAAACAGGGGGACTACACTAATGTTGAAATACGCGACGCTTACGTCGATGGCCTTGCTGCTGTCGGCGACAGCAGCATACGCCGACGGCAAGGACGGCATGCTGTCCGAGAAGGACGCACCGATTTATCATGCCACCCGCACCGTCGGCCCTGGGCTCTATGTCGGCGCCACCGTCGGCTACGGCTGGGGGACATCGAGGACGACATTTAATAACTGCAATGATAAGAACAATTGCGGTTTTTATCCCGACGGCGATCATCCGTGGACCAACAATGATCCGAGCGGCGCCATTGGTGGCGTCACGATCGGCTACAACTGGCGCTACACGGACAAGTGGCTGCTCGGCCTCGAAGGCGACATGAGCCTGGCCGACATCAAAGGCCAAGACGGTAAGTATTGGGGCGACGGCCACCGGTGGAACTCCGGCTGGGGCGGTCTGCTCACTCTGCGTGGCCGCGCGGGCTATGACGTCGGCGGGAACCTCGTTTACGGTACGGCTGGTATCGCCGCCGTTAACTCCGACGAATACAATATCGGTGACCAAACCGGCGACGACGACCAAGGGTCCAACAATACCGGCTGGCGCTGGGGATGGGTCGCTGGCGTCGGTGTCGAACGCCAGTTTTCGGAACGCGTGTCAGGCAAGATCGAATACCTGCATGTCGAAATGTCCGACAACGAAGGTCATGGCGTCAAGAACGATGGCCGTTCCACCTACGTATATCAGAATGACCTGGACCTGATCCGCGTCGGCCTGAACTACAAGATCCACTAAGCATCGAGACATCCGGGGCCGGCCGCAACGCCCGTCCCGGACCATCACGGAATTCGGATTGCCCCTGCAATCTCACCCCGGAAGTGCCGCGCACTTGCCGGGGTTTGCTTTTTCCGCCGCTACCTGTTGAGCACCCGCCCCGCCACGGCGTCGAGCTTCTTCAGCAGTTCGGGATCGCGGGCGGCCGGGGCGGTGATGATCGCTGTGTCCAGCGCCCGGTCCGAGCCGATGGGGCACGCCTCATGCTCGCGGGGGAAGTCGCGGGCCAGCCGCGCCGACCAGCCGCGCCGGCCTTCTCGGCGTTCTCCTTGAGCACCTTCAGGATCGCCGGCGACGTCCACGTCGTCGTGGAGCTGATGCCAGCAGTCGTAGTCGGTCACCATGGCGACGGTGGCGTAACAGATCTCCGCCTCGCGGGCGAGCTTGGCCTCGGGCATGTTGGTCATGCCGATCACGTCGCAGCCCCAGGTGCGGTAGAGCTCGGATTCGGCGCGGGTCGAGAACTGCGGGCCTTCCATGACGAGATAGGTTCCGCCCCGCCGGTGCGGGATGGTCTCGGCGTGGGCGGCGGCCTCGATCTGGGCCGCAAGTCCGGGGCTGACCGGATCGGCCATGCTCACATGGGCCGACGCAGCCCGGGCCGAAGAAGCTCTTTTCGCGCGCGAAGGTGCGGTCGATGAACTGATCGACGATGCACGAAGGTTCCGGGCGACAGCGCCTCGCGGAACGAGCCGCAGGCGGAGACCGAAACGAGATCGGTCACGCCCGCGCGCTTCATCGCGTCGATATTGGCGCGGTAGTTGATGTGCGAGGGCGGCAGCGGGTGGCCCGCGCCGTGGCGCGACAGGAACACGATGGGCATGCCCGGCGATTTCGCCGAAGGTGCAGCGGCGCGGACGGCTCGCCCCAGGGCGACGCAATGGCCTCGTACCGCACGTTTTCCAAGCCCGGCAACTGGTAAAGCCCCGAGCCGCCGATAATGCCAAGCACCGCTTTCGTCATGATGTTCACCGCTCCATTGCCGCGCCGGACTGAAAGCCGGCCAGGATTTTCTGCAATTGCCGTGGAAATCTGGTAATTGTTCCGCCGGTTGCCCGCAAACCCCATTTGGATTTACCAACCGCTTTTACGGCCCAAAAATGACAGCCGCACGTCTTTGTATCATCCGCCACGGCGAAACCCATTGGAATACCGGCCGCCGCATTCAGGGGCATACCGATACGCTGCTCAATGACGCCGGGCGGGCGCAGGCGGAGGCGCTGAGAGACACGCTGGCAGGCGAACGCTTCGCCGCCATCTACAGCAGCGACCTGCAACGCGCGCTGGACACCGCCGCGCCGTTATCAGCCGCGCATGGTCTGCCGGTGCAGCCGGTGAAAGCTTTGCGCGAACGCTGCTTCGGCGCGTTCGAAGGGCTGACCAGGCTGGAAATGGCGGACCGATTTCCGGATGAGTATGCCCTGTTCATGCGCATGACGCCGGAATACACGCCGCCCGGCAGCGGGGAAAGCATGGCTGTGTTTTCCGCGCGCATACGCGACGCGCTGACGGACATCGCGGAGCGTCATGCCGGCGTGACGGTGGCGGTGCTGACCCATGGCGGAGCACTCGATGTGGCCTACCGCCTGAGTACCGGCCAGCCGCTGCAGGGCCAGCGCACCTGGCCGGCGCCGAACGCCGCCCCCAACTGGATCGAATACGCCCAGGGCCGATGGACCCTCATCCGCTGGGCGGAGGAGCCGGGTTGACGGGCAGCCGGACCGGCCTGGATTCCCGCCCCTGTCTTCCCATCGTATTATTTTCATGCAACACAAGAGTTTGTAAATCTCGCAGGCCATTGTTTTTGCGCGCCGGGGCGCGTAAACGGACTGCGGTATCGTAACTAAAGGCGGACCTTATGCTCGAACATATCACGCGTTTCTGGCGGACCAGCGTCATGGGCACCTTCCTGACGGGTGTGCTGTTCCTGCTGCCGGTGGCGCTCACCATTTACATCGTGGCGTGGATCATCGACTTCATGCGCGGCCAGCTCGGCCCCGGAACGCTGCTCGGCCGGCTGCTGACCAGCGTCGGCGGCGGCATCATCGGCCAGGATCAGAACACGCTGGCCTTCTGGCTGGGCCTGCTCATCGCGCTCGTCGGCATCTGGTGCCTGGGCATCATCGTCAAGACTTCAGGCCAAGTCGATGATCCAGGAAAACATCGACAGCATCTTCGCCCGCGTGCCGCTCATCCGCTCCATCTACAGCCCGGTTTCGCGGGTGGTGCGGCTGGCGACCAAGCGCGACGGCGGCGATTTCTCGGGCATGGCCGTGGTGACTTGCCGCTTCGGCGGCTCCGGCGGCGTCGATATCCTGGCGCTGCTGGCGAGCCGCGACGTCTACCTCATCGGCGGCGAGCGGCGGCGTCTCGTCTACCTGCCGACGGCACCTATCCCGATGTCGGGCGGTCTGGTGCTGGTGCCGGAACACGCGGTCATCGCCGTGCCGGAGATGAAGGTTGACGATCTGCTGAAGGTCTATGTGTCGCTGGGCGCGCTGGCGCCGGAGACGTTCCCGGCCAATCTGGTCGCGTCGGCCGCCATGCCCTTGACCATTGCCCCCGCCACCACCGGCAATAGCACCGTGGAGCCGGTTAGCTGAACGGTCCGCCAGCCTCCCGCCGGAGTTCGAAATACTTCTCCTGACCCGATTACCCCGAAGTTTCCGCTGGCTGCACAAAAGCCCCCTCACCCGGCGCTTCGCGCCACCCTCTCCCGCGAGGGGAGAGGGGCAGGGTGAGGGGGCTTTTCAACGTCCAGAGGATGCATCGAGGTAATCAAGTCTCCTTATCGCTTTGTGCGCCGCGCGGGCGGTATCTTCGCCTGCCGCGCGCGAGATCGCCGCGCTGCCCGCCGTTTTCCGCCTTGGCCGGATGCCCTGATTGAGCGTCCGCCGCCGCTCCACGCCTCCCCTCCCCCCGCGCTTCACGGACTTCCACACGAACGTGATTTGAACGCACCCCTGGCGCCCAGCATTATTCCGGCAGCCCCCATGTCAACTCTCAAGGATCGGACAGAATGCTCACACGCCGGCGATTGCTGCTGACCATACCAGCGCTGGCGGCGTGCCTCTCGGTGGCCGGATACGCGCGCTGCAAGGCGGGCGGCGGCGAGCATTTCGAGGTTGAGAAAAGCGAAGCGGAATGGCGCGCCATCCTGACGCCGGAGCAGTATTACGTGCTGCGCGGGCGCGGCACCGAGCGCGCCGGCACCAGCCCGCTCAGCCGTGAGAAGCGCAAAGGCATTTTCGCCTGCGCCGGCTGCGGACTACCACTGTTTTCCTCGGAGGCCAGATTCGACAGCGGCACCGGCTGGCCGAGCTTCTGGGCGCCGCTGGAGGACGCCGTCCGCACCACGTCCGACCGGAGCTGGTTCATGATGCGCACCGAGGTGCATTGCCGGCGCTGCGGCGGTCATCTCGGACATGTGTTCAACGACGGACCCAAGCCGGGCGGCCTGCGCTACTGCATGAACGGCGCGGCGCTGACGTTCATTCCCGCGGACGGCTCCAAAGCCTCCTAAGGGCTTGTCAGGAAATAACTGTGCCAGATCGCGCAGGAATTTTGTCCACCCGGAAGGCGCGGAAAGGGGCGCATACCCAAGGTATGCAACCCTTTTCGCAACGCAGCGGGCGGACAAAAGGACAAGCCAGATGGCGCAGTTATTTCCTGACAAGCCCTTAGCCACCGCTCAATTGAAGAACGGCAGTTCCGGGTCCGTCCGGCTGATCAGGATCTTGTCGATGCGGCGGCCGTCCATGTCGATCACTTCAAAGCGGTAGCCGGATTTCTCCAGCACATCGCCCGTGGCGGGCGCGCGCCCCAACTGGTCGATCACAAATCCGGCGATGGTTTGATAGCCGCCATCCTCCTCGAAGGTATCCAGGCCGAGTTCCAGATGGATTTCATCGACCGGCGTCAGCCCGTCCACCAGATACGAGCCATCCTCCCGCTTCACGATCTGGGCGCCCTCGCCCTCCTCGAAATTGGAGGGCAGCTCGCCGACGATGGCCTCCAGCAGGTCAAACGCCGTGACGATGCCTTCGGTGGTGCCGTACTCGTCGATGACGATGGCCATATGCGCGTCGCTGCTCTTGAACAGTTCCAGCGCCTTCAGGCAGTTGACGTTGCCCGCCAGAACCGGCGCCAGTTTCAGGTGCTCCCGCACCGCCGTCGCGGGCTCACCGGCGGGCAGGCCGATCAGATCCTTCACATGCACGATGCCCAGCACCATATCCGGGCCGCCGTCGATCACCGGATAGTGGGAATGGCCGGTCTCGTGGAGCTTTTCGAGGATGACCTCCAGCCGGTCGTTCACGTCGATGAAGGTCACATCCATGCGGTGAGTCATGATGGACTCCACGTCGCGATCCCCCAGCCGGATGATGCGCCGCATCAGTTCGTGCTCGCTGGCCTCGATGGCGCCGCTCTCGGCCCCTTCGGCGATCACCGCCTTCAACACCGCCTCGGTCACGCGGTTCTTGCCTTGGCGTTTGTGGCCCATCAGCGTCAGAATGATATAGGCCGAGCCGCCGAACAGCCTGACCAGCGGCTTGGTGACGAGCGCCACAAAGGTCATGATCCCGGCCGTCCACATGGCGAATTTTTCGGGGTTCCGTAGCGCCACCTGCTTGGGCACCAGCTCCGCAAACACCACCGAGAGGAAGGTGAGGGCCGATACCACCAGCGCCACGGCGACCGTCTCACCATGCGGCCTGATGAAGGCGAAGCCGTCCAGCGTCCCGGCCAGAACCGTGGCCAGAGTGGCGCTGCTGTAAGCGCCGGTGAGGATACCGAGCAGCGTGATGCCGGTTTGCACCGTGGAGAGGAAATGGCCCGGATGTTCGGCAAGCGCCAGCGCCTTGGCGGCCCGTTTGTCCCCCTGCCTCGCCCGCTGGCGCAGCAACGGCTTGCTCGCCGAGATGACGGCCAGTTCCGACAGCACGAAGAAGGCGTTGACGCCCAGGAGCAGGACTAAAATGGCGAGGCTGCCGGTCAGCATGGGATCACGATTCGCGGTGCTTCAGTATTTTGATCCGGCACAGCTTGAAGCGCCCTCCGTAAAAGCGGCAGCCATCTTCCGCGAGACAGCGCGCGGGAATAACGGCCCCGGCTGAATTTTAAAGGTATGGACGGCGGCCCAAAAGTGTAAAGCTGCCACGAGGTAAGCGAAACGTCACCGGCGCGCCCGGCTGACTGGATGGGCCGCATGTCTATGTCCGCCCCCGCCCGCTGAAATAATCGCGGATCTGCGTTTTCAATTCGGGGAACAGTTCGTTCACGCCATAAGCAATCAAGCCAACTCCAGCGGCATACATGACAATCGCCGGCAGAATAAGGACGAGCAGACCGAGAACGATCGCCAGGAAGGCTTTTGTCTTGGCGGCCGGCATTGGCTCATTTTCCTTTTCCATGGTCCTGACCCGTGAGAGCCGCGATGTGAGCCTTCATAGCGCGGCGGGGTGGCTCAGGCAATGGCACGGATGAAAACGGGCGGCACGGGCATGCCATGGGGCGGAATGGGAAAATTCCGCCTGCGGACGCGGCGCCAGGCAGCAGCCAGCCGCCGCCGCTCCAGCGCGGACCGTTTCGCCGTTTCCAACGGAACCAGCATCGCGAAAGCTATCCGCCAGCGGGGCACAGGTTCCTGATTTTTGACGGCGCGGGGGGGATGCATGCGCCCCTCCGGGGACGGGAATCATGCATCTAGCCCGCCGCTGTTATTTCCGCGCTGCCTTGGCGGCCGGACGGGCCTTCTTGCCGGCGCTGGCCTGCGGCGGGGAGACGCTTTCACCGGAGCGGCGGCCCAGGCCCATGGTCTTGGCGAGCTGCGAACGGGCTGCCGCGTAGGCGGGCGCCACCATCGGATAGTCATGCGCCAGACCCCACTTCTCGCGGTATTGTTCGGGCGACAGGTCGTAATGGGTGCGCAGATGACGCTTCAGGGATTTGAACTTCTTACCATCTTCAAGGCAGATGATGTACTCCGGCGTCACGGATTTCTTGATGGACACGGCCGGCGTCAACTCCACCTTCGGCGGCTCAACTCCCGAAGTGACGGCTTGATTCAAAGCGGCATGAACAGAGCTGATAAAGGCGGGAAGCTGTTCGCCGGAGATTGCATTGTGGGACACATACGCCGAAACGATTTCGGCGGTCAGCGAGGTCAAATTCAATTCAGTGCCATCCATGATCTTGCTCCTAAGTTTCGTCTGATGTGACGGATAATTTTATGGCGTCATGTATAGCATACGCCCGCGCCATTGGTAGCACGCTTACACAGAAGTATTAAAATTAATTCACCATCAAACGAACTATTTATACGATCATGAGAGAAGCTCTTGCTCCTGGGAGCGTTAAGCAAGGCAGCGCCCGGCGATAAGGGATAAACCCGCCATCCGGCAGCGGCAAAACTGATGCAGTGCACGGTGGAACGGCGGTTTAGAGCCGGAGCGCGCGCAACGCCAGAGCAAGCTCCGCCGCGAATACATCCAGATCGGCGTCGAGACCGCAGCTCACGCGGATGCAGCGGTCCATGGGCGCCACCATCGGCTTGCGCACGAACACATCGCGGCTGACGAGCGCGTCCAGCAGCCGCTGAGCGAAGGCGCCATCCCGGCCGCAGTCGATGGTGACGAAGTTGGTGGCCGAGGGCAGCGGCTTGAGGCCGTTGTCGAGGGCGATTCGGGCGAGGCGCTGCTTGGCGGCGTTGATTCGCGCCACGGCTTGCGCAAGGTACGCCTGATCTTCGAGGGCGGCGAGCGCGCCAATCTGGCCGATGCGGTTGACGCCGAAATGATTGCGGATCTTGTCGAACGCCGCGATGAGGCCGGCTTCGCCAACGGCATAGCCAACGCGCGCGCCGGCGAGGCCGTAAGCCTTGGAAAACGTGCGCAGACGCAGCACTTGCGGGTTGCTCGCATCGAACGGCGGAATGGCCTCCGGCGGCGCGGTATCGGCATAGGCCTCGTCCAGCAGCAGCAGCACGCCGGGCGGCAGGCTGGCGATCATCCGGCCGATTTCGTCCGCGCTCCACCACGAGCCCATGGGATTGTTGGGATTGGACACGAACATGAGCGCGGCCTGCTCGCGCCGGGCCGTCTCGACCAGCGCGCCCAGGTCTTCCCGGTCCCCGGCGAACGGAACCTTCACCAGACGGCCGCCCTGCCCGGCGACGTGGTAGTTGAAGGTCGGATAGCCGCCATCGGTCGTCACCGCCGGCGCGCCCGGTTGCAGCATCAGCCTCGCCACGAGGCTCATCAGGCCGTCGATGCCCTCGCCGGTGACGATGTTTTCCGGCAGCACGCCGTGGTGGCGGGCAATGGCGGCTCTCAGCGCGTAGCTTTCCGAATCGCCGTATTTCCAGCTCTCGGCCGCTGCCTCGCGCATGGCCGCCACCGCCTTGGGGCTGGGGCCGAAATGGCTTTCGTTGGCGCCGAGCCGCGCCCGGAACGGCCGCCCGCGCCGCCGTTCCTGGACTTCCGGGCCGGTGAACGGAACGAAGGATGGCAGAGCTTCGACGATGGGCGTAAGGCGCGGGGCAGGCATGGACCGTCTCCTGAAGCTGGCGGCGGCGGCATTCGCCGTGTAAGACCGTGCCTCGCCGTAATGTGTCCCGGCGGGTCAGGTCAAGCCTCGATTGGCAGGTTGCCGGTGTTTTGCCTCGCGCCTGTGTGGAAGGTTTGCCGACTGATTCGTTTCAATTTTACAATAATTTGCGCGCTAAAATTACGAAAGTCCCAATACGGCGGGTATACAGTAAATATTGGAACGGTGAGATATCTTCGCCGGCAATGGGGAATCGCGAACCAAAAATCTTCCACAGCCAAGGGGCGCGGTATCAGGCCCAAATCCGCCGAGAGTATCCATATGTTTCCAGAATCGTCCCGCAAAAACAGCGCCGCTCCGTCGATATCCCGCCCCCGGCTCAGTATCGGCGGCAAGCTTTATATGATCCTGGCCCTGTGCCTTTTGGGCAGCGCGGCGGCGGCATCCGTTCAGGTCTGGCAGATGAAGCTGGCGCTTGAGGACCAGCGCCGGCTTGAGCTGAGGCATATGATGCAGATTGCGCGCGGGATCATCGAAGAGGAATACGCCCCCGCCAAGAAAGACAGCCTGTTCACCGCATCGGCCCAGATGCGCGCCACCGCCCGCCTCGCGGCACTGCGTTACGGCGAGAGCGATTATTTCTGGATCAACGACATGAACGGGCGGATGATAATGCATCCCATCAAGCCCGAACTCAATGGCAAGCATCTGCTCGACAGCAAGGATTCCACCGGCAAATTGCTGTTCGTGGACATGATCAATGTGGCGAAAAAGGATGGCGAGGGCTTTGTCGATTATACTTGGCCAAAACCCGGCGCGGAGCAGCCGCAGCCCAAAATGTCCTATGTCATCAATTTCGCCCCCTGGGGATGGGTGATCGGCACAGGCGTTTATATGGACGATCTGAACGGGCAGGTCTGGCAAACTGCACGCGGGCAGGTGCTCACTCTTACCGTGATCCTGATTCTCTGCGGATTAGGCGCCGCCATGATCGCCCGCCAGATCCGCGGAGCGCTCGGGGGGATGACCGCCGCCATGGAACGCCTCGCAGATGGCGACCTTGAGGCTGTGATTCCGGGCACGGATCGCCATGACGAAATCGGGCATATGGCGGCGGCCGTGACGGTGTTCAAGGAAAATCTGATCGCCAAGAAGGCCGCGGACGAAGCCGCCGCTGTGGAAACCAGGGCGAAGAACGAGCGGGCCGCGCGTATGGAAACCGCCATGCTCGACTTCGAGCAGTCCATCGGCGCCATTATCGAATTCGTGACGTCGGCCTCCTCGCAATTGACCGCAGCCGCTGAAACCATGTCGAGTGCCGCGGCTCAGACGAGCACCCAATCCAGCGCTGCCGCAACGGGCGCCGGGGAAGCGTCCGCCAACGTCCGCACCGTGGCCAGCGCGGCGGAAGAACTCTCCGCGTCGATCCGCGAGATTTCACAACAGGTCCATCAGTCCAATGACATCGCCCGTACCGCCGCGGACAAAGCCGGACAGACAGCCGCCGTGGTGCATCAGCTCAACGGCATGGCCGGGCGCATCGGCAATATCGTGAAACTGATCAGCGACATCGCCTCCCAGACCAACCTGCTGGCCTTGAATGCCACCATCGAGGCAGCGCGCGCCGGCGAGGCGGGACGCGGCTTCGCAGTGGTCGCGGGCGAAGTGAAGGTGCTGGCCGAACAGACCGCCAAGGCAACCGGCGACATCACCAGCCAGATCGCCGGCATTCAGGATCTGACGCAGCAGACGTCAGCCTCCATCAGCAATATCGCCAAGACCATCGAGGAGATGAATGCATCGTCCTCGGCGATTGCCGGCGCGGTGGAAGTACAGGGCGCGGCAACGCTGGAGATCGCACGCAACGCCCACGAAACCTCAAACGCGACAACCGATGTGGCGCGCAATATCGTTGGGGTGCAGGAAGCGGTCAACAGCGCCAGCGCTGCGGCGGAGCGGGTGCTGGCGTCTTCGCTGGCCCTGGCCCGGCAATCCGAAGTGCTGCGCGACAAGGTGGATGCGTATTTGAGCACCGTCCGCGCCGCCTGATCTGACGCGGCGGGGCGGCCTTCACACGGGCTTCCACCAAACCGGCCGGCGGCGGCAGACCAATGCCCCCATCAAAATGGCGAGCGCCAATAGCCGCCAGCCGGCAATCCCTCTCCGTCCCCCCTCACGGCCGCCCGCCCTCGCCAACCAGCACGAACGGCGCCCAGTTGGCCGGGTGGGCGCTGGTGCCGCCCTTCGCCGTCAGTGCCGCGAGCGAACGCCGCAACGCCTCGGCGCGGCCGATCTCCGGCGCATCCCTGAGCGCCGCCGCCGCGCCGGTGGTGATGCTCACCGCCGCGTTGGAGTCCACGTACCAGTGTGACACCAGCAGCGCCCGCGCACCGGCATAGAAGAACGCCCGCGCCAGCCCGGAGAGCGCCTCCGCCCCGTCCGCGCCGCCCGCCGCCGTGTTGCACGCCGACATGACCACCCAATCGGCGTCGAGCTTCAGTTGCATCACGTCGGACACCTTGAGCAGCCCGTCGTCGGCGTCGCCCTCCTTGTACTGCTCCGGCGGGGTGAGCAGCAGCGCCGGTTCGGCCCGGCCGCTGGCGAACAGCGCAGCCTCGGCGGCAATCAGGCCGTGGGTGGCGAAATGCACCACCTTGGCGCGGGCCAGCCTGCCGTCCGCCGACAGCGCCTTCACCTGCGTGACGGTCGCCCGGCTGCCCAGGTAAACCGCGCTGTCCGGCGCTCCCAGGCCGCGCGCCACGGCGCATAGCTCGATGGCCGTCTCCGGCAGCGGCTCGGCACGGCGCAGCGTGTTCACATCGGTGCCGCCACGGGTAATGAGGCCGGCGAGCGGCCTTTGGGCGCTGCGCTCGCGCGGGCCGGACGCCGTAAGTGCCGCGGCTTGCGAACACTCCTGCATGCTCCAGGCGCGCTCATCCGAGCCGCTGGCGCCCGTCAGCAGCGGATTGCCGAAGCCGATGAACGGTTCGCTGGCGGTACTGGGCCTGGCCCTGCCGCAGCGACGCCAGACTGTCCACCGACGGCAGCACCGTGATGGCCTGCCGCACGCCGAGCCATTTGGCCGTGGCATAAGCATCGAGGCCGGCAAGCGCGGGGTCCGGCGCTTCCGTCACCAGCGTCTGGAACGGCAGCCGCGCCAGCCGCCCCGATGGCACGATGATCAAATCCTTGCCGCCGATCATCTCTTCCAGGCCGCCGAACAGCGCTTTGTAAACCTCGTGCGCCGTGGCCACGCCGAAGGGCGGCAGCTCTCCGCCGGCCTGCGCGCGGCCAATCAGTTCGGTGCACCGCGCCCGCCAGCGCTGCTGCTCCAGCTTCTCCGCCCGCTCGCCGGCGCTGTCGCCGGGCGCCAGGGCGGGAGCATTCCAGGCGCTGGCGTCGAGCCCGCAGCGCATGGCCGTCATCTTCGCCTCCAGCACGGAGCCTATGCCGCCGCCTTCTGGAATTTCCACCCAGCGCGCACCGCTCTTGCTGATGGCCACCGCGAGCGCCGTACCGCCGAGATCGCCGGCTTTCGGTATGGACATGAACAGCACCAGCACTTCATGAGGCTTCAGCAGCTCCTGGGTTCCGGCAACCGTCAGCAGCCGGGGGCCGGTGAGAGCCGCGTAATCGGCAAGTCCGTTCAACTCCGCATCGAGCTGTTTGAGCCGCGCCTCTAGGCGGGCCTGCTGCTGGAGCGCGTCACCGGCGTCCGCTTTGCTGCCCCGTCCCCACGCCTCCAGCAGCCGCGTTTCGGCGGCTTCGAGCAGCAGAACGGTGTCCTGCTGTTCGCGCAGCAGCGCCGCCAGCGGACCACTGCCCGCTGCGAAGCGCTGGGACGACTGCTGAAGCGCGCCGGCGGCTTCGGTCGCAAGCGCCCGCTGCATCATGGCGAACGCCTCGTCAAGCAAAGCCGGGTTTTCGCCCGCCGCCGCGCGGAACGCCGCAAGCGCGTGCATCTGGAAATTGAACACCTGATCGGAATTCCGCAGGTATTTCGCCGTGCTCTGCTTGGCGCCCAAGCCGCGGGCATTGCTGAGGGCCGTAGCGTTGACGCGCCGGAATTCCTCCAGACTGCCCGGCCAGTCCCCTTGCGCGGCGCGCAGATTCGCGAGATTGCGCACCGCCCAGGCGGTCTCGGGATGACTGGGGCCGAGAACGGACTCGGCAACCTTCAGCGCCCTGAGCGCCACGGGTTCAGCCTCGGAAAGACGGCCAGTCTCACGCAGAAGCGCGGCGAGATTGACAAGCCGGAGGATCATCTCGGGATGTTCGGGATTCTGGGCGGTCTCGCCGATGGAGATGGCGCTCCGGAAATACGTTTCGGCTTCGTCATACCGCTTCCGCGCGAGCATCCACGTCCCCAGATTGTTGGCCGCCAGGCCGGCTCGCGGATGATTGGGACCGAAGGCCTGCCGCTCGATCTCCTGGACGCGCTGATAGTACTCGCCGGCGGCGCCAGGATCGTCTGTCTGATCCAGAATTACGGCCAGATTGCCCAGAAGTGCACCCACATCGGGATGATTGGGACCGTAGGCCTTTTCCCCGATCTCCACCGCGCGCTTCGCCAGCGGCACGGCTTCAGGCAGCCGGCCGGTGCCGGAAAGCAGCAGCGCGAGATTCGCCAGCGAAGTGGCCACCTTCGGATGATTGGCGCCATAGGCCGCCTCATGAATCTCCAGCGCACGGCGCAGCATCGGTTCAGCCTCGCCGGGCCGGCTGGTGCGCCTCAGAGTTTCGGCCAGATTATTGAGGCAGACGGCGGTGAACGGCGACTGCGGCCCGAAATTGGCCTCCGACATGGCCAGCGCCCGCCGCGCCAGCGGTTCGGCCTCGCGCGAGCGCCCTTGCGCGTCCAGAACGGTGTCCAGGTTGGTGAGAGCGGCCAAGAGCCCCGCGCGCTTGGTGTCCTGGCTTGGATCGGGGAGCGTCTCGTAAATCTCCACGGCGCGGCGGTAATGGGTTTCCGCCTCCTCAAGGCGGTTGATGGCCTTGAGGATCGCTCCCAGCGTGGCAAGACTGCTGGCAACGCTGAGGCCGCCCGGGCCGTTTGCGGTTTCGCGCACCTGAAGGGCGCGCCGCACGATTGGTTCGGCCTCCGCATACCGGCCGGCATTGAACAGGGCTTTTCCCAGCATATCGAGCACGCCGGCGGTTTTCGGATCGTTGGGGCCGAGCGCGGCCTCGTCGATGGCCAGCGCGCGCCGGAAGTGCGCTTCGGCCTCGTCGAGCCGCGCGAATTCGGCCATCACAAACAGCCCGAGCTGCTTGAGCGCTTCGGCCACGTTTGGATGGCTGGGGCCGTAGATGGCTTCCTTGATGGTCACGATGCGCCGCCAGTAGGGTTCCGCCTCGGCGGAGCGGTGCAACATCTGGTAGACCATGCCGAAGTTTTGCAGCGCCATCACATAGTCCTCGGAGTTTTCGCCCATCAGCTCCTTGGTGGTTTCGGCGAAGGTCTCGTTGAACGCCAGCGCTTCGGCCAGCTTGCCCTGGCGGAATGCCTCCACGAACTGTTTGGCGGACTCGGCCCGGCGAACCTTGATGTCATCCGGCGCCGGCGTGTCCGGGGCTTTCTCTGCCGCCGGCGGCGGAGCAGCGGGCGCGGCTTGCTGGGGCGCTGCGGCGGCTGGTTCGGGCTGCTGGGCCGGCGCTCCGGGCCTTTCTTCGAGCTGCGCGGTGGTCACGGGCGGGGCCGGGCGCGCACCGAGCTTCACCGCCTCCGCCCGCTCCCGGCCATGGCGCAGAACGCGCAGCTTGAGCAGCGTGCCGGGTGCCTTGCCGCCAATGGCAGCGAGGAACTGGTCCGCATCGGCAATGCGCTGGCCGTTCAGCGTCACGATGACATCGCCCCGCGCCAGACCCGCCGCCTCCGCAGGCGAACCGGGCTCGACTTTCTTCAGCACCACCCCTTGCGGCACCCGCCAGCCGCGCGCCTGCGCCTCCTGCCGGGTGACATCCCGGAGTTCCACACCCAGATAGCCGCGTTCCGCAGCAGCGGTGACAGCCTCGGCGCTGGCGGCCGTGCCTAACGGAATTGTGAATGCCCAGCACAGGCACAGAAGCGCCAGAATTGGCGCCTGTGTTATCCGCCCCCACACCATGTTTTTCCCCCGCATCGTATGTGGTTATCCAATGCGTGCACCCTATATCCGCAATATGTCGCTGCGCGGGCAGTCACGCGCCAGGGGAAAAGACCGCGCTTGCGGTCCAGAGAGGCCGGCAGCCAGCCTGCGGCTGCTCAACCCGGCAAATCTCAAGCTTCAACGCCGGCGGTTTGTTCACGATATAAGCCGAATTGCCTAGTACCCTATGACATATCCCCGCAGCATGAACGTGGTGCGGTGTGTATGCATCCCATATATGATCGTCTGCATAACAATTCGGGAGAGAAACATGCGCGTTGCAATCGTTACCGGCGGCATGGGCGGACTGGGCGAATTGATCAGCGTCAAGATGAACGCCGCCGGCTACCGCGTCGTCGTGACCCATTCGCCGGGCAATAAGAACGCTGAGCAATGGCTGGCGGAACACCGGGAGCAGGGCCTCAATTTCGACGCCTATGCGGTCGATGTGGCGGATTACGACTCCTGCCGGGTTTGCGTCGCACGCATCCAGAGTGAGATCGGCCCGGTGGACATCCTGATCAACAATGCCGGCATCACGCGCGACATGACCTTCAAGAAGATGACCAAGGCCGATTGGGATGCGTCATGCGCACCAATCTGGATTCGGTGTTCAACATGACCAAGCAGGTGATGGACGGCATGGTCGAGCGCGGCTGGGGCCGCGTGGTCAACGTGTCGTCGGTGAACGGCTCCAAGGGCGCCTTCGGGCAGACCAACTATTCCGCCGCCAAGGCCGGCATGCACGGCTTCACCAAGTCGCTGGCGCTGGAAGTGGCGCGCAAGGGCGTGACGGTCAACACGATTTCGCCGGGCTATATCGGCACCAAGATGGTGACGGCGATTCCGAAGGAAGTGCTCGACACCAAGATCATTCCGCAGATCCCGGCGGGGCGCCTGGGCAAGCCGGAGGAAATCGCGGGGCTCATCATCTATCTGTGCTCGGACGAGGCCGCGTTCGTCAACGGCGCCAACATCGCCATCAACGGCGGGCAGCATATGCAGTAGGCGGCCGCGCTACTTCTGGCACGCCGGACAATAAAACGTCGATCGCCCGCTCTGCGCGATGCGGGTGATGACGCCGTGGCAGGCGCGGCGCTGGCATGGCTCGCCCTCCCGCCCGTAGACGGCGAAGTTGTGCTGGAAATAGCCCGGCGAGCCGTCGGCCTGGGCGTAGTCGCGCAAGGTGGAGCCGCCGGCGGCGATGGCCTCGTTCAGCACATTGATAATGGCGGGCACGAGACGGCGGGCGGCGGCGGAGGGCTCGCCCGTGGCGTTGGCGAGCGTCTGCGCGGGCGTCCGAGGGTCGAGCTTGGTGCGGTACAGCGCTTCGCAGACGTAGATATTGCCCAGGCCGGCGATGACGTGCTGGTCGAGGAGAAAGCTCTTCAACGGCTGCTTCTTGCCGCGCGCCCTGGCCGCCAGATGGGCGGGCGTCAGGTCCGGCCCCAGCGGCTCAACGCCCAGATCGCGCAACAGCGGGTGCGCCGCCGCCTGTTCCGCCTCGATCAGTGTCATGAAGCCGAAGCGGCGGACATCGTTGAAGCGCACCACGGTACCGCTCTGCATGGTGAAAATGACGTGATCGTGCGTGGCGGGCGCGCTGCCGCCAGCCGCAAGAATGATGGTGAAGCGCCCGGTCATGCCCAGATGCATGGCCAGCACCTCGCCGCCGCTCAAGCCCGCCAGCAGATATTTGGCCCGCCGGTCCAGCGTCAGCACCCGCTGGCCTTGCAGCCGCCGCGCGAAACGCTCGGGGAACGGAAAGCGCAAATCCGCGCGCCGCAGCTCCACGCGGCTGAACACCGCGCCCTCCCAGTGCGGCGCCAGGCCCCGGCGCACGGTCTCGACTTCAGGCAATTCGGGCATGATTTGAATACGGCGCTCAGCTAAGATTGATCCATCCTCATAACGCGGCACTTGACGCCGCGCCACTGTCATGGGAGCGAAAGGCGCATGTCATCAGGAAACCAGACCAGTTTCGGCTTCGCCTCCGTCGGTGAGGAAGAACGCCAAAAGCTCGTGAACGCCGTCTTCGCGCGCGTCGCGAACCGTTACGACATCATGAACGATCTCATGTCCGGCGGCATGCACCGGCTGTGGAAGGATCATCTCATCAACTGGCTGGCGCCGTCGCGCAGTAGCCGGGGGGCGCGGCTCTTGGATGTGGCGGGCGGCACGGGCGATGTGGCGCACCGCTTCCTGAAGGCGGCGGCGGACGATGCAACGGCTGTGATCTGCGATATTTCGGCGGAGATGCTGACGGCGGGGCGGGAGCGGCCCGGTTCGCGCGCTTTGGGCGAGCGGCTGGCCTTCGTGCAAGGGAATGCCGAGGCGCTGCCCTTTCCGGCCCGGAGTTTTTCGGCCTACACCATCGCGTTCGGCATCCGCAACGTCACCCATATCGACGCGGCGCTGGCGGAGGCTTACCGCGTGCTGCGGCCCGGCGGGCGGTTTTTGTGCCTGGAGTTTTCCGAGGTGACGGTGCCGGGGCTGGACGCGATTTACGATGCGTATTCGTTCAAGGCGATCCCGGAGCTGGGGCGGCTTGTTGCGGGCGACGCCGACGCTTACCGCTATCTGGTGGAGAGCATCCGGCGTTTTCCCAATCAGGAGCGGTTCAAGGGGATGATCGAGACGGCGGGGTTTAGCCGTGTGCAATTCCGTAACCTAATGGGCGGGATTGCGGCGATACATTCGGGGTGGCGGATTTAGGGGGCTGGCGTATGCTGGGAACCCCGCCGCACACCAGGATGCCACCGTGCTCGGATGCGTCAAGGACAAGCCCTCCGGGCGCGCTGAAGAAGCGCGTCCTTGACCCATCCTGCGCGCGGCGGCCTCAACTTCGTGCATGGCCGGGACGAAGAAATGGTTCCGGCCGAACAAAGAAATCCCCGCTTGGGGCAGTGATGACGGCAAGCGCAGCGCCCGTGGCGGCCTCCGGCCAGTTGCTTGCACGCCGAAGCCCCGCGCCAATGTACTGAGCCCCGGAGGGGCGAAGGAGCGGTTGGGCGAAGCACAGAGCGACGACTACTAAGACTCAGCCCCAACACAAGAACGCCGGATCGGGGCACCGGAAGCGGCAAAGGCGGCGCCAATGGAGAACTCCGGCTAGTTGCTCGCGCACCGGAACCCTGCGCCAAAGTATTGAGCGCCGGAGGCGCGAAGGAGCGGTTGGGCGAAGCACAGAGCGACGACTACTAAGACTTCAGCCCCAACACAAGAACGCCGGATCAGGGCACCGGAAGCGGCAAAGGCGGCGCCAGTGGAGAACTCCGGCCAGTTGCTTGCACACCGAAGCCCCGCGCCAACGTACTGAGCCCCGGAGGGGCGAAGGAGCGGTTGGGCGAAGCACAGAGCGACGACTACTAAGACTCAGCCCCAACAGCGCCCCCCGCTTCGGGCACCGGAGGCCGCAAACCCGCCGCACGTGGCCAACTCCACCGCCCCGCATGCCCCTCGATCAATCCCGCTCCCCATGCCCAGTACGCGCCAAAGCCAGCACGTCCACACTCGCCGCGCCCGCCTCGAACAGCGCCGCCGCGCAGGCGTTCACCGTCGCCCCCGTGGTCAGCACGTCGTCAACCAGCACCACCCTGCGGCCCGCGATGCGCCCCCGCCGCCGCTCCGGCACGGCGAACATCCCGGCCACATTGCGCGCGCGTTCGCTCTGCGACAGCCCCACCTGCGTTTTGGTATCGCGCAGCCGCACCAGCGCCAGCGGGGCAAAGGCGACGCCGCTCAGGCGCGAGATGTGTTTGGCCAGCAGCGCCGCCTGATTGTACCGGCGTTTCAGCAGACGGCGGCGGCCGAGGGGCACCGGCACCAGCACATCCGCGCCGCTGAGCAGTTCGCGCCCGGCATCGTACATAAGCCGCGCGCAGAAGGGGGCCACCTCCTGGGTGTCCTCGTATTTCAGGCCGCGCACCAGCCGGCGCATGAGGCCGGCATAGGAAGCCGCCGCGCGCGCCCTGCCGAAAACCGGCGGATTGGCCAGGGCAGCGGCGGAAACCGTGACGCCGGGCGAGGCCACCGGCATGGGCGTGCCGAGCCGGTCGCACAACGGCGGGCGGATGAAGTCCACCTCGCGCCAGCACTCCGGGCAGAGCGCGCCATGCACATCCAGCGCCGTGCGGCAGGAGATACACACCGGCGGCAGCAGCAGGTTGGAGATATAAGCACCTGTCGAAGCCAGCCAGCGGCGGAAAGCTTGAGCGGTACGCACATATATTGGAGAACTGCGAGGGGGCTCCTCGCAATCCTCGATCTGGATTGGGATGCTCATGAATTCAGTATTATACCCGCCGCACGGACTTTGGAAATATATTGTGCCGCTGCGGGGAGTTTAACTCTGGAATTCCGGCGGTAACACCGCGGACATCTCATCCTCCCCGGCCGGCGGCCAGGAGCGGTCATCAACGACCTGGGCGATCCGTAGGCGGAACGAGCTGTACCAGCGCTCCTTGCCCAGCCGCTGCGCGTGCCGGTGCAGTGCGTGCCCGCGCCAGTAAGCGATGTCCTCCAGGCTCCGCCAGTACGACACGGTTAGCCCTGTGCCGGAGGCATCGCGGCTGCTCTCCACACCGAGGAAGCCGTGCTGGCGCGACGCCAGTTCCACCATTTCAGCCGCCATCTGCTGGTAGGCTTCGTCATCGCCCTCCGTCCGCTGCGACGTGAAAATGACGGCGTAATACGTTTGCAAAGGCATGTCTCCCATCGCCGCGCGCCTATACCGTAAATGCCGTGCCGATTTCCGGCACCAGCACGTTATGGCCGTCCATCAGCGCCAGGAACTTCGACGGGTCCGGCTCGATGATCGGGAAGGTGGCGTAATGGATCGGCACGATGGTCTTGAAATTGAAGTACTTCTTGCACGCCAGCGCCGCCTGCGCCGGGTCCATGGTGAAGCGTCCGCCGACGGGTAGCAGGCCGATGTCCGGGTGATGCAGTTCCTCGATAAGCGCCATGTCGCCGAAAATCGCGGTGTCGCCGGTGTGATAGACGGCGTGCCCCTCGGCCTTCACGACGATGCCGCAGGCCACGCCGAGATAAACCGGCTGCCCGTTCACCATAGTCGAGGACGAATGGAACGCCTGGGTGAACGTCACGCTGAAATCCTTGTGATAAATCGTGCCGCCGGGATTGCCGGGGTCGATGTTCTCCACGCCCTTGCCGTTCAGCCACTGGCAGACCTCGAAGGTGGCGATCAGCGCCGCGCCGGTGGCTTTGCAGATTTCCACTGTGTCGCCCACATGGTCGTCGTGGCCGTGGGTGAGGATCACATGGGTGGTTCCGCGCGTGACCTCCTCGAACGGCGTTTTCAGCCGGCTGTTGGCTTTCAGCAGCGGGTCGATGAGGATGACGCTGCTGCCGGTGTCGATGCGGAAGGCGGCATGACCGAGCCAGGTGATTTTCATGGCGTGAACCTCCTAATTTCGCTTGTCTTGGCGCGAGTATACGGCCGAGTATAGCCCGCGCAAGGGCAGCTCAAAGTTTCGGGCAGGTGTTTTGCACCCCGAAACTCGAATCGAAATTTAAATATGTCCGCTGAAAACTTCCTGAACCTCGACGCGCTGGACGGCATGAAGCCCGGAGACCGGCTGCTGGGCCTCGATGTCGGCACCAAGACCATCGGCCTGGCGCTGTCCGACGTGCAGCGCTGCGTGGCGTCGCCTCTGGAAACCATCCGGCGCACCAAGTTCACGGCCGACGCCAAGCGGCTGCTGGAGATCGCCGCCGAGCAGGGCGTCGCGGCGCTGGTGATCGGCCTGCCCGTCAATCTCGATGGCAGCGAGGGACCGCGCGCGCAGTCGGTGCGCGGCTTTGTGCGCAATCTGCGGGCGCTGACGGATATGCCGATGGCGTTCTGGGACGAGCGCATGTCCACCATCGCCGCCCAGCGCGCGCTGATGGAGGCGGACCTCAGCCGCAAGCGGCGGGCGGAGCTGGTCGATAAGACGGCGGCGGCGCTGATCCTGCAAGGTGCGCTGGACCGGATGAATTTTTCGCGGCAGCGGTAGCAGGCCGGCGCCGCCAAAAGAGCGGTGGAACTTTTGTCGCAAAGCCGGCGGCGACTCTTGCCGGAGGTGCAGCGCAACATTATAAGACATTCTTTAATGACACTCGCTCCTCCCGCCGCATTTTCCTACTCTCATCGCCATCTGCTTGGCATCGAGGGCCTGTCCGCCAGCGATATCACCGGCCTGCTCGATATGGCCGAGGTGGAGGTCGCGCTGGGCCGGCAGCTCGCCAAGAAGAAGGACGTTCTGCGCGGCCGCACGCAGATTAATCTGTTTTTCGAGCCGTCCACCCGCACGCAGAGTTCGTTCGAGCTGGCCGGCAAACGCCTCGGCGCTGATGTGATGAATATGGCTGTCGCCAATTCGTCCATCGAGAAGGGCGAGACGCTTCTGGATACCGCCATGACGCTCAACGCCATGCGCCCCGATCTGCTGATCGTGCGGCACCGGGCGGCGGGGGCGGCGGCGCTGCTGTCGCAAAAGATGGACTGTGCCGTCATCAATGCGGGCGACGGCGGCCATGAGCACCCCACCCAGGCGCTGCTGGACGCGCTGACCATCCGGCGGCGCAAGGGCAAAATCGCCGGCCTCACCGTGGCCATCTGCGGCGACATCATGCATTCCCGCGTGGCCCGCTCGAATATCCTGCTGCTGCTGACGCTGGGCGCGAGAGTGAAGGTGGTGGCGCCCTCCACGCTGCTGCCGCGCGATCCGACGGCGCTGGGGGCCGAGACCTTCACCGACATGCGCGCCGGGCTGGAAGACGCCGACGTCATCATGATGCTGCGGCTGCAACGCGAGCGCATGGGCGCCGCGCTGGTGCCGTCGCGCCGCGAATATTTCCACCGTTTCGGCCTCGACGCCGAAAAGCTGAAATGGGCCAGGCCCGACGCCATCGTCATGCATCCGGGGCCGGTCAATCGCGGTGTGGAAATAGATAGCTGGCTCGTTGACGATCCGCGCAGCGTCATCCGCGAGCAGGTCGAGATGGGCGTCGCCGTGCGCATGGCCGTGCTGCAAGCGCTGGCGCAACACCTCCCGAACCGGATTTGATGCTGATGGAAACCATGGCGCCCCGTGACGGCGTGATTATCCTCGAAAATGCGCGGCTTCTCTGCCCGGCGTCGGGGCGGGATGAAACCGGCAGCGTGCTGGTCGAGAACGGCGTCATCGCCGGCGTGGGCGCAGGGGTAGGTGCGGGCGGCCGCGCGGCCGCGCGTGTGGATTGCCAGGGGCATCTGCTCATCCCCGGCCTGATCGACGCGCAGGTTTTCACCGGCGAGCCGGGCGCGGAATATCGCGAGACGCTGGCCACGGCCAGCCGCGCCGCAGCCGCCGGCGGCGTCACCACCATCATCTGCGAGCCCGATACCAACCCCGTCATCGACGACGTGGCCATCGTGGACTACATCGAGCGGGCGGCGCGGGCGACGGCCATTGTGCACATTCATCCGATGGCGGCGCTGACCAAAGGGCTGGCCGGCGGGGAAATGGCGGAAATCGGCCTGCTGAAGGCCGCCGGCGCCGTCGCCTTCACCAATGGCCGCCACAGCATCGGCGACGCGCGGCTGATGCGCCTGCTGCTGTCGTATACGCGCGATCTGGACGCGCTGGTGGTGCATTTCCCCGAGGACAGCAATCTCGCCCATGGCGGCGTCATGAACGAGGGCGCGGTCGCCACCCGGCTCGGTCTGCCGGGCATTCCCACGGCGGCGGAGACCATTATCGTCGATCGCGACGTCCGTCTGGCGGCGCTGACCGGCGGGCGCTATCACGCGGCGACCATTTCCTGCGATGCCTCGCTGGCGGTCATCCGCGACGCCAAGGCGGGCGGTTTGCGCGTCACCTGCGGCGTTGCCATCAACAATATGGCGCTGACGGATGTCGAAGTCGGCGCTTACCGCACCTTCTTCAAGGTCAAGCCGCCGCTCAGGGGCGAGGACGACCGGCGGGCCATGGTCGAGGGCGTGGCGCGCGGCGATATCGACATCATCGTCTCCAACCACGATCCGCAGGATGTGGAAGTGAAGCGGCTGCCGTTCGAGGAGGCCGCTTATGGCGCGGTGGGGCTGGAAACGCTGCTGCCGGTGGGGCTGGAGCTGGTTCACGCGGGCGAAATCGCGCTGATGCCGCTGATTGCGGCCATGACGGCGCGTCCGGCGGCGCTGTTCGGCCTGCCGGGCGGACGTTTGCAGGAGGGCGCACCGGCCGATCTGACGCTGGTCAATCTCGATGCGCCGTGGACGGTCGCTGCCCGGAAGCTGCGGTCACGGTCGAAAAACAGCCTTTTCGACGAGCGCGTGTTCAAAGCCCGTGTGCTGCGGACATTCGTTGGCGGGCAGCAGGTGTACGGTGATGCGGAATTGGCGGCGGGTTAGCCCCGGCGCACACCAGCATGCTACCGTGCTCGGACGCATCAAGGATAAACCCTGCGGGCGCGCTGAAGAAGCGCGTCCTTGACCCGTCCTGCGCGCGGTAGCATTCAACTTGTGCATGGCCGGGACGAGGAATGGCACCCCGGCCGAACAAGGAATGCCCGCTTTGGGCAGTGATGGCGGCAGGCGCAGCGCCCGTGGCAGCCGCCGGCCAGTTGCTTGCGCACCGAAGCCCCGCGCCAACGTATTGAGCACCGGAGGTGCGAAGGTGCGGTTGGGCGCAGCACAGAGCGACGATAACTTAGACTCAGCCCAGACAGAGAACGCCGGCTTTGGGCAGTGATGGCGGCAGGCGCAACGCCCGTGGCGGACTCCCGCCAGTTGCTTGCGCACCGAAGCCCCGCGCCAGTGTATTGAGCCGCGGAGTGGCGAAGGAGCGGTTGGGCGAAGCACAGAGCGACGAAAACTAAGACTCAGCCCAGACAGAGAACGCCCGCATTGGGCAGCGGAGGCGGCTGGCGCGGCACCAATGGCGGTCTCCGGCCAGTTGCTCACGCACCGGAGCCCCGCCCCAACGTACTGAGCCCCGGAGGGGCGAAGGAGCGGTTGGGCGCAGCACAGAGCGACGATAACTTAAAACCAGCGCCGAAGGCCGTTTACGGCCGTCTTGCAGGAGACTCGCGAAGCCCAGAGCGACGACTACTTAAGACTCAGCCGCAACACAGCGTCCCTCTCCCGATCCGGGAGAGGGATAATTCCGTGATGTCCTGTGCGCACCAGCGCCGCAGGTCAGGCGATCACTTCGGCGACAGCACCATCACCATTTGCCGGCCTTTCGAGCCTCGGCTCCATTTCCACCTTGGCTATCGGCTCAGTCTCGCGGCGAACCTTGAGCAGCAGTTGCATGCCGATGTCCTGATGGGCCATTTCGCGGCCCCGGAAGCGCATGAGCACCTTTACTTTGTCGCCTTCTTCGAAAAACCGCAAAATCGAGCGCATTTTCACTTCGTAATCGTGCGTATCGATGTTCGGACGCATGCGGATTTCCTTGACCTCGATGATTTTTTGCTTCTTTCGAGCGTCGGCGGCTTTTTTCTGGGCTTGGTATTTGTATTTGCCGAAGTCCATAATCTTGCAGACTGGCGGCACGGTATTGGGAGAAATTTCAACCAGGTCAAGGTTCAACTCGGCGGCGCGCGCCAAGGCGTCGCGCTTGGTCATGGCGCCCAGATTTTCCCCACTGTCGTCAATGACTTGCATCTCACGTGCGGAAATGGCCTCATTGACCTTCGGGCCATCCTTGGATGGCGCTGTATTATCGTGGCGGCGGATGTCGGATTCTCCTCTCGACGTTAATCCCTTACTCCTGAAATGCCAAAAACCCCGGCGGTCTGACGAGCGCCGTATGTTCGACATATGCAGGGTAACAATTCAAAGATAAAAAATCTGCAAATCAAGTCAAGCGGCTTGACGGTATGTCCACGCGAGTTTGGCAGTCTATTCGACGCTGAAGGCGGGACTGAGGCCCGTTTGCAGCAGTTCGTCGTACACGGCGAGGGTCCGCTCCTGCATGCGCGCGATGGAAAAATTCTCGCGGGCGTGGCGGGCGGCGGCGGCGCGCATGGCGGCGAGGCGCGCCTCGGGCAGGGAGAGCGATTCGTCCAATTGCGCGGCGAGGGCGCCGGCGTCGTTGGGCGGCGTGAGCCAGCCGGTGGCGGCGTCGCCCGTGACCAGCGTCTCCGGCAGCGCGCCGATATTGGAGACGATCACCGGGCAGCCCATGGCCTGCGCCTCGACGGAGGTGCGGCCGAACGCCTCGGGCTCGATGGAGGGCACCACGGTCAGGTGCGCGGCGGCGAAGGCCGTGGCCATATCGGCGCAATGGCCGGCGATGCGCACATGCCGCTTCAGCTCGTGGGTGGCGATGCGCCGCTCCAGTTCGGCCACGTAATCGGTGCGCCCCTGGGCGTCGCCCGCCAGCACCAGCACGGTATCGCGCAGCGCCGCCGTCCGCATCAGCCGCGCCACGGCGTCAACGGCCACGGTCTGGCCCTTCCAGCGGGTGAGGCGGGCGGCGACCAGCACGATGCGGTCGGTTGGCTCCAGCTCCCATTGGGCGCGCAGGGCGGCGATCTGCTCCGCGCTGACGGCCGCCGGATCGAAGCGGTTCAGGTCCACACCGCGATGGATGACGGCGAGACGTTCCGGCGGCGTGCCGTGGCGCGCGCGGACGATGCCGGCGGTATAATGCGAGTTGGCGATGACCCGGTTGCCCGAGGCCATGACGCTGTTGTACAGGGCTTTCACCCCGCCGTTCTGGTTATAGATGCCGTGATAGGTGGTGACGAACGGCAGCTTGAGCTGGCGGGCGGCGAGGCGGGCGGTCCAGGCGGGGGCGCGGCTGCGGGCGTGGATGAGGTCAACGCCGCGCGCCTTGGCGAGCCGCGCCAGGGCGGCGCCATTGGCGATAATGCGCAGCGGGTTTTTCGTAGCCGCCGGAAATGGGATATGCTCTCCACCAGCGGCGGCCAGTTCGTCTTCGAGACGGCCGCCTTCGCTGGCCACCAGCGCGACACCGCCGGCCCGTGTGATGGCCTCCGCCATTTCCACGGCGGTGCGCTCGGCCCCGCCCGCGGCGAGCGAGGGAATAACTTGCAGAATGACCGGCGATTTGAGATCGCTCATAGCGTTCTCCGGCGTGGCACTTTCAGGGAATTGAAGCATGCATCCGCAAATACACCAAATCGCGGCACCCGGCGGAAAAATCCGTAAAATTGCTTACCTGCACCGTGAAGCCGCGCCCGGCAAACCCGGCGTGTTCTGGCTGCCGGGCTTCAATTCGCGAATGACGAGCCAGAAGGGGGAGGCGGTGGCGCGCTGGTGCGGCGAGCGGGGCTTGAGCTGCCTGCGTTTCGACTATTCCGGGCGCGGCAGTTCGTCCGGCACCCTGGAAGATGGCGTCATCGGCGACTGGCTGGAGGAAGCGGCGGAGATTTTCACGCGCTACGCGGCCGGACCGCAGATCATCGGAGCGTCGAGCATGGGCGGCTGGCTGGCGCTGCTGCTGGCGAAGCGGCTGGACGCGGGGCGGATCAAGGCCATCGTCACCATCGCGCCCGCCTGCGACATGACGGAAGCGTTGATGTGGGCGCAGCTCCCGGAGGAGGCGCGCCAGGCGGTCCTGCGCGACGGCGTGTATTATGTGCCCTCGGACTACGAGGACGGCGGCTATCCCATCACGCGGGCGCTGATCGAGGACGGGCGCGCGCATCTCATCGGGGGCGCGCCGTTCGATCCCGGCTGTCCGGTGCGCATCCTGCATGGCATGCGCGACGCCAGCGTGCCCTGGCGGCGGTCGCTGGAACTGGCGGAGCTGCTGACGGGCGACGACGTGCGGCTGACGCTCATCAAGGACGGCGACCACCGGCTGGCGCGGGATTGCGATATGGCGCTGCTGTTCGCGGGGCTGGGGGAGTTTGCGGGATGAAGCGGCCGGCGGAAACGCTCTACCCCTTGCTGTCCAGATAAATTTTGCGCAAGGGGGCGAGTTTCTCCGCAGTGAATTCCGTGAAGCCGCATTGGGTGCATATGCTGGTTTTCAGGCGCGATTTCACGCTTCTACTGAAAAAGCCGCCCAGCTTCACCCTCACGAAGACCTCTCCCTCGGTTGTTTCGAGGGGACGGGCCGGTGTGACATCTTCCGACCCGCACTTGGCGCATTTCGGTCTCGCGTCTGGCTCTACCGGTTCAGTCATCATCCGCCCTCCGTAAACGAGACCGGAAGCACGATATCCGCACTATGCGACGCGAATGTGAACAGCCGCCGCGGTATTAAAACCGCGCCTGCACCTGTAGCCGGTAGTGGTCGAAATCGCGCCCCTTGCGCCAGTGCACACCGGGGTGAAAGCAGCTATAATACAATAAACCGCCAATAAAGAATGACCTGACCGGCTACGTATGCACAGCTGCACCCGAAACGGGTAAACGGAAAATTAGCTGATTTACGGATTGTTTTCTTTAAATATGGATTATACTTGCGAAGACCTGTTGATTTGCGTCAAAATGGGTCTCGCGGTATGCTGGCGCATCTCCCGCCCAGCCTGACTGGCCGCCAGCAGTTGCGGCATCGTTTGCATGATGCGGCGGAAGCGGCTAAAAACCCGCCTTCAGTCCCACGGAAACATCCCTCCATGTCGAAACGCTTCAAACGGTCCCTGGCGTATACAGCCGCACTTGTTCTCATCGTCATGGTCCTCACTGCCGCCGGCGGCTGGATGTGGTGGCGCACGAGCCTGCCGCCGCTCAGCGGCAGCGTTGCCCTGCCCGGCCTCGCGCAGCCCGCCCGCGTCATCCGCGACGCCAACGGCATTCCGCACATCTTCGCTGACAACCTGAACGACGCCTGGCGCGCAGCCGGCTACGTCCACGCCCAGGACCGGCTGTTCCAGATGGACCTGCAACGCCGCGTCATGCAGGGCCGCCTCGCCGAGGTGACGGGGACGGACGGGCTGAGCTACGACAAGCTGTTCCGCACCCTCGATCTGAAGGGCGTGGCGGAGGCGAATTTGGAGGGGCTGTCTCCCGAAGCGCGCGCCGGCCTCGAAGCCTATGCCGATGGCGTCAACGCCTGGCTGCGCGACGTGCGCACGCTGCCCGCCGAATACAAGGTGCTCGGCATGACGCCGGAGCCGTGGCGCCCGGCGGATTCGCTGTTGTGGGCCAAGGCCATGGCCTGGAAGCTCAGCGGCTACTGGCGCGACGATGCGCTGCGCGGCAAGCTGGCGGCCAAACTCCCGCGCGACGAAATCGAACAGCTTTTCGTGCATCCCGGCCCCAATGATCCGGTCACGCTGAAGCCGCGCGCGCAAAAACAGGCCCGCGCGAGCGAAACTCTCCCCAGCCGTCTGCCGCCGGAAGTGGCGCCGGTTCTGCGCCAGCTCGCGGAGCTGCCGTGGACCGGCGTTGGCGCCTCCAACGAGTGGGTGGTGAGCGGCGCGCGCAGCGAAACCGGCAAGCCGCTGCTGGCCAACGACCCGCATCTGGAGCTGCAACTGCCGGTGCTGTGGTATCTCCTGCGCATCACCACGCCGGACATGACGCTTGCCGGGGCCACTGCGCCCGGCGCGCCCGGCCTGCTGCTGGGTCAGAACGGCCACATCGCCTGGGGCTTCACCGCCACCGAGACCGACACGCAGGATCTGTTCGTCGAAAAGCCCGACCCGAACGACTTCGGCCGCTATCTGACGCCGGAGGGCAGCGAGCCGTTCATCAGCCGCCTGGAATATATCAAGGTCAAGGACGGGCCGCCCTTCGCGCTGACCATCCGCAAGACGCGCCACGGCCCGGTGCTGTCCGACATCTCCACCCTTGCCCGCGCCGGGCAGGACGACACGCCCATAGTGGCCATGTCCTGGACTGGCTTCGACAGCCGCGACACCACCGCCGAGGCGATGATGCGCCTCAACATCGCGCGCAACTGGCAGGAATTCCGCGAGGCGCTGCGCCTCTATCACGCGCCGACGCAGAACATCGTTTACGCGGACACGGCCGGCCACATCGGCTACTTCCACGCCGGCGCGGTGCCGGTGCGCAAAGCCGGCGACGGGCGCTATCCGGCGGACGGGGCCAGCGGTGCGTTCGACTGGACCGGCACCGTGCCGTTCGAGAGCTGGCCGCAGATGTCCGACCCGCCGGAGGGCGTCATCGTCAACGCCAACAACATGTCCGCCGCGCCGGACTATCCCTATCACCTCGGCTACGACCGGGAGCCGGGCTACCGTGCCGCGCGCATCGCCGAGCTGCTGGACGCCCAGCCGCGCCACAGCCTCGACAGCCTCGCCGCCATGCAGATGGACAGTCTGGCGGTGCATGCACGCGTGCTGCTGCCGCTGCTGTTGCAGACGCCGGCGGCGGATGGCGCCTCTTCGGGGCAAAAAGCGGGTGATGCCAAAGCAGCGCCGATGCCGGAGGGCGCTTCTTCTGAATCAAAAACCGGCGATGCTAAGGCGTCGCTGGGCAAGGACGAGCGCGAGCGGCAGGCGCTGGCCATGCTCAAGGCGTGGGATATGATGGCCAAGGCGGACCGGGCGGAGCCGCTGATCTTCGAATGGTGGCTGAGCGAGCTGGGGGAGCGGCTGCTGACGGGCAAATGGTCGGGGAGCGCCATCGGCGACGCGCCGGTCATCGCCAATATTCTGCGCAATCCGCAAGGGTTCTGTCCGGCGAACGAGCGCGGCGATCCTGATTGCGCCGGGCCGGTGGCTGATGCGCTCACCAAAGCGCTGGCCGATCTGACCACGCGGCACGGGCGGGACATGACGGCGTGGCGCTGGGGGGACGAGCATGTGACCACCTGGCCGAACCTGGTGCTCGACCATGTGCCGGGCTACCGCACGCTGTTCAATTACCGCTACGGCGCGGACGGCGGCGACTATTCCGTCAATCGCGGCGGCAATAACGGGCACAGCCCGGAGGCGCTGCCGCTGGCGCGCGAGACGGGGGCGGGCTATCGCGGCGTGTACGATCTGGCGGCGCCGGAGAATTCGCGCTTCAGCATCGCCACGGGGCAGAGCGGGCATCCGCTGTCGCGGTTTTTTGCGAATTTGATGCCGCTGTGGCGCGACGGCAAGGGCGTGCGGCTGGTGCTGCCGGAGGCGGAGGTGATGAAGGGGAATGCGGGGGTTATGGAGTTCCGGCCTTGATGCGGGGCGGGCGGAGGCGGGCGCGGCGCGGGGTTAACCGCCGTGCTGACGGATTTGCCAGTTGATGAAGAGGAGGAGGGTGAAGGTTGCTATTAGGAGTAGAAAATTCACAAGGATGTCCCTCGCATCTCGATCAAAATCGCGGTGAATACCAATACCGTATAAGAGGGTCAATGGCAAAAAAAGCCACTGAACGAGCGCATTTATCCCTCTCAAAAATCCGTCATCACGAAATATCCTGCGCAATACTCCGAAGATGGTCTCATCTTGGTTTCTATACAGCATAATATTAAACGCCAACCACAGCCCCATCCAAATCACAAACACATCGAACACCCACCCCGGTATCGGGCCGAACGGCCAGATGAACTGCCCGATCCAGGCCAGCGGCTGCCGGATCATCGCGCGATAGATATCAATGAAATCGCGGAAGAATTTCGTCCAGACAACGAAGCCGTCGATGATGCTGGACATGCCCGACAGGTTCAGCAATCCCGAGACGCCGAGCCAGACATAAATCCAGAAATGCCCCCGGCTTTCCGGCTCAGCCATGATCACTCCCTCCGTGACGCGCACCATCTGAGCGAGAAGTAACCGCCGGGCGCTCCCCTGGCAAGTGTTGTACCGCCATGGGACACCGGGAGCGAGTGGGCGCTGGGATGCCCCGCCGCACCCGAGGATGCCGGGACGAAGGAATGGCAGCCCGGCCGAACAAAGGAATGCCGGCTTGGGCTGGTGACGGCGGCAGGCGCAGCGCTCATGGTGAACGCCGGCCAGTTGTTTTACACCAACCCCAGCAAGGTCAGCCGTAAGGCTGGCCGCCAGCGGCGCGCCAATGTACTGAGGCCCGGAGGGCCGAAGGAGCGGTTGGGCGAAGCACAGAGCGACGAAAACTTAAGACTTACTCCGCCGCCGCCTGCGCCTGCGCCGCCTCCAGCCCCGCCGCGACGGCATCGTCGACGCGCTCCAGCCAGACGAACTCCAGCGCCTTGCGCGCGTCCTCGCGGGATCTCGTCGTAGTCGCGCTGATTGCGCGCCGGCAGCATCACGCGCGTCAGCCCGGCCCGCGCCGCCGCCGTCACCTTCTCCTTGATGCCGCCGACCGGCAGCACCAGGCCGCGCAGGCTGATCTCGCCGGTCATGGCGGTGTCGCTGCGGACGGTGCGCTCGCGTCAGCAGCGAGGCCAGCGCCATGAACATCGCGACGCCCGCGCTCGGCCCGTCCTTGGGCGTGGCGCCGGCCGGGCACGTGGACGTGGATGTCGCTCTTCTCGAACAGCGCCGGTGTCGATGCCGAGCTGCGCCGCGCGGCTCTTGACCAGGCTGAGCGCCGCCTGCGCGCTCTCGCGCATCACGTCGCCGAGCTGGCCGGTCAGGATCAGCCGCCCTTGCCGGGCGTGCGCGTCGCCTCGATGAACAGGATGTCGCCGCCGACCGGCGTCCAGGCGAGGCCGGTCGCCACGCCGGGCACGCTGGTGCGCATCGCGACCTCGTTCTCGAAGCGCGGCGGCGCCGAGGATGTCGGCGAGATCCGCCGGCGTCGATGCGCACCTCGGTCGCCGCTGCCTTCGGCGATGCGCACCGCGACGTGGCGGAACGCCTTGCCGATCTCGCGCTCGAGCTTGCGCACGCCGGCCTCGCGCGTGTAGTCCTGGATGATCAGCGCGCAGCGCGTCGTCGTCGATCTCGACCTGCTCGGCCGTCAGGCCGTTGGCCTCGAGCTGGCGCGCGCACCAGATAGCGCCGGGCGATCTCCAGCTTCTCCTCGCTCGGTGTAGCCGGAGAGGCTGATGATCTCCATGCGGTCGCGCAGCGGGCCCGGGATGGTGTCGAGCATGTTGGCGGTGGTGATGAACACCACGCGGGACAGATCGAACGGCACGCCGAGATAGTTGTCGCGGAAGCGTGCCGTTCTGCTCGGGGTCGAGCACCTCGAGCATCGCGGCGGACGGGATCGCCCTGGATGCCGCGCCCCATCTTGTCGATCTCGTCGAGCATCATCACGCAGTTGCGCGCGCCGGCCTTGCGGATCGCCTGGATGATGTTGCCGGGCAGCGCGCCGATATAGGTGCGCCGGTGGCCGCGGATCTCGGCCTCGTCGTGCACGCCGCCGAGGCTGACGCGCACGAACTTGCCGCCCATGGCGCGCGCGATCGACTGGCCGAGCGAGGTCTTGCCGACGCCGGGCGGGCCGACGAAGCACAGGATCGGCGCCTTGCCCTGCGGCGCCAGCTTGCGCACGGCGAGATACTCGATGATGCGCTGCTTGATCTTGTCGAGGCCGTAGTGGTCCTCGTCGAGGATGCGCCGCGCCTCGGCGATGTCGATCGGCTTTTCCTCCGGCAGCGCCCAGGGCAGCTCGATCAGCCAGTCGAGATAGGTGCGGATCATGCCGGCTTCGGCGGCGGCCTCGGGCATGCGCTCGAGCGGCGCAGCTCCTTGCGCGCCTGCGTCTTCCACCTCCGTGCGGCATCTTGCGCCTTGGCGATGGCCTCGTTCAGCTCGGCGATCTCCTGCGCCTTGCCGTCGCCCTCGCCGAGCTGGCGCTGGATGGTCGCCATCTGCTCGCGCAGCATCGCCTCGCGCTGGCGCTCGTCGAGCGCGGCCTTGGTCTGCTGGCCGATCTCCTGCGACAGGCGCAGCACCTCGATGCGCTCGCGCCAGCAGGCGCGAGACCTTGTCCATGCGGGCGGCGAGGTCGATCGGTCTCGAGGATCTCCTGCTTCTCGCTCCGGCTTGATATCCATGTAGGCGGCGGCGAGGTCGGCGAGCGCGCCGGGCGAAGTGGCGCGATCTGCATGGCGGCGATCAGCTCGGGCGGCGCCTGCGGCAGCAGCTCCAGCGCCTCGACGGCCTGCTGGCTGCAGGTTGAGGAAGCGCGCCTCGATCTCCGGCGTCCGCGTCGTCGGGCTCGGGAATGCGCATGGACGCGGGCGACCAGGAACGGCCAGCCGCTGCAGGAATTCGAGCGATCCGGAAGCGCTGCATCGCCCTGGCACGACGACGTGATGCGTGCCATCGGGCGCGGTGACGTAGCGCACGATATTGGCGACGGTGCCGATGCGGTGCAGGTCGTCGGGCCGTCGGGCTCGGCGACCTCGGCGTCGCGCTGCATCAGGATGCCGATCTGGCGCTGCTCGCGCACGGCCTGCTGGGCGGCGGCGACCGAGCGCGGCCGGCCGATGGTGATCGGGAACACCACGCCGGGAAACAGCACGATGTCGCGCACCGGCAGGATGATGAGAGCGTCAGCCGGACTGAGACGCCTGCGCGGTGTCATCAGGCGGCGTGGTGGTTTCAGGCACGAAGCCGGGATCTTCGTTGTCCATGACATTGCCCCGTAATTAGGCCGCTTTGTTGAGCGTAATCAGCAGGCAGCCGTTGGCGGCGCGCCGGCGCATGGTGTCGTAGTGACTGGGCGGCAGAGGCACGCGGCGCTCGAACCGGCCCTGCGGCAGCTCCAGCCGGTGGATCATGGCGGTGCGCAGCTCGTCCGGCAGCACGCGGCGCCCGCGCGACGACCAGCGTCCCGGCCTCGATCGCCACTTCGACGCTATCGGGATCGACGCCCGGCAGCGCGAAGAAGATCAGCACCTCGGTTTCGGTTTCCAGCACATCGACCGGCGGTTCCCAGGCGGGATGGCTGGTATGATGGTGGACAGGTGAAGAACTGCTGGTGCAGCCGCTCGGCCCTGGCCAGCATATCGACGGCCTCGAACCACATCCAATTCTTGAAATCGCGTTTCGGCATCGGTCAGGCGATCCTATGCTCGGCGGCCCTGCCTGCAACAGGCGCGGAACCGCCAAAACTGCCGCCACCCTATGGACGGCACGGCGCACACGGGGAATTTATCGCGCTCCGATTAAATAACCGTATTTGGCGGGAATGCAAACCGCTCAGGTGAAGTGTTTGCTTTTACGTAAAGTTTTCGTCGCTCTGTGCTGCGCGAGTCCTAGCAACACGGCCGTAAACGGCCTTCGGCGCTCCTTCGCCCCTCCGGGGCAGTTTTAAGTTATCGTCGCTCTGTGCTGCGCCCACCGCTCCTCTCGCCCCTCCGGGGCAGTTTTAAGTTATCGTCGCTCTGTGCTTCGCCCAACCGCTCCTTCGCCCCTCCGGGGCTCAATACATTGGCGCGAGGCTCCGGTGCGTGAGCAACTGGCCGGAGACCGCCACTGGCGCTGCGCTTGCCGCTTCCGGTGCCCAAAGCGGGTGTTCTCTGTTCGGCCAGAGTCTTAGTTGTCGTCGCTCTGTGCTTACGCCCAACCGCTCCTTCGCGCCTCCGGCGCTCAGTACATTGGGGCGGGGCTTCGGTGTGCGAGCAACTGGCCGGAGTTCTCCACTGGCGCTGCGCCTGCCGCCTCCACTGCGCCAAGCAGGCATTTCTTTGTTCGGCCGGAACCATTTCTTCGTCCCGGCCATGCACAAAGTCCAAGCCGCCGCGCGCAGGATGGGTCAAGGACGCGCCTCTTCGCGCGCCCGCAGGGCTTGTCCTTGACGCATCCGAGCACGGCGGCATGCTCATGTGCGGCGGGGTTCCAGCCAGGCTCCCCTGCCCTCAATAAGCCCGCCCAATGATCACCTCTTCCACGGCCTTCTCACCCGTGAACACACATTTCGCCCCGCGCGGCAGCTTCTGATCCAGCGGCGCATTGCGGATGGTGAGCTTCAACGCCTTCAGCCGCTCGGCAATCTCATCCAGAACCGCGGCGCTGCTGCTCTGCCTCGGCTTGCACCACGGCACGCGCACCCAGCCGGTGACGGTGCTGTCGTCGTCGCCCTTGGCGGTGAAATATTCGCTGATGTCGCCGAACGACTTGATGCCGGTCAGCATATTGGCATCGGCGCGCGCCTTGGCATCGGCGAACAGCCGCGCCTGGATGCTGCCGAGCAGCGGGAGGCACGTCCCGGCGAACTCGGCCGCCGGCATTTTCGTGCTGCGGATTTTGTCGCCATCGCGCAACTCGTCGCGGCGGATGAAGCTCACCGCACCTTCCGCCGCCTCGCGCCCGCCGATCTCGCAAATCACCGGCGCGCCGCGCTTCACCCAGTTCCAGCGCTTATCGACCGGCTTGGCGTCCTTCTTGTCCACATGCACGCGCACGCCCTTGGCGCGCAGCTCCCCGGCCAGCCCGTCGGCATAGGCGAACAGCTCCTGCTCGTTGCCGTCGCGGGCCAGCGGCACGATCACCACCTGATGCGGCGCGATGCGCGGCGGCACGCGCAGGCCGTCGTCGTCGCCGTGCGTCATGATCACGCCGCCGATCAGGCGCGTGGATACGCCCCAGCTCGTGGTGTGCGCATAGGCCAGCTCGCCGCTCGGCGTCCTGGTACTGGATCTCCTGCGCCTTGGCGAAATTCTGCCCAGATAATGCGACGTGCCGGCCTGCAGCGCCTTGCCATCCTGCATCATGGCCTCGATGGAAAACGTCTTCTCGGCGCCGGGGAAACGCTCGTTGTCCGTCTTCTCGCCCACAGTCACCGGCATGGCCAGCACGTCCTCCGCCAGCACACGGTAGACCTCCAGCATGCGCATGGTCTCTTCCATGGCCTCGGTCTCGGTCGCGTGCGCGGTGTGGCCCTCCTGCCAGAGGAACTCGGCGGTGCGCAGGAACAGCCGCGTGCGCATCTCCCAGCGCACCACGTTGGCCCACTGGTTGATCAGCATCGGCAGATCGCGGTAGGACTGGATCCAGCGCTTGAAGGCGTCGCCGATGATGGTCTCCGAGGTCGGCCGCACGATCAGCGGCTCTTCCAGCTTGGCGGTCGGGATCGGGCACCAGCTTGCCGTCCTGCATCACCAGCCGGTGATGCGTCACCACGGCCATTTCCTTGGCGAAGCCCTCCACATGCTCGGCCTCGCTGGCGATGAAGCTCAGCGGAATGAACAGCGGGAAATAGCAGTTCTCATGCCCCGTCTCGCTGATCTTGTCGTCCAGCTCGCGCTGTATGCGCTCCCAGATGCCGTAGCCCCACGGCTTGATAATCATGCAGCCGCGCACCGGCGAGGTCTCCGCCAGATCGGCGGCGGTGACCACCGCCTGATACCACTCAGCGAAATTGTCCGCCCGCGTGGGCGTGATGGCGGTTCTGACTTTCTTAGGCGCTGGCTTGTTCATGGCTGGATACTCGCGGTTCCGGGAAATTCATTCTCTCGCCGCGGCGGCGCTCCGGTTTTCACCGGGACTTGGAGAGCGGCGCGGCGGCGTAACTGGCCTGATCTGCAAAACTGATGGCAACTCCATACCCCGATTTGCCGGGTTTGAAAACGCCCTCGCGCGAATGGGCGTTCCTAAGCAGAGTTCGCAAAAGTGGCCTTCCCGGTTTTGCGAAAAAACTCTGCGAAAACAAAAGAATTTAAGCGGGCATTCGTTGGGCAACCAACGAATGCCCCGCTTAGTGAAGCGAGCCGGCGGGATTGGGGGTGTGTCACACAACCGCACCTGGATTGCATGGATTTCAGAGGTGAATGCATACATTTTATGACAACTTCATAGTCAGGTCATGTTATCGAAAAATGACCGGATAATATTCCGCTTCTTTCCCGCCACGCCCTGGGCGGTGACGCTTGCTCCAATCAACTGTCCAATCCCGCTGGAGGTTGCTTTATGTGTATTCGTCATGAACTTGACGCGTCGCAACGGCCGGCACCAAGGCTATTTTCAATCAGACGTCTGGCCGGCTTCACGGCCGCGATCGCCGCAGGCATTTTCCTCGCTGAGATGACCGCCCGCCCGGCACAAGCTCAGGACACCCCGGTCACGATCCGCTTCTCGGCCCAGATCCGGCCGGGCATGCCCACCTATCAGTCGCTACAGCATTTCAAGGATCGCGTCGAGCAGGCCAGCAACGGCAGCCTCGCCGTCGAAATCCATCATTCGGCACAGCTTTTTTCGGACGTTCAGGTGGGCCCCGCCGTCACGGCCGGGGCCGTCGAGATGGGCTACGTCAATCTGTCCCGCTACGCCAGAACGCTGCCCATCGCCGACGCTTTCCAGCTCCCCTTCCTGTTCAACACCGGCGAAATCGTGCACGCGGCCATCGCGCCGGGAGCTGAAATCCGCGCTCTCATCGAGGGCGCACTGCTGAAGCAAGCCGGATCGCGCGTCCTGTGGTGGGTGCCCGTGGGCCAAACGGTGCTCCTGTCCAACGGCAGCTCCACCGCCAGCCCCGAGAATATCGCCGGCAAAACCGTGCGCACCTTCGGGCCGGTCACAGAAGCCCTGGTGAGGCTCTGCGGCGGCCATCCCAAGGATATCGGCGGACAGGCGCAGGAAAAGGCCTACGAAAAGCGCGAGGTGGATGTGGGCGCGGCGGGCATTTCCTCCGTCGCCGGCCGCAAGCTGTGGCGGTTCATGGACACCATCACACGCACCAACCATGCCAGCGTGCTGTACGTCATCGTCATCAATGAAGACTACTGGCAGAGCCTTTCCGCTGCGCAGCGGAACATCCTCGCCGGGGCCGCCCGCGCCGCCGATGCCGAGGCCCGGTCCATCGGCGCCGCGATCGAGGCGAACGCCTATAAGGAACTCTCGGAAGGCCAGGGCGTCAAAATCGTCAGCCTGACCGATGACGAGCTGCGGCGCTGGCGCATTTGCAGCTCAGAGGTGCTGGAGCAGTTCCTGGAAACGGCCGGTCCCGGCGGGCAGGAACTGATGCTTGCCTACGGGCGGCTGCGCAAGGAGGCCGGCGGTACACCGGTCCAGCCCTCCATCAGCCCGCTGGCCAATACGCAGGTCCCTGCGACGGCTCAGTGATCGCCCTCAATTGCACGTGATCTGTGTGAAATTGTATATTTCCCCTTGCTGCGCCGCATTGACGCCGGCGTACTTGCATACAATAAACCTGCGCCGGACGTCCTTCACATCTCCAGCGCGGACGCTTTTGCCTGCGCAAAAATAATGCTGTGTCTCACCGGAGGTTGCTTTATGTGTATCCGTCACGGATCTGACGCTTCGCACGCAACAGCCCCCGGACGCTGGCCGGCCAGGTGGATCGCTGGCATTCTGGCCATGACCGCCGGTTTGCTCCTCGCCGCCGCGCCGGCACAGGCCGGCAGCGAGCCACAGATCATCCGCCTGCCGGCGCAGATCAATCCGGGCATGCCCACCTACGGCTCGCTACAGCATTTCAAGGACCGCGTCGAACAGGCCAGCAAGGGCAGCCTCGTCATCGACATCCACCATTCCGGCAAGCTCTTTTCCTCCAGTCAGACCGGACCGGCCGTCACTTCCGGCGTCGTCGAAATGGGGCTCGTCAATCTGTCGCAATATGGCGGAACGGTGCCCCTCGCCGATGCCTTTCAGATGCCGTTCCTGTTCAACACCAGCGAAATCGGCGACGCGGCGGCGAAGCCCGGCAGCGAGATTTGCGGCCTTATCGACCAGGCTCTGCTGACGCAGGCCGGCTCGCGTGTCCTGTGGTGGGTGCCGCTGGGCCAGACAGTCTTTCTGTCCAGGGGCGTGCCGCTCACCGATCCCGAGATGATAAAGGGCAAGACGGTGCGCACCTTCGGCCCCTCCATTGAAGCCATGGTGCGGAGCTGCGGCGGCATCCCCAAGGACATCCGCGGCGAAGCGGCGGAAAAAGCCTACGAGAATCGCGAAGTGGACGTGGGCATGAACAGCCTCACCTCGGCCGTTGGCCGCAAGATGGGACGGTTCATGGACACCATCACGCGAACCAACCACGCCTCCATGTATTTCGTCGTGGTCATCAACGAGAAATACTGGCAGAGCCTGACGGCGGAACAGCGCACCGTGCTCAGCGCCGCCGCCCTCTCCGCCGATGCCGCCGCGCGGGAGATTACGGCTGAGATCGAGGGGAAGGCCAATAAGGAACTGGCGGAGGGCCAGGGCTTCAAGATCGCCGATTTGACGGACGACGAGCTGCGGCGCTGGCGCGTCTGTAGTTCGGAGGTGCTGGAGAGGTTTGTCGAGAAGGCGGGGCCTGATGGCCAGGAACTGATGCTGGCTTACGGGCGCATGCGCAAGGGCAGCGGCAATCCGTTCCTGCTGCCGCTCAACCCGATCGCCGTCAAGCGGGCGCCGGCGGCGCCGCGGTGAGGCGGGCGGGCAGCAGGCGCCGGATGTGGCGACGGCATCCACGGTTATTGGCAAGGTTCCGATACCTTTACACCGCTGGTTTTCCGTCCCCTGGAAGAATCTCTGCCAGCACCGTGATAAGCGGCGGCAATTCCTCCGTCACCGTCCTCCACAAAATGTCCCGGTCGATGTCGAAATACGCGTGGATTAGCCGGTTGCGCATTCCCACAATCGCCGCCCAGGGCACCGCCGGTGTCGCGGCGCGAGTCTCCGGCGTAACCCGCGATGCCGCCTCGCCGATAATCTCCACGGCGCGGACCAGCGCGAACAACAGCATCTGATCGCTGTCCAGATCGCCGCGCTGGCGTCCCGCGATAAACGCTTGCGCAGTTTCCGCCGCGTCGATCATGTGGCGGACACGGATGGCATCCTCAGGCCGCATATTGCACCTCCGCCGTGCGCTCCACCTCGTCGCGGAAGTAGCGGCTCAAATCCGCCTTTGTGCGCAGATCGGCGCGCCGCCCGCCGAGCAGCGCGGACAACTCCGCCTCAATGCCGCTCAGCCCCAGCAGGCCCGGCTCGCGGCCTTCCTCGAACTCCACCAGCAGGTCCACGTCGCTGTCCGGCCGGCTGACGCCTTTCAACGTGGAGCCGAACAGCGCCAGCCGCCGGATATGGCGGCGGCGGCAGAGGGCGGCCAGGGCGGCGGGGTCGGGGAATATGGGGAGCATTTCTCTTCTCTATCAAATCAGCCAAACGCCAACAATATATTACACTGAAGCCAATGACTATAAAGCATTAGCTTCAGCAAGTGTCATCATATGTTGGACGCAACTGTGCCGTAGCTTTGAACGGCAACACCTAGGGTGACATTCCCTGAGGCATGGATCTCTGGCGGCCCGTCCAGGAATTCATGCGGCTCCGGCACCTCGGCGACATCCGCATGATCGCCGTCCGCCTGTGAGACACAGGACATTTTGCCGTCACACAAAATTGGCCGGACCGGCCGCAGAGATAGCCACAAAGGATACGCCCACTGCATGCATTGCAACATAATCGCAAAGTTCACAACATACCGTAACCGTCTGGATATTCTCATCGCACCCTCCCAATATGAATGCACTAAAGCTAGTAGTGTGATGCTAGCTGATTTCTTGCATATTCTACAATCACAAGTTGCGGAAACGAGAACTTCGCCGCCGTCCAGATATTCCCCCTCACCCCGCCTCAATCAACCGCGCCGCCTCCTCCCTTTCAAACACCGCCAGACACCCCTTCGCCGCCCGCCCCTGCGCCGTGCCCGTCAAATCCGCATCCTTCGCCAGCAGCCACTTCGTCTGCTCCGCCGCCCCCTTGAGCGCCGCCTCGTCCTCCGGCAGCCGCGCGATGCGGAACCCCGGATCGCCGCTCTGACGGCTGCCCAGGACTCTCGCCGCCGCCGCGCAGCCGCAAATCCTCCTCCGCGATCTCGAACCCGTCGTTCGTCTGCCGCAGAATGTCCAGCCGCTGCTTGGACGGTCTCGCCCAGCGGCGGCTCGTACAGCAGAATGCAGGTGGACTGCGCCTCGCCGCGCCCCACCCGCCCGCGCAACTGATGCAACTGCGCCAGGCCGAAGCGCTGGGCGTGCTCGATGACCATGACGGTGGCGTTGGGCACGTTGACGCCCACCTCGATGACGGTCGTCGCCACCAGGATCGCTCATCTCGCCGCGGCGAAGGCGCGCACGGCGGCGTCCTTCTCCGCGCCCTTCATGCGTCCGTGCACCAGCCCCACGGCATCGCCGAAATACTGGCGCAGATGGGCGGCGCGCTCCTCGGCGGCGGCGGCTTCGGTTTTCGGCGAGGTCTCGATCGAGCGGACACACCCAGTAGACCTGTGCCCCGTCCTGCCGCGCCCGCGCGATGGCGGCGACGACCTCCTCCAGGCGCGTCAGCGGCACGGCGCGCGTCAGGATCGGCTTGCGCCCCGCGGGCTTCTCGGTAAGGCGCGACACGTCCATCTCGCCGTAATGGGTGAGGATGAGCGTGCGCGGGATGGGCGTGGCGGTCATCACCAGCATGTCGCAACCCTCCGCGCCGCCCTTGGCCTGCATGGCGAAACGCTGGTGGACGCCGAAGCGGTGCTGCTCGTCGATGACGGCGAGGGCCAGGTCTTTGTACTCGACATCGGCCTGAAACAGCGCATGCGTGCCGGTGAGGATGCCGGTTTCGCCGCTCGCCACGCCCTCCAGGATTTTCCGCCGCGTCTTCCCCTGCTCGCGGCCCGTCAGCAGCGCCGCCGTGAAGCCCGCCGCCTCCGCCATGGCGCCCACCGTCTCGAAATGCTGCCGCGCCAGCACCTCCGTCGGCGCCATCAACGCCGCCTGTGCACCCGCCTCCAGCGCCCGTGCACACGCCAGCACCGCGACGGCGGTCTTGCCGCTGCCCACGTCCCCCTGCAACAGCCGTAGCATCCGCCGCGGCGCCGCCATGTCCGCGCTAATCTCCGCCAGCGCCACCTCCTGCGACCGCGTCAGCGTAAACGGCAGCGCCGCGCGGATTTTCCCGGAAACGCCACCGTCGCCAACAATCGACCGCCCGCCCGCACGCCGGAACTGCCGCCGCAGCACGGCGAGCGCGAGCTGACTGGCAAACAGCTCATCGAACACCAGCCTTTTCCGCGCCTTCGCCGCCAACTGCAAATCGCCATCATCCGCCGGACAATGCACCAGCCCCAGCGCCGTGCGAAAATCCGGCCAGCCCTCCGCGCGCAGCAGCCGCGCGTCGTGCCACTCCTCCACCTCCGGCACGCGGGCAAGCGCCTCGCCGATCAGCCGCCGCAGCAGCTTCTGCGACAGCCCGGCCGCCGCTGGATACACCGGCTCCAGCGGCGGTAAACGCTCCGCCTGCTCCTCCGTCAGCACATGATCCGGGTGCGCCATCTGCACCCGCTCGCCGAACCGCTCCGCCGCGCCGGAAAGCACGCGGATTTCCCCCTCCGGCAGCAGCCGCTCGATAAACCGCCGGTCGCCGTGGAAGAATACAAGATCAATCTCCCCCGTCTCGTCCTCGCACACCACCTTATACGGCGCGCGGCTCGACGCCGGCACGGGCTTGTGCTTCTTCACCCGCACCACCAGCGTGGTAATCCGCCCCGGCTCGATCCAGGCGACGGACGCGCGCAAACGGCGATCGACAAAGCCATTGGGAAAATGCCACAGCAAATCAATCAGCCGCGGCGGCACATCCGACGCGGGACGCAGCAGCTTCGCCAGCGCCGCCTCCACGCGCGGGCCGACGCCATGCAAACCGCTCAATGGCTGGAACAGCGCGCTGAACACATTATCCCCGGCGGTCATATCATCCCGGATTGAAACATCGCACTGGCCTGTCATTGCACAACAACATGAGCGGCTGAGCCGCGAAGGAGCCCCGCCGGTGCTTTGCACCGGCTTCTCTATGCCCAAAAGAGGCGCCTCCAGCGCCGGGGCTATGCACAGGGCGGCGACATTATTCTGTGTGCTGTCGCAAACGCGGCACTGACAACACGGGGTTGTTCATCTTATATCAGGTGTGCGCCAAGACATCCCGGTTCCGGTCAATCTGCCGCGCCCCGCATATTTTTATCCCCAAAGTGGTGTTGCCCGTTTGGGGGTAAAAATATGCGACGACACAAGACTTTAAGCAGGCATTCGATGGCCTGCCAGCGAAAGCCTGCTTAGTCCACAGAGTGTTTATTCATGCCCACTGAAGAGATAAAGCGCAAACGCGCTTATTACAGAGCCTGCCATCGCGGCACCAAGGAGATGGACCTCGTGCTGGGCGGTTTCGCGCGCGCCTTCCTCGACGGCATGCCGCCGCAGGAAGTGGCGGCTTTCGAAACCCTGCTGGATTTCCCCGACTCCATCATCGACCGCTGGCTGAAGGGCGCCGATCCCGACGATGGTTCGCTAAAGGGAATCATCCGGCAAATCCAAGCTCATTGCGGCCTACCCGCCTGAGCGCCTAAAGAGTTTCAACATCCAGCGCACCCCCCGCCGCCGGGTGCGTCTAATGTTAATTCCTTTGTTCGGCCGGGCTGCCATTCCTTCGTCCCGGCCATGCAAAACGTAAATGCCGCCGCGCGCAGGACGGGTCAAGGATGCGCAGCACGGCCGGAGGCCGCTTGTCCTTGACGCGCCTGAGCGGCGGAGCCGCGAGAGGAGCGGTTGGGCGGAGCACAGAGCGACGACTACTTATGACTCTGCACGGCGGCATGCTTGAGTGCGGCGGGGTGCCCAGGCATGCTGAGAGCTATATATAAAGAACAAACATGGAACTGCGTGACAGCGTCAAAAAGAAGCCCTCCCCCGCCGCATTGATCGCGGAGGCTTTCGCACGCCTGCGCTCCGAGCCCGGCCCGCTGCTAACCGGCGGCGTCCCCGAAGGCTTCGACGCCCACATCATCGCCGAACTGGCCAAGCCCGTCATGGAATACGGCCAGCCGGTCTTCACCCCCGTCCTGCACATCGCCCGCGACGACCAGCGGCTGGACATCCATGCGCTCGGCGCTGGCCTTTTTCGCCCCCGACGCCGAAGTCCTGGTTTTCCCCGCCTGGGATTGCGTCCCCTACGACCGCGTCTCGCCGGACACGGACATCTCCGCCCGCCGCATCGCCACGCTGGCCCGCCTCGCCCGCCTGAAGACGCCGGCGAAACCGCTGATCATCCTCACCACCGTCAACGCCACGCTGCAACGCGTACCGCCGCGCGACTTCATGCTGAAGGCGGTGGTGCGCATCTCCTCCGGCGGGCGCATCGGACATGGATGTCATCGCCGAACGGCTGGAGGCGGCCGGCTTCATGCGCACCGGCACCGTGATGGAGCCGGGCGAATACGCCGTGCGCGGCGGCATCCTCGACCTGTTCCCGCCGGGACAGGCGCGCCCCGCCCGCCTCGACTTCTTCGGCGACACGCTGGAAAGCATCCGCGTTTTCGATCCCGTCACCCAGCGCACGCAAGGCGGCGAAAGACGCTCTTGTGCTGCTGCCGATGAGCGAAGTGCGTTCCGGCGCGGCCGTGGTCAAGAGCTTCCGCCAGCGCTACGTGGAGCTGTTCGGCACCGTCAAGAGCGACGACGCGCTGTATGAGGACGATCTCCGCCGGCCGGCGTTATCGGCGGCGTCGAGCACTGGCTGCCGCTGTTCTACGACAAGCTGGACACGATGCTTCGACTACGTGCCCACCGCCATCGTGACGTTCGACCATCTCGTGCGAGGACGCCCAGCAACGAGCGGCTGGAAACGGATCGAAGGATCATTACGAAGCGCGCGTCACGCGGACTGGAGCAGGCGAGCTTCGGCGCCCCGCCTTACAAGCCGATCCCGCCGCACATGCTCTATCCTCGACCGCCGGCGAATGGGAAACGACGCTGGTGGCGCGCGCAAGGCTGCGCTATTTCTCGCCCTTCGCCGTGCCCGAGCGCGCCGAGGGCGGCACGCGCATGGTCGAATTTCGGCGGCAAAACCGGGCGCAGCTTCGCCATCGAACGCGCCGGCGACGCCGAAAAGCTGTTCGATGCCGTCGTCGCCCATGTGCGCCCGGCTGCAGGCGCGAAGGCAAGCGCGTGGTCGTTCGCGAGCTGGTCGCCGGGCGCGCGCGAACGGCTGGGCACATCTGCTGACAGCGCACGGGCTGGCCGACGCTCATGCCGTGGCCAATAGCTTCGACGAAGTTCTCGAACCTGCCGCGCGGCGCCATCGGCATCGCCGTGCTAGGCGCTGGAACAGGGCTTCGAGACGCCGGAGTTCGGCGATTCTCGGCGAGCAGGACATCCTGGGCGACCGTCTGGTGCGCCGCCGCAAGCCCAAAAAGGCCAGCGACGTGCTGACCGAGGCGTCGAGCCTCACGCCCGGCGATCTGGTGGTGCACGCCGATCATGGCATCGGCCGTTTCCTCGGGCTGAAGACCGTGACGGCGGCGCGGCGCGCCCCACGACTGCGTCGAACTCGAATATCACGGCGGCGACAAGCTGTTCCTGCCGGTGGAAAACATCGAGCTGCTGTCGCGCTACGGCTCGGACGAGACCGGCGCGACGCTCGACAAGCTCGGCGGCGTCGCCTGGCAGGCGCGCAAGGCCAAGCTCAAGAAGCGCATCCGCGACATGGCCGACGAGCCTCATCAAGGTGGCCGCCGCTGCGCGAGATCAAGGACGCGCCCGTCCTGCATGTGCGCGCGACGGCATGTACGACGAGTTCTGCGCGCGGTTCCCCTACGAGGAGACCGACGATCAGCTCTCCAGCATCGAGGCCGTGCTGGACGACCTGGCCAAGGGCCGGCCGATGGACCGGCTGGATCTGCGGCGACGTCGGCTTCGGCAAAACCGAAGTGGCCCTGCGCGCGGCGTTCGTCGCCGTGATGGAGGGCAAGCAGGTGGCCGTTGTGGTGCCGACGACGCTGCTCGCCGCGCCAGCATTTCCAGACCTTCACCGACCGCTTCCAGGGCTTCCCGGTCAACATCGCGCCAGGCGTCGCGGCTGGTGGCCGCCAAGGAGCTGGCCGAAACGCGCGAGGGGCTGAAGTCGCGGCAGGTCGATATCGTCATCGGCACCCATGCGCTGCTCGCCAAATCCATCGAGTTCAAGCGACCTCGGCCTGCTGATCATCGACGAGGAGCAGCATTTCGGCGTCGGCCACAAGGAGCGGCTGAAGCAGCTCCGCGAGGACGTGCATGTGCTGACCCTCACCGCGACGCCCATTCCGCGCACGCTGCAACTGGCGCTGTCGGGCGTGCGCGAAATGTCGGTCATCGCCACGCCGCCGGTGGACCGGCTGGCCGTGCGCACGTTCATCACGCCGTTCGATCCGGTGATGGTGCGCGAGGCGCTGCTGCGCGAACGCTATCGCGGCGGCCAGAGCTTCTACGTCGTGTCCGCGCATCGCCGACCTGGACGAAGTGGCCGCGTTCCTGCGCGAGCACCTGCCCGAGCTGCGCTACATGCATGCCCACGGCCAGATGGCGCCGGCGCAGCTCGAAGACGTCATGGCCGCATTCTACGACCGGCAGTTCGACGTGCTGCTGTCGCACCACCATCGTGGAGTCCGGCCTCGACATTCCGAACGCCAACACGCTCGATCGTGCACCGCGCCGACATGTTCGGCCTGGCGCAGCTCTACCAGCTTCGCGGGCGCGTCGGCCGGTCGAAAACGCGGGCCTACGCGCTGTTCACCACTGCCGCCCAACGGCAAGCTGACGCCCGCCGCCGAGAAGCGGCTGAAGGTGCTGCATTCGCTGGACAGCTTGGGGCCGGCTTCACCGCTCGCGAGCCACGACCTCGACATTCGCGGCGCGGGCAACCTGCTGGGCGAGGAGCAGTCCGGCCACATCCGCGAGGTGGGCTTCGAACTGTACCAGTCCATGCTGGAAGAGGCGGTCGCCGGCGCTGCGCGAGGGCGGCGGCGCGGAGGCGGCGGAAGACCAATGGTCGCCGCGATCAACGATCGGCCGTCCGTGCTGATCCCGGAGGCCTATGTCGCTGATCTTGCAGGTGCGGCTGGGGCTGTACCGGCGGCTGTCGGCGCTGTCGAACCGCAGGAGGACATCGAGGCCTTCGCCGCCGAACTGGTGGACCGCTTCGGCGCGCTGCCGGAAGAGGTGAAGCACCTGTTGGCCGTCGTGCAGATCAAGAGGATTGCCGGCGCGCGGGCGTCGCTCGGTGGACGCCGGGCCGAAGGGCGCCGTCGTCGCTTTCCGGGACAACAAGTTCGCCAATCCGGCGGGGCTGGTGAAGTTCATCTCGGAGCACCGCTCGGCCATGAAGGTGCAGCCGGATCACCGCCTGTTCGTCAAGGCGGATTGGAGCGACCCGGTCATGCGGTTGAACGACGTGCGCGCGCTGGTGCGGCGGCTGGTGGAAATCGCGGCCACCGAACCGCCCCCAGGCCGTCCGGGCGGACGGTGAGTGAGGTGACGGCACTTTTGAATTTCGAGCGGTTTTCAGCGATTGCCGTGAGCCCCGCCGCACACCAGCATGCTACCGTGCTCGGACGCGTCAAGGACAAGCCCTCCGGGCGCGCTGAAGGAGCGCGTCCTTGACCCACCCTGCGCGCGGTAGCATGGATCTTGTGCATGGCCGGGACGAAGGAATGGCTCCCCGGCCGAACAAAGGAATCGACCTGCATACAGGCTGGCCGCGAGGGCAGTGCGAGACGGATGGGTTGCCCGCTTAAAATTTGAAAAAGGCGATAACGTTCGCCGCGCCGCCCTCAACCGCCCTTCAGCACCGGCTCCAGCCGCGCGCGCACTGCCGCGGCCTCCTCGGCCTTCGCGGCGCCGGGATCGGACGCCTTGAACATCTTGATGGTCATCTCGCCCTTGGCGACGTCGATAATTTCCGTGCGCGGCGGCGAGGTAATCATGGTGGTGCCGGTTGAATGGCCGCGGGCGTCCACCGTGGCGTTCACATAGGAATGCCCCGGAATGTGGTTGACGTGCTGCTCCATCTTCATAGAACGGCTGACGGTCTGGAATTTCTGAAAGCCGTTTTGCAGCGTCAACTCGGCGGCGCGCAGTTCCAGCACCTGTTTGGCGATTTCCTCGGTTCCCGATTCGGCGAAAACCTTGTAGCTGTTCCCCGAAAGCCTGGTTTCGGAATAGCCGCCGAACAGGCAGGCGGGCTGGTACGGCGCGCAACCGGCCAGTATCACGGTCATGCAAACCCATAAAAAGCGCATATTCCCCCCAAAAGAATTGTGCGGCGCAATTGTTACGAACTGGAACAGCACTATCGCGAAAGTGTGGCGAAGCCGCGCCGGAAATGCCGGCAGCAAAGGAGCGAAGATGAAGATGATGCGTATCGGCCTGCCGATGGCACTCGCAGGCGCATTGCTGGCGCCGCTGGGCGCAGTCCCCGCCGCCAGCCGCGCTGACGCAGCCGCGCCGCCCTGCCAGCCCGTCACCTTCGAAGGCAAACGCTTCACCGTCTGCGAGGCCGATCCGCGCCGCCACACCATCCGCACCTTCTGGAAGCGCCCGGACGGCAAAACCTACGGCACACTCTCCTCCCTGCCCGCCACGCTCGGCACGCCCGGCGCCAGGCTGCTGTTCGCCACCAACGCCGGCATGTTCGACGCTGAATACAAGCCGGTCGGGCTGTACATCGAGGGCGGGCGCGAACTCACCGCCGTCAGCACGCGGAAGGGACCGGGCAACTTCCACATGAAGCCCAACGGCGTCTTTTACGTTGCGGGCGATACCGCCGGCGTGACCGAAACGGGCGCCTATCTGCGGCGCAAGCCGAAGGCCGATGCCGCCACGCAATCCGGGCCGATGCTGGTGATCGACGGGCGGCTGCACCCGCGCTTTTCGCGCGAGGGGCCGTCGCTGAAGGTGCGCAACGGGGCCGGCGTGCAGGCGGCGGGCGGCGTGGTGTTCGCCATTTCGGAGGAGCCGGTGTCGTTCGGCGCTTTCGCGCGGCTGTTCCGGGACAAATACAAATGCCGCAACGCGCTGTTCTTCGACGGCAGCGTGTCGGCGCTGTACGCTCCGGCGGCGGGGCGCGGCGGCAATTTCATGTCGCTCGGGCCGATGATCGGGGTGTTCGAGCGGGAGGCAGCGGCGGCGGGGAATTGACGTCCCTCACGCGGCCGAGGAATGCTGCGGCGGCGCGTAAAACGGCAAACGGCCCGGCCATCGGGCGCAGGCCGGGATTGCCGCCGCCGGCAAAGCAAAGGCCGCCGGTCCATTGAACCAGCGGCCTCCTTGAGTGCACCCGCAGACCGGGGGAACGATCAGGCTAAAAGCAATCCACGGTGACGAGGACTTCCGGGCACACTCAATGCGGCTGGAAACCGGGAGTAGGCTTCCAGCCGGTTTCTGCTGGGATTACCAGCCGACGCGAGCGCCGACCTTGCCGACCGCTTCGCCGTTCGAGAACGCCGCGCCGCCGTAGCCGCTCCAGTTCTTGTCGAAGCGCACGGAGCCGATCACGCCGATGCCGTATTCGTCGCCTGCGAAGCCAACGCCGCCGGCCAGCGAGAAGCGCTCATGCTCGTTAAGGTAGGCGTCCGGCATGGCGACGGCCATGGCGTTCAACTTGTAGAGGGTGCGGACGTCGCCTTTCAGGCCGGCGATGGCGGCACTGTTGGCGGCGGTCCGGGCATTCAGGCTTGTGAGTTCGTTGCCGACGTTGTAGGAGGTGCCGTCGCTGTCCTTGGCGTTCAGCGTGGTGAAGTTGCCCGTTGTCGCTGTGACAGTGCCCGTCGTGACGCTGGTGGCATTCACCGTCGTCGTATGCGTGCCGTCGGAGACGACGATGCCGCCAGGGCCAGCCGCGGTGTATTGGCCGTTGTTGTTAGAGTAGACAACGCCGCCAGGCGCGCTGGTCGTCTGATTGGCCCCGGTCCCATTCACGGCATAATCTTTGGTGACCGTATTGGTCTTGGTAGCCGCCGGCGGAAATGCAGGGAGGAGCAAAGCGGCTGTAGCTTTCGGGTCAACAGCCGTACCCGGCGCAAACGTGCACTTACTTGCAGCAGTGCAGTCACCTGCGGCGATCGCGAGCGTACCGTCCGCCTTCAGCACTACATCCCCCGCAGCTTTAGTACCCGTGAAAGTGCCAGCACCAGGTACAAGTGCAGCCGAAGCGGCTCCGTTGGTCTCATTCGTATATGTAGCCTGCGCGAATTTGATGTTTGGATCAATTGCCGTGGAATGCGCGAACGTGCACGGATTCGCAACTGTGCAATCACCGGCGGCGGCCGCTAGTGCGCCAGTGCTGGTGAGAGCCACGTCACCAGCGGTGTAAGTACCCGTAACTGTGGCAGCAGGTAGACCGGCTGCAACTCCATTAAGCGCGAGATAGTTGCCCTCACTGGCATAGGTAGCAATAACTTTACCGGATGCATCGACGGTGCCAGCACCCACCCCCACGCCATTGCCGCTGGCATCCTTCAAAATCCAAACGCCAGTGTAATCACCACCGGTTAACCCCGGAGGCGTCGCGGGCGTCCATCCCTGCGCCATCGCCCCTGCCGAAAACGCCATCGTCAGAGCCAGTGCGCTGACCGTCCCTGCCATCGTCCGAGAGAAAGTAGATTTCCTCATTTGAATTCTCCTATTACGCCAGCGCTCTGGCGCGACTGTTGATTTTGCCCCCGCGCGCCAACCGGCTCCGCGTTTCGTCTTGGTTGCTTCAAGTAAGCATGAATTTGATTACAATTTAGCCTAAGTTTTGCCAATCGGTTTTTTCATAATTGCGATGATTGTGGCGCTTGCACCGGCCATTTGTGGCCAAAGTGCAAATTTTTACCGTCAATTTTGATGGTATTTTTCGATAAATGCACAAATTGAGGGGAATAAAATTATTTGCATGCAATTTTTTACTTAATGAATACACTTGCGGCTCGCCGCGCCGCAATGCCGCCTTATCACCGCCTTAAAATCCGAACGGCTCCACATCCCATATAAAGAGGAGAGTTAACCCTTGAGCCGCCTGACGCTTGGCCGTAAAACCAAGACGCAGGCGCATAAGGAAAAAACGCTGATGTCCCAGACCAGAACGGCCATCGTCACCGGCTCAACGAGCGGCATCGGCCTCGGCATGGCCGAAGCGCTAGCGGGCGCCGGCATGAATGTGATGCTGAACGGCTTCGGCGACGCCGCCGCCATCGGCGCCCTCCAGAAGCGACTCGCCACGCAATATGGAATCGAATGCGCCTACCACCCGGCGGACATGAGCAAACCCGCCGAAATCGGTGAGCTGGTGACGGCCACGCGCGCGCGATTCGGCCAGATCGACGTGGTGGTGAATAACGCCGGCATCCAGCACGTCGCCGCCGTCGAGGATTTCCCGCCGGACAAGTGGGACGCCATCATCGCCATCAACCTCTCCAGCGCCTTCCACCTCATCCGGCTCACCGTCGCGGAGATGAAGGCGCGGCAATGGGGCCGCATCATCAATCTCGCCTCGGCGCACGGGCTGGTGGCCTCGCCGTTCAAGGGCGCTTACGTCGCCGCGAAGCACGGCCTCATCGGCCTCACCAAAACCGTGGCGCTGGAGACGGCGCAGCACGGCGTCACGGTGAACGCCATCTGCCCGGCCTATGTGAAGACGCCGCTGGTGGAGAAGCAGATCCCCGATCAGGCCAGGACGCGCGGCATCACCGAGGAAGAAGTGGTGCGCGACGTGCTGCTGGCCGCGCAGCCCACCAAGCGATTCGTCACGGTCGAGGAAATCGGCGCGCTGGCGGTATTCCTATGCTCAGACGCCGCCGCCTCCATCACCGGCGCGTCCCTCTCCATCGACGGCGGCTGGACAGCACAATGACCAATAACGGCGCGGCGAAGAACGGCACCAAGCTCATCAATCTGGCGCTGCAAGGCGGCGGCGCGCACGGCGCATTCACCTGGGGCGTGCTCGACCGCCTGCTGGAGGACGGCCGCATCCAGATCGAGGCCATCAGCGGCACCAGCGCCGGCGCCATGAACGCCGTGGTGCTGGCGGACGGCCTCGCCAAGGGCGGCCCGGCGCAGGCGCGCGAAAATCTGAAGCGTTTCTGGCGCGAAATCAGCGAAACCGCACGCTACAGCCCGATCCAGCGCGCGCCCATCGACATGATGTTCGGCAACTGGAGCATCGACGCCTCGCCGGGCTACATGTTTTTCGACCTGCTGAGCAAGATGGCCTCGCCCTATCAGCTCAATCCGCTGAACATCAACCCGCTGAAGGACATCATCGAGCACATCGTCGATTTCGACAAGCTGCGGGCGGGCAGCGGCGTGAAGCTGTTCGTGTCGGCCACCAATGTGGAAACCGGGCAGGCGAAGGTGTTCCAGCGCCCGGAGATGACGAGCGACATGGTGATGGCGTCGGCCTGCCTACCGCTGGTGTTCCAGGCGGTGGAGATCGACGGCGCGCCCTATTGGGACGGCGGCTTCATGGGCAATCCCGTGATGTTCCCGTTCCACGACAACACGGCGAGCCGGGATTACGTGATCGTGCAGATCAATCCGATCGTCCGCAAGGGCACGCCGCGCTCGGCACGCGATATCCTCAACCGCATGAACGAGATTTCCTTCAACGCCAGCCTGCTGAGCGAGCTGCGCTCCATCGAGTTCGCCGGGCGCCTCATCGACGAGGGCAAGCTCAACCCGAAGGAATTCAAGCGCGTCAACCTGCACATTATCGAGGCGGACGATGAACTCAATCCGCTGGGCGCGTCGAGCAAGTTCAACGCCGAGTGGGAGTTCCTGACGCATCTGCACGACATCGGCCGCCGCGCCGCGGACCGCTGGCTTGAGGCGCATTTCGGCGAGATGGGCGAGCGCTCCAGCGTCGATGTTCACTCCATCGTGCACAGCATCCGCACCGTTTTCGGCCTGCTCTCGCGCAGAGACGGCTGAGGTCAGACGGGCCATACCGCTCCATTGATTTCATGGCGGCTGCGAATGCCTGCGGCTAAGTCTTTGTCAAGGCCGGAGCCGCGGCAGCGGTGGCCGGAGGCCAGCCTTTACAAAGACTTAGCCGCAGGCAACAATCCACCCATGAGGTCAGTGGCCCGCCTCAATACCCCACCACAGCCGCATCCTGCTGGTCCGCCGCACCGTTTTTTCCCGCATAGCTTCCCGCCTTGGCAGACGCCCTTGACCCGATGCGCATAGCGGGCTAAGAATGAGCATGCTCATTGAGCGCGCTCACTGTGTTTTCCGCTTGGATCGCCCCCGTCCTGTTACCTGCGGCTGGCAAGGCTGAATTCGTGAACAAAAGCATACGGCAACAGCAGAAGGACGAAACCCGCGCCGCCATTCTCGCCGCAGCCAGGACGCTATTCCTGGAGCTTGGCTATGAAGGCGCCACAACGAGGCAAATCGCCGATGCTGCCGGCGTGGGCATCGGAACCGTATTCGCGCATTTCCCCGGCAAGCAGCAATTGCTTCGCGAGCTGCTGTTCCAGGATATTGAAAACGTCCTCGCCGCCGCGGCCGTGGAATTGCCAGACGAGGCCGGAGCTGTGGACGCGCTGCTGCATTACGCCCGCCGCCTTTATACCTACTACCGTAGCCAATGGGTTTTGAGCCAAGTCCTGCTGAAGGACATCATGTTCGACACATCCGGCTTCCAAAGTCAGCTTGACGCCTTCATCGCGGAACTGGCGATGCGGCTGGTCCGCGATGCTCCCGGCCTGGATGAGGAGGACAGGGCCGTCCTCGCACAAAGCATGATGGCCAGCTATTTCATGGTGCTGATCCATGGGCTCGGCCTTCCCGGCAGCCCGCTGGAGGTGTGGATGGAGCAGTTGGAGCGCGCATGCCTCCTGCTGGTCCGCCCATATCGGGAGGCAACCTGAACAGCGGCCCGGCCAGGTCAAGCCTCCCTATTCGACGTCAACCCATCACAAAACTGGAGCACCCCATGTTATGGCAGCGCCTCTCGTACCGGATCGGATGCTGGGCTTTCATTCTCGTCGGCGCTGGTCACCTGCTGACACAATGGCTTACCCCCAGAACCGCGGATCAGGATGTCATTCTCGATGCGATGCGCAGGTTCGCCATCAAGTTGCCCGGCAGTGACGGAAATCTGTATCAGTTCCACATTGGTTTCAGCACGATGATGGGGGTGCTCCTGGCCGCCTATGGGGCGCAGGCATTGCTGACGGTTTCTCGCCGGACGGCGCCGGCGGAAGGCGATGTCCGGCTGCTGGCGCTTCACACGCTGGTATCGGCGGTGGCGCTGATTTTATCGGTGATGTATTTCTTCGTGGTGCCCGTTGTCTTCACGGCTGCCGCATTCCTGGCGTTTGGATTCGGGCTGATTCTCAGCAGACATTCGCCGGTCAGCCGGGGAATGTCCGCTTAACCAATACCGGGCGGCGGGCCATCGGCGGCCCGCTCCCGCCTCAATACCCCGCCACAGCCGCATCCGCATCCCGCTGGTCCGCCGCGCCGTAGAACAGCCCGTTCCGCCGCATCACCGAATTGGCCCGCCCGAGAACGCGGCGCTTCACCTGCCCTGCCCCATCCTTGCTGAACAGAAAGCCGCGCTGCTCCAAAAGCCGCAGCGTGTCCGCCGGAACGCCAGGCTCCGCGATCACCAGATCCGGCATCCACTGATGATGAATGCGCGGCTGGGCCGTTGCCTCCGCCACGTTCATATCGAAGTCGATGCAATTCAACAGCACCTGCATAACCACCGTGATGATGGTGCTGCCGCCAGGACTGCCGGTGGCGAGGATCTGCTCGCCGTCCTTGAACAGAATCGCCGGCGTCATGGACGACAACGGGCGCTTGCGCGGCGCGATGGCGTTGGCCTCGCTGCCAATGAGACCGTAGGCGTTGGGCACACCGGGCTTGGCGGAGAAATCATCCATCTCGTTGTTGAGCAGGAAGCCGGCGCCGTCCACGGAATAGCCGCTGCCGAAGGCGAAATTCAGCGTGTAGGTGCTGGAGAGCGCATTGCCGTGCTTGTCCATGACGGAAAAGTGCGTGGTCTGCTCGCTCTCGCGCGCCAGACCTTTGCCCGGCGCGATGTCGGCGGATTTCGAGGCGCGCGTCAGGTCGATGGACTCGCGCAGCCGCGCGGCATAAGCCTTATCCAGCAGCTTCGTCACGGGGACCGGATAAAAATCCGGGTCGCCCAGATGCCCGGCACGGTCGGCATAGACGCGGCGCATGGCCTCCAGCAGCCGGTGATCGTAATCGGCGCTGTCCGGCCCCAGCGATTTCAGGTCGAAACCTTCCAGGATGTTGAGCATCTCGATGAGGTGCACACCGCCCGACGACGGCGGCGGCATGGAGACAACTTCGTAGCCGCGATAAGTGCCGCGCACCGGCTCGCGCTCGGCCACCTTGTAGGTGCGCAAATCCTCCAGCGTTATCAGCCCGCCGCCCTTTTTCATCTCCTCGGCGAGGCGTCTGGCAACCCAGCCTTTGTAGAAGCCGTCCGCCCCCTTGGCGGAAATTGTGCGCAGCGTGCGGGCGAGGTCCGGCTGGCGCAGGATTTCGCCGGGCTTAAAGGCGCGGCCATCCTTGTGAAAGAAATAGCCCAGCGACGACGGGTCTTTTTGCAGCCGGTCACGCCCGGAAACCAGCGAATGCGACAGCGCGAACGACACCGGGAACCCGTCCGCCGCGAGGCGGATTGCCGGCGCCATCACGTCCTCAAGCGGCATGGTGCCGTATTTCTCCAGCGCGTGGATCAGGCCCTTTACGGTTCCCGGCACACCGGCGGACAGACGGCTGAGGCGCGCCTTTTCCACATCGACATTGCCGTCCGGCCCGATGAAGATGTCCTTCGTCACGGCGGCAGGTGCGGTTTCGCGGAAATCGATGGCGATGGTTTTCTTCTCCTTCGCCAGCGCGATGAGCATGAAACCGCCGCCGCCCAGATTGCCGGCCTGCGGGTGGGTGACGGCCAGCGCGAAGCCGACCGCGACGCCCGCATCCACCGCATTGCCGCCCTGGCGCAAAATATCCGCGCCCACCTTGCTGGCGATGGCTTCCTGAGTCGCCACCATGCCGTGCGCCGCCATGACCGGATGAAAGCGCGCGGCACTGGAGACCAGCGCTGCGGCTGCGGGGTCGTCCGCCTGCTGGGCGATCGGCCGGCGTGAAGCCGCCGTAAACCAGCGCCACGCTCAGGACGAGGGACAGAATTGCGCGCAGCGGCGCATGCAGGAGGCTGAACACGATTTGAATCCCCTTCGGCTTTCGGACGGAGCGCCGTGCCGGGGAGCCGCGTTGAGGACGCGAACCAGTACCCCCGCACACCAGGCATAATGTCTCTACACCAGCTCCGTATCACAGACGTGATAAGGTCCGGTCAAGACATAACCCAAATGCGGCGCCGGCGCCATATTGCCGTGATTGAGGAAGGCGGGGCCATTCAAATCAATTCACAATGAAACGATGGCCCCGGACGCACGGACCGGCGGGATTATAAGCGTAGACCGCTGCCGGCCTTTCAGTACGCCGCGTAGGACTTCTCCTCCACCAGCTCCGACCCCAGAAGATCGTTGACCTGCCGCTTCAACTGCGCCCGTTCGTCGTTGGTGAAATAGACGGAGCGGGCCAACTCGACGAAGCGCGGGCCGAAATCCTTCCGGCGCTCGCATTCGCGGATATCGTCCTCGATATCCCACAGCTTACCATTCACGCCCTCCAGCAGGCCGGCCAGGGCAGCCAGCGCGCGGTGGCCGGGAAATTCCCGTTCGCGCACGGCCGCCAGCATGCCCAGTTCCTTGCGCACGTTCGCCAGCTTGGCCGGATCGTTGAACCGCTTGGCCTTGATTTCCAGAATTGTGATCTTGTCGATCACCTCGCCCCAGGACACCGGAGTCATGACAGCCATAATCACACCTATGGATTGATTGCGTTGCCGCCTTCTACCACAAGATGCGATGCGCAACACCCCCCGCCGCCGGACAATACACAGCCGTGTTGCCCCGCCGGGTAAAAAAGTACCTCTTCCAAATTCTGAGCGGATACGCCAGTCGTCTGACGCGGCCAAAGGTCAATTCCTTTGTTCGGCCGGTGTGCCATTCCTTCGTCCCGGCCATGCACAAACGACATGCCGCTGCGCGCAGGACGGGTCAAGGACGCGCTTCTTAGCGCGCCCGCAGGGCTTGTCCTTGACGCGTCCGAGCACAGTGGCATGCTGGTGTGCGGCGGGGCTCACGGCAATCACTACAACCCGCACAAAATTCGAAAGCTCCCGAAAAGTTCAGAGCGTCTCCTTCAGCTTAGCCCGCGGGTCGTAGGCATGGGCCTGCCGCCATTGCTCCATGAACGCCGCCAGATCCGCGTCGATTTTGGCGGGCAGCACCAGCTTCAGCTTCACGAGCTGGTCACCTACCATGCGGGTCTGCGAATTCTTCACGCCCTTGCCGCGCAGCCGCAGCGTCTGGCCGCCGGACGCGCCTTTCGGGATCGACAGCGTCACACGCCCCTCGATAGTTGGCACCTCGACCTTGCCGCCCAGCACCGCCTCGTCGATCGTCACCGGCAGTTCCAGCGAAATATCGTCGCCCTGGCGCTCGAAAAACGGATGCGGCCGCACGCGCAGCTCGATAAGCGCATCGCCCGCCGGACCGCCGCCAACACCCGGCTCGCCCTTGCCCTTCAACCGCAGCACGCCGCCCGCGTCCATGCCGGCCGGTACACCCACGTCCAGCTCGTCGCCCTCGGGCAGCTTCACGCGCTTTTTCACGCCATTGACGGCTTCCAGAAAGTCGATCTCCAGCGTGTAGCGGAAATCCATGCCGCGCATCTGGAACTGACCGCGAGCATCGCGCGACCGGCCGAAGATTTCGCTGAAGATGTCGCCGAAGTCGGCGTAATCGTGCGCACCGCGTCCGCGCGCGCCGCCCGTGTCCTGATAGTAGCCGCCCGGCCGATCGTGCCCGGCGGCGTCGATCTCGCCGGCGTCATAGCGCTTGCGCTTGTCGGGGTTGCCCAGAATGGCGAAAGCGCTGGATATCTTCTTGAATTTTTCCTCGGCCGATTTGTCGCCGGGGTTCCGGTCGGGATGATACTGCTTGGCCAGCTTGCGATAGGCTTGACGGATGTCGTCATCCGAGGCGCCGTGCTTCAATCCCAAGGCCGCATATAGGTCGCTATTCATCGGTCAGACGCTCCCGCTCGGGCGGCGATTTTAACACGTGATTCTCTTTCCTGCCCGTTGTTAGAGCGATTTGGCGGAAAGGTCAGGATAGTTTTCCGCAAGAAAGCGCTGGGAGCACCGGCATTGTCACAGGTCTGCCCCCGGATGCCGCTGTGAAGACACGCGGTAGCCGTCAATATATCACTTATGAATGCGGAACGCCTTCGCAAGAGAGAGAATCGCGCACTCATTTCGGCGGCTGCTCGGACGTGCGGCGTGTAATCGCGCGCATGATGGCGCGCGCCGCGTCGAACTTGGCGGTCATGCGGATTTCCGGGCGGCAATTCAGCAGATGCGCCAGCGCGCGCAGACGCCGCTGCAAGCGCTCGCCGTCCAGCGCGGACAGGCGCGAGGGAAGCTGTAGCACCAGCTTGCTTTCATCGTAGCCAACAGGCGTCACCGGGACGATGCCCGGCATGCCGGCCGACAGCACATGCGCCGCGCGAATCGCCGCGCCGATGATCTGCGCCCGCTTGTTCCACCGCCGCCCCGCCAGCGTTTTCAGCCGCTGCGGCAGCTCGCCCTTCAGCCCCTTCTCATGGCGGTAATAGACCGTCAGAGCCAGGAAGGCCCGCCCCGGATGGTCGATGCCGGCAAACGCCGACTGCGCGATCACGCCGGAACTGTGCTCGCCGCGATAGTCGGGATGGCTCTGCCAGGCGATATCGGACAGCAGACAGGCGGCGTGACGCAGGCGCCGCTCCTCCGCCAACTCCTTCGGCCCCGGCTTGCGGAACAGCGCATCCGTCCAGCGGCACAGCTCGCGCGCATGTTCGGGCGAGCGCGCGCGCTGAATCGCCACCTCCTCGCAGGCCGCCAGCAGCGGATCGCGCTCGCGCTCGCGGTCCGGCAGCAGCTTGTAAATCAGCCCTTCGCGCACACCGAACGCTGAGACCAGCACACACGACGGCTTGATGCGCTCCACCACGCGCTTCAACACCAGGGCGCCAAAGGGCAGCACCTCGGCGCGCTCGCTCACGGCTTCGGCCAGTTTTTCCAGCGCCGATATGGGCCGGCTCATCACCACATTGGCCATTTCGCTCACATCCTCCGCCGTCATGCTGTAGCCGTGGATGATGTTGAGCGGATGGTTGTGGAGGTTCATATGGATGCGCGCCAGCGTGCGCCAGGTGCCGCCGATGGGATAGAAGGCCCGGCCCCGGCCTTCCTCCAGCCATGGCGCCTTGTCCAGGCCGCGGTCGATGATGTCCCTGGCCTTGGCCATGCTGCCGCCGGACTTGTCGATCAGCGCCAGACCGCCCAGTTGCAGCGAGCGCGCGTGCCGGACCTCGCCGCCCAGGATATCCACCAGTTCCAGGCTGCCGCCGCCGAGGTCGCCCGCGATGCCGTCGGGGTCGAGGAAGCCGGCCGCGATACCGGCGGCTGCATACTCTGCCTCCTCCTCGCCGTTCAGCACTTTGATGTCGAGCCCGACGAGCTTCCTCGCCTTCTCGATGAACTCGGGGCCGTTTTCCGCATCGCGCGCCGCCGCCGTGGCGATGACGTAAAAATGCCGGGCGCCCGCCTGCTCGGCGATACGGCGGAAGCGCCTCAGCCCCGCATAAGCGCGCTCCATGGCCGCGGCATCGAGACGGCCCGTGGACGCCAGCCGCCGGCCGAGCGCGCACAGCAGCTTCTCGTTGAAAAGCTGAGACGGGCTGCGTGCCGCCCGCTCGTAGACCACGAGACGGATGGAGTTCGAACCGATATCAATGACCGCAACCGGGCCGGCAGGAAAAGAATTTTTTTGGCGGTGATCCACCGCGCCTCCCAGACTGTGTTGCGCGCGCTGCTTGTGGCGCCGGTTCTACACGTGCAATTCGGGCGGCGCACTATATTTCAAGGATTCTCCACGGCCAGATAGACTGGGGTTGCGCATGAAGTACTCATGGGCGTTGAATCGTTCGTCGCCGTCCTTGGGATGGATGCGCCGGGAGCTGCCGTCCGGCAAAATGCGCCAGCTCTGCTGGTTGTCCTTCAGCATCGCCACCATGACCTGCCCCAGGATCTGCTCGTGCACCGTGTCGTTGATGATCGGGGTCATCACCTCGATGCGCCGGTCGAGATTGCGCGGCATGAGGTCGGCAGAACTGGTGTAGACCAGCGCCTCGTCGGACGGCAGGCCATGGCCATTACCGAAGCAATAGATGCGGCTGTGTTCGAGGAAGCGGCCGATAACGCTCTTCACGTAGATATTCTCCGATTGGCCGCGTATGCCCGGCACCAGACAGCAGATGCCGCGGATGACCAGCTTGATTTCGACGCCCGCGCAACTCGCCTCGTAGAGCTTGGCGATCACGCCGGCATCGACCAGTGCATTCATCTTCATCCAGATCGCCGCCGGACGCCCTGCCCTGGCATGCACGATCTCCTCGTCAATATGCTGCATGACGCGCTCGCGAATGCCATGCGGCGAATTGCACAGCATCGCCAGATCGGACGGAACCCGGTGTTCCGCCAGTGCGTTAAATACCCGCGCCACGTCGCCGCAGATGGCCTTGTGCGAGGTGAAGACCGACAGATCGGTATAAACCTTGGCCGTCAGCGGGTGGTAATTGCCGGTGCCCAGATGGCAATAGCTGTTCAGCTTGCCGTCCTCCCAGCGCCCCACCATGCCCAGCTTGGCGTGGGTCTTCAGCTCCGCAAATCCGTATTCGACACGCACGCCCGCCTGGATCATTTCCTCGGCGATGCGCAGGTTCAGTTCCTCATTGAAACGCGCCTTCAGCTCGATGAACGCCGTGACGCTCTTCTTCGCCCTGGCCGCGTCCATCAGCGTTTCCACCAGCCGGGGGTCGGTCTTGCTGGTGCGGTAGATGGTCCATTTGATCACCTCCACCGCCGGATCGTCCGCCGCCTGCCGCAGGAAACGCAGCACCACGTCGAAGGTCTCGTAAGGGTGATGCACGAGAATGTCCTTCGCCTTGATGGCGGCGAAACAATCGTCGTGAAAGTCGCGGATGCGCTCGGGGAAACGGCCCTCATAGGGCGTATATTGCAGCTCCGGCCGTTCCTTGACGATGAGCTGCGACAGATCGGCGATGCCGAGGAACTCGCGTTCGACAAACACGTCGCTCTGCTCGATGCCCAGGCGGCGGATGACGAAATCCATCAGCGTGCCGGACATGGACGGCTCCACCTCCAGGCGGATGAACGCGCCTTCACGGCGGCGCTTCAGTGCGGACGCCACCAGCTTCTCGATGGGCAGCAGCGAATCTTCGGCTTTTTCGTCGAAGTCCAGGTCGCTGTCGCGCAGCACGCGAAAACAGCTCCGTTTCAGGATCTTGAAGCCTGGCAGAAAGCGGGCGCTGAAATGCGCCACGGCCGCTTCCACCGCCACCACGCGGATCACAGGGCGGCCATCGGCGGTTTTCCGCCCCATATCCGGCAAGCGGATGAAACGCCTGGCCCTCCAGCGGCAATGGCAGCAGCGCCCGCATCGGCTGGTCATCCGGGGCGCCGGGATTTTCGAACTCGAATGCCAGCACGAGGCCGGTATTGGGAATGAACGGCAGGGCGTGCCGCTCATCGGCCACGATCGGCTTCAGCGACGGGAAACGGCGCTCCAGTTCCTCCCCCAGCCACGCCTGCGCGGCGGCGCCCAGTTTGGAGGGGTTCACGAGCCGTATCCCCGCCGCATCCAGTTCACGCCTGAGCCGGCGCCAGAGCGATTGCTGCCGGTCCATCTGCGCTTCGACCGCCAGCTTCAGACGCTCCAGTTCCTCCGCCGCGGTAAATCCGTCGGGGCTCAGCACGGCATCACCATCACGGCCCTGCTCGCGCAGATCCCCCATGCGGATCATATAGAATTCATCGAGATTTGATGCGGTTATGGATAGGAAACGGAGTTGCTCAAAAAGTGGATGACTGGCGTTCTCACCTTCATCGAGCACTCTATCATTGAACTTAAGCCATGACAGCTCACGATTAAAATAGAGGTTATTGGCAGTCAAACTCACGTCCCGGCGCACATCCGGTGATTCTCGCGCAATATTCATCGTCTCACTTTTTCACAAGCGCTCGCGGCTGGGATCGCCGCTCACGTTTCTCCCGCAAACGCTGAGTTTCCGGCCTGGCAGGTTTTAAAGGAGTGGCGATTTGCAATCGTTCCCGTTGCATCGGACGCGCCCGCCACCCTCTAAAAGCCCTTGCGCGGCACGCTCGCGTGCCACGCGCCCCGTGCCCGCCAAATCGACTCAGCAGAACCCTTTTAGCATCATAACATTACGGGATTGCCACAAGATAGGCCGTTAACTTGACCGGCCCCGTCAACCTTTTGTGCCCCCTGCCCCGCCTTCGCCCTCCGGCACATCGAACTTGCCGTTCAGCACGTCGCGCGCGAGCGGCCGGGTGATCCGCCGCCCTTGCGCGAGGGCCAGCCGGTCCAGCGCGGCAACCATGGTCCGCACATCGGCGGCGGAGCGCTCCATGCGTGTCACCAGATAGTCGATGACGTCCGGCTGCACGCTTAACTGCCGGTCGGCGAAATGCTTCACGAACAGGGCGCGCAGCAGGTCGTCGTCGGGGGCGCCGATGGTGACAAGCGTCAGCGAGCGAAAGCGCGAGCGCAGGTCGGGAAGCGTAATCTGCCATTCGCCGGGAGGCGTGCGCGCCGTCAGCAGCAGATCGAAGCCGTGCTCGCGCGAGCTGTTGAGCAGATGGAAAAAGGCGGTTTCGTCCAGCGGCTGGGAGTCCAGATCCTCAAAGGCCAGCGGCCCCGGCGCCGACTCGCCCTCGAAAATCCGCAAGGCGCCGACGGCGGACGCCGGATGCGCGGTGGCGCCCGATTTGCGGCACCACATCTCCACCAGATGGCTTTTGCCGCAACCCGGCGGCCCGGCGATGATGCAGGCGCGCCCCGGCCAATCGGGCCATGCCTCGATGAGACGGAGCGCCTCGGCGTTGCAGGCCGTCCCCATGAAATTTTCGGCGTCGAGTGCCTGGTTTACGGGTAATCCCAGGACGTACTGTTGCGCCATCTAATGTGTCCTCGTCAGCCCGGTTGTCCCCCCGATTCTGAGTTGAAACCTATCCCCTCGCCGGAGGGGAAATGGACGGCTGCACGCACCTATCTGAGGTGCAGCACCCATGCGCCCTCGCCGCCGTCGAGGACCATGCCTTCGTTCGCCGCCGCCTTGGCAAAACGCTCGGCGCCGCCGGGATATTCCAGACTCACCGTGGCACCGCGCGGATTGACGGTCTTGATATCAAGGCTCTGCATCCCCGGCAGCTTTTGCAGCTTGCCTTTGATGCTCTGCCACTCCTTCAGGCTGGCGAACTGCGCCGTCAGCTCCAAGGGGGTAAGCTCCTGCGGCCCCGACAGCGCGCCCTCGCTCACCAGATGGGTTAGCTTCCAGCGGCCTTCAAGCGTGCCCAGCGCCACCTTGGCGGCCTCCTCGACACTCTCGTCGATCTCCTGGTCCGAAATCTTGAAACGGCGCTCCAGCTTCAGCGGCCCCGAGGCGTCCTGCCCGGCCAGTTTCAGCGTCAGCATCGAAGCGCCGGCGTCCACCTCCGCGATCGCCAGCACCAGTTTGCCGCCTTTGATCTGACCTTGCAACGATTGGAAGCCTTTCACCGGGTCCGCGGCCACGGCAGCGATTTGCGCGGGCGGCAGATCGGCGCGCGGCGGATTGAGCTTCACCGGCGTCAGGCCATTGCGCAGGTCGCGCTTGACCAGAGCCGAGACCCACGGATTTTTATCCCCAGGCTTTACGACGCCGCCCTCCATATAAATGGGGAGAATTTGCACCTCCGGCGCCCGGTCCACCACATAAGAGACGCCGAACTGATTGAGCATGGTCTTGACAGGCTCGGGTGCGAAGGTGAAATCGATGGTGGCCAGATAGACCGTCGCCGAATTGCGTTCGTCGCGCACCTGCATGCCGGTGATGAGCCGCTGCACGGCCGCGTCTTCGACCTGGGGCAGACGGCTGTGGGCGCTAAAGCCGGTCAGGCGCAGCAGCAGCTTTTCCAGCGCCTGCTTCTGGCCGCTGGCAATGGCGAGCTGCTTGGCCTTCACTGCGTCGGACGCCTCGGCTCTGACGGCCACTTTCGCGATGGTGAAAATCGAGGCGGGCGCGGTTTGCGCCATGGCGGCGCCGCTGAAAAAGGCGCAGGCGGCCACGAGCATGGCGGCGATTTTCGAGCTGTGGACGGCGCGACGGGACAAGGCGCGGCACTCCCTCTATGACCAATCGAAACTTGCAACCCGCTATGTCAATGTTTAGAGCAGAAAAGACAAGAGCGGGCGGCCTGCCGCTTTATAACGGACAAGATGGAATTTCGAAACCTTCATGAGTGAACCCACAGACGGGAAAAACCTGACCTACCGCAGCGCGGGCGTGGATATCGACGCGGGCGCGCGGCTGGTGGACGCCATCAAACCGCTGGCCGCCGCGACGGCGCGGGCCGGCGCAGGCGCGGAACTGGGCGGCTTCGGCGGCCTTTTCGACCTCAAGGCGGCGGGGTTTCGCGATCCGGTGCTGGTGGCATCGAACGATGGCGTGGGCACCAAGGTCAAGATCGCCATCGAGACGGGGCGGCACGCGACCATCGGCATCGACCTCGTGGCCATGTGCGTCAACGACGTGGTGGTCCAGGGCGCGGAACCGTTGTTTTTCCTCGATTATTTCGCTAGCGCGAGGCTGGATGTGGACGTGGCGCGCGATGTGGTCGCAGGCATCGCCGAAGGCTGCCGGCAGGCGGGCGCGGCGCTGATTGGCGGCGAAACGGCAGAGATGCCGGGGTTGTATGCAGCGGGTGATTACGACCTCGCCGGCTTCACCGTCGGCGCGGCGGAACGTGGCACGCTACTGCCGCGTGGTGATTTCGCGGCGGGCGACATACTGATCGGCATCGCTTCGTCGGGCGTGCATTCCAATGGCTTTTCGCTGGTGCGCAAGGTGGTGGCGGAGGCGGGGCTGAAATGGAGCGATCCGGCGCCGTTTGCCCCCGGCCAGAGCCTGGGCGAGGCGCTGCTTACGCCGACACGCATTTATGTGAAGTCCGCGCTCGCCGCTATCCGGACGACCGGCGCGGTCAAAGCGCTGGCCCATATCACCGGCGGCGGGCTGGTGGAAAACGTGCATCGCGTGTTCCCAGAGTTGTATGCTGCAGTGATCGACTTGAACGCTATCACACCGCCGCCAGTTTTCGGCTGGCTAAAGCGTGCCGGCAATATCGAGGAGAAGGAAATGTTGCGCGCCTTTAACTGTGGTATCGGCCTTGTGGCGGTGGCGGCACCGGCGCATGCAGACGCGGTCATTGCCGCATTCACCGCCGCTGGAGAAGGCGCACATATCATCGGCAGAGTTGATCCGCGTCCTCTCGGGCCGCAAACGCATTTCAACGGACGCCTGAAATTCCGCCCATGACCGCCAGAAAACGCGTCGCCATCCTCATTTCCGGCCGGGGCAGCAACATGGACGCGCTGATTGCCGCCTGCGCCACGCCCGGCTATCCGGCGGAAATCGCCGCCATTATCTCCAACCGGCCGGATGCGGCGGGGCTGGAGCGCGCCCGCGCCATGGGGCTCCCCGCCGTCGCCATCGACCACAAGCAGTTCAAGTCGCGCGCCAGCTTCGAGGCGGAAATGGACCGCGCGCTGCACGACACCGGCACAGACATCATTTGCAGCGCTGGTTTCATGCGCCTGCTGACGGCGGATTTCGTCGAGCGCTGGCGCGACCGGCAGCTCAACATTCATCCGTCGCTGCTGCCGTCGTTCCGCGGCCTGCATGTCCACGAGCGCGCAATCGCCGAGGGCGTGCGCATTTCGGGCTGCACCGTGCATTTTATGCGCGCCGAAATGGATGCAGGCCCTATTGTGGCACAGGCCGCCGTGCCGGTGCTGCCGGGCGATGACGCCGAAACGCTGGGCGCGCGTGTTCTCGCCGCCGAGCATCAGCTTTACCCGCTCGCGCTGCGTCTCGTCGCATCCGGCGAGGCGTTCGTCGAGGGCGAGACCGTGCGTTTCCGCTCCGGCGTCAGCGCCACCGCGCCGCTTTTCTGCCCATCGCCTACCTAACAGGACCATGAACTCAGCACCATTCGGCGCACGCAAGGAATTTGCAAACGCCCACGAGCACGCCCAGGCGCTCGGCGGCGAGGACAGCATCTGGTTCAAGCTGTCGCTGCTGACCAATGACGCCGATCCCATGCGCCTGCTGCTGCGCATCGCGGAAAAATACGGCGGCTGCATCCCCATCAATCTGAAGAGCGAGCGCATCTTCTTCGTCAGCGGCGCGGAGCACTTCAAGCACGTGCTGGTGAACCGCTGCGACAGCTACGGCAAATATTTCGACGGGCTGCGGCCGGTTTTCGGCAACTCCATGGTCACGGTGGACGGCGCGCTGTGGCAGAAGATCCGCATGCCGCAGCAGGCCGCGTTTCAGCCGGAAATGTACGCCGCGTACCTGCCCTATCTGCTGTCCTCGGTGGAGGACAAAGCCCGCGGCTGGGAGCGGCTGGCGGCATCGGGCGAAACCGTCAACATGCTGGAGGAGACCTGGGGGCTGGCCGCCAGCATGATCTGCCGGGCGCTGTTCGACCGCGATGTGCCGTTCAATCCGCAGGCCGTGTTCGCGGCGGTGAACACCTACACCGATGTGCTCAATCACCGGGCGATCCGGCTGAAGAAGGTCAACGGCGAGTTAACGGAGGTGCCGCTGGACGGCGGCGCTGGCGGGGCCATTGAAACCTGGATGGCGGTGGCGCCGCAGGTGCTCGGCGCCGTGCCACGCGATGATCGCGAGCAGACGCTGCTGCGCCTGCTGGAGGCCGCCGTGGACGATCCGGCCAAGCCTGAATTCAGCCGGGCGCGCATGCTGGACGAGATCAAGCAATATCTGTGGGCCGGCACCGGGACGACCGCACTAACGCTGAGCTGGTGCTTCTATCTGCTGGCGCTGCATCCAGAAGCGGCGGAGCGTGTGCGGCGCGAGGGCGAAGAGATATACGGCAGCCGGGTTCCCGCATGGGAGGACATCCAGGCGCTGAGCTACACCCGCGCGGTTATCCAGGAGACCATGCGGCTGTATCCGCCAGTGTGGAGCCTCATTCGCGTGGCGCTGGAGGAGGATGAAATCGCCGGGCACCGGATCAGGCCGGGCGACAAAATCGTGCTTTCACCCTATGTGGCGCACCATTCAATGCGCTATTGGGACAACCCGGAGAGTTTCGATCCCGCCCGCTTCATGCCCGGCAGCGAAAAAAAGCGCCATCCCTACAGCTACTTACCCTTCGGGGCCGGTAAGCGCGCGTGCATCGGCGGGGCGCTGTCGATGGTGGAAAATACGCTGGCGCTCACGTATCTGCTGCGCCGGTTCCAGCCAGAATATCTGGGCGAAACGCCCGCGCGGATCGCCGCGTCGGTGACGCTGACGCCGGCTGATGGCCTCATGCCGTTCCGCATCGAGGCCGGCTGAGCGGGCATCGCTTCAGGTCAGCGAGCGGCCAATCGCCAGGAACTTATCCTGCCGCTGGCGGCGGATTTCATCGCCGCTCATCCCGTCGAACTCCCGCAGCGCCGTCTCTATCGCCGCGCCCGCATTGCGGATGGTCAGCGCCTTGTCGCGATGCGCGCCGCCCAGAGGCTCCGGGATAATGCCGTCGATGATGCCGAATGCGATCAAATCCTGGGCGGTGATCTTCATATTGGTGGCGGCGTCGGCGGCGCGGGTCGAATCGTGCCACAGGATGGAGGCCGCGCCTTCCGGCGAAATCACGCTGTAAATCGAGTGCTCCAGCATCAGCACGCGATTGGCGCTGGCGATGGCGACCGCGCCGCCCGAGCCGCCTTCGCCGATGATGACCGTCACCATCGGCACGCGCAGGCCGAGGCAGCATTCCGTCGAGCGGGCGATGGCTTCCGCCTGCCCGCGCTCCTCCGCGCCAATGCCGGGATAAGCGCCGGCGGTATCCACCAGCGTGATGACGCCGAGGCCGAAGCGGTCCGCCAGTTGCATCAGCCGCACTGCCTTGCGATAGCCCTCAGGCTTGGCCATGCCGAAATTATGCCGCAGCCGCGTCTGCGTATTGGAGCCCTTTTCGTGCCCCATCACCAGCACGCGCCGGCCATTGAATTTGCCCAGCCCGCCGATGATGGCCAAGTCCTCGCCAAAATAGCGGTCACCGGCCATGCGGCACGAAATCCTCGATCATCGTGCCAATATAATCCAGCGTATGCGGCCGGTCGGGATGGCGGGCGACCTGAGTTTTCTGCCAGGGCTGCAACTTGCTGTAGAGGTCTTCCAGCGCGCGGTGGGCCTTTTCGCGGAGCTGGGTGATTTCCTGCTCGATGGACACCACCGCCGGATCGTTATCCTGCGCGCGCAGTTCCTCAACTTTGCTTTCCAGCTCGGCGATGGGTTTTTCGAAGTCGAGATAAGTGCGCATGGGACGAGCGGGCTACCCGTGTTGTTGTGCGCCGCGAGGGCGTGCTGCGAAACCTTGACTTGGCAAGCGGAGGGCATGCCTGTCAAGGCGTTACGTTGCAAACGCGGCCATTAGGCTTAACGGCTGGGGGAAATTTCGCGCCGGTCCGCCCGCCAGCCAAAACCTCCTGGTAATTTCAGAAAGGGCCAATCTTCCTCCTGACCGCGCCCCCCGGAAGCTCGTGCCCCACATGCGGAATGAGACGCAGGAGCCCGACTTTCGTAGCAGTCAAAAAGGAGTGCATGCAACATCCGGGATTTGTATTCAATGGGTTAGCATCACGCTTTCGTGATCGAAGAATCCCCCGCCGCAGCCTGCGCCATTTTGTCCCTTTGCGGGAACCCCCAAGCTGGACTTCAATTCGTTTAAGTGGGGTTTTAGATATATTAACATCCAACAAGCCGCCGCTCTTTCATATAATTCAGCACCGGGAAGAAACCATGCCCGTGATTTGAGAGAGTTTTTCTGACGTCGAGCAGCGCTTCGGAACAAGCCGGCGCGAGTTCATGACGTTTTGCACCGGCATTGCCGCGACCTTGGGGCTGTGCGAACAGTGCGACGGCACAGGTTGCCGAAGCCATCACCAAGAAAGAGCGGCCGTCGGTCATCTGGCTGCATCACCAGGAATGCACCGGCTGCACCGAATCGCTGCTGCGCGCCGAGCATCCGACGCTCGAAAAGCTGATCCTCGACATCATCTCGCTCGACTACCACGAGACGCTGTTCGCCGCCGCCGGGCATCAGGTCGAGGCCGCGCGCCAGGCCGCGCAGGAGAAGAACAAGGGCAAGTACCTGCTCGTGGTCGAAGGCGCCATCCCGATGAAGGACGGCGGCATCTACTGCAAGATCGGCGGCCAGACCGTCGCTCGAGCTGACGAAGGAGGCGGCGGCTGGCGCCGCGGCCGTCATCGCGCATCGGCTCCTGCGCCTCGTGGGGCGGCATGCCGTCCACGCCGCCCAACCCGACCGGCTGCGTCGGCGTCGCGCGAAGCGCTCGGCCGCAAGGACATCCTGACCATCCCCGGCTGCCCGTCGAACCCCTACAACTTCCTCGCCTGCGTCGTGCACTTCCTGACCTTCGGCAAGCTGCCGGCACTGGACGCCAAGGGCCGCCCGAAGTTCGCCTACGGCCGGCTGATCCACGAGAACTGCGAGCGCCGCGCGCACTTCGACGCCGGCCGCTTCGCGCTGGAGTTCGGCGACGAGGGCCACCGCAAGGGCTACTGCCTCTACAAGCTCGGCTGCAAAGGGCCGGAGACCTACGCCAACTGCCCGACGATCCTGTTCGGCGACGTCGGGCAATGCAGTCCTGGCCGGTCGGCATGGGCCATCCCTGCATCGGCTGCACGCGAGAAGGGCATCGGCTTCACCAAGCCCATCCATGCGCTGGCAGACCTCAAGAACCAGCGTCCGCCGGTCGGCTATCGCGCGCGTCGACGAGGAGCAGGGCACGGGCCTGAATACGGCCGGCAGTCGCGGTGGCTGTTCCGGCGTCGGTGGGCGCCGCGGTTGGCGCGGGCGCGATGCTCACCAAGAAGCTCGGCGCGCTCGAAGGCAGCGCAGAAGCGGCGAGAACCGACGAGGAGTAGCCGCCGATGAGCTATCAATCGACGTGATTTCCTGCGCGGAGGGCTGGGCGGCGCGGCGGCTGCGGCAGCCTGCGCAACCATGGGCGCAAGCCCGCCGAGGCGCGGGAAAACAAGACAAGTGCCCGAGAGCGCCATCGGCCTGCTCTACGACTCCACGCTGTGCATCGGCTGCAAGGCCTGCATGTCGGCCTGCAAGACCACCAACGACACTGCCGCTGGACGACAGCACCGGCACCGGCCTGTGGGACACGCCGCTGGAGCTGTCCGGCAAGACCTACACCGTCATCAAGGTCTACCAGGACGGCACGCGCGGTCAATAAGGACCAGGTCAAGGACGGCTTCGCCCATCATCAAGCGGCAATGCCTGCACTGCGTCGATCCGTCCTGCGTCTCGGTCTGCCCGGTGAAGGCGATGACCAAGGACCCGGTAACGGGCATCGTCTCCTACAACGCGGACGCCTGCATCGGCTGCCGCTACTGCGTGGCCGCCTGCCCGTTCCATGTGCCGCAATTCCAGTACGACACGCCCTTCGCCGCGCATCGCCAAGTGCCAGTTCTGCAAGGAGCGAATTGGCCGAGGGCGATATCCCGGCCTGCGCCAAGGTCTGCCCGACCGGTGCCACGCTGTTCGGCAGCTACAAGGCGCTGAGCACGGAGATCGAGCGGCGCAAGGCCATGAAGCCGGGCGAGCCGAACGTGTTCCCGCGCGCGCACTGTGGACTCCGGCGACACGCACGAGCGGCCTGCGGCGGCAATATACGGAGCAGGTCTACGGCGACAAGGAGCTCGGCGGCACGCAGGTGCGCTACCTCTCCGGCGTGCCGTTCGACAAGTTCGACTTGCCGGTGAACTTGCCCGAACGCTCCTACGCCCCGTCATCCGAGAGCATGCAGCACAGCGCTTTACGGCGGCCTGATCGGCTGCCCGCCGTCGTGCTCGCCGGGCTGATCGCTGGCTGCCTAACTTCGGCACGAAGACCTGCACGACGATGAGGAGGCCTAATCATGACAGACATCCCCATCAGGCCAAGTTCCGCAGCAAGGCGAAGCCGATCGGCGGCAAGCTGGTCAGCGGCTCACCATCGCCTGGTCGCTGCTCATCGGCATCGCGCTGTTCTTCCTGCTACGCAGCGCTTCGTCTACGGCCTCGGCGCCGTCACCAACATCAACAACGGCTACCCCTGGGGCATCTGGGTCGTCTGGGACGTGGTCATCGCCACGGGCTTCGCCTGCGGCGGCTACGCCATGGCGCTCGCTGGTCTACATCCTCAACCGGGGCGAATATCACCCGCTGATGCGCCCGCGCTGACGGCCTCGCTGTTCGGCTACTCGCTGGGCGGCCTGTCGGTGCTGATCGACCTCGGGCGCTACTGGAACTTCTGGCACATCCTGTCGCCCGCCTACTTCAACCCCGGCTCGGTGATGTTCGAAGTCGCGGTCTGCATCTCGCTCTACATCGTGGTGCTGTGGATCGAGTGTCTCGCCCGCCGCGATGGAGCTTTCCGGCTCACCGGCATGCGCAAGACCGTTCGAACGCGATCATGTTCGTGTTCATCGGCCTGGGCGTGCTGCTGCCGAGCATGCATCAAAGCTCGCTCGGCTCGCTGCTGATGGTGATGGGCTACCAGGTTCACCCGCTGTGGCAGACGCCGCTGCTGCCGCTGTTGTTCCTGCATCACCGCGCTGTGCATGGGCTTCGCCGTGGTCATCTTCGAGGCGACGCTCGCGGCCGTGGGCTTCCGCCGCGACATCCGCGAGGAGCTGCCGCTCCTGGCGAAGGCTCGGCCAGATCATCGCGTCGGTGCTGGTGATGTTCCTGGTCCTGCGCTTCGGCGACATCGCTCGGCCGCGGCGAACTGGACAGGCTGTTCGAGCTCGGGCACGCGCAAACCTGATGTTCTGGCATCGAAACGCTGCTGTTCGTCTATCCCGATCTGCGGCATTCGCTGGCGCAGCCGCAAAACCGCGTCCGGCTGTCGAAGCTGTTCCCGGCCGCAGTCAGCATGCTGGCGGGCGCGGTGCTCTACCGCATCGACGCCTTCCTCATCGCCTACGACCGCGGCCCGCACTGGCACTACTTCCCGTCGGCGCCGGAGATCGCTGGTCACCTCGGCGTCATCGCCATCGAGGTGCTGGCCTACATCGTGTTCGTGAAGAAATTCCCCATTCTGCCCGGTCACCGAATACCGGACGGGCACGCCGAGCGCTTAAGGAGACGTTACCGTGTCGAAACGAATCACCATCGACCCCATCACCCGCATCGAAGGCCATCTGCGCGTCGATGCCGAGATCAACGACGGCAAAGTCACCAAGGCGTGGTCGTCCGGCCAGATGTGGCGCGGCGTCGAGCTGATCCTGCTCGGCCGCGACCCGCGCGACGCCTGGGCCATCACCCAGCGCATCTGCGGCGTGTGCACGACCGTGCATGCGATCACCTCGGTGCGCGCGGTCGAGAACGCGCTGCAACCTGGAAGTGCCGCTGAACGCGCAGTTCATCCGCAACATGATCATCTCGGCGCACGCGATCCACGATCACATCGTGCACTTCTATCACCTGTCGGCGCTCGACTTCGTGGACGTGGTTTCCGCGCTCAAGGCCGATCCGGTGAAGGCCGCGACACTGGATTCAGCAGTACACCGACTGGCCGCATGAACTCGAAAGAGGTCATGATCGCCACGCAGGAGAAGCTCAAGGCTTCGTCGGCACGGGCCAGCTTGGGCCGTTCACCAACGGCTACTGGGGCCATCCGGCGATGAAGCTGTCGCCGGAGATCAACCTCGTGGCGGTGGCGCACTACCTGCAGGCGCTCGACGTGCAGCGCCAGGCCAACAAGATCGTCACCATCCTCGGCTCCAAGACGCCGCACATCCAGAACATGGCGGTGGGCGGTGTCGCCAACCCGATCGCGACCGACAGCCAGTCGGTGCTGACGGTGGAGCGGCTCTATGCGATCAAGACGCAGATCGACAAGCTCGCCGACTTCGTGAAGAAGGTCTACCTGATCGACGTCGCCGCGATCGGCGCGCATGTACGCGGACTGGACCGAAATACGGCGCGGGCGTCACGAACTACCTGTCGGCGCCCGATTTCCCGCTCGACACGCAGGGGCACGAGTTCATGTATCCGGGCGGCTATATCCCGGACGGCGATCTGGCCAAGTACCAGCCCATCAAGAGCTTCGGCGACGACTACTTCGGCAAGGGCGTCGAGGAGTCCGTCAAGCACTCCTGGTACACGTACAGCAAGGAAGGTCCGCTGCATCCCTACAAGGGCGAGACCGACGCCGCATTACACCGACTTCCAGGACGACGGCAAATATTCCTGGCTCAAGTCGCCGACGTTCTACGGCAAGCGCGCCCAGGTCGGCCCGCTGGCCGCCGTGCTGAACGCGGTGGCCGCCGGGCATAAGCCGACCACCGACTACGTCACCAAGGTGCTCGACACCGTGTCGGCGCTGGCTGGCGCCAAGGTCGGCGTCGACGCGCTGCACTCGACCATCGGCCGCCACGCCGCCCGCGCGGTGCGCTGCGCGGTGATGCTCGACCTGCTCGAAGCCAACTGGCAGAATGCTGATCGACAACATCGGCAAGGGCGACGTCGCGACCTTCAACAAGCCGATCTTCCCGAAGGGCGAGATCATGGGCTTCGGCTTCCACGAGGCGCCGCGCGGCATGCTCTCGCACTGGGTGGTGATCCGCGACGGCAAGATCGCGAACTATCAGTGCGTGGTGCCGTCGACCTGGAACGCCGGGCCGCGCGCGGAGGACGGCGCGCCGGGGCCATACGAGGCCGTCGCTCGTCGACAATCCGGTCGCCGATCCCGAGCAGCCGCTGGAGGTGCTGCGCACCATCCACTCCTTCGACCCGTGCCTTGCCTGCGCCGTGCATGTGCACGACGAGGAAACCGGCAAGGCCGTCACGGTGACGGCGGCGTAGGGCAGACGAAGACCCCCTCACCCCAGCCCTCTCCCCAAGGGGAGAGGGCGGCAGCGCCGCAGCCGTTGAGAAGGCGTCCCTTCTCCCCTCGGGGAGAAGGACAGGATGAGGGGGTCTTGCCCCCGGAAAACACAGTAATGAGCAGTTGCATGCGCGCGGTTGTGCTTGGGGTGGGCAATATCTTGCTCTCCGACGAAGGGATCGGCGTGCATGCCGTGAGGGTGCTTGAGGAGCGCTACGAGCTGCCGCCCGAAGTCGAGGTGATCGACGGCGGCACCTCCGCGATGGACTGCCTCGACCAGATCGCCAGCGTCGATCTGCTTTTGATCGCGGATTGCGTGCGCGGAGGCCGTGAGCCCGGGGACGCTGGTCCGGATCGGAGAGGGCGAGGCTCTGCATGCCTTTTTCCGACCAAGATTTCGCCGCACCAGGTCGGCCTGTCGGACGTGCTGGCGGCCTTGATGCTGCACGGGAGCGCTCCGGCACGCACCGTGCTGATCGGCGCCGAGCCCAAATCGTTCAGCCTGGGCCTGGAGCCAACGCCCGAGCTTGCCGCCAAGCTGCCCGCCTATCGCCGACGCGCTGGCCGCGGAGCTTACGGCGGCCGGATTGACCACTCGTGCCGCGCGCAGCGGCCAGCGCATAGAGAGAGCGAGCACATGTGCATCGGCATCCCCATGCGCGTCATCGAAAGCGACGGCCTCATGGCGCTTTGCGAAGATCCGGGGCGAGCAACGGCGCGTGAACGTCATGCTGATCGATGGGGCCGAGCCCGGCGCCTGGGTGCTCGACCCACGCTGGAAATGCCGTGCGCCTGCTCGACGAGGAGGAAGCCTCGCAGATCAACGAGGCGCTCGAAGCCTTGACAGCCGCACTCGACGGCAAATCGCTGGTTGGCTTTTTCGCCGATCTGGTTCCGCCGCCAGAAAACCGCTGAACTGTGTGCAAAGCGAGAGGCCGCAGCCCCTCGCCTGCAAATTTATCCGCCGCCTACCGTGCGGCCGCCGGGCCAGCGGCATTCACATCAGCATCCACATGCGCCGCAAACTTCAGGAAGTTCTCCGCGAACATGCCCGCGAGCTTCGCCGCCTGCGTGTCGTAAGCGGCCCTGTCAGCCCAGGTATCGCGCGGATTGAGGATCACCGGATCGACCCCTTCTGCCAGCAGCGGCACCTCGAAGCCGAAAATCGGATCGCGCCGCATCTCGACACCTTCGAACTTGCCCGCCAAAGCCGCGCCGAGCAGCGCACGCGTGGCCGGCAGCGACATGCGCTTGCCCACGCCGTAACTGCCGCCGGTCCAGCCGGTGTTGACCAGCCAGCACGACACGCCATGGCGCGCGATGAGCGAGCGCAGCAGGTTGCCGTAGACGCTGGGATGACGCGGCATGAACGGCGCGCCGAAACAGGTCGAGAAGGTGGCCTGCGGCTCGCTGATGCCCTTCTCGGTGCCCGCGACCTTGGCCGTGTAACCCGAAAGGAAGTGGTACATGGCCTGCGATGGCGTCATCCTGGCGATGGGCGGCAGCACGCCGAAAGCGTCGGCGGTGAGCATCACGATGTTGCGCGGATGCCCGGTCCGTCCCGTGGCACTGGCGTTACCGATGAACTCCAGCGGGTAGCCGCCCCTGGTGTTTTCCGTCAGGCTGCCGTCGTAGAAGTCGGGCGCGCGCGAGGCATCGTCGAGCACCACGTTTTCCAGAACCGTGCCATAACGGGACACCGCCGCGTGGATCTGCGGCTCGTTCTCCGCCGACAGATTGATCACCTTGGCATAGCAGCCGCCTTCGAAATTGAAGATGCCGCTTTCGCTCCAGCCGTGCTCGTCGTCACCGATGAGCTGGCGGGAGGCATCGGCGGACAACGTCGTCTTGCCGGTACCGGACAGGCCGAAAAAGACCGCTGAATTGGTTGCCGATTCGTTGGCCGAACAGTGCATCGGCATGATGCCCTTGGCCGGCAGCACATAATTCAGGTAAGTGAATACCGACTTCTTGATCTCGCCGGCATACGACGTGCCGCCGATCAGCACCAGACGCCGGCCGAAATCGCAGGCGATGACGGTTTCGGAGCGCACACCGTGACGCTCGGGATTGGCCCGGAATCCTGGCAGGTCGATGATGGTGAAATCCGGGGTCATCTGGCCGCGCTCCACCGCCGGCGGCACGATCAGCAGGTGCTGGATGAATAGGGCGTGCCAAGCGAATTCGCAATTGACCCGCACCGAGAGGCGATGCTCGGGGTCAGCGCCGGCATGGAGATCCTGCACAAACAGTTCCTTGCCGCGCGCGTAATCCAGCATATCGGCATAAAGGGTCTGGAAATGCCCTGGCGAAAGAGGCTTGTTCGCATCCCACCAGATTTCGCTGGCAGTCGTCTCATCGTGGACGATGAACTTATCGGCGGCGGAACGGCCGGTATGCAGGCCGGTGTTGACGGTCAGCGCCCCGGTGGAGGCGAAGCGGCCCTCGGCGCGCCGGATGGCGAATTCAACCAATTCGCCAGCGTTATTGTTTCGGTAGAGTCTGCTAATCCCGGCCAGGGCTGAGCCGCAATTTAACCCAATTTTTTGATCCGCAACCGTCATTAACACTGCATCGACTCCAATTCGCGATTTTCAACACAGATTGGCTGGCACGCTAATGCCAGCATTCGCTTCGCCCTTCCCGATGTCAGGAAATTCGCCTGAACGCGCTTCCGTACCCCATGATCGCAGCCGGCTTCTGCTGGCTCAAGCTTCCGAAAGTTTAACCCTTAATTTTCGTTAAACCTTAATTGCGAAAAACTTAATACGTCAATGGTCGAATCGCATGCGTCCATCCGGCACACAAACCAAGCGCCGGGGTTTCGAGGGCGGAGCGCGCCAAAGCGGTCCACAATGGGCAACCAGACTTATGGGGAATTGCCCGCAGCCAGGGGGCAGTAAGGCACGCGGCAGAGTGCGGGCAGCTTAGAGCCTTCTTGCCGGAAAACCGGTGCAAACCTCGTCCACGGTGCCGCATTCGCGGGCGGCTGGCAGGGCAATGTCGTAACACAGGATTTTATTCACCGCATGCCCGTCATCAGACAAAGGCAGCCGCAGCCAGAACAAAATGAGATGTTCGCGGCCGGCAAACGGCCCCTTGACGGCCCCCTGCATCGCGGTCTGATGCCCGATGACCCGGTTATACGCGGTCAGCCAGTAATGGCGCTTGTCACCAAGTTCCAGGTCGAACAGCCGTTTGGAGGTAACCTCAACGCCGAAAATATCGTGAAGCCGCGTCCCCGCGACGCGATAGGTGAGCGTTTCGGCATTTTCCCCCACATCCATGAGGCTCATGCCGGACAGCAACTCGGGAATGGCGATGGGATCGATATCCTTACGCGCGGGCATCGTCCGCTGCCCGGCAGACTGCCGCCAATAGTCGTAGAGTTTGCGCTGATCCTGGCTGACCAGGTGCGCCTGGAATACGAGTTCGGACGGCATTGCCCCTCATTCATCCTATAAAATAGCGTTATCCGCGCCAAACGCTGTTTTATACGGCCCGGTACCGGGCCGATCCATGCCGCAAACTCAAACACAGCAGAGCCCCCAAACATGCTCTCCCGGCTGGGGAACAACCTCCGCAAAAATGAAAACCGCCACGAAATACATGCCGGCCACAATCCCGCTCAGGCATATCGCTCAGACAGTATAGCTCGCAAGGCCGTCCCGTGATGAATTCACGTTCATCATCTGGAAGCCCTTGCGAGGATTATCGGTGATTTGCCCGCCCTCCGGCAAGCGGTTTGATCCGCCAGCGGCACACTGCCAAGCCTGAAACAAGCACGCGGCCCAATGGCTAGGCACACGCGCCTAAAGGGCCTGCACCAGCGGAGCAGGCCTCATCCAAACGTGAAAGAACCGCAGCCCGTTAGCGGCGGCGCTGGCCAAGGCCCATCTTCTTCGCCAATTCGGAGCGGGCATTCGCATAATTTGGCGCAACCATCGGATAATCCGGCGGTAAACCCCACTTTTCGCGGTATTCTTCCGGCGACAGATCATAATGCGTGCGCAGATGCCGCTTCAGCGACTTGAATTTCTTCCCGTCTTCGAGGCAGATAATGTATTCGTTTGTTACCGATTTCTTGATCGGCACGACCGGTTTCAACTCCTCGCGCACAGGCTGCGACACATTGCCCGAGGCCCTGGCTAAGGCTTCGTTCACATCGCTGATCAGGTTGTGTAGATCGGCCACCGCGACAGCATTATTGCTCACATAGGCCGATACGATTTGGGTTGTGAACTCCACCAAGTCACTCGCGTCTATTTTTTCTTCCACCATATCGAGGTCTCCTGGAACACCCGTTATTTGGGCATTTTCTCTTTATTTATTAATGCTCTGGTGACGAGCAAGCCTCGCCCCGGTATCAACGTCCGATTGTCTTGCCCTGGCGAATAAACCAAAGCTCATAAGGAAGCGCCGACGGTATCCGAAACGGCCAACATCAGCCAGCCCGCATTTTACACCACAAATAATATAGCGAAATCTTAATTATTCAAGCCGCCTCTTAACCGTTAACGAACGATTAGCCGGTCATTTTGATTTCTCAACGCCATTGCAAGGAATTGTGAAGTAATTTCGATCACGCGAACACAAAACTTATTCTCTGGAATTGAAGATGGCGCATCTTCAATCAGCCGGCAGGGAAATCACAATCAACACAAACCTCTAACCCATGTCAACCGCGTGCAGCCCGGACGCCTGCGCGTGTAAAATGCGGCCCGCCCCACGTGGATCTCAGACCGGCTTCATCCCTTTACGGCAAAAGACGCTGTTCAAATGCACGCGACCGCAGCGAAACAGCCATTCTTAAGCGTTCGCTAGCACCACCCCTCCGCCAAACCAGCGGAAAATTAAGAGGCTTCCACACAAAGTAGTAAACTTCGGAACGCTCCTCCTCCTCCAGCTAAGGAAGCTGCGGATGGATGCACGTTTTACCGCTCCTGTTAAGCGCCTGTTCAAAAATGATTGCGGCGGCTGAAGACGCGAAAGGTGTTGTCCGCGCACGATATTTTCAACAAAAAGCAGCATAAATAGTTCCACACTGACACAGCACGGCAATTTCTAGCATAACAGGGAGTTGATTCGCCGTTTTTCAGCTTCAGCACTATCCCATATGGCAGGCTTCCCATATGTACGCAATAGGAAGTTAAGAAGCATCGACAACTGAATAGAAAGCCTCCGGTATCGCCATGACAGATAAGAAGGAACTGGACCGAACACAGGCGCGCGGGCGGCTGACACACGAACAATATCGCGTGACCCGTGAGCGTGGAACCGAACGCGCCTTCTCCAGCCCCCTGAATAACGAGACACGTGACGGCGTGTTCACCTGCGTTTGTTGTGGAGAAGCATTATTCAACGCGGACGCGAAATACGATTCAGGTTCCGGCTGGCCCAGTTTCACCGCGCCGGTGGACGGTGGCAACATCAGTGAGCACGAAGATCACAACCACGGTATGCAGCGGACCGAGGTTCGCTGCGCCGCATGCGAGGCTCATCTCGGACATGTGTTTCCTGACGGCCCCCAGCCGGCAGGGCTGAGATATTGCATCAATGGCGCGGCGTTGAACTTCACGCCGGAGGACGGAGACGCCTGAATGTCAGCGGCAGCCGCTCCCCCTGGCAGCCGTCATCCGGGGCGCACCCGGTGCGTGCACCGTTGCAACACCCGCAAGGAACACGCGCGCCGTGGAACTATCCGCCGCCCTCCATCGTTGTTCATTCACCATTCGGTCCCATATTAACAGCGGCAGGCGCAGCCACCTGTGTTAACTATCTGACAGTTCCAGCGAAACACCGCGTCAAAAAAGGCATTGCCGCCAGATTGGCGTAGATCGTAGTACTAGTAGTGGTCCATTGTATGCGGATCGCTCGTTATCGCAGCCAGGAGGCTTTCGGCCTTTGACACCCGCCATCGCAAAATATGCCGGCCTGAGAGTGCCGCGTTATACCAGCTATCCGACCGCGCCGTATTTCTCCACCGATGTGGGCGAGGACGTCTACCAGGGCTGGCTGCGGGAACTCGACAGCAGCGAAGAGGTTTCGCTCTATCTGCATGTGCCGTTTTGCCGGCGCATGTGCTGGTATTGCGGCTGCAACATGAGGCTGGCGGCGCGCTACGATCCCATCGCGGCCTATGTGGAGACCTTGAGCGCCGAGATCAGCATGATCGCTAGGGCGCTGCCTGGCAGGATGCGCGTGAGCCACATCCATTGGGGCGGCGGTACGCCGACCGCCATCGAGCCGGACGACTTCCTGCGCCTCACGGATCTTATTCACGAGCATTTTGACGTCAAATCCGGCGCTCAGCATGCCGTTGAGCTTGATCCGCGCACATTTAAGGCTGAAATGGCCGTTGCGCTCGGCAAGGCTGGCTGCACGAGAGTCAGTCTCGGTGTGCAGGAATTCGATATCGAGGTTCAGCAGGCCATCAATCGCATTCAGCCCTTCACAACCGTGAAGCGCACCGTGGATTGGCTGCGCGAAAACGGCGTGACTGACGTCAATTTCGACCTGATGTACGGGCTGCCGCACCAGACCGTGGAAACACTGCGGGCAACCGTGGAAGACTGCATGGAGCTGCGGCCGGACCGCATCGCCCTGTTCGGCTACGCCCACGTGCCGTGGCTGGCGAAAAACCAGCGCATGATCGTCGAGTCGGCGCTGCCAGACAGTAAGGCGCGCTTCAACCAGTCGGAATCCGCCGCCAGCCGGCTGGTGGAACTGGGCTACGAGCGCATCGGCCTCGACCACTTTGCCCTGCCAGGAGATTCTCTAGCGGTAGCGGCGCGCGAAGGGCGCATGCGGCGCAATTTCCAGGGGTATACAGAAGACACGGCAGAGGTGCTGATCGGTTTTGGCGCCAGCGCCATTTCCTCCGGCCCCGCCGGCTACACGCAGAACATCACAGAAACGGGCGCCTATACCCAGGCGGTAAAGGAAGGGCGTCTGCCGGTCGCCAAGGGGCTGGCTCTCCAGGGCGACGACACGCTGCGCCGCCGGGTCATCGAACTGATTATGTGCGACCTGCATGTGGATCTGGCAGCCGTCGCGGTCCAGTTCGGAGAGGGCGCGGACTATTTCGACGGTGAAATCGCCTCGCTAGTGCCGATGGCGGACGATGGGCTGATCGAGATCGGCGAGCGGTCGGTGACGGTGCTGGAACATGCGCGCCCGGCGCTCAGGATCGTCGCAGCCGCATTCGACCGCTATTATACGGCCGCGAACCAGATGAAGCGTCACGCGGCGGCGGTTTGAGCGGACGCCGATCGCTCAGGATATCCGGGGACGTGCGGGCGGACGAGCGCTGCCCGCCCCTTTTTGTCCGTGCGGCTGGCGGCGGCGGGAGACGCCCATGCGCCCCCGCCCCGCCATGAGCAAATCAATCGCACACCATCGGCCGCCAGCAGCGCTCATGACCGCCACGGCACACCCGTTCGCCGAGGTCTTCGTCAAAGAAGCAGCGGCGCGGCACCCAACGGCAGCGCTCCGGTCCCGGATAGCAATGCTCCCGGTAATGCCGTTCGCGCTCCGCTTCGCCAATAATGCCGAGTGTCACGATCCCGGCTGCCACGCCGAGACCGAACGCGGAACCCCGGTCATGCGCACTCGCGACATTGCCGTTCACCGTCAGCGCGCCTAGCGCCAGCGCAGCCGCGACCAGTAGCGTCACAAAATTCCTCATAAGGATGCTCCTTTCGAACCCTTTCCACCCGGCACAGGGGGGATCTCAATCCTATAGATTATGACGAGTCGCGCAAACAGCGTATTAACGGCGCCCTCGCCCGGCGCAAATCCATGAAGGGCAGCGCACACCTCGCCGCAGCGCTGGAATGGGCGGCGACAGCATCGCTGCATGTATACATCGTCGCTACTTTGGGATGCACACACGTTTTAAAAGAATATTTCGTGGCTTTTCAACTCCAAGACGGTCATCAAGCCCCCTCCACGGCCGCTTCCGCCGCCAAAACCGGGATGACACAGCAAGAAAAGATCGGTTTTGTCCAAAAAATGCGGCAAAATGTCTATCTTCAACATGCCATTTCCATTATTATTAAATAGTATGTAATTTCGGTTCGTTATATCCACTTTATCTACATAGGTGCACCAATCGTCACGGAACTTGTATCACGTCTCGACGCAATCGTCGGACCCAAGAAGCCGATCGAACCGTCCGCCGGCCCCAAGTGTCCAAGCGGAGAAGAGATCGCGCAAATTCTGATGTGCATCACGCGCGATTTGTTTTCGCCCGAGCTGTCGGCGAAGATTTTCGCGGTGATCCCCGGCGGGGAGGAATTGGCCGAGAAAGCCGAACTGGGCGCGGATACGCCCATGCGCGGCATTGGCGCCATGATGTTCGTGGCCATGCGCAACGTGCTCGGCGTGTCGGACCCTATCGTCTCCGCCGTGACCGAGCTGAAATCGGCGGGGCTAACATCCCACCAGGCGCTGCAAACCGGCTTCACCTTCATGACTTTCATCCGGGAACGCACCGGAGAGAAGGTCGTCGAGGAGATGGTCGAGGAGATCCCGGGCCTTGGCCGCCTGCGGGCGCCCGCCGAAGTCGCGGAGTAACATTCAGGGACCGCGCCGCAGGCCTTCCGCTTGCGGACGCCGTCATACCAAACTGGGGCTCGCTCTGGCGGTGTCCCGCGCTGCATCCGCGGCGGCTGGCGTTGTCGTGCCTGCTTTAACGCCGCTCACACCAGCCAGCGGCGCAATCGCGTTGGCGTAATAAGCCAGCAGCGCTGTTTCCTCGGGATTGACGCGGTACAACTCGTCCTCCCGCACGATCAGCCGGCGCAACAGCAGCATGCGCACCCCCACCTCGATGGCGTATTCACGATCCTGGCGCGGAATGTGGATGTAAGCCCCCTGCTCTTCCAGCCGCCGCGCCAATTCGTGCACCTTGCCCTTCAGCTCGAACGCCGTCAGCGCCCGCCCAGGCTCCTCCAGCAGCGCCATCGCCACCAGCGACACGGGCAAGGCCGGAACCGTCCGCGCCAGCTGCCACATGAGCCGCTCGCCCAGATGAGCGATTTCGGCCTCCCGCGCGCTCCGGCGTCAGCGTGCGCAGGTCAACCTGCCGTTCGCTGAGATGACCGCGCAGCGACACCGGCTTGCCGAAGCTGACGCAGGCGTATCCGTAGCGGTGCCAACGGCCGCGCGCCATGAGCCAGAAGCCGTTGGCGATGAAGCCCAGGAGCTTGCGGCCGCTCATCTTGAATGACGGCCGTCCGCCGCTTTTCGCCCGTCCCGCCGCGCCGGTCAGCAGCCGGTCCTCCAGCACGCGGTCGTAGTTGACCCCGACCGGCACGAACACGACGTCGTTGCCGCCATGCGGGTCGAAGCTCGACACCATGTAGCTGATCAGCCCCAGCTTGGGCTCGCGCAGCGCGCCGTCGAGGGTCAGCCCGCCTTCGGGGAACACCGCCTGCGCCACGCCTGACTGCGGTGGCCATGTGCACATAGCGGGCGAGAACTTTGCGATAGAGCCCGTCGCGTGAATTCGCGCCGGACGAAATAGCCACCCATGGAGCGGATCAGTGCACGCAGCGGCCAGACTCTGCGCCCACTCGCCCACCGCGTAGCTCAGCGCCGAGATCGTCGCGACGACCAGTACGTGACCAGCACATAATCCATGTTCGAGCGATGGTTGATGACGAACACCACCGAGGCATCGGGATCGACCTCGCGCAGCGCCTCCTCGTTGGTTGCCCAAGCCGCACGCGATAGAGCGCGTGGACAGCCCGCGCGCCAGCCGCGTACCGACGCGGAAATAGGCGTAGGCGCTGAACGACGGCACGATCTCCCGGGCGTAACGCCGGGCCAGCGCCATGGCGACCTCGCGCGGCACACCGGCCTCCTTGGCGTCCTCCTCGACGGCCTTTAGCACCTCGGGATCGAACATCAGCTGCTCGATCAGCCCTGCCGGCGCGTCAGTTTGAAGGGCGGATGCGCGAGCTTCAGCCGCTGTGTTCAGCTCGTCGATGGCTCGGTTGGCGCGCCGCCGCAGCCACCACCGCACGCCGGGAGCAACAGCCGGTCGAGCGCTGCCCACGCCGCCAGGCCCGCAATCAACACCACCACCCACACAGGCAGTGTTACCGTGCTTCCCATGCCGTTTCCCTCCCAGGGTCACCCTCCCCTTGCGCGCCGCGCGGGCGCCACTAGAGTGGGCGATCATTTTGAGCGAGGATAGCACCCGCGGCGGCCGGGTTCCAACAACGGAACGCGGATAAATCCGGCCGGACCGGCGCATGCTGATAAGGAAAACGTGAATGGCGCGCAAAGGGAGCGAAACACGGTTGGACGCCGCCCCGGCAACGAAGGCGGCGCCGGACAGCTTCTCAGGCTCCGGCAGCGCAAGAACACGGGCCTTGCGCCATGCCGCCAGCGCCGTGCTGGGCTGGCCTTGGCTCGATTCCGTGAGCTCGTGGGCGTTGCACCGCTGGTTCTTCCCCCTGTCGCGGTTATGGGCCGCCGCGAATATCGCGGAAGGCTCACCCGAACAGTTTTACGCCGCCGTGCCCATGCAGGCGCCATCCGGCCAGCGCGAGCGCGTGCTGAAACTGCTGGCGCGGGCGGAGCTGGCTCGCGTCACGGCGGGGGCGATGGACGCGGCGTGGCAGCGCGCGTTTTTCGGCGGCCAGGGCATCAATGGCGGGGAGCCCTCCGCCGCTGAACGCGTGGCACTGGAAGCCGCCCGGCTCCAGTCCAGCCACAGCCACAATGCCATGCGCCGCCATTTCCACTTCCTGCTGCGCCAGGGCGTGCCGCGCGTCCGGTACAACGTGCCCAGCCCCGAGGACATGGACGCGGTTTATGCCGGCGCTCTCCACGACGCCGCGCCATTCTTCGCGCCTCCCAGCCCCATGCCCGCCATTACAGCGTCGCGCCCCGTCCCCACTGCCGATGGCCAGGATTTCTGGCTGCGCTTCGACAGCCCTTCGGCGCGCCTGGGCGATCAGGTTTACGCCCGCGTCTACGAACCGGCCGGCGTTAGCAATCCGCCCACCATCATTTTCGGCCATGGCGTGTGCGTGGAATTCGACCAGTGGAACGGCCTCATCGACGAGGCGGGCGAATTGCGGCGCCTGGGCATCCGCGTCATCCGGCCGGAAGCGCCGTGGCATGGCCGCCGCGTGCCGCTCGGCAGTTACGGTGGCGAGCGCATGATCGCAACCTTTCCCCTCGGCGGGCTCGACCTGTTCACCGGCGCGGTGCGCGAATGGTCCGTGCTGGCGGACTGGGCACGCCGCACATCCTCTGGCGCGCTGGCGTTCGGCGGCTCCAGCCTCGGCGCCCTCACCGCGCAACTGGCCGCCGGGCGTGCCCGCGACTGGCCGCAACACCTTCAGCCAGACGCCCTCCTCTTGATTACCCATTGCGCGCCCGTCTCGCAGGCGATGATGCACGGCGATCTGGTCCGCATGCTAGGCGCGGCGGACAACCTTGAGGCCCACGGCTGGAACTACGACCGCCTCGAACGCTATCTGAGCCTCCTCGATCCGGAGCACGAACCCGCCGTACCGCCGCACCGCATTGTTTCAGTGCTCGGCCGGCGCGACCGCATCACGCCCTTCGCCGGCGGCACCGATCTCATCGGCAAATGGGGCGTGCCCGAACGCAATTGCTTCATCTGGGACCGCGGCCATTTCAGCATCCCCGTCACCATGATGCGCGACCGCTCGCCGCTCGTGCGCTTCCAGCAAATCATGGCGTGACGGAAATTGGCCGGAATGGCCGTTTGTCAAAGCCCGGCACTGGTAAATTGCCCCATATTTCCTACCTCCATGGCAGGTGCCCCGATTCGCGTCCCAACTGCCAAAATATCGGCCTTCAGCCCCTGTTGTTGCTGAAAACGCGCGGGGATAGGCGTGATTCTTCGTTTTTTTTGTGCAGATCGCTTGCGCAGAAGGCTTTCAGCGCATAATGCGGTTGACCTTCTGCGATTGGGCGTCTGAAATCCGCAGCCATAGCCGCGGCATCGGGGCTTGAAGTCCGCTCCACGCAGATTTACGGCACGGACGGCTGAAGAATACCGGCAGATTTGGACAGGCGGCGGTGCCGGGTTCAAGCCTGCCAGTGGACGTCCGCCGGTGCAATCTGAAGGCTGGTTACAGACGCCAGCGAAGGGGGCGGCACAGTGGCCACGGCACAGAGAGTACGCGTAGTATTTCGCTACAGTTGCTTATGAACAATTATCCAGCGGGGAGACCCACATGAAAAAACCGAATTCAGCGACCACGACCAAAACCGCCGCCAAACCGGCAGCAGCAGCAGCCAAAACCGCCGCCGCCGCTAAACCAGCCGCGGCAGCAGCAGCCAAGCCGGCCGCCGCAGCCGCTGCCGTCAAGGCGGAAATCGTAACGCTTCGCCATCTCGCGACGTCCGTGGCCGAATCCCAGGGCCTGTCGCAGAAGCAAGCCAACGAAGTCCTGTCCGAGACGGTCGATCTGATCGGCAAGCATCTCAAGAAGGGCGCCCGTATCCGTATCCCCGGCCTCGGCACCCTGGAAGTCCGCAAGCGCGCTGCCCGCATGGGCCGCAACCCGGCGACTGGCGAGACCATCAAGATCAAGGCGAGCAAGAAGGTTGCCTTCCGCGCCGCCAAGGATCTCAACGAGGCGATCTGATCCGCTTCCAGCCGCCACGGCGGCATGTCCCTGCAAAATTAGACGAGGGCCGTGAAACTTACGGTCCCCTCGTTTTGCGTTTTTGCGGCGTGTTCCCTTACATCAAT
>CAWHDD010000016.1:0-106197 GCA_963827885.1 uncultured Alphaproteobacteria bacterium | reverse complement strand
CCTACTGATTACAAATCAGCCGCTCTGCCAACTGAGCTAAGCCGGCCCATGCCAATGCGCAATTTCTGCATCGGCTACCGGAGCGTTCCCCGTCTCCGGTAGCGCAGAGAAAACGCGCCCGTTCTTCCTAAAACGCTCCCGTGCGAAATGAGGCCCGGCACGTTTTCGCGGGCTCCATCGTCTCCCGTCGATTTGTTTCTCAAAAACGAACACAAATCAAGTCTTCTCCTGCGCTGACTGCGGATTCCAAGTCTTCTTCCATCCAGATATCCGCCGGCGCGGGACATGCGCGCCTCGCCTGTATACCGCCCGCCATCATCGCAGTGAACGCCCGGCTATGAGTCCGCACCGCTCGCCTCGCTTGGAGAGCGTATGATGCCCATGACCCGCGCAGGCGCCGCGCCGGCGTCCAGCTTCAGCGGCAGAGCCGCGACCTCGAAATGCGCCGCGCCCAGCAGCGCCGCCAGATTGGTCAGGTTCTCGACGATCAATACGCCATTCGCTAGCAGCAGCTTGTGCACACGAAACGGCGGCCGGTCCGGGCTGGGCGTGTCCAGTCCGAGAAGACGCACGCCGCGCCGGATCAGCGCCTCCGCGAACGCTTCGCTGATTTCCGGGTAATCGCGATAATAGGCGGGCTGCCCGAAACGATCGGAAAATCCGGTGAGCACCAGCACGATATCGCCAGGATCAATTGAGCCCCCCGCCAGCAGCTCCGGGCCGGCAACCGCCCCGCCCCGCGCGTCGATCAAACGTCCGCGGCCGATGAACGTGGACGCCGGGATATCCGCGATACCGGTGCCCCCGGCGAGCATGTGCGCAGGCGCGTCGATATGCGTGCCCGCATGCATGCCTGTGCGCAACTCGTGGTCGCTGAAGCCATCCGCGGCGAGGTCCGCAACCCGCTTGAGGCGCGGGACCGGATCGCCGGGAAAAACCGGCATGCCGTCCGTCAACGTCTGCGTCAGATCAATGCAGCGCATGACCCTATACTTCGAACATCATCGCCAGACGCGCGGCGTCCGCTCCGGTTCCCATGGCGCCGGTGAAGCCGCCTTGCCCGCCGAAGGCAGAGGCTAGAAACAGGCCGGGAATGGGTGTGGCGGGCGAGCGCGGCATGCCGGCGAAAATCGAGCGGCTGGGCGGTTCGGGCGCGAAGCCGTAGACCGCGCCGCCGGGGGTGCCGAGATAGTTGTGCATGGAGCGCGCGTTGAGAAACTGCGACTGCGCGATGGCGCCGGCGAATCCCGGATATTCCTTGTCCAGCCGCCCGGCGATGGTATCCAGCCAGGTGCGCCGGCGTTCCGCATCCGCCTCGCGCGAAAGCCCCCGCCAGTTCCCCAGATCGTCCACACCGACAGCCGTCACCAGCGTCAGCCGGCCTCTCCTCCGGGCCGTCGTCGAGCCCGCTATCCACCGCGCCGAAATTGGCAATGCTGAGCGGCGGCAAGCGTCCGGCGGGCGGTGCGGACAGCAGCGCGCCAGCCTGCGAAAAATCGCTGAGGTGGCGCATGTCATCGGGCAGCAGCGCCGTGGAAAACGCCTTGAGGCCGAAGCGCGACGGCGGCTCGCGCAAACCGAAATGCGCGGCAAATAGCGAAATCGACAGCGGGAAATGCTCGAACGCCTGGGCGAGGCGCGCGCCGGCGCTGTCCGGCAGCATCTTGGCCAGAACCTCCGGCGCGGAACTGGCCAGCACGATGCGCGCCGCCAGCCGCTCGCTGTCGCTGCCATCGCGCGCGGTGTGGTGCACGGCCCGGATGCGCCCGTGATCGTCCATCTCGATGGACGTGGCGTTGCGGCCGAGCCGGACTGTGCCGCCGCCCCGCTTCACCGCCCCCGCCAGCTTCATGCTGAGCGCACGCGATCCGCCCTTCACGTAAGTGCCGCCGGAGCCGAGATAACCGCCCTGCGCCACGGCAAAAAAGATCCACCACATGCGGGCGGGGTCGTCGCCGTAATATGCCAGGTTGGCGGCCAGCGCGCATTTCGCCGCTTCGTCATCGCCCAACTCCTGCTGGAAGACCTCCGCCAGCGAGCGGCGCCAGTCGCGCACGGTGCTCCCCATGCGCGACAGATTGCCGACCAGCTTGGACAGCGAGCGCTCCTCGCGCGCCTCCACCAGCCCGCCGAGGGAGTCGTAAATGCGCTCCATACGGCCGAGCAGCCCGGCCGATGCCATCGCGCGACTCTGGAAAGCGTTCGCTCAGGGCTGCGCGCGCCTGGGCATAACCGTGGGGCAGCGTGAAGGCGTCCCCCACCGGGCCGCCGCGCACGGTATACAGATCCGGGAGCGGAACCCAGGTCAGGGCGTCCAGCAGGCCGAGCTTCTTCAGGATGTGATGTTTCAGATCGCGGGGATCGTGCGGATCGGCGGTCTGATGCAGCGAGGCTTCGATGGTCAGCGCGCCAACGCGGTAGCCCGAGGCTGAACCGCCGAAGCCGGAATTGCGCTCCAGCAGGCAAACCTTGCGCCCCGCCTTGGTGAGCAGCGCGGCAGCCGTCAGTCCGCCCAAGCCTGAGCCAATGACGACGGCATCGAATTCGGTCTCGTCCGGCATGCTGACCCTCTTGGTGTGCCGTTTGAACTTGAACTCGAATAAAGCGATGCCGTCGAAAGGGGAAGCGATTTCAACTTCCGGTTAGGATGCGGGGTTTCCCGATGGCGGGCCGTCCGGCGCGGTTTGCTGCGGATTCCGGCGGCGTTCGGCCATGAACTGGTCGAATTCGGCCTTGTCCTTGGCAAAGCGCAGACGCTCCAGGAACGAGGTGAACTCCTGCTGCTCCTCCTCAAGGCGGCGCAGCGTATCGGCGCGGTAGTCGTCGAACGCCTTGTTGCCGCTCGATGGCGCCTGTTTAGTGCCGCCGCAGCAATTGGCGAAGAACCGTTCGCGGCCCTCTTGCCAGCGGCTGCCTTTTCCACATGCCATGCGTCCACTCCATATCATAAAGCCCAGGATCGCCAGGCCAATGGGCCAGAACACGATGAAACCAACGACCATCAGTGCGATCCAGGCTGGCCTGCCGATGTCGTCCAACGTTTGCGCAATCTGCATGTAACCCTCATCGTCATGTTAATGTTAGTTACATTTACATAGATGTGCCGGAGCGAGCTGCCTGTCAAGCGGCGGCGCGCAAATTTAGCTCACGAATTTTGGGGCGGCAGCGCTCCGCCTGCCAATCCCAGACCACGCAGATAGAGCAGCACGCCAGCCTCCAGCAGTTCATCGGCCGGCACCGGCAGCTTGCGCTTGGCGGCATTGTGTCCGCCGAACAGCGTGGCGATGCCGTGGGCCATGGCCCAGATGTGCACGGCGACCATCATTGGGGCGGCCGGCTGCCTTCCGGCAAGGTGGCGCTCAGGACGCCCGCCGCGTGTTGCAGCGCCGCGAAGGCGTGATCGCTGGCCTGGCGCAGTGCCGGGCTGGTCTCGGGGCCGATGCCGGCCTCGAACATGGCAGCGTAATAGGCGGGCTCGTCGCGGGCGAACGCCAGATAGGCTTTGCCCATGGCCTGGACGGCGTTGATGGGATCGGGGCGGCCGTCATTCCAGGCGCGCTCCAGGGCGGCGGCGAAGCGCTCGAAGCCGCGCAGGGCGACATCCGCCACCAGTTCGTCGCGGTCGCGGAAATGCCGGTAGGGTGCGGCGGGGCTGACACCAGCCAAGCGCGCGGCCTCGGCGATGGTGAAGCCGCCGGGGCCTTTTTGCGCAATGAGTTGGAGCGCGCTCTGGATCAGCGCCTCGCGCAGATTGCCGTGATGATAGCCGCGGCGTCCGTCTCCGCCGCCGTCTCGTGACCAGTTCATGTGAATAGGGCTTACATCAAAATGGGGGGCGGTGCATCCGCAAATTGGCGGGACACCGGGGAGCGGCAGGCTGTCTGGCCATTCTTCCGTCCGCACTGAAAACGCCGGATAGTCTTGAGTGATACTGCGCACTCCCGAGCGGTTCTGGCGCGATCCCCCGCCGATTCCGGCCTCACATGAGCTTTAATTCGATGAGAATGCGGATCGCAGGCTCGTAGAATTCGGAATTGATATACTCCCGCAACTTCCCTTTTTCAAAAAGATCATCTGCAAACTTCTCGTCCTCGATAACGGGTATGCCAAGCTCGTTAGCCTTCTCGCGCAGCAAATTGCCCTCTGGTCCCGTCCCCTTCGCAACGACGGTCGGCACAGGCGCGCCACGGCCGTAGCGCAGGGCCACAATCGTATCGCCTGCCGCCACGGCAAAGGCCGCACGTTCGATGCCAACCGCGCTCTCGCGTGCCGCCGAACGGCGGATGCTGCGGCGATGGCTGCGAATGAGCGGGTCGCCTTCGATATCCTTCTGTTCGCGTTTGTATTCCGTGCGCGTCATCTTCATATCGCGAAGAAAAAGCTGGAATTGTATGCCGACATCGACGATGCCGATGACCACGAAAGCGGCCGCCGAGACACCCGCCAGCACCTTCAGGACCGTCACCAGGAACGGCCCCACGCAGGCCATGCCGCAAGCCGGGGTTTCAAACAAGGACTGCATCCAGCCGGCCAGCAGCGCGATGAAAATCCCAACAAGGATGAAGACTTTTAACAGGCTTTTGGCGAACTCCACCACGTTGCGCATGCAGAAAATCCGCTCCAGACCTTTGGCTGGATTGATGTGGTCGAAGTTCGGCTTGATCAATTCGAAGGAAAACACCGGCCCCAGCGTCCCGATCATGCCCGTCACGATGGTCATGAAAACGATGACGGCGACCAGAGGCGCTATCGTTTGCAGCAGGATGGTGACGGCCACGGTGATCGCGTTCATGGCCTTGGTCATGAACGGCTGGCCATCCGGGACAATGGAGAGGGAGACCATGTCGATCAGCACTTTGCTGCGGTCCACCACCGTTGGCCAGACGATGAGCAGATAGATCACCACGGCGAGCAGCACAAAGCCGCTGGTCAAATCTTTGCTTTTGGAGGTTTGCCCCTTCTTCCGGCCGTCCCTGAGCTTCTTTTCGGATGCGGGGAGGGTTTTTTCTTCCGATTCATCCTTGCTCATTCATAGACTCTCCAGCAGCAGACAGACTTCCAGTGTGCAGTGTTGCAGACCTGGGTGCATCAGGCAATGGCCGGTATACTTCCCGAAAATGCTGGCTGCTAGCGGGGGAAATGCATACAGGTCACGGCAGTGCCTTTTTTATCGTGCATCGACAGACGTTCGGGGACTGGAGGGGTGTAATGCGGTCGAATAGCAGGCTTTTGGTTGCGCTGATGGCGGGATTGATCCCGGCGCTTTTGACCGGATGCGAAGGCGGGCTTCAGGGTAGCGGTCTGGATTTGAACCTGGCATCGGACACCCCGCAGGAGCAGCCCGCCGAAAAGCCCGCGAGTCCGCAGGCCGAGGCGCTGATCAAGCTTGCCGCCGACGTCGAGACTCAGGGGAATAAGAAGGATACCGCGCTTAGCCTCTACGAGAGAGCAGCCGAGGTCTCCGGGCAATCGCCCGCCGTCATGGTAAAGCTTGGCGATGCTTATATGCGCGCCGGCCAGAAAGCTCAGGCGTTGAAAACCTATCGCGCCATACTTGCCCAAAGTTCCATCAGCAACGAAGTCATGCTGTCCGTGGGGACATCGCTGGTCAAGGCCGGCGATACGGCGCAGGGAATTCCGGCGCTACAAAAGGCTGCCGCGGCGCTTAAGACCTCCGCGGCATATGACTATCTGGGCATTGCGCACACTTTATCCGGTCAGTTCAAGGAGGCGCAGGCGGCTCTGGAAGCTGCCCATGAACTGGCGGCTGAAGATTTGGATGTTTCCACTAATCTTGCCTTAGTGCTGGCGCTCCAGGGGGAAAGTGAGAAGGCGGTTGTCTTAATGCGGGAGGTGGTCGAGGACTCCAAGGCGAAACCGCGTCACTGGAGGAATTTGATTCTCGTCCTCGCCATTGCCGGGCAGCCGGAGCAGGCTCGCACGGCGGCGGGGAGCCGGGTGCCGGAGAATGAGACGCAAGGTCTGATGAAGCGGGCGGAAACGATTCGTGCGCTCAATGATCCGAAAGCGCGCGTTAAGGCGCTGGGGATGGCCAAGTCTTAGAGGGTTCCGCTTCATGCGCTGATCGGGGCGGAGAAACGCTTCGATTCTGATCTGACTTGCGACGAACTTTTTGTGGAAAACTCTTGCTATTGCGCGCGAACCCGTGGCCGGGAGACCGTTCAACTCGACGATGACCGGAGTTGTGCGCCCCGGCTTAGGCTTTGCTCAGAAATAGCCGGCTCAGATGGTGCGGATATTTCTGAGTAAAGCCTTACCGGTAGGTGAGCGTTATCGTCTGGCCTTCCTTCGCCAGAATGATCTGCTTATCGCGGATTTCTCGAATCATCCAGCCATCGTCCAGCGCACCGCCCGCATAGCGCCGGACCCCGTCGTCGGTGATGACATAGGGGTGTTCGCCGAACCATATCGCCTGTAACCGCAGCTTCGATGTGAGGTTCTTGGCCTCGCCGATGGCGACCGTGGCGGTGAGCATCAGCCGGCCTTTGTACGTCGCGTCAAACCACTGCTGGATCGCGGTCCATGAACTGGCGGCGGAACTGGGGATAATCCCCGAGACGGCCACGCGGCCGCCGGCTGTAGTGATCTTCAGGCCGTGAATGCCGGCGCTGTTAAGCTGGTCGTTGAGCTCGCGCGCCGCATCCGTGACGCTGACGGCCTCGACCGCGGTATGTATTTGCGCCGGGCCGGGGCCGGGATAACCGGAGTCGCGGGGCGAACGGCCAGCGATTAGAGCTAGCAGCAGCATGGCGCCGATGACGCCAGCCCCAGAGCTGCGAGGGTGGTTGACGATGAATTCGCCGATGGGCTGGAAGAAGCCCTGGTCCGGGGCGTTGCCGGTGAGGCGGATGCGAGCCTGCCCCAGGGACAGCTCGAAGGGATAGCGCAGGCGGCAGCCGTGGCCCTTGGCGAGCACTTCGGCGCCGAGGTTAATGTCGCCGCCGGTGGCTTCGATGCGGGCGCCGTGGCGCTCGATGCGCAGAATGGCGTGTTCAGGCTCGACGCCGGGGTCGCGCAGGACGATATCGGCTCCAGAGGCGGAGCCGATACGGTAGTGTTGTATATTGAGCTTGCGGGCGACGCCGGAGTGGAAGCCTGCGACGATCTCTAATGTTGGCCGATCCATGACGCCTCGAAGCGTGAGTAAGCGACTTGCTCCGTCAACCCTTTGCCAAGCCTGCGGCTGCCTCTGCGTCAGCCTTTTTCATTTCCCACTCAGCTTGCTTCCTTTTTTGGTCGACCTTCCTCTTCCCGAACTCATCCATCATTTGAGTATCGCCGCCATTGCTACCCGGTTTATCCGGCCCGCCCAATTCACTGTACACCTCTGGATATCTCTTTGCCATCACATCCTCCGATCCACCATCTGGATAAACAAACAACGCCAATCCATGCGAGCCATAGCTGCCGACAGCCGTAGGTCATCACACCGCACGTGTATATTAATAGACGCGCATGAAATGCATGTCAAATAAGTTTTTGAAATTGACTTTCGTGTTGACTGTGCATACATTGCTTATCGAAGCAAAGCGCACAAGGATTCTTGCCATATTTTCGACAAATATTGCTTTGGGTTAACATTTGAGGGTAACAACCCGATTTTTCATGGATATTTCTGTGATCACTCATGAGGAGAATTGCGCAAAGTTGGCGATCGTATGGCTGGGGAGCGTGGGTTGGATTGGGTGATGATGGCATTTCCAGGTAAGGCGGTGGCGATAGCGGCGTATGCAATTGCGAGCCATGTTGTGGGCACGCCAGCCTATGGTTATGACGTAAAATGGCCTGTCGGCTCCTATCAATATTTAGTTATCGATCAGGACGTTCGGGATGTTTTGCAGGAGTACGGTCATAACCTCGGTATTCCAGTAAAGGTTAGCGGTGAGATTAAGGAGCAGCGAGTGGTCGGGCCATTGCCGGCCGAAAATGCTCAGGCGTTTTTGAAAACCCTTTGCGGAACTTATGGGCTCCTTTGGTACTACGACGGGACTACGCTGCATTTTAGCTCTGAAAGTGAGTTGAAGAACGAATTGATCAATCTTGGACGGTTTCTCCGCTCGGACATGGTGGTGAATCGGCTGGAGAGAATAGGTGCCGCCGACGCGCGTTATTCTATACGCGGTACGGCGGATGCCCACGTACTTTCGGTCTCCGGTCCTCCGGCTTTCCGCTCGATGGTGCGTCAGGAAGTGATCGCACTGGCTAAAGCCGCGGAAGGCGGGGTTCTGGTGGTTCGCGCCGGAAAAGAAGGTAATCCGTAAGCTAGGCGTTAAACACTGAGTTGGAGCATGGTTCTGGAATCCATGGACTTGGGCGATTACAGTTTGTCGAAGTTCAGGATAGTGCAAGGTGTGAACTCAAAAGGAGATAAGGATGGCTATGCTCGGAGTAGGCGCAGTTCTCGATATTGCCAAAAAGGGGGCGGAACTTATGGGCGGAGGTGACGCAAAGGAAGCGTTTGAGAAACTTGGTAAGGACATTAAGAAAGAGCTTGGTCTGGGTTGAGCACCGGTTAGATGTGACGTGATACGAAGAGATTTTCGCCATCCGATTAAGGTGGCTGGCGTTGAATACCGTAGCGCCAACTCTAACTGAAAAGGCAAAACTATGGGCATGAACGCGGGCAAAGCGGGCGGAGCACACGGTGCACATGGAGGCCAGCAATTCGACCCGAAGAAGCTGGACAATGATGAGGCTGAGGCAAAGTTTAAAAAATCACCTAAGCCCCAGCAGGCCGAAGCACAGCTGCCTGAGGAACCCGAAGAACCTGAGGAATCTCAGGAGCCCAAAAAGCATAAGGCTCAAGGGCCTGAAGGCAAGGACAGCGGAAACCAATGAAGGCCGTGAACTTGCTTAACACCGGGCGGTAGACAGCCGCTCAATTAAACCGGGACGAAAGGAGAATAATCGTGACTGGTGGTTGTCGTCATTGCGGTAGTGCCAGCGTTTTGCGCGTGATGCAACCAGAAGTTGCCCCCCCCCCCCCCTTCTCTGACTGTAACTGCTCGGTTTAGTAGACATAGCGCGAAGTGAAACAAACCAGGAGATTGGTGATATGGCAGATCGAGGCAGTGTGAATAATCATGGTGGTCATCATGATCACAGAAGTGAAGGTGGCGGTGAGCACCACAAAAAAGAGGGACACTGGCGTCACCATTGCAATAAGCATAATGGGAAAGAAAAGGCAGACGATCGGACAGCCCATCAACTTAGAGACACAGCCGAGAAGCTCCAGAAAGAAGGGAAATATGAGCTCGCCGCAGAGTTGTATAAGGCAGCAGACAAGATAGATAAGAATCAGTCCGGTGGCGGCGGCTTTCTTGATGCCTAACTCGTCTATTTGATCATGGAGCCGGCGGCAAGTGGGATGCCATACCGCCGGCTTGAGTAATAGGCAGCCCTCATCATAACGAGCGGGGGCGCCGTCGTCCAATAATTGCGGCCTTCCAAACAGAGTTAAATGCATGGATGGATTGCTATGATGATCGACCCCGTTGCCGGAGGTGCGGCGCTGAACAATTCTGTAGCAGGCTCTGGTGAGGCCGCGTCCACACAGGCGGCCACCGGAGGAGCGGATGCCGCGTCGTCCAATGTGGCCCTGTTCGACCACGTCGCTCAGATGCAGATGGAGATGGAGACGGGCTTGTTCGGTCCTGCTCTGATGCATGGTGAAAATTTAAGCTCCTTTAAAAGTTTCCTTGAGGGGTTGAAGGAGTACTCGGATAAGCAGAAGGAAGTTGGCAAGAGGCTTAAGAAGGCAGCAGCCGGCGATCTGGATAAGTCGACAAGAGCCCCAGTTTTTGTTGGCAAGCAGCATTCTCAAGATGATACTGGCGTCGCATTTTGGAACAGGGGACCAGCGGCGGAGCCTCTGCCCGGCCCTCTCGATGCTGCGGGGAAAGAGGGGAATTATCCAGAGTATGAGCAGGAAATGCATAAATTTATGCGGGATATTCTAGATCATTCTATGCGCAAAGCTCAGATAGCAGTTATTGGCACCGTCAGTAGGAATGTGACCAGATCAGTCGAGAGTTTGATTAAGGGACAATGATAGGTTGTATTGGGGCGCGGCACATTGGAGAGTAAAATGTTCGGGGGGAATATTGTGGAGACGCAAGACGCAGAGATTGATAGTATTCCCGTAAAAGTGGTTATTGAATTGGGGCAAGTCGAAGTCAGATTAGTCGAATTGCACCACATTGCTCCTGGGACGGTGCTGCCAATTAACCGTTCACCTGAACTACCTGTTGATATCTCTGTAAATGGGAAGCAAATTGGGGTCGGAGCACTTGTAAGAATTGGGGATACTTTAGGTGTGAGAATTATTAGGTTGATTCATCTTGACTGACGGCACCCCCAATTTTTTTGCCATTATTATCGTAATTACGGCAGCGACCCTCCTCCCGCTGTTCGTCGCGACGATGACCGGCTTCCTCAAGATCTCCGTCGTCATGTTCCTCGTGCGCAACGCGCTGGGCATCCAGCAGACGCCGCCGAACATCGTCCTCTACTCCATCTCCCTCATCCTCACGCTCTACATCTCCGCCCCCCTGCTCAACGACATCTACACACGGCTGAACGAGCGGCCAGTCGATCTCTACAGCGTCGAGGGACTGAAATCGGCTGTGAACCGGGTGAAGGAGCCGGTGCAGGAGAACCTCTACCGTTTCACGTCGCCCAAGGAGCGGCAGTTCTTCGTCACCGCCACCTCGCGCATCTGGCCGGAACGGTCTCGCGGCGAGGTTACGGAGAAGGACTTCGTCATCCTGCTGCCCGCCTTCATCAGCTCCGAACTCACGCGGGCCTTCGAGATCGGCTTCCTGATCTATCTGCCGTTCCTCGTCATCGACCTCGCGGTCTCGATCATCCTGATCGCCATGGGCATGATGTTCGTACCGCCAACACTGATGTCCGTACCGCTGAAGCTGCTGCTATTCGTGGCGGTCGATGGCTGGGCCCGGCTGCTGCATGGCCTGATCCTGAGTTATGGCTGACGCGGCACTCTCCGCGATGGAGCAAGCAGATGAATCCTGATCCCTATGCCACCAGGGCGCATGACGCCATGATGCTGGTGCTCCAGATTACCGGGCCGATTCTGGTTGCCGGCGTGATCGTGGGCGTCACCATCGGCCTTTTTCAAGCCCTGACGCAAATTCAGGATCAAACCCTGCCTCAGGCCGTCAAGCTGCTGGTCATAATCATCCTGCTGATCGTGCTTGGCCCGGCATTCGGTCAGATGATCGCGCATGAGGCGTCGCTGTCGCTGGACCAGTTTCCGTTCGTGACACGTTGAGCCGCGGCCAGCCTGGGAGAAGCGCATGAATTCAGCATCGCTCCTTCCGCTCTTTCAGGAGATCCAAGTCTATCTGATCGCGGCAGCCTTCGCTCTGGCCCGCATAACCGGCATGCTGCTGATAACACCGGTCTTTTCCCGCCTCGCCTTGCAGGGCATGATTCGGAATTCCGTCGGCATCGCCCTCTGCATCCCTCTCCTGCCGATGATCGTCGAGGCCCAAAAAGATGTGCCGTTTTCGGCGGGAGCGGCTGCCATCATGCTCGGCAAGGAAGCCGCCGTCGGCATGCTCATCGGCCTCGTTGTTGGCATCCCATTCTGGGCGGCGGAACTGGCCGGCTCACTGGTGGATTTGCAGCGCGGCGCTTCGATGGCGACGCTCACCGATCCTTCGTCGGAGCAGGTGAACGTCACCGGCTCGCTGCTGACGTTCACCATGCTGGCGCTGTTCCTAAGCTCCGGCGGCATGCGGATCACCATCGGCGTTTTCTACGAAAGCTACGGTTTATGGCCCGTCGATCGCCTGCTGCCGGTATTCGGCCCCGATGCCGGCGATCGCATCCTCTCCTTGCTGGACAACATGTTTGCCATGGGCGTGCTGCTGGTGGTTCCGCTGGTGATCGCCTTGTTGTTGTCCGACGTGCTGCTGGGTCTCGTGTCCCGCGCCTCGCCGCAACTGCACATCTTCGATCTGTCGCTGAACGTAAAAAGCCTGGTGTTCGCGCTGCTGATCGCTCTCTACTCAAGCTATATGATGAGATATATGGAATTCGACCTGAGATATGTGCTCGAATCCACGCATAAACTGGAGCAGATCCGCGGTCCCGTAGAGCGCTGAGTACGCGCCGTCATTCGTAAGCGGTCTTGAAGTAAAACCGGAGAACGATACCCGTATTGACAAAGGGGTATCGGAGCATAACAAGCCGCGCCTGCCCGCAGCCGGCAAACGAGAACGTCAAAACACCAGCCGGGCGGAGGAGCGCGCCGTCACCGGCAACACCAGCCTTCCGCCCATGTCCCCCGTGCAGCAGCCGTCAGCTTTTCGGCTTGATCGCCTTGCCGGGAGAATTCACTGTATCGGACGCCTCGCCCGGTGCCGCGGCCTCGGGCGTCGCCGCGCCGCCCAGCGCTTCTTCCTTGCCGTCCAGATACTTCTTCGCGGCCCTTGCCGTCGTCACGCCCGCCGCCTTACCGAGCGGCCGTCCATGCTCCACATCGCCCTTGCGCTCGGTCATGCGCTGAAGATTGTAAGCGTTGGCGCAGCCTGGCGGCAGGGTGTCGCCGAGCACATTGTCCACCGTCGGATCGCGGTCGAGGCAAGCCTCTGGAACCAGCACATATTTGACCTTGTTCGGGTTTTCCGGCGAGACAATCGGAACCCGGATGTAATTTGGCGAGACATCCGGCGGCAATTCCGCGCAAGCGCCGAGGCCAAGGAGAATCGCGCCACCGAGACAGGCGAACTTTACTGAAGACCGAAACATCGTCTATTCCCTCTTGGCGGAATTATTTCATGTAAAGACCGGCCGATGGCGCAGTCTCCTTAACGATTTCTCTTTTGGCTGGCGCCGGACGCTCATCGCCGTCAACGCGCGCCGGAATGGCGATATTCTGCGGTACCGGCGAACCAGGCGCGCCAGGGCGGCCCGTGGGCAGCGCCAGCAGACGGTCGCTGACCGGGTTGACGAGATAGGGCGTAATCAGGATCACCAGCTCCGTCTCGTTGCGCCGGAAGCGCGGCGACTGGAACAGCGGCCCGATTACCGGCACGTCGCTCAGGATCGGCGCCCGGCTCACATCGTCCTCGTTCGACGACATATTGCGCTGGAACAGGCCGCCGATGGCGAACGTCTGGCCGCTGGCGACCTCGACAGTCGTATCGGCGCGGCGCACGGTGAAGCTCGGCATCTTATTGCCGGCGGAAACCACCGCGCCAACGTTGGAAATCATGCTCACTTCCGGCTTGACGTGCAGCGCGATGCGATTGCTGCGAAGGACAGTCGGCTTGAACACCAGCGACACGCCGAACTGCTTGTACATCATCGTCACGATGTCCTTGCCCTGCGGCACTGGAACCGGGACTTCGCCGCCGGCGAGGAAGCTGGCCTCCTGGCCGGTGACGGCGGTCAGGTTGGGTTCGGCGAGCACGTGCAGCACGCCATTGCGCTGTAGCGCGTCGATCAGCTCATTGGTGTCGGTGTTGCGATGCTTGCCATGCATGCCGATCATCGACATGGCGATTTCGCCGACGTTGAACATCTGCCAGTCGATGCCGAGCGTCTGCAAATCGCTGCGCGACACTTCGGCGAAGCGCACGCGGATGTTAACCTGCTGCGCGCCATCGACGGTCGTATTGTTGATGGGCGGCTGTCCGGCTGGCGAAAAGGCTTGAGCGGTGTCATGGAGCGCTCTGGCATCTTCGGGCGTTCGCGCATTCCCCATCACAACCACGCGGCGGCCGAACAGTTCGACTTCCGCCGCCGATTTCGGCGCGGCTTTTCCGGCCGCGTCGTTGGCGGGCCGGGTGTCGGCGGTGACGTTGATCCTGAGCGACGCCTTCAGAGCCTGCTGCGCGGGGAGATAGCCTTTGCGGTCGTCCGGCTTCGAGGTCACGCCTTGCAGGGCAATGGCGATGAGATTGGTGGTGCCCAGTTTTTTGCCGATCACATAAATATAATCGGGCGCCACGACGTTCACATCGGCGACGCTGGGATCGCCAAGAAACACGGCCTCCACCGGCTCATCGAGATGCAGCAGCCGGCCATGCCCCAGCACGAGATCGAGGGGCGCACCACGCGGCGGCGGCGCCACATCGTCTACGCTGTTGTATCTCGCCGGAATGACCAGCGTGGTGGCAGTATCGTCTGCATTGGGGTTCTTCGCCGAAACCACCATCGTGGAAGCTTCATCGCGAGATGAAAATGCGTACACACCAACGACGCCGCACAGGACGCCAAGCAAGACGAACACCGCGCTTGTATGATGTTTGGACCAGAAATGTCCACTCGCCGAGTGCCTCTGGTTCGTCGTCTCATCCCCACGCATTACACTTCCCCCTGAACCGTCCTATTGCACTCGTTCTAGCGCATCCCGTTTTATACGCCTATAGCTCAGCAGCCACAGTCTTGTATGCTAAATTCCCATCCATGGACATATCTTCGACCGCCTGCCCGCTCTGGATGATCGCAAGCGCCTGCACGCCAAATTCAGGCGCCAGTTCCTGATAGGACAGAACCGGAATGTCGATATTGTTGTGTGTCAGCAGATTACGGACGTGGCGGCGCAGATCCATTACTGTCAGCACCACCGGCTGAACATCGCTGGGCGCCTCAGCCAGCATCATTCTCAGCCGCTCGACCACAGGCCGCGCCACGTCCTCGGAAATGGTGAGGAACGCGCCGGCCCCGGTCGGACGGATCGCGGAACGTAGCTGCTCCTCCAGCGAGCGCTCCAGCACGAAGGCGGCGATCACGCGGTTACCATCGGCGCAGCGGTGACAAATCTGGCGGGCGAGACCAGTGCGCACGTATTCCACCAGCAGCACCGTATCCTCTTCCCGCTGCCCCCATTCGACCACGGCTTCCAGCACCGGGCGCAAATTGCGGATCGGGACGTTTTCCTCCACCAGACGGCGCAGGATTTCCGCGACCTTCTGAAGGCTGCAAATCTTCTGGGTTTCCTTCACCAGATCGGGGAAATCCTTCTCCACCGGCTCCAGCAGCTTGCGGGCCTCCTGAATGCCCACGAATTGCGCCGCGTAACGCTTCAGCATATGCGCCAGGCAATCGCCCAGCACCTCCAGCGGCGAAAGGAAACGCACGCCAGCCTCCCACAGCGCGGTCTCGTGGGTATTGTCCACCCAAATAGCGCGGCGGTATCCGGCGATGGGCGGCCCTTCCCAGTAGGGAATGCCCGGCAGGTCCAGATGGATCACGTCGTCATCGACCAGCAGGCTTTCGGCGGGAAGCTCGCCTTCCATGACGGGGACGCCCTCAAGGTCGAAGCGGAAGCGGTTCGGGCCGATGGTCGGGTCGAAATACAGCTCCGCATGGGGCGCCTCCACGCCGAGGTCGTACAGCAGGCCGGAGCGCACATCCATGGCGCGGTTACGGAAAGCCGCCGATGGCGCCATGCGCTCCAGGTTCGATCCAACCCAGACGGTGATACCGTGAGCGGGCCGGAGCGGTTCGGCTTCCTTCTTCGGCGCGCCTTTTTCCTTCGGTGCTCCATCCGCTGCCGGCGCGGGGGCTGGACGAGGCGCAGCAGGCAAACCGGGGGCAGGCTGGATCAGAGCCTCGGCCTCTCTCCGCTTCTTCAACATGATGGCGTAGCCGCCGGCGCCGAACATGGCCGCCATGACGAGGAACACCATCGACGGGAACCCCGGCACGAAGGCCAGCAGCAGCATGATGGGCGCGCCCAGCAGCAGGGCACGCGGGTCGGTCAACTGCCGCGCAACATCCGAGCCAAGGTCGGACCGCACTTCCGATTCCACGCGCGTGACCACCGTACCCGCGCCGATCGACACCAGCAGCGCCGGAATCTGCGCCACCAGCCCGTCGCCGACCGTCAGCAGCGAATATGTCTGCACGGCGTCCGAAAGCGACATGCCATGGTGCAGCGTGCCGACCGTCATGCCGCCGATCAGGTTGACGAGGATGATGATGAGGCCGGCGATGGCGTCGCCCTTGACGAACTTCATGGCGCCGTCCATGGCGCCGTAGAGCTGGCTCTCGCGCTCCAGCGATGCGCGCCGGCGCTTGGCCTCGTCCTTGTCGATGTCGCCGGAGCGCAGGTCGCTGTCGATGCTCATCTGCTTGCCGGGCATGGCGTCGAGGGTGAAGCGCGCCGCGACCTCGGCGACGCGCTCGGCGCCCTTGGTGATGACCACGAACTGCGCGATCGTGATGATGAGGAAGATGACGAGACCGACCATCACCATGCCGCCGACGACGAATTCGCCGAACGCTGTGATGATGTTGCCGGCGTCCGCCTGAAGCAGGATCAGGCGCGCGGTGGTGATGGTGATGGCCAGCCGGAACAGCGTGGCCATGAGGATCACCGACGGCAAGCTGGAGAACTCGATTGGCCGGATGATCGAGAACGCCACCAGCAGCACCAGCATGCTGGCGCCGATATTGACCGCGATGAGGATATCGACGAGCCATGTCGGCAGCGGGATAATCATCATCGCCACTGCGACCAGCACCACGGCCGCGATCACCAGATCGCCGCGCCGCGACACGAGAACCAGAAACCGCGAAAGTCTTTCCGAAGCGGTCATGTCTCGCCTCCCTCTGCACGGCGTTCGCGGAAAAGACGGAAGGCGTCACGGGCCTCGGCCTGGCGTCCCGCCGCCCAGAGCGCGCGGCTCTTCAGCAATTGCAGACCGGGGTCGTCCGCCCCCTCCATGGTATCCAGACGGCCGATGATGGCGAGCGCCCGGTCCGGCGCGCCATCGAGCAGAAACGTATGGGCGAGCGTGCGCAGAATGCCTGGGTCGTCCGGGGCAAGCCGTGCCGCGATGAGTTGCAGAACCAGCGCACGTTTGGTCTGTCCATGGCGTCCATAGACGTAACCAAGGCCGTGCAGCAGGTCTTTGGCGTTTGAGTTGTTGCTCATGCGGTCAGGCAGCAATGCCGTGGTGACGGCGGTCCAGGAGGGCGCGGTGGCGCGCGATCTCATCCTTGAGCACCGCTATGGCCAGGGAGCGAAGTTCCTTGGTCCCGTCCAGTTTGGGGAGGCCGTTGACGATGAAGTCCTCCATGACACGGATGGCGCTGCTTGCCTGCAACACGGATGGGTTTTCCATGTCTGGCATGACGAACTTGTCCAGTTCCTTGCGCAGCGAATGTCCGCGTGCGGAACGGGCCTTCTTTACGGTGAGTTCGCCGGATTCCGCGGCGCCGTTGACAGCATCGGCGGCGTCGATGGCGTCAGTGGTCTCAAGGTCCGCGATTGGTGCCCGGACGGGCCTGACGCCAGCTTCGGCCGCACGCCGGGCTTCTGCGGTTCTATCGGTGCCCTGAGCGCCTCTGGCGGCGGTTGAGGAGGACGTGCGTGTTTCGTCCTTCCCCGCAGGCGCCGGTCTGCCGGTTGCCCGGCTGGGCGCGGATGCCGCTCCATTGTTTACCTGCTTGGAATTGCTTGGCACCGCCATAAACGCCCCCGTCACACATGCTTGCCCGGACACTGAGCCCGCTCAATTATTTCGTCAGTCAATGCGTTCTGCTTATTACCGGCAGGATATGCAGCCACGCCCTACCTGGAGACATAAAAACACGCAGAATATGCCACCATCATGGCAAACTCTGTCAGGCATCCCTACAACTGTGTCCCTTCTTGCAATCAAGGAACACTTCGGCGTTCTCATTGCATTACCGCCACGGCGCCACTCTTCAAGGTGCGCGGCCGCATATCCCATTGAGGAAATACGTTATCTTTGACATCTAGCGCACTGATAGATAAGGCGTTGTTGGTGTCAGTCTGTATCCCGCCGACGCCCTGGCGCATGCAATGACACCCTCATTGATAGTCACATTCCCTTACCAAGTCAATTCGATCATTGCATTTGTGTTATAAGTCCGATAACATGTATAAAGGTTTCGCCTTGCCACTTTATAGCCAATTTTCCGCCTCATCTGTGGACTTAATCTCCAGGCTGTGGGGTATAGAGCGTTTGGAAACTCTGTTGCGGTTGTGGAGTGCCGGTTTCTCTCCCGCAGGTTCAATCGACAGCCTGTAAAAATATTTTTTGCCAGGGGAATAACTACTGAGTTGCAAGTGAGACGCAGGCGGGGAGCTGTTACGGGCGCGCATCGTTGCATCGGCAAAGGTCACGTTCGCCGGGCCTCGCATTTCTCGAAGGGCGTGCATGAGGAATGATCTTTGCGTTGCGTGGAGCTGGCCATTCCGGCTGGGCTCCAGACTCCGTTCGGGCTTCCGTTCCAGCCTCATGGGGCTGGCGGCGGCGATGCTGTGCGTTCTGACGCTGGCGGGCTGTCAGGGCGATCTCTACACCAATCTCGACGAAAAGCAGGCGAATGAAATCGTCGCCGCGCTGCTCAGGAATTATATCCCTGCCGAGCGCATCGCCGTGAAAGGCAATGTGTTCGCGGTGCGGGTGGATGAAGCCCGCTTCGCCGAGGCCGTTGCCGTGCTGAAGGAATACGGGCTGCCGAAAGAGCATTTCGCCACGCTCGGTGACACCTTCAAGCGGGGCGGACTGATTTCCTCGCCCACCGAGGAAAAGGCGTCGATGATGTTCGCGCTCAGCCAGGAGCTGTCGCGCACCGTTTCCGAAATCGACGGGGTGCTGCGGGCGCGCGTGCATCTGGTGCTGCCTGAGAACGACCCCTTGCGCCAGCAGTTCCTGCCATCGTCGGCCTCCGTGGTGGTCCATCACGATGCCTCCGTGCCGATGGGGAACTTCGTGCCCCAGATCAAGATGGTGGTCGCCAACGGCATTTCGGGGCTGGCCTACGACAAGGTTTCCGTTGCCCTGTTCCCGGTGGAAAAGAAGTTGCAGGCCAACGGCGAGCCGCAGCGCAAGATGACATCCATACTGGGCATCTGGGTTCATGCGGATAGCATGGGGCATCTTGCCTGGGTATTCGTTGCGCTGCTGCTGGTGATTAGCTCGCTGGGCGGAGTGCTCGGGTTCAATTATTGGCGTCAGGCCAAGCGGGTTTACCGGCTGTCGCCGCCCTTGGATGACAAGAAATCATGAACGCAGCCATGCCTAGTGTCCCGGACGCGGCCGAATGGCGCGACTTCCTGGCACAGCCTGCCGCCTATGCCCATAACAGCCGTCTGGCGGCATGCTTCAACGGCACCATCGACGCACAGTTCTGCGAACAGCTTGCCATGTCGCCGAGGCTTCGCGGCCGCCTGTCGGCGATGCTGGCGCAGCATTACACGCTGCCCGATTGGACGGACGGCGAGAACTGCGATGACAGCGACCGGGCCATCGCCGTGGCCTCCGCCAGACAGATCGCCGAGCTGGCTCACCGTTCGGGCGCGATCTACTGGGCGGCAAGCATCGCCACCGCCATCCTCGCCCACGAGGTGGAGGCCTACCACAAGCAGCTCGGCCGCGATCTCTGCACATTTGCGCTGACAAACCGCGATCTCTGCGGCCCGAAGCAGGAGGTCAGCGCGCCCGACAATCTGCGGAACTGGGTTCAGGCGGATGGCTGGCGCTGCGTGGAAGCGTGGCGGCGGAATTTGCCGGAGAGCGTCGGCAGGCGCGTGCTGCTGAAGCTGGCGCCCAACCCGCTTCTCGACATGCCGCCGGGACGCACGTTCACGGAACTGGGCCCGGCCATCGTACAGCGTGCGGCGAATTTGGGAGGCTCTCATGGCTGAGGCGACCCTGGACTCCCGCATGCGGGATCTGCCCGCCAGCCCTGGCAAGAAAATTATACGCGCCAAGGATGCTGAACTCTGGCTGGAAGGCTATCGCTTCCTGGAGGAAATCAAGTCCATCCACGAGGCTGAATTCGCGCGGGGCTATGCCGAGGGCAAGGCGGCGGGCGCGGCCGAAGCGGCGGCACTCGTCAACAATGCGGCGGTGAATGTGGACCGCTATATCGCCTCGCTCGATCAGCAGATCGCGGCGCTGGCCATGAAGATCGTGCGCCGGGTGCTTGGCGACCTCGACGCCACGGATTTGATCGCCAGGGCCGCCGCTCAGGCGCTGAACGACTTCCGGCGCGAGAAGAACATCAAGGTCTCGGTGCATCCGGCGGCGCTGGAACGCGTCCGCACCAGCCTCAACGCCCATGTGCGCGAGACCGGCCTTGGTTTCAATCTGACCGTTGAGGCGGATGCAACGCTAAGCAAGGAAGCCTGCGTCATTGCCAGCGATTTTGCCGTGATCGACGCCAGCGTCGATACGCAGCTCACCGCTCTTGCCAAGGCCGTCAGCATGGCCGCCGTGGAGCGGCGGGAGCCCCAAAAATAGCAACACCGCCGGCGGTAAATGGGAGGACGCGATTGAATGGCTGAAATATCCCCCCGTCCGGCAGGCGGGTCAGTCCGGGTGAAGGGGGATGCCCTGCCCGGACAGGAAGCGGCGTGGAAGACCGCCGAATTGAAAGTGACGGCGGGCGGCGGGGAGGTCAAATCCTCGCAGTCCGGCGCCGTTGATGCGCCAGAGACGTTTGACAGCGGAAATATTCATATAAAGCTGGTCTATCCCGCGGATGCGGATGCCAAGGAACGTCAGCGTTTATACACTAAGCTCAAAGAATCCGTTGACTACCTAAATCACTCTGCTGCTTTCAGGGAAGGTATGGAATCAATCCGCAACTCCGGCCGGCAGCAAACTCTGGAATTCGTTCATCCCATGCCTGGCCAGGATGACAAGAAAATGATGTCCGGCAGCGTTGGTCATTCCAAAACACGGGTGGATGGTAACAAGATCTTTTGGAACCCGGACGAGGGGACTGGCGCGGAAAACGGCATGATGCTTTCCCCGGCGGCCACGCTGGGGCATGAATGGGCCGGGCACGGTGCGTTCAATCTTGACCAGCGCACGGCATGGAACAAGAGCCATCCGCTTTCGTCCGCCGATCAAGCGGCGGGCTTCACCAATCCAGATGAGGTCCGAACCTTCGAATTCGAAAGAAGGATGGTCAATGAGTTGAACGAGTGGAGACGTTCGCAGGGACTGCCGCCAGAGCCGCTCAGATACGGATATGGGTTCCAGGGATTCCAATTGGCGCCCGAGGTGACGAGCACGAAATGACGCCGTTTAGAGGCTTGGGACAGGCAATGCGAACAGAGCGCCGGCTGAATCTGGGTGATGCTGGTGGCGGCACTGCTGTGCATGCAGTTCCCAGGCGCCGGGGTGGTATCCGCGCAATCTCCTGCTTCCCCTCAGGCGGTCATCGGCGATCTCGCCGGCCGGATAGTCCGCTCCGAAATCAGCCGGGTCCAGGTCCTTTTTGTCCGTGGTCTGACGCCCGTTGCCGTATCGCCGGAGACACTGGAGGGGTACGGGCCTTCGGTCTTCACCATCCGCGATTTACGGAAAAGCTCCTACCGCACTGGATTGCTGGCCGCATTTCAAGGCGTGCAAATTGAGCCGCATCAGGCCAGGCACGAAGTGCGATGGATGATGGTGTTTTACGATACGGACGGCCAGCGTATCGCCTCCATTTCGATGCAGATGACCGGCCCGCCGGAGACGCAATCCCGCGCAGGTTTCGTCGATAATGTCCCGGTGCTGTTCCCGGAAGCCTTCCAGGCGAAGCTGCGCGATCTGTTCTATCTGCCGTTCGCCGCACCGCCTCCCCAATGGACATGCAAGACGGCGTCCAGTCCGGCAAGCGGCGGCCCCGGTCATATGTCTTCGGAGCTGGCGGGCGATCGCGTCAACAGCGTCACCTTTCTCTACGCATCGCCGGCGGATTCCGCGGCGCCCCGGCAACTGGAAACAGATTACGCCTATGCGCTGACGTTGTCGGAAGACCTGCCGCTTTTCGCGGAACTCAGCGGCGCGATGAAAAATCTCACCATCAATTCCGCGGGACAGCCAGAAAAAGATGGCGCCATGAGCTGGGGGGTCGTTCTCAATGAGGCGGGCAAGGCACGCGGCGGCACGGTTTTCATGGACGGGCAGGGGCAGCGCGGTTTCGTGGATGGTCAGGCCGTGAACTTCGGAGACTGCGGTTTCGAGATGACGAGATGGTTCGAGAGCCGGCTGCTACCTTATTTCCGCTGACCGCCGGATTGCAGATAACACCGTTAGAAAAGGAACGCCGCCATACCCTTCGCCAAGCTGGACACTATCATGCCCCGCCTCCAGGAGGCCGTCCGGGACAGCGCTCCGAGAGTCGCGAAAGGCCGCGTGTGCCGCGTGCTGGGCGTGATCGTGCATGCCACGGTCGCGGATGTGCGGCTGGGGGAAATCTGCCATCTCGCCGATCCCGTCACCGGCGAAAAGCTGCTGGCCGAAGTGGTTGGCCTGGTGGACGGCATGGCGGTGCTGACTCCCATCGGTGAACTCAACGGCCTGTCGAGCCTGACGGAGGTTATCCCGACCGGCTCTGAATTGCGCATTCCGGTGGGGCCGGGCCTGCTGGGCCGTGTCATCAACGCCCTGGGCGAGCCGCTGGACAACAAGCCCTGGCCGCCGCGCGATATCGACGCCTTTTATCCCGTAGGCGCCCTGCCGCCGCAGCCGCTGACACGTCAATTGATCCGCGAGCCGCTGCAACTCGGTGTGCGCTCGCTCGACGGGCTGGTGACATGCGCGCGCGGCCAGCGTCTCGGCATTTTCGGCGAACCGGGCGCGGGCAAATCCACCCTGCTGGCCAGTATCGCCCGCAACACCGAAGCCGATGTGGTGGTGATCGGTCTGGTGGGCGAACGCGGACGCGAGGTGCGCGAATTCGTCGAGCGCCAGCTTGGGCCGGAAGGTCTCGCCAAGTCCGTCGTCGTCTGCGCCACCTCGGACCGCCCCGCGATGGAGCGCGTCAAGGCGGCGTATGTGGCCACCACCATCGCCGAATATTTCCGCGACAAGGGCAAGCAGGTGCTGCTCGTCATGGATAGCGTCACCCGCTTTGCCCGCGCCCAGCGCGAGATCGGCCTGGCCGCCGGCGAGCCGCCGACACGGCGCGGTTTTCCGCCGTCGCTGTTCGCCGCCCTCCCGCGCCTGCTGGAGCGCTCTGGTCCGGGCGAACATGGCTCCATCACCGGCATCTACACCATCCTCGTGGAAGGCGACGGCACGCTCGATCCCGTAGCGGAGGAAACACAATCCATTCTCGACGGCCATATCATCCTGTCGCGCGAGCTGCTGGCGCGGAACCATTTCCCGGCCATCGACGTGCTGCGCAGCCGCAGCCGCCTGATGGACATCGTGACCACCGAAAAGCACAAGCTTGAGGCCGGCCGCATGCGCGAATTGCTGGGCCGCTACCAGGAGGTGGAGCTGCTCATCCGCGTCGGCGAATACAAGACGGGCAGCGATCCGCTCGCCGACGAGGCCGTCGCCAAGATTGACCGCATCAATGCCTTCCTGCGTCAGAACGTCGGGGAAAGCGCCCAGTTTCAGGACACGCAACGCCGCATCTCGGAGATCGTCGCATGAGCGCGAAAGTTTTGCCGCGCCTGCTGGCGCTGCGCCGGCTCAACGAAAAGAAGGCGCTGGACGAACTCATCCGTTGTCAGGCCGCATCCCGCCGGTGCGAGGAGCAGGCGCGGGAAGCCAGCGCCGTGGTCAGGCAGCACGTGGCGGCATCGCAGCTCCGCGAACGCCAATTGCTGGGCTCCGTCGCCGGACAGGCCGTATCGCTGTTCGAAATTATTGATCTCCAGGCGCAGATCGAGATCATGGGGATTGATGCGGACCGGCTGCGGGACGCCGAGAGAGACCGGTGGAACGCTTACCATGAGAGCGTTGAGGCGCTGGCCGGGGCGCGCGCCATCTACCGGCAGCGGCAGGTGGCCACGGTCAAGATCGAATTGCTCGTCGAGCAGGAGACCAAGCGGGGATCGCGGGCTTTCGCCGCCCTGGTGGAGGAAGAGCCATTTGCCGGCGGTTAAGCTTGCGGCGCGGAATAACGCATAAAAGCCGGCGTTGTAAACACCAGTGCATACACGGCAGCCGCAAGTTTTTCAGCAGCCGGACATAATCCAATCCTGAAGTCCGCGTAAATCTCATGCGTGAGCGGGCTTATGCTGGGGCGCCAGCAAACGCCATTTCAGGTTCCTTTTTCCGGGGGACCAATCAGCCAGCCTCGCGGGGGAACGATGCAGAACGACGGCATGTTGGCGGAAAAAGAGCAGGAACTCGTGCTTCCCATGGTGCCGCAGGGCAGCGTTGAGGTGTTCAACGCGTTTTACCGGCGGCGCGCGCCCATGCATGCGGTCCTCGCCGGGCGCCGGCTGACCATCGAGCCGTCGTGGAGCGCCACGGACGAACACACCACCGGCCGCACCATTCATCTCGACATCGACGGCGAAGACGGCGAACTCAAGGTTCCGCAGACGCTGCTCGATCTGCTGATGGCCAGCGTCGATGATGCGCCGCCGCTGGACAGCCTCGCCCCTGAACATGCCGCCATGGTGGTGGAATACGCCTTGAGCGAGCCGCTTCACGCCATGGAAACCCGGCTCGGCTGCCACATCGAAATTGTTTCGCTATCTGGCGCCGGCGGGGCGCGGGAAGACGCAAGGCCGCCTTTGTCATTTGCGCTCTCCATCGACGGGACGGGAACCTCATGGTCGGAGCTGCGCCTGTTTCCTGGCCAGGCCATCCAGTTGTCGCAGCACCTCGACCGCAGCGCCGGACGGCTGCCCGCCTCGAACCTCGATCTGCCGTTCACCATGAGCCTGCGTCTGGCCTCCGTGAAACTCACCGCTGGTGAAGCCGCCAGCCTCTCGCCCGGCGACGTGGTGCTGACGGATGAGATTTGCGAGCCTGGATCGGCCGTGCTGGTGATCGCGGAGCATCTGGGCGCGCTCGCCGCGCTGACGGATGACGGCCCGCAGCTTGCCTCCTCTCCCGGACCGTTGCGCGGCTCCGCCTGGGAATGGGCCATGGACCGGGTAACGCAGGCCACTCCGCGCGATGCCGGCGACGCCGGGGGTGTGGACGGTATTCCCATACGGCTGATGTTCGAGCTGGGGCGCACGGAGATCGCCCTCAGCAAGTTTGGCGAGCTGACGCCGGGTAGGCCTCTGCCTTTCGCGCTGGCCACCGATGGGACGCTGGGCATTTTCGCGGGCGGGAAACGCATAGGCAAGGGTGTGCTGATCCAGATCGGCGCCAGCCTGGGCGTCAGGATCACCCGCCTTGCCGGCAAGACCGGGCAGTAAAGAGCTGGGCTCGGCTATACCTCAAACTCTTCCGTATCAATTTCCGCCTGCACCGCCGCCGGATAACGCGCCCCGCGCACCGTCTTCCGGTTTATCAGCTCATCCAGCCGCTCCACCGCGTCCGCGCTGAGCACCACCCGCGCCGCGCCAGCGTTTTCCGTCAGATGATCCAGGCGCGCGGTGCCGGGGATGGGCAGGACATGCCCGGCCTTCGCCAGCAGCCACGCCAGCGCCAGTTGCGCCATGGTGCAATCCTGCTCCTCCGCGATGACGGCGAATTCCGCCAGCAGCTTGAAGTTGGCGGCAAAGGCCTCGGGCGCGAAACGCGGCATCGCCCGCCGGATGTCGCCCTCCGCCAGGGCGCTCACATCGCGCAGTTTGCCAGTCAGGAACCCGCGCCCCGCCGGGCTGAAGGCGACGAGCGCCGCGCCAAGCTCGCGGCACGCCTCCAGCACGGCGATCTCCGGGTTGCGCGTCCATAGCGAATATTCGCTCTGCACGGCGCTGATGGGATGCTCGGCGTGGGCCTTGCGCAGCGTGGCGGCGGAGACCTCGGACAGTCCAACGGCCTTCACCATGCCCGCGCGCACCAGATCGCCGATAGCCCCCACGCTCTCCTCGATGGGAATGCGCTTGTCCCAGCGGTGCAGGTAATACAGGTCGATGACTTCGGTGCGCAGCCGCTTCAGCGACGCCTCGCAATGCGCGCGGATCGCATCCGGCCGGCCGTTGATCTCGCGCTTACCGCTGTCATTGCGGAACATGCCGCCCTTGCTGGCCAGCGTAAATTCCTGCCGCCGGTGGCTCAGCGCTTCGCCGAGCAGCGTTTCGTTGGCGCCAAAGCCGTAAAGCGCGGCCGTGTCGAAATGCGTATAGCCGAGGTCCAGCGCCTCTTGCAGCAGCCGCACGGCGCTCTCCGCCGGGGGCGGCGCGCCATAGGCATGGGACAGGCTCATACAGCCGAGGCCGATGGCGGAGACCGTGAACGGCCCGAGAGTGCGCTTTGTCATCTGCACGTGCATTCAACCTTTGGCCGGAAATTGTAACCGTGCCCCGCGCGCTCTTTGCAAGCGGCGGGCGGGAATACAAAGCGATACTTCGCCGGTTATTTCAAGCTCCGCGCGGCCTGTCACCACGCCCCGGCAGCCCCGCGCCCCCTTTACTCCGCCCGCCATTGCGCCGATATTTCGCCTGCCATCCTGGCTCCACGCAATTCACCGGCACCGCATATGTCCTCCCCGCTGCTCTTCGACCGCAATCTCCTCCGCCTCCGCCGCCGGCGGGCCGCGCCCCATGCCGCGGCCCACGATTTCCTGCTGAGCCGGGCCGCTGACGACCTGTTGATGCGCCTCGATGCCGTTGCGCGTGAATTTCCGCTGGTTGCCGATCTCGGCCTGTCCCACGGCGATTTGACCGATGGCCTGCTGCGCCGCGCCGGGACGAGGCACGTCGTCAGCATCGGCTCCACGCCAGAGGACCGCCGCCCGCTGACGCTATGCGCGGACGAGGAGGTGCTGCCGTTCGGCGACGCTATGCTGGACCTCGCCATCTCCAGCCTGTCGCTGCAATTCGTCAACGATCTGCCGGGCACGCTGGTGCAAATCCGCCGCGCGCTGAAGCCGGACGGGCTGTTCCTCGCCGCGCTCATCGGCGGGGAGACGCTGAAGGAACTGCGCCAGGCATTCATGCAAGCCGAAATCGAGACTTGCGGCGGCGCCAGTCCGCGCGTGGCGCCTATGGCAGATGTGCGCGATTGCGGCGGCCTGCTGCAGCGCGCCGGCTTCGCCCTGCCCGTCGCCGACGCCGACCGTATCCGCGTCACCTACGCCGATGCCTTCGCCCTGATGCGCGACCTGCGCGGCATGGGCGCGGGCAATGTGCTGGCCGAGCGGAGGAAAACGCCGCTGCGCCGGGCGACGCTGCTGCGCGCGGCGGAGATTTACGCGGAGCGCTTTCCGGCGGAGGGCGGGCGCATCGTGGCGACGTTCGAAATCATCACCCTCACCGGCTGGGCGCCGCACGAGAGCCAGCAGAAGCCACTGCGGCCAGGATCGGCGCAAATGCGGCTGGCGGATGCGCTGGGGGTTGCTGAAATCTCAGCCGGCGGAGAGGCCGCGTCGCCGCGCCATAGCGGAAAAACGGATTAAGTTCCATTTGAATGGGCCGTTCATCCAACAAACTTGAGACATTGCGGCGCGGAGGGCTGTCTGTTCCGTTTAGCGGTTACAATTGCGCCATTTTGATATAATTTGCCCTGCAATTTGATGGGGCCCTGATGGAAGCAATTGAAATGTCTGGTCATTCTCCTGCTAAATCGAAATACATTGCGTTTATCAGTTACAGCAGCCGCGATCGCCGCTGGGCTCGATGGCTTCATAAAGCGCTTGAAAGCTACTCGGTGCCTCGCGAACTCGCCGGGACCAACGGACGTGACGGCGTAGTACCCGCCCGATTGTATCCGATCTTTCGCGATCGTGATGAGCTGGCATCCTCGCCGAATCTTGACGCACCGCTCATGCAAGCGCTTGCCGAGTCCGCCAACCTCATCGTCGTTTGCAGTCCCGCCGCAGCTCAAAGCAAATGGGTGGACCGTGAAGTCCTTGAGTTCAAGCGCCTTGGCCGCTCCAATCACATCCACAGCGTCATCGTCCAAGGTGGAGAAGATGGAAGCCCTGGAAATTGTTTTGTTCCATCTCTTCTGCACCCGTTAGGTGAGGATGGGCAACTTGACCTTTCCACGGAGAATGTTCCGCTTGCCGCAGATGTGAGGTCAGAGGCAGATGGCCGCTCAGGCGCTTTGCTGAAGATTATCGCCGGACTCGCTGGTGTTCCGCTTGCGGTGCTCACACAACGGGAGAAGGCCGCAGCTCGCAATCGCAGACGAATTTGGCAGGCAGTTTCCGCCATTCTTGCCATATTGACGATTGGTGTAGCGGTTGCAGTTTGGTACGCAGACAAGCAGGGGAAGGTGGCCAATAGCCGGCTTATACCTGGGATTCGAGTGGAGAGACTTGAGACGATTATCGATCTTTCAGGCTGGAACGAAACCTCACAGCAAGATCTCGATGAGCGCCGCAAAGTCTCCGCGGCTGTTTCGATAAACAAGTTCACGGTCATTAGAACGCATGAACATGCCACGGAATTCGTGCATATTGTTGGAACGACCAGCGGGATAGCTCCGGAAATTCAATGCAATACCTGCCAGGTGCGGCCTCACAATACTGGCGCGGCAGCAAGAGCACCCCTTGAATGGGAGATTGTGTACGATTTAGAAGATGTGCCCTTGGATGGTGAAAAAGAGGTAGAATTCAGAATTACATTCTGGAATGCTTTCCAGTCGCCATCACAATGGTGGGGAGGATTTCGCATTCTTCACTCAACCGAGGTGGCAATTTATTCCCTGATATTTCCGGAAGGGAAGCATCCCCGAACGGAGTCGATTGAATATTTCTATGTTGCTAGCAAACCTGGAAAATTCACGCGGGAGCAGCGCGTAGAGGTGGAAAAGGATGGGGACGAACGAGCCCGAAAGTTGACATGGCTTATAAACAACCCGCTTGCGGACCGGAGCTATCGCGTAAAATGGGTTTGGGATCAGTGATTTCGAAGACATCGGTATTTTGAACAACAGCGGAATTCTGGCCTGGCTACCAGTCGTAGATTCTCGGGTACCGCCGCACGCCGCTTAACGCCGGAGAGGCCAATCCGCCGCGCCTTAGCGGAAAAATCGATTAAATTCCATATGAATGTGCCGTTCATTCCGTATTCATTCCTAGTGGGGTAAAACTACATCATCCCTGATTAACCACAAAAACGAACCTTTCCTCGGCACAACAGATCAGAGAGGCGGACGCTGCAGGGAGCGCCCGCCTCTTCTTTGTTTGGGCTCGCGGATGCCAGGGGCCGACGCAGGCGGAAAACGATTGCCGCAGCGCCGTTTACATCCCTCAGCCGTTGCGCTTCTTCTTCCCCGCCGCCGCTTTCCAGGTTTGCAGCAGTTCGAGATTGCGCTGAATGTTGGGGTTCTGCGGGTCCTGATCGCGGGCCGCCTCCAGCGTCTGCTGGGCGCGGGCAAACTCGCCCTTCAACATATAGTGATAGCCGAGATTGTTCAGCACCGTGGGCGTATGCCCGGCCATCTTGGTGACGACCTTGTACGCCCGGTCCGCCTCGTCGAAGCGTTTCAGGTGGTCGTAGGTCGCCGCAAGGCCGAGCCAGGCTTCCACGTTCTGGTGCCGCTCCTCCACCGCTTGCCGGTAGAACTTCTCCGCGAGGCCGTAATCGCCCTGGCGGAAGTGCTCCTTGGCCCGCTGAAGGTACGGCTGCTCAGGCGCGTTTTCCGCCGTCACCAGCCCCGCCTCCGGCCTGGTTTCGCTATCGGCTTCTTTCGTCAGCTCGCAGGCCCCCAATGGGACTATCAGCAGCATCGAAACAATCAAACCAACGACCGGACGTCCCATGTCCATCTCCCCCAAATCAAAAAAGTGCTGTTTTTATGCGAATAACCACCGGCAGCATGATCACCACGAGCATGACCGGAAATACAAACAAACCCAACGGTACAACCAGTTTCACCGGCAGCGCGTGCGCCTGCTCCTCCGCCCGCGACAGGCGTTTGGAGCGCATCTCGTCGCTGTATACACGCAGCGAGTCGGCGATGCTGGTGCCGAGCTGCTCGGTCTGCTGGAGCAGCGCCGCGAAGCTCAGGATTTCATCCAGCTCGACGCGCCGCCCGAGATTGCCCAGCGCCTCGTGCAGCGAATTGCCCGCGCGCAGCTCCAGGCTCACCAGATAGAGGTTGGCGCCGAGATAGCGGTAGGTCTGCGCGATTTCGCGGGAAATCCGGTCGATGGCGGCGCGCGGGCTGAGGCCGGACTCGGTGCAGATCACCAGCAGGTCCATCACATCGGGAAAGCCCTGGCGGCATTCCAGCAATTGCTGCCGCTGCCGGTACGCCACGAATTGGCTCGGCGCCAAGAAGCCGGCCGCCGCCACGATGGCCACGACGATGAGCTTCAAATTCGGCGCCATGTCCGGCGCGGCGTAGGCCAGCACCAGCGGCGTGGTCACGGCGAGGCCAACGAACAGGAACAGCCGCACGGACTGATACCACATCACGGCGCTCTCGTTGAAGAAGCCCGCGCGCTGCAAGTCGTGCCGGATCTTGACCTTTTCGCTCTGCCGGCTCTTGACGCGCTCGACCTTGCTCAGCAGCTCCGACGTGGCCGCGCTGCTCTTGCTGCCGAGCGAGCGCCCCTTGACCGGCCCGTCGCCGCCGGACGGCCCGCCCCAATCCGTCAGCGCACGTTTGCGGATATCGGCGCGGCGGCGGACAGTGTCGCTGATGGCGAGAAACAGGAAGAACACGCAGCAGAACACGCAGAACAGCACGCCGAACATCTGGAGTGCTATCAAATCGGTGCTGGATAGATTGGTGAAGCGGTCGATCATACGTGCAGCCTCACCATCCGGTACATGATGAAGTTGCCGATCATCAGCCAGACGATGGAGCCGGCCAGGATCGGCTTGACCACCGCGTGGTTCCAGATCTCCGCGTAATAGTTGGGCGAGATCAGCCACAGGATGCCGAACAGCGCCGCCGGCAGAATGCTGAGCATCACAGCGGACAGGCGGCCCTCGGCGGACAGCGCCTTGGCCTTCATCCGCAGCTTGAAACGTTCGCGGATAATCTTCGCCAGATTGGTGAGCACCTCCGTCAGATTGCCGCCGGTCTTCGACTGGATCGACACGGCGAGCACGATCAGCCCCAGGTCCGGCTGGCCGACGCGCGAGCGCAGGTTGCCCATGGCCGTTTCCAGGTCGAGGCCGTAGGTCAGCTCCGCCGAAGTCAGCGCGAACTCGCCGCCCAGCGGATCGGCCATCTGCCGCCCGACGCCGGCAATGGCGATGGGGATGGCGTGTCCGGCGCGCAGCGAGCGCACCAGCCCGTCAAGCGCGTCCGGCAACTGCTCCTCGAACTTCTTCTGCCGCGCCTTGCGCATGGAGCGCAGCACGCTGACCGGGAACAGCAGGCCGGCGATGACCGCCGCCAGCAGGCTCAGCCAGAGACCGGCCTGCAACGCTATCATGAAGATGAACGAGGCCGCCCCCAGCGACACCATCATGAACACGACGCCGTAAATGCCCACCGTCGTGCCGGATTGCAGCACCAGCTCGTTCAGCGGGAAGAACGGCACCAGATAATAGCCGTCCGTGGACAGGCTGCGCTGGCGGCGGGCGCGCATCAGGTCGTCGCGCGTGGCCAGTTTGCCGCCGCCGCCTTCCACGTCCAGCCGCCGGTGGATCTGGCGGCGCTGCACCGCGTGGCTGATGACCAGCGAATAGAGAGCGGCGACCAGCAGAAACACGGCGCAGAACGTCAGAGCCAGCACCCCGGTTTGGGTGTTGAACAGGCTTTCGGACGGAGCTGGCGCCGCGTAACTCTGCATCTTACGCCCCCGGATCGAAGAAGTCGGAGGCGAAATGGAAGCCGCGCACTTGCAGTTCCTCGGCAAAGGTTGGGCGCAGGCCCGTGGCCCGGTATTCGCCGCGCACCTGACCGTCGCTCGCCGTGCCGCTGCGCATGAACTTGAAGATCTCCTGCATCTGGATCACGTCGCGCTCCATGCCCGTCACCTCGGTGACGCTGACCACGCGGCGGCGGCCATCGGCGAAGCGCTGAAGCTGCACGATCAGCTTCACGGCGGAGGCGATCTGCGTGCGGATGCTCATTTCCGACATGGAGAGGCCCGCCATGCCCACCATCTGCGTCAGGCGGGAGATGGCGTCGCGCGGGGTGTTGGCGTGGATGGTGGCCATGGAGCCTTCGTGGCCGGTGTTCATGGCTTGCAGCATGTCGAAGGCTTCCTCGCCGCGCACCTCGCCGAGGATGATGCGGTCGGGGCGCATACGCAGGGCGTTTTTCACCAGCTCGCGCTGACGGATTTCGCCGCTGCCCCTCGAGGTTCGGCGGGCGCGTTTCGAGGCGGCCCACATGCGGCTGCTGCAAGCGCAGTTCGGCGGCGTCTTCGATGGTGATCAGGCGCTCGTCGTGGGAGATGTGCGACGACAGCGCGTTGAGCAGCGTGGTCTTGCCCGAGCCGGTGCCGCCGGAAACCATGAGCGTGATACGGGCGCGCACCGCGGTCGCCAGCAGGTCGGCGATTTTCGAGTTCAGGCTGCCGAGCGAACTCCAGCGTGTCCAGGTCGAACGGCGTTTCGGAGAATTTGCGGATGGAGACCAGCGGCCCGTCGACGGCGATGGGGCGCACCGCCACGTTGATACGCGAGCCGTCCAGCAGCCGCGCGTCGATCATCGGCTGGGACTCATCCACGCGCCGGCCGACCGCGCCGACGATCTTGTTGACGATGCGCAGCACATGCGCCTCGTCCTTGAAGCGCACCGGAACCCGCTCCAGCTTGCCGTTGCGCTCCACGTACACCCGCTCGTGGGTGTTGATGAGAATGTCGGTGATGGTCGGGTCTTTGAGCAGCGGCTCGATGGGGCCGAGGCCGGTCAGTTCGTCGAACACCTCCTGGGTGAAGTTCTCCAGCTCGCGGCCGTTGAGCAGAATGCGCTCGGTGCGCACGTAATCCGCCACGATGTCCGATATCTGGCGCTTAGCCTCTTCCTTGCTGAGCTTGTCGAGCACGGCAAGGTTGAGGTCGTCGATCAGCTTGCGGTGCAGGCGGACCTTGGCCTCGATCAGCTCCTTCTTGATGAGCTTGTTGTCTTCGGCGATCTTTTCGGGCGGCGGCGGAGCGGCTCCATTCAGGTGCGCCGCGAAGGTGTTCGCCAGCCGCTGAGCGGCCGGTGCCTCCGGCGGTTTGCCTTGATCACGGATGAAACGGTTCGTCATTCCAACTCCAACCCATCCAACAACAAGGCGCGCCCCAGCCGCTTACCGGCTGTGAGACTTGCCCAAAATTTCCGCCAGCTTCTTTTCCAGCTTGCTGCCCGCGCTCACCTCGTGAACCGGCAGGCCGCGATTGATCGCCTCGTCCACCAGCCCGCGGTTTTCCGGCAGGAAGCCCGCCAGCCGGTTCGACAGCAGCGTCTCGGCGTCCTTGCGCGTCAGGCCGGAGCCGAAAAAAGGCTCGTCGTAGCGGTTCACGATCACCGACACGCTGGCGTCGGCCGATGCCTTGGCGATCACCGCATCGGCGACGAAACGTGCCTGCCGCAGCGCCGGCACGGAGAACGTCGTGGTCACGAAAACCTTGTTCGACCCCCAGATGACGTTATCCGTCCAGGGATACCAGCTCTTCGGCAGGTCGATGATGACGGTCTCGAACGCCTTGGACAGCAGCCCCAGCACCGAAACCACCACGCCCACGCTCACCTCCAGATGGCGCGCCGGCATGCGCGGCGTGGCCAGCACGGCCAGCCCGGACGAATGCCGCGTCAGCATCACGTCGAGAAGCTGCGCATCCAGCCGGCCCGGTGTGGTGGACAGCTCGTCCAGCTTGAAGGCGGGCGTCAGGTCGAGATAGTCGGCGACCGTGCCGTCCTGGAAATTCAGGTCCACCAGGCAGGTGGACTCCATCCGCCCCTTGCCCAGCAGGAACGCCGTCTGCACCGCCAGCATGGTGTTGCCCGCGCCGCCCCGTGCCGGCACGAACGAATAACAGACCGCATCGCCCTTGGTGGCACTCTTCGACGCCGATTTCGGCTCCGGCGCGCGGAACACCCGGTCGCATGACGCGTACACATCGAGGCCGGCGCTGTCCTTCGGCAGCCAGTCGTCGATCTTCATCTGCATCAGGCTGCGCACCACGTCCTGATCGAGATAGCTCGACAGGGCGATGATGGGCGTGGTGGCGAACTTGGTCTTCTTCAGCCGCTCCAGCGCCTCCGTGTCGGGGAAGCGCGCCATGTTCAGGTCCGCGATGAGGATCTCCGGCAGCTTCGAGGTTTGCAGGAAATCCTCAACCTCGAAGATGGTGCCGTTGAACGTCCTCAGCGCGAAGTGGTTCTTCTCCAGGAAAATCTGGACCAGCCGGTTTTTCAGTTCGAGATCCTGAGTAATCAGGAGCACGTCAACCTGTTGATCCGATCGCAATGCGCTTTTTACAGTCATGCCTGCGGCCTCACCCGGACGAGCTTTTTGACCCAGAATATCTGTCTCGCGAGATAAGATGCCCATACCGATCATCGCCATCAAGCTCAGATATCAACCCGTCCTTGGCCACCTGGCCAATGAAGAAATGCGCGGTGGTATTACACAAGGCGTTACTTCTGGATCGTCGTATCGGACTGATTTCCTGGTCCGGTATTTTCGATCACGCTCGTGGTATTCAGCCCGCGCGGCTGAAGCACCTTGCCCTGCTCGTACCGTTGCGCCGCAGTCGCCGCGCGCCGGCCGTTGGTGCCAACATTGGCGTTTTTCGCGTTGGGCGACCACGGGTCCACCGTCTGCGTCGCCTGATTGGTGGCGTTGGCGTCGCCGAAAGCGCGCGTCACGCTGTCGCGCCGGGCAGTATAACTGTCGTCGTCCCAGCAGCCCTGCAAGGTGATGGAGAGCAGAACCAAACCAGAAACGCCGGCGATCTTCCTGAGATTCAATTGTTTCCGCATGTCTCTACCTCTCATCTTTCCCGCTGGCCGGCACGTCACCCTGCTGGTTGTAGTCGATGATATGACCCTGGTTCTGCCGGGGCCGGTTCACCTCGACCTCCTGGCGGCCGAGCAGGAACATGTCGGCGTCGTTGCCGGGCACGCTGCGGTCCAGCGGCGTCGCCAGCTTCTGGCCGGGGATGCGCGGCTTGACGAGGCGCGGCGTGACGATAATCACCAGGTCGGTCTCGCTCTTCTGGAACGAGGCGCTGCGGAACAGCGCGCCCAGCACCGGCACGTTGCCAATCCACGGCAATTGCCGCTCGTCGCTGACATGCGTGTTCGACAGCAGGCCGGCGATGGCGAAGCTCTGGCCGTCGCGCAGTTCAACAGTGGTTTGCGCCCGGCGCACGGACAGGCCGGGCACGGTGATGTCGCCGATCTTGACCCCGCTCCCCATGTCGATCTCGCTCACCTCCGGCTCGATCACCAGACTGATCTGGCCATCGTTGAGCACAGTCGGCGTGAAGGCGAGGCCGATGCCGAACTTCTTGAAGGACGTGGTGATCTTGCCGTTGTCGGCGGCGACGGGGAACGGAAACTCGCCGCCCGCCAGGAAGTTCGCCGGCTGCCCGGACAGCGCCACCAGGTTCGGTTCCGCCAGCCTGCGCGCCAGTCCGCGTTCCTCCAGCGCACGGACCACTACGTCCGCCTTGATGCCGCCGTCCAGCACGCGGCCGATGGCGGTGCCGAAGGGGATGGCGTTGGAGGCGAGACCGCCCGAAATGCTCATCACCGCGTCGCTGCTGATGCCGTCCTGGTTCGATGAAAAGCCGGTGCCCGGCTTCACGGTCTCGACGCCGGTCACGCCGCCAACGCCCACGCGATTGCCGTGAACCATCCAGTTGACGCCCAGCCCGCGCCCCACGGTGCGGTCGGCCTCGATGAAGCGCACTTCCAGCATCACCTGCTGCGGCGACGATACCGACATGCCGTTGGTGACATCGCCCGGCGCGATCTGCTCGGCGAGCGTCATCGCCCGGTGCGCGGTCGGACCGTCGGGCACCTGCCCCGTCATCAGGATCTTGCCGTTGACAGTCCGCAGCTTGATCTTGCGGAAGGCCGGGTCTTCGTTCAGCGTCGCCTTGAGCGCGTCCACATCGTGGCTTACCTCGATATCGACGATGCCCAGCACCTGCTTCTGCGTGTCCAGCAGCGACAGCCGCGTCACGCCGATCTTCTTGCCCAGGATGTAGACCGACTTATTGGTCAGCGGCACGATGTCCGCCACCTCGGGGCTGCCCACCAGCGCCTCGCTGAACGGGAAATCCACCTTCACCGTCTCCGATTTATGCAGCGTCACACGCATGGAAATGCGGTCGCTGTCGGTGGAGAGGTGATAGACGTGCGCGCCCTGCTTTTTCTTCTCGGCCATGGCGGACGGCATCGTCAGCATCATGCTCAGGATTGGCACCAAGGCCAGAACGCCCAGCTTGAGCAGGAAACGCGAGAAACAGGCCCCTGCGGCCCTCATATCGTCTTTCATGCGCCCCATATTCGCGCCCCTTGTCAAAAAATTGCCCCGCCCCAACGCAATCACTTTCGAAATCTGCTTTGCCCGAACCCCGCAATCGTCACTGCGAGCCTTCCGGCTGTACCTTGTATTCCTTCCGCTCCATCGAGCGCGTCACAACCACGTTCGAGGCGGACTGATCGCCGGCCGGCGTCTTCGGCTCGGCATTCAGCAAATCCTCCACCCGGATCGTCTCCAGCGGCGGCGCGTCCACCCTCGCGCCGGCATTCGAGCGGTTCAGCACCAGCGACAACTGGCCGATGTTCATGGCCAGCGTCAGCTTCGCCGCGTCCACCGCGTTGACCTCCACCGTCACCGTCTTCGGCGAAACGGCCGCCGCCTTGCGCTGGGTCTGCTGATCCGTCGCCAGCACCCGCACGTTGCGCAGGATGGTCCGCGTCATGGCGTTCGCCGGCACGGCTGGCGCCGGCGCCGCTTCGCTCGCTGGCGCCGCAACCGCTGTCGTGGTCAGCAGCACGTCAATGCGGTCCTCCGGCTGCACGAAGCCGGAAACGCCCGCCACGTCGTTGACGCGGATCGACACGCCCTTCAGGTCGCCGGCGAGCCGGTCGGCCAGCATGCCGTCCTGCCCTTCGAGGCTGAGTTGCGGGGCGAGCAGCGGCTGGTTCGCCCACACTTTTGTGTACACCCCGTGCGTGCCGCTGGCCTTCAGCACGGCGTCTTTAGTGGAGAATGTCCCCTTCGGCATGGAAGCCGCGGGCCATTGTATTTCCTTGAGGGACTCAGCCGTGAGTTTGTCCCCCGGCTTGAGATCGCGCGCCGCGACGATGACAGTCGCCGTTGGCGCGGCGGTTTCTTGTTTGACGGCGGCAGTATCGCTGCCCTGGTTTGCCATCCAGGAGCGCGCCAGCACGGCGGCAGCAGCGGCGCAGAGAAACGCCGCGACAAGCATCATGAAGGGTCCACGCCGCATGCCGTGCTCGCTTAGCAATTGCTAGGTATTGAAAGCAGTTTTTGGCAGGTCAAATTTTGCCAAAGCCACCGATTCTACTTATTGGCGTCCATCGTGGTATGTATTTTAGTAAAATATGCCTTCACGTCAGTACCTACAGTTGCAACCGTGGCGACGGAAATTGCGGCAATGAGGCCTACCATGATCGCATATTCCAGCATTGAGGCGCCTTTTTCGTCGCGAGAAAATGACTTGACAGAGCGGGAAAATAATTTACGCATTGCGTTCTCTCCAGTTAATACACACGCTCGCTTTCACCGTCCGGGGAATATTTGCCGTTTTCCCCGTAAGTGCACCCAGGAAGATATTCCCGGAACCAATTGACATAGAGCAATAAACTCTGCGGGACAGCAAGCAACCCTAGGGTGGGTACGCTCCGCAATCTCCCGCAAAAATTGATATATCTCACGCCGGGCAACCGAATCGCTCGCGGCCTCTCCCGGCAGCGCCGCGAGGACGCCGGCTCACCCTCAGACGGCAGGCGGAATTCTAAAGAATAGTCCGGCCGAGGCCCCCGCTTCCCAGGTGTTCACGCGCAACAAACCTCGCTTTGCGCTGCGGACTTGCAAGTTATCGCGGGTAGTTTTTGTGTGATGGTTAATAACGTATTGAAGGGAATAAGACCGGAAAGGCCGATTGTGGCGAAGCTTCCGCGCCCCCTCCTCTTGCGAGTTGTTCGCATTTTCCGGTTAACCGTCCCCATCAAAAAAAATGTTAACCAAGGGGTGGCGGCCTTGTGGCTTTTTTGCAAATTATGCAAAAAATGTGGCGCTGCACTCGCGAATGTGGACGAATGCGCATAGATGGCGGGAATAGGAGCGCATGTTGGCACCGCTTGCGCGTGCATCCCGAATGTAAACTAAATCCGTTAACTATTTTTGTATGCAAATCAGCAATTTGTGAATGCAGCGTGAGGCGCCAACGCCTTTCCCAGCCGGCGCTGCCGCCGGTGTGCGCTGAAAACAGGACACCTCCGCCTCTCACCCCGGCTGCTTCGCCAGGAGGAAAGAGCGGAGGCTCCGTGTAGCCGCCGTAAAGAAGCCGCCGGCGGCCGTGTTCCGTATATGCGTTCAGCCTCAGGCCGCCCGCACCGAAGTCAGGAACTTGTTGACCTCGCTGCGCAGCCCCTCCGACTGGCGCGCCAGATCGCGGGAGGCGGACAACACTTCCGCCGCCGCCGCGCTGGAGCTGGAGGCCGCGTCCTGCACGCCGGTGATATTGCGGGCAACCTCGCCCGTCGCCTGCGCGGTCTGGCTCGCCGTGCGGGCAATCTCCTGCGTCGCGTGGCCCTGTTCTTCCACCGCGCCCGCGATGGCCGACGAGGTGATGTTGATCTCCTCGATGGTCTTGGCGATGTTGGCGATGGATGTCGATGTCTGGTGCGTCAACTCCTGAATGCCGGTGATCTGGCTGGTGATCTCGGCGGTGGCCTTGGCGGTCTGCTCAGCCAGCCCCTTCACCTCCGCCGCCACGACGGCGAAGCCCTTGCCGGCCTCACCCGCCCGCGCCGCCTCGATGGTGGCATTCAAGGCCAGCATGTTGGTCTGCGCCGCGATGTTGCTGATCATGCTGACGATATTGCCGATGCGTTCCGCCATTTCGTTGAGCTTCTGCACCGCGCCGGTCGTATCCGCAGCCTCGCGCGCGGCGTTCTGCGAAATCTTGTGGGACTGCTGCACCTGGTCCGTAATCTCGCGAATCGAGGCGGACAGCTCCTCCGCCGCGCTCGCCACCGTCTGCACGTTGGAGGACGCTTCCTCGGACGCCAGGGCCACGTTACCGGACTGCGTCGTGGTTTGCATCGCGGATGCCGACAGCGTCTCGGCGGTGGTGCTGAGCTGGGTCGAGGCGGAGGCGACAACATCGACAATGCCGCCGATCGCGTCCTCGAAACTGCGCGTGATCTGCTCGACCCGCTGGGCGCGCTCCACTTTGGCCCGTGCTTCCACCGCAGCGGCCTCGTCGGCGGCCTTCTTGGCGATCAGGTTGTCCTTGAACACCGCCAGCGCTCCGGCCATCTCGCCGATTTCATCGCTCTGCCCGGTGCTGGGCACATTCGCGTCGAGATCGCCGGTCGCGAGGTGCTTCATGGCATCCGTCAGCGCGATCACCGGCCTGGAAATGGCGTTGGCGACGATCAGCCCCAGGACCACACCCGCCGCCGCGATACCCCCGCCGATGACGATCAGCCAGCCGATGATGGAATTGCGCGTCGCCTGCATCGACCTGGAGCTGTCTTCCGCGGCGTCGAAGGCCAGCTTGATCACCTGCTGCCCCAGTTCCCTCATTTTCGGGAGAATCGTTTTGAACAGAACCTCGCTGTTCTCGACCCACTTGTGCGCCCCGTGCTCGTAGTTGAGAGCGGCCGCCTTGAAGGCTTCCACCTGCTTACGCTCGGTTTCATTGGCCGCGTCGCGCTCAAGGACGGCGAGGTCCTTCATCATGCCCGCGAACTCGCTCTTCATCCGCTCGAATATTTCCGGCTTATGGCTGAGCATGTAGCGTTTTTCGTCGGCGCGGATCAAATAGGCGTATTGGCGGATTTTGAGGGCGATGTTTATTTTGTTCTGGTCCTGCGCCGCCGCGATGTAATCGCTCGCCTGCTGGGTGGCTACCTCGCCCTCCTTCTCCAGCACATCGCCAAGCTTATCCAGCTCGGTCAGCGCTGCCACGCCCTTATGGTAAAGCTCAGCGTAGGCACGGGTTCCCTCGCGCGCGGCCTTCGCCCTCTCTTTCAGCTCCTGGTTGGTGCCGGCGTCAATCTGGTCGAGGGTCTGGTTGATGGTCTTGATGTCTTTCTCGGCATTCTGGAACGCGGTCTGGGCGAGTGCCTCGTTGCCGGTCGCGCCGTTGGCGTTCAGGAGGTAGTCCTTTTCGCTAAGGATCGTTTCGAAGGCATGGCGTTCGACGTTGGTGGCCAGCAGCAATTCGTCGAGCGCCGTTTTGATGCCGGACAATCCGATATAAGCGGCCATAAACATCGCGACGGCGATCACCACCGACGCACCGATGAGAATGAGGGCCTTCTGCTTGATACCGACATTCCCAAGAAATGCGGCTGTTTCCGTTCCTGCGCGCGCCATATTTAACGTCTCCGCTACTAACTGTTGGTCCGGTTGAATGTGCTGCCGTCGATTCCGCTGAGCTATTTCGCACCGAATTGAGGAGTTTATAGGCAGGCGGGGAGTCACGCCGGCGATGGCGCGCCCCGTTCGACAGGATGTAATTTGGGAATGAGCTTACACTAAAGAATATAATATAGTGTTATTCTGAAACAAAAAACCGACGCGCCGCCGGATATACTTGATTAACCATAGCCGTCCGCGCCTAACGTTCGGCGGCAGGCGCCGGATGGATGAGATATGCGATAGTTCGCTCCGCGCTGGCATTATCTGCCAGGCGGAGCCTTGATGATTGCGGCGAATCCGGTTGCCGGTCTCCGCTCAGGCGGCACGTACCGAGGTCAGGAACTTGTTGACCTCGCTCCGCAGCCCCTCCGACTGGCGCGCCAGATCGCGGGAGGCGGACAACACCTCCGCCGCCGCCGCGCTGGAACTGCCCGCCGCGTCCTGCACGCCGGTGATATTGCGGGCAACCTCGCCCGTCGCCTGCGCGGTCTGGCTCGCCGTGCGGGCGATCTCCTGCGTCGCGGCGCCCTGCTCCTCCACCGCGCTGGCGATGGCCGACGAGGTGGCGTTGAGTTCCTCGATGGTCTTGGCGATGTGGCCGATGGAGGTCGACGTCTGGCTGCGTCGACTCCTGAATGCCGGTGATCTGGCTGGTGATCTCGGCTGTGGCCTTGGCGGTCTGCTCCGCCAGCCCTTTCACCTCGGCCGCCACGACCGCGAAGCCCTTGCCGGCCTCGCCCGCCCGCGCCGCCTCGATGGTGGCGTTCAAGGCCAGCATGTTGGTCTGCGCCGCGATGTTGTTGATCAGGCTGACGATATTGCCGATGCGCTCGGCCATTTCGTTGAGCCGCTGCACCGCGCTGGTCGTCTCTCGCGGCCTCGTGCGCGGCGGCCTGCGCAATTTTGTTGGACTGCTGCACCTGCTGCGGTGATCTCGCGGATCGAGGCGGACAGCTCCTCCGCCGCGCTCGGCCACCGTCTGCACGTTGGTGGAAGCCTCTTCGGACGCCGCGGCCACGTTGCCCGACTGCGTCGTGGTCTGCATCGCGGCATGCCGACAGCGTCTCGGCGGTGGTGCTGAGCTGGGTCGAAGCGGAGGCGACGACATCGACAATGCCGCCGATCGCCGTTTCGAAGCTGCGGGTGCCTGTTCCACGCGCTGGGCGCGCTCCATCTTGACCCTGGCGTCCACGGCGGCGGCCTCGTCGGCGGCCTTCTTGGCGATCAGATTGTCCTTGAACACCTGAAGCGCCCCGGCCATGACGCCGATTTCGTCGTGGCGCTCCGCATAGGGAACCTGCGTCGAGAGATCGCCATCGGCCAGATGTTTCATGGAGCCGGTGATGCCTTCGATGGGCGCGATCACGTCCTTCATGGCCCAGAGCAGGCAGGCGGCGCCGAAGACCAGCCCGAAGACCAGCAGCGTGCTGTTCACCCAGAAGCCGTGATCGTAGATCGCCTGAGCGTGTACACCGGCTTCCGCACTGCCTTTGTCCTGAAACTCGACATCCTCGTCCATCAGCTTAAGCGCGGCGGAGAATGCCTTACCATTATCGGCGTTGTAAATGGCAGTCGCCGCAGCATGGTCACCGGCAAACGCCAGATCGACGATCTTGCTGCGCTGGCGCAAGTAATCCTGCCAACCGCTCTTGACGCGCTCCCATAACTTCTGTTCCTCTGGGCCAGTGATGGTCGCCTCATACACCTTGACGTGTTTGTCAATTTGCTCGAACTGGCGGGCAGTCTTTTCCTTCACCTGAGCCATTTCGCTGGCGCTATCAGCAACCAGAACGCGCCCCTCGTAGTGCCGTATGCGCGCCATATCGAACTTGATACCGCTGAGCGCCTTCAATGCGACCATCCAGTTCGTGCGCAGATCAACCGCGGCGGCGTTCACCGTTCCGAGCTGGTAGGTGCCGTAAGCGCCGATGCCGGCGACGAGGGCGCAGAACAGGCCGAGAACAGCGATCAGTTTGGTCTTTATGGTCATGGGGCTCCTCCAGGGACATCGAGGGGCCACGGATTCAATGGCGTGCTCGGCGCGCGGGTTATGAATTCGGGACGATCCTAGGCCCCAAAAAATAACATCGCGTTCTGCCAGACGGTCCAATTGCGGCGGCGCCGGATACGCCTGATTAAAGTTTCTGATCGTCCCGGCGGCGCAGCGAAAAGCCATGCCCGAGCGCGGTCAGAATCGCCGCCGTCTGCTCTTCCAGGTCGCGCAGGGAAATGGCGCCCAGCTTTTCCTCCAGCCCGAGCACGACAATGCCGTGCACCGCCGAGAACAGCGACCGCGCCAGCAGCGCGAATTGCTCCGGCGCCAGACCGGGCTGCAAGACCCGCAAGCGGCTGCTCGATGAAGGCGAACAGCCGCTGCTGCTGATCGCGGTAGTCCTCCGGCAATTCCCGCCCGTCCGGCAGCCGGTGATCGAACACCGCGCGCCACCGCTTGGTGTGGGCCTCGGCGAAGTGCAAGTAGGCATGCGCCAGACGGATGAGGTGGGCGACGGCCTGCTCCGTGCTGGTGTTACCGCTGCCGGACGGGGCGTCCACTGCGGCGGTGAGCCGGGCTTCCAGTTCCGCCAGCGTGCGCGCGTTCACGGCCAGCACCACGTCGTCGAGGTCGGCGAACACGTTATAGATGGCGCCGGCCGCGCAGCGCACATCGGCGGCCAGTTCGCGCGCCTTCAAACCGTTGAGGCCGCGCGCTCCGATGCTGTGGGCGGCGGCGTCGGTGAGGGCTTCCTTGAGCTTATGTCTGCGTTCGGCGGTCTTCATCGTGCCTCCTGCGTGAACGTTGTTCAATTTTCCTCTTGAACGCCGTTCAGAGATAGCATACCTTATGGACGTGAACAACGTTCATATTGGTGGAGAAGGCCATGCTCAACAGATTTTCCGTATGTATGCCGCCACGCGGCGGGCGTGGCAAAGAGTCCCCGGTGGCGATTTCCTCATCTTCGCCGTCTATTTCAATTAAATGGCGGAGTGCGGCGAGGCGGAGCGGTGCTGTCCGCTCGAGCGTTCGCATCTGGATTGAGACCGGCGTATAAGCATTAACAAACAAACGGAATTTTGCAGCCATGTCCCTGATGACCTCGCGCCGTTTCGCGCCGTTGTTCTGGTGCCAGTTCTTCTCGGCCCTCAACGACAATTTCCTGAAAAACTCGCTCGTCTTCCTCATCATGTTCAAGCTCGGCGAGAGCGAGGGCAAGGCGCTGATCACGCATGGCGGCCGCCGTGCTCATGGCGCCGTACTTCTTCCTGTCCGGGCTGGGCGGCGAATTCGCCGACCGCTACGACAAAGCGCATGGTGGCGGCAGCGGCTGAAGCTGGTGGAACTGGGCGCGGCGGGGCTCGCCGTCGGCGGGCTTTGCCTTTCACTCGGTGCCGGTGTTGTTCGCGGCGCTGTTCCTGTTCGGCGTCATCGGCGCGCTGTTCAGCCCCATCAAATACGGCATCCTGCCCGACCATCTGGACGCGCGAACAGCTCCCGGCCGGCAACGCGCTGGTCGAAGGCGGCACCTTCACGGCCATCGTGCTCGGCGGCATCGTCGCCGGCTTCGCGGCGAAGGACGGCGGCAATCCCGCTGCTTTTCGGCGTCATGATGATGGTGTTCGCCTGGGCCTGCTGGCAGTCGGCGCGCTGATCCCGGCGACCGGCGAGGCCGCGCCCGCGCTCAAGGTCGACGCCAACATCGCGCGTTCGACGGTCGAGCTGCTGCAGGATCTGTGGGGCGACAAGCGCCTGTGGTGGGGCGGCATGGTGACGAGCTGGTTCTGGACTGATCGGCGCCGTGGTCATCTCGCTGCTGCCGTCGCTGGTGGCCATCGTGGGCGGCGTCGACGAGGTGTTCACCGTCTATCTCACGCTCTTCGCGGTGGCCATCGCCATCGGCTCGGCGCTGGCCGCGTGGCTGGCGCATGGCCGCATCATTCTGCTGCCGACCGTCATCGGCGCGGTGCTGATCGGCGTCTTCGCGCTCGATCTCGGCTGGGCGGCCTATGGCGGCGGCGCCCATGGGCGACGCGGCTGAGCATCGCGGCGGTGTTCTCGTCGGCGCTGGGCCTGCGCATCGCGATCGACCTGATGGGCCTCGCCATCGGCGGCGGCCTGTTCATCGTGCCGACCTTCGCCGCCGTGCAGGCATGGGCCGCGCCGGAACGGCGCGCGCGCGTGATCGCCGCCGTCAACGTGCTCAACGCGGGCTTCATGGTCGGCGGGCAGCGTGTTCGTCGCGCTGGCTGCAAATCCAGGGGCTGACGACCGGCAGCCTGTTCCTCGGCATGGGCGTCGCCAGCCTCGTCGTCGCCTACGCCATCGGGCGCACCATGCCGTCGAGCGCGCTGCGCGATTTCCTGTCGATCATGTTCCGCGCGTTCTACCGGCTGGAAGTGCGCGGCGCGGAGAATTTCGCCAAGGCCGGCCCGAACACCATCATCGCGCTCAACCACGTGAGCTTCCTCGACGCCGCGCTGGCGCTGTCGCTGCTGCGACGACGATCCGGTGTTCGCCATCGACAGCGGCATCGCGCAAGCGCTGGTGGGTGAAGCCGTTCCTGAAGCTCACCCGCGCCATGCCGCTCGATCCGACCAAGCCGATGGCCACGCGCACGCTCATCAACGCGGTGAAGGCGGGCGAGACGCTGATCATCTTCCCCGAAGGCCGGCTCACGGTCACCGGCAGCCTGATGAAGGTCTATGACGGCGCCGGGCTGATCGCCGACAAGGCGGACGCCATGGTCGTTCCGGTGCGCATCGACGGCCTGGAGGCGACGCCGTTCTCGCGGCTGTCGCGCGAGCAGGTGCGCCGCCGCTGGTTCCCGAAGGTGACTCGTCACGGTGCTGGAGCCGGTCAAGCTCGCCGTCGCTCCCGAGCTGCAAGGGCAAGGCGCGCCGGCAGGCGGCGGGCGCGGCGCTCTACGGCGTCATGTCCGACCTGGTGTTCCGCACCACGTCCACCGACCGCACCGTGTTCGAGGCCGTCGTCGAGGCCGCCGCGGTGCATGGCACGGAGCCGCGTCGCGGTGGAAGACGCGCTGAGCGGCACGCTGACCTACAAGCGTCTGCTGGCGGGCGCGGCGGTGCTCGGCGAGAAGCTGATGCCGCTGGCGGACGAAGGCAAGGCCGTGGGCGTCATGCTGCCCAACGCCAACGGCGCGGCCGTGACGTTCCTGGGGCTGATGTCGGCCGGGCGCGTTCCGGCGATGATCAACTTCACCGCCGGCGCCGCCAACATCCTCTCCGCCTGCAAGGCCGCCGAGGTGAAGGTCATCGTCACCTCGCGCGCGCTTCATCGAGAAGGGCAAGCTCGGCGCGCTGATCGAGCAGATCGGGCGCGAGGTGCAGCATCGTCTACCTGGAGGACGTCCGCGCGACGGTGACGCTCGCGCGACAAGCTGCGCGGCCTGCTGCCAGGCGAAGAAGCCGCTGGTCGCGCGCAAGGCCGGACGATCCGGCGGCGATCCTGTTCACCTCCGGCTCGGAAGGCACGCCGAAGGGCGTCGTGCTCTCCCACCGCAACATGCTGGCCAACGCCGCGCAGGCCGCCGCGCGCATCGACTTCGGCCGCACGGACAAGGTGTTCAACGTGCTGCCGGTGTTCCATTCGTTCGGGCTGACGGTCGGCCTCGTGCTGCCGCTGGTGTCGGGCGTGCGGGTCTATCTCTATCCGTCGCCGCTGCATTACCGGATCGTGCCGGAGCTGGTCTACGGCGTGAACGCCACCATCCTGTTCGGCACGGACACCTTCCTCGCCGGCTACGCCCGCGCGGCGCACGCCTACGACTTCCGCTCGCTGCGCTACGTCCTGGCCGGCGCCGAGCCGGTGAAGGAGTCCACCCGGCGCACCTACCTGGAGAAATTCGGCCTGCGCATTCTGGAAGGCTACGGCGTCACCGAAACCGCGCCGGTGCTGGCGCTGAACACGCCGATGTTCAACCGCTTCGGCACGGTCGGGCGCATCATGCCCGGCATGGAGGCGCGGCTGGAGCCGGTGCCCGGCGTGGACGGAGGGCGGCCGGCTGCATGTGCGCGGGCCCGAACGTCATGCTCGGCTATCTGCGCGCCGAGAATCCCGGCGTGCATCGAGCCGCCGCGGACGGCTGGCACGACACCGGCGACATCGTCACCATCGACGCCCGAGGGCTTCATCACCATCAAGGGCCGCGCCAAGCGCTTCGCCAAGATCGGCGGCGAGATGATCTCGCTGGCGGCCGTGGAGACGCTGGCGGCGGAACTGTGGCCGGACGTCGCTGTCGGCGGTCGCCAGCGTGCCGGATGCGCGCAAGGGCGAAAAGCTGGTGCTGGTGACGCAGCAGCGGGACGCCAGGCGCGCGCGACTTCCTGGCCTTCGCCAAGGCGCAAGGGCGCGTCCGAACTGATGATCCCGGCGGAGGTCATCGTCGTGGACAGCGTGCCACTGCTCGGCTCGGGCAAGCTCGACTACGCGGGCGTCACCCGGCTGGTGCAGGAACGGCTGGCCTCGGCGCGGCCCAGCCCGGCGCCGGCCGCTTTGGCGGAATAATTCGGGCACGCAGACACAACAATAAAGAGGGTTTCCCCCAATGGACGTTTCAAAAAAAGAAGCCACAGCCATCCGCCGCGCGCTCGCCTACTGGGCACACGCCGGCCTGCTCGGCGCGGAGCAAGCCGCGTCGCTGAACCAGGATCTCAAGATCATCCCGTTCGACTGGCGTCTGCTCGCCCGCCTGTCGTTCATCGTGGCGATCATCTGCATCGTGACCGCCATCGTCACCGCTTTCGCCGACCGCGTTATTCTCGAACTCCTCGAACGCGTATTCAACTCGCCGCACTACGTGAAGCTCATTGAGCTGACGGTACTCTCCATCGCCATCATGGTGTTCGGTTACCGGCAGCGGCTCGCCCATCCGCAGCGGATCTTCAGCAACGAAGCCATCATGTTTCTCGGCGTGCTCGGCATCGCCAGCGCCCTCTATCAGCTCGGCATGACCTTCAATACCGGCAGCGGCGATTTCGCCATCCTGCTGCTGCTGTCGTTCATCATCTACGGCGTGCTGGGGCTGTTTCTGCAATCCAACCTCATCTGGATCTTCGCGCTGGTGTCCATCGGCGGCTGGTTCGGCGCCAAGACGGGCTATATGTCCGGCTGGGGCAGCTACTACCTGGGCATGAATTACCCCTTACGTTTCGTGCTGTTCGGCGGCCTGCTGACGGCGGTGGCGCTGGGCATTCAGCGCGTCAAAATCTTCGAAATCTGCCGCCGCTCGACGCTGGTCATGGGCCTGCTCTACCTGTTCACCGCGCTGTGGATTCTGTCGATCTGGGGCAACTCCGCGAACTGGTATAACCGCGGCCACGTGGAACTGTTCCTCTGGTCGATGCTGTTCGCCGCCGTGGCCTGCGCCGCCATTGTACACGGCCTGAAGACCGGCGACGGCGTCACGCGCGGCTTCGGCGTCGTGTTCCTGTTCATCAACCTGTATACGAAGTTCTTCGAGCACTTCTGGGAGGGCACATACAAGGTGGTGTTTTTCGTAGTGCTGGCCGCGAGTTTCTGGGCGATCGGACATTACGCCGAGAAGATTTGGTATCTCGGCGCGGGAAAGCCGGCGGCTGCCGCAAAGTGATGGCGGGCCAGTAACACGCCCTGACCGCAAATACGCGCCCGTATTCCAGCGGCTGACGGCAACGTCAGCCGCTTCGGACGCCCGGAGAATTCCGGCGCCTTTTCACGGGTGTACGGCGTCCGCTTCCGCCTCTGTCATCTCCCTGACGCCAATCGGCGTTATCCCTGCGGAAGACGCCTTTGCAGCCACCGCCCTCACCGCTTGCGTTACCCGTTTACCGCACAGTCAAAAATACGTGACCTCAATGCTGTCACGATCTTGTGGAATACGGCAAAAAAAGAACACAATAATGCGCAAGTCTGTGAGAGCATATACGCGTACCTAAAGTAAGTGAGGTTTATCCAATGAATGTATCTTCGGCTTGTAATAATTACGAAAATCGCAACGCTGGCACGCTGCCGGAATGTTGCACCGAAGCCGGCGAATTTATTACATTGTCGTCGTTGCATACGACGAACGCAATATTGGACACTGCCTTGCGGCAGGTGAACATTATGTTGCAGCCGCTGACGGAAAAGGTGCAGGGAGCCGAGCTCGAACATATCGAGCATATCCGCCTGCTGATCAGCCGGGCGCTGGCTGGCGAGGCGCCGATGACCGGCGGGCCGGTTGCGCCGCAAATCGACGAAGAGGAAGTTGCGGCCAGCACGGCGGACGCCCTTAACGGCCTGCTGCGCCGCTACGGAACGCGATAAAATCCGAGGGATTCACTCTCCGATTCACCCATGGCCGGCGCTCTCGCCGGCCACGCTCGTCTCAGAATGCCATAAGATCGTATGCATCCGGCATCCGGTTGCACAACATCCTCAAAGCACATCCAGCGCCAGATTGAGCTTCAGGACGTTCACGCGCGGCGCACCGAGAATGCCGAGATAGCGGCCTTCCACATGCTCGATCACCAATTCGCGCACCTTCTCGAAGGGAAGGTTCCGCGCCTTGGCGACACGCGCCGCCTGGAACAGCGCCGCCGCCGGCGTGATGTCCGGGTCGAGGCCGCTGGCCGATGTGGTGACCAGATCGACGGGCACCGGCGTGCTATCGTTTTCCGCCTTCAGCGTCGTGACATCGCCGGTCACGCGCTCGATGAGCGCCTTGGACGTTGGCCCGGCATTCGAGCCGCCGGAATTGGCGGCATTGTATGGCGCGGCAATGGTTTTCGCCGGGTCGTTGGGATCGGTGTCCGTAGTCGCCGACGGGCGGCCGTGGAAGTATTTATCGCTGGTGAAGTTCTGGCCGATCAGCGGCGAACCAACGACCTTGCCGTCCTTCTCGATCAGACTGCCATTGGCCTGATGCGGGAAGGCGATCTGCGCGACGCCGGTCATGGCCAGCGGGTAGGCGAGCCCGGTGATAACCGTGAACGCGAGCGATCAGCACGATGGCGGGGCGGATTTGTTTCAACATGTGCGTTGTCCTATGCCAGGCCGAGGGCTGACACGACGAGGTCGATCAGCTTGATGCCGACGAACGGCACGACGAGCCCGCCGCAGGCCGTAAATCAGCAGGTTGCGCGTCGAGAATGCTCGCCGCGCCCGCCGCGCGATAGGTCACGCCGCGCAGGGCCAGCGGGATCAGCGCGATGATGATCAGCGCGTTGAAGATGATCGCCGACAGGATCGCGCTTTGCGGCGTCGCCAGCCCCATGACGTTCAGCGCCTGAAGCTGCGGGTAGAACGCCGCGAACATCGCCGGGATGATGGCGAAATACTTGGCCACGTCGTTGGCGATGGAGAAGGTCGTCAGCGCGCCGCGCGTCATCAGCAGTTGCTTGCCGATCTCCACGATCTCGATGAGCTTGGTCGGATCGCTGTCGAGGTCGATCATGTTGCCCGCCTCGCGCGCGGCCATGGTGCCGGTGTTCATGGCCACGCCCACATCGGCCTGCGCCAGGGCGGGCGCGTCGTTGGTGCCGTCGCCGCACATGGCGACCAGCTTGCCTTGCGCCTGCTCGTCGCGGATGAGCTTGAGCTTGGTCTCGGGCGTCGCCTGGGCGAGGAAATCGTCCACGCCGGATTCGGCGGCGATGGCGGCGGCGGTCAGCGCGTTGTCGCCGGTGATCATCACGGTGCGGATGCCCATGTTGCGCAGTGCGGCGAAGCGCTCGCGGATGCCGCCCTTCACGATGTCCTTCAGGTGGATGACGCCGAGCAGCCGGCCGTCCTTGGCCACGGCCAGCGGCGTGGCGCCGGTTTTCGCGATCCGTTCCGCGATGCGCGTAAAGCTCGCGCACGTCCGCCGTTTCGACCAGCCGGCTGCGTGGCTGACGGCGGCGCCGCCGCGGCTGACCGGCGCGGCGGCCGTCAGCGCGGGATACAGATGCGCCACGATGGCATCCACCGCGCCCTTGCGGATGGACGTGCCCTCGGCGTCGATGCCGCTGATGCGCGTCTGCGCGGTGAACGGCACGAAATGCGCATGCAGCGGCGCCATGTCGCGGCCGCGAATGCCGTATTTCTCCTTGGCCAGCACCACGATGGAGCGCCCTTCCGGCGTCTCGTCCGACAGCGAGGCCAGTTGCGCCGCGTCGGCCAGATCGCGCTCGCTGACGCCGGAGAGCGGCAATGAACTCCACCGCCTGCCGGTTGCCGAAGCGTGATGGTGCCGGTCTTGTCGAGCAGCAGCGTGTCGACGTCGCCCGCCGCCTCGACCGCGCGGCCCGACATGGCGATGACGTTGAAGCGCACCAGCCGGTCCATGCCCGCGATGCCGATGGCCGACAGCAGCGCGCCGATGGTCGTGGGGATGAGCGTCACGAACAGCGCCACCAGCACCAGCACCGAGAGCGGTGCCGCCCGCATAGGCGGCGAAGCTCGGGATGCTCGCGACGGCGAAGACGAAGATGATCGTCATGCCGGCCAGCAGGATGTTGAGCGCGATTTCGTTCGGCGTTTTCTGCCGCTCGGCGCCTTCGACGAGGCGCGATCATGCGATCGAGGAAGGTGTCGCCCTGCGCCGCCGTGATGCGCACCACGATCCAGTCGGAAATGACCAGCGTGCCGCCGGTGACGGCCGAGCGGTCGCCGCCGCTTTCGCGGATGACCGGCGCGGATTCGCCGGTGATCGGCCGACTTCGTTCACCGAGGCCACGCCTTCGATGACCTCGCCGTCGGACTGGGATGAGGTCGCCCGTCTCGACGAGCACGATGTCGCCCGCCTTCAGCTTCGAGGCCGGCATCGTCCGTCCACTTCGCCTGCGCGCCGCTTTGGATCGTGCCGACGCCGCGATGCAGCTTGGCGTTGGTCGTCGGTCTTGCATCTTGCGCAGCGAGTCCGCCTGCGCCTTGCCGCGCCCTTCCGCCACCGCTTCGGCGAAGTTGGCGAACAGCACGGTGAACCACAGCCAGACGATGATCTGGAGCGCGAAGCCGAAGTGCTCGACCGGTGCCGTTGACCAGATCGCGGATGAACAGGACGGTGGTCAGCGCCGCCACCAGCTCGACCACGAACATCACCGGATTGCGCACCATGATGCGCGGATCGAGCTTGCGGAAGGAATCCGCCGATGGCGGGCACGCAGGATCTTCGGATCGAGCATCGAGGCCGCCGGTCGAATGCGAGCTGTCTTCGATTGCGTCATGGGGGAGATGTCCTCAATAAATGCGTGCCGGCGGTCATCGCGAGATGCTCGACGATCGGGCCGAGCGCCAGCGCCGGGAAAAAGGTCAGGCCGCCGACGATCAGGATCACGCCCGTCGAGCAGCGCCACGAACAGCGCGCCATGGTCGGGAAGGTGCCCGCCGAGGGCGGCACGATCTTCTTGGCGGCCAGCGATCCGGCGATGGCCAGCATCGGCACGATCATCAGGAAGCGGCCGATCAGCATGGCGAAGCCAAGCGTCGTGTTATAGAAGGGCGTGTTGGCCGACAGCCCCGCGAAGGCGCTGCCATTGTTGCCGGTGGCCGAGGTGTAGGCGTAAAGCATCTCGCTGAAGCCGTGCGGACCGGCGTTGGCCAGACCCGCCAGCCCCTGCGGCAGCACCACGGCGAGCGCGGTAAAGCCGAGGATCGACGCGGGCAGGATGAGGATGGCGAGCATGGCCATCTTCACCTCCTTGGCCTCGATCTTCTTGCCGAGATATTCCGGCGTGCGGCCGACCATCAGCCCGGCGATGAACACCGCGAGGATGGCGAACAGCAGCATGCCGTAAAGCCCCGAGCCGACGCCGCCGAAGATGATCTCGCCGAGCATGATGTTGACCATCGGCACCATGCCGCCGAGCGGCGTCAGGCTGTCGTGCATGGTGTTGACCGCGCCGCAGGACGCGTCGGTCGTGACGGTGGCGAACAGGGCGGAGTTGGCGATGCCGAAGCGGACCTCCTTGCCTTCCATGTTGCCGCCGGACTGGATGGCGCTCGGCGCGCGTGTCGACGTGCAGGGCGGCGATGGCGGGATTGCCCGCCGCTTCGGCCCAGTAGACCGTCGTGACGCCGGCCAGGAACAACAAGCCCATCACCGCGAAAATCGCCCAGCCCTGGCGCTGATCGCCGACCATGCGGCCGAACACGTTGGTCAGCGCCGCGCCGATGGAGAAGATCAGCACCATCTGGATGAAGTTGGTGATGGCGTTCGGGTTCTCGTACGGATGCGCCGAGTTGGCGTTGAAGAAGCCGCCGCCATTGGTGCCGAACATCTTGATCGCTTCCTGCGAGGCAACCGGGCCTTGCGCGATGACCTGCTTGCCGCCTTCGAGCGTGGTGACTTCGGTATAGGCGTTGAGGTTCTGCGGCACGCCCTGCCAGACGAAGACGAGCGCCACCACGATCGAAACCGGCAGCAGGATGTAGAGCGTGCAGCGGGTCAGATCGACCCAGAAATTGCCGATGCCGCGCGCCGAATCGCCGCGAGAAGCCGCGAATGAGCGCGACCGCCAGCGCGATGCCGGTCGCCGCCGAAAGGAAATTGTGCACCGTCAGCCCGGCCATCTGCGTCGAGATAGCTCATCGTCGCTTCCGGCACATAGGACTGCCAGTTGGTGTTGGAGACGAAGCTGACGGAGGTGTTGAAGGCGCTGTCGGGCGCGATGCCGCGCCAAGCCCTTGCGGATTGAAGGGCAGCGACACGCCTTGCAGGCGTTGCAGCGCATAAAGCGTGACGAACCCGGCGACGCTGAAAACCAGCATGGCGACGGCGTAGGCTGGTCCAATGCTGCTCGGCGCGTCTCGTCCACGCCGGCGATGGCATAAAGCCCGCGCTCGATGGGGCGCAGGAGCGGCGAGAGCAGCGTGCGCTCGCCGTTGAAGACGCGCGTCATGTAGCCGCCGAGCGGCTTGGTCAGCAGCACGATGACCACGCAATAGAGCGCGATCTGCAGCCAACCGTTGAGAGTCATGCGGGTGCTCCTCGGAACAGCGGGTTCGGAACCCCGAGTTCAAGATATGTGCTTCAGAAACTCAGGCTCAAAACTTCTCTGGCCGGATCAGCGCGTAAACCAGATAGCCAAGAATGACGACGGTCACGATGGCTGCGAGAGTGTAATCGAAGGTCATGGGCTTTTCCTCAGAGCCGGTCGCAAGCGGCGGCATAAATCAGGCTGACGGCGAAGAATGCCAGTCCAGCCGCGATGAAGGTGGCGTCGAGCACGAGCGATCTCCTGAATAAGGCGGCCTGCTGCCGGAACAGAGGCACACAAAGTGGCCTCACTCCGGCACAGTAGCGAGCTTTGGTGAACTTTTGTTCAGTAAAACACGTCAAAAGTTTGCCTCCAATTTACCGGATGCAAACACTCCTTCCCGGACGCCCATATTTTAAGCATTGGGCGGCCGCTGTATTGCGGCCAACGACGCGTATACGTTTTAGCGCGGGGAACATTGCCGTAAGCGCGGGTAAAATCAAGGGGAGACGTGTGGCGGGGGCGTATGAATTTGCGTAAAAATTTTGCCGGCCAAGCGTTAGCTTTGCTCCAGCGTGCGGGCGAAAATCTCAACGAGATCATCGACATGCGCGCGAGTGGCCACCAGCGGCGGCGCAATCACGGCGCAATCGCCGGTGAACTTCACATGCAGGCCGTTCCAGAACAGGCGCTTCTGCATGGCGAGGCCGCGAGCACCCGGCGCGCCCTCCGGCTTCACGTCGATGCCGGCCAGCAGGCCGTAACCGCGAATGTCAGCAATGGCCGGGTGATCCTTGAGGGCGAAGATTTTTTCCTGGAAATAGGGGGCGAGGGCTGCCGCCTGTTCGAAAACGCGTTCGCGCTCGTAAATCTCCAGCGTGGCCAGCGCGGCAGCGCAGGCAACGGGGTGGGCCGAATAGGTGTAGCCGTGGAAAAACTCGATGGCGCCGGCAGGCGCAGCGTTCATGATGGTGTCGTGAATCTCGCGCTTCACCGCGACCGCGCCCATGGGCTGCGCGCCGTTGGTGATGGCCTTGGCCATGGTGATAATGTCAGGCGTGACGCCGAACGCCTGCGCGGCGAAGGGGGCGCCCAGGCGGCCGAAGCCGGTGATGACTTCGTCGAAGACCAGGAGAATGCCGTGCCGGTCGCAGATTTCCCGCAGGCGCTCCAGGTATCCAGCCGGCGGCACCAGACAGCCGGTTGACCCGGCCACCGGCTCGACGAAGCAGGCCGCGACGGTTTTGGCGCCGTAGATGTCCACAATGCGTTGCAGATCGTCCGCAAGTTCAGCGCCGTGCGCGCCTCGGCCGGGCATGAAACGGTTCTCCGGCAGCCATGTGTGCCGCATCAGCGCCACGTATGGCATGGTGAGCGGGAACACATCGCGGTTCTTAACGAGGCCGCTCAGGGATACGCCGCCGATGTTCACGCCGTGATAGGCGCGCTCACGGGATACAAAACGGATGCGGCCGGATTCTCCGCGCGCATGGCTGTATGCCATCGCGATCTTGAGCGCGGTGTCGATGGCCTCCGAGCCGGAGTTGGCGAAGAAAACGTTGTCGAATCCGTCCGGCAGCAGGCGGCTGACGCGCTGCGCCAGTTCGAAGGCGCCGGGATGGGCGAGCTGGAATGGCGCGGTGTAGTCGTTCCGCAGCAGTTGCTCGTGGACGGCGGTGGCGATTTCAGGCCGCGCATGGCCGAGCGCCACGTTGAACAGGGAGGAGGAACCGTCGAGGATTTTACCGCCGTTATGGTCCCACAGGTAGACGCCCTCGCTTTTCACCACGAGGCGCGGGTCCGCCTTAAAATCGCGGTTGGCGGTGAACGGCATCCAATAACCGTCGAGCGAATTGGGCGTGCGGTCCATATGCGATTTCCTTTAGCCGCATGTCGCAGCGACGCGGCTCTCGCGGATCACGTTAGCATAAGCGTGAATGCGCTTGCATCTCCGCTTACTGCATGCAAGCTGTGCAGTGTATGCAAAGAATTGTACGCACAGCGAGAAGTAATTGCAGGCGCATGGCTGCGAGCTGCACACCGGTTGCATACGCCGCGTGACGGCACGGCGTTGCTGGGAGGGAGAAAAAAGGCCCCGCTTGCACGGGGCCCTTTATGCTTTGCCGCGAGCGGCTGAGCCCGTCAGATGAGCTTCAAATTTGCCGCCGAGACCTTGCCACGATCGGTCGCGAGGTCGTAGCTGACATTCTGCCCTTCATTAAGGCGCTGAATCCCTGCACGCTCTACAGCGGTGATATGGACGAAGACGTCTTTTGAGCCGTCAGCGGGTTGGATGAAGCCATAGCCCTTCTGGGCATTGAACCATTTCACAGTTCCGGTAGCCATTGGTAGTCTAGTGTCCTTGAGTCAAAGATGATGTATCCCCCCTTTGCATTCGCGCAGGGGGCAGGGGCGATCCGTTTCAGGGGGTTTGAGAAGTAGCGCGCTTCCCGCGTGCCGTGGCCTAAGCCAGCCTTCATCGGATAGATTAGGTTTAAAGCAAACGTCCAGGCAGTCAAGTGGAATTATCGTGATTGTCCCCACGCATGCAGGGGACTAGGGGCATAAGTGCAGTTTTTGGAACAGTATTGTTCTAAAAAAAGATCAATGCATTGACTGCGGGAAGGTTAATCTCTAAATCATCGCTCACCGGGCGACGGTTTCGCCCGGCCAGACCGCTCTGGCGCAGCGCCCGGCGGTCTTCACATTCAACATCAAATCTTACCCGCTTTGTATGCGGGAGTGAGAGGCACTCAATGATCCATCTGACCTTTCCCGACGGCGCCAAGCGCGAATACAAGCCCGGTATCACCGGCGCGGAACTGGCTGCCGGCATCTCCAAATCCCTGGCCAAGAAAGCCGTGGCGCTCTCCGTCAACGGCAAGCTGGCCGATCTGGTAGACCCAATTACGCAGGATTCCGCGATCAAGATCATCACTCGCGATGACCCGGAAGCGCTGGAACTCATCCGCCACGACGCCGCCCATGTGATGGCCGACGCGGTACAGGAATTGTTCCCCGGCACGCAAGTCACCATCGGCCCGATCATCGACAACGGCTTCTATTACGACTTCCACCGCGAGGAGAGTTTCACTCCCGGCGATCTGGAGAAGATCGAGGCGAAGATGCGCGAGATCGTCGCCGCAGATAAGCCGTTCACCAAGGAGGTCTGGAGCCGCGACAAGGCCAAGAAATTCTTCGCCAGCAAAGGCGAAACCTTCAAGGTCGAGCTGGTGGACGCGATCCCAGAGGGCGACGACGTCAATATCTATAAGCAGGGCGAATGGCTCGACCTGTGCCGCGGCCCGCATATGCCGTCCACGGCCAAGATCGGCAAGGCGTTCAAGCTGCAAAAGCTGGCGGGCGCCTACTGGCGCGGCGACTCCAATAATCCCGCAGCTTCAGCGCATTTACGGCACTGCCTGGAGGACCGAGGAGGAACTCGCCGCGTACCTTCATATGCTGGAGGAGCAGGAGAAGCGCGACCATCGCCGCCTCGGCCGCGAGATGTCGCTGTTCCACTTCCAGGAGGAGGCGCCGGGTTCCGTGTTCTGGCACCCCAAGGGCTGGACGCTGTTCCAGGCGCTCATTGGTTATATGCGCCGCCGTCAGGACGCCGCCGGTTATGTCGAGGTGAATTCGCCCGACATGATGGAGCGCACCCTGTGGGAGCAGTCGGGCCACTGGGAGAAATTCCGGGAACATATGTTCGTCACCCAGACACCGGACGAGCGCATTTTCTGCTGCAAGCCGATGAACTGTCCGGGGCATGTGCAGATTTTCAAGAACGGCCTCAAGAGTTATCGCGAGCTGCCGCTGAAAATCGCCGAGTTCGGCAAGGTGCACCGCTACGAGCCGTCGGGTGCACTACACGGCATCATGCGCGTGCGCCACTTCACCCAGGACGATGCGCATCTGTTCTGCACCGAGGAGCAGATCACCGATGAATGCGTGAAGCTGAACGAGCTGATCCTGTCCATCTATAAAGACTTCGGCTTCGAAGAGGTGCTGATCAAGCTGGCGACCCGGCCGGAGAAGCGCGTCGGCTCGGATGAAGTGTGGGATAAGGCAGAGGCCGCGCTCGAACAGGCCGTGAAGGTCGCCGGGCAGAGTTTCGTGCTCAATCCGGGCGAAGGCGCGTTCTATGGGCCCGAAGCTCGAATACACGCTGCGCGACGCCATCGGCCGCGAGTGGCAATGCGGCACCGTGCAGGTGGACTTGAACCTGCCGGGACGGCTGGGCGCGTTCTTCATCGCGGCGGACGGCAACAAGCACGAGCCGGTGATGATCCACCGCGCCGTGTTCGGTTCCCTGGAGCGTTTCACCGGCATCCTGATCGAGAACTACGCCGGACATCTGCCGCTGTGGCTGTCGCCGGTGCAGGCCGTCGTGGCGACCATCGTTTCGGATGCCGACAAATATGCGCTGAAGGTGCAGGCCGAACTGAAGAAGGCCGGCCTTCGCGTGGATACAGATCTCCGCAACGAGAAGATCAACTACAAGGTTCGCGAGCACAGCCTTGCCAAGGTGCCCGTGCAACTGGTCGTCGGGCATCGCGAGGCGGAGGAAAAGACCGTCTCCATCCGCCGGCTCGGCAGCCAGGCGCAGGAGGTGATGCCGCTGAAGGACGCCGTGAAGAAGCTGGCGGCGGAGGCGCTGCCGCCAGACCTGCGCGGCCCGGCACCGAAGGGCGCCTGATTTTCGCTAAGAGCCGGCGATGCTTTGGCATCGCCGGTGCCGGAGGGCGCCCGTTCTTAGCTGAGAACAGGCGATGCTTCGGCATCGCCGGCGCCGGAGGAAAGCGGCCGGGCGAAGGCTGCATGAGGTAAATGCTGGAGCGGCTTCCATCCATCCGCGCCAGCACTGGCGCCTCCTTCGCCGTCTTGACGGGCCGGTATGCCAACGCCGGTCGCGCCACGCTCATCAGCGGGCAAGCCCGCTGCTGCGACAGGTCCTTGCCCGTCGCATACCCCGCCTGGGACCGGCAAGCCGGCACGCTCACCACTTTTTTGCGGCGATCTTTTTCATGATCTCGATATCGAGATCGCGCTCGGCCTCCAACTTCTTCAGCCGCGTATTTGCGGCTTCGAGCTGCTTCAGACGCTTGACGCCATCCGGCTGCATCGCCCCGAAGCGCCTCCGCCAGCTGTAGATTGTCTGCTCACCAGCGCCATGCGTCTTCGCCACCGCGGCCCCCGGTCCGCCTCGCGAAGGATCGCCACCATCTGTTCGCCGGTAAATCTGCCCTTGCGCATGCCGGCCTTCCATTCGTGAGGCTGTCTCTCAGCGAATTGGTGGTCCGAAAAGCCGGCGGCAGGTCAGAGGTCCGATGGCTATGGCTGAAAAGGGCGATGAATCTCATATGGTGCACGCCGTAAAAGTCTGTTGCGGATGCGGGGCACGCGATGCCAGTCTTGCGGTGTCCGGGACCGGGCTGACATTACCAACGGGGCCAGCATGCCGATTCACACGCCGCAATTTGTCCTGAAGCTATGGGCCTATATCCCGGCGTGGCCAGGAATTCGCCAGGCCATCCAGGCAACCGCCGCAGCGATCATTGCTTATGAGCTGGCTGTGTTTTTCGCGCTGCCGCAGGGGTATTGGGCGGTCATGACGGCGATCCTGGTGGTGCAGTCGAGCGTGGGAGGCTCGATCGGTCTGGCCATGGACCGCTTTCTCGCCACGCTGCTGGGGGCGGCCGTGGGCGGCGCTTTGCTGGCGGCGTCCCATGCCGGCTGACGGAACTCACGCTGCTCCTCGGCGCGGGCGTCCTCATCCTCACCTATGCCGCAACTTTGCGCGCGTCGATGCGCCTCGCCCCCGTTACCGCAGCCGTCGTCATTCTGGCTGAACCCATCAACGGCAGCGCCTTTGCCTCCGCGTTCAACCGCGTTTGCGAAATCGGCATCGGCGCGGGCGTGGCGCTGGCCATTTCGCTGCTGCTGTTTCCGGCGCGCGCCCGCATCGTGCTCGCGGCCCATGCGGGAGCTGTGCTGCCGATGCTGGCGGAGCATCTCAAGGGGACCATCGCCGCCGCGCTCGGCACGCCGCGCGATGGTGACACGTTCCTGCAATTCAACGACAGCATCAGAAACAAATTCAGCGCCGGCATGACACTGGTTTCCGAGGCGCAGCGCGAAGCCGCCATTCATTCGTCCGGCTATGCGGACCCGGCCGCAATCCTGCGCACTCTTCGCCGCCTGTGGTACACCAGTGTCGCGGCCGCCCGCGCGGCGAGGGAGCCGCTGCCGCCGGCTGTGGTGCCGCTGATGGAGCCGGCCCTGACGCAGCTTCGCGACGCCACCGTGCGCTATATCGGGGAACTCGGGCTGGCTTTTGCAGCCCAGGCGAAAATACCGGACCGCCAGCCGGTCGAGGCCGCCTTGACCGCATTGGACGCCGCAATGGACAGCATCCGGCATACCGGCGTCGCCCGCACTTTTTCGACGGACGAGGTCGCGCGGCTTTTCGCCTTCACATTCGCACTGCACCAGTTGGGGGCAAACCTCGAAGACCTTGAGGACCGCTGCGCCGAGCTGCGATCCAATTTCAAGGCACGCCCGGCCAAATAGCCGGCGCCTCTACTCCAGCGGCGACTTGATCGGCGTCCACTTGACCGGGCGAGCGTGGCGGACGCCGTAGCCGAAGTAGATCACCAACCCGATGACCGTCCACACCGCCAGCCGCAGCCATGTGTCCAGCGGCAGCGACGCCATCATCAGCGCGCAGGTCAGCACGCCCGCCGGTGCCACGAACCACACGAACGGCGTCCGGAACGGCCGCTGCGCGTCCGGCGCCGTCCGGCGCAACACCAGGATGCCGACGCAGACCACGGCGAACGCCGCCAGCGTGCCGATCGAAACCAGTTCGCCCAGGACGTCCAGCGGACAGACGGCCGCCAAGCACCGACGCGATAACGCCGGTGACGATGGAGCCGATCCACGGCGTGCGGAAGTCGGGATGGACGCGCTGTAAAATTGCGGGACGAGGCCGTCCCGCGACATGGCGTAGAAGATGCGCGCCTGCCCGAATAGCGTCACCAGCACCACCGACGACAATCCGACCACCGCCGCGAAATTCACGATGGGCGCCAGCCAGGCGAGCGACGGGCCGCCGTGTTCGATGGCCACGGAGACCGGGATGCGGGCACGTTGAGCTGCTGCGTAAGGCGCGAGGCCGGTCATGGTCACCGCCATCAGCACATAGAGCACCGTGCAGATGAGCAGCGAGCCGAGGATGCCGATGGGGATATCGCGCTGCGGATTTTTCGCCTCCTGCGCCGTGGCCGACACCGCGTCGAAGCCGATGTAGGCGAAGAAGATGACGCCCGTGGCGCGGAAGACGCCGCTCCAGCCGTAGGTGCCCCATTCGTCCGTGTTCGGCGGAATGAACGGCTCGAGGTTGGCCGGGTTGACCAGCGGCAGGCCGAAGCCGATCACCATCAGGATGATGACGATCTTGACCACGACCATCCCGGCGTTGTAGCGGGCCGTGGCGCGGATGCCGAAGACGAGGAAGGCGCTGGAAACCGCCACGATGGCCACGGCGGGGAGGTTGAACCACGCGCCCGTGACGGCGATTTCGTGCGGCCCGGTCATTTTGAACGGCGCGGAGGCCAGATGCGCGGGGATATGCAGGCCGGCGCCCTTTAGCAGCGCGTTGAAGTAGCCCGCCCAGCCAACGGCCACCGTCCGAGGCGGAAACCAGATACTCCAGCACCAGATTCCAGCCGATGAACCAGGCGAGAAAGCGGCCGAGCGTGGCGTGCGTGTAGCTGTAGGCGCTGCCCGCGGCCGGGATCATGGAGGCGTATTCGGCGTAGCACAGCCCGGCGAACAGACAGGACAGCGAGGCGAGGGCGAAGGAGATGGTGACGCCGGGGCCGGCGTATTTCGCGGCGGCCTGCCCGGTGATGACGAAGATGCCCGCGCCGATGATAGCGCCGACGCCCAGCGCCACCAGATGCCCCGCGCCGAGCGCCCGGTGCAACTCGGGTTCGCCGCCGTTCATGTCCGCCATCTCACCAGTCCCCCGTTGGTTTCCCCGATGCCCGCGGTGCCTCGGCATACGTGGCTGAAGCCCCCTCACCCGGCCGCTTCGCGGCCACCCTCTCCCGCAAGGGGAGAGGGAAGAAAGGGGCAGTCCCTGGCCGTTGTCGTCCCCTCTCCCTTGAGTGGAGAGGGGAAGGGGCAGTCCTTCGCCGCTAGCGTCCCCCCTCCCCTCGCGGGAGAGAGACAGGGTGAGGGGCCTTCAGCCACGTATGCAGCGGCACCGGCGTCATCCGGCTGATTGACTCAGGCTGAGATTTTGCGCCTTCCGCTCGAATGTTTGAATCCGTCCCCCGTGAGAATGCAACAGAATTTCTCCGCCGCTCTCCCGTCTCCTAATTGCCGAAGATGGAATTGAAGAAGCCATCCTGGCCCGGTTTGCTGTTATTCTGCGCGGCTTTGTCCGGCGCGCTGCGGATCTGCGGCGCATCGGCGAGGTTCAGTTCCACCGGCGCGAGGTGATCGCGGCCCTTGACGATCTGACCCCACTTGCCCTCCAGCGCCTGAGTGATGCGCCGCTCGTGTCCGTAGACATCGGGGAAGGTTTGCACCTTGCCGTCCTCGCCGACCACCGCCGTGAAATAGGTGATGTGAACGGGGATTTTGCGCTCGATGGCGATCTCGTTGTTGAGCGGGCCCGTGGCCGACCATCTCGTTGATCTGCGCGCGCGTCCCAGCCCTTATCCTCGCGCAGCATGACCGCGACCAGCCCAATCGGGTTGGCGACCCGCATGCAGCCGTGGCTGTAAGTCCGCTGCGACCGTTGAAACATGTACTTGTCCCGCTCCAGCGTGTCGTGCATGAACACGGTGTGCTGGCTGGGGAAGGTGAACTTGACCTTGCCCATGCACGCTCTTGGGGCCGTTCGGCTGGATCACGTCATATTCGCGGATATCGGTCGTCGCCCAGTTCACCGAGCGCCAGTCCACCGGCTGGCCGTCCTTGGTGCGGACCTCCAGCGCCCATTCCCGCATCAGGCCGCCGCCCTTGAGCAGGCTCGGCCACAACTCGCGCACCTTGATGGAATCGGGCACGATCCAGGTGGGCTTGAGGGTGATCTTCGCGCAGCGGCCGGGTGAAAATCGGCGTCTGCTTGCCGAGTTCGCCCGCCACGATACGCTCCTTGCGCACCACCTCGCCATCCTTGATGACGCGCTGCATGAACTCGGGCACGTTGTTCCAGATGTAGAAGCTGCCCATGTCGATGGGCATCCAGCGCCATTGCTCCATATTGGCGAGCAGCCGCTTGGCCTCGGCGCCGGGCTGCTTGCCGCGCCCGCGCACGGCCAGATATTTCTGGCGGAGTTTCTCGAACTGCGGATGAACCGGGTGCAGGCCGCGAAGATAGGCCGTCCGGCTCGGCGGCGGTGGCGATGGCTTCGAGGATCGCCGCCGGCTTGAGGAACTGCGGGCGGCGGTCGAGATAGGAACTCAACTGCTCGGAAGGGTTGATGATGCGCCCGCCACGGGCATAGCGGCCGTATTTCAGCACGGCTTGCGAAATCGCGATCTCGGCGGCGGCGATGACCTCCGGCGTGGATGGCGCGGCGCCGCTCTGTTCCAGCCCGGCCGGCAAGGCGAAATCGCGCGCATCAAGCCCCCAGTCGCCGGCGCGCCTGATCTCGGCTGCGGCCTGCGATGCCGGGGGCGTGAAGCCGCCGGCTGCGGTCAGCCACAGCGGCGCGTGACCGCGCGCTTCGTAGAATGACACGAGGGCGGCACGCTCATTGCGCTCCTCGTCGTTATCTCCCGGCGCGAGGCTGGAGATTGCGGAGCGCATCGCCTCGGTTTCCGGCGTGGCCGGCGCAGAGGCTGCGGCCACCGGCGCGGATGCAGCGGGAGCCAACGCTTCGGGGGCCGGAGAGGTAACCGCAGGCACAGCCGCCGCAGGGCTTGGGGCGGCAGGCGCGGAGGCAGCCGCTTCGGGGGCCGGGGGTGTAATCGCGGGCGCAGGTGCCGCGGGGTTCGCGGCGGCGGGTGCAGAAGCCGCAGGAGCAGCGGCGTCACGCGCGCGGGCCGGGGTATGCGCCAGCACGTCCGGGTGCTCCGCATACGACGGCACGGCTACGGCCGCCGCCGCGATGACAACCCCGGATGCAAGGATGAACGTGCGAATCATGTCTTTGCTCCTTTCGCCAGGATAGTCCTTAGCAAAGGAAAGCCGGGCTGGCGAGCCGGCGGCGATGGGCATGTACGGACACGAGCATTGCAAACGCCCACCGCATCTACCCCGCCACCGCCCGCACCAGTAAGAGTACCCCCTCCGTCAGCACCCCGCCGGCGACAGCGATGCCCGCCCACAGACCCAGACGCTCCAACTCGCGCCGGACATTGGCCCGCACCGCGACCTCGACCACCTGATCCGGCAGCGCGACATCGCCGGCGATGCCATCTCCCCGCGCCGTCCGCGCCGACACGATGAGCAAAAGTTTGTGATCGCCCCGTTTCAGCGGCGTCACATCCCAGCGCCAGCGGCCGAATTTCGGGCCGATGACGCCGGGCCGTTCGTACACCCATTGCGTCTCCGGGCTGAGGTTCTGGATATGAAACGTGCCGGTCCGCGCGCGCAGCATGACGCTCATCGCCTGCGTCACCTGGATATCGTGGGACTGCGGCGCGCCGCCTCCCTCGAAGGCGGTCAGCAGTTCGGCGGTTTCCTCGCGCGACAGCCGCACCTCGACACGTTCGTGCTCCGCGACGCGCATGCGGCGGGGGATGTTTTCCACCAGCTTGCCGGACACGGGCACGTTCTCAACGGTCGCGGCGCTCCGCTGTTTTCGCTTGGCAGCGGGTGAGCGCGCGGCGGCTGTTTTTGGCTCCGGCGCGTCTGCAGCCGATGCGGGCTGCGAAGACTGAGGTTGAGGCGGCGGCGGTGGCGAGTACGCGAATTCGGGTGCAGCTTCCGCCGGAGCAGCCTCCGGCTGAGCGGACGGAGCCGGCGCGGCTGCAGGCGGCACGGCTCCGGGCGGCACGGACATAGGCGGTACAGCCCCAGGCGGCACGGACATGGGCGGCACAGACATGGGCGGCGCAGACAGCGGCGGCGAAGACAAGGGCGGCGTAGACAACGGCGGCGCATCGTCCGCAATTTCCCGCGCCCGCTCGGTTTCTGGCCAGGCCGGCGCTTCTTTGCGTATCCGCGACAGCTTTTCCAGGTTGCGCACGATGCCGTCGCTGTCGCTCACCAGCGTCAGGTCGAAAACGTGGAACGGCAGCGGGATATGGCGGGCGGGAAATCCGTCCACAATGACCTGAACCAGCCGGGAGGTCTCGCGCGCCCCCGCCGCTCCGCCGCAAACCCATTCGGATTTCACCGCGTTTTCAGACCAGATAACGAGGATCACCTTGGCCTCGTTCAGCTCACTGCGGATCAGCGTTTGCGCCTCCCCGCCTCCCGCCGGCGGCAGCTCCCGCCACACGGAATAGCCGCGCGCCGTCAAATCTTTTGCGAGCGCTTCAGCGGCCGGCCGGTCCGGCGACGCGTAAAAAATGAATATATCTGCCATGGGCCGCCCCTTAATTGTTTTTATGCAGCGCTTCCTGCATACGCGCGGCTTGTGGCGGACAGACGGCAAAATCGGGACGAGCGGCGGCTGACGATGCCGCAGCGCTCTTTCAAGGCATCGCTCCATTCAGGTGCGCCATTGCAGGAGGATGCCGCTGCGGCTTTTCTCGACAGTCAAGCGCCCCTGAAACTGCTTGCGGATGTCGTCCGTATAGGAGGTAATCTGATATCCGGTTTTCACCTCCCGGTTCAGTTTCCCCTCCAGGTAGCGCTTCATCTCGTAGTTATTGATCTGGACTTTGCCCGCCGTCCACGCCTTGGCGACCTTGTCCAGCACGTAGATCAGCCGCAATTTCGCGATGGATGGCTGGCCGTTTTCTAGCGTACTCTCAAGTTCGCCGCGAGCGCGATCCACGTCGGTCAAACTCAGGCCGGCGGCGGCCGGAGCGCGTGACAACTGGGCGAAGTGCTTTGCGAGGCAGTTTTGCAGACTCATTTTCGCGAGCTCCGCGTCGATGGCAATACTCGCATCCACCGGCTCGACAAACAGCGTGGCTTCGAAATCCGCGGGGAGCTGGATCTGGAAGCCGCGCTTCGAGGCCAGCGCCAGGGTTATGGCGACATCGTCCATGGCCGCAAAGCCGGCCCAATAGCCATGCTCGCGAAGCAGCCGGTAGCCGTGCCGCAGGCTCCCCGATTGGATCACCAGCAGTTCGATCGGGGACAGCAGGGATACAAGAGCCCTGGCGAGCGCATCCAACTGGTTGCCGGCGTGACGGGCGCGGTCGAGAAAATGGCGGCTGCGGAGGTCGAAGTAGATGTCGGCGAGGGTTTGGCCGAATTGCAGGAGAGTTGTCGTAACGGCAGCTTCGCCATGTGCATCCAGTTCGGCAAAGAATCCAGTTACAATCCCTTGAAAGCCATTAACAAAGAAAGGAAGAGAAATCCTCCTGCCTCGGGTGACTAGTCCGTTTCCGTCATCACCGAACAAAGGAATCTGCGATTTTTCAGGATGAAGAGCTTCTAAAATTTGCGCGATTTCCCTCGCACTCAAGCCAACCCACGGTCCAAGACAAATCGCGTCCAGTGCTTCGGTCCATGCAGACCAAGGATTTAGATATTGGTGAAAATCACGTTCATACTTGATAAACTGAAACGAATTTGCCAGCAGATGGTGCTCGGGGAGGATGGGCCATGGACAACCGCCAAACAGGACATCAGGCCCAAAGGCTAAGCCAGCATCAGCAAGGTGACTTAATTGTTCAGCATGTTGAAAAATAACCTTAACTTTATGCTCACGGAAATATGGCGCAAAGCAGCCTTGATATCGCGACGATACTGTCGCGCCGATATCTAAGAGCAACTGAAGCAGCTTTAGCGTTTCACTGCCATCTATAAGCTGGGCACGTTCCGCAGCGGAAAAATAGCCAAATGAACTTGGCGGCATACGCAGGCAGGTATTCCACGGGTCAAACGCGAAAAACATTGCCGCGCCGAGCCGTTTGTCACTGCAGGTTCCATTTGGGGCCGAACTCAGGCGAATTTTATGTGTATCTGACAATACCTGGGCCAGCCGCACCCGGCAGGTCCAATTAAACGGTTCCAGTTGCGATAACGGAGGGGACACTCTCGACCAGCATCTTTTTAATCAACAATGGCAAACTCCCCAAATGTAACCGTTCCGTTGCGCTTCTGCAACGGCGCAACATGCCACAGCGTCCAAACAAGCATCCTGCACGCAGCCAACCAATTGCACACAGAACCATTTTGCGCATTAACAGGTAGCAAATGCCCTCTCGACGAGGGATAAAAAGAAGCGCCCGTATTTTCACATAGCTTCGGATTTGGGGATGTTGGCGAGGAGTGCCGGAGAGACGACGATGGCGTATTCATCACCGGCAACTAACGAAGATAATTCTTGGTCTAAATCAGCCGTTGGCTTTTTTCCTACTATCACCAGTTGGCCGTCTTCAAGCTCGAACACTGCGGGGCAGGCGCCAAAGTTGCAACGTAAGTCGCTTGGCGTGAGGTTCTTCTTAAGCATCGCCGAAAAGTCCTGTGTGATCGGCCGGAGGGCTGACGAGGCTTGTGGCGATGCCCCAAGCTACATGAGGAATTGTCACAAGGCTTCAGCGTGGCCTGAAATTAAAAAATCCCGCACGGCATCATAGCACGGGATACAAACACACTCCATGTTTAGAACAAAAGGATTACGGGTTCAAGTTCGAAGAAGGCGATTCCACCTTTTTGTGAAGACGTTTCCATCTTCTCTGTGCATAACGCGCCACACCCCAACACTTTGAAAGTTTGATAGATTTTGACACTTCGCTAACTTTTCATAAATCCCTAAAACTTTCTAAAATCTTTCGCAACTCCCGCCTTAGTTTCCCTGTGACATCATCCGCATATCGCATACAATCCGGATGTAAGGCCAAATGCAGTAATCAGCAGCGAACTGGATCAGAAGAAAGGCATTGGACGTTAATAACAATAAATCACCGCGCACCGTATATAATACATGCGCAAAGGTGGCACCAAAGTCACCGGCGTCTCTATCCCGGAACAGCCGTTTGCCGATTTGCAGGGGCCATGCGAGGAGGATCGACAGATGTCATCAATATTCTGGCGCCGTTTTCTAGTACCGCTGATGCTCTATGTTGTCGCGATGGAAATGCTTGGCACACATTTCATCGCTGAGCGGCTGAGCAATGGCCTCCACTTTGATCTGCAATTGAAGGTCGATGTGAAAGAAGGGCAGAAGCAGGAGAAGCCAGCAAAATCGTTTATGCATCCAATTGAGCCGGATGCGCATGACGGCATAAGCAAGCTGATTGACCGCTACGCTCCTGGCAGAGGTGGAGGGAAAGCGCCCGAGCTTCCGGTAAAACGGCAACGGGATACTCAACCGGCTATAAAAATGCTTGAAACTGCATCCTGAGATTGACGCTCTCTACGCGAACCACTAACTGTGGTTCGCGTTTCGATGGAGATTCTGATGAGCGGCGAACCCCTGATATTCTACCACAACCCGCAATCGCGGGCGGCGACGGTGCACTGGATGCTGGAGGAGGCCGGCGCTCCTTATGAAACGCGCTTCATCAGCCTGAAGTCCGGCGAGCAGCGGCAGCCGGCATATCTGTCCATCAACCCCATGGGCAAGGTGCCGGCGATTCAGCACAAGGGCGTCGTCGTCACCGAGGTGGCCGCCATCTGCTGCTATCTCGCCGACGAATTCCCGCAGCACCACCTCGCGCCCGCCATCGGCGACCCGCAACGCGGCTCTTATCTGCGCTGGATGTTCTTCGTGCCGTCCTGCCTGGAGCCCGCCTGCATCGACCACGCCCTGAAGCGCGAAGCCGCCAAGCCCGCCATGGTCGGCTACGGCGATTACGACACCACCATGCAGGTGACGGCCCGCGCCCTCACCCAGGGGCCGTATTTGCTGGGCGACCGCTTTACAGCGGCGGATGTGGTGCTCGGCTCGCTGCTGCGCTGGACGATGATGTTCCAGATCACGCCGCAACTGCCGGAGTTCGTCGCCTATGTGGAGCGGCTGAACGAGCGCCCCGCCTACAAGCGCGCCAACGCCAGGGACGCAGCGATGGAGGTCTAACCGCCTCCGCTATCCCATCAGCAAATTCTCAACATGACCGCTCCGCCCATGACTGTGCGGCCCATTGGCTCAGTGGCGCGAAGGGGAACCACGCGGGATGACGCGTCGGATTCACTGCGGCCACCCACACATCTTTTTCGAGTAGATGGACCGGACGGCCGGAGGCTGCGCTTGCAACCTCCAGCACCTCGCGCTGATCTTTCGGGGACAGATGCAGGAATGCTTCAGCCATGGAACACCAGCCTACTGATCTGCTCCGCCATCCAGGTGGGCAGGCGCGAACGCACCGCCGCAACTTCCTCCAAGGCGCTGGGCGGCAGCCTGCGCCTCAGCGTTTTCAGCGCTTGTTCGCTTTGCTCAGGACCGAGCCAGGCCAAAGCACGGACCACCTCGCCCGCAGGCCGATCCGCCAGCGCCAATTGCCAGCGCGGTGCATGCTGCAATTCGATCATCTGGGCGCCCAGTTTGAAGCGGCGGCTTCGCCCTGACGTGAGATAGACAGCGCGAACCGGCACCTGTGTCGTCAACCCTAAGGCATTGGCCGCCGCAGCGCCATGCGACGCAACCATCTCTCCCTTTGCGGAGGAAAGTGCTTCAACCACCTTTTCCACGGAAGGCGCACGCGTGCCAAAGCGTGTTTCAACAGGCAGCACATAGGCACCTCGCCCGGCGCGCAGGAGCACGCCGCTTTTGACAAGCCGGGAGAGCGCCTGATCAATGGCGGCGCGGCGCCCGAGATGCAGCAATTCCTTTGCGCCGACGGGCCTTCCCTCAGGCTGCTGCCTGATATGCGCGATAATGGTCTCGGAAAGCTGGCTCATGGGCGAATTCCTTTGTCAGAAACATACAACAATTTCTGACAAAATTCAACGGCCTTCCCTGGTTCTGGCGGCGCATAGGCGCAACGCCTTGATTTGCAGAGCGAACCTGGCGGTCTGAAAGTGTATACTCATTTACAGGTATCGGTATTCAGAGCCGGGAACCCGCCCCTTTGGCCATCCCCTTCTTAACGAGGAGGTCGTGGATGGCCTCCTCCAGCAGCGCCTGAAGCGTGGTGTCTTCCTCGGCCATCAAATGCTTGAGCGCCTTGAGGGTAGGCTCCGGAAAGTGTTCGGCGATGAGCCGTGTTCCGGCGCGGGCGCCAGCCTTCGGCTTGCGCGCTTTCCGGGGTGCCGTTGTTGTTGTTGCCGCTACTACCGGGGCCTCGCTTTCGATGGAGTGCTGCAAGGCGCTGAGCATGGCGATGGCGTCGGGCTTTTTCTGGCGAAGGGCGGCTGATTTCATGGTCGTTCTCTAACTCAGGCAACTCTACGCCGGCCCTTGGTCAGTCCAAGGCGTTTGAGCGTATACGTGTATAGCTGTTGGATTTCCGCCGCCGCCTTGCCCTCGGGATCGAGTTCCTGGGCGGTGAGTCCGTGCTTCTGCGCGCGGGGGTACGCCACGTAATGGTGGATCAGCACCGGGCAGATTTCATGGTGAAGGATCGCCATGCGTTCGATGGTGGTGTTCACCTCCGGGCCATGCTGCGCGGGGCACATGGTGAGGACGATCGCGTAAGGCTTTTTCAGGCTGACCGCCTGCTCGATGGTCTCCATCATGGATTTCAGATCGAAGGCGGACGGCTTGGCGGGCACAAGCACCAGATCAGCGTGACGGATGGCGGCGGAGGCCGTGTCCTTGGAAACGGCGGGCGTGTCGATGATGGCAAGATCACAGCCGGTCATTTCCAGCGCCCTGAGGCGGCTTTCGAGAAGCGCCGGGAACACGGGACTGATGGCGATATCGCCCTGTCCGCGTGCGTCGGCCCAGAAGCAGGATGTCGCCTGCGGGTCCGTGTCGATGACGGCCGCAGCAAGCCCCGACGCCGTGGCCGCGTATGCGAGTTCGGTCGTCAGCGTGGTCTTGGCGACGCCACCTTTCTGGGATGCGATAACGAGGGTCTTCATCAGGATTTTCTACACGTATACGCGCAAACAGGTTGGGATGTTTGTGTGTATTAGTGTCGCCAACACCCAGATATACTTCAAGTTAAATCCGACCGATTCGCAAATCTATCGATGCGTCGTTACAGGACATTTGTATCGCTGATGCCTCGCGCTAAAGGAGATTAAGACAGCAGTGAGCATCACCCAAAGCTTACTCATGGCGGACGGGCGGCCATTGCCGCGCAGTGTGTACGAGAGCGAGCACCCAGACGATGTCACCGTGGATTTCATACACGAGGCGATAGCTTTCGTGGGGAATGAGTTCGCGGGTGCCCGCTATCTTGCCGGGACGCCCAAGCTTGGGGTGCTTGGCAAGCCGCGCGACGGCAGTGCTGAACAGTTCATCCAACCGCGCGGCCGCGTGCGGATTTTCCGCTGCGATGTAATCCCATACATCGGCGCGATCTTGTCTGGCTTCAGGCGTCCATACGACTTTCACGTTTCACTCGCGGCACCGGCGCGCTGCCGCCGGGCGGCGAATTCAGCTTCGACCTCGTCATTGGCAAGGCCACGGCCAGCATGCATTGATGTGCGGGCAGCTTCAACCTTTTCACGAAGGAAGTCATCGTAGGCGCGGGCCTCGCGCTGGCGTTCGACGAATTCCCGCATAAGTTCGCGCACGACCTGCGACGCCGGGCGATGGGCGGCCTCGGCTTCGGCGATAAATGCATCACGCAACTCGGGTTCGAGCTTCATGGTGAAGACGGCTTCTTTCGCCATAAAGGCCTCCTTTCCGCAGATACTAACAAAATATATACGATGTTAGTATATACCTCCCGTAGCTGGATCGCAAGGGTGCATTCGCTTGCCTGACAATGGGCTGTCACCGTTGAAGTTTCCATCGCGCCAGCGCCTGGCTGATATGTCCCGGACCGGCTGTGACGGTATTCTCGGCAGCTATTGCCGGGGACACAGATGTGAGGCCGAAATAGCTTGGTAGAAGATTGAGTTCGCCGCGTTCGTGGCGCTCGACCATGCGGCGGAAGCAGCCGCCGGGGCTTTGATAGTGATCCCGTCCGTGAGCAACCATGATGGCGAAGATGGCGGTCGCCATGCGACGGCCGATGCGATCCTGGGCGTCATCCCAAAGCCGTCTGCTGATTTCATAGCGCTGGAGCAGGGGCAGGCACGCCGCCGAGAGGTCTGACCAGTCGGCTTGCGACGCGCCGATGGTGCGGGCGAGTTCCGGGGCGCCTGCGACGACCCACGTGCTGCCCAAAGGCTTCCACCGCATCCGTCATTACGGCCTACTGGCCAGCACCGCACTTGCGGATAATCTATCCGTCATGCGGGTGCTGATTGATCTGACGGCGCCGGCATCCGTACGGAAACACGCAAGCGAAGCACCTCCGGCGGCGGCTGCACCGGCGGCGCGTATCTGCCCCTGTTGCGCCAGCCGCATGCTCGTCATCGAGACCTTCGAGGGAAGCTGCCGCCGGCGCAGACCACTGCCGCCTCCGCCGGGGATCGACACGTCATGAGCATCCGCAATAACGCCGGCGCCCCAATTCTGCTGCCCTTCCGCCGCCTGTTTCCAGGCTGGCCGCGGCGAAGCTTGTCCAGCGGCGGCGCAATAGACCCGGTCCGGCCCGTCTCAGCCTGTTTGCAACGGTGCTTCCGCCTGCGGCACGCCGCTCCCGGCGCCCCCCGGCCGGATATTCCGCACTTCGCCGGCTTCACTGACAGCCCGCGGACAGCCCCTCGCGCGCGGATGGCTCGGGCGAAATCCTCATAGCTCTGCGCACTTGAGGGTGCCCCACTTCCCGCGCGTTCCTTCCCCGGCGGCTTTCGGACGCCGGCCCGTTGTGCTTGTGGAGAGGGCATCCATGGGCCGGCATCCGAAACCCTTCACAACAGCGGACTTCGCGCACTTCATAAGCCGGCACTCGGAGGACAGAGCCGCTATTGGATCTTGAAGCGGGCGGTCTCACGAAGCGCTCCTGGTCAACAAAGCGGGCTACGAGCGGGCGGAATGCTGATATGAGAGTGTTCAGCAAGACTGGCATCAATCGTAGCAAGCGCAGATGAGCCTGCGGTCTATAATGTGATTGAAGTCCTCCTGCATCTCTTGAACCTCCGGCAACCTGTGACGCGGCGAGCGGCGGGGCAAGCGGGTAAGCCACGGCGGCACCGGCACGTTTGCCGGAGCGGGGCCGAAAGGTTTCCAATATTTTACTATTCAAACATCCGTATATTTTGTAGTTTATCGAGGCGTCACCGCTTCTGCGTGCCGGTGGTAACGGCGATTCGTCACCGGGAGGTGCGCATAATGCTACAACACAAAATGAAACAACCTCAGCAGAAGCGCCTGTTTCCGCAAGAACACATGCACGCGCGTCAGCGCCACAGCATTACGGCGCCGTTTCCCTTACATTGTCTGGTGACGATGCTTGGCGGCGCGGAGCGCGCCTGGGCTAAATCGGGCACAACACCATGTCTTTAATCCATCTCCATGCTCCATCTTCGTGGATGAGCTACACGCGGCCCTTTGCCCCCTTTCTCTCCTGGCTACCGATGGTCAACCGGCAAAGTCTGCACGCCGACGCCCTGGCGGGGCTGACCGGCGCCGTCGCCGTGCTGCCTCAGGGCGTGGCCTTCGCGACCATTGCCGGCATGCCGCCAGAATACGGGCTCTACGCCGCCATGGTGCCTACCATCATCGCCGCGCTGTTCGGCTCGTCCTGGCATCTGGTCGCGGGCCCCAGCACCACCGCCTCGCTGATACTGGCCTCCGCGCTGGCGGGATTCGCCATGCCGGGCACGCCGCCATACGTGCAACTCGCCATCACGCTCGCCTTCATGGTGGGCCTGCTCCAACTGACGCTTGGCATTTTCCGGCTCGGCGCCATCGTCAACTTCATCTCGCATTCGGTGATCGTCGGCTTCACGGCCGGTGTCGGCATTCTGATCATCACCACGCAGGCATCGGGCTTCCTCGGGATTTCCGCACCGGGCGCGCGGCCTTTTTACCAGACGATCGAGCATCTGGCCGGGCATTTCAGGGATGCTGACGCCGCTACCATCGCCGTGGGAGCGGTGACACTTTTCACCGGCATCGCAGTGCGGCGCTACCTGCCGCGCATCCCCTTCATGATCGCAGGCATCGTGGCGGGCAGCCTCGCCGGCGTGGCGCTGAACCATATGGGCGCACACGTGGCCACGCTGAAAGCGCTGCCGGCGCATCTTCCGCCGTTGTCCGCGCCGAGCTTCGATCCCGCGGATTGGGCGATGCTCCTGCCGGCGGCGCTGGCGCTGACCATTTCCGCTCTCAACGAGGCGACGTCCATATCGCGGGCGGTGGCCATCCGCAGCGGGCAGCACGTGAATGCAAATCAGGAATTCATCGGTCAGGGGCTGGCGAACGCGGCGGGAAGCTTTTTCTCCGGTTACGTCGTGTCGTCGTCCTTCAACCGCAGCGCCTTGAATTATGCCGCCGGCGCGAAGACGCCGATGTCGGCACTATTCGCCAGCGTCATCCTCATCGCCATCGTCGCCGTGGCGGCGCCGCTGGCAGCCTACCTGCCATACGCCGCCATGGCCGCGTCGCTGTTCCTGATCGGATGGGGGCTGATCGATACCAAGAACATCGCGCAGATCGCCCGCACCAGCCGCGTCGAGGCCGCCATTCTCGCGGCGACGCTGTTTGCCGCGCTGGTGATGCCGGTGCAACTGGCGATCCTTGCGGGCGTGGTTCTGTCGCTGGTCGTCTATCTCTACCGCACATCTAATCCGCGCATCGTCCGCCTTGTGCCCGATCCCAACAGCCCGAGCCGCAAGATGACCGCGGCAAGGCCGGATTTGCCGGAATGCCCTCAATTGCGCATCATCCGTTTCAACGGCTCGCTGTTTTTCGGCGCGGTAAACAGCTTCAAGGATACGGTGCTCGGCTGCGAGAAAAAGGAGGCGGAGTGCAGACATCTGGCCGTCATCATGGCGGGAGTGAACTTCATCGACGTCGCCGGCGCGGAGGCTCTGGTGCAGATGGCGGCGCGCTATCACAGCCGGGGCGGCAGTTTTTATCTCATCGGCACGAACAGCTTCGTGCTTCAACTCCTGGAGCGTGGCGGCTATCTCGACCGCATCGGCAGAGAGAACATCTTCACCTCCAAAACGCAGGCGCTGCGCGCGGCCTATCGCACACTCGACTATGACCTGTGCCGGAATTGCAAGCTCCGCGTCTTCGTCGAATGCGCCCGCATGGGGAAACAGGAGGTTATGGACACCGAGGCTCCCGCGAGGACGCAGGTCTCACCCCCAGCGTGACCAGCCGAGGGGGCTGCGGTCAGGAAGCTGAGCGCGGGCGGCAGCTTTGCGGCCGGGGTTCGAGATGACGAGCAGACCGGCGAGCAACACTGCGGCTGCCGCCTCTTCCTGCCGGATCGTGCCGCTGGCCGCAGCCAATACCGCAAATGCCAGGAATGGAACGGCCGCCGAAATGAGCTGGGCGTTGAAGCGGCTGAATTTCAGGGCCGTCAACTGCGCCGCCGCACCGTAAACCGTGCCCCAGACCAGCGCCAGCAGCACGGGCGCGGATACATCCAGCGGAAAGGCGGTACTCTGGAGCCGCGTGGCGACGACAGCGGCGCACAACACCGCGGTCACAGCCCATTTGTGGTGCGCCGGCCGCAAACGGCTCTGCAGAGAACTCTTGTACACAGCCCGGACTGCCCCGCCGCCGGTCAATGCCGTGAGGCCGGCGATCCATCCGTGCAGGCCGGAGGTGCCGCTTGCACCGCTGATGGCGATTAGCGCTGCGGCAATAAGGATTGCGTCCCGGCCATCGAGCGAACGCCTCTTCGCCCCCCGCTGCATCACGTGCGACAGCACCACGCCCGCTGGCAGCAGCAGGATGGCGGCCGCCCCAGCATCCGCCGAAGCGGCAATCACAAGTGCCAGCGTGAACGCGTCGTGCAGCGCGAGGTCATCGGGGACGGGGCGCGGCTGGCGGTCCTGGCGCCGGAACCGGCCGGCAGCCAGTGATAGCGCTTGCGCCGCCACCGCCGCGCCGATGCCGAAGAGTGCGGCAATGAACCACGGGTGCGCACCACCGCCCGGATCGAAGATGGGGAGCAGTGCCGCCGCCTGTCCGCCCGCTGCGAGCAGCGCCAGCGCGCCAATACGCAGGCCCGCCAGCCCCGGCATCGCGATCCGCACCGGACTGCCGGTATCAATGGCGGCAGGGGAAACCTGAGCAACCGGCCGGTACGCCTCCCGGAGCCAGATAATCTCGGCCCCCCGCACAGAAGGGAGCGTTTCGTGCAACTGCTGTCCGGTGGTGGTCATCCGGTTCCTGATCTGGAAAAGCCCGTCACGGGCTTGTAACATGGGCAACGCCGCCGGCTGCCTGGATGGGCAAGCGGCAAATCCGGCGGGCGCATGTTAACTGCTGCAAGCAAAGAATTGCGGTGTTGATGATACCGGCAGCCCCTTTGCTTCCATAGTTACTATTCGGATACCTTGGGGAGCGAACCGGGGCCGCAAGCTTATGAAAATTCTCGTCATCGAAGACGACGAAGACGCGCGTACAGTCATCGCTCAGGGCCTGGGCAAGTCGGGCCACGAGGCTGTCTGCGCGGTGGATTTCGCCTCCGGTCTGGCGCTGGCGCTCGAAGAGCAGGCGGACGCGCTGATCGTTGACCGCATGCTTCCCGGCGGCGACGGCCTCGGCATCGTCACGGCGCTGCGTGCGCGCGGCATCGCAACCCCGGCGGTTTTTCTCACCGCGCGAAACGAGGTGGACGACCGCATTGCCGGCCTGCGCGCCGGAGGCGACGACTATCTCGCCAAGCCCTATTCGTTCCTGGAACTGCTCGCCCGGCTCGAAGCCGTGACGCGCCGGAAGGATGGCGGCGTAACCATATTGAAGGTTGGCGATCTGGAAGTGAATTTGATAACCAGAACCGTCAGGCGCGCCGGCACGGACATCCTGCTTCAGCCGCGCGAGTTCCGCCTGCTGGAATTCCTGATGCGGCATGCTGGCCAGGTGGTGACACGCACCATGCTGCTGGAAGGCGTGTGGAAATACCATTTCGAGCCGGAAACCAAGGTCATTGATGTGCAAATGAGCCGTCTGCGCCAGAAGATCGACCGGGGGTTCAACGTGCCGCTCATCCACACGGTGCGCGGGTCGGGGTATTGCATCCGTGCTGATTAGGCTTCGCCACACCACCACGTTCCGGCTGGCGGTGTTCGCCAGTCTGGCGTTCATCCTCGTCGGCGGGGCGGTGATCGGCCTGCTTTACTGGCGCATGCTGTCGGTGATCGACGGGCAGATCGACGGGGCGCTGGAGCGCGAATACGCCGATATGACCGCCGCCTACGAAAAAGGCGGCTATGAGCGCCTGCGCCGCACCGTCAAGGATCGCGCCTCGCCGCATGAAGACAGCCAGCGCGTCTACCTGCTCATCGCACCCGATGGAACGCAAACCGGCAATCTGGAATATTGGCCCGCCCGGATCCCCGCGCCTGGAGCCGCCGCCAGCATCGAGGTGCGTCATGTGGCGGAGTCCTCGCCCGCCGCCGGACAGCGCGCGCAGAGCAATTCCGCCCGCATCCGCACGCTGGCCTTCCCCGATGGCAGCCGCCTGCTGGCGGGGCGCTCGCTCTCGGAACGCCGCAATTTCCAGTTCATGGTGGAGGAATCGCTGTTCGGCGTACTGCTGGTGAACCTACTGCTCGGCATCGCGGCGGGCGGGCTGCTGGCGCGATACGCCCGCCATCGCCTGACGCAGATCAATGCAACGGCGCAGGAGGTGCTTGACGGCAATCTGGCCGGACGGGTGAGCGTCGCCGAGGGCGGCGATGAATACGATCTGCTCGCCCGCAACATCAATGCCATGCTCGACCGGATACAGCGGCTGGTCGGAACCATCCGCGGCGTGACGGAAAACATCGCCCACGACCTGCGCACGCCGCTGAACCGCCTGCGCGGCCGGCTGGAGGTCGCGCTGATGTCGCCGCGCTCGCCCGAGGAATACCGCACCGCGCTGCAGCGCGCCGTCACCGAGGCCGACACGATCGTGGCGACGTTCAACGGTCTGCTGAAAATCGCCAGGATCAAGGCCGGCGCGCTGGAGCTGCCGCGCAACCCGGTCAACCTGACGGAGATGGTGGAGGAACTGGTTGATCTTTATCAGGTTTTTGCCGAGGAAAACGGGGTTGCCGTGCAGGCTGTCGACTCCGGCCGGCGGCATTTACGTCAGTGGCGACGGTCATCTAATTTCTCAGGCCGCCGCCAACCTGCTGGACAACGCCATCAAATACTCCCCGCACGGCGGCAATGTCGTCATTACGGCGGCGCAACGCGGGGGTGCCACCATCCTCACCGTCGCCGACAATGGCCCCGGCATCCCGGCGGACAAGCGCGCGGCCATTGACCGCTTTGTCCGGCTCAACTTCAGGCCATGACAAACACGGGTTTGGTCTCGGCCTGAGCTTTGCTGCGGCGGTCGCCGAGTGGCACGGCGCGCGGCTGGAGCTGACCGATAATGCGCCCGGACTGCGAGCCGCGCTGGTGTTTGGGTCTGACGGGAAGACAAGCTGAGGAAACGGCGCCTGAGATCGCGGCTTAGGTTGGCGGACAGGCGCAAATGGCCGGGTATCGATAGAAAGCAAGTTCCGCGTTACATGCGTGATTGTGCTGTCCATTCGGAGAAGACCGCTTCGGGATCCGTAAGCAGCCCCGGCGCGCACCGGATTCCAAAGAAGCCGCCAGGGCCGCTATCGTGATGGGTTTCAGATGCCGGCCGGATGGATGGGCGCGCGGCATACTCGGCCCGGCAGGCGTCTGAAAGCCCCCGGGGGAGGAAACCGCGGGCAGCGGGCGCTGAGCTATGGGGATTTCACTGTGCGGGCAGGTGCGGCGGCGGGCAAGGTTTGCCGTTTGTTGGTTGCTGGACACCGCAAACGGTGGCGGGCAGCTTCAAAGAACTGCGCTGGAAGGCTGCCGGGCAATGCGGCGCGGAAATCCGGCATTGCCGCCCGCAAAGCTTTCTGGGCGCGGCGTTGCAGCCGGCAATCCAGAACGGCATTGACCCTCCAGGCGGCAGATCGCAGCTCATGACGTGTCGAACCACATTACGGCGGCGGAGGGCAGCCGGTAGCGCGGTAGTGTACCCCGCTCGAAAAACTCGATGATGGTCATGCCCACGCGCCTGGGCCGTCGTGTAGCCGCGAGCATGGCAAATACGGTTGAGCTGGCGTGTGGTCATCGGATTGACCGGGTTCTGCCCCGGAAACAGCCAGGCCGCCGGCTTGCCGATGCGGTACCATTCGCGCAGGACGTCGAGCAGCGTGGGGGAGAGCATGGCCGCCGGTGCTTCAGCACCGGCTCTTCTGAGCTAAAAAGAGGCGCCATCCGGCGCCGGGCGGTCCTTGCGTCCCTTACCTTGCTCGACCCGCAACACCATGCGGGTGCTGTCGACATCCGAGACCTTGAGCGACACCACTTCGGAGGCCCTGAGCCCCGCGCCGTAAGCAACGCTCAGCGCCGCCTTATGCTTGGCGCAGGACGCAGCCTCAAGGAGCCGGGCGACTTCCTCCTGGTTCAGCACTACAGGCAGCTTCTGGGGCGCTTGTACCCGGAACAGCGCCTTGAGAAGCCCCGGCTTGTCGAGGGTGACGCTAAAGAAAAAGCGCAACGCCTGCATTGCCGTGTTGACGCTTGCAATGCTCAGCGAGCTGCCGGTTAAATGGAGGCGGAAGCGCTGTAAATCTTCGAGGGTGGCAGTGTCCGGCGAGCGGCCGATGAATACGGCGAAGTTCAGCACACACCGGATATAGTCTTTTTGGGACTTTTCTCCAAACTGGCGGGCAGTCATGTCGTCGATCATACGCTGACGAAGCGGGCTGATACGCATACGCAACTCCTATTGTGAACGAGGGGGGAACCTCATTCTCAATCAGAGCGAGCGTCTTGCCTTGACGATTCAGAAGGAATACTGCGCACGCGGCAGCGGCCTACCGCGTAGCGGTTTCGTCCCACGGCCTACATCGCTTGCGTGCTAATCGTGACGCCTGACCTCGCACCGGGAAATGACCGCCCGGCCTACGAATGACGGCAGCGGATCGCACCGCTCGCGATGATGCGGCGGCCCCTGCTGAACGAATGCGGAAAGCTTCGCGCATGATTCGCATACAGCGAGGGCGACGTGGGCCGATCTTACGGGAAGAATGATTTTGTGCCGCTAGTGCACTGACGCAGACAAAGGATTCCCACGCACGCTTTGGCGTGCGATTCTGCGGGCATGGCACAAACAATCAGCGTCATCATCAATGCTGAGGACCGCGAGCGGCTTGCCGCGGTGCTCAGCGATCGCAATCGCCCTCAAAAGCATATCCAGCGGGCCCGGATCATTCTGCTTTCGGCGGAACGGCTGCCGGTGGCGCAGATCGCGCGCCAGGCCGGCGTCAGCCGGCCTTCGGTTTGGCGCTGGCAGCGCCGCTTTGGCGAGAGCGGCGTGGATGTGTTGCTGCGTGAGCCGAGACGCAAGCCCGGCAAGGCCCCGCTGCCGCAGGAGACCGTGAGCCGGATCGTTGCACTGACCTGCACCAGCCCGCCTGGCGAAGCCACGCACTGGACCGGGCGGGCGATGGCCAAGGCGGCCGGCATCTCGCTTCGGGCCGTGCAGCGGATCTGGGCGGCGCACCGGCTCCAGCCGCACCGTATCCGCACCTTCAAGAAGTCCAGGGACCCAGCCTTCGCTGCCAAGGTGGAGGACATCGTTGGCGTCTACATGAACCCGCCGGTCCATGCCGTCGTTGTGTCCATCGACGAGAAGACGCAAATCCAGGCACTGGACCGGACCCAGCCCGGCCTGCCTCTGAAGCCCGGCAATGCGGCACCATGACTCACGACTACAAGCGCAACGGCACCACCACCTTGTTCGCTGCTCTCAATATCCTCGACGGAACCGTCATCGGGCGCTGCATGCCCAAACACACCAACAAGGAATTCATCAAGTTCCTCAACGCGATCGAGCGGGCCGTTCCGGCAGGCAAGATCATCCATGCCATCGCTCGACAACTACGGCACGCACAAGCATCCCAAGGTCAAGGAATGGCTGGCAGATCATCCCCGCTGGACCTTCCACTTCACGCCCACATCGGCGTCATGGATGAACGCCGTCGAGGGATTCTTCTCCATCATCACCCGCAGGCGCATCCGGCGCGGCGTCTTCAAGTCCGTCTCCGAGCTTCAAAAGGCTATCCGCCGCTACATCCGGGAGCACAACAAGGATGCCAAACCCTTCGTCTGGACAAAGCCAGCCGAAACCATCCTCGCCAAACTCCGCCGCCTGCCTGCATCTATTGAATGAGTCAGTGCACTAGAGGATGCATATTGGGAGTTCGCCCCGCGCAGCCTGATCGGGGAATATTGGCGGCTTGAGGAAACGCCGCCGCCGGAGGCTGATCTGCCTCAGCCGGCCAGCGTCGCTGAGGCAATACTGGTTGTCGGAACTACCATTCAGGACGGAACTGATCGGCGGGCAGGTCAAATGCTACAACTGCGCTGCGCCGCCGGATGCACCTCGCGGATATTGTATGTTTTGTCTGGAGTATCATCCGATTGAGCTGGATCATCCGCTGGGCTGGCGGGTCAGCGACTGGACCATGCCACTGTGCCTGAATTGCCATCAGAAGAAAACGGCCGTCACCCTCAAAGCCACCAGCGCTCTAGCTCAGGTGTTTGAGAACATCAACCAGGAGGAGCGGCATCTATTGCGCACAATTTTCGCGATTATCGAATTCGAATATTTGATTTTGGTGTGCACAAACATCGCTTCCCGAATCGGATATCTGTCTCGGTGATGTGCGCGAGATATTTTAGGCGGGGAGCCATGACGGCGGAAATCAACCTTTCATATGCGGTTCAGCGTCTCCGCTGCTACATGGTGCCTGACCGGAAGAAGCCTTCCAAAAAGGAATTGGAGGAACAAGCCCGTCTATCGGCGGAAATGGATGAATTCATTGCGCGCGTCGCAGACCAATTCCAAGCGCGCGCGGCTTGTGATCCTAGTCCGGCGGTTGCTGGGGACCATCCGGAACCGGGTGCCGCTGAAACACGGCTGGACGGGAAGCCTGCGGTGCCCGCCCCTCAAAAGTTGCCCGCAATCCAGGGAACGGCTGGAGTTCCTGGCGATTTCAACGATGACGAAGAGGACGGCAACGAAGATGAAGAAGACGACGACGACGATGATGACGGGGAGGAGGAGCAGGACGAAAGAGCGCTCCCTCCGGCAACCCCAATAGGGCAGCGTGTTTGGGAAGCCGGACGGCCCTATGAGGGATACTGCCTTATCTTCGACTGTGAAACAACGATCGGGACAGACCAGGAGTTTAGAATTCGGCGCCTATCAAGTTCGGGGCATTTCGCAACAAGCGCGCATGGAACTTGCCAGGCACGGTCATCTCACGCCCGCGCGCATCCAAGCTCTCCGCGAAAAGTTCGATACTCTCGAAGAATGGGGGCTAATTCACAACAAGGCGCAGCTAACCGACGAAGAATTCGAAATACTCGAAAAATATGCTGAGACTGCACGGCATGCCGCATCCTCCGATAAGCCGAAATTTTTATCGAAAGAAGAATTTGTTGAGGAGGTGTTCTATCACTACGCTCGTGAGGCCGACAAAGTGGCGGATAACCTGCTCGTCATTGGACATAATTTACCATTCGATCTCAGCAGGCTCGCCACACAACACGGCTTGGGGCGGGGACAATTCTTTGGCGGCTTCAGGCTTAAGCTTTGCGGTTGTCCGAATGACGGCAAGAAGGATTGCGCCTTTCATCCGCCCGTCAGGATCAAGAAACTTGGCCGGGGCAAATACCAATACGGTATGTGTAAGACCAAAAAGCCTGTTCGCGTCGGCGGCAAGCTGGTCATCAGCGAAGAATCAAATACACACAACATCAAGTTTCTTGACACTATCACGCTGGCAGGAGCATTGCTTGGCCCTGGCGACAAAAGCCTGAAGACGCTAACCAGAAAACTTAAGACACTTGTTCAGAAAGAAGAGGTGGATTATCACGGAAAGCTGGTGAAGCCAGAATACATTTCTTATTGCCTGTCAGATGTGCAAGCGACTTGGGAGGTTTATACGAAGCTGCGCGCCATTTACCGGCAGCACAACTTAAACCGTCCCATCTGGCAGCTCTATTCGGAAGCCTCCCTGGGAAAAGCCTATCTCGACGAGTTTGGCTTTCCCAAATTTTTGAACAAAGATCGAACTTGCAGGCACGAGGAGATCACGCCGGAACTCATCGGGCAATTCATGTCAACGTATTTCGGCGGCCGGTCAGAAATCCGGATTCGATTGAAGCCGTGTGAAGTTATTCATACCGATTTTCGCAGTCAGTATACAACAGTCAACGCACTGATGCGGCTTCAGGAATTGCTGCTGGCTGAGCGGCTGGAGGTCCGACGCAACGATCCTGAAGTGCTGGATTTCCTCAAGAACGTGGCCATCCAGGACATGCAGAAGCGCGAAAACTGGGAGAGGCTGCGCGGCATCGCGCTGATCGTCCCGGACGACGACATTCTTCCGCTTCGCGCCGTCTATGCACCTCACGGTGCCGCCAACATTGGCGTCAATCATGTCAAAAGCCGTCTGCCGGTCTGGCTGACGTTCGCCGATTTGCTGGCCTCGAAATTCCTGAGAAAAGGCAAGCTGCCAGTTATCCAGGAAACAATAGAGCTTGTTCCCCACGGGTGCGCGACAACTCAGGAGCTGGAATTTTATGGCGACAGCGAGTACAAGATCAATCTTCGCGAACAAGATTTATTTCAGCGCATCGTGGAAATGCGCATCAAGATCGAAAAATGCCTGGAGGAGAATCCGAAAGATGAACGGGCCGATTATTGGGAAAGCCTGAGTGGCGTACTAAAAAGCACGGCCAGTTCTACGTCCTACGGCGTCCTTGTCGAGATTAATACGGAAACGAAGGCAAAACCGCGCGGTGCGATAATTTACGACGCGAACGGCGCCTTTCGCGCCAGCGTCAATAAAGTGGAGACGCCGGGGCCGTATTTCGCCTGCCGATAGGCACGCTGATTTCCGCAGCAGGCCGTCTTCTGCTCGCCATCGCTGAAGCCTTGGGAGAAGAACGCGGGCTGTCCTACCTGTTTTGCGACACTGACAGCATGTGTTACGCGAAGCCTGAAGCGATGAAGCCCGAGATATTCGAACAAAAAGTCAAGGAGATCACGAACTGGTTCACGGCACTGTCACCATATTACAATGATAGCGGCGAACAGTTACCCATCCTGCGGTTCGAAAAGGTCAATTATAGGAATGGCAAAGAAGCCGATGGGTTTGAACCGCTTTACGGCATCGCCGTTTCAGCAAAGCGCTACGTTCTTTATAATCGCGTTCGAGAACTGTTGAAAGGAGCCGGGCGGATAAAGTCCGGGGATGGCGCCTATTGGATCAGGCTGCGGAAAGTGTCGGCGCACGGGACCGGGGATGTGGCACAGCCGGGCGATTACATGGACGCGGAGGACATTGCGGAAAATGGCGATGATGGCGGCGCGTCGGCTGACGTAAAGCTCATTCAACCCCAGACCTATAATCCCCATGTCAGCTACCTTGATGGCAATGACAAAGAGCAAACGCGGAAAAATAAAAGCCGCATCGTGGCCAATGCAAGAGCGGCTGATCTTCTCATTGATCTCGCTCAGCATGCGGTGGAAAGCATCGAGCAAGGCAAACGGCTGGACTTCACTAAACTTGCAATCGATACCCCGCATTTCTGGCAAATTTCGCTGGCAACCGCTCACACCTGGAAGGCTTACGGCGAACGGATCGGCGCTCGGCCGTTCGGATTTGCCACCTTCGTGCCCAGTCCGGGGAAATCCTATTCCGGCAGGGAGGCGTTGGATCACGCGACCTTCGATGCGGTCAGGCAGGAACTGAGAAGCTCATATTACGCGCCGTTCACGCGGGAGTTTTCTGAAGTCAAGGATCATCTCAAACGCTTTGATACCCATGAGCCGCCAGAATACCTTGGTAAAATGGAAGGCGTCAACTTTCATACGCTTTATGACCGGCTTCACTTTTATTTCGACCGGGATGAATATAAATCGTTTCAACACGAAGGTAAGCCAGAGCTAGCGCGGCGCAACCTCGTTGTCATCGCGCAGCGGTTTCAAGGGAAGGAAACCGGCGGTGTTCGCGATGACGATCATCTGGACACGGACGGGGCAATTCCGACCGATGCGGACACCTGCTACACCAGCGGAGCATTTGACGCAGCCGCGCTGACAGAATTCGATCTGACTGTTCTTGCTGAGGAAAGCGGACTTCCCCAGCGCAATCTCGAACGTTACCGGTCGGGCGAAAGCCGGCCGAGACCGCCAGAACTTGAGCTTATCGCCCGCAGCCTGACGGCGATCAAGACGGGCAGGCAGCGCACCTCGCCGAAGCAGAAGAAAGGCCGCAATGACGCGTATCGCTCGCTTGAGCGGGATCAAGCTTTGCAGCAAAATTTACGCGAACGCGTTCTGTATCTAGTTGACAGTGACTTTTATAGCTATTTTCACGATGCCTTCATTCCGGAAATATATGCGAAAGCTATACAAAAGCTCAACGAGGGGAAGCCGCCTATCGTTTGTGATGGTCGTGTAAGACGCGTTCAGCGGCTGGCTCTTCTATCGGGCTTGAGCCGCGATAAAATTAAGAATTTCATGACGAAAGGTATCCTACTCGCCGAAAGGGACCGGCAAACGCTGACACGGGCTGTTTCCGCTGCGGAAAGCCAAGACTGGGAGGTTGCCCAATTTATGTCGGCACCCCAAACGCTCTGCGCCGAGAGCGATCCAGGACTCGGGGGGAACCCTTGCGATATCGCAGGCTGCCTGGAACTAACGCCGGTATCCAGGGACGACGTAATGCTGTATCGCTGGGAGAAGAATTAGGTGCCATAGAGAACTAACTTTTCTACAATAACGCTACACCCACCTGAGGCATACGGCATCAGTACGACGAAGTTTCGTTCGACGGCATGTTTTTATTGAAGTATAATCGAACAGATACATTCCGAGATGCCTTTTCATCAGAGACACTAAATCCATGGCGGCCCGTATTGCAGAACTCGACGCCGAGACGGTTCAAAACATTGTCTCGCTGCGGCACCAGGGATTATCTTTCCGCAAGGTGGCAGCAGCGACGGGCTTGTCCCACGGCAGGATAATGCGCGTTGTCGAGTGGCAGAGAACGGGAGAAAAGCCGAAGCCATCACAACCGCGCATCCCGAAGCGTCCGCGCAATGGACAAGCCAAGCTGCCCGATTTTGCTCGTATCGCCAGCCTCGAAGCGGCAGGGCGAACTGTTAAGGGCGCATGGCAGGATTACGCGCAGTCGAATTCAGGCGCATATTCATATGCGCACATCAGCACGCTTTACCGGGTATGGCTGGATGAACAGGCGGATATGCGGCGTCAGCCTGAGGTGCCCGCGCATCATAGCGGCGCACCTCTCGATGAAGAGGCTGCCGCCGCAGTCCCGGATTTCTCCGCCGATGAGGATCAGCGCGCAGCGCTTTATTGGCGGCAGCGCGCCGATCCGCGCAGCGCTGTACACGTTTTGCACGGCCATGGCTGTTCGCTCAAAGTCAAGAACGGCGACCTTGTCTGCTTCGACACCGGCAGTGAGCGCAGCTTTCCGAAAGTCACGCATCGCCTCTGTGCCATCATCTTTCTGGGAACCAGCGGGCAAATTACTGTGGATGCGATCAAGTGGTGCGAGGCGCAGGGCGTTGGGATTTACGTGCTGGGCTGGCATGGTGAGTTGATATCGGCGACGCAGCCGTCCCCTTCCGCCAATGTTTTGCTTCGCCGCGCCCAATTCGCGGCTGACCGGGTGCGCATGGCGAAACTGATCCTGATGCAGAAGACCGCCGGTCAGGCGCGGATTGGCAAGCTGTCAGCGGAAACGCAGAGAAAGACGCTGGCGCAGATCAAAACCGCTCGATCCGTAGACGAGCTTCTCATCATCGAAGCCCACGCGGCGCTTGGATATTGGGCGAACTGGCGGTTCGCGGTGAAACACAAGAAGCGTAACTGGCCGGACGCGTGGACGCAGTTCACCCACCGGGCCAGCCCGATTTCCGGCGGCCCGCGCCACGCGATGCACCCGGTGAATGCCATGCTGAACTACGCGTACAGCATCGCCGCCGCCCAGATCACCCGCGCGCTGGCGGTACAAGGCTTCGACCCGGCTTGCGGCTTCCTGCATGCCGATGCTCCCGGCCGGTACTCGCTGACCTACGATGTGATGGAACTGGTGCGGGCGGACATCGACGCCACGCTTTTACCCTGGATTGCATCGCATACGTGGAAGCGCCCTGACTTCCCCGTCACGCCGGAAGGCACCGTCCGGCTGCAACCAGCTCTCGCCGCAGTTGTGGCGCAGAAAGCTGCAATCCCGCAGCGGGATATTGACCGGGCCATCGAGTGGCTTGCGGATGCCGTGAGGCAGGCGGCTTAAAGCTGCCGCCCATTGCCGGTCAGGGAGCAGGCTGGGCATCTCGAAAAAATGCGGGTAATGAGGACCGACACTTTCAGGTACCTTAGCATACTACCCCGTTGGCTGGGGGACCTGGATTCGAACCAAGACTAACGGAGTCAGAGTCCGTTGTTCTACCATTAAACTATCCCCCAGCAAGGGTGCTCATTCCCTAGCTTGCTTCCCCAGCGTTTACAAGCGCAAATTGGAGTTACCCAATCATATCCGCCGGCACCGTGAGCAATTTCGCCGCCAGGCATCGCCGGAAACCGCGAACCGTCCTCACGCGCTAAAACCGCTTGATCAGCCGGTCGAGATATTCCAGCTCCAGCTCCGGCCGGTAGCGCTCGCCCAGACGCCGCCGCAGTTCGTCCAGGATCTCGCGCGCCCGCTGAATATCCATCTCCTTGGGCACCTTCACGGTATCGTCGTTGTCGCCGTTGCGGGTGCGGCTCGGACGGCCTAGCGGATCGCGGGAGTTGTTGTTACCCTGCTGGTTGCCGTCGCGCCCCTCCCGCGATTGCATCATCTGCTCGGCGAGAGCCTTTGCCCCGGCACGCAAACTGTCCACCGCGTCGGTCTGGTGCCCGGCGGCCTGCCCGGATTCCCCCTGCCCGAGCGCCTCGCCCGCCTCGCCCATGGCGCCCTCAGCCTCGTCAAGCTTCTGCTCGACGCCGCGATTGAGGCCAGTCATGCCCTTGCGCAACTCGCCCAGTTCGTCCCGGAGCGCCTGCTGCCGCTCTTTCAGCTCGTTCAAATCGGGAGGGGCCTTCGCCGGCTGTCCGCTGCCCTTTTGCCGCGGCGGCTTGGCGCGGCCCTGACGCGGATTGGCGCGTCCGCTCACGCCCTCATCGTCTCCCTCTCCGGCGCTGTCCCCCTGGTCACGCTTCTGGCTGTCGCGCTTGGCCCGGTAGGTCTCATCGAGCAATTGCTGCTGACGGGTCATCAGGTTGCTGAGTTCGTCCAGCATGCTCATCTGCGACGGCTGCCCGTCCTGGCTATCGCGTCCGGCCGCCGCATTTTCAAGGATGCGCCGCAGTTCGGCGAGCATCTGGCGGGCCGCATCCTTCGAGCCCGTCTTGGCCAGATCCTCGATGTTTTTCAGCATATTTTCCAGGTCTTTGGCCGTCACCCGCTCACCGGGGGGGCTGGCGTCGCCCATATTCTCATTGCTCTGCGCATTCTTACGCGCCGTCTCCAGGAATTTGGCCAGCGCTTCGCGCAACTCTTTCATCAGCTTGGCGATTTCCTCCGGCGCCGCATTGGCCTCCAAAGCTTTCGCCAGCCGGTCCTGAGCATCGCGCAGCTCCCGCTCCGCCTCGGGCATGTCGCCATCTTCGATCTTGAGCGCGATGTTCCAGAGCTGATCGGCCGCACTTTCTACGCCGGGCAGCGAGGGACGGGCGGCGAGCCGCCAATAGACCGACCGCAAACCCAGGAACAGGCCGTAATTCTGCAAGTAGGTCTCCGGCGCCAGGGTGAGGGCGTCAAGGGCGCGCGCCACCGGCTCCGGCCTGAGCGGATTGTTGACGAGAATCTTGCGCTGCTCGATGAGGGCCTTGGCCAGCGGCTTCTTGAACTCGCGCTCCGGCAGGATGAAACGGCCCGCGTCGCTGGCGCCGAGCTGGCCGGCCTGATCCTCGGCGATCAGCGTCATGTTCACCGGCAGGCCTGCCCAGGGATGGGCCGTCAAATCTTTGTAGGTCTGCCCGTCGCCGGATTTCAGACTGGAGCGGGGAAGGTTCAACGGGAACACCGGCGCCTCGCCCAGGCGCTTCGGCATGGCATCGCTGGCCTTGGCGCGGCGCTTGCCCCGGCTGGCGTAATCCGCCTCCTGCTCCTCGAAGGTTGGAGCCGGGTCGATCGAGGCTCTGGCCGAAGCGACGCCGTAATCGTCCTCGACGTGGAATTTGATATGAAGTGCGTTGCGGCGGGAGGAGGAAACGGGCTCCGTCAGCGCGATGGCGGGCGCGCGGTCGGGGATGATCTTGACGGTCCACGAGGCCAGCGTCGAGCCGCCGTCGTAAACGGTGACGGTGGCATTGCCGGAAAGCTTGTCGCGGAATTCGGCAAGGTTGGGGCCGCTGGACTCCGGTATGGGCGCCATGACCCGCTTTGTCTGCGGCTCGTCACCCTCTACCCGCAATTGGAAATTCCCCGAATACTGATGGTTGACGCGCACCACCAGCTCGGCGTTTTGCGGAACCTCGATTTCGCCCTTCAGGCTGCCGCCGAAAGCGCCAGCCCGCCACGCTTCGGCAAGCATCACCGGCGGCTTGCCGGTGTAGGCCGGAGGCGTCAGCCAGGCGTCGAGGCGGATCGAACCGGCAAGGCCCGCCCTCACGTCGAATGCGGCGGCCAGCCTCGGTTTCCATTCCCCGCCATGGACGATCACGCCGAGAGCGGCCAGCAGAATCGAGCACGGCACGCAGGCCATACGGGTCTTTCCGGTCGATGCGCGCCTCCGGCCAGCCGGTACGCAGTTTGGCGAAGGTTTGCGCCAGACGCTGCCGGTGGGCGAGCCACAGGCGCTCGGCCTGCGCATCCTCGCGCGGCAGGGCCAGCTTGTCCTCGAAGGAGGTGACCGGCCGGTGGGCGATGGACGAGGCTTGCTGCAAGCGGGTAACGGCGTCTTCGCGGCTGGGCCAGCGGAACCGGATCAGCGGCACCAGCGAGACGGCGGCAGCGGCGGCAAAGGCTGCCAGCACGGCCTGATGCGCCAGCGGCGGCAGCAGCGGCCAAAGCCCGAACAGCGATACCGTCGCGAACGCCAGCATCACGGCCAGCAGCGGCCAGAACGCCATCCACAGCCGCCCTGCGGCCAAAACACGCTTGGCCTGGCTGATCTTGCGTTCCAACAGGATCTGCGGGGGTGTCAGGTTATGCCACGCGACTTCACTATTCTCGGTCATCAATCCAATCCGGCCGCTCGCTGCGCTTCGGAGCTTCCCGCGGCTTCAAGCCAGCTTCGAACTCAGGCGTTGCGATGTGGCTTTGTTATGGTGCCGGAACACTTAATCGCCCGTCAACCACGGCGCGAATGTCTCCGCCGCGAGCATCTGCTCGTAGCTGGGACGCGGCCGCACCACGCTCCATTCGCTGCCGCGCACCAGAACTTCCGGCACTAGTAGACGGCTATTATACATGGACGACTGCGATGCACCATAGGCACCCGCTGTCATCACCGCGATGAGGTCGTCCGCATGCAGAACGGGTAATTGGCGATGCTTGGCGAGGAAGTCGCCCGTCTCGCACACCGGGCCGACCACGTCCTGCGCCATCATGACCTCGCCGGCGCGCGCTTCGGAGACCGCCCAGATGTCGTGATAGGCGTCGTACAGCGTCGGGCGGATGAGGTCGTTCATGGCCGCGTCCACGATGACGAAGCGCTTGCCGTTGGACGGCTTGGCGTAAATCACGCGCGAGACGAGGATGCCGGCGTTGCCGCAGATCAGACGGCCAGGCTCGAACAGCAGCTTGCAGCCGAGGGCGGAGGTGGCGCCGGCCACCATTTCGGCATAGGCGGTGGGGTGGGGCGGTTCGTCCTCGCCGCGATAAGGGACGCCCAGGCCGCCGCCGAAATTGACGAATTCGATGCTCTGCCCCTGGCCGCGCAGCACCGCCACCAGATCGGCGATCAGCGTGATGGCTTCGGAAAACGGCTTCAGGTGCGTGATCTGGCTGCCGATGTGCATGTGCACGCCCGCAACCTGGATGCCGGGCAGGGTTGCCGCCAGCCTGTAAAGCTCCGGCGCGACCTCGTAAGGGATGCCGAATTTGTCGCCGGCGCGGCCGGTGGAAATTTTGTGATGGGTCTTGGCGTCCACATCGGGGTTGACGCGGAAGGCGATGCGGGCGGGGCGCCCCAGGCCGGACGCTACCTCGGACAGGGCGTGCAGCTCGGCCTCGGACTCGACGTTGAAGGCATAGATGCCCGCCTGGACGGCGAAGGCCATTTCGGCGCGGGTCTTGCCGACGCCGGAGAATACGATTTTGCCGGCCGGTGTTCCCGCAGCCAGCGCGCGCCGCAGTTCGCCCTCGGAAACCACGTCCATGCCGGCCCCAAGCCGGGCCAGCGTCTTCACCACGGACAGGTTGGAATTGGCCTTCAGCGCGAAGCAGACGAGGGCATCGGTGTCCTTAAAGGCACCGGCGAAGACCTCATAATGCCGTTCCAGCGTGGCGGTCGAATAGCAATAGAACGGCGTCCCGACGGCTTCGCTCAGCGTCTGGAGATTCACGGCCTCGGCGTGGAGCACGCCATCGCGATATTCAAAATGATGCATGGGGTGGTGTCTAAGTTATTGTTTGTTGTACGCCGCCCCGGCGCGGCCGGATTTACCGGCCCCGTTTTTTGAGCGTTCTACTGCTGGGGGCACTCGGCGCCGATCAGCGGATCGAGGATCGTCGATTTGCATTCCTTGGGCGCGGACGCCTTCGGCCCGCTGTGGCTTCTCTTGTCGATCAAAGCCTTGGCGTCGAATTTGGTTTTGCTCGTCTCGGGAGCATCCGGCGAGTCCAGCGGACCCTTTTTGCCGCAACCGGCAAGCGCCACCACAATTCCGCATACCAACGCAATCCGCAGACAGTTCAACATAGCCCCGCCGTCCATCCACTTCAAAGCGTCATCATAAGACAACGCGACAAGAGACTGCACCCGCAGCCGGTCCCACAATGCTAGTCCTAGCGCGGAATTGTGCCGTCTTCCAGACGCTTCAACCACATTTCCGCTTGCGCATGCACATTTTCCGGCGCTGTGCCCCCAAAGCTTCGCCGGCTGGCCGCCGACGCTTCGACGCTGAGCACCGTGAGCACGTCCGCCGTAATGCGGGGCTCGACCGTCTGCATATCCTCAAGGCTCAAATCCTGCAAGGGCGCGCCGCGCTCCTCGGCGAGCTTGACGATGCGCCCCGTGACGTGATGCGCCTCGCGGAACGGCAGGTTCAGCACGCGCACCAGCCAATCGGCCAGATCCGTGGCGGTGGAGTAGCCGCGCATGGCGCTGACGCGCATCCTGGCGGCGTCGATGGCCATGTCGTCCACCATGCCGGTCATGGCGGCGATGGCGAGGGACAGGCTGTCGAGGGCGTCGAAGCTGACTTCCTTGTCCTCCTGCATGTCCTTCGAATAAGCTAGCGGCAGGCCCTTCATCACCACCAGCAGGCTTTGCAGCGCCCCGTAAATGCGCCCCGTTTTGGCACGCACCAGCTCGGCGGCGTCCGGGTTGCGCTTCTGCGGCATGATGGAGGAGCCGGTGGTGAAGCGGTCGGACAGCTTGATGAAGGCGAATTCCGAGGAGGACCAGAGCACGACTTCCTCCGCCAGCCGCGACAGGTGCATGATGGCGATGGCCGAGCAGCTCAGGATTTCGATGAGGAAATCGCGGGCGGAGACGGCATCCAGCGAGTTGGCCATGGGCCGGTCGAAGCTGAGCGCCTGGGAGGTCATGTGCCGGTCGATGGGGAAGGACGTGCCAGCCAGCGCCGCCGCGCCCAGCGGATTTTCGTTCAGGCGGCGGCGGGCATCGGCGAGGCGTCCCCGGTCGCGGGCGATCATCTCGACATAGGCGAGGCAGTGGTGGCCGAAACTCACCGGCTGCGCGGTTTGCAGATGGGTGAAGCCGGGCATGATGGTGGCGGCGTGCTCACGCGCCTTGCGGGCGAGCGCGGTTTGCAGGCCATGCAATTGCTGATCGAGGTGATCGGCGGCGTCGCGGATATAGAGCCGCATGGTGGTCGCGACCTGATCGTTGCGCGAGCGCGCTGTATGCAGGCGTCCGGCGGCGGGGCCGATCAGTTCCTTCAGCCGCGACTCTATATTAAGGTGGATATCCTCCAGCGCGCGGGAGAACGGAAACTGCCCGCTGTTCATCTCGCCGGCGATTTTCTCCAGGCCGGTGATGATCTGGCTGGCATCGTCCTTGGAAATGATGCCCGTGGCCCCCAGCATGGCCGCATGGGCCATCGACCCGGCGATATCCTGGGCGAAAAGGCGCTTGTCGAAGCCGATGGAGGCGTTAATTTCCTCCATGATCGCGGCGGGACCGCTGGCGAAGCGTCCGCCCCACATGGTATTGGTCATGACGTTAATCCTGGACCCGCCGGGCATTCCGCCCCGGCGGCCTTCCCGGTTTGGCGAGAAAACTCTGCGCAAACAAATAAATCCAAGCCTGCATTCGCTGGCGGGTCAACGAGTGCAGGCTTAAATGGTGAGAGGCAGATGAACCAAAACGTGAGACGTTTGGCAATCATTTTCGCGGGCATCATGATTCCGGCAATGGCCGGATTTCTGACCGTGGGCTATCTGGTGGGCAGCCGGATTGGAAAAATGCCGCCCGTTGCCGATGGTGCGCCTCTGGGGACGCCGGATGTAAGTGTGTCGAAACTGATCAGGCTGCGCGAGCCGCGGGCCATTGCGGGGTTTGCGTTTACCGATGCGGACGGCGCGCCGAAAACGCTGGCCGATTGGCGCGGCAAGGTGGTTCTCATCAATCTCTGGGCGACGTGGTGTGTGCCCTGCCGGGAGGAGCTGCCGTCGCTCGACCGTTTGCAGGCGAGACTCGGCGGCAAAGACTTCAGCGTCGTCGCCATCAGCCTGGACCGCAACGGGGCAGACGCGCCGAAGCGTTTTCTCGACAGCAGCAAGCTGACGCATCTACAGCTTTTCCTGGACCCGAAGGGGGAAAGCACGTCGCGGCTGACGGCGCAGGGGCTGCCGACGAGCCTGCTCATTGACCGCGAAGGCCGCGAGGTTGCGCGGCTGGCCGGCGCGGCGGAGTGGGATGGCCCTGCATTGAGCGGGGTGATTCAGGCGTTGATTGAGGGGCGGTGAGGGCGCGGGAGTGGCTCGTTGGGCATTGTGCGGGTTTGAACGCGGAAAAACAGCGATAGCCTCTTTTAATGCGGGCAATTTCGCTGTAACTAGGTGCGCGAAGCAGCGCGCCGCCACGGCTTGTGGCGGGAGAGGCTGCTCGATTGCGGAGAGGTGCTAGAGTGGTTGAATAGGCCAGTCTCGAAAACTGGAATACGCGCAAGTGTATCGAGGGTTCGAATCCCTCCCTCTCCGCCATGGCTTGATTTTTTCCACGTAAATTCAATGAGTTGCTTGATGCTTTGGCTAACAGTTCCGTCCATGTTAGCCAATTCCGAATCCTGCTTTCCCGGCTGAGCACCCTCCTTCTGCGCCGTTTGCAGGGCCGCAATAGCGCTGTTGGCAAGCCGCGTCATATTCGCGGCTTTCGTGTAGCGCTCCACTTCTTTCAGCGTCTCATGCCCGCTCACCGACATGATTTCGTGCGGCGTGCACTGCGCCTCGGCCAGACGGCGGCAGCAGGCTTTTCTCAGCCCATGCGGCGAGCGTCCCTCGGGAACCCCTGCTTTGCGCGCCTTGTCGGTGAACCAGTTATAAAATCCCGTTTCGGTGAAAGGCTCGCCAAACTGGGTTTCAAGGAAAAATTTCTGGCGCGCCATCGAGGGGATGGCGTCAATCGCCGCCGCAAGCTGCGGTAGCAGCGGAATGTTGATCTCGGCTCCGGTCTTTTTCTGCTTATAGACCAGCCGTCCGCCCGGCACATGCTGCGGCCCGAGACGCACCGCGTCGCTGCGGCGCGGCCCGGCGCAGAGCAGAAGCTCCATGGCCAGACGTTCGCGCGTGCCTATCGCATAGCAATCGGTGAACAGCTCGATTTCGGCATCGGACCAGCCCTTGAACCCCTTCACCTTGTAGCGGATCGGCTCCACCTCGGTCATCGGATTGACCGTGATCATTTTCCGCTTCTTGGCGAGCTTCATGATCGCCCGCAGCAGGCGGCGCAGATTGTTCGCCGCCGCAGGCGTGGACGCCTTCTTATCCAGAATGGCGGTGATGTGCTGCTCTTCCATGCGCGCGACGGGTAACTCGCCGTACTCCTCGCGGAATCGCTCCAGAATGCCGCGATAGGTCTGCCGCGTCGCGTCGGACAGGCCGGTGAAGGCGGCGGTCTGGTAGTAGATGGCGATCAGGTCCGATACGCTGCCCGGCTTGACCTTGCTCTTGCCCGGTTCAATCTTTTCGCCCGCCATGGCCGCCTCATAGACCGCCATGAATCCCGGCGACCAGGCGAGGCCCGGCAAGGCCACCCGCTTATAGCCCGGACGCCGCAGATACCAGCGCGGCTTGCCACGGCAGTCGATATAGCCGTGGCAGTATTTTGGGGGTCGCCGCATCAGCGAAGAACGCCGTCCCATGGGTTTGGTCCTTCCTCTATTTCTTCAACACTGGCCGCCGGAATGGAGGCGTCAGCTTCCTCCTTGATACGATCCCAGTCGGCCGCCAGTGTCGCCGCGTCGAAAAGCACCACGTTTTTGTGGACGCGGTATGGCTTATGAATTTTTTTGTCGATCACCCACTGTCGGAGCTGGCTTTCGCTCACGCCCAGCATGGCCGCCGCCTGGCTGGCCCGGAGTGCCAATGGATAAATTCCGTCGCTGAACGCGAGACATGGGAACGCCCCATCCGGCTTAAACCTCGATCTTCACCCCGCGCCGTTGCAGCGCCTCCAGCCGCTCGGCGACCAAATCCTCGAACAGCGCCGCCTTGCTGATGCCCAGCTCCTTGGCCAGCGCGGCGAAGGCGGCGGCGCAATCGTCGCTGACCTTGATGTTTTGCTGCCGGTTGCGCTTGGCGTCGTCGTGCGCTTGCGGCGCGGGTAGCGCCTGCTGCGATGCTTGCTGATCGCAGCCAGCAAGCACTGGCGACTCGACCGGCATCGGCAGCTCGGGTTTACGTTTCAGGAACGACAACATCGCTCACTCCCCTGCTCACTCGTCTCCGTACTTTTCGACGTAGGCGGCTTTCATGTCGTCCAGCAGCGCCGCCATGCTCTTTTCCTTCGAGGCAGCTTCCACCTTCAGCCACTTCTTGAATTCCGGCGACACGACGGTCGCGAACTGCACCACGCGCCCCGTTCGCCGGGCCGAACGCCCGTCGGTCACGCGCACCGCGCCAAAGCCCTCGACGCCCGCGCTGTCTCCCGGACGCGGCGGCTTTGCGAACAGTGATTGCTTCGCCAGCCTCTCGAAATTGCTCTTCGTCATTGGCTTCGCCCTCCCTTGTTGCGGTCGGTCTTGCGGGTTCTGGTCTGCGTCTTGCCGCGTTCGGCTTCGAGCACGAGCTTGCGGTTGGCTTCGTAAACCGCGCCAGCAATGCCGTTCACGAGCACGAAGGCTTCGTCGTTCAGCGTCTTGTCCGGCGTTTCGGTGATGGCCCTGCCTTCGAGGAGCGCGATTTCGTAGGCTTTGAGGTCGCGCACGAAACCGGGCAGTGCGCCGAATCCGGCTTCGGCGAGATAGGCGCGCGCGTCGCGGTCGTCCTCGTTTGCCGTCGCCGCGCGGAGCGCGTTCAAGGCGACGCCGAAGCGCCAGTCCTCGATCCCTTGGGCCTTCAGGGCATGCAGGAGGCGCACCGTCTCGGACAGATCGTCCATCCGGTTGGCGCGGGAGGGGATGACGCAAAAAGTTGACCAGCGGGCCATTTTGAGGCTTTCGCGGTCGGTCCAGCCGGGGGCGTCGATAATCAGCACGTCGGCGCGCCCCGCCATATCGTAGGCCGTGCGCGGCGTGGCGATCTCGCTGCGGATCAGGGGTTTCAGGCCGTTGCTTATCCGGTGATCGGCCCAGTTCTTCGATGTGCGCTGCACGTCGTCCAGATCGGCGATCAGAACCGAGGCCCCTGCTCGCGCCGCTTCCACCGCGTAAGCGCGCGCCAGCACCGATTTGCCGGTTCCGCCCTTGTTGTTCATGAAGGGCACGATGTAGCCCATGGTTCACTTCCTTTTCCGGTTCCCCTTATCGGGCGGCTTTACGCCTGCCCCCGGCTCAGACGCGGTACGCGCCGGGGAGCGGCTGCACCAATCCGCTTCGCTGCATCGGGTGCCTTTGCGTCCAATACGGGCGTCAAAGGCACGGTTTCGATGACCGTCAGGCCCCTGCCCGGCGGCGCGCGGTTCGCTTCGGTAGGGCGTATGTGCCCCGTCGCGAAATACAGCCCCAGTGCAGCGCCGACCTCGACCAGCACGGCGAGGAAAAGCATGAGGCCGCGCTCGACCTTCGCCGCTGATAGGCCGAGAACGTCCGCCAGCACGCCCGCCTGATTGTCGGTAATACGGCCAGCCCCCTGCTCTTCGAGGCGGCGCGTGTCGTTTCTGAGAGCAACCAGGCGCGTTTCGAGGTTCGCCGCTTCAGCGGCGGTTGCGGCTTCGGCTTTCAGATCGAAATAGCCCTTGCAGAAAACGCGCGAAGCGTCCGCCGTCGCGTCCTGGCAGAAATTGGAGGATTGCCAGCGCCAGTCCTGTTCGAGGCGATGCAGGGCGGCCTCAATGGCGGCAACAGGCTTGGTTGTGCCGAGCGCCTTAAGCTTCGCCTCTGCGTCCGCAGTCTCCTGCGTCAGGCTGGCGAGCCGGGCATTGGCGAGCGCGCGTTCATCGCTCAGGCTGCCGCGATTTTTGGCGGCAAAGCCGACGGCCGAGGAAAGAGAGAAAGCGGCGAAGGCGAAGAACACCGGTACGCCCAGCGCAATGTACGCATAGCGCCGCTCGCGCCAGGCCCAGACCATCAGCGTCGGGAGAAGCGCGATAAAGACGGAGACGGCTACGCTGACCGCTCCCAGAATTTGCTGTTCAAGTTCGCTCTTGCCGAGCGAGGTCATGAAGACCCAATTCATCAGGCCGGACGCCACCACGAACGTCAGCGCCGCGCCTGCACTCAATATCGTCACCAGGAGTCTCATTCGCCATCCCGATCTTGGCCCTTAACCTTCAATGAAGATAGCATGAGAAAGCGTGTGAATCTATATTCTAGACACTAGTTTTTAGTCGCTGCGTCGAGTCCGTCTCTGCCCTACTTGGCAGCGCGCTTGCCTTATGTTTTCCGACGCTGCTCCAACAAAGCAAGACATCGGGATAAATTCAGTTCAGCCATGTCATGCCAATGCGGAGCTGCTTGGCGCGTCAATTCCTTCAGCGCCTCGCGATAGACCGCAACCGCCTCCTCCAGCTTCGCCATTCCGCTCTCGCGCTCTCCAAGCGCACAGAGCGCATTGCCGAGATTGTTTTGCGTCACCGCCCACTGGAGCGGCGCGTGCTCGCGCGTCCATTCCTTCAGCGCCTCGCGATAGACCGCGACCGCCTCCTCCAGCTTCACCGTCCCGCTCTCGCGGTTCCCAAGCGCACAGAGCGCATTACCGAAATTGGTTTGCGTCCCCGCCCACTGGAGCGGCACCCGCTCGCGCGTAAATTCCTTCAGCGCCTCGCGACAGACCGCAACCGCCTCCTCCAGCTTCGCCGTCCCGCTCTCCCGCTCCCCGAGCCCATAGAGCGCACCGCCGAGATTGTTTTGCGTCATCGCCCACTTGAGCGGCACGCGTTCGCGCGTAAATTCCTTCAGCGCCTCGCGAAAGGCTGCAATGGCTTTGGCCAGATCGTCGTTATTTCCCGCTTGTAAGCCGATGGTCGAACGCACGAGGGCATAATTGAAGAAAAGCGCGCCGCGCGTGTCGGAAGAAAACGCCTCGTTCATATTCGCAAGAAGCGGTTCGATCTGTGTTGCGACATCCTTCATCGCCGGGACAAGGTAGCGGCCACGATCGTCAACCGCCGGGGCCGCGAGAGCTGCCACCCGTGCGGAAATCGCCGCACCGAGACTACTCAAAGCGGAAAGAGGTAGATCGAGCAAATCCGTCAGACGGTGACTTTCCGGGCTGGTGCTCCCGGATTTGGCGACAGTCGTGCGCAACGAAACGACATCATTCGATTTCGCCCGGCCCCAGAGGAGAATGTCACATTTCTTTTTCTTCAACCATTCCTGGGCGGTCGCCTCGGCCAACGCTTCCGCATCGGCGTCGTGCCCTTCGGCAACGATGAGCGATTCAGGCCAGACAAGTATTTCAACCGCTTGCCCAAGATCGCGCTTGATCGTTTCACGAATTATTTCGCGGATGTTGCCGTTTGTGTCGCCAGCAATTGCGGCGATCATCAGGGCAATCCTGTCTCCCGATCCACTGCGGACCGCCGCATGCTTTCGCCAGCGCGAGACACTCAGATAAATGCTCCTCCCGCCAAACGTCACCAAAATCAGCAGCCCCGCCACCACCAACCAAATCGGCCAGTCGGCCCAGTCGTCAAAACTTTTGCTTTTGGTCAGTCCAAACTGGAGACACACGCCACCAACCAATGTTGTGCAGATATTGGCAACGATATTCTGCCCAACGCCGTTCGCGTAACCGCTAACAATTCCTGTGTTGGGTATATTGGGCAGCTTGCGGTCGCTCACGGCTCCGCCTTCCCCTTCGTAAAGCTCTTTACCCAGCCGCAGAACCGCGCGTCTTCGTTGCGCGCCGGTTCCTTGTCCTTCGCCCAGGCGATGTACATGTTTTCGAGCGCGTATTTGTCCCAGCCGGGCGCGAATTCATACAACTGCTCAATTGCCGCCGACGACACCGTGATGCGCCGTTCAGCTGTGGCAGCGGACGCGGGGGCTGCGGGCAGCGGCGAAACCTGTTGAGGCCCCCTGCTCGCGCCTGCATCGGCTCCTTGCCGGTCCCCGCGCCGCCAGAAGACGGCCTGGCTGTTCTCCAGCGTCATGGCGTAATCGGGCAGATGGTTTTCGGCGGCGACGTCGCGCATGTACTCCGCGAATTTTCTCTCCCGCGCCGTATGCGATCCAACCTTCTTTTGCAGCACCTCGAACGACACTCGCCAGCTTGGTTGCTTTCCGCAATGCTTGCGCGCCAACTCATACAGCCGCCGGTCGATCGGACGGCGCAAGCGGAAATAATCCCGGCTGATCCCCAGCACCTCATTCGCTTCAATGCCGCGAAACAGCCAATTCGATAACTCCACTTCGAGGTATTGCAGTCGTTCGAATATCCCGTGCTTTTTGCGCGAGTAGTCGTAGGACTGGATGAGGCTGAAAGCTTTCGTCTCCGGCTTGCTGCCGGTCGAAATGCTGGTCTTGACGAAGGTTCCCATTAGCCGGTCGAGTGCCGGTTCGAGGCGCTCGTAACCGACGCTGTTGGTCGGTCGGTTCGTCGCCACCAGCATGTCATGCGTGGTGAGCCGGACGCACGGGCCTATCGGCTTGCCCTCGTCCCGCATCGAGACCAGCTTCGAAATGCAGTAAATCAGAATGTCCTTGTCGAAGACCGTTGCCAGCCCCTTCCCGCTCGGCACCACCTCCACGCGCTTGCCATTGTGCTCGTACACAAGCGGACGCTGTTCGGGCTTCGTCGAAAGGGAGAAGATGGGGTGCTCCATCGTCGCCATATCGCCGCGCGGCTCCACGTCCAGAACATCGAGAACGAAGAAATCGCGGACGGGATGCCGCTCAGGCAGAAGCAAAGACATTGCACATGTCTAGCTCCAAATCATTCGCACCTTCAAGGGCGCTACCCTGCTGGAGCGAGAACCCGGTGTCCGAACACCGCTTCGCACCTTTGGGGGCGGCACTTCGCACCTTCAGGGGCAGCTTCGCACCATCAAGGGCGACTTCGCACCTTTGGGGGCATTTCTTCGCACCTTTGGGGGCGCTACTTCGCACCTTTGGGGGCGCTTTTTCGCACCTTTGGGGGCGCGGCGACTGCCATGAATCCATATTATTCATGACGTTACGCGAGTTATGCACACCCCTTAACTTATCTAACTAAACTCTAACTTATTTAACTCAAGGGATTTTTTGAAATTGGATGAAGGATTGGAGTGCTTTGCTCGGGCGTAGGCGCGCATCGATATGTTTAACACTATATTTTGTTGACCGACCGTAATGAGTTTTAGTAGTGCGTAATTACATTTGCAAAAAATACCTGGTTCAAACATGCCGCCGCCAAAATTTGTGCAGACGATGTTTCGGCAGATCAAGCGGATATGCTCGACATCACCGAATGAATTGGATGAATTTGCAATTTATCGTCAGGCGCGCGAAGCAACGTTAGTTCCGCACCCCTTGTTCTTGACCGCACCTCCCGCTGCCGCCCTCGCCTTTTCATATTTTTCAGGTTTTGGGGCCGTGCCATTGTTTTTTTGCGCGGTCGCAGGCACCAGCTACTACGTCAACCAGGTCATCGATAGCTGGCCAAAGATATCGGCGTGGACCACAGGATTCCGTCGATTGGAGGCCGAGAGACTATTCAAAAAATCAATCCGTTACACGGTAGCTGCCTTTGGCGCCTTGGTTCTTGGCGAAACTCTCGTGCTTGATCTCCCGTGGCATTCTCCGAAGGTTATCCCTGATTCTGCGGAGCCAGCTATTTGCAAAGCGGTCTCGCGGGGGGAAACAATTTTTAAGGTCGATTATAAACAATGGCCTTTAGGTGGCACTCATCTCGACTTAAGTCTGGGCTTACCTTCCAAGCCCGTGAAAGATGGAGCGGGCGCCACCGTTCGTGAAGTCCGCGTTTATCTGGAACAACTCACTCATTGGGGGTTTCCGGCCTTCTCCTCTCCCCGCGTGGCTGCTTTCAACTGGCACAGGCTTGGCACTGTTCGATCTGACTATTTTGCTATCGAATGCGTGACGCCGCCAAAAGGATGGAACGGAGAGCAGCAGGTGCTGTCACGCCCCCCGGCGCGACCAGAGGAAGTCCCTTCAAAGCGGGCGGGGCTGGGGTAGTTCGGCATTCGTCTCACTAGGCCCCCTGCTCGCTTGGAAACGTTCCGCCATCTCCCGCTCTTAAAGTCTCGTGTGAATTTATCCAATTGCCCAAAAGCGCAAACAGGCAATTGCACTCGTGCGCAAGAGGCCAGGAATGCAACAGGGCAAATAACCAATGGCCGATTTGCGCAGAACATCATCTGGGCAATTGGGTAACGAGGCAAATTCCCAAAAGGGAATTGTAGCAATTGCATTCTTGGGCAAGTGAGCAATTGTTTATATTGTCATTGATTCAACTCAGGATTATCATCTAGAATCATTTCTGCCTCCAGCCGTTTGTGCAAAAAAAGCAAAGGTGTATTTGCCCAATTGCTCCGACGGTTCTCTCTCGCCGGACTCTTCCATGATTATCTCGTTCGCATCCTCCAAAGGCGGTGTCGGAAAATCCACCGTCTGCGCTGCTGTCGGCGCGCGCCTTGCCCAGAGGGGCGAGGTGGTGCTCATCCTTGATCTCGACCAGAACCGCACGCTCGAACGCTGGGGACGGAAGACGAAAGTCACCGGCCTCCTCGTAAGCGCCATCGAACGCGACGCATTCACCACGGTGTTCCGCGAAACCGTGACGGCAGGCACAGCCGATCATATTCTTATCGACCTCGCCGGTGCGCGGGAGGCAACCGTCCTCAAAGCCATCGCGCGTTCCGATCTCGTGGTGGTGCCAGCGCAGCCGTCCGAACCCGATTTGCGCGAGGCGCTCGTCGTGGTGTCCGACATCAAGGATGTGGCGGAAGAAAAGGGGGCTCCCATCCCATACCGGATGCTTCTTACCAAGATGCCATCGCTCAGGACGCGCGTGACCGACTTCGCCTATCAGGAGGTGGCGCGGCATGGCCTGCCGATGTTCAAAACCGTCATTGTCGAACGCACCGCCTACAAAGAAATGTTCCTGACGGGACTTGCGCCGGAGGCGATGAGCGGAGCAGGGGCCGAAATCGCGGCCCTGACCTCCGAGATGGAAGACATCATCCAAGCGGCCCAGAAACAAACCGCACCACGTGCGGCGGCAGGATAGGAGAACCCCATGTCAGCCCCGAAAACCTTCCGTCCCTCCTTCCAATCCGTCGAACTCGACCCCATCGACGCGCGGCTTGATGCCAAGGCCGCCGAAAAGGGGATACCCACCCTCGTTATCGCCAAAGCCGAAGCCGCGCCCCAGATCGAACCGCCGCCCCCGGTTGCCGCCGTGCCGCGCAAGGTGAGCAGGGGGGCTGCCAAAGAGGCAACCCCGCGCTCGCGCATGAAGGGGCTCAAGATCGAACTGCCGGACTATGTCTGGGTGGCGCTGAAAATGAAGGCCGCCGAGGAGATGGTTTCGCTCCGCCACGTCATCATGACGGCGCTGAAGAAGCAGGGCGTAGTGATCAACGATGCCGATATGATCGAAGACGGACGGCGGTTGCGCGGATAGCGCAATTGCCCAAATGGGCATTTGGGTTATTGCTCCTGCTTTTTTAGCCTCAACCCATCATCGGCGAAGAACTCGACGCCGCTGTTCTCCAATGCCTGCTTGAGGGAAGCGCGCACGACTTTGATCGGCTTGCGCCGTTCGCCCTCGAAATCCTGCACCGTCCGCAAGGCCACGCCCGCTTTCGTGGCGAGCTGTTCTTGCGTCCAGTCCAGAAGGGCACGTGCCGCCCGGCATTGTTTTGCTGAAATTTCCATGCAGCAACAGTGAGATAGTCGCCGGGAAAAGGCAACGTTGCCGTAATTAGTTGCCGAATATATGCAACATACGCTAATAATAGCGCATCGTTGTGTTTGTACGGAGCGTGCCGATGACCAGGGTGCAGATTGCCGCGATCCTCATCTTTCTCAAAGAGGGAGGGTATCAGATCGACAATGCCAGGCGCGCCGCCCTGGCGGCAAACGACAGGCAACTCGCCGCCCAGATCGGCGTTCTTCTCGACCAACTCGGTTACGAGATCATGCAGCTCGAAATCCTGCACGAGAACGCGAGGTAACGAGTTCGGCGTAAAGAGCGAATAATATAAAAGTGACAAAAACAACTCGTCAGTGTATCTAAGTGCGCGACGCCCATAAGCCAGTATTCTGTAAGAAGTTACCTGTTTCATAGAAAAACATCATTGAAATAGGTTTTGCATCTATCTACCATGTGCCGCACCAGATAAATCTAAGTGTGCTTGGGGGCGGCAATGAAAAATTCATGGAGAGGAGCGGTTACTGCCATTACTATGGCCTTGGCGGCTGGCTGTGCCACGTCGGCCGATGCCGAAGGTAGATGCGGATACGACGAAGATGGAAATGTGCAGTGCAGCGGGAGCGGCTTGAGTCCGGCTCAGGCGGCGAAGTTAGCCCGTGAAGCACGAGAAATGTGGGATCAAAGACATCCTGACGAAGGTGGCACCGTCAGTGGGACGTACAAATGCTCTAGACCGGAAGGCTGCAAGGAGAGCTATAGAAAATTGAAGAAAACCTTGGTGATTAGGCAGCCTTCTTGCTTTATCCATGTCCGGTCAAGAAGATTATTAAGTTCTCTGCGTTGTTCCTTGTTCACAGCTATCGCATCACCAGCCACCAAAACGCCAATACCAGCCCGCCCACAATGGCGGCCACGATGCCGTTTGCCGCCCATTCGTGCCACCACGGAGCGGGGGGTAGCTTTTCGTGGCGGTACGCCACGAACGCCTGCTTTCGTACCGGCCACACATAGCGGCCATCGAAGTTCACCTCGCCGAGGACCGGCTCCCGATTGTCGATGAACTCGCGTCTCAGCAGGGCGTGCAGTTCATACGCCTCCGCCGGAGTCGCGGCGGCGCAGTTGAGGTGGATAGGAAGATCGATACCGCGCTTTTCGTCGTTGAATGCCGCGACAATCGCAAAGGCTCCGTCGGTGAGCAGCGCGCCCGCCATCGGCGTCTTCCTGGTTGCCGCCTGCATCATCGCGATTTTCAGAGGCGTGTTGTAGGTTTTTCCGGCTTCGACGACCTCGAACCCCGCCAGTTTTTCCCAGGGGCGGGCTTCTTCCTCCGCGCCGTGCCGCCTCGAACCGGCCGCCACGATTTGCAGCACACCGTCCTTATCCGGGCGGATAAAGCACGAAATGCGCTCGCGCCCGCCGCTGCCCGGCGCGAACATGTCCCGGTCCTCGATCCAGGTCACGACCGGCAAACCTTGCGCATCTCGCGTTACGCTTTCGATGCAGATCGCCATCACGCTTCCTCCGGCCAATTGTCGTAAAGGCCCTTGAACAGCGGCTCGTTGTCCGCGTGATAGATGAGGCGTTCGACGATAGCAGGCGGGTTCTCCATGGTGACGACGAGCGCCCGGTTTTTCCAGCGCGCGAACGCCAGGCGCAATTCGTCTTCGGCGAGCAGGGGGATTTCGCGGCGGACTTCCTTCGACGACGCCGCGCCCTGCCGCTGCGCGCTTTCGGAACTGCCGGTCGATTGCCTATCGTCAATGCCGGTGCGGCCCAGCATCTTCGAAAGTTCCGAAAGCGTTTCGGTGTCGTTGTTGTTGAAGGCGACCAGCACGCCGGAATTGCCGATGAAGGTCTCCCAGCCTTTCTCGTAATGCTTCTTGAGCTGCCCGACGTTCTGCACCACCACCCACAGCTTGACGCCGAAACCCGCCATCTGCCCGGCGGCGCTTTCGATGTCGGCCATGTGGCCAAGGACAGGGAATTCATCAAGGACGAACAGCACCGGCGGGCGATACCTTCACCTTCGTCCGCTCCATCACCGTCAGCGCCAGGGTGATGATGAGGCGCAGCCAGCGGCTGTACGTGCCCATGCGGGTGGCGGGAAGGCAGAGATAGATCGTGGTCTTATTGCGCTTCAGATCGGCAAGCTGAAAACTGCTGTTCGTCAGCGTCTGGCCGATTGCCGGGCTGTCGAGCCAGCGGGTTTGCGGAGGCGGCATGGTGCGCACAGTACGGCATGAGCGATCTGCTCGGCCCGCAGACCTTTGGCGAGAAGGAAGAACTGGTCTTCCTCGGCCGCGAGATCGGCGAGCAGCGCAACTACTCCGAAGAGGTCGCTGAAGAGATCGACAAGGAGGTCCGCCGCCTGGTCCGTGAGGCGCACGACCGGGCGACGCAGATCGTCCGCACGTATCTCGCGCGGGACTCGACGAACTCGCGAACCGGCTTATCGAAAAGGAAACGGTGGACGCTGCAGAGTTTGCGGCGATGTTCGTGCCGGCATAATCAACCGTAAGCGGTCAAAGGAGATTCGCATGGCTGAGCTGCCCGATCGGAACCTTGCCCTCGACCTCGTTCGTGTGACTGAGAGCGCAGCGCTTGCTGCCGGTCGTTGGATGGGGCGCGGCGAGAAGATTGCGGCCGACCAGGCTGCGGTGGATGCGATGCGCCTGATCCTGAACACCATCGAGATGGACGGGATCATCGTCATCGGCGAAGGCGAGAAAGACGAAGCGCCGATGCTCTTCAACGGCGAGCGCCTTGGGACCGGCTGTCCGCCCCAGGTTGACATCGCCGTTGACCCGATCGACGGGACTTCGCTCACTGCCCGAGGTGGCTCCGGCGCACTGAGCGTTGTCGCCCTTGCCCCCCGGGGAACGATGTATTCG
>CAWHDD010000015.1:0-225248 GCA_963827885.1 uncultured Alphaproteobacteria bacterium | reverse complement strand
GGGATCACCAGCCCCACGCCCTTGCCGGAGCGTGTCGGGGCGATGGCGGCGACGTGCTCCGGGCCGTCGTGCCGGAGGTAGCGCAACTGGCCTCGGGCGTCGGTCCAGCCGCCAATATATACGCCAGCGCCGCGATTTGCCGCGGCGCGGCAGCAGGCCAGTCGCCTCGATCTCGGCGCGGCTGGCCCAATGGGCCGTGCCATGCACGCCCTCATGCCGCTTGGCGCTGCGGCCCTGAAGGCCCACGGTGAACGTCAGGGCGAGCGAGACCATCACACCCACGGCGCCGAAGCCGGCAGTGACCAAATCGAAGGTGGTGCGGGCCTGATCATAAAACTGCGCCCGCCAGCCGATCCAGGCCCAAGGGGCGTAGACGTTGCCCGCCCAGGGCGCGCCCAGCGCGGGATGATAGCAGGCCGATCGGCGGCAAACTGCGTCGCGGCGCTGTTGACGGCCAGGAAGAAAATGAAGGCGCGCAACGGCAATCAGCGCCACGTGACGGCGGCGGCGGGGAGTCTCATAGGTGGGGTTCATCGGCGGCCTCTCGTTCGTTGTTGCTGGCTGAAACGGCCGCCGGCATCGGCGGTAACCGTCTGCACCGCGCGTCCAGAAACTGGCTTTCGCCGCCTGCGCGGGCGTAATCGCCATCACCAGCATCTCGTCCCCCGCTTTCAGCAGCACCGCTTCCGCGCCGCCGAGATGGCGGCATCCTTCAAACGTGGCCTCACCGGCATCGGCCGGTGTCCAGGCGCGATGGGGGCTGATGGACGGGATTTTTCTGCGCAGGGCATTGCGGCTGGCAATGAAGGTCTCCAGTGCATCCGGTGCTGGCGGCGGCGGCACCTTGGCGGCATGCCGCTGGCGTTCAGCCTCAATGTCAGCGTCGGCGAAGCGGACATTGAGCTGCTTGCTCCCCGCCAGTCCGGCAATCTGCCGCTTGAACTCGTCGCTGCCATCGACGATCAGCGCCTGATCCACAAACCGTTCGCTGGCCAGCGACAGCGCCAGAAAGGCGGCATGCGCGGTGAGTTCCTCGACGCGGATGGCTTGTGCCTCGTCCACCACCAGACCGCCATCCTTGACGCGATAGACGACGGCGCCGTTCTTGCGCGTGTGCGGCCGGAGTTTATCGAACACCACATGGCGGGCTTGTTCCGGGTTTTCCGCGCGCAGCAGGGCGTCCGCCGCTTGGGCTTGCCGCGTCTGACGCTGGCGCAAGGCTTCGAGGGCGCGCTCGTTGCCCCTGTCAGCGTTTTCCTGCAGATAGTTGAGCCAAGTAGGCAGCGGATGATCGTGCCAGAGGCTGGCGAAGGCGGCTCTGGCCTCCCGGCTCTGGGCGGCGAAATCGGCCGCCCGCTGGCTGTGAAGCCGTTTGCCGGCGTCGCGTTTGGCGGTTCCCCTGAGGCCCCGGTTGCTTTTCAGCGCGGCATTGGATGCCTTGTACCAAGCCCGCAGCGCGCTCCGGCTGTGTTCATGCCCGGCACGCAGTGCGGTCTGCGCCGCGCTCCGTTCCGCTTCGGCGGCGGCGCGCTGGCGCAGATAGTCGGCGTAGAGGTCTTTGGTTCCGCTCAAGGGTTCCTTTTGATAGCGGTGTTCCGGAGCCGCTGTCCGGGCCGCATCGCCTGGAGGATCATAGGCACACCAGCGCCGGATGAGCGCGTGGATGGACAGGCTGCGATCCACATCGGAGGCTTTGACGGCCCAAAGCCTTTCGCTGGAACCGTCCCGCTGGGCGATGATCAGGCCGGCGCCGCGCGGCCGGATTTCCAGATCGAAGGCGGCCAGGGCTTGGTGCAAGTCCTGCCATCCCCGGCCATTGGCCGCCGCCTCGCGCAGAGCCTCACCAGCGTTCTCCTTGATCCAGCTCAGGAACGAGGTCACGCCAGCATGGGCTTCCATGTCGCGCACCCGGCTGGGCTCCCGCCGTTTCTCCGCCGCGCTGTGAGGCGTCCGGGCCAGCCCATGCTTTATTTCCAGCCGGGTGCAAGCGGCCATCAGCTTGCGCTTGTCGTAGTACGGCTCCACGAAACGGTAACTTCCGGGATGCACCTTGTTGATGGCCAGATGGATGTGAAGGCATTCGGTATCGATATGCGCCGCCGACAGCCGCTGATGCCCGGAGAGACCGATGGCGGCGCACAGCTCCGATCTCGATGTCAGCGAGCTGCTCAAGGGTAGGCCGTTCGCCTTTGGGAAACGACACCACCAGATGATAGGTCTTGTCGCCCTTGGCCCTGGTGTTCATGGCCTGGGTGGCAACGATTTCCTTGATGGCGAGCGCCGGATCGGCTTCACGGCAATTGGTCACCCGCACGCCTGCGGCCCGTGCGCCGTCTCCGGCGATGTCCAGAATATATTGTGCGGTGAGGGCGATGGTGTTCGCCGCCTCCATCACCTCGCCTTCGATGATGTAGGTCCCCAGCCGCTGGAAACTGGAGGAGGCGGTCTCGCGCGTAATGCGCTTGGCGATCATGGGCGCTGTCATAGTCTGCCGATGATCTGCCGCAAGACCATCTGCCGGTCCTCGATCTCACGCAGCAGACGGCGGACGTCAGCGGCCGGGGCGCCCTGGTTCGCCCGCTCGCTCAGCCACAGCTTCAACAATCCGCCGAGGCGGCCCAGATCGGCATTCACCTTGCCGAGTTCGAGGACCGCCTGATAGTCCAAGGTAGATTTCGGCGTCCAGCCCAATCCGAGGGTGCGCAAATAGGGCGAGAGGGGTAGCCGCGCGGCGCCGGCATTCTCTTTGATTTCAGCGGCTTCCGTGGCCGTGACCACAACTTTGATGATGACGTTACGGCGGGTCTTGCGGGTCGGTCATGGTGCAGGTCCTGGCATCGCGGCGGCAGCCGCTGGGCGCTCCATAAGCGCCGGTTCGTTGAGCCCGAGGCGAATAAGACCTGGTGATGATGGCCATCATCACACATCTTGCCCGCCTAACTCATGCGACTATGTGCGATTATATGCAATTCTGGCGGTGGTAATGCGAAGTTGCGCGAATTCGCGCAAAATCACATATGTTCGCATATAATCGCGTATGTTTGCGTATGTTCGCATTTCGCGGCGATTTTTCACTGACGTAATCTCCATTTTGCGTGCAGAGGGTGAGGAAACGAGTGCAATCCGTTTCCTTTTGCCATATTGATAGTATATAATCAATACTTAGGCGTAAGAAGGCTGAGGCGGGAACAGGGAGCGCGGCAGGCCGTGCCGCGATGGGAAGGGGCCTGTGGGGATGCGTAAAGGCCAGCGAAAGGGGGCAGGACGGGTGGCCTTCCTCGCGCATATCGAGGACATCCGCACCGCGCTGGAGCGTGGCCATACGGTGAAGGCGGTCCATCAGCAATACGGGCCGCTGATCCCAATCGGGTACGCCCAGTTCGCCCGGCATGTGAATGCGTTTGTCAGAAAGAAGGAGAGCCAGACTGACACAAAACTTCCTGACACCCGGCTCAATCAGCTGGCGCTGCCGTTCTTGGAAACGCTTCCGCCATCGCGTGAGGTTGCGGTGGAAGCGAAGAAGGCCAGGGACAGCGACGTCCGCCGGTTCGTTTTCGATCCGACAGCCGTCGATCGCAAAAAACTCATCTGAGGAACATCAAATGCTGGAAGTGATTCCGCCGATCTACAAGGTCCATTTCATTCTCAACGCCAAGGGCGGCGTCGGCAAATCGCTGGTCGCCTTCGTGCTGGCTCAGTTCCATGCCTACCGGCGGTTGCCGGTGATGTGCTTCGACGCCGACGCGACGACGGCGACGTTTTCCAGTTTCGCGGCGTTGAAGGTGCGGCGCATCGAGCTGCTGGAAGGCACCGTGATCAACGACCGCGGGCTCGATCAGGTCATGGAGCCGGTCATGACCGACCCATCGCATTTCGTCATCGACACCGGCACATCGACCTATGTGGCGGTGTCGAACTATCTCATCGAGAACGACGTCCACAATCAGATCCGCGCCGTCGGCAAGCAGGTCGTGGTGCATGTCATTATTGTCGGCGGCGGCCGGACGCTGCGTGAGACGCTGAGCGACTTCGACGACCTGGCCACGCAGCTGCCGCGCGACGTGGAGATCGTCGTCTGGCTCAACGAGCATTTCGGCGTCATCAAGCAGGACAGCAAAGCCTTCCACGACATGCAGGTGTACCAGACCCACCGGGATCGCGTCGGCGGCCTTGTGCATCTGCCGCCGCGGACCGCATCCACCTTCGGCGCCGACGTCAAGGAGATGATGCAGAAGCATCTGACCTTCGAGGAAGCCATCGCCTCGCCGGATTTCACGGTGATGTCCAAACAGCGCCTCAAGATCATCCAGAGGGATGTCTATGAGCAGCTCGAAGCCGTCCTCTGAGACCGCTGCGATGGAACACCGGCCGAGGATCGCCGACGTGCAGCGGCTGATCGGCGAAGTGGCCAAGCGGCACAACATGCTGCTGGGCCCTGACGATCCGATCTTCATCGGTGTGACGCTGAACGAATTGGTGCTCGCGCGCGCCATGGAACAGGTTCAGGCGTCCGTTGCGGCGATGCTGGCGGAGCATGCGCTGGTATCGGCGCAGCACCGGGAGGCGGCGAAAGCGGTGGCTGAGCAGCTCATCACCGGCGCGGCGGATTACGTGGCGAAGGAGGTGAAGGCGGCCGGCGGCGAACTTGAGGCCGCGATGCGGGCGGCTGCTCGCGAGGAAATCGCCCAGATCCGGGCCGCCAGCGCCGGGGTCCACCAGATGAGCCGCACCGCCGGGCGGGCGGCCGGGATCGCCGTGGCGGCGGTCTGCCTGATCACCGGCGCCGTACTGGCGTCATGGTTCCAGGGGGAGCGGACGTGGCCGCTGCCCGGCGTCGAAATGCACAACGGCGCGGTGAAAACGGCGCCGCCATGACGATGGCGCGGGGCGGGACTTTCTCGTTTTGTCTTTTTTGCGCGGGAACGCCCCGTCCGAAGACGGGGCGCCGGTGTTGAATTTTAGTCGCGTTTTGCGGGGCGCGACCAGATGGCATTGTGGCTTCCGTCTTCCGCCTTGAAGATGGCGAAGTGGACGGGGCCGGCGAAGCCGGATCATCGAGCTTGACCGAAAGATACTCTTCCCCCCTTTCGGAGGTCATCCACCAGGCCGCCCCGACCTCGGATTGGCTCGTGTAGACGCGATAATTGGGAGCCTTATCGTTCCGCTTCTCCACCGGCTTGAGGTCGATCTGCGCCTTGAAGCTCAGCGTTTCGATGGTGCCAGTGTAGATGTCACCGTCCTTGGTGATGCGACCGATAATTGCCATAACCAGTTTCTCCTTGTTAACCCGCGCCGGCATGATCGCCGCCGCGATGGCGCTGAAAAAAGCCAAAGCGATCGGAACGCACCGGATGGCCGCAGCGAAAGCGGAGGACGGCGGAGAGCGGGATTTTTTGGTGCGCGAGGAATGACGCGGTTCTTGCGTCAGGGGAAAAAATCCGGAACGCCGCCGTTGCGGGAAGACGATCGAGGCAACGCCGGCTTTGCGCTTCAATCAGCCCGATGAGCGGGGGCGATGGGTGCTGGCTGCGGAATGGAGAAACCTATGGCAATGGGCGCGGCACCCGCGGGGATGGCGGCTGGGCACGATCTGCTGAGCTTGGCGGACCGGCGCCGGCGGGCGGATAGATGGGTAAGGCTTCCTATCGCGTCAGGCCAAGCCGCGGGGCGGCGGGTGACCGTTGAAAGGGGACAGGGGGAAGAGTCTGGTCAAGCGGCCGGCGGCCGGGATCGCCCTCCCATGCCATCGGTGCGGAAACGGTAAAGCCACACCGTCTGGCTGCGCCTTGAACGCCGGCCAAATTCAAAAGCACACCGGCGCTCCGTCTTCGGACGGGGCGTTCCCGCGGTGCGCCCGGCAGGGCGCACTCACTGGATCGATGCTGTCTTGTGCCGTTGTTCTTGGTGTTCAGGCTGCGGGGGCGGAACGCATGTGACGGGCTGCCCAGCCGGCGGCCGTTGAAGCACGGCCGCCGGGGTTGTGAACGCTTCCGGTAACGTAACGCTGGCGGGGATCAGCCCGCAGCGTTATCGCGGGTGTTTTCGATGCCGGGCATTTCGCTGGCGATGCTGCGCGAGATGCTGTTCAAGCTGCTCTCCCGCTCGGGATGGCCGGCGCGGCCGGCAAGCCGCGCAGCCTCGGCGACACCGTTGGCGGCGTCGCGCAACAGGATGAGCACGCGGGTCAGCAGTGCCCGGGGCGTGGCGCCGGGACCGATCGGGTCGCCTGCAACGGCGTAGACAGGGGTGATAGGCATGGAGGAACTCCTCGGTTGCGGATGTCCGCGGCCGGAGCCAGACACTCTCGCCTGCTCCAGACACGTCACACCGCAACGCGCCGGCCTCTCACTTACCGGGCGAGGACCCAGCGGCCACCGGCGAGGCCGGACAGAGGGCCGGTTGCCGCGTAATGCGCATGACGGAATTCCGGCAGGTATGGAAAAGTCCTATCTCCGGTTCACTATCTCCCGGAGGCAAGAGCCGACGCTCTAAGCGGCTTGAGGCCGGAAGCAGAGTGCGCCGGGAGACCGGCAAGGAGTAGATGGTGCAAGTCCATTACGATGAAGGAGTAGCAAACCACATCGGCCCCGAGCCGTGCGCAGGCATCCGCGAGGGTGTCGGCGAAGCGTCGGCAGGGGATCGCATAGGCCAGCCATTGAGCCGCGAAATCGGCCTTTTCCCGGGTGCCGACGCCGTTCTGCTGGCGGAAGGCAACATGGACGGGCGCGTTATTGCGAGTGCCCGTCCGACCCGGCGCGGTCGGAGACCCTGGCATGTGCGGACGCTCCTTGTGCGGGAACCGGGAGATCTCAGGTCTGACCAGGGCGGCTCGCCGTCGCTGGTCCGCATCGGGAAGGCGAGGAGCCGTAGCCGATGATGCACGGACGCTGAGAAGTCAGACCCCGCCATAGTAGCGGCGAAGCTGCCGAACAAAGCCGGGAAACCGGCGGCGGAGGCGGTGGAGCCAAGGGCGGGGACCAAGGGGAACACGGACCAGCAAAGCACGCGCCGGGCACAGAACCGGGAAAGCGTGTCCCAGGCGCTGGAGCGTGTGCGGAAAGCCGCAAGGCAAAGGAAGAAGGAGAAGTTCACCGCGCTCCTGCATCACATCAGCGTCGAAACCTTGCGAGACGGCATTCTACGCTCTCAAGCGTAAGGCCGCTCCTGGCGTCGACGGCGTGACGTGGAAGGAGTACGAGGCGGTCTTGAGCGCAGGCTCATCGATCTGCATGGCCGCATCCACCGCGGGGCCTACCGGCCGCAGCCGTCCCGCCGGACGTACATTCCGAAGGCGGACGGGCGGCAGCGGCCGCTGGCGATTGCCGCCCTGGAGGACAAAATCGTCCAGGGTGCCACCGTCATGGTGCTGAACGCCATCTACGAGGAAGATTTCCTCGGGTTCTCCTACGGGTTCCGTCCCGGACGAGGAACGCACGATGCGCTGGATGCCCTTGCGGTCGGCATCACCAGCCGGAAGGTGAACTATATACTCGACGCCGACATCCGGTCGTTTTTCGATTCTGTCAGCCAGGAATGGCTGGTCCGTTTCGTGGAACACCGGATCGGCGACAAGCGCATCATCCGCCTGATCCGTAAATGGCTGCGGGCGGGCATCCTGGAAGACGGGACGGTGACGGTCAGTGAAAGGGGAACCGGGCAGGGTTCAGTGGCATCGCCGCTGCTTGCCAACATCTACCTGCACTACGTCTTCGACCTCTGGGCCGAACGCTGGCGACGGCGCGAGGCCACCGGCGACATGATTATCGTGCGTTATGCCGATGATCTGGTGCTGGGCTTCCAGCATGAGAGCGACGCCCGTCGCTTTCTCGATGCGCTGCGAGCGCGGTTCGAGGAGTTCGCGCTGTCGCTCCATCCGGACAAGACCCGCCTGATCGAGTTCGGCCGCTTTGCTGCGGCGGATCGCGAGAAGCGCGGGCTCGGCAAGCCGGAAACCTTCAATTTCCTGGGCTTTACCTTCATCTGCGGCCGCAGCCGCCGGGGCTCTTTCCTGCTCAAGCGGAAATCCCGGCGGGACCGCGTGAGGGCAAAGCTCAAGGAAATCAAGGAGGAGTTGCGGCGGCGGATGCACCAGCCGATCCCTGAACAAGGGAGCTGGCTGGCGCAGGTTATCAGAGGCTTCTTCGCCTATCATGCCGTGCCCACCAACTTTGCGGTGCTCAGCAAGTTCAGGCATCAGGTCATCCGGCTCTGGTTTCGGACGCTCCGGCGGCGGAGCCAGAAGGACGACACGCCCTGGACGCGGATGGAGAAGCTGGCCAACGATTTCCTCCCGAAACCGAAAATCCTTCATCCCATGGCCTGCCGTGCGCTTCGCCGCCAAACACCCGAGGTAGGAGCCGGATGCCTTAATTGGGCCTGTCCGGATATAACTTATGTTATCGAATTGGACGTCCGCTGCTGAGAGGCACTCGGAATTAAAAACTTCAAGTGTGGCTTACGGCACCTCAATGAAAACCCGTCGCCGCAAAAGGCGAGAACTGGCGATTATTATGAAAAAAAATGAGTCGTTGCGTCGTAGCCATATCATGCAGCAAACTCTTAGTTTAACATTATCCGCAATGGTACGTTTTCACACTATGTTTTTCCAATATATTTTTGTGACCCGATGACAACAGAGTCTTTCGCAAAAGCACCACTCAGCGCACGAAAAATATTCGTCAGTTATGCTCGCGAGGACAAAAGTCATGTCAAAAAATTATCGTGCTTTCTTGAGAAGAATGGCCATACCGTTTGGTGGGATCATTTGCTTGTTCCGGGGCAAGACTTCCGTGATCAAATCCTACAACAGATTAACGATGCAGATAGAGTCATTGTTGTTTGGTCCAGTCATTCCGTGAAGTCGCCTTTTGTGATCGATGAGGCCCAAAGAGCGAACAAACTCTCTAAGCTGCTTCCTGTGATTATGGACGTTTCCGAACCTCCTATGGGGTTTGGACACATCCACGCCGTCACCGCAAAAACTCTGGAAAGCGAATATCCAATAATTCTGGCGGCTATTGAGAACCGGCTCCCGCCGACAAGGGGGGAGGACCGTAAAAAAATACAGTGGTTAAAGCGGTTATTGGTTGGGGCAACCGCAGCTTTGATCCTGTTGGTGGGTGGGTATGGCGTGCACCACGTCTACGAAGGGATTAAGCCGAGCAGTCTCACTGGTGGCCTCAACCCCGCCTTTGATTACAAGGTTTATAGTAGTGAAAAGCTCGGCATTAAGATGGTGTATCCAAAATCCCACCTCTTAGTTGACACGACGCAGGAAGAGCAAGGACGTATCCCGCTTGTCACGGCCGCGCGGGTTCAAGAGGTGCTGGTTACGCGAACCCCATTGCCTGATCACAATAATCCAAGGATCGGACAAAGAGTGGAGCGCGTGTCTCTTGAAACGCAGGGATATAAAATAAATTACGCAGGCCCATCTAATCCATCCAATTGGAAAGATTGGTACATTTTATCAGGAGAAAAACCGAACGGCGATGAATTTTATTATCGCCGCTGGTATACAGATAGAGATGTTGTTTCAATTCAATTTGAATATCCGAAATCGGAGATGCGTGTTTACGATGATGCGATTGAAACTATGACTCTCAATGATCGCTTTCAATTCTCAAAACGTTGAGTAACGTCCGAGAAAAATACACGTTTATTCAGAATTTTATTTCGCTTCGCTCTCTGGGCATTTTTCGGAAACCGAACTGGCCGCTAATTTGTTTATTCCTGCCAACTGCGGATGCTTTATGCACGCAGCTCTTAGTCCATCAACAATTGCTCGCGCGATTTTCCCCCGGTAAGCGGGGGCCTGGAGTCTAACGATATCATGCCGGTTGGAAAGAAAACCTGCCTCCAGCAAGACCGCTGGAATTGGCGCGGTGCTAGAAACTTGTAGCTTGCGATAATCCAATACGTTTAACTTCTGACTTATGGGCCTTCTCAATTGATCGGCGATTACGTTTTGATGATTTTTTGCCGTGACGACCCCTTGATCAAGTAGAGACTGCGCAATGCTTAACGCGACAAGTTTTGATATGTCGGAAAGACGGTTGTCTGACGAGAAATATACCGTATATCCTTCTACATCGTCATTAAACTGGACAATTTTCCCAGAGACTTCCTTTTCTTCTTTGAGATTTTTATCGACGTTATCATGATGGATGGAGATAAAAATGTCTGCCTTTTGGCAAAATGCTCTCAGTGGCCGTTCGCGTAAAATCTCAATGTCTAACTGCTTATTTATGATGAATGCTCGACCAACACCAGATTGTATAAACTTGTTGTAGATACTTTCTGCTAAAATCGAATTATAGATCAACTCTTCACGGCCAAACACGTCTTTGGTCCCAGGACTGGCACGATAGTGGCCTATATCTATCGCAACGGAAAGTTTTTGAAAGCACACATCGCCCTCAGAAGCTAAGACTCTCGCAGATGCAGAGCATAGAAAAAGGAGAGCGCTCAAAGCTATCACCGATATTATTGACCAATGACGTCGGTCTGAACTTTCACGGTAAAGGTATCGACTTTCTAAAATTTTATTTTTCCTAAATTTTATAAGAATTAGACTTATCATAACTGATTCCGCGCATTTCTTGAGTTGCCAGCCGCAATCGATTTTGCGATTGGTGCTTAGCATCATTTGCTCTTTAGGCCCAAATATACAATTAGCGCCAGGCAACGGCAAAGTCCATCGAAGGCTCCCAGGGGATTGTCCGAAATTGGAGGCAGAGCACCGGTGATTTTTTTTAGCGCCAAGGCTGCTTTCGACCCCGAGCTGCTATCGGCGGAGGATGATTGTTGTCTCGCTGCGGCTGTCCGCGCCCCGGCCGTCCGTACCTTGAGTGCCCTTGCCCATGCAGCATTTCTTGAATTTCTTGCCGGAGCCGCATGGACAGGGATCGTTCCGGCCCACAGGCTCCTGGGGGATGCTGAGCGCCATGGCGGCATGCGCGCGTTTGCGGCAATGGGCGTAGATTGCGCGGAGCTTTTTGTGCCGCGCCCGCAGCTTCCCATAGAAATCCGGGATAGTGCTCTCCATAATGCGTTTCAATAGTGCCACATCGCAAGGCAGCGGCTCTTTTTCGACTGGCTCCCATGTTTTGGCGTCGTAGTTGACACTGACCACGCCGGCGCTATCGAGGGCGCCGCCCTCTTCCTCGACCGGCAGGAGACTGAGATATACATCCGTGCAGCCGCAGCCGGGCCTCACGCAGTGCTGGTCGAATACAACGTACTCAATACCGCCGGCAGCCACCTGCATGGTCCCGGCAAAGGGGAGGATGTCGTTGTAGGCCTGCATGATCGACGACCGCTCGATCTCGTCGAAATCAAAATGAGCGTCGATTTCGGCCGCCTTGGCCTGCTCCGTCGCGCGGCTCTTGATCATGTAATGGAGGCGGCCGAGGAGATCGAAATCGGAGGGCTCCATCGCGGCGAGCAATGTCTCGGCGAAGGCGATATCGGATATCGGATGGCGAGGCTGTGGCCCTGAACGCGCCGCCGATCGCTCTGGTGCCCAGATCCACGCCCGCCGTGTGCTCCAGCGCTGGCGCCGCAGTTGCAGATGGCGTTCGCCGCGCGTGCGCGCAACGTGATTGTCACCGTCATGCACCGGCAGGCTGGGTTTCCGCAGGCATTGGCGTCGCAGTCGAATTCTTCAACACCATCGCCGTGAGGAACGCTCGCGGCGAGGCGCTGCGTCTGCGGATCGATGACAAAGACCATAGTGGACTCCGCCTGTTGACGTGCCGCCTTGCCGGAAGCATCTTCACGGCGTGGAGCACCGTGGACATCCGGCGCATGTCTGTGCGATCAAGCGCCGGCAGGCGGCGCCGGGGTTCCGGCAGGAACTTGAAATCGCGCGCTCGCCAGCCGGTTGAGCGTAGCGGATCACGGGGCGAGGTCAATGGACGGAGCGGCCGTGTCCACTGCGATGATCAGTTCCTCCCCGGCAGGCGGATCGATCAGAGGCTGGACAGGGAAGCCCGCGTGCCGTGGCTGGAGCCCTCTTGGGCGAAAGGCCGGCCGCTGAGAGCAAGCCTGTCATGGCAGCTGGAGTTGAAGGCTGATTCCGATGGATTGGGTTAAGTGCTGGAAAAAGGCGGCGCGTGATATCGGGCTGGATATTTCGCGGCTCGCGCCTGTTCAGATGGAACTGGGCTATGCCCGGGATGCTGCTGCGCTGGCAGAGCGAGCGCCGGTTTTCTGGATGCGCCGGGAGCGGGCGGAAGCAGGTCTTCTTGAAATTCATAAGCAAATTGTCATTACCGGGCGGTTGCCGTCCGATGATGAAAACATGGGCCACGAGGGAGATGTGCTGCTAAAGCATCTGGCCCGGTTTGCCGGGCAGATTGAATGCGAAGCCGGCTACATTGGAGTGCTGACGGCGGCAACGTTGCAAGAATGGGATAATGATCTTGCCCGTCAATACGCGCCGGAATTGCTTTTCTGGAAAGAGCAGGTCCGGCGTGCGCTGCAGGTTCAGGGGACACTTTGGCATCGCAGATCGTATTGCCTTGGACCGGACTTATTTATTTGCCGGCAAGATTTCGAAGCTGAGCTGGGACCTGGGCGGCGGCGAAAGATGGGCACAATCGAGCAATTTGCTCGCGTTGTGGTCCGGGGACACCGGCGGGTGTTCGATGCCTTCGCGCTTGTCCGGCCAATCTATCTCAGGGGGGCTCCATCAAGCATCCAGTCTGATCTCGACCGGTGGCATGCGGAGTACGAAGCTGAGCGGCTGTGTGAGCAAAAGAGGCGCGAAGCTGAACAGTTGCTCGAACAGACGAGACAGGCGGCCGCTGCCGCCGCGGCGGCGCACCGCCGCCGGCAGCTGCTTCCAGCCGGGGAGCGGGACAGGGATTTTCCGCAGCTTTGCTGGCAGAGCATTACGAAGGAAACGCTGGCGGCCGGCCTGGAAGCGTTTCCAGTTACGCATCTGACGGTGATGTATGGGGTGTCTGAGACGGCGATCCGCAAGCGAATGGACAAGTGGCGGCTGGAACCCAAATCACGGGGGTATTGGTTGCGTGTGAAGGCAGCATCTGCCAGGAGGGCTTAGCGTACAATTTTTTCTATTTCGTGAGCTGGCCCGTCATGCCGCTGATTTTAGGGCAACCAAGCCGCTGCTGACACGAGGACGCCGAAGCGGTGGAATCGTCGCTGCTGGCCGCTCGCGTCGAAGGGGTTTGGTCGGCTATCGGGGTAGTCCCGACGTCCGCGAAATCCGAACCGACGGAGATGACCCTTTCCGGAAGTTCGGCGGTTGGCCGTAGCGCTCGACTGACCCGCCGGAAAGCGGACCATCGGGATTTCTAATCGACCCGCGTTGCAGTGCTTGGGGACACACGCCGGATATGCTGTAGCCTTGTCTGCGGCCGGTGCCTGACTGCGAAAATCATCACCAGTTTTAGATTGATCGCAATGTCCATGAGTTCGTTTGCCTCTTGGCAGTTTCGGCCGCTCAGGCGGCAGCCGTTTCAGGCATCGCTATTGGTCAACGTCATGGCCTCCTCCGCGGAGAACAGCCGCGCGAGGTCGAAGATGACGGCGAAGCGTCCGTCTCGGTGTCCGATGCCGCCGATGTACTCGGAATGCCACTGCCGCCGATGGCGCGGCGCCGGTTCGATCTCGCTGGCGTTGAACACCAGCACCTCGATCACCCGGTCACCGGCCAATCCCAGGAACGGCTGCCGGCCGCCGCCTCCAGCACCAGGATGCGGGATGTCCCGGCCGGCGGGATGGACGGCAGGCCAAGCTTTGCGCGCAGATCCAGCACGGGCACGCTGCCCCCGCGCAGGCCGATCGTATGCCGGGGCCTCGGGAACGCGGAACATAGGACGCAGATCGAGGATTTCGAGCACCGCTTCGACAGGGGCCGCGAAATCTTCGCGGCCGACGCCCAGCGTGACGAACTGCGCCTCGGAGGAATGAGAGGCTGCATGCGCCATGGCTCAATACCATGCTTATCCGGTTGGCTGCCAATGTCGCTAAATCGGCGCTCGGTTCTCGATACACGCGGCTGACGGCCCGCGCGCTCAAAATCCCTCCTGACCTTGTGGTGCAGGCATCGGCGCTCGCCGCCGAAAGGTTCGACGATGACAATCGAATTCGGAGGGGCGCGCATTTGGCAGCCAACCAGATAAGCATGGTTCAATACCTCTCGAAATCGGCGTCGTGCGGGCCGCCGGCATTGAGGTTCAGAACGACGCCGGAATTGGCGTTACCCGCTGCCGTGGCACTGGCGCCTGGAGTCCGCTCTTTGGACGGCGCCTGCCTTGCTCGCGTAGGGGGCGTAACGCGTGCGGCGGGCGCAGCAACCTTGGCGGCATTATTACTTCATTCCTGTTTTGCATCTCCCAGTTATTATTGCCTGCGCCAGATCAAATGCTTGCAGGCGCAGTTGTGAAACGGTCCGTATGAATGCAATCGGGGGGAACGCTGTGGTCCATGAGCAGGCTTGCGGCGCTGTCCACCATGGGCGGCGGGCCGCAGAGATAGGCATGGGCGCCGTGCGGCAGCACTCGCGGAATGAGACAGGTTACCAGGCCGCGGTTACCACTCCATGGGCTTTCGTCCGCCTCGTCCGAAAGCACCGGAATAAAATGGAACGGTCCATTCCAGCGGCGGGCGATTTCCGCAATCATGTCCAGCGCATATAAATCGCTTTGCTTGCGGGCCCCGAACAGCAGGGCCGCCGGGCGTTCGGTGCCGGTAGCGGCAGCTTCCTGAAGTATTGCCAAGATTGGCGCCAAACCGCTGCCGCCTGCCACGAACAGCAGCGGGGCCTCAGCCGGACGCAGCCAGAACTCGCCTTTAGGGCCGTCCACGGTCACCGTCTGGCCGATGACATTGGCGCTGTTGATGAGCGATGAAAAGATACCGCCAGGCACTTCGCGCACGAAGAAGCTGACCTGTCCATCGGACTGCGACGGCACGGCAAACGAGTAGCTGCGCTGCACACCGGGCAGCGAGGCGATACCGATATCCGCGAACTGCCCTGCCTTGTACGGCAAGGGTTCGTCCAGTTGAACCCGCAGCTCCGTGATATCGCGGGTCAGCCTGGTTTGTCCGGCGGCCCGGCCCGTGACGCGGCGCCCGGCGCCCCTGTTCAGCTCGATGCGCACATCGGAACGGGGCAGACACTGACAAGCGAGGATGTAACCCGCCGCGATTTCAGCATCGGACAATACGTAGCTGCTTTCGGTCAGAGCTTTCACCTGTCCCTCCAGCAGCCGGCACTTGCAAACGGCGCATGCGCCTATGCGGCAACTATGCGGAAACTCCAAACCCTGGCGCAAGGCCGCCTTGAGCAAGGTTTCCCCCGGCTCGACGGTAATCGTCTCTCCATTAATCAGTGCCGCTACAGCGCGCTTTTTCTTTGCCCGAAAAAAGAACATTCGCTTTCCTGTGACTGCAGTTCGCCCGGACCGGAGTCCGGGCGATGCACCTGGCTGGCTTATGCGGCCGCCATTACCAGAGCGGGAATGCCGCTCGCACGGTTCTGCCTGGCGGCAATCCGGCGTTCCTCGGGGGTGGCAAAGCGCTCATCCCAATCCTTCAGCAGCGGTACCATCATGCGCTCGAAAAGCGGCGGGACAAGTGCCAGCAGGATCGTGGTGAGGTAGCCATAGGGGAGCGTCGGAGCTTCGGGATAAGACTTGAGCGTCCAAAACTCCGCTTCCGGTTCGGCGTGGTGGTGGGAGTGCCGGGTCAGGCTGAACAGCGCGGCACTGGACAGCATTTTGTTTGAGTTCCAGGAATGGCGGATTTCCACTTTCTGCGAAGGATCGCGCACCAAGCCATAGTGCTCGAAGAAGTTGGTGATCTCGAGCAGCACTTTACCCCAGAGGACCACGCCGGCAAAGATGCCCACGGCGAACCAGCCCCCGATGAGATAGGCGGCAACGAAAAGCGAAAGGCTCATCAGATTGCCGCGCATCATCGGGCTGCAGAAGGGATTGAGCACGGAATGCCCCTGTCTGGCGAGCCGGCCGCGTTCGAGCCGCCAGGCATGGGCATAGGCGCCGAAGATGGCCCGGGGCACGAAGCTATAGATGCTTTCGCCGCGCTTGGCCGTGACCGGATCGTCGTCCGTTCCGACCGTCACGTGATGGCCATAGACATGCTCCGTGGCGAAAGCAACGTCGCAGGTGAAAGCCAGCATCCAGCGGCCCAGAAAGACGTCGAAGGGTTTGCGGAGCCGGTGGGTCAGCTCATGTCCCACGACGGTGCCGGCGGCCGCGGTCAGCAATCCGGCGGAGAGAACGCCGCCAAGCCACATCGCCCAATGATTTGTGGCGCGCTCTCGCGGCGAACATATCGAGTCCAAGCCACTTCTTGACGAAGGCGCCGTAACCGAGGGGATCGCCGCTTTGAACGGTAAGCCAGGCCACGTCGATGCCGAACTGATTATGCAGGAAGGTGCCGATGCCGAGAGGTGCGCCTTCCTGGGCGGCGAGCCACAACAGCGTGCCGTTCATCAGGAACAGCAGCGGCAGCACGATGTAAAGCGACAGGTTGAGCAAAAACGTCATCCCGAAATACGGTTCCGACCTGTCCTCGGGCAAGACGGCGTCAACGGCGACGAAGGCAATGATGAGACCGGCAAACACTGCCCAGATCCACCAGCCGCCGATCATACATGTGTATGTCGCGGTCAGCATCAGCAGAGGCATGAGTGTACTTCTAAAATATTTCACCATGAGAGTTTCCTCCTAGTTTTCTTCTCTATCGCGCACCGCCAGCGGTCAGGCCCGGCAGGTGATCAGCCTGCCGTCACACTTGTGAGATATCAGCCAGATAACCGATGGTATGTATACGAGCGTCTGCCGAATAGGTTACAGATTGACATCTGCGGGTTATTTTTTGACAATCATTAAAATGTCAGCCCACAGCCCTGCGGATGGCGCCTTGATCGATTTCACTCTCCCCATCCAGTACGCCCGCCAGATCGCGGACCTTGTGCAAGGCATGGGCGTGGACATGGAGCGCTGGCTGGCGCGCAGCGATCTGACGCCGGAGAGCCTGAAGGACGACAGCCTGATCTTGCCCTATCCGGTCTTTCACCGCCTCACCGTCGCGGCGCTGGAGATGACGCAGGAACCGGCGCTCGGCCTGCTCGTTGGCGAGCGGCTGCGTACCACATCCCACGGGATGCTCGGCTTCGCCGCGCTAAACAGCGGCACGCTGCGGCAGGTGATCGGACTGCTCGAAGCCTTCCTGCATCTACGGTTCGCCCTGCTGTCGGCGCGCATGGAGATCGCCGGCGAGGACGTGCGCGTCCATTTCGAGGTCACCCGGCCGCTGGGCGAGATCCAGGCGCCGGTGCTCGACGGTCTGGTGCTCACGATCAAGAACCTCATCGGCTACATCACCATGGGCGCCTGCCAGGCGCGGCTCGTCTGCTTCGTGACCCCCGAACCGCCTTACGCGGCGCTGGCGCGCGACTTGTTTAAATGCGAGGTGCGTTACGGTCAGCCGTGGACGGGCTTCGTGCTGCCGCTTGAAAGCATCGACCGGCCGCTGACCGCCGCGGACCCGGCCGCCTTCGAGGAGGCGGCGCGCATCTGCCGCATCGAGCTGGACAAGCTCAAGGCGAATACCTCCATGAGCGCCCGCGTGCGCCGCATCCTGCTGGACCGCCAGAGCGGCTTTCCGTCGCTGCCGGTGGTGGCGCGGCTGTTCAACCTGACGCCGCGTACGCTGCACCGCCGGCTGGTGGAGGAGGGCACGTCGTACATGGCCATCCTGGAGGAGGTGCGCCACATGCTGGCCGTTCAGTACCTGCGGAACAGCCAGTTCACCATCCAGGAGATCGCCTTCAACCTTGGCTACGATGACCCGGCCAACTTCCGCCGCGCCTTCAAGCGCTGGGAGAATGTCCCGCCGTCGGAGTTCATCGCCCGGACGAAAGACCGGCCTCCCGACGGCATGAGATAAAAGTTTCATTGCTCTGTCCCGGCCATGGGGGGCTTGAGCATCGGCGCGCCGTGCCTCAGTCCAGCGTCCGCCGGAAGCGCCGGACGGCGATGATCATCGCCAGCAGCATCAGCCCCGTCAGCCACACGGCTTCGACGCGCAGATCGCCGAGGGTCGATCCCTTCAGCATCATGCCGCGCACGATGCGGATGTAATGCGTCAGCGGCAGCGCCTCGCCGATCCATTGCGCCCACAGCGGCATGCCGGCGAACGGGAACGCAAAGCCGGAAATCAGGATGTTCGGCAGGAAGAACATGATCGACATCTGCATGGCCTGGAGCTGGTTCTGCGCGATCGTCGAGAAGGTGTAGCCGATGGACAGATTCGTCGCGATGAACAGCGTGGAGAGCACCGCGAGTACCGTGACGATTGCCCAGCATCGGCACGCCGAACAGCAGCACGCCCGCCCTGAAAATCAGGATCGCCTGCATGAAGCCCACGACGATGTACGGCGACGATCTTGCCGAGCATGATTTCCAGCGGGCTGATGGGCATGGACAGCAGGCTTTCCATGGTGCCGCGCTCGATCTCGCGCGTCACGGACAGCGAGGTATAGATCAGCATCGTCATGGTCAGGATGGTGCCGAGCAGGCCGGGGACGATGTTGAGCTGCGTGACGGCGGCGGGGTTGTAGCGGGCGTGGGCGCGGATTTCGAACGGCGCGGTGCCGGTATCTGGGATGGCGCGGTCGTTGCGCAGCGCCGTCTGCGCGACGCTGCCGAGCACCGACGAGCGCCGAGCCGGTGGCCACGGGGTCGGTCGCATCCGCCGCCAGCAGCAGCGCCGGACGGTCGCCGCGCCGGAGCGCCCGCTCGAACCCGGCCGGGATTTCCACGCGAACGTCACATCGCCCGACGCCAGCAGCCGGTCGAATTCCGCGACGGTGTCTGACGCGGCGGGTCACCTTGAAATAGCTGCGTGTTCTCCAGCGCCGCGAGATGGAGCGGGCGACGTCGCTGGTTCTCCTGCATGCAGCACGGTCGTGGGCAGATGGCGCGGCGTGGTGTTGATCGCGTAGCCGAACAGAATGAGCTGCACCAGCGGGATCATGATCATCGTGGCGAAGGTCGACGCGGTCGCGGCGAAGCTGGATGAACTCCTTGATCACCATGGCGCTGAGGCGGCTGCCGGTGCCGCGCAGGCCGGGAGCGTGGCGAGGCTCATCGCGGTTTGCCCCCGGCGCGGCTCATGAGGTCGATGAACACGTCTTCGAGCATCGGCTCCGACGGCCTGCCTCCAGCCGTAGCGCGCGTCGGTGCGATAAGGCGCGATGGCGGCTTCGAACGCGGCCGCGTCGCGGCCCGCACACATGCAGGCTGTTGCCGAACGGCGCGACCATATCCACGCCTGGCAGTTCCGCGAGCATCGCGGCGAGCTTGGCAAGCCCGTCGCCGCTCACCGTATACGTGGTCAGGCCGGCGTTCTTCGACCACCTCGTCCACCGTCCCCTGCGCCAGCAGGTCGGCCGTTGGCGATGTAGGCGATCTCGTGGCAGCGCTCGGCCTCGTCCATGTAGTGAGTGGACACCAGCACGGTGAGCCCTTCCGCGGCGAGCTGGTGGATCTCGCCCCAGAACTCGCGGCGCGCCCTCGGATCGACGCCGGCCGTCGGCTCGTCGAGCAGCAGCAGTTGCGGACTGGGCAGCGTGCAGGCGCCGAGCGCCAGCCGCTGTTTCCATCCGCCCGAAAGCGATCCGGCGAGCTGCTCCTCGCGCCCTGTCAGCCCGAGCCGCGCGATCATCGCCCGCGCCGCGCCTGTGCGCATCCGGCAGCCCGTAGATGCGGGCGACGAACTCCAGGTTCTCGCGCACCGACAGATCGTGATAGAGGCTGAAATGCTGCGTCATGTAGCCGACCTGCCGCTTGATCTTCAGCGACTCCGTGCGGATGTCGTAGCCGAGGCAGGTGCCGCGCCCTTCGTCGGGCGTCAGCAGGCCGCAGAGCATGCGGATGGTGGTGGTCTTGCCCGAGCCGTTCGGGCCGAGGAAGCCGTAGATCGAGCCGCGCTTCACCTGCATGGACAGATTGCGCACCACGGTGCGGCCGCCGAAACGCTTGGTCAGCCCTTCCACCTCGATGGCGATGTCCGGCGCAGGCGCTCATTGCTTGGCCTCGCGCACCGGTGCCGTGGCGACGCTGACGGGCTGGCCGGGGCGGAGCCGCTCTGGATGCTCTGGCCGCGCTTCGATCAGGAACACCAGCTTGGTGCGTTCCTGCAGGCTGTAGATGACCGGCGGCGTGTACTCGGCGCTGTCCGAGATGAAGCTGACACGGGCGGTCTCGCCCTGCGGGCAGCCGTCGCACTGGATGGCCACCGTCTGGCCGCGGCTGATGCCGGCGAGCGCGGTTTCGGGCACGTAGAAGCGCAGCTTGATATTGGCAGGCGGCAGGATCGCTACGGCGGGCCGTCCAGCCGGCACCATTTCGCCCGGCCGGAAATAGACCCGCTGCACCGCGCCGGTGACAGCACTGGAAACCTTGCGGCGGTTGAGCCGGGTTTGCGCGGCACTCAAGCTCGCCTCGGCCTGGCGCAGCGCCGCCTGGGCGTTGTCGAAGGTCATCTGCGAGCCCGTGTTCGTCTTCAGCAGCGTTTGTGCCCGCTCGAACGCCTGCCGCGCGTTGGTGAGGGCCGCCTCTGCCTGGCGCAGATCGGCCCGTTGCAAGTCTTCATCGACGGTAAAAAGCTGCTGCCCGGCGCTGACGGTATCGCCTTCGCGCACGGACAGCGTTTCCACCCGGCCGGCTTCGTCCGGCGCCACGAACACCGTGTCCGCCTCGGCCCAGCCCTGGTACAGCGGATCACCCTGCGGCAGGCACCCGGCCGCAAGCAGCGCGAGCGCGAGGGCACCGGCCCGGCCTGTGGTGCGATACGCCATGACAATCCCCCATCACAACGGCGCAACCGAACGAACGAGCGCCATACACTCAGCTTCCATTTGGTATACAAATGTCTGCTTGGGGGCAATAAAATTTGGATTGCCGCGACGCGGCCGGCTCAGTCCTCGTTGCGCAGGATCATGACGAGGCCGACCATCGCCTCGGCGTCGGTGACCTCCAGAGCGATGGCGCCCACGATGAGGCTAACGATGAGGCCGTTTGCCATATCCTCGATTTCCTCGCGCCGCTCCGGTGCGTCGATATAATCGGTGGAGAGCATGAAGATCTGCCGGATGATGATGGACGACATGCTCTGCACCGCCGCATCGCTCAGCATGGGCAGAAGCTGGTAAATGCGGATGTCATCGGCCAAATCGGCGGACAGCTCGCCGAGCACTTCCTGAAGCCGGCTGCGCAGCCGCGACGAAGAGCCGCTCATCTCGCTCACACCGATCATGAACGCTTCCGGGTTGGTGAGCACGAGTTCGAAATACAGCTTCATCGTTCCGCGTGCGACGAGCTTCGCTTTTCTGATACAGGCCGTCCAATATTCCGTGGAGTTGCCGGCGGGCGGAACCTGCATGCCGACCAATTCGGCGGATTGGCGCCGGATATCGCGCAGCGGCTGGCGCAGGCTGCCCATGACCTCGTCGAGGATGGAGAGGCCAAGGTCTTCCAGGGAGGCGAAGTGCCGGTAGAAGGTGTTGGGGTTCAGTCCCGCCTCGCGGCCGATCTCACGCACGCCAAGCGCACCGATGCTGCGCGTTTTCAGCGCCAGCTTCAGGGCTGCGCGAATGAGAAGTGCCTTACCGCGTGCGACCGCGGGTTTGATCAGCGCCCTGGCTCCCAATTCCGTTCTCCAATTCGTGCCATAAAATCCGTGCTCGCCGCATCCCCCGGCATGCCGGAGATAACGTCTGCTATCAGATATACAAACGTATATCACGCCACAGATGACAGAGATACTGCCGCGAGATCAATCCCCGGTATGCGCATGGCAAACCTTCGTCTTGCGCATAACTGCGCGGTTGGGCGGCCACCGTCACGCGCCGCGTCCGCGCTTGCAGAAATGTGTACAATCGTCTACTCTCGATAAACAACAGTATACCAGAAACGGACCGGAGGAGAAAGATATGCGTTTCACCGCACTGGTGACTGCGGCACTTATGCTCGGCGGCGCTTCCTCAGCGCTGGCGCTCGAAGAAAAGGATATCCTCGGCGTCTGGCGCAACCCGGACACCGGCTCACTCATCCGCTTCTACCCCTGCGGCGATACCGCCTGCGCAAAAATCGCCGAGGTGGACGAGAAGGGGCGCAAGGACACAAATAATCCCGATCCGGCGCTGCGTAACCGTCCTGTCGTTGGCATTGTCATCATGAACGGCGGCAAGAAAGTGGGGCCGCTCACCTGGCGCGGCAGCCTGTACAACTGGGCCGACGGCGGCACCTATAACGGCACTCTGACGCTGACAGGGCCCAAGACGCTGAAGCTATCCGGCTGCATTCTCGGCGGGCTGATCTGCGCTGACCGCATCTGGACCAAGGTGGAGTGACGTGGGCCGGGAAAACGTGGCGCGAGAGGGAGCAGGCCGTTCCCGATCCCCGCGATTACTGCATCTTCAGCAAATGGGGTGCGGCCTATTTGGCGAATAGTCCGCGTATCGAGCCGGCAGCGCTGCATGCATGGCGGCCTCAGCGCAGTCTCTACACATACGCGCGCCGGGCCATCGGCCTGCTGCCCGGCCTGCGCATCCGCGAAACGTATGCGGGCGGCCACACCATCCGCTATTGGGATCTGTGGCCGGAGCGCGAGCACGCCATTGTGTTGTTGCACGGCTTCACGGCCAGCAAAGAGAACTGGCTCAACATCCTCTACCTGCTCGGCCGCTCCCGGCGCGTGCTCGTACCCGATGTGCCGGGCTTCGGCGAGAGCAGCTTCGATCCCGGCGCGGATTACCGCATCGAAGCGCAGGCGCAGCGAATGCTGGAGTGGTCCGGTTCGCTCGGCCTAAGCTCCGCGCACTGGGCCGGCAGTTCCATGGGCGGCGCTATCGCCGGAGCCGCCGCCGCGCTGGAGCCGCGCGCCATCCGCAGTCTCGCTCTGATCGATAGTGCGGGCGTGACCGGCGCGGAGATGCGGCCGTTCGAACGCGATTTCCTCGAAGGCAAAAACGGCCTCGTCGCCCATAGCCGCCGCGATGTCTGCCGCATTATGCAACTCGTGGCCGGTGAACGGTGGAGCCTTCAGGGCGCGTTGCTGGCCAGGCTCATCGCCGCCGATCAGGTGCCGCGTGCAGCCGTTTACCAGCACCTGTTCCGGGAGATGATAACGCCCGGCAATTTCCCCTCGCCCTACTGGGCCTGCGCGGTGGAGGCGCCAACTCTGATCCTCTGGGGCAGCGAGGACAAAATCCTGCACCCGTGCGAAGCCGGCGTGCTGCACCGGCTGATCCCCGGCAGCGAACTGGAGATGCTGGATGGCATCGGGCACCTGCCGATGCTGGAAGCGCCGTTCAAGACGGCGAGGCTGCTGCGCGAGTTCTGGCGGCGTGCGGAGGGTGCGGCCTGAGGCAAATTCCGGCGTGCAGGCAAGGCGGCAGGACGCCTGTTCACATTCCGAAGGTGTAAGTTTCGCCGTATTTCGCTGAAATTTATCGCATTTTATATAATTTTAAGTCGATGTATATTTTTATGCAGACAAACGTCTACTTTTCTGTCATCGTTATGAAACAAACACGAAGGCCGGACGCACACCGGCCCGCAAAATGTATCCGAGTGAGGGAGGGGAGTATGAGGACGCAGAGACGGGGGCGATCCCCGCAGCATGCCACTAATAAAATTTTCCACAAATGCATTGTAGCCGCGGGCTTTCTGACCTGCACCGTCACCACCGCGCACGCCGACTGGGCACAATCCCTTGGCATAGGCCAGAAATCCACCAACCTCGGCGGCGCGGTCACCGCCACCGCCGATGATTACGACGTCTTCTATACGAACCCGGCCGGCGCGGCGAATTTCGACGGCCCGTTCATCGGCATCGGCGCCAAAGTCTTCGATACGCGCGGGCTGAGCGTGAGGCAGTCCGGCGCCACGCAGCCCGGCGCTTTCCAGAATCTGGCCGGCAATGTTCTCCAGTCCTGGGGGCAGAAATCGCTCGCCAACCTGTTCACCGCGCCGAAAAACGGCCTCGACATCTCGCCCGAGCGGACGCTTCCCAATGCGGATATCGCCCTCGTTCCGTCCGGCGCCGGCTACATGCCCATTCCGGGGATGAAGAACGTCGTCGTTGGCGTCGGCATGGGTGCGCCATTCTTGGTGAGCGCCGATTACGGGCACGGCAATGTGCCGGGCAACTACGGCCGTTTCGATACGACAAGCGCCGGGCTGGTGGTGATCGAGACCTCGCCTACCGTTGCCATGAAGGTCAACGACAGCCTGAATGTGGGTGCCTCAGTTGGCATCACGACCTTGAAATACTTCCAGGTCAGCGCCGAACTCGGCGCGCCGTCGCTCAAGATCGGCGGTCTCACCGTGCCGCTCGGCGCCGGCAGCATCGGCCGCTACAATATGCAGACGGACAGCACCGTGCATCTGCCCGGCATCGAACCCAGCTTCGCCCCCGGCGGCGATGTATCCTTCACCCTCGGCATGCAATACAAGATCACGCCGAAACTGACCGGCGGCGTGACCTACCGCTCCAAGACCGGCGAGACCTTCGAAGGCACGCTGTCCACCACGGTGGATTGCCTTGGGCTGCAAAACAGCTCCGGCTGCGTCAAAGGGCTGTCGGTGGGGCCGTATAATTTCAAGGACCACTTCAGATACCAGGTCGAGCTGCCCGCCCACGTGCAGACTGGCCTTGCCTATGAGGTGACGCCGTCCTGGCGGGTGATGGCCGACGTGCGCTGGACCAACTGGAGCGACGCCAAGGGCTTCGGCACGCCTTCGGTCATCACTTTGAAAGACGGCACCACCGATCCCGGCGGCGCGATCATCAGCCAGGGCGGGCTGCTCGGACTTGGCGCCAAGCTCGTCGGCATCAAGTCTGCGCCGGTCAAATCCATCACGGTGAACTACGCCGCGCACGACACCGTGTCGCTGCATTTCGGCACGGCCTACAAGCTCACGCCGCAACTGGAACTCCAGGCCGGCTACATTTACGACCCGAGCTTCATGCCGGATAACTCCGTGGATCTGATCACGCTGTCGTCCAACCGGCATATCTTCTCGCTCGGCGCGGGCTACACCATACCCGCCAGCGACGGCGAATGGGTGCTCACGGCTGGCGGCCAGTTCGTGCAATACGAGGACCGCCACATCGACGCCAATTCGAATCAGAATCTTGGCGGCCTCAACGGCATCACGCAGATCCTGTCCAACCAGCAGAACCTGCAATATGGCCGTAACACGCTGGGCGGCTTTGATATCGGCGGCTACGTGTGGTCGGCGGGCGGATCGGTGACTTACAAGTTCGGTGCGAAAACAACGCAGCTTGAGATCGTAGACCAGACGGCGAAATAGGGGAGCCTCCCTCCCCTCGGGGCATTGCGGTGCCCCCTCTGACGCCGCAATGCCCCGCCCCAGTTCCCCGGTATGCCATCAGCACCGCCGGGGGACAGAACGCACGTTCCCCTGCACCGCGGTATTTATTCGGAAAGGAAAGCCATGCGCGTCAAGCGCTACACCGGGGCCGGCATACTGATGGCACTGTGCCTCGTGCTCGCTAGCTGTGCCAGTGATAATGCCGCGGGATTATCACCGCTGGTGAAAGCCAAGCTGGCGGAGACCCGCGCGCTGGAGCATCAGGCCCGCCAACGCAACGTCCACGGCGCCTACGTCAGCAAGCAGGTGCGGCCCGAGACGGAGCGCGACTCCGGCCGCAAGGAAACGCTGCTGTTCGTCAATAATGTCTATATGCGCACCTTCGGCAACATCGGCTACACGGCGGAGCGCGCCGTGGTCAGCGCCCGCGCCAAGGATGAGTCCCAGCCGGTGCTCATCGACGATCCGCAGTCGTTCGACCTGATCCTGCTCAGCGGCCGCGTCGTGGTGTCTCCGGCATCGCTGACCGAACTGCTCGCCGCACATGTGTTCAATTTCGACGGCTCGCCGCTGCGCAAGATCCGCCTGGAGACCAAGCCGGACCTGCTGGTCATGTCCGGCGAGATGAACCGGCGCGGCAAGTGGGTGCCGTTCTCCATGGAAGGCACGCTGGCGGTCGCCGGCGACGGCGCAGCGCTGGCGTTCACGCCCAGGAACACCGTGATCGCCGGTCAGAGCGCCAACGCCCTTCTGGAAGCCGCCAACGCCGATCTCGACGAACTGATCACGCTACGCGCGCCCGGCGTGACGCTGACCAAAAGCGTCGTCTACATGAAGCCCGGCGCCATGTTCCCGCCGCCCGCTCTGACGCTGAAGATTAAGTCGGCGAAGGTGGAGGAGCGCGGCCTGGTCCTGGAAGCTGCCGCCAGCAGCAGCCCGGCCTTCCCCGAGCCGCTCGTTCCAAGCAACAGCTACATCGTGATGCGCGGCGGCGACGTGAAGTTCCTCAACATGATGCCGGTGAACATCCTGATGCAGATCATGGCCACCGCACCTGACAGCCCGCTCGACTTCTGCCTCTACGACTACCGCCGGCAGCTCACCGCCGGCAGCCTGAAGTTCCAGCCCGGCGGCGGCGTGCTCGTCTACCTGAAGAACTATAACGAAATGGCGGCGGGAGAGGCCACGCGATGAGTACGGTTTCCCTCCGCGCGGCAGTGCGCATGATCATGCTTCCCGTGCTGGCGCTTGCCGCACCGGCTCTGGCGGAAAGCCCGCAGATCGCCAAACAGCACGAAGAATACCTGGCGGCAAAAAAGGTCTGGGAAGAGAAGCATCTGCCCTCCGGCCTCGCCCATTCCGGCGCTTTCACCGCGCAGGAGAAAGACCCCGCGCCGCGCGCCTCGGGCACCGGCCGCACCACGATGCTGCTCAACGACGTGGATTTCTTCTACGCCGGCGGCATCGGCTTCGCCGCCAAACGGCTGATCATCACGCTGGAGCCGAAGACGCCGGGCCAGCCGCTAAACCTCGACCGGGTGGACAGCTTTATCATCCGTCTGCATCAGGGCGAGGTGACGCTGCATTCGGATGCGCTGAGCGAACTGTTCAACAAGCACATCCTTGCCTACAAGTCCGCGCCGCTCGCCAAGATGAAGATGAAGACCGGCGATAACCGGCTGAGCGCCGCGGCCGATCTCGTCACGGCGCATGCGGCCGGCGGCGTGCGCATACCCGCGTCGTTTGCCGGCTCGGTGACGCTGACGCCGGACAACAAGCTGATGTTCAAGGTGGACGAGGTGAAGGGTCTCGGCATCTCGCTCGGCAGCGTGATGAAGTCGCTGGGCATCACCCTGCCCAAGGTGGTGGCCATCAAGCGGCCCGGCATCGCCGTCAGCGATTTCAGCATCGCGATGGACCACCGCCACCTGTTCCCGCCGCCGGAATTGGCAGGCAACATCGCCGGCGTGCGCCTGCGCGCCGATGGCCTGCACCTGACCTTCAACGACGCGCCCAAGGCGGAGCTGAACCCGCCCGCCTTCCTGAACGGCAGCTACATCTGGATTCAATCCGGCGACCCGGAATTCTACGGCGCCGTCATCACCAATGCCCGCATCGCCATGGTACCCGCGAGAGAGAAGGCGCGGCTGCGCTTCGACCTCTACGGCTACCGCAAGCTGCTCGCCGCCGGCGAGACCAAGATCAGCCCGGACGGCACGATGGTGGTGCGGCTGCCCTGACCAGCACAACAGACATGGAGCATACAACGTGCAGCAATTCCTGACCTTCCCAGCCCGGCGGGAGAACCGCTGATGCAGACGCAGCTTACCCGGCCGGTGGCGGTCATCGGCGGTGTGCGGACGCCGTTCTGCCGCTCCAACACCGCCTACCAGGATTTGACCAATCTCGACCTGATGACCACGGCACTGAACGGCCTCGTTGCCAAGTACGGCCTGGAAGGCCAGCTCGTCGATGAAGTGACCGGTGGCGCGGTCGTCACGCATTCGAAGGACTTCAACCTGACGCGCGAGGCCGTCATCGGCACGAAGCTCCACCGCAACACGCCCGGCGTGACGCTCATGCAGGCGTGCGGCACGAGCCTGCAAGCGGCGCTCGGCTCGGCGGCGAAGATCGCCACCGGCCAGATCGACTGCGCCATCGCCACGGGGGCCGACACCACCTCCGATGCCCCCATCGTCTTCGGCCGCAGGTTCGCCCAGCGGCTGGTGAAGCAGCAGCGGGCGAAGGGTGCGGCGGGCAAGGCGCGGGTGCTGCTCAAGGGCCTTTCGCTGGGCGAACTGGCCCCCATCCCGCCCGCCAACGGCGAGCCGCGCACCGGCCTGTCCATGGGCCAGCACTGCGAGTTGATGGCGCGCGAGTTTGGCATCGCCCGCGAGGATCAGGACAAGCTGGCTTGCGAGAGCCACAGGAAAGCCGCCGCCGCCTATGACGAAGGCTTCATGGACGATCTGCTGACGCCCGCCGCCGGCATCTTCCGCGACAGCAACCTGCGCGAGGACATCGCTCTGGACAAGCTGGCCGCGATGAAAACGGCGTTCGACAAGTCCGCGCGCGGCACGCTGACGGCGGCCAACTCCACGCCGCTGACCGACGGCGCGGCGGCCGTGCTGCTGGCGTCGGAGGAATGGGCGGCGGCGCGCGGGCTGAAGCCGCAGGCGTACATTACCCATGCCGCGCATGCCGCCATCGACTTCGTCAACGGCCGCGGCCTGCTGATGGCGCCTACGATCGCCGTCGCCCGGCTGCTGGACAGGGCCGGCCTGACGTTGCAGGACTTCGACTTCTACGAAATCCACGAAGCTTTCGCCGCGCAGGTGCTGGCGACGCTGAAGGCTTGGGAATCGCCGGAGTATTGCCGCGAGGTGCTCGGCCGCGGCAAGCCGCTCGGCAGCATCGACCGGACGAAGCTGAACGTCAAAGGCTCCAGCCTCGCCCTCGGCCATCCGTTCGCCGCCACGGGCGCACGCATCACGGCGACGCTCGCCAAGCTGTTGGAACAGCGCGGCGGCGGGCGCGGGCTGATCTCCATCTGCACGGCCGGCGGCATGGGCGTCGCGGCGATCCTGGAGCGCCCGGCCGCGCCATCATTGCACTGAACGCGCCGGCGGAAACCGCCCTCTCCGCCAGCGCGCTCCCTGGAACCGGCGGCCCCCTGTATTTGCCCCGGTTCACTGCGGCGGGAGGAGGCCACTCTTCCCGCCGCGTTCCCGCCTCGACATCGCGGAGGCGCCCAGCGCGCACAGCGGCATCCACCCAGGCGCGAAGGGCCTCTCCTTTAAATTTCAAGCGGGAAACCTTGCCTCACGCGCCGCCCAAGCCGGCAGGCTTGCTGTGCGCCGGGCTGAAGGCAGCCGCATGCCAACGCGGATTTCAACAGACCCCAAAAAGCAGTGCGGCGGGAGGGTGTCCATCCTCCCGCCGCACGCCGGCCCCAGCCCGCGCTCCGGTGAGGGCGCAGGCCGGGCCCTGGGGAACTTTGTAACCGGGGTCAGGCCGCGCCCGCTGCCAGGACTACGTGCATCTCCGTCACGGCAGCCTGTACGCGCGTGGCGGCGCTGCCGTTGGCCTGCTTGCGCGCATGGTTCATCGGCCCGCCGCGGAACGGCGCGAAGCCGGTGCCGAACACGATGCCGGCGTCGGCTAGATCGGCGCTCTCCACGATCCCCTCCGCCACGCACTTCTCGCACTCGGCGATCAGCGGCGCCACCAGTTCGCGGCCCAATGCCTCCAGCTCCTCCGGCTTGAAGCGCATCTTCCGCTTCACCGGCTTACCCTTCACCCACTTGTAGATGCCCTCGCCGCTCTTCTTGCCGAGCTTGCCCTGCCTGACCAGATCCAGCGCCGCCTTGCCCTGCTCCTCCGGGTAGCCGAGCACCTGCGCCACATGATGGCACACGTCGAGGCCGACATTGTCCGCAACTTCCGCCGGTCCCATGAACATGCCGAAATGCTCCGCCGCCGCGTCGATCTTCTCCGGCGGTGCGCCGTGCTCGAACGCCTTCATGGCCGCGAACAGGTAGGGCGCCAGCACGCGGTTGACGAGGAAGCCGGGGCTGCTCTTCACCACAGCGGAAACTTGCCCAGTTTCACCATGGCCGCGCAGCCGCGCCGGATGTCCGCCTCGCGGCTCTGCTCGCCCGCGCACCACCTCCACCAGCGGCATCAGCGGCACCGGGTTGAAGAAATGCAGCCCGATCAGCCGCGCCGGATCTTTCAGCGGCTTGGCGATGTCCTCCAGCGGCAGCGACGACGTGTTGGTCGCCAGCAGCGCGCCGGGCTTCAGCCTCGGCTCGAGGCCGTGAGCACGTCCTGCTTCACCTTCAGGTTCTCGAACACGGCCTCGATGACCATGTCGGCGCGGCCAGACGTTGCGGCCCGTCCACGTCGGCGATCAGCCGCTTCATGGCCGCTTCCACGGCCTGCGGCTGCCGTCCAGCCGTTTGCGGAACAGCGTCTCGCAGCGCTTGCGCGCCTTTTCGACCTGCTCCAGCGTCTGATCCTGGAGGCTGACCTCCATGCCCGCCAGCACGCACACGCCGGCGATGTCGCCGCCCATGGTGCCGGCGCCGATAACGTGGGCGCGCACGCGGATCGAAATTCTTCGCCGCCCGCCTCGGCCTTCATCATCTCCGACAGCTGGAAGATGCGGCGCAGATTGCGCGACGTCTCGCCAACCATGCAGCGGCGCGAACGCCTTGGTCTCTTCGCGCCGCCATGCGCTGCGGATCGCCGCCATACTTCGCGAACAGCTCGATCAGCTGCGAACGGCGACGGATAATGCTCGCTTGCGGGCCTTGGCGGCCGTCGCCTTGCGCATCTGCGTGGCCAGGATAGCCGCGGAACGGCCAGCGGCACATCAGGCGCTGCAGCCACGAGCGCGGCCTTGGAGCGCCGCTTCTGCAGCACCGCCCGCCGCGCCGCCCAGCGCAGCTCCGGCACCCCTGGACACGAGCTGATCGACCACGCCCATGGCCAGCGCCTGCTTCGGCCTTGAGCATGCGCCCCGTCAGCATCGCCTCCATGCCCGCCGACCGGCCCGGCCAGCCGGATCATGCGCACCGTGCCGTTGAGGCCGGGGAAAATGCCCGAGCTTCACCTCGGGCAGCCCGAGCCGCGTCGTCTCGTCATTCACCGCGATGCGGTAATGGCAGGCCATGGCCAGTTCCAGCCCGCCGCCCAGGCAGAAGCCATGGATGGCGGCAACCACGGGCATCGGGCGACGCCTCGATGCTAGTTCAGCCCCTCCACGATGGGCCGGATCTCGTCCTCCACCTCCTTCGCCGTGGTCAGGCTCTCGAAATCGTTGATGTCGGCCCCGGCGATGAAGCTCTTGTCCTTGGCGGACATGATGACCAGCCCGGCCGACCTCGCCCGTCTTCGCCGCCTTCTCCGCATAATCGAAGATGGCCTGCGCCTCCGCGCCGGTCTCGCGCCCCAGCGTGTTCTGGCTGGCGCCCTGCTGGTCGATCTCCGCCCACAGGATGTTGTCCGCGTCCTTGTAGAATTTCCAATGCTTCAGCGGAAGCAGTTGAGCCGTCATAAGTGCGTTTCTCCTATTGAATGCTTATTCCGCTGCCTGCGCCGCCGGCATCGCCTTGCGCGAGTTATGCCCGAAGGAGGGCTTGCCGGTGATCTCAGACGGATCGAAGTGGTCCACAGCGATGATCTTGGCCGACAGCCGGTCGGCCTCGGCGCAGCCGCTCCGCCTCCGCCGCCGTCAGGATGCCGAGCGCTTTCGCCTCGCTCATCCAGTCGCGGCCGAGCACGCGGCGGATCTTGCCCTCACGCTCGGCGCGGTCGAGTTTCCTGTGCAACTCCTCGGCGGCCACGGCCTGTACGAAAGCAGCTTCCATGGTGACGGCGATATCGTTGGTGTCGTTCTTCACGTCGAGGCCGCGGGTCAGCCGGTCGCGCACCGCACCCGGCTCCATCACCAGCCGCACCGCCGCTTTCGCCTCATCGTCACTGGCCGGCAGGAAGCCCATGCCGAGCGGGAACACGGCGCGGCGCAGGATGCAAGCGCACCAGCCGGTTGGGGAAGTTGTTGATCACGTCGCGCAGCGCCAGATGGAAGCGGTACAGCGAGTTGCGCGCGCACAGCGTCACGAACGCCAGATCCTCGCGCGGCTGGCCGTCGTCCTCGTAGCGCTTCAGCACGCAGGAGAGCAGGTACAGCTCCGACAGCGCGTCGGCGAGGCGGCCGGTGATGCGCTGGCGCGTCTTCAGCCCGCCGCCGAGCACGGCGACCGTGAGGTCGGCCACCAGCGCGAAGTTGCGGCTGGCGCGGAAGAGCTGCTTGTACCAGCGCTTCGTGTGCGGTGCGCGCGGCGGGGCGCTGGCGAACAGGCCGCCGGTGAGGTTGTGCAGCGGTGCCGACAGCATGTTCGACGATGGCGAAGGCCGTATGCGCCTCGAACGCGCGCCTGGAAGCTCGCGCAAGCCCTGGCCGCGGTCCGGGTTTTGCAGCGCCGTCACCTCCTCGTACAGGTACGGATGGCAGCGCATGCGCGCCCTGGCCGAAGATCATCAGCGTCCGCGTCAGGATATTGGCGCCCTCCACCGTGATGCCGACGGGCAGAGCCTGATAGGCGGCCTGGAGATAGTTGATCGGCCCGTCGCAGATCGCCTTGCCGCCGTGGATGTCCATGGCGTCGTTGACCGCGCGGCGCGCCCATTCGGTGGACTGGTATTTCATGATGGCCGAGATGACGGACGGCTTCTCGCCGCGCCCGACGATGGACGCCGTGACGGAGCGGCCGGCTTCCAGCAGATAGGCGGCCTCGGCGATACGCGCCGAGCGGCTCCTCGATGCCCTCCATGCGGCCGATGGCGAGGCCGAACTGGCGGCGCACCCGCGCATAGGCGGTGGAGACGCGCAGGGCGCCCTTGGCGGCGGCGGTGCCGCTCGCGGGCAGCGAGATGGCGCGGCCCGGCGGCCAGGCAGCCCATCAGCATGCGCCAGCCCTGGCCAATGCGTTCCTCGCCGCCGATGATGGCATCCAGCGGCACGAACACGTCCTTGCCCCACGTCGGCCCGTTGGGGAAGGCGCTGCCGCATGGGCAGATGCCGTCGGCCGATGTCGCACGCCCGGCTCGTCCGTGGAGATCAGCGCCACGGTGAGGCCGGGGTTTTCGCCGCGCCCGAGCAGGTTGTCCGGGTCGAACAGGTTGAAGGCGAGGCCGAGCAGCGTGGCGTTGGAGCTGAGCGTGATGTAGCGCTTGTCCCAGTTCAGGCGGATGCCGATGGTCATCTTGCCCTTGTATTCCTGCAGGCAGACGAACCCGGTATCGCGCATGGAGGCGGCGTCCGACCCGGCCCACGGACCGGTGAGCGCGAAGCACGGCACATCCTCGCCTCTTGCCAGCCGCGGCAGGTAGTAGTGCTTTTGCTTGTCCGTACCGAATTTCTCGATCAGCTCGCCCGGCCCCAGCGAGTTGGGCACCATCACCACCACGCCCACATCAGGCGAGCGCGAGGCGATCTTGCCGACGATCAGCGACTGCGCTTGCGGGGAAAAGCCCAGGCCGCCATGCTCCTTGGAAATCAGCATGCCGAGGAAGCCCTTGCGTCTTGACGAACATCCCATACCTCCTCGGCACTTCGCGCTCGATTCTAGCGGATATCCCAGTCGTCGAGCATGCGGCAGAGTTCGTCGACGGGGCCGTCGATGAAGTCCTGCTCTTCTTTGCTGAGCGTCATGGGCGGGATGGCGCGCAGCTTGGACCAGTCCGGCTTGCCGGAGAAAAGCTCGGCGTCGAAACCGACCGTGCCCGCCTCCAGCGCTTCGTGCTCGGTGGCGGACAGTTTGGGCATGATGCCTTTCAGCGCGCCGTATGCCGGGCCTGCGATCAGCAGCCGCCGCACGGCGGGGACGGACAGCACGAGCAGCACCAGCGCCGGTATCCAGCCCGGCAGGCTCCACAGCTCCGGCGTCACGGACAGCTCGCCGCCCGGCGCGCCGGCTTTCAGCGCCGCCGTGGCGAGGACTGTTGCAACCGCCCAGGTGAAGATGCGGGCGCGCCCGAGCGCCAGCACCAGAGCCGCCGCGAGGCAGACGAACACGAAAACGATGATAGTCACGTACCTGCTCCTTGTATCCTTAGATGTGCGCCCCGCATGGCTGGAGGCGCTCGCCGCATGCGGAAACAATTTGACGCAGAGATATACATATGTCTACATTAAAAATGACAAGCGTATACGAATAAGCTCTGGGAGGAGCGGAATGCGTCAATTTCACGCTTCTGGGCGCGACGTTGGTGTCTCCAGTGCACTGCGGCCAGCGCCTGGCGCCGCCGGCGGTTCTGACCCGCACGCGGCCGGAGAGCCGCGCCTTCAAGCCATTTCAGCAGTTTTCACAGCCTGACCGGCGTCACATGGGAAGGGGAGTTCCAGCATGAGTGTGTCCACAATCGCAGCGGCCGGTGAGCGGCGGCGCCAGGGCGATTATCCCTGGCTGAAGGCATATCCGGAGAACGTGGACTGGCATGCGAAGTTCCAGCCTATACCGCTGCCCAGCATCCTTGACGGTACGGCGCGCGACTACGGCGGCCACGTCTGCACCTATTTCATGGGCACGACGATCACCTACCGCGAAATGGCCCGCCTTGTAGACCGCGCGGCGAAGGGGTTGCAGGCGCTGGGCGTGAAGAAGGGCGTGCATGTGGGCCTGCTCCTGCCCAACACACCTTATTACATCATCTTCTTCTACGCCGTGCTGAAGGCCGGCGGCACGGTGGTCAATTACAACCCGCTCTACACCGTGGAAGAGCTGACCTATCAGGTGAAGGACAGCCGGACGTCCATCATGGTCACCATGGATGTGAAGGCGCTGTTCCCGAAGATGGAGGCGCTGCTGGCGGCGGGCGTGCTGGAGCGCGGCATCGTCTGCAAACTGACCAGGCTGCTCAGCACGGTGAAAGCCGCGGCGCTCAGGCTCATCAAGGGCAGCGAGCTATGCAAGTTCACCAAATCGCCGCAACGCGCCAGGCTGACCCGCTACGAGGACGTCATCGCCACGGACGGCAGATACACGCCCGTCAGCATCGACCCTGCCGGCGATATCGCCGTGCTGCAATACACCGGCGGCACCACGGGCACGCCCAAGGGCGCGATGCTCACCCACGCCAACATTTCCATCAACATGCAGCAGTGCGCCGCCTGGGAGCCGTCCATCGGCTCCGGCACCGAGCGCGTGCTGGCGATCCTGCCGTTCTTCCACGTGTTCGGCATGACGGCGACCATGAACCTTGCCGTCGATGAAGGCGGCGAAAATCATCCTGGTGCCGCGCTTCGACATCAACATGGCCATGAAGCTGATGCGCAAGACGAAGCCGACCATGATGCCGGGCGTGCCGACGCTGTTCAACGCCATCCGCACTTGGCCGAAGCTGAAGAAGAGCGACCTCAAATCGCTGCGCGGCGGCGTCTCGGGCGGCGCGCCGCTGCCGCTGGAGCTGAAGAAGAATTTCGAAAGGGAAGCCGGCGTCAACCTCGTCGAGGGCTACGGCCTGTCGGAAACCTCGCCGGTCGTGACTATCAATCCACTGACTGGTCCTGTCAAGGACGGTTCCATCGGCCTGCCCGTCCCCGGCACCATCCTGTCGCTGCGCTCGCTGGAAGACCCGGCGAAGGAGGTGGCGCTGGGCGAGAAAGGCGAAATCTGCGTCGCCGGCCCGCAGGTGATGAAGGGTTACTGGCAGCGGCCGGCCGATACCGAGGCAGCGTTTACGGGCGAATTTTTCCGCACCGGCGACGTCGGCGTCATGGATGCGGACGGCTTCACCACCATCGTGGACCGCATCAAGGACCTGATCATCTGCTCCGGCTACAACGTCTATCCGCGCCGTGTCGAGGAGGCCATCTACGAGCATCCGGCGGTGAAGGAAGCGACGGTCGTTGGCATCCCCGACGCCTATCGCGGCGAGGCGCCCAAGGCGTTCGTGGCGCTACATCCCGGCCAGACGCTGACGCAGCAGGAGTTGCTGAAATTCCTGGAGCCGAAGCTCTCCAAGATCGAAATGCCGTCGCAGGTGGAATTCCGCGAGGAACTGCCAAAAACCATGGTTGGCAAGTTGTCCAAGAAAGAATTGCGCAGCGGCCAAAGTTAGCGGCGCCGCGCCGGCCGGCTCCACAACCGTCTCAAAAAAGCCGCCGGCAAAGAAGGGGAGGATACCATGAGCATATTATTGTCCGTGTTAGCCGCGGCCGTAGTTGCTTTAGCGCTGCTGCTGCCTTGCGAAGTGCGGGCGTTTCAGCCGGGGAACGCGCTGGGCGATTGGGAATACCCGGAGAACGGCTCCGTGATCCGGTTCTATGCCTGCGGTGAATACATCTGCGCCAAGATCGTCAAGGTGAAAGACCCGTCGCGCCGCGACATCAACAATCCCGACCCGAAATTACGCAACCGGCCCATCGCCGGCATCGTCATCTCCACCAACGGCAAGCAAACCGGCATGAAAAGCTGGATCGGCGATCTCTACAACCCGCAGGACGGCGCGACTTACCGCGGCACCGTCCACCTTATCGGCGACAAGCAGGCGACGATGGTCGGCTGCTTCGCGGGCGGGCTGTTGTGCGAGGCGAAGACACTGCGGCGCGCGGCAAGCCCGCTCGTGCTGCCCGCGAAGACCAAGGCCGCTAAATACGTCAAGCAACGCAAGCTGACCAAGAGCCGTAAGCCTCCCGTCAAGACGCCGTTCTTCCCAGCGAGCCTCCTGTCGCTCGCGCAATGAGCGGCAGGCGGCGTGCTGAGCGGCACTCCGGCACTATCGCAGACGTTTGTCTGGCATATGGTAGACAATCGCGCACGCAGGCGTCATAATGCGGCCAAGCGCCTCTGGGCGCACAAGAAAATGCAGGTGAAAAATGCCGCTGGATAGCGAGGCTAAGTCGAACATCGAACGTCTGCGGGCGCAGGCTCAGGCGCAGCGCCGCGAGGACTGGCGCCCGCGCCGGGAGCGTCTGCGCACACTGCGCCGCGCCTTCATCCAGCGGCGGCGGCAGTTGCAGGAAGCGCTCGCCGCCGACCTGGGCCGCCCGCCTGCGGAAACGGACCTCCTCGAATATCTGCCCATCCTGGGCGACCTGAACCGCGCCATCGCCGAAGTGCGCCGCTGGTCCCGGCCGCAAAAGCCGCTGACTCCGCTCGCGCTCATTGGGGCCTCCAGCGCCATCATTCCGCAGCCGAAGGGGCTGTGCCTGATCCTCTCGCCCTGGAACTACCCGGCCAGTCTGGCGCTTGCGCCGTTCGTCTCGGCCGTCGCGGCCGGGTGCACAGCAGTATTGAAGCCGTCGGAATATACGCCCGCCACCAATGCCCATCTGCGGGACGTGACCGCCGCCCTCGGTCCGGACGCGCCGGCGATCGTCGAAGGCGGGTCGGAAACGGCGTCCGCGCTGTTGGCGGAACACTGGGACCACATCTTCTTCACCGGCTCGCCGCAAGTGGGCCGCATCGTCATGGCCGCCGCCGCCAAAGGGCCAACCTCCGTGACGCTCGAACTGGGCGGCAAATCACCGGCCGTGGTGCTGAAGGACGCCAACATCGCCGATGCGGCGCGCAAGCTGGTGTGGGCCAAGTTCGTCAACGCCGGCCAGACCTGCATCGCGCCGGACACCGTGCTGGCGGAGGCGGAAATCGCCGCCGGACTGACGGACGCTATTGCCGCCCGCATCCGCAGCGTCTATCCGCTGGAGACGGCGGAGAACCGGCGCGGCCCCGATTACACCGCGATCATCACGGAGCGTCACGCCGCACGCCTGCTCACCCTGATCGAGGACGCGCGCGCGAAAGGCGGGAACGTTGTCACTGGCGGCACGGGCGATGCCGCCGCCCGCTTCGTCGCGCCCACGCTGCTGCGCCGCATCACGCCGGACATGACCTTGGCGCAGGAGGAAATTTTCGGCCCCATCCTGCCGGTGCTCACCGTGCCCGGCCTCGACGCCGCCATCGCCCATGTGAACGCCGGCCCGCCGCCGCTCGCCTCCTACATCTTCACCGGCAGCCGCGCCGCCGCAGACCGCTTCATCGCCGAAGTTCCGGCCGGCGGCACCTGCGTCAACCACGCGCTCATCCATTTCGGCAACGAGAAACTGCCGTTCGGCGGCATCGGCGCCAGCGGCATCGGCCGCAGCCACGGGCGCGCCGGCTTCGAGGCGTTCTCCGAAATGCACGCCGTAATGCGCAACCGTTTCAGCCCAACGCGCCTGTTCTTCCCGCCCTACACGCGGCGGGCGAAGGCGCTGATGTCCGCACTGCTCACCATGTTGAGGATCGTATGAAGAAGGCAGAGAAGCCTGCGGACGGCGGTACATTCGATTACATCGTCATCGGCGCGGGTTCGTCCGGCGCGGTCATCGCGGCGCGGCTCAGCGAAGACCCCGCGGTGAGCGTCTGCCTGATCGAGGCCGGGCCGGCGGACACAAATCCGCTCATCCATATCCCCTTCGGCCTCGCCTTCCTCATGCGCTTCAAGAGCACGGACTGGGGCTACGAGACCGTGCCGCAGCCGGGGCTTGACGGCCGGATGCTCTACTGGCCGCGCGGGCGCACGCTCGGCGGCTCCAGTTCGCTCAACGCCATGATCTACATCCGCGGCGTGCCGGCCGATTACGACGGCTGGGCGGAGATGGGCGCGAAAGGTTGGGACTGGCAGTCGTTGCTGCCGTATTTCAAGAAGGCGGAGGACCAGGAACACGGCGCGGACGAACTTCACGGCGCCGGCGGGCCTTTGAGCGTGCGTGACCTGCGCCATGTGAGCCCGCTGTCGCACGCCTTTTCGAAGGCGGGCGCGGAACTGCAAATCCGCCAAACCTCCGACTTCAACGGCCCCGCGCAGGAGGGCCTCGGCCTTTACCAGGTGACGCAGAGGAACGGCCAGCGCTGCTCCACGGCGGTGGCTTATCTCGGCCCGGCGAGGACGCGGAAGAACCTCGCCATCTACACCCGCACACGGACCGAAAAGATTTTCATCGAGAACGGCCGTGCCACGGGCGTGAATGTCAAGTCTCGGGGGCAGGTGCGGACCATCAGCGCCCGGCGCGAGGTGATCTGCTGCGGCGGCGCCATCAACACGCCGCAACTGCTGATGCTGTCCGGCCTCGGCCCGGCGAGGCATTTGCAGGAGCATGGCATTCCCGTCATCTCCAGCTTGCCCGGCGCGGGCCAGAATTTGCAGGACCATCTGGACGTCATGGTGCAGGGCAGTACGAATTCCATGTGCGGTTACGGCATCGTACCGTCCATCCTGCCGCGCGGCGTCTGGGCGCTGTTCAACTACGCCCTGCGGCGGCGCGGCTTCCTGACATCCAACGTGGCCGAGGCGGGCGGTTTCATCCGCATCGATCCCAATGCCCCGGCTTCGGAAGTGCAGTATCACTTCCTGCCCACGCTGATGAAAGATCACGGCCGCAAGACGGTATTCGGCTACGGCTACGGCGTGCATACCTGCTGCCTGCGGCCGGAAAGCCGCGGCGAAATCCGGCTGGTGTCGCGCAATCCTTCCGTGCCGCCGCTGATCAACCCGCGCTATCTGAGCAGCGAATACGATGTGCGGACCATGATCGAGGGCGTGCGCATCGCGCGGCGCATTTTGGCGGCGCCGGCCTTCAGCCGGTTCCGGGGGCGGGAACTGGAGCCGGGCGAACAGGCGCAAACGGATGAGGAACTGCATGACTTCATCCGCCGCAATGCCGAGACAATCTATCACCCTGTAGGCACCTGCCGCATGGGCGCGGCGGATGATCCCGCCTCGGTGGTGGACCCGGAACTGCGGGTGATCGGCGTGGAGGGCCTGCGCGTGGCGGATGCGTCGGTGATGCCGGCGCTGGTGCGCGGCAATACCAACGCGCCGGCAATCATGATCGGCGAGAAGGCGGCGGACCTCATCCGCGCGGACGCAAAGCGGTGATCGCGGCTGAGCGGACAGCAATGCGGCGGTGGAGCCTGGCGGCGGAGGACCGAGCCGCCAGGCTCCTTTACGGGCACACTCTCGCGGCGTCAGCGGGACGCGCGGGCGGCAAAGCCATATCCCGCCCGCTCCATCTCACATGGTAACTATTGGGAACACAGCCTTGCAGACCTCCAGAAAACCATCCGTCCCCGTCACCTTTCCTTGCGCCGATGGCACAGTGCTCCATGGCCAGCTTTTCCAGCCGGATGGCCCGCCGGCGGCGGCCATCGTCTTTCACGGCGGTACCGCGGTGCGCGCCAGTTTCTACGCGTCCTTCGCCCACTGGCTCTGCCGCTGGCGCAACGCCGCCGTTCTGATTTACGACTATCGCGGCTATGGCGAATCCGCCGCCGGGCCTGTCTGCTGCTCCAGCGCCACGATGGCCGAATGGGGCGTGCAGGATCAGGGCGCGGCGCTCGACTATCTCTGCGGGCGTTTCCCCGGACTGCCGATCGAGGTTATGGGGCATTCGCTGGGAGGCATGTTCTTCGCCTTCCACAAAAACGCGCCGCGCGTGCGCCGCTTCACCGCCATCGCCAGCGGCCCGGCCCATTGGACGCGGCATCCGCTCAGCTTCACGCCGGCCGTTCTCGCTTTCTGGTTCGGCATCGGCCCGCTGCTGACCTGGCTGTTTGGCTATATGCCGGGGCGGATGATCGGCCTCGGCGCGGACGTTCCCGGCGGCGCCTACTGGCAGTGGCGGCGGTGGAGCGTGTCACGCGGCTTCCACCGCGTGGACTGGGGGCGCGATCTGCCGGTTCCCGATCTGGAGCGCGTGAGGTCATCCGTGCGCCTCATCGCCATCGCCGGTGACCCGATGATTCCGCCCAGCGTGGTGCGCGATCTGGCCGCGCTCTATCCGCACGCCCGGACCGAATATAGGCTGATCGCTCCATCGGACGCCGGCACCAGGGACATCGGTCACGTGCAGGTGTTTACCGGGCGATGCTCCGCGGCGTGGCCTATTCTGGCGGGAGAGGCCGCGGTGTGCTGAAAGACAGGACCATGACAACGCCATGGAAAGTGGCCTGGATCACAGGGGCGAGCACGGGCATCGGCCGGGCGCTGGCACTGGATCTGGCGCGGCGGGGCGTGAGAGTGGCCGCAAGCGCACGCAACGCCAGCGCGCTGGCTACGCTGGAGCAAATCCACCCCGGCATCACGGCCTTCCCGCTAGATGTGATGGATCTGGCGGCCGCCGGGCAGACGGCCGCTGACATTGAAGCGAGACTCGGCACCATCGATCTTGCCATCCTCAACGCGGGCGCGGGGTGCTTTATGCCCGCCCGCCAGTTCGACGCGGCCGTAGTGCGTTCAGTGATGGACATCAACTACATGGGCGTGGTCCACGGCCTGCACACGCTGCTGCCGCGTATGATCGGGCGCGGGAGCGGCCACATTGCGATAATGGCCTCGACAGCGGGCTACCGGGGGGTGCCGCGCGCGGGCGGTTATGCGCCAGCGAAGGCCGCGCTGATCAGCCTGGCTGAGGCGCTTTACCCGGATGTGGAGCGGTTCGGCGTGAAGATCAGCGTCATCAATCCCGGTTTCGTCGACACGCCGATGACCCAGGGCAGCGGCTTCAAAATGCCGTTCATGATCACGGCGGAAGACGCCTCGTGCTGCATCATCGCCGGCCTGCGGAAGGGCAGGTTTGAGATCGCTTTTCCATGGCAGATGGTGTGGCTGTTGAAGCTGGCACGGACTATGCCATATTGGATGTATTTCTTCCTCATACGGCGTATTGCAATGGCACGGCGGTAAAGTACCCTTGCTTCCGCCCGGTCACGTCAGACTCGCGCGGCGGTCTCATTACTACAATGCAATAGAGCGGACCAAATGCCGGGGCCGTCTTCCATTGACGTATTCCCTCATGAAGTAACCGCGTCTGCTTTTGTGTTCGCCGCTCACGGGCATCAGTGTCCCCTTATGGCCCGACTCGGAATCGGCCCTCAATCGACGAAGCGGGTCATGATCGGCGAGTCTGACCCTTCGCCAGCGAGACAGGTCAACATTCGGCACCGGACGAACGGCGCCCTCTGGCTGAGGGTGTCCATGGCGGACGGAAATTGGACACCGGAGCAAGTGATGGCGTCGCGTGGATTCTCACCGCGGATTTGTGGAGTTCGTGGCGTGGAGCGTCATCTCCTGCCTCGTGCAACTGCTGGTGTTCGGTGTCCTGCACCGGTTTCTGCCGCGCGTGATCGAGACCAACAACCCAGCGGGCGCTGTGTGTTTCGCAGTCGCGTCGGTTTGTGCAGGATTGATTAACGCCGCGTCGTTTGTGCCCTGAAAACCAAACTATCCAGACGCTGATGCCGCAAGCCCGGCCAGGGGAATCGGGTGAACGTTTCAAGCAGCGGCGAGGCTTAGGAGATAGTCATCGTCCCAGGCGGCGGCCTTCCGCCTTGCGCGGATGGACATTTTGCCCGGCGCCCGCCGGGCGAGATTATGCGCCAAGTGCCGGAGCGTCACGAAGTTCGCGGCGGCATTGCCTTCGCGCACCCGGCAATCGTCATCGCGGAACACCATGTCCATCACCCAGTGTAGACTGTTCTCTATCGCCCAATGGGACCGGATGGCGTTGGCGATCCGGTCCGCCGGGTCTTTGAGCGAAGTGATGTAGAACCGGGTTTCCGTCTCGATTTTGGCGCCAATTTCGCGCGTGCTCTCCACCATCACGATGGCGTTCAACCCCGGCCAATCGTGCCGCTCCTTAAGCCAGGAGATGTCATGGAACACAGTATATACGCGCGTTTCGATCCGCCCATGATCGCCGTCCACGGTCTCGTGGCGGCTGACCGCTGTATCCTTGAAGCCGTTAGCCTTCTGCTCCATGGCAAACAACTCAACATCCGCGCGTAAAGTGCCCTGGTTGCCTTTGAGGGCGAAAATGTAGTCCGCTCCTTTGTCCAGGATCTGCCTGGCAATTTCTTTCTGGCAGCCCATCGCATCGATGGTCACGATGGCGCCTTCGAGGGAAAGCATGGCCAAGAGCCTGGGGATGGCAACGATCTCATTGGACTTCTCGTCCACCTTCGTTTGTCCCAGCACTAGTGCTCTGGCGCAAACATTTGGTGCACCTTGCGGCTAGGCCGAGACCAAATGTTTGCGCCATAAAGAGCACTAGCAACTTATTGATTCTAGTGCAGTTTACGACGCAGACACTTGATTTTCGAGTTCGCCGCCAGGGTGAATCAAGTGTCTGCGTCACTGCACTAGGCGCTGCTGGGCCGCAAAGGCCGAAACAATGTGGATTGCATCGTTGGCGCCCTTTTTCGTGAAGGAGCGCCGGGAGGTTTTGCCATCGATGGCAATGACTTCCGCTGGAATTTTGGTGATGGCGGAGACCCAGGAAACGAAGCAGCGCTGGAACGCTTCAGCGTCGAGCGCCGCGAAGATCTCGCCAAGCCGGTCATGCGGCGGAGTTCCATTGGCATAGGGCCGCAAGCGCCGGAGCAGATATAGCTTTTTCTCGCCGAACAGGGCGATGTCCACGAAGGTCTCGGCCCCGGCCAGTACCGCCAGCAGGCACAAAAGCAGTACCTCCGCCAGCGGATAGATGACCTTTCCCTGCTGCCTTGGGTCTTTCAGGTCCGCAAAATGATCAAGAAAAACAACGCTCTCGTTGAGCGCTCCGCAATCCGCTGCCCCACTTCTCATCGCCACCTCCCTTGCGAATCAGTGGCTTGCGATGGATTCAGCATTCGCGCCGATTGTCACGCCGTTTTTCACCCGATTGCCCTGCAAGCCCGGCTCGACAGCCTTGCGAATCTCCGGTAGGCGCTTGTCATCTGAGCACTCGCTGGGGCCACGCATTGGAATCGAGCCTCTATTTACCGGTCAAGCGCTTCCTCGAAAACCTGGGATTCGAGGTGAAGGGCGAGGTGTGCGGCTGCGATCTGGTGGCACTGCAGGGCGATGCGCCGGCGGCGGTCGTCATCGGCGAGCTGAAGCTCAGCTTCAATCTCGAACTGGTGTTGCAGGCGGTTGACCGGTCAGCGGTTTGCGACGAGGTTTGGCTGGCGATCCGTGCATCGCAGCGGCGCGGCCGCGAACATGATCCAAGGGTCCGCAAGCTTTGCCGGCTGCTCGGCCTGGGTCTGCTCTGCGTTTCGTTGTCCGGCACGGTCGAGGTTCTGGTCGAGCCGGCGCCCTGGCGTCCGAGGCACGATCCCAAACGCCGCTCCAAGATCGTCAGCGAGCACCGCCGGCGGCAAGGCGATCCAGCGACAGGCGGCAGCACGAGGCAGCCGGTCATGACCGCTTACCGGCAGCAGGCGCTGGCGTGTGCCGCAGAGCTGTCGCGAGCGCCCGCCGGCCGCGGGACTTGAAGCGCGCCCTGCCGGATGCGCCGAAAATACTGCTGAGAAATGTATATGGCTGGTTTGTCAGGGTCGAGCGAGGTCTCTACGCCCTGTCGGAGGATGGTCAGGCGGCGTTGACGCGGTGGAAAACGCCAGCGTTTGCTGCCGCCGGAGGGTGTGAACCGGTGCCCAGTTTGTGCGATCAGTCAGCGCCGTGACGCTGTAATTTACCTGGAGCTGGAAGGATTTGTCCTGAACGCCGATGTATAGCCGGGGACAGCCTGCCGTGACCGCTACGCGCCGCATCAGCCTTGGCGATGGTGAACGGAAGAATTACCCCTCTTCATTATCCGCAGCCCTGCTTAACCCGCCCGGGAGTAAGAGATTCTCTCAATTCCGTATAAATAATTCGTTTATCAGTGAATTATTTTTAATACTCCTGTGAGAACGTGCGCGAATAGCAGTGGCGCATGCTATACGTGCTCCCCATATAGTTATTTGTCCCCCTTACAGAAACTTAGGAGCATGACCATGGATGGCAGTGATCTGAATTTAACATCTCTGACCGCCGATATCGTTTCGGCGTATGTGTCTCACAACTCGATTTCCGGCGAACAGCTTCCCGGCTTTATCAATTCTGTTCACGCCGCTTTGAATAAAGCCGTTGTTCACGGCGCTGAACCAGAGAAGGTCGAGCTGATTCCGGCCGTGTCCATCAAAAAATCGCTGACGGCGGAGTACATCATTTGCCTCGAAGACGGTAAGAAGTTCAAATCCCTGAAGCGTCATCTGCGGACGCACTACGACCTGTCTCCTGAACAATACCGCGAGAAGTGGGGCCTTTCACACGATTATCCCATGGTGGCGCCCGCTTACGCCGCAGCGCGTTCGCAGCTTGCCAAGACCATGGGATTGGGGCGCCGCGCTGCAGAAAGCGCTTCTCAGCCGCAACTTGCCGCTGCCTCCGGCGCAGCATCGAAGTCCCAGGCTGGCAGCGCCAAACGGGCTCGTCCAGCGGCCAAGGGATCGCGGAAATAGAGGAACTCCGTCCCAGCCGGGCGCCGTTTTCCTTGGGAATATGTGTCCGCGGGAATTGATGTGATTGACCTGACAGGCATGCCTGTCAGAAGCTGTGGCGGCCCTGAGGCATGATTCTTCGTCCGCGCAGCCCAAGATCGATCCGCGAGACGCAGGTGCCGCACCGCCAAGTGTAGAGTTGCGTGTCAACGAGGAACTCAGGCGGGAGACCTCCATGACGAAGACGAAATCCCCGGCGGCAGCGAAAGCAGCCGCCAAGCCGGCTGCAGTGAAGCCGGCAGCCAAACCAGTGAAGGTTGACATTGTCACGCTTCGCCAGCTGGCGGCGGCCGTGGCCGAAACCCATCATTTGTCGCAAAAGCAGGCCAACGAAGTGCTGAGCGACACGGTGGCCGCGATCGGCAAACACCTCAAAAAGGGCGCACGCATCCGCATCGCCGGGCTTGGCACCCTTGAGGTGCGCAAGCGTGCGGCACGCATGGGGCGCAATCCGGCGACGGGAGAAGCCATCAAGATCAAGGCGAGCAAGAAAGTCGCGTTCCGCGCCGCCAAGGATCTCAAAGAGGCGATATAATCCGGATGTTGTTGCTCAGGGTGGGCCGCTTTGCCACGGCGGTTCCATCCGAAGCGGTGAAACGATCTGCGCTGGAGTGGCGGGAACTGATCAGCTTCGTGTTTGTGTCATCCTGTCATCCCTGCCGAATAGGCAGGCGTCACAGCAGCAGGCATGATCCTGCGGCTCTTGTTGTATGACTTCCGGCAGGCTTTCGTTGTCTGCCGATTTTTTCTGAACCTCCATCCATCTTATCCCGCAGGGTCTGCAATGCGGCCCCTGTTCGCGCCGCTGGGGAAACCATCGGGTGGCAGGATCGGTGCAAGTGCCAGCGTATCGTCAAGATCGTTAAAAGCGCCCGCGGCCACCCTTGTCAGAATCCGGCGCAGAATTTTCCTGGCCCGGCTTTCCGGCAGCGCGCCGGTCCGCCGGATGGCGCCGGGCCAACGATCAGAACCATCCGCTGTACTGCTGTAGAAGTGCCTCGCCTTAATCATGGCGGGTATCGAGTCGCTGGGCGGTTTCATGGCGATGTTTGCGTACAATCTGGCGAATTTCCACGACGCCCGGCGCGCCCTGGCCGCCAATCCGGCGCTGATCGAGGAGGCCATCGAGGAATCGCTGCGCTTCAACACTTCGGCCCAGCGTTTCCGCCGCTGCCTGACCACGGACACCGAACTGCATGGCCAGACCATGAAGGCCGGCCAGTTCGTCTGCCTAGCGTATGGCTCCGGCAACCGCGACGAACGGCGCTTCGCCAACCCCGATGTCTACGACATCAACCGCAAACCGCGCGGACATCTGGGCTTCGGCGGCGGCGTCCATGCCTGCCTTGGCGCCTCTATCGGGCGGCTGGGCGTGAAGCTGACGTTCGAGGAATTCCTCAAGGCCGTGCCGGAATTCGAACCGGCCGGCGAGGCGCTGTCCTGGATGCCGTCCACCACGTTCCGCAGCCCGATGCGGCTCAATCTGACGCGCGGCTGAGGCAAGGGAGGATACACACATGGTCAAAGTCACATACATCGAGCCTGACGGCGGCGAACAGGTCATCGACGTGCCCGAAGGCTGGACATTGATGCAGGGCGCCACCGCCAGCAGCGTCAGCGGCATCGAGGGCGAGTGCGGCGGTTCCTGCGCCTGCGCCACCTGCCATTGTTACGTCGATGAGGCGAGCCTCGCCCGGCTGCCCGCCCCATCGGAAATGGAGCTGGCCATGCTGGAGGAAACCGCGGCGGAGCGCAGAAGCAACAGCCGTCTGAGCTGCCAGCTCAAGGCCGTGCCGGAACTGGACGGCATCGTGCTGCACTTGCCCGAACGGCAAAGCTGATGACGCATCCGGTCGTAATCATCGGCGGCGGGCAGGCGGCTCTCCAGGCCGCCGAGTCGCTGCGCGCGGACGGGTATGACGGCGGCATCACCGTCATCGGCGAGGAAGAGCACCTGCCCTATCACCGCCCGCCCTTGTCGAAGGGCTTTCTCACCGGCGCGGCGAGCGAGGCGCAACTGAGCATGCGCACGCCGGAAGCGCTGGCGCGCAAGTCCATCACCTTTCTCACCGGCCGCCGCGCTGTGTGGATCGATCGCGCGGCGCGTCAAGTTCAGCTCGATGGCGGCGAAACGCTGCGCTATGCGGGGCTGGTGATCGCCACGGGCTCGCGCCCCCGGCTCCCGAGCTTGCCCGGTATCAACCTCGGCAGCGTGCTGACGCTGCGCACCCTCGGCGACTCGCGCCGGCTGGCTGCGGCCCTGGCCGGCGCGGCATCCATCGCCATCATCGGCGGCGGTTTCATCGGGCTGGAAATCGCTGCCGCCGCGCGCAAGGCCGGCAAGGCGACGGCGGTATTCGAGGCCGCGCCCCGCCTCATGTCGCGCACCAGTTCGCCGGAGATCTCGCAGTTCTTCGCCGGTTTGCACACGAGCCACGGCGCGGCTGTGCACTTGCAGGCGCAGATTGCGGAAATCACCGGCGCCGGAGGCCAGGTGACCGGCGTGACCACCGCGGATGGCGTTTTTCATACCGCCGGGCTGGTGGTTATCGGCGTCGGCGCGCGAGCCAACGACGAACTGGCGGCCGCGGCGGGGCTTGAATGCGATAACGGCATCGTCGTTGACAATTGTGCGCGCACGGCGGACCCGCTCATCACCGCCGCCGGCGACTGTACCGCGCGGCGGCTGGAGGACGGCACCCTCGTGCGGCTGGAATTGGTTCACAACGCCATCGAGCAGGGCAAATCGGCGGCGGCGGCGCTCATGGGGCGGGCACGGCCTTTCGGCGCGACGCCCTGGTTCTGGTCCGATCAGTACGACGTGAAAATGCAGATGGCCGGGCTCTCGCAAGGTTATGACACCACCGTCACGCGGGGCAGCACCGGCGAGCGGCGGTTTTCCGTGTTCTACTTTCGCCAGCGCCGTCTGATCGCGGCGGACAGCATCAACAGCGCGGGCGATCATGTGCGAGTACGCAAGATGCTGGACGGCGGCAATTCGCTGACACCGGAACAGGCCGCCGATCCGGGCTTCGATCTGGCGCAGGCGATGCAATAAACTCTCCCGCCAGGGCCGGCGGCTGGCGGTGATCCGCGAAGTTCTCCACATATCCGGCCAATTGCCGGAGTTTTCCTCTCCGAAAAGGCGGCGGGCCGCTGATGCCGCCAGCGCGCCACCTCCGGCGCTGTTTCCACGGAACTGACCCGCGCCGGGACTGAGCTTGTGGCGGCGGATGAGCTGCGCCACCCAACCTCTTGCAGCGATAAAATAAGTTGCCGCGCTGCACCGGACCTATACTCATTTCATCAAGTTCTCACATCACACGCATTCCGCGTATGCTTGCAACACATACAACAGTATCACCGCTTCCACCAAATAAATATTGTTGTGCAAAAGCATATTGACCCATGTGCGCACAATATGCACACTAAACGCATATCGGATTGTCCCGGAGCTTGCGGAGATTGATGATGGTGTCAATACCTGGTGCCAACGGCAAGCACGGCGCGGGAGATCTCACGGCAACGATCAAAGCAACTGGGCCGAAAGCTGGTAGAGCTGCGGGTTTTACGGCAACCGTTCAGGAAAAGAAAGCCGGCGCCAAGGAACACCCCGGATGGCTGTCTCAAGGCGGCAAGACCGGGAAGGCCGCAGACAGCAGCGGCCACGGCACCGGCGAGGGCAAGACCAGCGCCGTTAAGACGGCTTCCGCCGGTGCATCCGCGAAAATATTTCCGGCGCTTCACTCCCCCCGTATTCGCGGGCTGGCTGCCGCCGGAATGCCTCCTGCCGGTCCATCAAAGCCGGCCGCCAAAGCAGACCCTACGCCCAGCGGCGGCAAAGCCACGGCAAATGGAACCACAGCCCACGCCCCCCAGAGACGGAAGAGCGCCCCATCGGAACACTCCCTCACCGCCGGCCGCGTTAATGGGCCGGTTCGCGGCGGAAGCCGCCATGCCGGAGGAAAATCGGCGCCGGCCGCCAGCGCGAAACCGGCTCATGAGCACAGCAAGACCGCCAGGGATAAGCCGGCCGCCCTCTCCGCGCATGTGCAGCATCCTGGCCGTGGCGGAGCGCCCTCCGCTGGAACCGCCGCGAAAGCATTGCCGCACACTTCCGCGCGGCCCGCTCCCAGGGAGAGACACGCCCTTCCGGGGGCTTCCTCCGGCAACGGCGCAATGGCGGGTCATGGAGAACGGGGCAAACCTCGGCACTCGGCCGCAGGCTTCGCGGGCAGCAATACGAAGTTTCGTCCGGGATCGCACCTTCCCCACCCCCGCGCATTTTACATCAATACCGGGCAGGCCCATACAGAGCGTGGGCACTCTTCTCAATGGGGCATCGGCAGCTTTTTGAGCAAAGTGAAAACTCTGGTCCCCAATGCAAGCGGCTGGGGCCACGGTTTTGCCAGCGCGAGCCTGGGTGCTCACCGCAGTTCTTCATCCGCGGGGGGAAAACCAGTTGCGGCCCACGATACACTCGGACGGGAGCAGCAGTCTCATGCGGGGCGGAAGCGTAACTTCCCCGCATTAAAGTATAGAATCACCATATTGCCTTGTGATATTTCTAGACTCGCATCTGAGTATGCGCCGGTTTTGTCATTCCCTGTTCGCCTGGCTGCGAGAAAAACGCAGGAAAGAGTGCTCGGAAGGGTGAACGGGCGAAGTGCGGCACATGCATCCCCCGCTGCGACGCCTGCGGGGGGCTCTGAGCCTGAGCTGGAACTGGCGCCAGAGGCACCGTCCCCGATAGCCTGACCGCCGTTCCCCGGACAGGCGGACCAAGCTGCCGCAATGCTCCGGCGGAAAATGCTACCGCCGCGCCGCCGTCACATTGGGCTTCGCGGCCGCGGTCTGAGGCGGCGCGCCCGGTGCCGGAATGGTCTTTTCCCAGAAATTGCCCGCCGCAGCCCGCGAATAGCCGAAGTCATAAATGGTGCGCATATATTCAGTGCTGAAGCTCGGCTTTAAATCGGCCGGAAAGCGCTTGTCGATGTAAACCAGATTGAAGTCGATGCCCGTCGAGCGCGCGAATTCGATGCTCGCCAGCACCGTCGTCTTCGAATGCGCCTTCAGCAAAGTCGCCAGCGACCGCCCCAACTGGGTGGTGAACCCAGCCTCCACCACCTCGAATTCCGGCGACAGGCGCGTGTTCATCAGCACGTACATGCGGCCGGGCAGGTATTTCCGGCCCTCGCCGTCCAGCCCGCCGGACAAAAACGCCTCGGGCATGGTGAAGACATTGGTGGTCACCGCGCCGTCAACATGCAATTCCTCGAAATGGCGGCCGTTGGCGCTCACCTCTATGCGCGTCGGCTCGAAAACCCCCGGAATGCTGGAGGACGCCGTCAGCACGTCGCGGAACAGGCTGAGCGCCTGCGGACTGCCGCTGGCGGCGATGGCGCCCATGTTCCAGACGACGGCGCGCTGGGCGTCGAGATTGGTGGTCACGACCAGCAGCCTGCGGCCGCGTGCGTGCTCGGCGGCAACGGCGCGCAGGAATTTCCCGTCCACATAACGCGCAACCAGCGAATGCAGCGTCTCGCGGCGCATGTCGCGCTCGCCGAGGATCGACAGAATGCTATCGCTGCCGTCGCCAATAGGCTCGGCGGCGCCGCTGGTGAAGGCGTCCTTGACCTGCGCGTCGTATTGCGGGCCGAGAAAGGCGAAGGGCGCGATCAGCGACCCGGCGCTGACACCGCTGACCACCACGAATTTCGGCCGTCCGCCGCTCTTGGTCCAGCCGTTGATGACGCCGGCGCCGAACGCACCGTCCGCGGCGCCGCCGGATACGGCCAGCACATCGAAGGCGCCATTCGCGCGCGCCGCCTGGACGATGGCGTCCTTGTCCAGCACGCGCGCGACTTCCTCCAGCGAGGCGTCGGCGAAAAACCGCACGTTGGGCATGCCGGGAATTTCGGCGATGGTCTGCTCTTTTTCGGTGAAGGCCGTGCGCGGCAGGCTCGAACAGGCTGCAAGCATCAGGGTGGAGACCATGAGGAGCACGAGCTGCGGCAAAAGGCTCGCAAGCGGCCCGCGCCACGCCGGACGGTACAATCCGCTGCGTCTGATACCCATACTCAAACTCATCCCTCAATGCCCCGCCGCGTGCCTGCCTGCGCGGACTTTCACCGGCACGCCAACGGACCTCGTTTGCATCCCTTTGTTTTCGCGGAGTTTCCCGCCAGGAAAAACCGCCACCCGCTTTTGCCGCGGGAATGTGTGTGCACGACGCTCGTTAACAGGAACACGGCTCCGGGTCAAATTCAAGCCCGCGAAACTCGCCCCGCCAATTTGGCAACGCTATTCCCGGCGAGGAGTTGCGGCGGTCTGCCTGGCGGCCAAGCAGCAGCGAATCGCTTCCGAGGAAGAATCGTGACGGCATGGGCGACGATCTAATGGCAAAGCATTTATTCCCAGTGAATTTCACTTTATTTTTCAACATTTTCACGAGGTATAACGCACGATATGTATCTATACGGCAACAATCCGCGCAACCACGCGCCCTTTCATATTGGTGTAACAGGCGGAAATAAAACGCTTTTGTCGAATATCACACTCGCGTGCAATGACGGGTGCCGGGTTTTTCGTTTCCGCGATATTGCTTACACTTTAAGGAAAGTTCTACATATCAACCCATCGTTCCGTTTCAGGGCGCAGGGCAGCCTGCGATTGGGCGCTACGGAACCTAATCATTAGGGGACTGAGACTATGAAAAGATTGCTTTCTGCCGGCGTGCCGGCCGCCGCGCTTTTCGCCGCGGCCTTGATCGTACCGGCTTCCGCCGCCGACATCTATCGCGGCGACGCAGCGCCGAGCCTGAAGGATGGACCGGCTCCGCATCTGAGCTGGACGGGCTTCTATATCGGTGCGAACGGCGGTTACGCCTGGAATGCGTCTGGTCCTGAATTGTACAGCAATTTGGCTGTGGGCGATCACAGTGTGAGCCCCGAGGGCGGTTTTGGCGGTGCTCAGCTCGGCTACAATGTTCAAGGCTTCCTTGTTCCGCGCGGCGTGATCGGCATCGAGGCTGATATCCAGGGGGGAGATATTTCCGGCACCAGCAAATTCGAACACAGGGTGGCAGGTGTCCTATTCTCCTCGGGCACAGGCGTTTCGAAGACGGATTGGTTCGGCACGGTTCGCGGGCGCCTCGGCTACGCATTCGACCGTACTTTGGTGTATGCAACGGGCGGCTTGGCTTACGGCGATGTCCAGAATTCGGTGAGCTTTTCGCCGGGTCACATCTCATATAAGTTTAATGATACTGTTACGGGTTATGTCGTTGGCGGTGGTCTTGAGCATAAGATTGATAAAAAGTGGTCCATCAAGGCTGAGTACCAGTACATAAATCTCGGAGAACACGATCTTTCCAGCCCCACCATGCGTAATTGGTCCTCCTATGCCGACGCGAAGCTCGGCGACAACGATATCCACACCGCTCGCGTCGGCCTGAACTACAGCTTTTCGCGCGATTCCGAGCCGCTAAAATAAACGAGCTTTCATCCTCCTGCGACTTAGATGCCGCGCCCTAAAAAGCGCGGCGTTTCCATTTCTGCCGCCCTGCGACGAAAGCCGTGTGTGTATACAGCCAGCAAATGCAGCGACGGCGCTGGTCTACCTGTTAGGGAAAGCGCTTCTCCAGCAGCAGTTGCAAAATATGCTGCCGATTCCCGATTGGGCATTCCCGGTGCTGGGCGTCATAGGGGTTTTCAATCTCGTGTGCGCAATCGCGTTGTTCGCATGGAAGAAATGGGGCTTCTACGGCTTCATTGTCTCAAGTGCCGTAACCTTCGCCATCAATCTAGCCATCGGCGTTCCGGTGGTGCACGCGCTGATGGGCTTCGTTGGCGTCCTTGTCCTTTACTGTGTGCTGCAAATTGGCAACGGCAACAAGGGCTGGCCGCAGTTGGATTGACGCTCACCCAGGCGGCGCGCTGCCAACGGATGCCGGGCGTGCCCCGTTATGCAATTACGGCTATTTTTATCACAAGTGTCTTTACTGCTGTTCTCTAATGACAGCAGGAGACACGCCTCAGACGCCGCGCCTCTCCAGCCAACACACTGAATTAAAATCATTTTCTCCTCATGATGCGCGAACACCACAATGAGTGGCGATGTGCCCCATCCAATCAATTTGCATGTCATTTTAGTCAAATATTATGTAAGGTCGCTGCATTCCGCTCGGGCGCGCGGGAATGCACACACCCTGTGAATCGAACACAACGGGACATAAAGGAAGTACAGAACAATGAAAAAGACGATCTTTGCAGGCGTATCGGCCCTGGCGCTTTTCGCCGCCGTTTCGATCGCACCGGCTTCCGCCGCTGACATCTACCGTGGTGACTCGGCCCAAGGCCTGAAGGATGGACCTGCGCTGATGTCGGTCGCCAAATGGGAAGGCTTGTATCTGGGCGCGCATGCTGGCTACGGCTGGGGGAACGCTGATGTTTCCATCCCGCTGTACCCATCGGCATTCACCCTGGACACTAACGGTTTCGTAGGCGGCGGGCACCTTGGATATAACTTCCAGCGCGGCAACGTTGTGTTCGGCATCGAAGGCGATTTTTCCGGCTCGGGTGTGAGCGGGGATCATCTTTCTGGTAACGGCGCCGGTGAGAAATACAACATCGACGAAAACTGGCGCGCAAGCCTTCGCGGCCGCCTGGGCTACACCGTGGCGCCCAATATGCTCCTTTTCGCGACCGGTGGCGCGGCCTGGGCGAATATCGACACCCATTACACCCCTTTGGCCTGGCGGCTCCAAAACCGAGACGCTTGAAGGCTGGGTCATTGGTGGCGGGTTCGAACGTCTGATCACACAGAGCTGGTCGCTGCGCGGCGAATACCTTCATGCGGAGTTTGATACGAACCGGTTCGTTCACAACGGACCGTCTGATGTGTCGTATCAGACGGATGAAGTCCGCGCTGGCGTGACATATCACCTTTCCCGTGGTAACGAGTCGCTGAAATAAGCTGACGCTTGATCGCCATCGCATTCCAAACGCCGCGCCCTCAAAAGCGCGGCGTTTCCGTTTGCGCGCCCCCCGCATTTTTACCGCCCTGCGACGAAAGCCGCGCATGCATACACATTGACACCGCCCCCATCCAATGCTAACGCCGTCAGTGGGACACCTCCCCCCAACGGGAGGCAACTATCTGAAAGGGTAGACATACACATGACGGCGTCGAAAAACCGGCCGTGCGGCCCGCATGCGCCGCACTTTTCTTCCGGCCCCTGCGCAAAGCGCCCCGGCTACTCCCTCGAAAATCTCAAAGCCGCATTCTTCGGCCGCTCGCATCGCGCGAAAGACGGCAAGGCGCGCCTGAAGCTCGCCATCGACAAGACGCGCGCGCTCCTGGGCGTGCCCGCCGATTACCTCATCGGCATCGTCGCCGCTTCCGACACCGGCGCCTTCGAGATGGCCATGTGGTCGATGCTCGGCGCGCGCGGCGTCGACGTGCTCGCCTGGGAAAGCTTCGGCAAGGACTGGGCCACCGACATCACTCAAGCAGCTCAAGCTCGAGGACGTGCGCGTGATCGACGCGCCCTATGGCGAGCTGCCCGACCTTTCCAAGGCCGATTTCAACCGCGACGTGGTCTTCGCCTGGAACGGCACCACCTCCGGCGTGCGCGTGCCGAACGGCGGATTGGATTCGCCGCCGACCGCGAAGGCCTGACGCTTCTGCGACGCCACCTCCGCCGCCTTCGCGCAGGAGCTCGACTGGGCCAAGCTCGACGTTGTCACCTTCTCCTGGCAGAAGGTGCTCGGCGGCGAGGCGCAGCACGGCATGCTCATCCTGTCGCCGCGCGCCGTGGCGCGGCTCGAAAGCTACACGCCCGCCTGGCCGATGCCGAAGATCTTCCGCATGACCAAGGGCGGCAAGGTCAACCGCGACATCTTCGAAGGCTCGACCATCAACACGCCGTCCATGCTCTGCGTCGAAGACTATCTCGACGCGCTGCGCTGGGCGGAAGGCATCGGCGGCCTGCAAGGCGCTGTTCGCGCGCGCTCGACGCGCAACTTCAAGGTCATCGCCGACTGGGTTGCAGCGCACGCCGTGGGTGGATTTCCTGGCCGACCAAGCCCGCGACCCGCTCGAACACCTCGGTGTGCCTCAAGATCGTCGATCCCGAGATCGCCGCGCCCGACGGACGCAGGCGGCGATCGCCAAGCAGATCGCCTCCGCTGCTCGACAAGGAAGGCGTGGCGTTCGACATCGGCGCCTACCGCGACGCGCCCGCCGGGCCTGCGCATCTGGGCGGCGCGACCGTCGAGGCAGTCCGACCTCGAGGCGCTGCTGCCCTGGCTCGACTGGGCCTTCGCCACCGCCAAGGCCGGGCTGCTGAAGGCCGCTTAACAGCAAGAGCCCCCTCACCCTGGCCCTCTCCCCAGGGGAGACGGAGACGCTGCAACCATTGCGCATTCGCGTCCCCTCTCCCCTGCGGGGAGAGGGACAGGGTGAGTGGGACTCGACATGTTCATCCCGCTAACTAAGGAGACATACCATGACAGCTCCTCGCGTACTCATCGCCGACAAGCTTTCGCCCGCCGCCGCAGCAAATCTTCACCGATCGCGGCATCGAAACCGACACCAAGACCGGCCTCGACAAGGACGAGCTCGCCGAAATCATCGGCCAGTATGACGGCCTCGCCGTCCGCTCCGCCACCAAGGTCACCGAGAAGGTGCTCGCCGCCGCCGCGCAACCTCAAGGTCATCGGCCGCGCCGGCATCGGCGTGGACAACATCGACGTGCCCGCCGCCACCGCGCGCGGCATCATCGTCATGAACACGCCGTTCGGCAACTCCATCACCACCGCCGAGCACGCCATCGCCATGATGATGGCGCTCGCCCGCCAGCTCCCCGAGGCCGACCGCTCCACCCAGGCCGGCAAGTGGGAGAAGTCGAAATTCATGGGCGTCGAGGTGACGTCCAAGACGCTCGGCATCATCGGCTGCGGCAATATCGGCTCCAACGTCGCCAACCGCGCGCAGGGGCTGGCGATGAAGGTCATCGCCTTCGATCCGTTCCTGACGCCGGAGCGCGCGGTGGACCTGGGCGTCGAGAAGGTCGAACTGGACGACCTGTTCCGCCGCGCCGACTTCATCACGCTGCACACGCCGCTGACCGAGAAGACCAGCACATCATCAACGCCGCCGCCATCGCCAAGATGAAGAAGGGCGTGCGCATCATCAACTGCGCGCGCGGCGGTCTGGTGGTCGAAGCGGCGCTGGCCGAAGCGCATCAAGGCCGGCCATGTCGCGGGCGCCGGCGTCGACGTGTTCGAGGTCGAGCCCGCCAAGGAGAACCCGCTGTTCGGCCTGCCGAACGTCATCTGCACGCCGCATCTGGGCGCGTCCACCACGCGAAGCGCAGGAAAACGTGGCGGTGCAGGTGGCCGAGCAGATGGCCGACTACCTGCTCAACGGCGCGATCTCCAACGCGGTCAACTTCCCGTCGATCTCGGCGGAAGAAGCGCCGAAGCTGCAAGCCGTTCGTGAAGCTCGCCGAACAGCTCGGCTCGCTTCGCGGGCCAGCTCACCGAGAGCGGCGTCAAGCTCGATCCGCCTCGAATATGCGGGCGAAGTGGCGAGATGAACACCAAGGCGCTGACCTCCGCGGCCGCTCGCGGGCGTGCTGCGGCCGTTGCTCCAGGACATCAACATGGTGTCCGCGCCGGTGATCGCCAGCGAGCGCGGCATCATGGTGGAAGAAGTGCGGCGCGGCCAGGAAGGCGCCTACGAAACCTATATGCGCGTCACGGTGCAAGACCGAGACCAGGGCGAGCGCTCCATCGCGCGGCACGGTGTTCTCCGACGGCAAGCCGCGCCTCATCCAGATCAACAAGATCTCCATGGACGCCGAGTTCACGCCGCACATGCTGTATACGGAGAACGCCGACAAGCCGGGCCATATCGGCGCGCTCGGCACGTTGCTCGGCGACGCGGCGGCGTGAACATCGCCACCTTCAACCTGGGCCGCGAGGAGCCGGCGGCAAGGCCATGGCGCTGGTCAGCGTGGACGAGCCGATTGCCAAGGACGTGCTGGACGAGGTGACGAAGCTGCCGCACGTGCGCCGGGCGGTGCTGCTAAAGTTCTAGATCCGAATGATGTGCGGCGCGGCGTGGATGCAAATCCCCGTCGCGCTGCATGCCCCCGAATGCCACAGCGCGCGAAACCTGCCATCCGGGAGCACCGGAGCCAGGGATAAAGGCGGCAGACAATCTGCCCTCCGGCTCCATCTCTGGAGACGGCGCAAACGGAATACTCATCCTTCGCGCGCCCCGCGCAACCGGTTCCGCTGTCCAATCGAGCAATTCCCAATCATTCGCGAAAAGCGAATGCTCAACAGGACAACGGGATGCCGGCACGATGAGGGCGGATGTGCACTCTTACCACTCAATCGGGTTACCCCAATTCAAGGGAAGAGCGCAGCCGTCCTCATGCAGCGGAAACCACCGCAATACGCGATAATATTGCAACAGGGTTTTTACAAAACGAGGCATGCAGCCGCAGGTTGAAGCTTCCATACGGCGACATTGGGAAATCCGCTCAGCAGGCCACCCAGGCCATTGGCTCAACTAACATCCACCCAGGTGAAAGCCGCGATGGCTCCTCTTCCCGTTTGGCCTGCTGTAATTACCGGCAAACGGCTCCACAGCTTAGTTTCTCAATGCGGTCCTTAAGGCGCAACTTCTGACGCTTCAGTTCGGCGATCTTCGTGACGTCCTTCGCCGGCTTGGCCATTTCTTCTTCGATCAATTTGTGTAAAACGCGATGTTTCTCGGACAACTCAGCAACGTGAGCTTCTAGCGCCATGACGTCCTCCATATGAGATTACGGTCAGCAGGGGAGTGTGGCAGAGATATAAACAAAAGTCTATGGGTCAAATACAACCGGGAGACAGTAATTTGCAGCCATCGGCTCACCATCGGTGATAGACAAAATTTCTTTGCAGTTGTCGTGATTTCGGCGGCGTGTAAGTCCATCCCATCCCTTGCCAGCGCACGGGCGAGTCGCGATACTCTAGGAGAAGGTTCTGTAGCGGATTCAGAGTGCCAGACGGCGCGTGCGATTGAAAACGCACCCCGTGGCGGCTAAAGCCAAATGACAACATGAACAGGGTTCTACTCCCGAGGGCGGCTTATGACGAGCAAGATAGACGATACGCTTCGCGAAAAGCTGGCCGAACTGAAGCAGACACATCGCGCCCTCGACGACGAGATCAGCGGGCTGGAATGCTCGGTGCGCCATGATCAGCTCCAGTTCGAGCCGGCTGAAAAAGCGTAAACTGGCGCTGAAGGACGAAATCGCGCGCCTTGAGGACGACCTGTTTCCCGATATTATCGCGTAAACGAAGGGTAAACGAGCGATGACGCAGGCGGAGCGGCCCCCGGTGGCCGGCATTATCATGGGCAGTCAATCCGACTGGCCCACATTGCGGCGCGCTGCGGCTGTGCTGGACGAATTGGGCGTGCCTCATGAAGTGCGTATCGTCTCGGCCCATCGCACGCCGGACCGGCTGTATACTTATGCCAAAACCGCACGCGAGCGTGGCCTGAAAGTCATCATCGCCGGTGCTGGCGGCGCGGCCCACCTGCCGGGCATGACGGCGGCGCTGACCTCCCTGCCAGTGCTGGGCGTGCCGGTGCGCACTTCGGCGCTGCACGGCAAGGACAGCCTGTTCTCCATCGTGCAGATGCCCGCCGGCGTGCCTGTCGGAACGCTGGCCATCGGCGAGGCGGGCGCCGTCAATGCCGGGCTGCTGGCGGCGCAGATCCTGGCGCTGTGCGATCCCGAACTGACGGCCCGTATCGAAGCCTGGCGGGCTGAGCGCACCGCCGCCGTGGCTGAAATTCCCGACCCCGATTCCGAACCCGCCTGACATGCGCAAGCCTTTGCTCCCCGGATCAATCATCGGCATTTTGGGCGGCGGCCAGCTCGGCCGCATGCTGGCGATGGCGGCTGCCAAGCTGGGCTTTGAAGCGCACATCTACGCCCCGGAACCCGGCAGCCCCGCCTTCGCCGTCACGCCCCGCCAGACCTGCGCCAGCTACGGCGACGAAAACGCGCTCAGCGCCTTCGCGCGGGCCGTCGATGCCGTCACGTATGAATTCGAGAACATTCCGGCGGCATCCATCGCCATGATCGAGGCCGGCACGCCCGTCTACCCGCCACGTGTCGCGCTGGAGGCGGCGCAGAACCGTTTGGCGGAACGCAACCTGCTGCAATCGCTGTCGCTGAACGTGGCGCCCTTCCGGCCGGTGATGCGGCCCGCTGATCTGGCCGCCGCTTATGACGCGCTGGACCTCGCACCCGGCCGCAAGGCTTTCCTGAAACGGCTGTCGCTCGGTTATGACGGCAAGGGGCAGGTGACGATTGACAGCCGCGCCGGCGTCGATGACGCCGCCAACTGGCTCGACGGGGAGCCGGCCATTCTCGAAGCCGAGGTGCCGTTCGCATTTGAGATGTCGGTGATCGGCGTGCGCGGGCTGGACGGCGCCATGGCCTTCTACGATTGCGCGCGCAACGTCCACCAGGGCGGCATCCTGCGCGAATGCACCGTGCCGGGCGGCATCTCCGCCAGCCAGCAGCGCGAGGCCGAGGCCATCGCCAGCCGCATCATGACCGCGCTCGGCTATACCGGCGTCATGGGCGTGGAACTGTTCGCGCTGCCCGAAGGCGCGCTCATCGTCAACGAGATCGCCCCGCGCGTACACAATAGCGGCCACTGGACCATGGACGGCTGCGCGGTGAGCCAGTTCGAGAACCACATCCGCGCCATCGCCGGCTGGCCGCTGGGTTCGACCGCCCGCCACGCCGATGCGCGCATGGTCAACCTGATCGGCGAGGATGTGAACGAATTGCCCGCTTTGGCGGCGGAGGATGTCATCCGCTCGCTGCACCTCTACGGTAAGAGCGAGGTGAAGCCGGGCCGCAAGATGGGACATTACTGCGATTTGATGCCGTGGAAATGAAACGTTAAGCGTTAGTGATGCAGGAATAAAGTGACGTATCCGTCACTTGCGGCCGTGCATGATCGCCGCTACATGGTGGCGAGACGGAAAAACGGGGTGGAGGCGGTTTATGGCTGAATTTATGATTAGGCTTCTGTATTTTGTCGATTGGCTGCTGGGCCTCGTTATTTTCCTCGTGGTCGCGGGCGCGATCCTGAGCTGGCTGCTGGTGCTCAATGTCGTCAACCGCCATAACAGCGTCGTCTTCACCATCGCGGACACGCTCAATCGCATCACCGAGCCGTTGCTGCGGCCGATCCGGCGGCGCCTGCCGTATTACAACGGCGTCGATCTCTCGCCGCTGGTGCTGATTATCGTCATCTATTTCATCAAATGGGTGATCCTCCCCACCCTGATCCACCTGTTCCAGTAATGGCACGGCCGGCGAGCGACAAACCGTTTCAACCGGCCGGCAAGGGCGCTGTCCTCTTCATCCGGCTCACGCCGAAGTCGTCCGCCGATAAGGTTGAAGGCTTATGGCAAGGGCCGGATGGGTTGCGCCTCCAGGCGAAGGTGCGGGCCGTGCCGGAGGACGGCAAGGCCAATACCGCCCTGTGCAAGCTCATCGCCAAATGGCTGGACGTGCCGCCGTCGCGCGTTGCGGTCACGGAAGGTATGCAGTCGCGGCTCAAGCAGGTGCTGATCGAGGGCGAGACCGCCGGCTTGATGCAAAAGCTGGCGGAGCGGCTGGCAGGGCTGAAATGACGGTCTATTAAATCTGAAGCGGGTTCCTGCGATGCCGTGAGCCCCGCCGCACATCAGCATGCTACCGTGCTCGGAGGCGTCAAGGCCAAGCCGCCTCCGGCGGTGCTGCGCAGCCTTGACCCCTCCTGCGCGCGGTAGCATTCAACTTGTGCATGGCCGGGACGAGGAATGACTTTCCGGCCGAACAAGGAATGCTGGCTTGGGGCAGTGGAGACTGCAATCCCACCCGCTTGGATCTTGAAAGAGGCTGAAATGACGGAACTCAGGGCTGGGCCGGGATCAAGTCCACGGCCGGGCCGTTGCGCGGCTTGAAATAGGCCACCGACGTGAACGTGACGCCGCTCACCAGAAATGTGCCGATGCCGGGCTTGAAAAGGTAGGTGGTTTCGGCCGCGATGACGGTTTCCTCCTTCGCAACCAGCCCCTGCGGCAGCGTGTAGCTGGTGCCATTGGCATAAGCCTGCATGCCGCCGGACGCAAAGCTCCAGGCGACTGTTACGCTGTCATCCTTGGCGCGCGCCACGCTGGAAATCCGCGTGCCCAAAGGCGTGGACGGGTACGGCAGCATCACCTGGGCGGCGGCACGATTGATGTCCTCCAGTTCGGCCGAGTTAACGTGCGACGCCTGGGCCACCAGATCGGCGAGCGTGCTGGCGGCGGCGGCGGCCTTCCGGCGCGCGGTGAAGGCTTCGCTGAATTCAACCGCCGACACCAGCAGCAGCACCAGCACGGGGAAGACGATGGCGGCCTCCAGCATGGCGGCGCCGCGCTTGTCCCGCCAGAACTGCCGGAGGGCGGTGGCCGGGCGGCTGGCTGGCTGCGGGTGTGGTTCAGACATGGATTTCGCCGCCCTTGCTACTGGTTGCGGAATGGCTCGTTACGGAACACCACCGACGCTTGCAGCAGCCGGTTGCCGCTGCCTATGTTGCTCAGGCTGTAGGACGTGGCGAAATTGATCAGCGGCCATTCGTAAAACACGGTCACGAGCACGATTTCGCCCGGCCCGCCAGGCTCGTAGGAGAAACTGCCGCTACCTTGCAGCTTGCCGCTTTCGTCCACCGGACTGGCGGCCGTGATGCCGTTGAAGCTGGCGAAGGTGCGGACGTCCAGGCGGATCTTGCTGCTGCAATTGGCGAGCAGTGAGGTGCGTTCGCAGACCTTGGCGGTCATGCCGCTGGTGTCGAGGCCGTCCTGCTGAGCGCGGCCGGTGCGGATCAGGCGCGCAGCATCGGTGGTGGCGTTTTCCAGCTCGTAGGTGCCCCAGAAGATGAATGCCACCTCGATGATGCCGAAAATCAACACGAACAGCGGCACCGCGATGATGGCGAATTCGACCATGGTGGCGCCGCGCTCCTGGCGCAGCAGCCTGCGCAACAGCGTGCGGCGCCGTGGCGGCCCGGCTTCGGCGTTCAAACTGGCCTTGCAACGATCAACCATGTCCAGCTCCCGAACTTTGGCCCGGTGAAGCGTATCTCGTACACGAAACTAGCCAAATACGCATATCAATCAAAGTTTTTATATGGAGTTTTTCGCATCCTGCATTATTCCGGCACCATCGGCAGCCTGCCCCGGCCCCCTCGCCCGGCACCCCTGTGGCCAGAATGCCCGTTGCCTCGGGCGCAAAATCGTGTTTGTTTTCGATAATTGGTGTCAAGTCGAGCGTTAGCGGGATCACCGCCATGTTAAGAATGCATATTAATTCCATTGCCAAAAATCAATCCGGCGGTGTGCTGGTCTGGGTCGCGCTGGTGATGACCGTCCTGCTGGGGATGGTAGGCATCGCCATCGACTACGCCCGCGTATACGAGGTCAAATCGCAGCTTCAGCGTGCCGCCGATGCCGCCGCGCTGGTTGTGGCGCGCGCGCCGACACGGGAGACAGCCGAGGAGGCGATGACGGCCTACGTCAACGCCAACACCACCACCGAGGTGCAGGGCCTGACCATGACGCCCACGCTGACGAGCTGGCAGGTTGGGCAGGCCGAGGTTGCCATCAGCGCCACGGTGAACCTGACGCTGTCGGCCATTCTCGGCAGCAGCGAAATCCCGGTCAGCGTTTCCTCGACGGGGGCGCAGGGGTTCACCTATCTCGATGTTTATACGGCGGTTGACTTGTCGGCGTCGCTGGGAATCGCTGCCGACCCTGTAGAGCGGGGGAGGCTGCAAACGCAGACTTGGCCATACCTTCAGGGCGCCAATTCACACTATAATCCCAGTGGTGAAGGCTGCGCCTTCGCCTGCCATACGAGGCACGGCTGGGAGCCGTGGGATGCCAACGGAAACGTCCTCCCTGCTAGCGTCCCACCCAAAGATCCCGCGCGGTTGAATGGCATGTCCACTTACGATTTCGCGCGTCTGAAAGGCATCAAGCTGCGGGAGGACGTCCTCGACGCCGCCTTCCAGAATTTCGTCAGCACCTACTTCAGCAGCAATCAGGTGGTCACCAACAAGCGCAGGATCGACGTGATCGGCTTCAGCAATCAGATTCTGGACCTCACCGGCGGACCGGTAGCCGATGTGCAAGCCGCCCAAAATGCGTTGAGCAAGTTCTCCTATTCCATGAGGTCGACGACGCTTTTCGATACCGTGCTACCACAGATTTCGCAGCTTATGGGCAGTCAGGGTCCGGGCTTTACGCAGGAGGCCCCAAAAAAAATGCTGGTCCTCATTACCGATGGCGCACGATCGAATCGCGACGGCGGCACAGTATGGCCCATCGACGAGCCCGCAAATGGTGCATCCCCCGCAAACTGTCAGGCGATCAAGAATAAGAACATCACTGTGGCGGTGATCAACGTGCAATACGCCGATCTCAGCGGCAATCATTGGTTCGATAAGTATTTCAAGAAGCCGGAAACGCTGGCGAAGCCGGATGGCACGACACTCAAAGTCCCGGAGATTTATGGGGAGCTGTCGAACGCCCTCCAGCAATGCGCCTCGCCCGGCTGGTATTTCGAGGCGTCGGACACCGGACAGTCTGGCATCGACGCCGCGATGGCGCAACTTATCGAGACGATCAACAAATCGAGCCTGCGGCTAGCATTTTGAGACACGCCGGCGCCCCATGGCGCCGGCGCCGGGATTATCCAAAACTTAATCCGCCAGCGCTACCATCGCCCGGAAGTTGAGCGGAAGCGCACGCTTTCCGCCATCAATTCCCCGGAGAACGCCATGCTCCCGCGTCTCGGTATGTATTTCCTGCTGCCGGTCCTGCTTGCCCTCGCCGCTCCGGCCGGCGCAGGCGAAAATTCCTACTCCTTCGGCGTTCTCCCCCAGCGCAGCGCGGTGTTGACGGCGCAATACTGGAATCCGATCCTGGAGTACGTCGCGCGCAAGGCCGGCATCACCCTGGAACTGAAGACCGCCCATACGGCACCCGAATGCAATGCGGCCATTGCCCTGGGCGAATACGATTTCGTCTATGCAAACACCATTTTCCGGCCATCGAATAAGGCGGCGGACTATCGGGTCATACTCCGTCCGCAAGCGCAGGAGATTGCCGGCCAGATCGTCACCCTGGAAGAGTCGCCGGTGAAGACGGTGGCGGAACTCGACGGCAAGGCCATGGGTTTCCCGTCGCAGACTGCCTTCGTCGGCTACACAGTGCCGATGGATCATCTGCGGCGCGAAGGCATTGCCGTCACCCCGCAGTTTGGCGGCAATCAGGAGGGCATCATGGGGCAATTGAAAACCGGACGGGTTATCGCCGCCGGGGTCAACAGCCAGGTGATGAACGCCTTTGCCGCGCGGCATGGTGTGCGTTACCGGGTGTTGTGGGAATCCCCGCCTTATCTTGAAATGCCGGTTTCGGCGCACCCGCGCGTCAGCAGGCAGGTCAGCGATGCCGTACAGCGCGCGTTCGTGGACATGAACATGGACCCGGAAGGGCAGGCGGTGCTGGAGGCCAGCGCCAAGGTCATCAAGCAAAAGCCGCCTTACGGTTTCCTGCCCGCCACGCAAGGGGATTACCAGAGCTATATTGATTTCTACCAGCGAACCTTGATGAACGAGACGGAGTGAACCGAAATTTAATCGGGCAGCACTACCATCGCACGAAGGCCGCACCGGTTTCCGGCATTCGGGCAGGTGACGCAGCCGGGCGGAAAAAACTCCGGCGCTGGCTCCTGTCATCGTGATCCAGCTGCCCGCATCGGGAGAACGCTGTGCCTCCGCGCTTTAGCATGTTTCGCTTGCTGCTGGTCCTGCTTGTGCTCGCCATTCCTGCCGGCGCGGCGGAAAGAACCTACTCCTTCGGCGTTCTCCCCCAGCGCAGCGCGGTGCTGACGGCGCAGTACTGGAATCCGATCCTGGAGTATATCTCGCGCAAGACCGGCGTCACCCTGGAATTGAAGGTTGCCCATACGGCACCGGAAGCCGACGCGGCCATTGCCAGGGGCGTGTATGACTTCGCCTATGCCGTTACCATCTTCCTGCCGTCGAATTCGGCTGCGAACTATCAGGCCATTCTCCGTCCGCAAACCGGAGAAATATCCGGTCAGATCGTTACCCTCGAAGGCTCCGACGTAAAGACACTCGCCGGACTGGAAGGCAAGGAAATCGGTTTTCCATGGCGGGGCGCATTCGTCGCCTACAGCGTGACGATGGATCATTTGCTCCGGGAGGGCCTCACCGTCAGGCCGGTGTTCGGCGCCAATCAGGAAGGCATCATGGGGCAACTGGTGAGCGGAAAAGTGATCGCCGCCGGCGTCAACAGCCAGGTGATGAGCGCCTTTGCCGCGCGCCAAGGTGTGCGTTACCGGGTGTTGTGGGAATCCCAGCCCTATCAAGCCATACCGGTTTCAGTGCATCCGCGCATCGAAAGCCAGGTGAGCAATGCGGTACGGCAGGCGTTCGTGGACATGAACATGGACCCGGAAGGGAAGGCGGTGCTGGAGGCCAGCGCCAAGGTCATCAAGCAAATGCCGCCCTACGGCTTCCTGCCCGCAACGCAGGGGGATTATCAGAACTATATCGAGTTTTACCGGCAAACCCTGGTGAAGGAGGCCGAGTAACCTGACGCTCCCCGCCCGCCGCTTCCGCTGCGGGGACCGGCCGGGATTATCCGAAATTTAATCGGGCAGCACTATCATTGCACGAAGGCCGTACCGGGGCGCGCGCTTCCGGCATACGGGCAAGCGGCGAACCGGCAGGCAAAAACTCCGGCACCGGCTCCCGCCATCGTGTTCCAGCGGCCCGCATCAGGAGAACGCTGTGCCCCTGCGCCTTTATCGCTTGCTGCCGGTCCTGCTTGCCCTCGCCACTCCTGCCGGCGCGGCGGAGAGATCCTACTCCTTCGGCGTGGTCCCCCTGCGCAGCGCGGTGCTGACAGCGGAGTACTGGAATCCCATCCTGGAACATGTCTCGCGCAAGGCGGGGGTCGCGCTGGAATTGAGCGTTACCCGCTCCGCGCCGGAAAGTAACGCCGCGATCGCCGAGGGAAAATTTGACTTCGTGCATGGCAACAGCGTCCTCCGCCCGTCGAATTCGGCGGCAGGCTACCAGGTCATACTCCGCCCGCGAGGTGGAGAAGTAACCGGCCAGATCGTCACCCTGGAGGACGCAACCGTGACGGCGCTGGCGGAACTGGAAGGCAAGACCGTGGGATTTTCATCGTGGACTTCCTTCGCCGGTTACGCGGTGCCGATGGATCACCTGCTGCGGGAACGCATTGCCGTCACCCCGGTGTTTGGCGGCAACCAGGAGGGGATCATGGGACAGTTGAAGAGCGGAAAAGTGATCGCCGCCGGGGTTCATAGCGGTGTGATGCGCGAGTATGCCGCCAGGGAAGGCCTGAGGTACCGGGTGCTGTGGGAGTCCCCGCCATATTACGACCAGCCGGTTTCAGTGCATCCGCGCGTCGAAAAACAGGTCAGCGGCGCGGTGCGGCAGGCTTTCGCGGATATGAGCACGGACCCGGTAGGGAAGGCCGTACTGGAGGCCAGCGCCAAAGTCATCCAAGAGCAGCCGCCATACGGCTTCCTGCCCGCGAAACCGGAGGACTATCAGAGCTATGTCGAGTTTTACCGGCGCGCCTTAGTAAAAGAGATGCAATAAATTGAAAGTCTTTTCCCCAACCAATGTTTGGGACCACCTTCCCTTCGCGGGACGCCTGCTGTTAACCGCGAGCCTGGCGCTGGTTATCGCCGGGCTGGTGATGCTTTACACCTCGGCGAGGCGGGATGCCCGTGAATCGCTCGTCGATCTGCGCGCGGAACTTGCGGCCGAGCTGGATGTCCTGCCTCAATCCATTGCCGAACTGCTGGTGGTTGGCGATTTTTCCACGCTCCAGCAGACACTGGACAACGGCGTCAAACGGGCTGACGTTTCGCGCATACGCTACCGGGACACGTCGGGCGCAACGCTCGAAAGCCACGTCCCCCTGCAAAGCAATCTCGCACCGGCCTGGTTCGTGGATTGGCTCGGACTGAGCGATCTCACAGGGGAAGTCACGGTGGCCGTGGGCGGACGGAGCTATGGCACGATTGAAGTCACCATCGCGGCTCAAAACGAAATCAACCGTAACTGGCAAGGGCTGGTCCAGCGTCTGCTGGTTCTGCTGCTGGCGATAACCCTGGATTTCGCGGGCATCTGGCTGGTTCTGCGCAGCGGCCTGAAACCTCTGCACGCACTGGACGCCGGAAGCCGGGCCTTGGGCGGCGGCGATCTTTCGGTGCGCATTCCTCTCCAGGGCAGCCCCGAAATCCGCCGCAGCATCGCGTCCTTCAACCAAATGGCCGGGTCGCTGGAACGGCTCGTGGAGGAAGTGCGCACCGGTCAGGCCTGCCTGCGGGAAAGCCAGGAGCGGCTGGCGTTCCTGGCCCAGCACGATCCGCTGACAGGGCTGCCGAACCGCGTGCTGGGGAGGGACCGCCTGGAGTGGGCCATCGGCTACGCCAACCGGTCGCATTGCGGCGCGGCCCTGATCTACATTGATATCGACGGCTTCAAGCGGATCAACGATTCTCTCGGCCATCACACCGGGGACGCCCTGCTGAAGGCTGTCGCGTCGCGCCTCCAGCTCTGTGTGCGCAGGACGGATACCATCTGCCGCCAGGGCGGCGACGAATTCCTGCTGATCCTTTCCGAGGTTCCCGATCCCGAGACCGTCACCAGTATCGCGAGTGCGGTGCAGGAACACTTCGCCCGTCCCTTCATCATCGACGGCAAGGAACTGGCCATCACCGTATCGCAGGGCATCGCCGTCTATCCGGCCGATGGCGATACATGGGGGACGCTGTTTCAGAAGGCCGAAACCGCCATGTACTCCGCCAAGGAGGCGGGACGGAACACCTACAAGTTCTTTACCGGGCAAATGAACCTCGACGCCGGCGAATATCTGCGTCTGCGTACCGGTCTGCGCAAGGCGCTGGAGCGGGGCGAATTCGTGCTCTACTACCAGCCGCAGATCGGGCTGAAATCCGGGCGGGTCACGGGTGTCGAGGCGCTGATCCGCTGGAATAGCCCCGAATTGGGACTGGTGCCGCCCGACCGTTTCATCCCGCTGGCCGAGGAAAGCGGCCTGATCGTGCCAATCGGCGACTGGGTTTTGCGGGAAGCCTGCCAGCAGGCGGCGGCCTGGCAAGCGGCGGGCCTGCCCAGGACAACCATGGCGGTCAATCTATCCGCCGTGCAGTTCAGGAACGGCGATCTGGTGGCCAGCGTCAAACAGGCTCTGGCCAGCACCGGGCTCGATCCCGCTTATCTCGAACTGGAGCTGACGGAATCGATCCTCATCAAGGATACGGCCAATATTCTTACAGCCGTGCACGATTTGAAGGCTCTCGGCCTGATGCTCTCCATCGACGACTTCGGCACCGGCTATTCGAGCCTCTCCTACCTGAAGCAATTCAAGGTGGACAAGGTGAAGATCGACCAGTCCTTCGTGCGCGACATCGCCACGGACGCCAACAGCGCCGCCATTGTCAACGCCATCGTGCAGATGGCGCGCAGCCTGGGCCTGACGACCATCGCGGAAGGCGTCGAGGATGAGGCTATGCTCGAAGCGCTGCGCCAGCGCGATTGCGACGAGGTTCAGGGCTATTATTATGCGCGCCCCATGCCGGCCAAGGAGGCCTGCGCCTTCCTGAGCGCTCCCCAGGCGTTTGCGGCATGACAACCCTTGAAAAAAAACATTAAGCAAATTCAATTGAATAGAACTCCGCGGCCACCTTTGCGTGCCTGGGATATCAGATGCAACCAAATGTAAAGACCCGCGCCCTAAGATCGTGCAGCATCGAACATTTCAGCTTCCGCTCGCGGGCGGCTGGCTGGTGCGGGGATTTGATGGCCGGTCAGTACGAGTCAGGGTTTAGAGCAGGCGCCGTTACGGGCCGGAACTCGTTTCAGACGGGCGCTGGTCCTGCGGGTGTTGGGGCCGTGCGCCGGGCTCCCGCAATTCCCGCGAGGGCAGCGTCATGGATGACGGCTTGACCCGGCATAACAAAGCCCCCGTCACGGCACTGGCCCCCGGCACGGAATTGCCGCCAGAGGACCGGGCTGCCGCGGGGGCCGATTTGCTCCAGCACAAGCCCGGCGAGCTGGAAGAGATGGTAGCTCAGCGCACGCGCGCGCTGGAGGAGGCGCTTACCGGCCTCCAGGAGAGCGAGGAACGCTTCCAACTGGCCCTGCGCGGCGCCAATGACGGTCTGTGGGACTGGAACCTGCAAACGGGCAGCATCTATCTGTCGCCGCGCTGGAAATCCATGCTCGGCTATGGCGAGACGGAACTCAGCGATAGCCTGGACGCCGTAAGGGGCCTGATTCATCGCGATGACCTCCGCCGGGCGATGCACCAGCTTCGCGAAATCTGGCGCGGCCGGACGCAATTCGAGATGGAATTGCGCCTGCGGCACAAGGACGGGCACTATTCCGACATTCTGTCGCGCGGCTTCCCCATTCATGACGCCGATGGCCGGGTGATCCGGCTCGTGGGCACCCACGTCGATATCAGCGAACACAAGCAGCTCGAACGCTCGCTGCGCCAGGCGGCCACCGTTTTCATGAGCACCCATGAAGGCGTCGTCATCACTGATACGGAGTCCCGCATCACCGCCATCAACCCGGCCTTCACCGCCATCACCGGATATGAGGAGAGCGACATCCGCGGCCTCCCCATGAGCGTGCTGAAATCCTGCCGGCACGATCCCGATTTCTATCGCAGCATTTGGGAGGCCGTGCAAAGCTCCGGCTTCTGGCAGGGCGAAATCTGGAACCGGCGGAAATGCGGCGAGGTCTATCCCCAGTGGTCCACCATCAGCGCGGTGCGCGACGATGCCGGCCGCATCATCAATTACGTCGGCGTGTTTACCGACATCACCCAGGTCAAGCAGTCGGAATTCCTGCTGGAGCATCAGGCGCATCACGACGCCCTGACCGATCTGCCCAACCGGCTGCTGCTGCTGTCGCGGCTGGAGCACGCCGTGACCCACGGCCGGCGCAGTAACCACGCGGGCGCGGTGCTGTTCCTCGATCTGGACCGGTTCAAGACGGTCAACGACAGCCTGGGCCATCCTGCCGGCGACGAACTGCTGATCCTCGCCGTCCAGCGGCTGCGCGGCGCCCTGCGTGCGGCCGATACCCTGGCCCGCCTCGGCGGCGACGAGTTCGTCGTTATCCTCGAAGACATCCACCATCCCGAGGACGCCGCCCGTGTCGCCAGAAATCTCATCGCGGCGATGTCGGACAAGCCGTTCCTGCTGGCCGGCGGCCACGAGGTTTTCATCGGCGCCAGTATCGGCATCAGCCTGTTTCCGGCGGATGGCGAGAACGCCGATAGCCTCATTCAGCATGCCGACGCCGCGCTGTACGAGGCCAAGGCCAACGGCAAAAAAACCTATCGCTTCTATTCCGCCGCATTGACGGCAACGGCCAATGCCCGTCTCGAAATGGAGGCGCGTCTGCGGCATGCGCTGGAGTGCAGCGAATTTGTCCTGCACTATCAGCCGCAAGTCACTGTCGCCAGCAAGCATGTCAAAGGTGTGGAGGCGCTACTGCGCTGGCGGCACCCCGAGCGCGGCCTTCTCGCACCGTCCGAGTTCATCTCCCTCGCCGAGGAAACCGGTATGATCGTCCCGCTGGGAGAGTGGGTCCTGCGCGAGGCGTGCGGGCAGATGAACGCCTGGCTGGCGGCGGGCAAGGAAATCGAGACCATGGCCGTGAACCTGTCCGTGCGCCAGTTCCACGAGCCGGGCATCATCGACATGGTGCGCAACGTGCTCGCGGGAACCGGCTTGCCCAGTCAGCGCCTGGAGCTGGAAATCCCCGAAAGCGCGTTTCTACAGCACGGGGATGCGGCCGCGCTGAAAATGACGGCGCTCAAGGAACTGGGCGTGCAGGTCGCCATTGATGCCTTTGGCACTGGCGCCTCGCTGCGCTACCTCAAAATGCACGTCGCCAACCGGGTGAAAATCGACCACAGCCTGATCAGCGATATGCTCGACGATCCGGCCGATATCGAGATTGTGGCGGCGATCATCTGCCTGGCCCGCAATCTCGGCCTGCGCGTGCTGGCCGAAGGGGTCGAGACGCAGGCGCAGTTCGATTTTCTGGCGGCCGAACTCTGCGATGCGGTGCAGGGCTATCTGTTCAGCCATCCCGTTCCGCCGGAAGAGGCCGCCGCGTGGTTCGGGCAGAAAAGCACGGCGCTGGCCAGCGGCGCCTGACACCGCGTGCCGGTCGCGTCACTTGCGCAACCGCGCCCACCGCACCACATTCACGCCACCCGCCAATACCTCCCGCGCCCCCGATGGTCCCGCCCATGCCGCCAATCATTTCCGTCTCCAATCTCAGTAAGACCTACGCCACCGGCTTCGAGGCGCTGAAACGCATCAACCTGGACATCCAGGAGCGGGAAATCTTCGCGCTGCTTGGCCCGAACGGTGCGGGCAAAACCACGCTGATCAGCATCATTTGCGGCATCGTTAATGGCACGGAAGGCTCGGTGCGCGTCAACGGCCACGACATCGTGGACGGCTACCGCGCCACGCGGTCGTTGATCGGGCTGGTGCCGCAGGAGTTGACCACCGACGCTTTCGAGACGCCGTGGGACACCGCCAGCTTCAGCCGCGGGCTGTTCGGGCTGAGGGCGAATCCTGGCCACGTCGAAAGGGTGCTGAAGAGCCTGTCGCTGTGGGACAAGAAGGACGATCAGATCAGAACGCTGTCCGGCGGCATGAAGCGGCGAGTGATGATCGCCAAGGCGCTGTCGCACGAGCCGCGCATTCTGTTTCTCGACGAGCCGACCGCCGGCGTGGACGTGGAGCTACGCCGCGACATGTGGGAGATCGTGCGCGGTTTGCGCGGCAACGGCGTCACCATCATCCTCACCACGCATTATATCGAGGAAGCGCAGGAAATGGCCGACCGCGTCGGCGTCATCAATCACGGCGAGCTGATCCTGGTGGAGGACAAGGCCGAGCTGATGCGCAAGCTGGGCAAGAAGCGGCTGGTTCTGGATTTGCGCCAGCCGCTCGATACGCCGCCGCCTCAGCTCGCGTCATATGGGCTGGAGCTGGCGTCCGGCGGCCATCAGTTGATCTACACCTACGACACCCAGACCGAGCGCACCGGCATCACCGGCCTGCTGGCGGAGCTGACCGAGGCGGGCATCCGCTACAAGGATCTCAATACGATACAAAGTTCGCTGGAAGAAATTTTCGTCGATCTGGTGAGGCGGCCATGAGCTTCAATTTCCGCGCCGTGCTGGCGATCTACGTCTTCGAGATGGCGCGCGCCCGGCGCACGATCTTCCAAAGCCTGGTGTCGCCCGTCATTTCGACGTCGCTGTACTTCGTCGTCTTCGGCTCGGCCATCGGCTCGCGCATCAAGGAGGTCGACGGCGTGGCCTACGGCTCGTTCATCGTGCCGGGGCTGATCATGATGTCGCTGCTGATGCTGAGCATCTCCAACGCCTCGTTCGGCATCTACTTTCCCAGGTTCACGGGCACGATTTACGAACTGCTGTCCGCGCCGGTGTCGTTCATCGAAATCGCCCTCGGCTATGTCGGCGCGGCGGCCACCAAGTCGGTCATCGTCGGGCTGACCATCCTGGCGACGGCGGCGCTGTTCGTGCCGCTGAAAATCGCCCATCCGTTCTGGATGCTGCTGTTCCTGGTGCTGACGGCGGTGACTTTCAGCTTGCTCGGCTTCATCATCGGTATTTGGGCGGACGGCTTCGAGAAGCTGCAAATCGTGCCGCTGCTGGTGGTCACGCCGCTGACGTTTCTCGGCGGCAGCTTCTATTCCATCAGCATGCTGCCGCCGTTCTGGCAGAACGTGACGCTGTTCAATCCCGGTGGTGTATCTGATCAGCGGCTTCCGCTGGAGCTTCTTTGAGATCGCCGATGTGCATGTGGGGGTGAGTTTGGCGATGATCGGCGTGTTCCTGGCACTGTGCATGGGGGCGGTGTGGTGGATTTTCAAAACCGGATACCGGCTGCGGGGCTGAAAAGTCCGTGGCGAATGCCGGCAGTTCAGGCGCTCTTTTGCTTTGCGCACTCTGGACATTCGCCGGCCCCATTGAACAAGGCTTTCAGCGCATCCACAACCTCTGGGCAGGGGTGGCGGCCATCCTTCTTCAATTGTTCCGTGGCCTTTGTGTACGCCTTGTCTTCAGCCTTGAGGCGCGCTTTGGCGTCGAGGTCATGATTAATAATGATTACGTTGGGGTGGATGTGACACTCGTGTCCAGCTCCTGCCAAAATAACAGCCGTTTCCGCGACTTCTTTGGCGTACTTTTCCTGCTCACCCATAGACAACCCCCTCCATGCTTTGTGCGAGGCGAATATTGATTTATTGTGCGTAAAGCGCGAAACTGGTGCGAACCTGTCGAGCGCTGCCGCAAATGGGGGAATGAAATCCGCTGGCTTTTCCGTTTTTGCGCCCGGCACCTGCTGCAAAATCCAGCCGCAGCCCCCATCTTCCTGCACAACCTCGATAAAATGGGAGCACATCCATGATCGGCCTCTATTACTGGCCCACGCCCAACGGCCACAAGATCACGATGTTTCTGGAGGAGGCCGGCCTCGCCCTACCGCATCGTGCCGGTGGACATCAGCGCGGGCGACCAGTTCAAGCCGGAGTTCCTGGCCTTCTCCCCCAACAACCGCATGCCCGCCATCATCGACGAGGCGCCCGCTGACGGCGGCGAGCCGATTACCGTGTTCGAGAGCGGCGCCATCCTCGTTTACCTTGGCGAAAAGACCGGACGCTTCCTCCCCGCCGATATGCGCGGGCGCAAGACGGTGCTGGAATGGCTGTTCTGGCAGATGGGCGGGCTGGGGCCGATGGCCGGGCAGAACCACCACTTCGCCATCTACGCGCCCGAGCGCATCCCCTACGCCACCGAGCGCTATATCAAGGAAACCAACCGGCTTTACGGCGTGCTGAACCGGCGGCTTGCCGGGCGCGCGTTCATTGCGGGCGATGATTACAGCATCGCCGACATGGCGTGTTATCCCTGGATCGTGCCACATAAGCGGCAGGGGCAGGAGCTGGACCATTTTCCCGATTTGAAGCGCTGGTTCGAGGCCATTGAGGCACGGCCGGCCACCATCCGCGCCTATGAGAAGGGGAAGGCGATTTCTGCCAATCCGGTCGTCACGGACGCGAGCCGCGGCGTGCTGTTTGGCCAGACGGCGGCCAGCGTTGGTGCGGCGCCGAAAGGCGGGAAGTGACCGCGTGAAGGCGCCGGGAAATTGGCTGCGTAGCCGGGTTCAACCGTTGCGCACCGGGCTGGCGAAGTCCATAACACCGGCATAATGTGTACCGAATCGAGCACGAAGGGACGTCACGATGAACATCTTGGGCATGATGAAGCAGGCCAAGGAACTCCAGGCGAAGATGGCCGAGATGCAGGCCGAGGTGGAGAACACCCTGGCGACAGGCACGTCCGGCGCCGGGCTGGTGACGGTGACGATGAACGGCAAGGGCGCGCTGGTGTCGCTGAGGGTGGACGCCTCGCTGGCCAAGCCGGGCGAGATGGAGATTTTGGAGGATCTGATCGTCGCCGCCCATGCCGACGCCAAGGCCAAGATCGACGAAATTCTGGCGGGCAAGATGCAGCAGCTCGCCGGCGGCCTGCCGATACCTCCCGGCCTGAAGCTGTTCTGAGCTTTTGGGCACACCCTGGCGTTTCGCAACCCGCGATCCCGCCCGGACGAAGAACGCCGGTTAGGGCGGTGAATGCGGCAAGCGCAGCGTCAATGGCGGACTCCGGCCAGTTGCTTGCACACCGAAGCCCCGCGCCAATGTATTGAGCGGCGGAGCCGCGAAGGAGCGGTTGGGCGAAGCACAGAGCGACGAAAACTAAAACTCAACCGGGAAAACGAACGCCGGCTTGAGCCAGTGAAAGCGGCAAGGGCAGCGTCAATGACGGACTCCGGCCAGTTGCTTACACACCGAAGCCCCGCCCAGGTGTACTGAGCCCCGGAGGGGCGAAGGAGCGGTTGGGCGCAGCACAGAGCGACGATAACTTAAAACTCATGACCAAAACCATCAGCCCCGAACTTGAAACCCTGATCACGCTGCTGAGCCGCCTGCCGGGCCTCGGTCCGCGCTCGGCACGGCGCGCAGCGCTGCATCTCATCAAGAAGCGCGAGCAATTGCTGGCGCCGCTGGCCCGCGCCATGGCGGACGCGGCCGAGAAAGTCGCCGTCTGCCAGACATGCGGCAATCTCGATACGGTGCAGCCGTGCTCGCTGTCTGCCGACACCGCCCGCGACCCGTCGCTGATCTGCGTGGTGGAGGACGGTCGGCGACCTGTGGGCGCTGGAGCGTGCCAGCGTCATCACCGGACGCTATCATGTGCTGGGCGGCGTGCTGTCGCCGCTGGATGGCGTCCGCCCCAGCGATCTCAACATCGCCAAGCTGGTGGAGCGCGCCAGCGACCCGGCGGTGAAGGAAATCCTGCTGGCCCTCAACGCCACGGTGGAGGGGCAATCGACGGCGCATTTCATTTCCGCCGAGCTGGAAGCGCTGCGCTGACGGTGTCGCGGCTGGCGCAGGGCGTGCCGGTGGGCGGCGAGCTGGATTATCTCGACGAGGGCACGCTGGCGGCGGCGATCAAGTCGCGGCGGCCGCTCTGAGCAACGGCCGTTTCGCGCCGATGTAGCAGGCATATTCCGGCCGCAGGGCGAAATCCGCGAGCGGCCAGATGGCGGGGACGCCGGCCTGCTTCGACAGATGGATAACCAGGCCGCCGCCCAGATAAACGCCAACATGCGCGCCCCAGGCTTCGGGCTTGCTGTGGAACAGCACCAGATCGAGCGGCTCCAGCCTCTGCGCAACGCAGGTGTGCTCCGTATCCGCCCACAGCTCGCTCGACCGGAAATCCGGGATCGCGCAGCCGTAGTGGCGGATCAGCTCGTAGGCGAACTGCTGGCAGTTGGCGCCGCCGTCCAGGCCGTTCACGCCCGGCGCGCCGGGGTAATGCGCACCGTTATAGGCGACGCCGTGGAAGCGAGGCGGGATTGGCAGCGGGGATTCCGGCGTCACCGCACCCTACTCTTTCGCCCCGCGCCGGTTGACCAGCACCGGCATCGCCGCGAACAGTAGCACCGCCGCGACATAGATCAGCCCGGCCGGCGTCACCAGATAGGCCAGTTGATCGGCAGGCGAGCGCCCGCGCAGCAACAGCCCCACGGTGAAATCGGCGGCCTGCTGGAACGCCAGCGCCAGCAGCCCCATGGCGGCCAGCGGGATGAAACTGCGGCTGAGGTTCATAGCGTAGGGCACCCAGCGCGCGGCCAGCACCATGACGACGATCAGCGCCGGCACCTCGATCAGCACCGCCATCGTCTCGCCTGCGCGGGGCTCAACCCAGAGTGTGCGGATCGCGCCGAACACAAAGGCCGCGCCGAACACGACTGCGAAATAAAGCGCCGCCGCCTTGAGAAGCCGCATTTTCCATCCCTCCAGCTACCATTCGCTTTCCGCCACGTAAGGCCGGCGCACAGCGTCACATGCAGCAGCACCGCCTTGCACCACGCGCGGTACATGGCCTCGACCTCCGCGCCGCCCGCGCCCTTGGCGGCGAGAAACGGCCTGATCGTATCATTGATCACGGCGGTAAACGCGATCACATAGCGCAACGGGATATGCGGCACCGTAGCCGCGCCATCCACCACATTCTTTTTCACATGCGTGTGCCGCAGGCCGATCTCGTGCTGGTAGTTCAGCCACTCCTGATCGTAGGGCCTGGCGGCAAACGTCGATCACCCACTGCTTGAAACGCTCGCCAACCTTGGCTTTGTAAGCCTCGTCCGGCTGGTTATCACGCGACCAGTAATAGCGGGCCAGATGCGGGTTACGGGCGATGACGGCGCGCCACGAGCCGACCACTGCGGCGGTCTGGTCCTCCAGCACATCCCCGGCGCGGCGAAGATGGGCAATGTCCTCATCGGACAGGTCCACGGCCTGCTTCAGCAGTTCCAGCTCCTGCAACGAGACTGGCGACGCGGCGATTTCGCTTGATCCGTAGTTGTAGCCTTCGATGGCGGTTCCGTGGCTGGTCATGGCGGCGCTCCCTCTCGCGGTTATCGTCTGACGTGATGCGATGTCAGGTCATCCGAGAAGCTGGTGCCCGCGCGGGAACAATTCAATCAGAAAATTCATGGCCATGCGCGGCTCAGAGGTGCAGCGCCGTCTGGGCCTTCTTCAGCACCGGCGCCATCTTGGGCGCCGCCATGGTCAGCCCGCCGCCCATGGCCATCAGCAGCAGCCAGACCGCCAGCGTCTTGAAACCGCGCGCGAAACCGCGTTTCACCCGGATCTCGACGGCCTGATTGGGCAGCGCCGTGTCCTCCGCGACGCCGTGCTGGTCGAGGCTGCGGGCGCTGATGACGAGCTGCAACTTGTGGCGGCCGGCCTCCTTCGGCGTCAGACGCCAGCGCCAGCGGCCGAAGCGCTCGGTCTCCATGAAGCTGGGGCGGTCGAAAATCCACTGCGTCTGCGGCGCCAGCGTCTCCACGGTGATGCCGCCCGCCGTCGAGTGCAGAATGACGCTCACGGCGCGGGTGATGGCCGCGCCGCCCGTGTCCTGGAATAGCTCCGCGATTTCCTCCCGCGAAATATTGATCTCGATGGTCTCCGGCCTGCCCAGGCGCAGCCGGCGCGGAAATTTCTCCAGCAGCGAAACCGGTGCCGCGCCGGCGATGCGTTTCACTGGCGCGGCCTGCCTCGCGGGTTCGCTCTCCTCCGGCTCCGCCAGCGCGGCCATGGAGCCATTCACCCTGACCTGACGCAACCGCTCCTGCAACTCGCTCCGGCGGCGCGGCGGATGGGGCGTGCCATTGCTGTCCGGCAGCCCGGTCAAGCGGCGTTCGAGATGCGTGACCATTTGGCTGCCTTCCTCAATGTCGATGGTGGAGTGTGCATGCGCGGCCGCGCCGTTACTGGCGGCCGGCGCGGCGATGGACTGGCGCGGCGCGGGTCTGGGGGCCGGATGAGCCGCCGGCACACTGCCGCCGCGATGGGCATTGAGCCATGCCACGGCCTGCGGAAATCCCAGGCCGTGCTGACGCAGCACACCCGCCGCCATGCTATCGCCCTCGCCCGTCAAGGCGGCGATCACGAAGGCGCCGTCGATTTCGCCGGAGGGCGAGCGCGCCGCATCCCGCGAGGCCGCCTGCAACATCCGCTCAAGCTGCGGGTGAGGCCGCAATTCGTAGGGGCCGGATGCCTGGAGATTGGCGAGCTGGCGCACCACGATGTCGCCCGCAACCGCCCTGACCGCCGGGAGGTTGGCGTTGATGCCGCGCAACACGGCGATGGCGTCGGGATCGTCGGACAGCGCCAGGAGGAGATGCTCAAGCGTGACGAAACGGTGAGCGCGCTGCTGGGCAAGGGCAGCCGCACGGCGCAGGGTTTCAGCCAAAGGCGCCGACGGCCTCACGTCTGTAATCATTCCAGCAGTTTCATACATTTATATGCCTCGCCCTACGCGCACTTGAGAACCAATGCGAGGTAGTGTGACTTTTATAGCAGCGCAAATTAAAATAAATTGTAGTGCAAAATGGGGCGCGGGCGATTCCCGCGGCAGGACGCGATCCGCCACCCGTCCGCAAAGCTTGCCCGCCACGCCCAAACGCTGGCATATAACAGCAGGATAGCAATTCGACGAAGCGCGGGGGAAGGACCGACATGGCAGAGGATAACGGACAGCCGTCAAACGCGACGGTATCTCCGCAGGTGCACGCCGAGATTCTGGCGGAGGCGCTGCCGTTCATGCAGCGCTACGACGGGCAAACCGTGGTGGTGAAATACGGCGGACACGCCATGGGCAATCCGGCGCTGGCCGAGGATTTCGCCGAGGACATCGTGATGCTGGAGCAATCCGGCGTGAAGCCCGTGGTGGTGCACGGCGGCGGGCCGCAGATCGGCGCCATGCTGGACAAGCTGAAAATCCAGAGCGAATTCATCGCCGGCCTGCGCGTCACCGATCAGGCGACGGTGGAAATCGTCGAGATGGTGCTGGCCGGGTCGATCAACAAGCAGATCGTGTCGGAGATCAACCGGCAGGGCGGCAAGGCTTGCGGCATCTCCGGCAAGGACGGCAGCCTGATGATCGCGCGCAAGCTGGAACGCACCATGCGCGATCCGCTGTCCAACATCGAGAAGGTGGTCGATCTCGGCTTTGTCGGCGAACCGGAGACGGTGAATCCGCACATCGTCGAGGTGATTACGGCGAGTGGCCTCATTCCGGTCATCGCGCCCATCGGCATGTCCTGCGAGGGCGTCACCTACAACATCAACGCGGACACTTTCGCGGCGGCGCTGGCGTCGGCCATGAAGGCCATGCGGCTGCTGCTGCTGACGGACGTGCCCGGTGTGCTGGACAGGGACGGCAACCTCATCGCGCGCATCACCATCACCGAAGCGCGCCGCCTGATCGCCGACGGCACCATCAGCGGCGGCATGATCCCCAAGGTGGAAAGCTGCATCGCGGTGATCAAGGCGGGCGTCGAGGGCGTGGTGATCATGGATGGGCGGGTGCCGCATGCGGTGCTGCTGGAATTGTTCACAGAGCATGGCGCCGGTACGCTGATCGTCCGCGACAGGTAAAATTTGAAGTAGATAACGCTTTGCCGGGCGGCGCATGGGATGGCATAAAGTCTCCATGACCGCTCGCTCCGCAAAATCCCCCTACGACCGCTTCCGGCGCCGCAACATCTGGGTGTTCGACCTCGACAACACGCTTTACTCGGCGGACAATAACGTGTTCGCCCAGGTCGATCAGCGGATGGGGCAGTTCATTTCGGAACTGCTGGAGGTGCCCTTCGCGGAGGCGCGCCGCATCCAGAAGCAATACTATTATAAGTATGGAACCACGCTGTCCGGCCTGATGCACGAGCACAAGCTGCATCCCGACCGCTTCCTCGATTACGTGCACGACATCGACCTGTCGCATCTGGTTGCCGCTCCCGATCTGGGACGGGCCATCGAGGCGCTGCCGGGGCGCAAATTCGTGTTCACCAACGGCTCGATGGGCCATGCCGAGCGGGTGACGGAGAAGCTGGGCCTGGCGCCACTGTTCGACGGCCTGTTCGACATCAAGGCCGCCGGCTATGTGCCCAAGCCGAAGCAGGAAGCATACGAGGCGTTCCTGAAATCCTTCAACGCCCCGGCCGCGGACGCCGCCATGTTCGAGGATCTGCCGCATAATCTGGAAGCGCCGCACGCCCTGGGCATGGTGACGGTGCTGGTGCGGACCACCTATGACGACCATCCCTGCCACAAAGACGTGGACCGCTGGGACCGGCTGCCCAACCACGTGCACCATTTCACCGAGGATCTGACGCAATTCCTGGACGAGGTTGTACAAACCGTGAGCACACCGCCGTTGACAAAGGCGGACGGGATTGACCAAAAGGTGGGACAGGCAAGCAAACCAGAGACAGAAGGGAACAACGGCGCATGACCGGGGATATCCAGGCCACCATCGAAGCCGCATTTGAAGTGCGCGACACCATCACGGTCGAAACACACGGCAAGGTGCGGAGCGCGGTCGAAGCGGCGCTGGAGCTTCTCGACAAGGGCGAGGCGCGGGTTGCGGAGAAAGTCGCGGGGCAGAATGAAGCGCAGTGGGTTGTCAATCAATGGCTGAAGAAAGCCGTGCTGCTGTCGTTCCGGCTCAACAACATGTCTACGATTTCCGGCGGCCCTGGCGGCGCGGCGTGGTGGGACAAAGTGCCCTCCAAGTTCGTCGGCTGGCGCGATAAGGAATTCCGTGAGGCCGGCATTCGCGCGGTGCCGGGATGCTGGGTGCGCCGGTCTGCATACATCGCGCCGGGCGTGGTGCTGATGCCGTGCTTCGTCAACCTCGGCGCCCGCATCGACACCGGCACCATGGTGGACACCTGGTCCACGGTCGGCTCGTGTGCGCAGATCGGCAAGAACGTGCATATTTCCGGCGGCGCAGGCATCGGCGGCGTGCTGGAACCGCTCCAGGCCGGGCCGGTGGTGATCGAGGATAACTGCTTCATCGGCGCGCGCGCGGAGGTGGCCGAGGGCGTCATCGTCGGCGAAGGTTCGGTGCTGTCCATGGGCGTGTTCCTCGGGCAATCGACCAAGATCGTGGACCGCGCCACGGGCGAAGTGTTCATGGGCCGCGTGCCGCCGTTTTCGGTGGTCGTATCCGGCTCGATGCCGGGCAAGCCGCTGCCCAGCGGCGAGCCGGGGCCGTCGCTCTATTGCGCCGTGATCGTCAAGCGCGTGGACGAAAAGACGCGGGCGAAGACGTCCATCAACGAATTGCTGCGCGATTAGCCCCTCTTTCCAGGGGGGCGCCGGAATTTACCATATCCGCGAGAATTTACCATGCGGAACGGGCGCGACAACACGTTGCCTTTATTTCTTGGTAGAGGTACTGGTAACGGCTTGACGCGTGTCGCCGTTTTGGGTTGAGGACCATACGATTGCGCCGGATCCATTGGTTTAAAGCTCGATATCACAACGCTGCTTTACCAGCCGCCCTGGCGCAAGCCGCAGGGATGCGGGGAGCTGCGCTGGTGCCGTGCTGTGTTGCGGCGCTCATGGGCGTGGCGGCGATGATGGTTCTTGTGCCTCTCCCGGCCGTGGCGCAAACCGCCGGTCCCAACGCCGTCAATCCGCAGGCCGCCAAGAAACTCACCCCCGAGGCCGCGCGCGAACTGTACGAGCAGCGCCGCCGCGACTTGAAAGCGGTTGACGAGCAGCGCCGGTCCATATCGCGCGACGTCGATGAGACCGCCTTCGAGCGCGCCCAGCTCAACTCCCGCCTGATCGAACGGGCGCAAGCCCTCCAGCAGGCGGAACAGCATCTCTCCAGTATCGAGGACCAAGTTTTCGAGCTGCGCGCCAAAGAGCAGCTAAAGCGCATGGAGCTGGGCAGCAAGCGGGCCGAACTCACCAGAATCCTGACGATCCTTCAGCGCCTGGGCCGCCAGCCGCCGCCGGTCCTGGTGACGGAGCGGGACGATGCCCTGGCCATGGTTCGCAGCGGCATGCTGCTGGCCTATTCGTACCGCACCGTCAAGCCGCTGGCCGACAAGCTATCCGGCGATCTGCTCGAACTGCGCGAGCTGAGCGGGAAACTCGCTTCCGAGCAAAAGAAGCAGCTCGCCGCCGAGGACGAGTTGAAGCGCGAACGTTCGGAGATCGAAACCGCGCTGAAGGCCAAGGCGGATACGCTGAAGGTCAATCAGGCCAAGCTCGACGATCTGAAACGCATCGCCATGAATTATGCGCAGACCATCAATACGCTGGCTGACGTGACCGGAAACCTGGATCGCGTCGTGGCGGAGAAGACCGGCCTGGGGCTGTATGAGGCGGAACTGAGCCGGAGCGCGGGCGTTGAACTGAAGCCCGACGCCAAGAAGATCGCTTTCGTGCAGCCCGGACGCCTGGCGCCCGGCATCCCCTTCGGCCAGGCCAAGGGCATGCTGCCCCTGCCGGCGCAGGGCCGCCGGCTGCGCAATTTCGGGACCGCGGACACTTACGGCGGCACCGCGAAGGGAATTCTGATCGAGACCCGTGCGGCCGCGCAGATTACCGCACCTTGTGATGGCTGGGTAACTTTCGCCCATAACTTGAAGAACTATGGACGGGTCTTGATTATAAATGCCGGTGGCGGTTATCATGTCGTCTTGGCCGGGATGGATGCGATCCAGGTAAATATCGGTCAATTTGTCCTTGCCGGCGAACCTGTCGCGACCATGGCGGCGCCGGAACTGCCGGGACAAAGCAGCGGACCACCAGCGAAACCATCGCTTTATGTTGAATTCCGCAAAGACCAGCGGCCAATAGATCCTGATCCCTGGTGGTCCTCCAGGGTTGAAAAAGGTTAATATACATGCAGATGCGGAAATCCGAATTCGTCCTGTGGGTACTTCTGGTACTGGCCGTAACAGCCGCCACGACGTCGATCTTCCATGCCACGCGCGGGCAAACGGCCACCACCGGCGCCAATTCGGAAATCTACCGGCAGCTCGATCTGTTCGGCGAAGTGCTCGAACGGGTGCGCCACGACTACGTGGAGAAGCCCGATGACACGAAATTGATCGAAAACTCCATCAACGGCATGTTGAGCGGCCTCGACCCTCACTCCAATTACCTTAACGCCAAGAGCTACACCGACATGCGCGCGCATGTGCAGGGTGAGTTCGGCGGTCTGGGTATCGAAGTGACCATGGAGGACGGCATCATCAAGGTCGTGTCGCCCATCGAAAATACGCCGGCTGAAAAGGCGGGCGTGATGTCCGGGGATTACATCACCCATCTGGACGGCGAAAGCGTGCAGGGCCTGACGCTGGAAGACGCGGTGGGCAAGATGCGCGGGCAGGTGGATTCGCCCATTGTGCTGACCGTCGCGCGCAAAGGGACGCCGGAGCCGTTCGACATCAAGATCGTCCGCGCCGTCATCAAGGTCAATCCGGTCCGCTTCAACGTCGAGGACGATATCGGATACATCCGCGTCAAGCAGTTCAGCGAGCAGACCCACGAGGAGCTGAAAAAGGCCATCGAAGAGCTGAAGAAACAGCTTGGCCCCAAGCTCAAAGGCTACGTTCTCGACCTCAGGAACAATCCCGGCGGCTTGCTGGATCAGGCCGTGGCGGTTTCCAACGCCTTCATGAACGAAGGTTCCATCGTGATGACCCGCGGCCGCAACGCCAGCGAAACCCAGCGTATCGACGCCAAGCCCCATCCGGGCGATCTCACCGGCGGCAAGGACGTGGTGGTGCTGATCAATGGCGGCTCGGCCTCGGCTTCGGAGATCGTGGCCGGCGCACTTCAGGATCGCCGCAGAGCCGTGATCGCGGGGACGCGTTCGTTCGGCAAGGGCTCGGTGCAGACCATCATTCCGCTGGGCTCGCGCGGCGCGATCCGGCTGACGACGGCCCGTTATTACACGCCATCGGGCCGCTCCATCCAGGCCAAGGGCATCGAACCGGACCATGTGGTCGAGGTGGAACTGCCCGAGGATATGAAGCCGCGCAGCGCCGTGTCGAAGGGTGAGTCGGGCTTGCGCGGTCACTTGAAGAATGGGGAAGAGAAGGAAGGTTCAGGCAGTTCGGCTTATGTCCCGAAGGACAAGGAAAAGGACACGCAGCTTCGCTTCGCGCTCGATTATCTGAGAGGGCTGAAGCCCGATTTGAAAAAGGCCGACGTGCAGATGCCAAAGCGGCCGGACGCCAACTGAGCACCGCTCCAAAAACAAAATCAGGAGCAGTCTTCCGGTCCATGAAAGGCGGAAGGCTGCTCTGAGGCATAAGAAAGCTCACATACATGCAGATGCGCAGATCCGAAACCGTCCTGTGGGTGCTGCTGGTGCTGGCCGTCACGGCCGCCACCACCTCTATCTTCCACGCCACCCGCGGGCAGTCGGCCGTCGGGACCAGCAATTCGGAAATTTACCGGCAGCTCAATCTGTTCGGTGAGGTTCTGGAGCGGGTGCGCCACGATTACGTGGAAAAACCCACCGACAACAAGCTGATCGAGAACGCCATCAACGGCATGTTGAGCGGCCTTGACCCGCATTCGAATTATCTCAACGCCAAAAGCTACCGCGACATGCAGGTGCAGACGCGCGGCGAGTTCGGCGGACTGGGCATCGAAGTGACCATGGAAGACGGCTACGTCAAAGTCGTCTCCCCCATCGAGAATACGCCTGCCGAAAAGGCGGGCGTGATGTCCGGCGATTTGATCACCCATCTGGACGCCGAAAGCATTCAGGGGCTGACGCTTGAGGAAGCCGTCGAGAAGATGCGCGGGCCGACGAATTCCGCCATCATGCTCACCATCCTGCGCAAGGGCAAGGAGCAGCCGTTCGACATCAAAATCGTGCGCGACGTGGTCAGGATCAATCCGGTCCGCTCCAACGCCGAGGACGATGTGGCCTATATCCGCGTCAAGCAGTTCAGCGAGCAGACCCACGACGAGCTGAAAAAGGCCATCGAGGAGCTGAAGAAGCAAATCGGCCCCAAGCTGAAGGGTTATGTCATCGACCTGCGCAACAACCCCGGCGGTCTGCTGGATCAGGCGGTGTTTGTGTCCAACGCCTTTCTCAATCAGGGCGCCATCGTGCTGACACGCGGGCGTAACCCGAACGAGACGCAGCGCATCGACGCAAAATCCAACCCTGGCGACCTCACCGGCGGCAAGGATATCGTGGTGCTGATCAACGGCGGTTCGGCGTCGGCTTCGGAGATCGTAGCCGGCGCGTTGCAGGACCACGACCGGGCCATCATCGTCGGCACGCGTTCGTTCGGCAAGGGCTCGGTGCAGACCATCATTCCGCTGGGCGCCAACGGTGCGATCCGGCTGACGACCGCCCGCTATTACACGCCGTCCGGCCGCTCCATCCAGGCCAAGGGCATTGATCCAACCCATGTGGTGGAGCAGGAACTGCCCGAGGACATGAAGCCGCGCACCACGGCATCGCGGGGCGAATCCGGTCTGCGGGGGCATCTGAAGAACGGCGACAAGGAGGGCTCCGGCAGCGCTTCTTATGTGCCGAAGGAAAAAGAGAAAGACGTGCAATTGAATTTTGCGCTGGATTATTTGAGGGGGTTGAAGCCCGATTTGAGGAAAGCCGACGCTGTGGCACTGAAGCGCGCTCATTCGAACTGAGCCGCACCAGCCAGCCGCCATCGAGGCTTGAGGAGGGGGGAATCCGTTGAAAAAAGCGCTGCGTTCCGCGATTGTTCCCCCTCTGGTTCCCGCTGAGGGCGGCTTATCAACATCTATGTCAATCTGAACTAGCATTTCCAGTGCGCACAACCGGATTTGGCGATAGAAAAGCTTGTGTGTGCGTGCACTGTAGTTTATTCCCCGATTAGCGCGCTCGTTTTGGGTGTCTGGCAATGAAAACGTTTTTGATCACAGTCCTCGTCACGGTCCTGCTGCTCGCCGGGGGACTTGCGGTTGTCTACAGGATGCCAGCGCCCGAGGTGACGGCCTCGAAGTACATCCTTCATATCGACCCGAACGGCCCTGCTGGTTCTGCCTCCGCGGACCGGTCTACCCGTTCGATCGCTCCCCTTTCCGGCAGCGGTATCCCAGCGTCATTGCCGCAATCCGATACCACGGCCCAGTACGATCAAGCCATCAGACAGCAATCTGGCCTGGGCTCTCCTGACCCCGCCAGTGACGGCGCCGGAACGGAACGCCAGGCTATGGCGCGCCGGCAGGAAATGCCTGTGGCGCCGGCCAGCGCTGACACCCCTCGGGGCACGGTTTCGCCATGGGATGCTGCATTCAACAGTGCGGCTTCCAGTCCGGCGCCCGCCAGCCCCGCCGACACCACTTCGCCTGCGGATGCCGCTGGACAGAAAACCGCCGACCGCCTGACACCCGGCACCCGGCGTATCGCCGCTCCGGCCGAGGCCGCGCCAGCAGCTGTGCCATGGGCAAGCGGCAATGATGAACGCCCTGCCGCTGCCGAGGCACCTCGTCAAGCGGCTGCCTTACCCGAGCCGCAGCCCGCCGTCGCGCCTGCGCCCTCCACGCCAGGAAGCGTTTCATCGGCTGCATCCGCGGCGGAATCGCGGCCGGGCAGGCTCGCCTCCAACAGCGAGCCCCAGCCAGCGGCCAACTCCTGGCTGACACAGCAAAGTGCGGCTGCGCCCGCGAAGCCGATTCCCCCCATGCCGCGGCGCCGCGCCGATCAGCTGCCGCCTATACCGCGTGGCGGGGCTACGGCGGTTGCCCCCGCGATGGCAGCGCCGCAATAGGTCTGCGGCTTCCGTTCCGGCTGACTTGGTGGCGCGGCAGGTTCTCAGTGCCGGGAAGCGGCTTTAATGTTTCACCATTTGAGGACAAGTCATGACCACGGGGCTTCCTTACCGGCCATCTGCCGGCATCATGCTGATCAATCGTGACAACCTCGTCTGGATCGGCAGCCGCACGAACCTCAAGCTCAGCGGTAGCGACGAGAGCATGTATCGCTGGCAGATGCCGCAAGGCGGTATCACGCATAACGAAGACCCAGCGCAGGCGGCGTTGCGCGAGCTTGAGGAAGAAACCGGTGTGCGCAGTGCCAGAATTATCGCCGAGAGTAGCGACTGGCTGACCTACGACCTGCCCCTGAGCGCCCTCAGTTCTCTTGGCGGCAAGTATCGCGGCCAACGGATGAAGTGGTTCGCCATCCGCTTTCTGGGTGAAGACGATGAAGTCGATATCGGCGGCGATCACGGTGGCGGCCCCGAGTTCGACGCCTGGCGCTGGGCCCCCATCGACCACTTGGTGGAACTGATAGTGCCGTTCAAGCGGCCGGTTTACGAGGCAGTGGTCGCACAGTTCCGTCCGCTGATCCTATCCGCTTAACAGCCCGTTGACGAATTCGCCCCCGGCCCATGCCTCGGGCAATGATTCCCGGAGTGCTGGCACGATGGCGATGGGGCGGCACAAACCGCAGCAGCGGGATCTGATGATGACCTGGGCAGATTTGCCCCGCTCCCCTGGCCATGCCTTCTACGACAAGTTGCAGGACGTTCTGATCAAGGGCGGCTTCGACGTCTTCGCGGAAGAGACTTGCCAGCGGTTTTACGCCGCGAAGAAGGGCGCGCCGTCCATCCCGCCCGGCCGGTATTTCCGCATGCACCTCATCGGCTATTTCGAGGGGATCGACAGCGAGCGGGGTATCGAGTGGCGCTGCTGCGACAGCCTCTCGCTGCGGGACTTCCTCCAACTCGGCGCCGTCGAGCGGGTTCCCGATCACTCCTCGCTGTCGAAAACCCGCAGCCGCCTTTCGCTCGAAGCACACGAACAGGTATTCACTTGGGTGCTGAAGCTGATCACGGAGAAGGGGCTGGTGAAAGGCAAGCGCATCGGCGTGGACGGTTCCACCATGGAGGCCAACGCCGCGCTGCGCAGCATCGTGCGCCGGGAGGACGGCAAGACCTACCGGGAGACGCTGGAGGCCATGGCCAAGGAAAGCGGGATCGAGACGCCCTCGACAGAGGACCTCATCCGGCTGGACAAAAACCGTAAAGGCAAGAAGCTGTCCAACGCGGAGTGGGGGAGCCCGGTTGATCCTGACGCCAAGATTGCCAGGATGAAGGACGGCTCGACACACATGGCCTACAAGCCGGAACATGCCGTCGATCTGGATACCGGCAGCGGAGCTGCCTCTTTTTAGCTGGGAACAGCCGATGCTGAAGCATCGGCGGCGCCATCGTGGCGGCTGAAATCCACACGGCGGAGAAAGGCGATACCGCCACGCTGGCCGGCACGCTGGAAGCGGCGAAGAAAAATCTCGAAGGCGCGGGCAAAGCCCCTTCGCCGGAAAAGCCTGCCGAATGCATCGGGGACAAAGGCTATCATTCGCGCGCCGTGCTGAAGGAACTGGACGGCAGCGAGTGGAAAACCCGCATCGCCGAGCCGGACCGCACGAGTTTCCTGCGCTGGCACGGCGATGAGGAGGCCCGTCAGGCGGTCTACGCCAATCGCAACCGGCTGCGCTCCTGCATCGGCAAAGCCGCGATGCGGCGGCGCGGCGAGTTCGTGGAGCGCTCCTTTGCACACACTCTGGAGCGCGGCGGCATGCGGCGGACCTGGCTGCGCGGCCGCGACAATGTGCAGAAGCGTTATCTGATCCACGTCTGCGGCTTCAATCTGGGGGTGCTGATGCGCGCCCTGACCGGCGCGGGCACGCCGAAAGAGACCGCCGCCCAGGCCGCCGTAGCGATTTTCGCCGTTCACACCGCGAATTTCGCCGCCGTGATCATCGTGACGGCTTCTCCGGCCGGTTCAGGCCGCAATATGGGCTGGCTGGCAATTGCCGTGACAACGCAGCCTGAGTGATGCGGAAATCCCCGTTCGTCAACGGGCTGTTATGCTTTCTGATGGCGCCGCTGCCGGTGCACGCTTCCCGGCATGCGCCAGAAGAACCACTCTGCATCCCCTGTAATTGAAGAGTGCCGCCCGATCCAAGCGGCGAGTGGCCGCCGCGCGCGCCGCTCCGCACCGGACGACAGGGTGGTTACGGATAATCTGCCGGACCACATCCCGGTTCACCGCAGGGAGATCGAGGTGGTGGAAATGTACCTCGGCGCCCTTCTCGATGAAATCCTGCGCATGGCACGGTGACAGCGGAAAAAGGCGGACTCCATTCTGACGCAGTTCGATCTACAATCGAATACGTGTTAGCGAAAATCATCGGCGGAATGGGCGATGGCCAGAAACGGATCGGCGGGACGGCCCGCCGGATTGGGATCAGCGGCGGCGTTGCGCGCTGCGGTCTATCTCCGGGTTTCAACAGGGCGGCAGGCGGAAAAGGACCTTTCGATCCCTGATCAGAAGGCGCAGACGAAGGCCTGGTGCGAGGCGCGGGGCTGGAAGGTCGTCGCGGAATACGTCGAACCGGGCGCATCGGCTACCGACGACAAGCGCCCTGAATTTCAGCGCATGATCGAACGGGCCTGCGACGGCGAGAACGCTTTCGATGTCATCGTCGTGCATTCCTTCTCGCGCTTTTTCCGCGATGCCTTCGGCCTGGAATTCTATCTGCGCAAGATCGCCAAGCACGGCGTCAAGCTCGTCTCCATCACCCAGGAACTCGGAGACGATCCGGCGCAGGTGATGATGCGGCAGGTGATTGCGCTTTTCGACGAGTATCAGTCGAAGGAAAACGCCAAGCACGTCATGCGCTCCATGAAGGAGAATGCTCGGCAGGGCTTCTGGAACGGCGCCCGCCCGCCTCTTGGCTATAAGGTGATCGAGGCTGAGCGGCGCGGGCCGATTATAAAGAAGAAGCTCGCGATTGATGCCGTGGAAGCCGAGACCGTGCGATTGATCTTCCGCCTTTTCCTGGAAGGCGATGGCGCGACGGGGCCTCTCGGTGTTAAGGCCCTTGCCAGTTGGCTTAACGAACGAGGCCATCGCACACGCGGCGGAGCCAGGTGGGGTGTCGGGCAGGTGTATCTGTTGATAACCAATCCGGTTTACGCGGGGCGGCGGCGGTATAATTGCGTTGAGCACCGAACGGGACGGCGGAAGCCAGAGGGCGAGCATATCGTCAGCGATGCCCCCACGATCATCGAACAGAAATCCTTTGACCGCGTGCAAGCCATGTTGAAAACACGCAATCCCCGTGTCGCCCCCACACGGGCGTTCTCGGGCCCCATCCTGCTTACCGGACTCGCGTTCTGCGCGCGGTGCGGCGGCGGCATGACACTGCGCACGGGAACTTCGCGAACGGGTGAAGTGCATCGGTACTACACATGTGCCACGCACGCACGAACGGGGAAGTGCGGTTGCACGGGGCGTTCGATCCGCATGGGCAAGCTGGATATGCTGGTGACGGCACATCTGACGGAGCGCCTTCTGACGCCCGACCGGCTGTCGGAACTGCTGGAATCCTTTGCCTCGCGTCAGGAAGACAAGGCAGCGGCCGCGAGCCAGCGCATAGCCGCGCTGGAAAGGGAGGCGGCGGATGCCGATGAGCGGCTGCGGCGGCTTTACCGGCTCGTCGAAGATGGCTTCGCGCAGATGGATGAGGCACTGAGGGAACGGCTGGCGACGCTTCATACCGGCTCCGGTTGATTGATTCCTGTGGATGGCCGGATTCCCGGCGGGAATCGAAGCAGTTATATGGAGGGGTCATGATTCGTTAATGGGAGCGAGATCATGACAGCGATAGCATCGCATTTGAGCGCGGCGGAACTTGAAGCGCGCTACGCGACGGCGGCCGATCCGGTTTCCAAGAGTCATTTTCACGCGATCTGGCTATTATTCCTGGGCTATGCCGCCAATGACGTGGCGGCCATCCTTTCGTTTTCGGTGCGCTGGGTCAATCTGCTGCTCAAGCGCTACAACGAACAAGGGCCGGACAGCCTGGAGGATCTGCGGCAGGGCAATGGCGCTGCTCCCGCCATCCTGACGCCGGAGGCGCTTATCGAGCTGAAGGAACGGCTTAAGACAGCGCCCGATGACGGCGGCTTGTGGACCGGGCCGAAATTGGCGCGCTGGCTTGCCAAATTTCATGCCCTCAAGTCCGTGCACAATCAGCGCGGCTGGGAGGCGCTGATCGCCGTCAAATATACCATCCAAAAACCGAGGCCCCGTCATCCCAAAGCGGCAGACGAAGAAGATCGCGAGGCCTTAAAAAAAACTGCAAGACGCGACAGATGAAGAAAAGCAAAAGCATCCGCAGGCCGCCGTCGAGATCTGGACGATGGATGAGCACCGGATCGGCTTGAAACCCATCCTGCGCGGGGTCTGGGCACCGTTAATGTTCGTCACGCCGTGCCGAGCCCGGCGCTCCTCTCGCGGCTCCGCCGCTCAGGGGCGAGCGGCCCATTGCACTTGGCCATCACCGTTACGAATGGCTTTACGTCTGGGGCTTTGTGCATCCGGCCACGGGCGCCACGGTGTGGAATGTCTCGACTACGGTTTGCAAGGAGCTGTTCGAAGCCATTCTGGCGGACTTCGCTAAATCGGCGAGCGCCGCCGATGCTAGAGCATCGGCTGTTCTAAGCGAAAAAGAGGCGCCCTCCGGCGCCGGTGAAAGCAAGCGGATCGTTTTGCAACTCGACAACGCCGGATGGCACGGGCCGGAAAACCTGGCTGTGCCAGATGGCGTCAGGCTCGTGTTCCAGCCTTCACACAGCCCTGAGTTGCAACCGGCGGAACACCTCTGGGAGTTCGTCGATGAGCCGTTGGTCAATACCTATTTCGAGAGCATCGAGGACCTAGAAAAGGCGGTCAGCAAGCGCTGCGTGGAACTGATTGGACAACAGGATATGATCTGCGCAAGCACGCTCTTCCATTGGGGGCCCGAGCAGGACAGCGGGAACTAATCAACCAGATTTGGTATTATAACACGCCAACTCGGACAAAGCGAGAACTCGCGATCGCTCACCTTCTGCTGCTGGAGGTGGACTGGCCGTCACTGACGGGCATCTTGGCGACGGTTGGCGACCCATCTCGCCGATTGGCGGGGCGATTTCGAGTTGGGCCATAACCGGCCATGGACGCTATCGGATGATGCTAATTACTGCGGCTCTTGAGCCACACTTCTCTCTCCAGCTCTACCGTCCCCTCCCGCGAGGTGAACAAGACGAAGGTGTTGGAGAGAGGTGTTTGCAGTACGGACGGGGGAGGACGAAAATTATGGCATGAGCAGCGAACTGATCGCCTGACAACTCCGCGGGCTTTCCTTCGCCGCCATCGAAGCGCCGCTCCATCATAGCCGCGAGCGCTACCAATACCAGGTACGGATTTTTTCCGGCCATTACCGGCGGTGAACGAGCAGCGAGCCTTACCGTTCACGCGGCCGGCTGAGCCGCTTTCGTTCTGTAACTGCGGGGTGCGGCGGCCTCAAATGGCTCGCACGGGAGTTCGCCTTCAAGAACGTGCGAATAGGTCCGGTGACCTTTAGATGCAACCATCCGTGGCCGCATCATTGAGATCATGGCGGCCTCCGGGGAAGCCGCCATGCGCCATCACGCGCTTTCCCGCGTCACCCCGCCGGAAATTCGAGGACCACGCGCGACGGCACGTTGCCATGCTCCAGCCGCTCGAAGATCTCGTTGATCGCCGTCAGCGGCTGCAACTCGATATCGGCCTTCACCTTGCCCTCGGCGGCGAAGCTGAGCGCTTCGGCCATATCCTGGCGGGTGCCGACGAACGAGCCGCGTATGGTGATGCAATTCGCCACCACATCGAACAGCGGCACCGGGAATTCGCCCGGCGGCAGCCCAACAAGCACGCAGGTGCCGCGCTTGCGGGTCATGGCGACGCCCTGCTTGAATGCACCGAGCGAGGGCGCGGTAATCAGCACGCCGTGCGCGCCGCCGCTGGTCGCCTTCTTCAACGCGGCCGCCGGATCGCCCGCCTTGGCATTGATCACCACATCGGCGCCGAGCCGCTTGGCGTGGTCGAGCTTGCCGTCGTCGACGTCGATGGCGCAGACGTGGAGCCCCATGACCTTGGCATACTGGATCGCCAGATGCCCGAGGCCGCCGGCGCCGGAGATGGCGATCCATTCGCCGGGCCTGGCGCCGGTCTCCTTGATGCCCTTGTAGGTGGTGATGCCGGCGCAGATAATCGGCGCGGCCTCCCTGGCGCCAAGGCCGGCGGGGATATGGGCGACGTAATTCGGGTCGGCGAGGATGTACTCGGCAAAGCCGCCGTTCTTGGTGTAGCCGCCGAACTGCGCCTCGCCGCAAACGGTCTCCCAGGCCGACAGGCAATGCTCGCAATGCCCGCACGCCGAATAGAGCCAGGGCACGCCGACACGGTCGCCCTCCTTCACGATGGTCACGCCCGCGCCAACGGCGGCGACCAGCCCGATGCCCTCATGTCCCGGAATGAACGGCAGCGCGGGCTTCACCGGCCAGTCGCCATGGGCGGCGTGCAGATCGGTGTGGCAGACGCCGCAGGCTTCCGTTTTGACCAGGATCTGGCCCGGTCCAGGCGTGGGGATGTCCCATTCCCGAAGCGTCAGCGGTTTGCCGAACTGTTCGACAACCGCCGCAAACATCTTACGTGCCATGGGGGAACTCCTATTTTTACGAAAGGTTTCAATCGTTACCGGCTCACGTCCGCGCCTTACTTCGGCGCTTCGGCCGCCACGTAGCGGACCAGCTTCTTGTTGACGAATTCCTGGATGCCCATGTCGCCCAGCTCGCGGCCGTAACCGCAGTTCTTGATGCCGCCGAAGGGCAGTTCGGCATCGGACCAGTAGATGTTGTTGATGAACATCATGCCGGTATCGACGCGGCTCGCGACCCGCTTGCCGCGCGCGATGATCCTTGGTGAACACCGAGCCGCCCAATCCGAAATCGGAATCGTTGGCGAGCGCGACGGCCTCGTCTTCGTCCTTGACCCGGAAGAACATCGCCACCGGGCCGAAGAATTCGTCGCGGAAGGCGGGGTTGTCCGGCTTGACGTCCGTCAGGATCGTGGGCTGCATGAACGAGCCCGGCCGGTCGATCCGCTTGCCGCCCATGACGCACTTTCGCCCCGTGGGAGACCGCCGTATCGACCTGTTTCAGCAGGTGCAACAGGGCCGGTTCCGCTGGACAACGGCCCGAGCGTCGTCTTGTCGTCCATCGGATCGCCGGGCTTGAGAGCCGCGAGCGCCGCCGGAACTTCTCCAGGAACTTATCGGCGATCTTGTCGACGACGATGAAGCGTTTCGCGGCGCAGCAGGTCTGCCCGGTGTTGTACATCCGTCCCCAGACGGCCCACTTGACGGCGTGGTCGAGATCGGCGTCTTCGAGAACGATGAAGGCGTCGGCTGCCGCCGAGTTCCATCGAGGACGACTTGAGGTTCTGTCCCGCCCGCGCCGCAATGCTCCGCCGGCGGCGACACTGCCGGTCAGCGCCACGCCCTTGATGCGCGGGTCGTCGACGACGCGGTTGGACTGCTCGTGCGAGATCAGCAGGTTGGTGTACAGCCCGGCCGGCGCGCCCGCGTCGATCCACAGCTTCTCGAAAGCGATGGCGCATTGCGGCACGACAGCCGGCGTGCTTCACCACCAGCACATTGCCCGCCATCAAATGCGGCCCCGCGACCCGCGCGAGCTGGTAATAGGGAAAATTCCACGGCTCCACGCCGAAGATCACGCCAATCGGGCTGCTCTCCATATGGGCCTCGCCAACTGTCGGCTGGAGTTCCACATTGGCCAGGAAATGCTCGGCGTTCTTGGCGTAGTAGGCGAGGATTCTGCGAGCTGAACTCCACCTCGCCGCGCGCCTCGCCGATCCGCTTGCCCATCTCCAGCGTCATGGTGCGCGCCAACTCCTCGGTCCGCTCATGCACGAGCGCGGCGGCTTTGGCCACGATCACCGCACGCTCGGCGTAGGTCTTGCGGCGCCAGGTCACGAAGCACGCCTGGGCGGCCGCGAGCTTGGTCTCCAGCTCGGCGTCCGTGAGGTCATTGAAGGTCTTCAGCGTCTTGCCGTCATAGGGATTGATGCTTTGATAAGCCATGTCCTGGTCCTCTTTACTATTTGCAATGGCGCAGTCATTAGCCGCTAAGCCTCGATGATCACCTTGAGCGCGTGCGTATCGGCGGCGTGCGCGAAGGTCTCGTAGGCATCGAGGATGCTGTCGAGCTTGAAGCGATGGGTGATCAGCAGCTTCGGGTCGATCTTGTGCGACCCTAGAACGTCTTGAGCAGCATCGGCGTGCTGACGGTATCGACCAGCCGCGTGGTGATGGTGATGTTGCGGTCCCACAGGTTCTCCAGATGGAGATCGACCTTGGTTCCATGCACGCCGATATTGGCGATGACGCCGCCCGGCGCGACGATTTTCTGGCACAGCTCGAAGGTGGCCGGAATGCCGACCGCCTCGATGGCGGTGTCGACGCCGCGCCCGCCGGTCAGCTTCATGACGCGCCTCGACGGCCTTGCCGTCGCTGCTGTTGACGAACGCCGTGGCGCCGAAGCGCTTGGCCACCTCAAGGCGATTGTCGTCGAGATCGATCATGATGATCTCGGCCGGCGAGTAGAACTGCGCGGTGAGCAGCGCGGCGAGCCCGATCGGCCCCGAGCCGACGATCGCCACGGTGCTCCCCGGCTGCACCTTGCCGTTGAGCACGCCGCATTCGAAGCCGGTCGGCAGGATGTCGCTGAGCATCACCAGCGCCTCTTCGTCGGCGCCGGCGGGAATGGGATAGAGGCTGGTGTCCGCATGGGGGATGCGGACGAATTCGGCCTGCGTGCCGTCGATGGTGTTGCCGAGAATCCAGCCGCCGGTGGTGCAGTGCGAGTACATGAGCTTGCGGCAGTAGTCGCATTTGCCGCAGGCGCTGACGCAGGAGATCAGCACCCGGTCGCCCGGCTTGAACGCCGTGACGGCCGGGCCGACCTTGTCGACGATGCCGACGCCCTCGTGGCCCAGAATGCGGCCGGGCTGACACGTCGGCACGTCGCCCTTGAGGATGTGCAGGTCGGTGCCGCAAATCGTCGTTTTGGTGATCTTGACGATGGCGTCCGTGGGGGCCGTGATGTCCGGCTTCGGACGCTCTTCGAGGGACTTCTTCCCCGGTCCCAAATAAACGAGAGCTTTCATGGCTGGCATCCTCAGTTGCTGTGAAACGGGCGCGAAACGCCGGCCGGGGCATCGCGGGGGCGAGCCGTGGTCAATTGTGTGTCCGGGGCAGCGGACTGGTGATTGGGAGGATAGCCGCCGGCCTGGCGGAGGAGGTAGGCTCGGAATCTACTTATATGCGGCCGTGAGAGTTGCGAGGCATCCGCCAATTGAGCTGCTGTAGACTCAGTAAATACTCCCCCGCATGACGCTCTAGTGGAGCGAATTTATCATTTGGCGTCGCGGAAGGTTCCAACCCCGCCGGTATGGCGGCGGAAGACCTGCGTATGTTCCGGGCCCGCTTTTGGGACGGCTGAGTACATTCCGGCCCTATTATCGCGGACCGGCCTGTTCTACTATAAGTTGTCTAACGTGATGTGCACAACAAATCGCAACGCATATCCCGCCTGCCTCTCCCATTGGCGTCACGGCCAGTGATGCCGGGGCGGCCGATCCCCAGCCAGAAGTTGTCACGCACGTCCCGTTTCCCGGAGTTCAAAAGATGCCCCACGCAAATTCCAATATTACGACGGCGCAGATCAGCGACTATGCTGGCGGCCGGCTCGACGCTGAGGATGCGCGGGTCATCGAGACGGCGGCAGATCATGACGAAGCGGTCGCCACGGCCGTCGTGGCCGCACGTCAGGTCAATGCGCGGATGATCGTATGGTTTGCGGCATCGAAGCCGGCGGCGGCGGCGCTGGGAGCGTAACACTCAGGTCCGCAACGCAACGCAATCCTCCCGTCCCGCACACGTCCCCGATTTCCGTTTGAAAAGAAGCCGGCTTGCCCGGTCAGAGGTGAACCATGTCTGAAGGCTATACCATCGAAACCGGCGGCGAGATCGCCGGCATCATCGTCCGCGGCAAGGGCGAGCGCGAGTTTCGCTTTCACACGGCGGTGAAGGAGTTCAAGGCGCTCGACGGCCAGGTGTTCCGCAATCCTGCGGCGGCCGAACGAGGGGCACGCGAGCATGCCGCTCAGCGTTCCACGCCCGGCAAGCCTTCCGAGGCAGCGGAGTAGAGCCTACCGGCCCCACACCAGGATCAGCCCGATATCCCCCGGCATGCCGCCGGGGAAATCGAGAACCTTGGCGGCGATATGAAAGCCGTTGGGCTTGAGGTCGCGCTCCCAGTGGAGATAAATCTCGGCCGCCTCACCGCGCAGGGTTTCCGGCCAGCCGGGCTGCGGGGCGTTGATGGCGCGTCCGCCGTCGCTGCACAGTTCGCTGGGGAACCGCAACAGCAGCATCTCCTTCTCTCCCGCCTCGGCGGCGGCCTGCGCCCGGTGCAGCAAATCCCGCCAGCGTTCGTCCTCGATGTGATGGCCGATCAACTCCTTGACCAGCGCCTTGCGCCGTTCCGCCGCTGCGCGCCGCTCCTCGTCATGCTGATGGGCCTTCTGGTGACCGGCCTCTTCCGCCAGGGCTTTAAAGGCGCTGGCCGTGATCGCTGGCGCCGGGGGTTCTTCCGCCTTGGCGGAGGGAGCCGGCGATGTACCTTGGCGGGTAAAGTGCTCGTCCAGGCTGGCGATCGCCTGCGTCAGGACACCGCCGGCATGGGAGGCTGGCGTTTGCGGAGCCGTCTCCTTGGCTATCCGGCGAACCAGATCAGCGCGGCCGACAATGCCCGCGATACGCCCTTCGCGGACCACCGGCAGCAGCTTGATCCGGTAGGTGATGAACAGCCGGGCAACTTCGGAAAGTTCCGTGGTCTCGGTGACGGTCACCACCGGCGAAGACATGACATCGCGGGCCGTGCGTTCGGCGCGGTCGAGATAGGCCAGGAATTGGGGGCTCAAAGGCTCGCCGTCAGCCAAGTGCGTCAGCCACCACTCGCGCCCCGATTCCCGTTCGCCATCGGCATCCATGGCGATCAGGTCGCCTTCAGTCACCATGCCGATGGGAGAACCCTCGCTGTCGATCACGGGAACGCCGCTGATGCGATGTTCCACCAGAATCCTGGCGATCTGCGGCAGCCTCGTACCGGCGGTCACTGAAAGAACCTCGGCAGTCATCACGTCCCGCGCATACATCTGCGTTATTCCTATAAATTTGCTGTAATTCCGACTGATTATACCACGCATTACCGGACGAATATCGCGACGCGCAGAGTTTGCACCAATAAATTTGCCCCGCAGTTGGATTGAACCGGCTGCGATGTTTGCCATGGAAAACTTGCTCCGTGCGGCATGAGGATGGATGTCCCGTGACCGGCTGCCCAAGGAGGGGGCAATGGGCGGCCAGCCACGGGACAGGTCGCGTCAATCCCCCCCGCAAAGGACGGCCGCGATCCAAGTTGGATGCCCTGGAAAAAAGGCCCCGGCCTGTGCGCGCCAGGGCCTTAAGTCGAGGGAGAAACGCCCAGAGCAGGCGGCCCAGTAGGGCATCTGACGCCGGTTTGGCCGGCGAAATTTGGTGTTGAGGAACCGTACTGAAGGGAGGCCGCCAGGAGTAGCATCGGAATCTACTCACGCGCGTTGCGGCTGGCTGCCGTTAATCACGATCTGTTGCCGGAATTTCTATTGGCCGATTATTGCCCTGCGCGAGAAAAGCCGTGATAGTATGCGTGCGCACGATATCGGGATGCAACCCCCGGAGAGGGGAACTGAAATGCCCGGAAAGCCTCCGCATAATGCCGGAGCACCCCCAATGCCAGCGAGCACGCGTCCCCAGCCGGCGCCAGCGCTTTCTCACGGCCCGGACAACTTCGCGGTCGTGGGCATTGGCGCCTCGGCCGGCGGCCTCGATGCCTGCCGGAAGCTGGTGGGCGCGCTGCCCGCCGGCAATGGGCATGGCGCTTCATCCTGGTCCAGCATCTCGATCCGACCCACGAAAGCATGATGGTCGATCTGCTGGCCGGCCACACGTCGATGACCGTGCGGCAGGCAGCCGACGGAATGCCGATCGAGCGCGATCATCTCTATGTCATTCCGCCTGGAACCTATCTCTCGGTCGGCAACGGCGCCCTGCACCTCTCGCAGCCGCAAGCGCGTCACGGCGCGCGCCTGCCGTTCGACTTCCTGCTGCACTCGCTGGCGGAGGAATACGGCGCGCGCGCCATCTGCGTGATCCTCTCGGGAACCGGCGCCGACGGCAGCCTCGGCCTGAAGGCCGTGAAGGAGAAAGGCGGGCTCGTCATCGCGCAGGACCCGGACGAGGCCGGCTATCGACGGCATGCCGCGCAGCGCGATCATGACCGGCGCGGTGGACCTCGTGCTTCCGGTCGGCGAAGATGCCGGAGGCGCTCGATCGAACTACGGCCGGCGCATGGCCGTAGCGCCGTGCCAGAACAAGTCGCGGCCCCCGGAGCCGGCGCAGGACTGGCTGCCCGAGATCATCGAACTGCTGCGCACGAAGACCGCGCACGATTTCACGCTCTACAAGCAGGGCACGCTGCAGCGCCGGATCGAGCGGCGCATGGCGCTGGCGGCGATCGAGACAGGCGATATGGAGCGCTATCTCGAACTGCTGCGCAGCGACGCCGCGCGAACTCGACCTGCTCGCCAAGGATCTGCTCATCAACGTCACCAGCTTCTTCCGCGATCCGAAGGTGTTCGATCTCCTGGCCGAGAAGATCGTTCCCGGATCTGGTCGCGCAACCATGCGCCCGATCAGCCGTTGCGCATCTGGATCGCCGGCTGCAGCACGGGCGAGGAGACCTATTCGCTCGCCATGCTGTTCCGCGAGCAGATCGCGGCGGCGAAGCGCAACATCAAGCTGCAGATCTTCGCCTCCGATGTCGACCCGGATGCCGTCGCCAGCGCGCGCGAGGGCCTCTACCCCGAAACCATCGAGGCCGACGTGTCGCCGGAGCGGCTCGCCCGCTTCTTTACCAAGGAGGAGCACGGCTACCGGGTATCGCCCGAACTGCGCGCGACGGTGGTCTTCACGGTGCAGGACGTGCTGGCCGATCCGCCGTTCTCGCGCCTCGACCTGGTGTCCTGCCGAAATCTTCTGATCTATCTGCGCCCCGAGGCGCAGGCGAAGGTCATCTCGCTGTTCCATTTCGCGCTGCGCGAGGGCGGCGTGCTGCTGCTCGGCAGCTCCGAGACGGTCGGCAACGTCGATGGCCGCTTCGAGGTCGATCTCCAAAGACGGCGCGGCTCTACCGGCGCATCGGCCGCAGCCGGCCGGGCGAGTTTGGCGTTTTCGATGAGCACCGGCGACGGCATGCGCGTCCGACGCGCGTGTCGGCAGGACCAGACGCCAGGCGCCCTCGCGCCAGGCCGCGCTCGCCGAGCTGTGCCAGCGGCTGGTGCTGGAGACCTATGCGCCGGCGGCGGTCCTGATCAACCGCAAGCACGAATGCCTCTATTCGCTGGGGCCGACCGACCGCTATCTGCGCGTGGCGCCGGGTCACCCCACCCACGATCTGCTGGCCATGGCGCCGCGAGGACTTGCGCACCAAGCTGCAGGTCGGCGATCCAGCAGGCCAGCCAGGAGAATGCGCGCGTCGTCGTCGCCGGCGGCCGGACGAACCGCGACGGCGATCGCGGTCTCGTTCAGCATCGCCGTGCAGCCGGTCGCTGAGCGAAGGCGAGGAGCTGCTGCTGGTCTGCTTCATCGACGAGCCGAAGCCGCGAGCAGAAGCGCGGCGCCGCCGGCGGCGCCGCGGAAGACGTTCCGCGGGTCGCCGAGCTCGAGCAGGAACTCGAGGCCACGAGAATGCGAACTGCAGGGCGCCATCCGCAACCTCGAGATTTCGAGCGAAGAGCAGAAGGCGATCAACGAAGAAGCGCTGTCCGTCAACGAGGAATTCCAGTCGACCAACGAGGAGCTGCTGACCTCGAAGGAGGAGCTGCAATCGCTCAACGAGGAGCTGACCGCGCTCAACAGCCAGCTTCAGGAAACGCTGGAGCGGCAGCGCACCACCTCCAACGATCTGCAGAACGTCCTCTACAGCACCGATGTCGCGACGCTGTTCCTCGACACCAGCCTCAACATCCGCTTCTTCACGCCGGCCACCAAGTCGCTGTTCAGCGTCATTCCCGGCGACATCGGCCGGCCGCTCGCCGATCTCAACTCGCTGGCCGCCGACGACGCGCTCTGCTGGCCGATGCCCGAACGGTGCTGCAAGACCTGCAGCGCCGATCGAGCGCGAGATCGAAGCGCAGAGCGGCGCCTGGTACATGCGCCGCATCCTGCCCTACCGCACCCAGGACGACGGAGTCGAAGGCGTCGTCATCACCTTCGCCGACATCACCGAGCGCCAGGCACACGGCGGACGCGCTGGAGGCGGCCAAGCCGCAGGCCGAGCAGGCGAACGTCGCCAAGTCGCGCTTTCTCGCCGCCGCCAGCCACGATCTGCGCCAGCCGCTGCAGACGCTGAGCCTGCTTGCAGGGGCTGCTGGCGCGAGACGGTCGAAGGGAGAACGGCGCAAAAATCTGGTCGCGCGGCTCGACGAGACGCTGGGCGCCATGTCGGGCATGCTGAACACGCTGCTCGACATCAACCAGATCGAGGCCGGCATCGTCCAGGCCGAGATGGTCAGTTTCCCGATCAGCGACCTGTTCGACCGGCTGCGGGAGGAGTTCGCCTATCACGCGCAGGCGCAGGGGCTTGTCCCTGCGCGTCGTCCCGTGCAGCCTTTCGATCCGCAGCGATCCGCGCCTGCTCGAGCAGATGATCCGCAACCTGCTGTCGAACGCCCTGAAATACACCAAGCAGCGGCAAGGTGCTGCTCGGCTGCCGCCGGCGCAGGGACATGCTGAGCATCGAGATCTGGGACACCGGCATCGGCATTCCCGAGGAGGAACTGCGGGCGATCTTCGAGGAGTACCATCAGCTCGACAATGCCGCGCGTGAACGCAGCCGCGGCCTTGGCCTCGGTCTGTCCATCGTGCAGCGCCTGGGCGATCTGCTCGGCCATCGGGTCCGCGTCCGCTCGCATCCGGGCAAGGGCTCGGTCTTCGCCATCGAGGTTATGCTTCCGCCCGATGCGACGCCGCGAACGGCGGCCGGAACGGCAGTATCGCACGGCAGGATCGACGGCAGTAGCTGAACGCGGTCACCGCACAGGCGCGATCCTGGTCGTCGAGGACGATCCCGATGTGCGCGAGCTTCTCGAGCTGCTGCTCGAAGAACGAGGGCCATCGCACGGCGACGGCGCCGGACGGCGTCGCGGCGCTCGAACTGGTGGCGCAGGGCGCGGTCCGGCCGGATCTCATTCTCGCGGACTACAATCTGCCGGACGGTATGAACGGCGCTCCAGGTCGCCGCCAGGCTGCGCGACAAGCTTCACCGCCAGATCCCGGTCATCATTCTGACCGGCGACATTTCGACCGACACGTTGCGCGACATCGCGCTGTCAGGACTGTGTCCAGCTCAACAAGCCGGTGAAGCTGAAGGAGCTGACGCAGGCCGATCCAGCGGCTGCTTGCCGCATCGCCGCACGCCGCGGCGCATCGCCGCCAGGCAGGCCGCCGCCAACGACCGGCAGCCGACGCCGTCATCTTCGTCGTCGACGACGACGACGAGGTGCGCGAGGCGCATGCGCAGCGTGCTCGAGGACGATGGCCGGACCGTCGAGGATTACGCGAGTCTGCGAGGCGTTCCTCGAAGCCTATCGTCCCGGCCGCGAAGGCTGCCTGCTGGTCGACGCCTACCTGCCCGGCATGAGCGGCCTCGAATTGCTGCAGCAGCTCCACGACGCGGGCGACCGGCTGCCGGCCATCATGATCACCGGCAACGGCGACGTGCCGATGGCGGTGCAGGCCATGAAGGCAGGCGCTTCGGACTTCATCGAGAAGCCGATTGGCCGCGCCGAGCTGCTCGCCGGCGTCGAGCGCGCGCTCGAGCAGTCGCGGGATACGACCAAGCTGTCCGCCTGGCGCGAGGAAGCGGCGGCGCGCGTGGCGGGTCTCACGCCGCGACAGCGCCAGATCATGGACACTGGTGCTCGCCGGCCACCCCAGCAAGAACATCGCCGCCGACCTCGGCATCAGCCAGCGCACGGTCGAGAACCATCGCGCCTCGATCATGAAGAAGACGGGCGCGAAATCGCTGCCGGCGCTGGCCCGGCTGGCGCTTGCCGCCGCGTCGAATGGTGCCGGCGAGCCCATGACTTAGGCGGGAAGGCGCGGTTCGCTGGCGGGGATGGAATGCATGCAATCGCGCCGGTCTGAGTAGATTCCGAAGCTACCGCCCTTGCCTCACTTTCGCTAACAATATTCCCGCTAAGGTTGAAAGTACGGCGCCGCCATAGCACCCCGCGCCGCGGTGTACGGCGAGGTGCCGGGAGCTAGACAGGCATGATGCAGGCAGGACAGGTTCCGATGGCCGTGATACTGATCGTCGAAGATGATCCGTTTATCTGTGAAATGGCGGGGATGATGATCGAAGGCTGGGGGCACGGCACCCTTACGGCCAGCGATGTCGATGAGGCGCTCGCGCTTCTGCGTTCGCCTCAACAGATTGACGCGCTTTTTACCGATATCTATCTCAAAACCGCAGTCCTTGGCGGCTGCGAACTCGCGGACCAGGCCATCAAGCTGCGGCCGGAACTTGCGCGGTGCTCTACACCACGGGCAATTTCGTCACCGACGAATTGACAGGCTCTGCTGGTTGAAGGGCGCGCTCTGCCTTCGCAAGCCCTACACGCCGCACCAGCTCCGAGCACTCGGTTGACGGCATGCTCGCGGCGTAATTTTGCGGCCGTGCAATCCATGAGGGAACAACTGTCTGTGTCCGATCTTGCCGCCAGCGACATTGTTGAGACCGTGCCCAGCGCGCTGATCGTTCTCGACCGAAACCTGAACATCACCTCCGCCAATCGCGCGTTCTACCAGACCTTCCGCACCAGCCGCGGCGAGACCGAGGGATGTCACATCTACGACCTCGGCAACCGGCAGTGGGATATCCCCGCCCTTCGCACCCTGCTCGAGAGCGTGATCCCCCATCGTGCGTCGGTCGAAGGGTTCGAGGTCGAGCACGATTTCCCGACCATCGGTCGGCGCACGATGCTGGTCAATGCCCGGAAGATTTTCCGTCCCGGCGACCATGATGGCTTCATTCTGCTCGCCATCGAGGATGTCAGCGAGGAACGCGCGGCCCGCAAAGAGAGCAAGCGCAACTGGCAACTGACGCAAAGTATCGTCGACACCATTCGCGATCCTCTGGTCGTGCTCGAAGACGACATGACGATTGTGACCGCGAGCAAGGCGTTCCTGACGATATTCGGGATTACCGAGGCGGAGACCCATGGGCGGCGCGTTGTCCGAACTGGGCCAGCACCAATGGGACGTGCCGGCGCTGCGCCATTTGATGGAGAAGGTGCTGCCGGAAAACAAGCCGATTGAAAGTTTCGAGATCGAGGATGTTTTTCCAGGTCTCGGCCGCCGTGTGTTCAACCTGAATGCCCGGAAAATTTCTCAACCGGGGAACCATGCCCACCGCATGCTTCTCGTCTTCGAGGACATCACCGACCGCAAGCAGCGCGAGCGCGATGCCCTCAGCTTGACCAACGAAATCTCTCACCGGATCAAGAACAACCTGCAGATCATCGTCGGCCTGATCGCCTACGAGGCCAGTTGGACGGCAACGCCGTGCGTTCAGGGCTATCAGGCCATGCAGGCGCGCATCGGCGCCATTGCCCAGCTTTACGACCTGATATCGCAATCCAGCCGCGGCCGGACTGTCGCCGTGGACGCGTATCTCAAGGAAATCGCCAAGACCATGTCGGCGAGCCTGCTGGGGAACACGTCGGGCATCAAGATCGAGGTCGAGGCCGAGCCGCTGGAAATCGACCCCGATCGCGCCGTGCCCGTTCGGCCTTCTGGTCAACGAGCTGGCGACAAACGCCATCAAGCATGCTTTTCCTGACGGGAAAGGGCGTGTCGTGCTGAGCGTGGAGCAGCATCGGCGACCAGATCGAGCTGACCGTCGCCGATGACGGCGTGGGGATGAAGGACGAGGATGCGGCGAAGATCCCGGAGAAGCGCGGTTCCGACTATGTGGCGATCTTCGTGCGCCAGCTTGGCGGCACGATCGTGCCGTCGGCCCTGGAAGGCACTGGAACGACAGTTAGAATACGGCTTCCCTTGCTTCTGGTCCCGCCAGCGGGTGACGAGCGCGCCGCCGCGTAGCCTGCTTCCTGGCTGGGCTGGAACGGCAAATGCCCTGCTCCTCTTTCATAGGTAGATTCCGATTCTACTACGCCGGCCGGGCAGCGGCTAAGGTGGCATTGCCAGAGGATCGAAGCTGTTTTTGACCGGAGAAGACTCGAACAGGAGTGAGACAATGAAAAACTTCGCAATGCTTTTTGCAGCCATGATGATGGCCGCCGCTATGATGCTGGGGGGCCAGCCAGCGTCCGCCGCATCCGTTAGCGGCGTCACACCGCCAATTGAAGCCGCCGCGAACAGCAATACCGAGCTGGTGCGCCAATGGCACCAGGCGGGGCCCAGCCGTTTTCACAAGCGCTGGCGCAGCCATCACCGTCGCGGTAGCAACTATTTCCACCAGCGCTGGCGCAGCCATCACCGTTACGGTAGCCGGCGTGGCGGGTGGTAGCCGGTTTGCGTAGCAAGGTTATGCCTTTTGCATGATCTCGCACCGCAAAATTGGGGAGCGGCCTTTACGGAGGCTGCTCCTTTTTTGTGGCCCGCTCGCCAGAGCGCGTTTGCTGAGAGGTCTACCCTTGAATATTGTGGATATCAACAAGCTGAAATTCACACATCACGACAAAGCGCTTGAAAAAATAGGAAAAATACTTTATTATCACTAATTAATTATAGACTTAAATGAACGCTATTCAAATTTAGCAGCTCCAGGCAAAATACAACCTGGATAAGGCGCACGCAAATCAATACAGGGAACCTAATCACACCATGGCGCTGGAATTTCCGAACAACAGCCGCAGCTACGATTCGACGAGCGGCTCCATTCGTTTCTGGGGCTACGACGGCGTATTGGAGGTTCCGTTTTTCCTGGACTCGGGCGTTCTCTCCGGCATCGCGCCAGGAACGCGTAAAGATGAGGCCGGAGCCCTGCAAAGCTTCGACAAAAATTGGGACCGGATTATCCGCGCCGCGGGCAAGGCGTACTCGCGCGGCCGCAAAGGGTCTTATGCGCTGAGCGCCAGCGATTTCTGACCAGCAGGGACGTAGCGGGCGGCGCTCAGAGCCGGCTGCGAACCGAGTGCCGGCAAGGCTGCGGTTAAATATCGGGCTACATCCAATTAATGCCCGCCAGCGGCAGCACGCGTTGCAGGATCGACGCCAGGCAGATGAGCACCACGAGCAGTTTGAGAAGGTTGGCCAAGCGGCCGTCATTGACGAACTTGTCGATGGCCCAGAAGCAGATGGCGCCGATGACGCAGATCACCAGAACGGCGATTAAGACTGTAAGCATGGGAGTCTCCTGTGCTGGTATGGTAAGGGCTGCAATCGGATCATGAGCAAGACGCACTGACGGGGCCGTCTGGCCCCGTGTTTTATTGGTGACACGGGAGGATTGCCCGTGCCTGATCACGCTTCACCACCAAGCGGGCTTACTGCCACGGACAATAAGCCACGCACTGTTCCACAGTGTCGCCCTCGACCGTCTCGACATCCCGCCACGAAAGCTGGCAGCCGTCTTCGGTGAAGCCATCGCAATACGCCTCGGGAGCGGAAATGTAGGCATACGGATAGTAATCGCTGGAACCGATCACGATGGTGCCCAGAGCGCTGAGCGCCGCGAAGGTTCTCCAGTTGCCACCATGACGGAAGCGGTGTTTGCCGCGCCATACCGAATATTTGTGTCCGCCGATTGTCGTCCGGCCGGCACCGCGAATATGTGTGCTGCGGAACTTGCCGGAGAATGCCCTGTTCCCGGCGCTTCTGTTCGGGACGTCAACATTTGGCCTAACCGTGCGTGTTGCGCGCGGGGTGTGCTCACGAACCGCGCGCCGGGTGATGGTACGATCCCCGCGCGGCGTGAACTTGCGGACAGAACGCGGCGTAACGGTGCGGGTCACATTCGGGGTGCCCCTATGGACACTGCGCGGCGTGAACGAACGATTTGCGCGCGGGGTGGAGCTACGGAAATTGCCGCGCGGTGCGCCCGCATTGCTATTGCCGCGCGGCGCGCCTGCCTTGCTGTTGCCGTGAGACTGCCCCTTCTCGTTGTGCTGACCCTGCTGGGCCGAGGCGGGCAGCGAGGTGAGGATGAAACACCCGCCCACCGACAGCGCCATTATTGCCATTGCGATTTTACGATGCATGCCTTTTCTCCTTTGTTGACCTGCTTTTACTGGCGGCACGAACTGCGCCGCTGCCTGCCGCGTCAGGGTTTGGAAACGAGCCAAATCACCTGCTTTGCGGCACGGGCGTGCTGGATCGAACGCGCGTCGTACCGGGCCTGGCGCAAGACGAGCTGCTTCGACAGACGGAAGGCCACATGTTTGGGCGTCTCGCCGGCGATTTCGGACGTCAGACCGGCCTCGGTGCCAGAAAGGCGCTTGGCGATCCCGGCAAGGAAATGCCGGATTTCATTGGGGTGCGGCCTGCGATCCAGAACGGAATTAATCATTTCAGTTCCTCTCAAGTATTTCGAGGCATGACTTCGCGCAGCGGTCCGTGCGGAGCCGGCAGTGGCGGCGTCAGCCAATGTTGTGCGATACAGGGTTGAGATGCGGGCTGTTTCGCAGGCATTCCGGCCCTGCCGGGCGAGCCGTGGTCAGCTTCGCTTCTGGTGGTTGTTAGTCTGGAGCATAGCTGGCGGCCAGGCGGGAGGGATAGAATTGGAATCTACTTAGACCATTGCGCGGGAAGTCAGCTTTGGCGGCTGCCCATGTTCCGGGTAAGCCGTGCGGCTGCATAGCCCGCACGGCGGCGCGTCAATCCCGGTCATACGTCCTTCGCGTGGCGAGCGCCGGTTCAGAGGCTGACAATCGTCTGCTTCAAGAGGTTCCTGACCTCGCCGGCGATGGACGCCAGCTTCGGATTTTCCACCGCCTGCATTGAGGCCACCGGATCGACGGCGGAAACCTCCACCTGATCCTTGGCTATTTCCTGAACGACAACGTTGCAGGGCAGCATCGTCCCGATTTTGTCCTCGGCTAGCAGCGCCTCATGCGCCAGCAGCGGATTGCAGGCGCCGAGGATCGTGTAGGGGCGGAAGTCGAGGTTGAGCTTTTTCTTCATCGTCGCCCGCACGTCAATCGTTGTCAGCACGCCAAATCCGTTGCCGGCCAGGGCGTCCGTTACGTGCTGGATCGCCTGTTCGAACGGCATATTGAGTGTCTTGCTGAAATGGTAGCTCATGATCGTCTCCAATTTTACTGCCGGAATTCATCGTGCGGAGGACACCCGCCGGTTATGGCGCCCGCCTCCACCACAGGGCAGCGGCGCACTCCTGCCGGTGCACATCGCCCCCGGCGCCGCCTTCGTTCACCCAGGTTTCGATGCGGTCGCTCAGCTCGGACGCATCGCGGCAGGCGACGGGCAATGTGAATGGTCGGGCGGAACCATCAGCACGGTTTTGTGGTGACGCCGGGAAGCCGGGGAAGTTGCTCATTGGTGAACCGTATGGGCTTCGACAAACCAGAGCTGCTGGTCAAGCCCGCGCGAGATTTCGGTGAACAGGTCGGCGGTATCGACATCGCCGAATTTTGTCGCATGACCGATGGCTTCCCGCGCCGATTGACCGAACGCAGCCAGCGCGGCCGAAACGGCGAAGACGTGCTGATGCCCGTCGGCGATGCCGAGAGGATAGCGGACGAGGAAGGAGTGCTCCGCCGCCACTTGAATGGTGCCGTGCGCGGTGCCGCCCAAGCCGCTGGCGCGCTCGGCGATGAGGTCCGAATAGGTCTCGATCTCCTCGGAAACCCGGTCGAACAGTTCGTGGATGGCGATGAAATTCGGGCCGCGCACATTCCAGTGCGCATGTTTCACCTGAGCATGCAGGTCGATGGCCGCCGCCAGATGCTTGTTCAGGAGTTCGACGGATTGCGCCCGGATTTTCATCGGCAAGGTGTTGTGTGTAGGCTGCATGGCTGGAACTCCAAATGTGACAAAGACGGACGCCAATTCCCGCGCGGCGGCGATGAACGTTGCGCCAGATGAGCGGCGCTCCCGTCAAGGACGCGCCGCTCCCGGAGAGAGAGAGCCCGTGACCGGCCAGACTGGGGGCAACCGATGGCCGGTCACGGGGGCAGGCCGCGGCGGCCCCCTCAAGGACGGCCGCGATCTGATGCAGATACCCTGGCAATGAGCCGCCGGCCGCTTTGCGCCATGGTCTCAAGCCTGGGGTGGAAACGCCTGCGGAGGATTGCTCCGGGGCGTCCTTTATGCTGGTAGCAACGGCGAAATCTATTGTTCCCGGACTGTAACCGAAGAGGGATCGCCAGGAGCAGGGCCGGAATCTACCTATGCCCGGTGGTTTAAGTGGTTGCCGCTCTGTGCTTCGCGAGTCTGGACAAGACGGCCGTAAACGGCCTTCGCCCCTCCGGGGCAGTTGTTAGTTATCGTCGCTCTGTGCTTCGCCCAACCGCTCCTTCGCCCCTCCGGGGCTCAATACATCGGCGCGGGGCTCCGGTGCGCGAGCAACTGGCCGGAGTCCGCCACAGGCGTTGCGCTTGCCGCTTTCACTGCCCCGAGTAGGGATTTCTTTGTTCGGCCGGAACCATTTCTTCGTCCCGGCCATGCACATTTGTGCAGCCGCCGCGCGCAGGATGGGTCAAGGGCGCTGAAAGCGCGGCCGGAGGCCGTTTACCCTTGACGCATCCGAGCACGGCGGCATGATTGTGTGCGGCGGGGTTCCCGGCAATCGCTGCAACCCGCTCGAAATTCAAAAGCCCCTGAAATGGCGGCGGCCGGTAAGTAGTTTCCGATCCTACCTACCGGCCCCTTCCGGCAGTAACCTCCTGATAGCCGCCCGCATTTCGCCCTTAGCTTTCAGAGAAGCTGAAAAATCGCCCCCGTTCACGCCGGTTTGGGAGCGATCCGCGGAATGCCGGCTTCATTCGATCCGGCAAAGGAACAAACGTCATGACGCTCGGGACCATTCTCGTCATTGTCCTCATCATTTTCCTGCTCGGCGGCTTCAGCGGCCGTTTCGGCGGCTACGGTTACGGCTACGGCCATACCGGCGTCGGTCTTCTCGGCACCCTCCTGCTCGTGGTACTCATTCTGGCAGTGCTTCAACGAATCTAATCTGACAGTCAGGAGTCTCGCATGAGCCGTCTTCGCGTCATCCCCGAGAACCACTTCGTCAACCGTATTGGCTGGTTGCGCGCGGCGGTCCTCGGGGCCAACGATGGCATTATCTCGACGGCGAGCCTGATCGCCGGCGTTGCGGCGGCGGCTGCGGCGCCGAACGATGTCTTGATCGCCGGCGTCGCGGGACTGGTGGCGGGCGCCATGTCGATGGCCGCCGGCGAGTATGTGTCCGTCAGTTCGCAATCGGACACCGAACAGGCTGACCTCGCAGCGGAACGTAAGGAACTGAGGGACGATCCGGCGTTCGAGCTGGAGGAACTCGCCGCGATCTACGTCAAGCGCGGCGTCGATCACGCGCTGGCGCGGCAGGTCGCCCAGCAGCTCATGGCGAAAGACGCCCTGGCCGCCCATGCGCACGACGAGCTTGGGATTTCCGAAATCACCACGGCGCGGCCCGTGCAAGCGGCGCTGACATCGGCCGCGACATTTGCCGTGGGCGCGGCGATGCCGCTGCTGATGGTTGTGGTGTCGCCGGCCAGCGTGCTGGTGCCCGTCGTGTTCGCGGCGTCCTTGGGCTTTCTGGCGCTGCTGGGCGCGATCGGGGCAAAGGCAGGCGGTGCCGGCATGCTGCGCGCCACGGTCCGCGTGACGTTCTGGGGTGCGCTGGCGATGGCGCTGACCGCCGGTATCGGGAAACTGTTCGGCACAGTAATTTGACTTGGCAGTAGGTAGTTTCCGTGTCTACCATTTGGGCGTCCCTAAGCGGTATTCTGATCGCAGCCTAAAGTAATGTCAGACGAACCGGAAGTTTCTCCACCATATACTTTCATCTTCCGGGCTGACAGTCAGTTCACGGAGAAGTCCCATGAAGTTCATTCACGCCGGTCACGCGGAAAACAGCCGTCTGCAATTCGTCTTCAACGGCACCGTGGTGCTGTTCAGCCTCGCCGCCGATGCAACCCTTGAGGATATCGCGCTGGCGCTCGGCGAGCTGGAGCCGCAGCAATACGGCAATCCCGTCGCCATCGACGTTACCTTGCCCATCACGGCCGGGGCGCTTCCGTTCGCCGCGCGCCATGTCGGCCAGGGCATCCGGTTCGCGGCCTGTTGCGCCACGGCGTCCCGTATCTGGTTTCCTGATCCAAACGCGGGGAGCGGCGGCAGACAGGCCGCTCCCGTTTTCATTTCATTCGCCCGGCTGAAGCGGCAAACCGTGCCCCTGCACGCCATCCAGCGGGGCAAAAACCGGGATGGAGATCACGCGCCGCCCGGCCTTCTTGCTTTGCCCGGCCAGACGTTTCACGGAGCTGGGCTCCAAAGCGGCTCTCGCCCGCTCCGCCGCAAACACGCTCTTGAGCTGGCGTATTTCCACCAGACCCAGCAGATACGACAGCACCAACTCCGCGCCCCGGTTCTCATTGGCCCGGTCTGGATGCAGCCCGTCGCGGCAGCTCCCCGTATCGGTGTCGATCAACGGCACCAGCAGGTCGTTGCGGCCCAGGAACCAATCGAACGCGCGCATCGCTCCCACTGGCCACGCCGCGCCGCCCTCGGCCCTCCCTGCCGCAAGACAGGCGGAAATCGCCGCCGCCGCCTCGACCGGCTGCTGATCGAACGCTTCCGGTTCCTCGTACCGTCTGCCAAAGCTCCCGGTGCCGACCGGCCGGAAGCATCCCGATGGCGCGGTTTGCAACGACATCAGCCAGCGCAGCGACTGGAGGCCGGTCTCCACGTAGCCCGGTGTGCGTGTGGCCAGCCCGGTTTGGATCAGCGCCTGGGGGAGGCGCGCGTTGTCGTAGGCGAGCACGTCCTCGAACCAGAGCCAGTAGCTGGTGTGCGCCGCCTGGAACGCGGACATCAGCCGGCCCGCCAGCCGTGTGCGCATGCGATTGGCGCCGAAGTCTTCGCGAACGGCCGCGCAATAGGCATCCAGCCCAAGGAGCGCGAACGCCCAGGCCCGCGGCGACGAGAATTCCTCCACGCTTGGAAGCGCGGCGCTGAACAGCGCGGCGGCCCACGCGCGCCGGGTGGCATCGGTGTCTTTGAGCGCGCATTCGCCCAAGGCCCAAAGCGTGCGGCAATGGCTGTCCTCGGAACCGGCGGGTTCCAGCCAGCGGCGGTCATAGCTCATGAAATTGCGGAAACGCCGGACATCCGGGTTCCAGGCGTGCTGGATGAATGCCGCGAAGCGCGCAGTGAGCGTTGCGGACAATGGTGCACCGCCGGAGTTCGCAAGCGCGCTCGACAGCAGCAGGGCGCGAGCATTGTCATCGACGCAGTAGCCGTGATTGCGGTCCGGCACCGAATGGACGGCGTGCTGGATCAGCCCCGTGCTATCGCAAAGCGAGAGGAAATGGCCGAGCCGGACCTCCGGGATCGCGTACGCCTTTCTCGCCGGAATAATCCGGCCGGCGGGGACCAGCACGGCCGGCCGGGCGTATCCGCGCGCCGTCTCGAAGCTGGCGAGATAGCGCTTGGCCGTTTGCGCCCACGTCATCGGGCGGCTGGCCGCATAGGCGCGCTTGCGCATGGCATGGCGGCGCGTCTCGCTGGTCAGCAGGCCGGTAATCGCGGCGCCCATGGCTTTGGCGTCGCCGAACGGAACCAGCAGGCCGCGCCCGTCGCTCAGCAGTTCCCTGGCGTGCCAATAGGGCGTGGAGACGACGGCTTTCCCAAGCCCGAAACTGTAGGCGAGCGTGCCCGAGGTCATCTGCGCTTCGTTGAGATAGGGCGTCACATAGACATCGCACATCGAAATGAAATCCAGCAGCGTGGGCTGGTCCACGAACTGGTTGAGGAAAACCACATGGTCCCCGATACCCAGCGCCTGCACGCGCGCCTCCAGGCCCTCGCGGTAGGTCTCGCCGCCAGACCGCACGAGGTTGGGATGCGTCGCGCCGAGGATGACATACATGGCGTCCGGGCAGGATTCGATGATCCCCGGCATGGCGTCGAGCATGATCTCGATGCCTTTGTTGGGCGACAGCAGGCCGAAGGTGAGGATGACCGTCTTGCCGCCGAAGCCGAATTTGGCCTTGGCGTGATAGGATTCGAGGAATGGGAAATCCGGTATCCCGTGCGGTATGACTTCGATCTTACCGGCGGGCACGTCATGAACGTCGCGCAGGAATTCACGGCCGATATCCGCCATGACCACGACTTTCGCCGAAGCGCCGATGATGCGGTGCATCACGTCGCGCTGGGCGGGCGTAGGCTCTGGGAGCACGGTGTGAAGCGTGGTCACGACCGGCATTTTCAGGCGGGATATGAGTTCGACGATGTTGCCGCCAGCCTCGCCGCCGAAAATGCCGTACTCATGTTGCAGCGAAACCGCGTCGAAGCCGCCGGCGTTGAGGAAATCGGCCGCCTGAACAAAGTCGCCGGTCACGTCATCGCGGACCTGGAAGCGCACGGCGTCCGGATATTCGTAGGCGCCGCCGGGGTCCGTCATGGCGACGACGCAGGTGTCCAGGTCCGGGCGCGCTGCCGCGATGGCCCCGTGCAGATCGTGGGTGAAGGTGGCGATGCCGCAGCGCCGTGGCAGATGATTGCCAATGAACGCAATACGCTTGAGTGGTTTCATCGAATGTTTTCCTTGCGTTCGTGGGGTGGGCCTGCCGTTGTGCGAGGAAGGGGCGGCGCTTGTGCTGCCTGGGGACGTTTCGCCTCCCCTGGCTGTCTGAGGCGCCGGAGCAGGCTGGGAACCGGGCCGGGGCCGGTGTACGCGACGAGGCCCGCCATGCCGTTATTGCCGGCGCGGATGGTGATGGGGTCCGGCTGCGCGAATATGGCGTCGCCGATGGCCACGTCGAACGATCCGGTCGCCGTGCCGCCGATGACCAGGAACCAGGTCTCGCGCCCGGCCTCCAGGCTCCACGCCGTGCCCGCCGGCAGGTCGATCCGCTCGAACACAAAATATGGGCTGGCGAGGAGAAGCGTCCGTTCGCCGGTGAGCCGTTCTGGCCGCGTTGGCGGAACGGCCGGCCCGGTATTAGCCACCGCGATGGCGCGTTCAACATGAAGCTCACGCGCGCGGTCGTAATCGAACAGGCGGAACGTGGCGTCGCTGCGCTGCTGGATCTCGGCGATGACAAGGCCCGCACCAACGGCGTGAATTGTCCCGGCCGGGCACGGAAATGATGTCGCCGGCCAGCACGGTCCGCCACGCGACGAGGTCGAGAATCGAGCCGTCGCTCACGGCGCGGCGCAACTGCTGCGGCGTCGTCTGCCGCTTCAGGCCGGCGGCGATCTTGGCTCCAGGCGCGGCGATCAGCACATACCACGCCTCGGTCTTGCCGTTCGGCAGTCCAATCGAGCGCGCATAGGCGTCGTCGGGATGCACCTGGATGGAAAGCGGGCGGCTGGTGAGCAGCAGCTTGAGCAGGAGCGAGGAATTTGCCGGCGCCGCGCCGGGCCGTTCGTACCAGATTTCGCCGATCGAGACACCGCCGGTGTCCGCCGTATTCCATGGCCTCAGGCCGGACACGCCCCATGGCCGCGGGATGGCGTGTGTGCGTGCAAGTTCGATCGGCATGGGACTCCACCTAATTGTGTGCCGGCTTCGGAAAGCCGGAACGGACGGCGCCAATGGTGTGGCGGCGCCGGAATCACGGTAGCGGGGAGTTGGCCGCTCCGGTACCATCGGAAACTGCTTAGGCGGCTGGGTACAACCTGCCCGGAATGCGCTTCGCGGGCGGGAGCGGCGGCAATGATTCCCGGCGGGCCGAGCGGCCGGGGAAAGCCTTCCATCGTCCGGCGTAAGCAGATTCCGAGCCTAGCCGGTAGCGCCGCCCTATGCGCAGATGGCGTTCCTAGCGATCATTAAGGAGTATGAGTATGATCCGCACGTTATCACTCGCTACCGTTCTTGCCGCCGCACTCGCGCTTCCGGCTATGGCTGAAACCCCAGTAACCAAGGTCGATCCCGGTACAGGGCCGACGAATGCCGTGGGCGATCAGGTGCCGCAGATGAAGGGCAATGATGCCGCCGCTCCGGCAGCAAAGCCGGACGCCAAAGCCAGTCCCGCAGCGCCGATAGCCGCGCCGATGGCAGCGCCAAGTGCCGGCATGGTGCTTTCCGAAACGGAAGCCAAGAGCTGGATTGGTAAGCCAGTCTACAGCAGCGACGGCAAGAATCTCGGCGAGGTCGTGGACTTTCAGCGGAACGCAGCCGGCAATGTCATCGGTATGCACGCCAGCATCGGCGGCTATCTGGGCCTGGGGCAGACGCGCGTCAGCATAATGTCATCGCAGTTCAAGCTACAGGGCGACCGTGTTGTGCTTGAGTTGACAGAGACTACGGCGAAGGATCTGCCGAAGATCTCGAACAACTAATCGTCTAGCGTTTCCGGGGCGCGGGGCCGCTTGGCCTTGCGCTCCGTTACGCGCAGAGCAGGCATGGAAGGGCATTCAACCGGGTTCCAGTCTTGAGCAAGAGGAAAAATCACAACAAGGGCAAGGCGAGTTCCGCGCCCATTGGCGTTAAAGGCACCTCAATGGCAGTCAAACCCGCAATTCTCCCGCAGCCTGAACCCGCCCCCGAGCCTCAGCCCAAGCCGGAAGCGCTCGCGTTCGTGACCAGCACCGGCCGGTCGGTTGCGCTGGTTGTCATCGCCGTCCTCGCGGTGTTCTACACCCTCTACTTCGCCGCATCCCTGTTTGTGCCCATAGCGGCCGCCGTGCTGCTGAGCATGCTGCTGGCCCCGCCCGTGCAATTCCTTCAGCGGCTGCATGTGCCGCGCATGCTGGCGTCGGCGATTGTCGTCATGGCGGCCGTGGGTTTCGTTGGAGCGGGGCTGATCGCGCTGGCGGCGCCGGCCCAGAGCTGGATCGAAAAAGGGCCGGATAGCCTCCAGAAGCTGGAGCACAGGATTTTTGGAACTGCCAAGCCGTTCGATGGCATCAAGAAGGCCACGGACCAAATGCAGGAGGCGGGCGGGGCGACGGCACGCGCCGGACCTCAAGAGGTTCGCGTCATGCAGCCGGCGCTGACCGATCTCGTGCTGTCCGGGACGCCGCAGGCGGTGGCCGCGATGTTCTCCGTGACCATCCTGGTCTACTTCCTGCTGGCATCCGGCGACGTTTTCCTGCGCAAGCTCGTCACCGTGATCCCGACGTTTCACGACAAGAAGCGCGCTGTCGAAATCACCCGCCAGATCGAGACCGATATTTCGTTTTATCTGCTCAACTTCACGGCGGTGAATGTCGCGCTGGGCGTCGCCATGGCCGCGGTGACGGCGCTGCTGGGGATACCGAACCCGCTGCTGTGGGGCGCGCTGGTGGCCGTGCTCAATTTCGTTCCGTACCTCGGCGCCATCACCAGCATGGCCATCCTTGCGATGGCGGGCATGCAGACCTTCGACAGCCTGCCGCTGGCTCTGGCCGCGCCGGTCATTCTGCTGATTCTCGCGGGGCTCGCCGGCGAGGTCGTCACGCCGTTCGTTCTGGGGCGCGGACTGCTGCTCAATCCGGTCGCCATATTCCTTGCCATCCTGCTGTGGGGCTGGCTGTGGGGGCTGGTCGGGGTGCTGCTGGCGGTGCCGCTGCTGGCGAGCTTCAAGATCATCTGCGAGCGCGTCGAGCCGCTGCACCCGATCGCGGAATTTTTGACGGTATGAGCGCTGGATCAGGAGTGCATGAGTTGATGGGCAAATTATACCGCCGCTTGAAGGACGCCTTCGCCGCAAGAGGCGTGTGGATGCTTGCGCTTTATGGCGCGACGGCGCTTACCGGCGGAGTGATCGTGGTGCGCGCCATTGCGCCTCTCGCCGTTTCCGCTTTTCCGGCAGTGGTCCAGAGCCGGACGTCGAACTGCGCTCGCAGCAGATTTTCAACTCCATCCGGCCCAACCTGACGGAGCTTCTTCCTGCTGGCCAAAATCAGGCGATCAGCGATCTTTTCGAGAAGCGTGGCGCAGGACGAACGCGTTCTCGCCGTCGGGTTCTGCGACGAGGCAGGGAGGCTTCAGTTTCCCACCAAGAAGAATGCCGCCGGGCTTCTCCTGCCAGAATGCGGCGCGCTCCGAAACCCAGAGTTTTTCCTCGCTGTTCATCGGCGGACGCCAGATGCGTCGCCGCCGCGTTCCCCGTTCAGCGGCGGACGCCAAGGGACATCTGGTCACCCTGAACGACCTGACCTATGCGGAAAAGCTTGGCGCCAAGGCGCGATCCCATCTCTCGCTCGTGCTCGGCGCCATCATCTTGATCAGCGTCGGCCTGGCGACTCTGGCGGCGCTGATCGTTGTCCGCTGGCGGATGAACAAATTGCAACGCTCCATCGCCAAGGAGGCGCAGGCTCGGAGACTTCGAGCTCGATGACGCCGACGCCGTCTGCCCAGCCGCCGAACTTCTTCAGACGCTCCGGCGGCTCAGCCCCAGTCGCGCCGAAATGGATGACGAGCAGTCGATGTGGAGCGCAGAAAGGCTTCGCGCTTTGATCGGGGACGAACTTCCCGGGACCGATATCATCGCCGTCTCAAATCGCGAGCCTTACATCCACAATCGTTCCGATGGCGGGATAGAACTCCAGATTCCCGCCAGCGGACTGGTCACCGCCCTTGAGCCTGTGATGAAGGCGTGCGGCGGCACGTGGATCGCGCATGGCGGCGGCAGCGCGGACCGGGAAACAGTCGACGCCGACGACCGGCTTCGCGTTCCCCCAGCCAAACCAAGCTACACGTTGCGGCGGGTGTGGCTTTCGGACGAAGAACAGGACGGCTACTATTACGGTCTCGCCAACGAAGGACTTTGGCCCCTGTGCCACATCGCTTTCGTGCAGCCAACCTTTCGTCAGAGCGACTGGCGGACGTATCGGACCGTCAACCAGCGCTTTGCCGACGCCGTCGTCCGGGAGGCGCGCAGCAAAAGCCCGATCGTTCTGATACACGACTATCACTTTGCGCTCCTGCCCCGCATGGTGCGCGAACAGCTTCCAGACGCCACGATCATCACCTTCTGGCACATTCCGTGGCCCAACGCGGAGACGTTCGGCATCTGCCCCTGGAAAGAGGAGATGATCAAGGGTCTGCTCGGCAGCTCCATACTTGGGTTTCACACGCGCTTACACTGCAATAACTTTCTTTATACTGTTGATCGCTTCATGGAAAGCCGCATCGATCACGATTATGCGTCAGTCACGCTCGGCGGCCACGAGACGCTCGTGAGGCCATATCCGATTTCCATCGAATGGCCGCCCGCCGGGCTGGCGGACCAGAAGCCGGTCAGCGAATGCCGCGCCGCCGTGCGCTCGCGGCTGGGGCTTGCGGACAGACGTCAGGCTTGCCGTCGGCGTCGAGCGCTTCGACTATACCAAGGGCATCTGCGAACGCATGCGCGCGGTCGACACGTTTCTGACGCAACGCCCGGAGTGGAGAGGGAAGTTCGTTTTTCTGCAAGCGGCGGCGCCGACGCGTGGTAAACTTGGCGCTTATCACGCGCTGCAGGACGAGGCGGTGCGGCTTGCCGAAGAGATCAACGCCAGACATGCGGGATACGGCCCGCCGCCCATCAACCTCGTCGTCCGCCATCACGAGCCGCACGAAGTGTTCGAGTTGCTCCGCGCGGCCGATATCTGCATCGTGTCGAGCCTTCATGACGGGATGAATCTCGTGGCCAAGGAGTTCGTCGCGGCCCGCGACGATGAGCGCGGCGTGCTGATTCTGTCGAGGTTCGCCGGCGCGTCGCGAGAACTGTCGGAGGCGCTGATCGTCAATCCGTACGATGCGCACGGCATGAGCGCCGCCATCCATCGGGCGCTGAACATGACGGAGCAAGAGCAGCAGGAACGCATGCGGGCGATGCGCGAACTGGTGCGTTCCCGCAATGTCTACCGCTGGGCGGCTCAGATGCTGCTCGACGCCAGCCGGCTCAGAAAGAAGCAACGAATTATGCGCATCGCCGTCCAGGAGAAAGCCAAAGTCGAGACGCCATGGGTGAGACGTTGCGCTCCCCCATTTGGCGAAGGCGTTCACGGATAACTGGGCGGTGTTTCTCGACTTCGACGGCACGCTCGTCGATATCGCCGCGCCATCCCGAAGCCGTATCCGATCCCGGCGTCGCTCGCCGAGCCGCCTGGCCTGTCTTCGCGATCGGCTCGGCGGAGCCCTGGCCATCATCAGCGGGCGGCGGATTGAAGCGCTCGACCGGTTTCTCGCCCCCTATGAATTCGACGCCGCTGGCGTGCATGGCCTGGAGCGCCGCTCGGGCGGCCAGCTTCAGCTTTGTCCGGTGCGTGAGTCGGGCCGATTGCGAGCCGTGCTGACGAGCTCTCAACGAGCGTTTGCCGCAAAACGCTGGGTCTCCACATCGAAGACAAGGGCTGCGCCGTGGCCGTGCACTGGCGCGAGGTCGCCGCAGCTTGAAGGTCTTGTGCTTGAGGCCATGGAGGACGTCATGGAGGGTCTCGGTCCTGAATACATGCTTCAGAAGGGCAAAGCCGTCGCCGAAATCCTGTCCGCGGACGTGAACAAAGGGCTCGCCATCGAGGCGTCTGCTCGACGCGCCGCCCTACCTGGGACGGCGGCCGATTTTCATCGGCGACGACCTGACCGACGAGCACGGCTTCGATGTGGTCAACCAGCGCGGCGGCGTCAGCGTGCGCGTGGGGCCAGGGCCGACCTGCGCGCAATTTCGCCTCGCCGATCCGCAGGCGGTTCGCGACCGCCTCCGCGCCTGGGGCGCGCGGACAGCCCATCAATCCCGAACAGGACTTTCAGCCATGAGTTCTCTCGACCTCGCCGCCATCGGCAATTGCGCGATATCGGCGCTCATCGACCGCAAGGGCGATCTCGTGTGGTCCTGCTTTCCGCGCCTCGATGGCGAGCCGGTGTTTTGCGGTCTGCTGGATGGCCTGGGCGAGGAAGACACCGCGCGCGACCAGCGCGGCGGCGTCTTTTCCATTCAGCTCAGCGGCATGGCGCGGTGCGAGCAGCAGTTACATCGAGAACACCGCCATCCTGGTGACCATCATGTCGGACACGCATGGCAACGCCGTCGAGATCACCGACTTCGCTCCGCGTTTCCTCCACTTCGAGCGGATGTTCCGGCCGCCGATGCTGATCCGCCGGATGCGGCCGCTGCATGGCCGCCCGCGCATCACGGTGCGCGTCAAGCCGCTGTTCGGCTGGGGCGCGCATCAGCCGCAAATAACGCGCGGCAGCAACCACGTGCGCTATGTGGGGCCGCAACAAACGTTGCGTCTCACGACCGACGCGCCGGTGTCCTACATCCTCGAGGAGAGGCCATTCATCGTGGATCGCCCCATCTCGATGTTTTTCGGCGCGGACGAAACCCTGGTCGCCGAGATCGAGCCCACCTCGCGGCGCCTTCTCGAACGCACCATCGACTATTGGCGCGGACTGGGTGCGCGCGCTTTCCATTCCGTTCGAGTGGCAGGACGCCGTGATCCGCGCGGCCATCACCTTGATGCTCTGCAACTTTGAAGAGACTGGCGCCATTGTCGCGGCGCTGACGACGTCCATCCCCGAAGCGCCGAACACCGGGCGCAACTGGGACTATCGCTATTGCTGGCTGCGCGACGCCTACTTCGTCATCCACGCCCTGAACCGCCTGGGCGTCACGCGCACCATGGAGGATTACATCGGCTTCATCGCCAACTCCGTGGCCGAAACAGCGGGTCGGCGGACCTGCAGCCGCTTTACGGCATCACGCGGGGCGCGATCCTTGAAGAGCGGGAAGCCGAAGCGCTCGCGGGCTATCGGGGAATGGGGCCGGTGCGCGTCGGCAACGCCGCTTATCTGCAAACGCAGAACGATGTCTATGGCAGCGTCATCCTCGCCGCCACCCACGGCTTTTTCGACCGGCGGATGATCCGTTCCGGCGACCATGCGCTATACGCAGGACCTGGAGCGTCTGGGCGAGCGGGCCGCCCTGGTGTTCGACCAGCCCGACGCCGGTCCCTGGGAGCTGCGGACGCGGGCAGCGGTCCACACCTTTTCCAGCGTCATGTGCTGGGCGGCCTGCGACCGTCTGGCGAAAATCGCGGGCGTCCTGAATCTGCCGGACCGTCAACGCAAGTGGCGCGCGCGAGGCGGACCGTCTGCACGAGATCATCGCTGCGCGTAGTTGGAACGCGGACCTCGACAGCTTCGTCTCCACATTCGACGGCCGCGAACTGGACGCCACTTTGCTGCTCCTTCACGAACTGGGCTTTCTGCCGCCGTCCGATCCGCGCATTGTGGCGACGATTGACGCCGATAGGGCGCGGGTTGAAACGAGGCGACCTGCTGTTGCGCTATGCGGCGCCCGACGATTTCGGCAAGCCTGCGTCCGCTTTTCTGATTTGCGCCTTCTGGTATGTGGACGCGCTCAACGCGATCGGCAGGCGCGACGAAGCACGGCGAGCTCTTCGAACGCGCCCTGGCGTTGCGCAACCCGTTCGGGCTGTTTTCGGAGGATGTCGATGTGCCGTCCGGCGCGCTGTGGGGCAACTTCCCGCAACCTTCTCCATGGTCGGCCTCATCAACTCCGCCACCAGGCTGAGCAAGAGCTGGGAGGATGCGTTCTGACGCGCGGGCTTTTGTTCCCCGCCTGGAGGCGGTTGCCCGGCGGCGGCTTAAAACGCCGTTGGAGCGCCAAGTGCTGGCGCTCCAACGTATGCAAGCTTCAGCCCCTTCGGAGTAGACCGAGGACGAAAAGCAGGATAACCGCTCCAACCGTGGCAACGGCAATTTCCCTGACCATCGGATCGGCAATCGGGATCGAAACACCGAGACGGGGGAAGAAGTAAGCAGAGACAACAGCTCCGATAATACCGATAATAATATTACCGATAAGACCAAATCCGCCGCCCTGCATGATGAGGCCGGCAAGGAAACCGGCAATAGCGCCGATTAGCAGCCAAATAAGTAAGCTCTGTGGTTCCATTTCATACCTTCCGGTAGCGAATTCCAGTTCTGTGATCCTCCGCATTGCTGCTGCCGTGGAACCAGATCGCTAGTGCTCAGATTGGCGGGCTCCACCAGCAGCATGGCCTGAGGCAGGCAGCCATGAAATGCCGCGGCTGGTGAGTGCTTCCGCAATTTCGTCTACGAACTCTTCTTCGCGGGATGCGAAATATGCGCCTTTGCAGCTTCGCCAGCGTGATGCGTTGCCTGAAGCGTGTGGGCGTGGGCGCTATGCGCGTGATGAGCCGCCTTCTCGGGATGCCCGGAAGCGTGCTGCACCGCTGCTTCCTTGTGGTGCTTCATCGCGTGCTCGTGGTGCTCGGCCGCCTTGGTATGGTGACCGTTGGCGGGATGCTCGCCGTGAGAGGTTTCCTTAGCCATGCTTGATTTCCCTTCGATTGTGCGTCCTGAACGCGAGATCTACCGTCTGGTTCCACAGACGATATGCGTTCTGGTCAGCGAGGTAGTGGTTGTGAACGATAGGCGCGGAGCAAGCAGGCGCGGTAGAATCGGAATCTACTCATTTCAATTTCCTGGCCAGCCGAAGCTGAACGTCTTGGTGAAATCGCGTCTCACCACCCCCGCGACAGCTTTTCTGTGGTTTTTTCTTGGCTTGAGGGAAACGCGTGCGGCCGTTGTCCCGCTAGCGTTTTGCGGCGGGTTGCGCATCCAGGGCGGCAGGTAGGAGCGATCATCTTCGACGGGAGCCGCCGCGGGATTTTCCACGCGGGTGCTTGCGGTAACCGCGGCCGGCGGTACTCCCGGAGCAGCCATCAGCACCGCCGAACAATCGCCGCTGCTGGCGTAGGCGCGCAATGCGGTCACGGCGGCAGCGTTGGGGGCCGGCCGGTCCAGACGCAGGCGCGCGGTGCGAATGAAATGACGCATGGCGGCGCCGCTACCGCGCCCCCAACGGTTGTCGATATTGCCGCCGTAACAGCCAAGCCGCTTCAGTTCGGTTTGCAGGGCTTCGGCCACATGCCCAGGCTCCACCACGGCGGCCGGCGCCGGGCTGGATGCTGCGGTTTCGATGGTCTGCGGCGGTTTGGCAACCGTCTCCCACGGTGATGGCTGCGCTGGAATGGCGGCCGGGGTGAGGGCCGCCATTGCTGGTAAATGCTTTTGCGCGTCTTCCAGGCTGACGGAGGGCGGCGCAACTCCCGTTTGCCGCCAGATGCCCCACCCGAATATGATGGCCGCGATCGCGAACCAACGCATAACAACAGTCCTCGACATAGGGCATTACCGGCGGCGCGTTTCTTCCTGGAAGCTCAGCTCCTTATTTCGGCGGCTCGGGCTTCCTCATGTCTTCGATCTTCTGAGCAGCCTTGTCTTTCAACTCGATGGCCTTGTCCTTAGTCTTGTGGCCCCAATCGGCGGCCTTATCCTCAGCCTTTTCCATCGTGGTCTTCTCGCTAACCTTGAAATCCGGCGCCTTCGCAAGGGCGTCTTTTTCGAGCGGGACGACAATCGTGCGGATGTTGTTATCGCCAGCCTTGAAGGTCAGCGTCTCGAAGGAAACGCCCACGTTCTTTTCGCCCATCCCGAGGAAGCCGCCGACACCGATGACGATGGTGGTAATGCGGCCCTGGTGGTCGAAAATCAGGTCGTTGATATCGCCGACGGTATCGCCCGCCGCGTTGTGCACGGGCTGCCCCATGAACACCCTGGCACGCAATTCGCCGTCGGGCTGTTGCGAGATGAACGGCGCGCTAGCGGCCGCCGCCCCGGACTGTGCCAGCGCGTGGCCGGAAAGCGGTGCCGCCGCCAATACCAGAACGCCGGCCAGTTTCATGATCTGACGTCTCATCGTGTTGTCCTTAGTTTTATCGCTTGTTGAATGCCCAACCCGGACGGGCCGTCCGCAGCGCCGCCCCATTGCCTGTGGGAACCGGCGCGATCCAGCTCATGCCGGACGAGTTGATGTTCAACTTAACGGCAAGCGGGGCGGCGGGGATATCCTCGGAATGTACTTAGATGCGGCGGCCCGGAGCAGGAACGCACGGGCATGCTGCGGGGCTCTGAGTAGATTCCGGGGCTGCCGATGCCAGGGCACGATACCTAAGATGGAGCAACGGCCAAATATCCGGCAACATTTTCCCGGAGACCGTTGGCTGGCCAACAAATACCTGCTTGGTAAAAAAGTAAGGAGTTACAGATGGATTGGGATCGGATTGCCGGGAATTGGAAACAATTTACCGGAAAAGCCAAAGAGCAGTGGGGCAAGCTCACCGACGACGATCTGGTGAAGGTCAACGGCCAGCGTGAGCAGCTCGAAGGGCGCATCCAGGAGCGCTACGGCTACGGCAAGGACCAGGTTCGCAAGGAAGTCGATGACTGGATAAGCCGGTCCCATTAGGCGGCTGCTGATCTGGCGTCTGACGAGCCGGCGGCGCGATCCGCTTCGCCGCTCGCGCTTAGATTAAATACAGAGTTCACAAGTCCCCAGGAGAGCATCATGGACACGAACACACTTCTGCTCATCATTATCGTACTGCTGGTTGTTGGCGGCGGTTATTACGGCCGGCGCTGGTTTTAATCTACGGGCAGTGACTATTCACCTCGCGCACATCAGGGGCTGCATCCGTCCGCAGGCCCTACTTCCGGGGTGACAGGCGCCGGCAGGCACTGAAACGCTCCCGCGAGGATCAAGGGGAGCGCGCCCCTCGCCAAAGCAGAGCGCCGGTATTGTCCGGCCCCGCCTCAACCTCAGAGTAGGCAAAGCCATGACACTTACGATCGATAAAGCGCCTGCCACATCCGTCGCGGCGATGGTCCGTCCGGCCGCTCAGCAGGAAATCACCATCTACAGCCATTCCACTCTTCTCTACTGGTGGCCGGCGTGGGCGTTCGGCTTTGTCATCGCCATGCTCAACGCGGGGCAGGAAAGGTTTCTGCCTGCCGCCGAGGGCGGCCAGCCCGGCTCCGCGCTTGGCCTCACTTACGTGACGGTGCTTTTGCTGCTGATCGTTTTCACCAATGTCCGGCTGCACGGCATCAATTCGGTGGTGGCCCTGCTCACGCTCGCATTCGTCGCCGTGGTGCTGGCCTGGTTCGGCTGGTGGGACAACATCGCCAAGCTGATCCCGTACCTCTCGGTGCATATGAACACCGGCTTCTATCTCGTGTTTTCGACCGGGCTGCTGGCCATCTGGCTGGCGATGTTCTTCGTCTTCGACCGGCTGACCTATTGGCGCATACGGCCGGGGCAAGTGACTGAAGAGCACCTGATCGGCGGCGGCGCCGAGAGCTTCGATACCAACGGGCTGCATTTCCAGAAGCTGAGTTCGGATTTCTTCCGTACCGTGCTGGGCCTCGGCGCTGGCGACCTCAAGGCGACTGCCGGAGGCGAGCGCGGGAAAACCATCGAGATTCCGAACGTCATTTTCGTCGATCGCAAAGTGGAGGCCATCGAGAAGCTGATCTCCGTAAAGCCGGAACGCACCATTTGAAGGGTGGCGGTCTCGCCTCCTCAAGGACTCTTCGTCAGAAACACCAGCGTCCGCGTGCTGTGCATCGCGGACGCTGGCAATTCGGCTGCGGGGCGCAGCGCTACGTTGTTATTTTCCGTCAACAGTGATGCTGGGGAGCTTGATCTCGACCACGTTCTGACGGCTCTCGTAGTAGAAATACCCCAACGTCGCGAGCGCGATCGCAAGGGCGAGGATGACAATAGTGCCTGTCTGGCTCATGGGAACCTCCTGTTGTTGTTCGTGCCTTCAAGACGAGAACGCCAAGTGCTTGGCCGGCGGCCGTTTAACTCCCGCACGGCAGCCGCAAAGGCCCTCGTTCCGCCGCACCTGCGGCTGCCGAACGGTTCAACTCGTGGCTCTACGCTAACGGGAAGCGGGCCAAGCCGATACCGCCGGAAACTACGCAGATGCGGCGGGCCAGCTCCATGGAAGAGCATTTTCGCATCCCCCCTCCGCGCAGGCTAAGCGTCTTCTTTAGCTCCGCGGGGTATTAAAGAAATACCTTGGCGCACATAAATGTAATAAGCATATTGAGTAATTTCCGAGCCTAGCAAGGGCTATGTTTATTTGCAATATATGGAACACACTAAAATGGAGGACTCAAAATGATTAAAGCACTTTTGGCAGCCGGCATCCTTGTTACTTTTGCTGGTGCCGCCATGGCCGAAGAATACCACATCGTTCACGGTAGCGACCGGCATTGCCGCGTCGTGGAGCGCGGCCCCTCGGGTCACGAGTTCATCCGGGTCGGCCCCTTGAGCTTTGGCACACGCGACGAAGCCGAACGGCAGGTGAAAGTCGTCTGCCGCGACAATGGCTATTATACCAGCGAGGAACGGCGTGAGGAGCGCCGGGAAGAACGGCGCGACGAAGAGCGTAGAGAAAACCGCTAAGCGTTTTTCAGCTTCCTAGACTACGGACCGGGGCTTGCGCCCAGATTGTGCGCAAGTTCCGGCCCGGAAATGCCTCGAAGCGTCTCATCTCAATGACGGGCACCGCAGCGGCCGGCGCCATAACCGTCAACTTCCAAGCCGGCACCGCAAATGGAGGTCTCCCGTCCGAACGCAGGGATTGCCGGATCGCCAGAAAGGCTCTAATGCTGCAATCACTTACCGCCGCCGTTGCCGGCGCATTCTCAAGCTGCCATCCCCCCTGGCCGCGTTATCCGGAGCTATCAAGCATCCCATCCGCCATTTCCCCCCTCTCACGGATGCACAACCTTGAGGAGGTGACCGCCTTCGGGAGCAATCCCGGCCGTCTCCGCATGCTGAAATTCGTGCCCGCACGGCTTGGCCGCTCGCCTGCCCTCGCCGTTGTGCTGCATGGCTGCGGGCAAACCGGGCACGATATCAATCACGGGGCCGGTTGGAGCGCGCTTGCCAGCGCGAGCGGCTTTGTCTTGCTCGTCCCCGAACAGCGGACGTCAAATAACGCTCAGCGTGGCTTCAACTGGTTCCAGCCCGGCGATACCGGACGCGATTCCGGCGAGGCGCTCTCGATCCTGCAAATGGTTCAGCGCATGATCGAGGATCACGGGGTTGATCCCAGGCGCGTTTATATCGCCGGTCTGTCGGCGGGCGGGGCCATGACATCCGCGCTGCTCGCTGCCTATCCTGACGTCTTCGCGGGCGGCGCCATCATCGCGGGACTGCCGTCCGGCGCGGCCTCCAGCTTGTGGAGCGCCTTCGACGCGATGAACGGCGGCCAGAACAAATCGTCGAGCGATCTGGGCGGCCAGGTTCGCGAGGCTTCACGGCATCAGGGGCCGTGGCCGAAGCTTTCCATATGGCACGGAAGCGCGGACAATACCGTGGCGCCCTCGAACGCCGATGCTATCCTGCGGCAGTGGTGCAACGTGCATGAGCTTGGCGAAGGCGCCGCGATCAAGTCGCGTGTTGCGGGCCAGACCCGCCGGCTCTGGCGCAACGCGTCCGGCAAGGCCATGATCGAGACATTCATCATTCCAGGCATGGCGCATGGCGCGCCGGTCGATCCGCTCGGCAGAGGCGGACACGCTTACGGCGCCTCGGCACCCTACTTCGAAGATGCGGGGATTTCCTCGACCTATCACATTGCGAAATTTTGGGGACTCGCCGCGCCCGGCTTCCGGCTCTTCCGATAGAGCGCTAGCCGCGGACGCTCGCCATTGAATACAGGCTCGCTTGAATTTCGAATGGGGTTCAGGAGATTGCCGTGAGCCCCGCCGCACATAAGCATGCCGCCGTGCTCGGACGCGTCAAGGGCAAGCCGGCTGCGCCGGTGCTTCGCACCCTTGACCCGTCCTGCGCGCGGCGGCATTGGGCTTGTGCATGGCCGGGACGAAGCGGCTGTCTTGGAAGTCAAGCGTTTTGCCATGATTTTTGGTCCCTGACGATGGCGTTGAGAATGGTCAGCAGCTTACGGGCAACGGCAATGAGTGCCACCATCTTGGGCTTTCCGGCTGCCACGAGGCGGTCGAAGAAGGCTTTCAGGATGGGGTTGTGCCGTTTGGCCACCTGGGCGCCCATGAACAGAACCGTGCGGACCACGCCGCGCCCGCCGCCAATGAGGCTGCGTCCCCGCCATTGGCCGGACTGCCGGGGGCGGAATGGTGCCAGCCCGGCAAGGGCAGCGATCTGCTTGCGGGAAAGCGTGCCGAGCTCGGGCAGCAACGCGACCAGTGTGCTGGAAATCACCGGGCCTACACCGGGAACCGATGTGAGCAGTTCCTCCTTCTCCCGCCAAGCGGGACAGGAACGTATCGCATCATCAATATCGCCGTCAGCGCTTGATAGTTCTTTCTTCAGCGCCGTGATCAACCGCTCGATGCTCTTCTTGAGGCTGCTGGTTCTGGCCCGCTGCAAACGCTGGCTCTCGGCTCCGATCATCTCGACGATCTGCCGCCGCCGGGCCACCAGATCGGCCAGCAGTTGCGTGGCGTCATCCGGTACGGCTCGCGGTGCAAGCTTCACCGCCTCGGCAAAATGCGCGATAACGGCGGCGTCGATGGGGTCCGTCTTGGCCCGCTTGCCCAGAGCCTTGGCGAAAGCGCGGACCTGGGCAGGGTTGACCACGGCAACCGGCAAGCCGGCCGCCGCCAGCGCCGCGGCGGCAATGGTCTCGTATCCGCCGGTGGCTTCCAGCGCCACAATATGCGGCATCAGACCCTTCAGCCGGGCAGTGAGCTGGTCCACAACCGGCGGCATCACGCGCCACCGCGAAGGTCTCCCCGCTGGGACGCAGGGCGATATCAAGCTTCTGTTTCGATACGTCAATACCAACAATAATGCTTTCCATGGTGACCCGTCCTTGCATAATCGGGCTCGCATTGCGGCCCCGGCGGCTGTTCGGGTTCGATGGAATAACGGGCGGGGTGCCAGGCTTCGTCACGGTCTTCAGAGACCAAGGAATGACCGGACTCCCGCCCGTAACCGCGCTCATGAGAATGCCAGAGTCGGCTGGGGGAAAGTTACAAGGAATGGCAGCCCGGCCGAACAAAGGAATGCCGGCTTTGGGCAGTGCAGATGGCGGAGCTGCCCGCTCAAAATTTGAAAGTGGCGGAATACCAGTTGCAGGCGCGCGAAGCTCGGATGACGCTAATCGTCCCGGCTTCGCGCGCCATTTTCGCTGGAGGTCAGTGCATCCGCGCCCGCAACTGCGGCGCAATGAACCACGATATGGGCGCCGCCAGGAGAAAGCTCGCGGCGATCATGACCGGCAGGAGCGTAGACGCCTTGGCCGACAGGTACGGGATGGTCATAATAGATATGATCCCAAACCCGAAGAGTACGGCGCTGGCCATCATGAATACCAGCATGGAAATCCAGAAGCGTGTTGACATGTGACGATCCTCTCCAATAACCACGCCGCTGTGGCAGCGCTAGCATTGAATTTTTGTGATTTCTCCAAGCATGTGAGCGAAAAGCATGGGCCACCGTGTGGATGTTGACACGGAAGAGCGTGACGATCAGCTCAGAGATGCGGACATGAATTACCGTATCAACGGGCACGGGGCGGCGTGAGACTCGGAATCTACTCACCTTGCGCCCGCCGCCTGAAAGCCTGGGCGCGGACCGGCCGGAATTGGGCGCTCTCCCAGGCCGTTTGACTCGCCGGCCATATAATGGGACCATAGGTGCGCTTCACCGCGAGAGGGGGCTGGACGCCAAGCCTAAAGGGCCTGAGCATCCAAGCATGTGCCCGCGCGCCGCATCTCTGGTTCATATTTGTGCAATATGCCTGGATGCGGGCGGCGGATTTCGAGCGGCGGTGACAATCCAGCCCGCGCAGCCGGTGACGGCGTTGCGGATCATGCTGCAAGTTCACCAGCGGCCGGAGAGAACCGGCCGTCCAAGCGTCTAAATCAGGAGCGTCAGCCCCAGTTGGGCCGGCCTCTCCTGGCGCGCCCTGAAAGCGGCGCGCTTCTTGCAGCTACCTAATCAGAGCCGCGTTTGCTGCTCATTTTGCCAGGGGATGGCACATGAGGCAGGCCGGGGCTGTGACTGCCCAACCGGAGCGGATGTCCTGTGCGGGACGGCTCGCGGCGGGGAGCATAGAGGGATGACTTGATGCTCAGAGCGTTGTTTCTGATCGCGCTGGCGGTTGTGCCGAAATCTTGGCCACAGCACCGCGGCACGCGCCGGCGAACTGCTGCAAATCGACGGCGGCGCCTTGAAGTGGGGCCGGGCGGCGCCGGGGGCCGGAACCGTCGTCACCTACGCAGTGCTGACCGGAGCGTACACCGTTCCCGGTGACCGCAGCACTCTCAGCCCGGACAATTGCGGCGCCATGCACTCCTTCGCCAGCATCATCGCCCAGTCGCCGGGCATTTCCCTGGACATGGCCAAGGCAGAGCTGCGGGCCGCTTTCGCGGTGTGGGAGGCAGTGGCCGATATCACGTTTGTCGAGGTGGACGACATCAGCCGCGCCAACATCATCGCCGGGGCGGCGGATAAGCCGGAGGGGCGGGCCTATGCCAATCTGAGCTACCGCAACCAAGGGGTGCCGCACGCCGCAAAAGCCCTCGGGCAGTCCGGCCCGGACCTCCCGGCCGGTTCCAGCGCGCCTGCCGGAGATACAGCCGTGGATATCGAACAGGCTTATGTTTGTCTCAGCCCCCGGCCGAAGTGGAAGGCGGGCTTTGACGGCAATCTCAATGTCTACGATCTGCGCCATACCTTCACGCATGAGATCGGTCATGCCATTGGTCTCGACCATCCGGGCAGTTCGGGCGCGATCATGGCCTACCGTTACGACGAGCGCGTGCGGCAGTTACAGCCGTCCGATATCGCCGCCGCGCAAAAGCTGTACGGACCGCGCAGGCGTGAAGAATAGCGCAGCGGCAGGTTCCGGGGCGGCGGGCGAGCACCCGCATGCGAGCGCTCGCCGTTTTGATGCCGGAAATGCTATTTCTTGACGATAGCCGGAAGAGCCTTGGCCTGCGCGGCAGTCAGGTCAAGCACAACGCGGTCAGCCTTTAGCTGAAGCTGCGCGGGGGTCAGGCTGATGCGATGCTCGCCCATGCCCAGGAATCCGCCGATATCGGCATGCATTCCAGTGACCTTGTTGTCATCGCCACGCTGAAAGACCGCGACTTCGCCTAACTTCGTCCCGTCGCTGCTGTAAACCGGCTTGCCGATCCACGCCTGGGCTTCCGGCGCGGTCAGCATGATGCTGGCGCCCTTGGCGGCCGGCGCCTTATCCATCGTCGTGGCGGGTGCCTTATTCCCGGCGGCGGGAGCGCCGTAATCCTGAGCCATGGCCGGCATAGCGAGCGCGGCGGCAAGAACGGTGGCGAGAGATAATGTACGCAACATGATGTTGACTCCTGTGGGGTGGACGATGACGGCACTTTGCTCCCAGAAAACCGGCGCTGTGTAAACTCGGGATCTACCTACGGCGCCGGCGGCGCAGCTTTCGCCCCCTATCGAATCTGATTTTTAGCTTCGGCGGATGCTCGCACATGATCGCACCGGCATGCCAGCAGCCCGGATGATCGGACGTCTTGCGAAAGGCTTCCGCCGGGCAGGGGGCGTGGCGAAGCCTCCTTTCAACAATTGTCCAAAAATGATTTGGATAAAAGCACTCGTCTGTTTAGCGAAAAATCCACCTCAATAAAGACATAATTGGAACTCCTAGTGAGCATCACCCTCTCAAATGCAAGTAGCTCATGACTAAGTATAATCCGAGGCTGTCTACTCCGGGTAAAATAAATATATATTTTCCACACACATTCGGCGCTCCAGAAATGAGGCCGATAAGTTATTACGCGCTCTCAAAAATCGTGCAAAAATGTTTGGATATCCAAACGCTGCGTACTTGGCGGCACCCGCTTCCGCTGGCGACGCTTGAAGTCCACACCACGTAATACGCCCCATCCCGGAATGACTGAGCCGCGCACCTCAACAACGCGGGCCCAGCCGGGCAACGAACGGACATCTCCGTCCGATTTGCCCATCTCCCCAGCCAGCCGCTTCGCGGTGGCTTCACCCAACAAGGAACTCTGACCATGACCAAGACCAAGATTATTCTGACGCTGGCGGCATTAGGCGCGTTCGCCGTAAGTCCCGCGTTAGCAGCCAGCTATTCCGGAACCTGCACGACCGCCCCCAAGGCCAAATGGATGACCGAGGCTGCCGCCCAAGCCAAAGTCACCGCGGACGGCTATACCGTGACGAGCATCAAGACAACCCGCACCGGCGGTTGTTACGAGGTCTACGCAACGGACAAGAGCGGCAAGAAAATGGAGCTGTTTCTTGATCCGGTGACAGCGAAAATCGTCCATACGCTATGAGCGGAAGAATGTCCGCTGTGACAACCCTCAAGGCCGGCCGCATCTCGCGGCCGGTTCCGGTCAAGGTCTGGGACATCTTCGTGCGTGTGTCCCACTGGCTTCTCGTCATCCTGTTTGCCTCGGCGTGGTACTCCGGCGGCATCTGGGACGCGCCACATCTTGCGGCCGGTTATGGCGTCATCGCTGTCATCGTTGCACGCGTTGTCTGGGGCTTCATCGGCTCGGAGACCGCACGGTTCTCCAGCTTCGTTCATGGTCCGCGAGTGACGATGCACTACATCGCCGGCATGCTGCACATGAGCGCGCCGCGCTATGTTGGCCACAATCCGGCGGGCGCCGCCATGGTGATCGCGCTGCTCGTAACCATAGCCGTCATTTGCGCCAGCGGCGTGATGATGACCACGGATGCGTTCTGGGGCGTGAAATGGGTCGATAATCTCCATGCCGCATCCAGCACGTTTGCACTGATCCTGGTGGGGCTGCATATCGGCGGCGTGATTTATGCCAGGCATCGAACACGGCGAAAACCTCGTCCGGTCGATGATAACGGGTGCGAAACGCGGCCAGTAACGGCGGGGCCGGGCAACGATCTCGGCCCGCTATCAGAGGAGTATGACTCTGCCGCCACGCGGATGCCGGGCAATTTCCCGCGAGCATTCTCCACATAGTGCCATGATCAACACGGCGCACAACCTCGCACGCGAAGCGAAACCATGCGAACAACGTTGCTGGAATATCGTGCTCCCCGGGGCGGCGGAGTAACGGCGGCCCCGGCCTGACGCGGCCATTGTTGTAAGGAGTGAAGCAAATGCAGATCGGCGTCATCGGACTTGGCCGCATGGGCGGCAACATCGCCCGCCGCCTGATGAAAGCGGGACATCGCTGCGTGGTGTTCGACGGCGACGCCAAGCCGCGCGAGACGCTGGCCAAGGAGGGCGCCACGGCCGCCGGATCGCTTGTGGAGCTGGTGGAGGCACTCGGGGCAAAGCCGCGCGCCGTCTGGGTGATGCTGCCCGCCGGGCCAGATCACCGAGGAGACGGTCGCGCGTCTCGGCGGCCTGCTGGAGCCGGGCGACATCATCATCGACGGCGGCAATACCTTCTACAAGGACGACATCCGCCGCGCCAAGGAACTGGCCGCAGAAGCGCATCCACTACGTCGATTGCGGCACGTCCGGCGGCGTCTGGGGCCTGGAGCGCGGCTATTGCCTGATGATCGGCGGCGCCGAAGGAGGCCGTGGATCATCTCGATCCGATCTTCGCCGCGCTTGCGCCGGGAGCGGGCGATATCCCGCGCACGCCGGGCCGCGACGAAGCCGATCCCCGCGCCGAGCGCGGCTATATCCACGCCGGCCCAGCGGGCGCCGGGCACTTCGTCAAGATGGTGCACAACGGCATCGAGTACGGACTGATGCAGGCCTATGCCGAGGGCTTCGACATCCTGCGCAACAAGGACTCCAAGGAGCTGCCCGAGGACGAGCGCTTCGCCCTCAACCTGCCCGACATCGCGGAGGTCTGGCGGCGCGGCAGCGTCATCTCGTCCTGGCTGCTCGACCTCAGCGCCGCCGCGCTGGCGAAGGACCCGCAGCTGCGAGGCGTTCTCCGGCTTCGTCCAGGATTCCGGCGAGGGCCGCTGGACCATCGAGGCCGCGATCGAGGAAGCGGTGCCGGCCGACGTGCTGACCACGGCGCTCTACGCCCGCTTCCGCTCGCGCCAGGAGCACACCTTCGGCGAAAAGATGCTGTCGGCCATGCGCTTCGGCTTCGGCGGGCACGTCGAGGGCAGCCGGCCCGTTGATCCCGAACCAAAGCCGGAAGAAGCGCGGAGCGCTCAGCGACGCCGAATGGCGCGGAGTAACGCATGCCCGACAATCAGCCGATTCGAACAGCTCAGACCGCGCCGGTGATCGAGTGCCGCCGCGGCGACAGGCCAGCCCGGCCGATCCCTGCGCCATGGTGATCTTCGGCGCCAGCGGCGATCTGACCAAGCGTCTGGTGATACCCGGCGCTCTACAACCTGTCGCGCACCAAGGTGCTGCCGGAGAACTTCGCGCTGATCGGCGTGGCCCGGTCGGAGGGAACTGCGGAAAGCTGGCGCGACCGCCTTTACGGCATGCTGAAAAGCTTGTACGGGCAACGCCAGCGCGGAGTTCGACGCCGACGACATCGACGAGGCCGCGTGGCAGCGGCTGGCAGCGAAAATGTCGTACATCCAGGGCGACCTGACCGAGCCCGAGCTCTACGAAAAGCTTCGCGGCGCTCTCGACGACGGCCGCGAAAACGCACCGCACGCAGGGCAACGCCATCTTCTATCTCGCGGTGGCCGACGGGCTTTTCTGCCCCGTGGTGGAACAGCTCGGCAAGGCCGGGCTCACCAATCAGAGCGAGGACCAGAACGGCAAGCGCCAGTTCTGGCGCCGCGTGGTGATCGAAAAGCCGTTCGGCCACAGCCTGGACTCGGCGCGTGAGCTGAACGCCCGCATCCTGCGCACGCTGCACGAGGATCAGATCTTCCGGATCGACCACTTCCTGGGAAAGGACACGGTCCAGAGCATCATGGCGTTCCGCTTCGCCAATGGCCTGTTCGAGCCGATCTGGAACCGCGACCGGATCGATCACGTGCAGATCACCGTGGCGGAGACAGTGGGCGTGGAGCAGCGCGGCAAGTTCTACGAGGCGACCGGCGCGCTGCGCGACATGGTTCCGAACCACGTGTTCACGCTGCTTTCGATGGTGGCCATGGAGCCGCCCATGGGCTTCGACGCCGCGTCGATTCGCACGAAGAAGGCCGATGTGTTCGCCGCGATGCCCGCGGTGAAGCCGGACGCGAGCAGTGCGCGGCCAATATGGCGCCGGCAGCGGTGCTGGGCAAGGCGGTGAACGCCTACCGGAACGAGCCGAACGTGGCGCCGGATTCGAACATCGAGACCTATGTCGCCATGCAGCTCGAAATCGACAACTGGCGCTGGGCGGGCGTGCCCTTCTACTTCCGCACCGGCAAGCACATGTCGCAGCGCAACACCGGAGATCGCGATCCGCTTCAAGCAGGCGCCCTACGCGGCGTTCCAGGACACGCCCGTCGAGAGCCTTGCGGCCCAACTGGCTGGTGCTGCGCATCGCGCCGGACGAGGGCATCTCCCTGCAGTTCGAGGTCAAGCGGCGCGGGCCGGTGGTGGACCTCGCCGCCGTGAAGATGGACTTCCGTTACGATGACTGGTTCCCGAAGGAGCCGAATGTCGGATACGAGACGCTGATCTATGACGTGATGATCGGCGACCAGACGCTGTTCATGCGCGCCGACATGGTGGAGCAGACCTGGCGCATCGTGCAGCCGGTGCTCGACGCCTGGGCGGCGGAGACGGCCGGCTTTCCCGAACTACGCCTCCGGCAGCGACGGCCCGAAGGCGGCCGACGAGCTGCTGGCGCGTGACGGGAACCGGGCCTGGCGGCCGTTGGCGCCGCATCGGAGCGGAAACCGTGAAGCCCCCAGACAGGAGAACATGGTCATGACCACCCCATCCCAGGCCAGACTTGAAATCCTCGCCGACCCTGAGACCCTGTCGCGCCGGGTCGCCGACTGGCTGCTCGAACTGGCGACGGCGAAAGACGGTGTTTTCGCTGTCGCCCTGTCGGGCGGCTCGACGCCGCGGCGGCTTTATCAGCTCCTGGCCGGGCCTCACTATGGCGGCGCCTTTCCTTGGTCTAGAACCCACTGGTTCTGGGGCGACGAGCGCTTCGCGCCACACGATGACGCCCTGAGCAACTACCGTATGGCGCAAGAGGCGCTGCTGTCGCGCGTGCCGATCCCCGCTATCAACATCCATCCCATACCGACCGAAGGCCTCAGCCCTGAAGCAGCAGCGTCCGCTTACGAACGGGAGGTCAAGTCCTTCTACGGCGCGGAGCGTCTCGACCCAGCTCGCCCTATTTTCGATGTGACTCTTGCTTGGGTTGGGCCTTGACGGACATACGGCCTCGCTTTTTCCGGACACGGCGGTGCTTGGGGAACGCGACCGGTGGGTCGCCGCCGTCGTTCGCGCCAGATCCGAAGCACGGATAACGCTGACCTATCCGGCGCTCGAAAGCAGCCGGAACGCGGCTTTCCTGGTCGTGGGGCAAGAAACGAGCGCAATCTTCGACCGGCTTCGCCTCGGTGACGGCAACCTGCCGGCGGCCTGCCTCCACCCGGCCGGTACGCTGCGGCTCTTTGCGGACGCAGCAGCGGCGGGGTAGACGCTCCCAGCCTGACGTCCATCAAGTGGAATTGGGCGAAAAATTTACCGGCGGCGTGAGGATATTCGTGGCCGCCGTGCCAGGGGAAAGGGCCGGCCCCGCCAAATCACGGCAATCGCTCCATATAGAGCGGCGTCCAGGCTTCAGAAATCCAGCCAGCCCGTGCTACCCGTCTCGCGTCCGGAATCCTGCTCAGCACTTTCGCTCCCGCGCGCCCTGGCGTGTCTGGACCGGCGGTGCTTTCTCAATTCTGCCTATCCTACGGGCGCGGCCAGCGCGGGCGGAATTGCTGACGGGCGGGCGTAAGGTTTGTTCATTGTCTACTTCCACTTGACACGCGGTCGGGCGCCAGCAAATCTCTGCGGCGTCAAACATAGGCGAGAATAGATAGAAGGAGCAGAATCGGAATCCACTTAGAACTGCGCAGGATCACTAAGCTTTTATCAGGGCATAGTGATAATTCCGCTCTTTTTTCAGTGCGTTCGAAGACGGATTTTTACTATAGGGACCGGATAAATTCCGCGGGGAATTGCGGCACAGCAATAGTTCACCGCCTTAGCGGCCGCGATGTGGGATGCTGCAGCCAGAGTTACGGCGCCTGCCGCGCGGCGGCTCCAGTGCCAGGAGCAAGCGGCTACTGGTCATCGGCATCGGCTTCGCCGTGACGGCTACTTCTTCACCCAGAGGCTGCAATAGCCGTTCGCGCTGATCGTGCCATCGACGACGGCGCAGGACGATGGCGGCTGGAAGTTCTTGCAAGCGCCGCACTTTTTGTCGCCGTTCGGCGAATCCTTGTAGCCCACGGCGGTCTTTGCCGGTTTTGCTGCCATCGCAGCGTTGGCCGTAACCAATAGAATTGGCACCGCGCAGACCGCGCAAACTGCGCCCTGCAATAGTGACCGCCGGGAAAGTTCCAACCGTGTTTTCGAGTCTTCAGTCATAATTACCTCCAATTGTAGACCAGCGAATTTCCAGGGCTGCTTCAGTTCAGAGCCCACAGATACGCAAGCGTCGCCGCGATGCCGAGCATCGTTCTGACGGCATGCAATCGTCCCCACGTCTCAAGCATGGCGCGCGACGCTGGGCCCGCGTCATTGGCCGCAATCGCTTTCAGCTTGTTATTTGTTGGGGCGATGACGAGCAGCGTGTAAGGCCAATTGGTGAGTATCAGCACGGCGCCGGCAACCCAGCGCCAATCCGCCGTCAGCCAAGCGGTAATCAACCCGAGAACACCGGAAATCATGGCAAGGCTCGCCTGCATGTCAAACCCGCGCGCGTAGCTGGGCTTCCATTCCGCCAACAGGTTTCTGTCATCGAGCCCGAGGCGTGCGGGCTGCTCCGCGATATTGATGTAGAACGCCGCTCCGGCGAACATGGCAGCAGTTGTTAGAGCGAGTTGTCCTAGAAGCATAAAGCTCTCCGTGGAATAGACCTGACAAATCCCGCAAGAAATTGCCGCGCGGCAATAGTTCACTGCCTTAGCGGCCGCGATGAGGAAGCCGGAAGTTACGGCGCCTGCCGCGTGGCCGCTTCAGTGACGGGCGCATCGGATATGGGCGGCATCTGTTGTTTGACAGTACCAGCCGCGTTTTGGATGGCTTTGACAAGTTCCATCGGGTTGGCAATGGACGGTATTAACAGCTCCTCCATGCCGGTGCCGTGTACATCGACTTTGCCGAAGCCGAATATCCGCCCCAGGAGACCTTGGCTGAAATTGACCTGTTCGACGGATTTAAGCTGAAGTTCGTCCGTTTCCCGCGAAATCCAGCCGCGCTTCAGCACGAGACGATGATTCGTGACGCCAATCTCGGTCGTCCAGATCGGCATCATGAGGCGCACCAGCAAGGCCAGCAAAGCTGCGCTGAGGCCGAGCCAGCCCCATACGGCTGGCGGCAAAGTGTACAACATGCTCCAGATTGCCAGCGCGGCGATCACGATAGCAGCCGCCCAGGCGGTGGCATAATAGAGCCAGTGAAAATGCGCCTTATAGACTACCGTCTCGTTGTCGCCAATGGTTTGCTCAATGTATCCCATCGTAAACTCTTTCAATTTTCAGGCGTTACGAACGATGTGGGGCGGAATTCCCCAAAACAGGTGCGGGAACCGAGCCCAGACGCAACTGGCTGCTCTCCATGAACCGGAAATTATCGGGATGCTCTGCAACACGCGACATGCCTCGCCCGGCCGGCGCAGGCATTGAAGCTCTCGATGTGAGCACCCCACCCGTGCGTGATTATGCGTAACCCGCGCCTATGCCGGAAGATTCGGAAACTACCTACGGCACCACAGCGGCGCGGGTGCAGTGTGGTTCATGTATTTATCACGCCGCCAAATGACGCCCGGCTAAGTAATTTCCGATCCTACGACGGCAGAGTTCTATCCGTTATGTTTTCACAGCCAAACCCGGCAGCGCAAAAGTCGAAACACGTTGCGCGCTGGAGATTCGATGCGGATCAGGCACGCAAACTATCCGCCAGACCGGCAGAAGCCGCTCGAATTCTGTTTCATCAATAAAGAAAGGCTACCCATGCGCAGTCTCCGATCCTCCGCCATCGCGCTTATGTTGGGCGCATGCTCTCTTACAGCGCTCTCAGTTGCGGCTCACGCCCAACTGAATATCAGCATCAGCGCGAACGTCGCGCCTCCACCCCTGTATATTTACGAACAGCCGCCCATGCCCGAAGGTGACTATCTCTGGACCCCCGGATATTGGGCGTGGGACCGCTCTGACGCCGATTACTATTGGGTGCCCGGCACATGGGTATCCGCGCCGGAGCCGGACCTGCTTTGGACGCCGCCATATTGGGGCTGGAACGACGGCTCCTACGCCTTCCATCCGGGATACTGGGCGCGGGAAGTGGGCTACTACGGCGGGATTGACTACGGCTATGGCTACACGGGCCACGGCTACGAAGGCGGCCGCTGGGAACGTGGCGCCTTTTTCTACAACCGCTCCGTCAACAACTTCGGGAGTGTTCGCGTCACGAACGTCTATGAAAAGGCGGTCACCGTGAACAAAACGAGCGTCCGTGTCAGCTTCAACGGCGGCAAGGGCGGTACGGACGCGCGGCCAACGCCTCAGCAGGAGGCGTTCGCAAAGGAACGGCACGTCAACACGACGCCGTTGCAGACAAAGCATATGGAAGCGGCGAGCAAGGATCGCGCGCTGTTCTCGAAGCAGAACCACGGCAAGCCGCCGATTACCGCCACCTCCCGTCCGGGGGAACTCGACGGCGCCTCGCGCACAACTCCCAAGGCGGACACCAAGGGTGAAGCGTCTAAGCCCGGTGATGAGAAGAAATCTGAGAAGGCCGGTCCCGTAAACGATACGAAGCGGGAGATGCCTAAGGCCGGGGAGGAGAAGAGGTCCGGGAAGTCTAGTCCCGCGAACGACACGAAGCACGAAACACCGAAGGCCGAACAAGAGAAGCGGCCGGAGAAGGCCAGTCCCCCGGCTGACACGAAGCGCGAAGCGCCTAAGGCCGAGCAAGAGAAGCGGTCCGAGAAGGCCAGTCCCCCGGCTGACACGAAGCGCGAAGCACCTAAGGCCGAGCAAGAGAAGCGGTCCGAGAAGGCTAGTCCCGCGGCTGACACGAAGCGCGAAGCGCCTAAGGCCGAGCAAGAGAAGCGGTCCGAGAAGGCCAGTCCCGCGGCTGACACGAAGCGCGAAGCGCCTAAGGCCGAGCAGGAGAAGCGGCCGGAGAAGGCCAGTCCCCCGGCTGACACGAAGCACGAAACGCCGTAGGCCGAGCAAGAGAAGCGGTCCGAGAAGGCCAGTCCCGCGACAGAGCTGAAAACCGCGAGGGTCCATTCCGGTCAATTATCATTGGAACACCAAATTGGCAACCAACCGGATAGGCATGGTTCGAACCATGCTCATCCGGTTGGTTGCCAATTGCAGAAATCGGCGCTCGGTTCCCGGCACGTGCGACCGATGCCTCCATTTGATGGCGGCACTCAAATCTGCTCCAGGCGCTGCGGCGCCGGCATCGGCCCCAATTCGCGAATGGTTCGACGAAAGCGGTTGAATTTGCCGGGGCGCTAATTTGGCAATCAACCGGATAGGCATGGTTCGAACTTATTGAACCAACACAGATGACCCGAAGCTGCCCTTGCTGTGTTCTCCAAATGCGGACATTCATTTGTCGAACGGATATACGACTTCGAATGCTGTGGATGGGCCGGAGTTCGAATCGCTTCTGGTCCGCCAGTTGGAAACAAACCCCTCGCTCCTCCCGGCATGGCCGCAAGGCAGCATTTGCAATCATCCCCAATGAAACAATTGCGCCGAGGCAAGTACGAGCTACCAAGTAGATTTCGCCTGCCACCCGCTCTCAATGCCGGTGCGCGTGATGCATGTCCGGCATATGGGGATGCCTGTGCAGCATCGCACCGTGGACATGCCGGTGCGTATGCGGTTCTCCGGCCGGGGCATCCGGTGAATGCGCGTGCTGGTGATGGGCGTCATGGCTGTGCGGATGGGCGTGTTCCATCGCGGCATGCTCGTGTTCGTGTTCGTGATTCTCGGTGAGATGCAGCCAGACGCCGAAGGCCATCAGACCGCCAGCCAGAACAAGTTGCAGCGTAACCGGCTCGCCAAGGAACAAACACGGCGGCCAGTGTGCCCAGAAACGGCGCCGTGGAGAAATAGGCGCCTGTGCGCGCTGTTCCGAGATGCCGCAGTGCCACGACGAACAGCGCGAGGCTCACGCCGATGCCGAGGAAACCGGTCAGCCCTGCCACCGCCGTGGCGGACGCGCCGGGCAGGCCTCCGCCTGCCCATAGGCCGAGCAGCAGATTGACCGGACCGGCAATCAGTCCTTTCAGTTCCACGATTTGCAAGGGATCGGCGAGTGAGACTTTGCGCGTCAGATTGTTGTCGAGGCCCCAGGCGATGCACGCGCCCGCGATCAGCAGCGGCCCGGCGAAGCCCTGCAAGTCCGGCCTGCCTGACCAGGACAGCACGAGCGCGCCTACGACGAGGGCCGCCATACCGAAGGCAATGCGCCGGTCGAAATTCTCATGGAAGACGAACCAGGCCATGAGCGCCGTGGCCACGCCTTCGAGCGTCAGCAGCAGCGAGGCGGAGGCGGCATCCGTGTGCGCCAGCCCTGCCATCAGCAGCATGGGGCCGATGACACCGCCCGCGACGATGGCGCCTGCGAGCCATGGCACGTCCTTCCGGCCCAACGCGGCTTCGGCGGCTTTCCCGTTCCATGCCCTTGTGATACGGCGTAGAACCGCGATGCCCAGCCCAGCGCCGCAATAGAGAAGACCGGCGAGGACGAAGGGATCAATGACGCCCAGCAGCGCTTTGGCGGCAGGGGTCGATACGCCGAACAGGGCGGCGGAGAAGAGGGCGATGATGACGGCGCGGTAATTCATGGCGCAACCTTAAAGGGTTCGCGCCGGACGCGCCAGGGACCGGAAGGGCAGACTGGAAAAGGATAACCGGAGCGTTATGCCTGATTGGTTCATGCACACTCTCGCCGCCATTCAGGGTGGTATCGTTAGGGACCTGGCCGCCGCCATGCGCGCCGGAGGCCTCGCTGCGGCCTCCCTCGCCTTTACCCTTGGCGCGCTTCATGCGCTGACGCCGGGACACGGCAAGGCGGCGCTGACTGCGTATTTTCTCGGCCAGGAAGCCAGGATCGGCAGGGGCGTGCGCGTCGCGCTGTCGGCGGCGGCGCTGCATGTGGTGTCCGGCTTTCTGATGTTTCTGGCGTTACGCTATGTTCTCGGTCAGGCGCTTTCGGTCACCGGCCGTGCGTCACCAAATTTCACCGCCATCGGCTATGCGTTCATCATCGCCGCGGGCCTGCTGATGCTGATCCAGAGCTTCGGACGGCCGCACGCCCACAGTCATGAGACGAAGGCGCTGATCGCTGGCGTCGGGCTTCTGCCATGCCCGTTGACGATTTCCGTCCTCGGTTTTGCCTGGGCGCAGGGCGCTCCCGGCATGATCGGCCTGGTCCTCGTGTCGCTCGCCCTTGGTGTGGCGGCGACCATCGGCTTGGTTGCTGTCTTGGCGATCATCGGCCGCCACCTGCTTGGGGCGGCGCTCGCCGGGCGGCTGCCGCAGATGGAGCGTGCCTCGCGCCTTTTGCAGCGGATTGCCGGGGCGGCCATTATCGCCATCGGGGTTTATGCGATTGCGGGCTTGGGGCGGTAGCGCAGCCGCTGAAGGCTTACCCGAAATAGCCGCCGGATTTTCCACGCTAGCCTCTCCCGAATGCGGAACGGCCGCCGTGAGTATGCCGGAACCCGATATTGACAGCACCGCCGGAACCGGAGATGGTTAAGCCCATGGGGTCATTCGCGACTACCCCGTGAGGCGCCAGCCCAAAGATCGCGTCCGGAACTCATTTTTTGAGGAGGACGTGTATGTCTCTGGCGGAAATCAGCGTAAACCAGCTCGCCCGTCTCATCGGCCTGCCCCACACGCCGGTCATCATTGATGTGCGCAGTGAGGAGGACTATCAGGCCAAACCCCGGCTGATACCGGCCTCACAGCGAAGGGATTTTCGCACCGTTGCTTCCTGGGCGGCGTGTCTTTCCGGCAAACCAGTGGCCGTCATCGGCCAAAAGGGCCTGACGCTCAGCCAGGGCGTGGCCGCGTGGCTCCGGCATGAGGGCGTCGCGGCCGAAACCCTGGAGGGCGGCTTCGAGGCTTGGCGGGCGGCGGGCCAGCCGCTGCTGCACGCCGGCAAGCTGCCGCCGCGCGACACTCAGGGACGCACCGTCTGGGTGACGCGCGCCCGGCCGAAAATCGACCGCATCGCCTGCCCGTGGCTGATCCGGCGCTTTGCCGATCCTTCAGCGGTATTCCTGTTCGTCCCGGCATCGGAAGTTCTCCCGGTTGCCGAACGCTTCGCCGCCACGCCGTTCGATATCGAAGGCGTGTTCTGGAGCCATCGCGGCGAGCGCTGCACCTTCGACATCATGCTCGAAGAGTTCGGGCTGGAAACCGCGCCATTGAAGCAACTCGCCATGATCGTGCGCGGCGCGGATACCGCCCGCCCCGACCTGGCGCCGGAGGCGGCGGGCCTGCTGGCGGCATCGCTCGGCTATTCCCGCATGTACAAGGATGACCTCGCCCAGCTTGATGCCGCGATGGCGCTCTACGATCCCTTCTATCGCTGGTGCCGGGATGCGGGTGACGAAACCCACAACTGGCCGTCGGCAAAACCAACGGCTTAAAGGGGCGTGGCATGCAGAAATCCGCCATACACACCAACACCGCAGCCGTGCCGGAAAACTCTCCGGCATTTGGCGAGGCGCTGCGCGTCTGGGCGAAGATCGGCATCCTGTCCTTCGGCGGACCAACGGCACAGATCGCGCTCATGCACCGGTTCATCGTCGATGAAAAACGCTGGCTCGGCGAGGCGCATTTTCTCAACGCGCTGAGCTTCTGCATGCTGCTGCCGGGACCGGAGGCCATGCAGCTTGCCACCTATGTTGGGTGGCGGCTGCATGGGACGAAGGGCGGCCTCGCGGCAGGGCTGCTGTTCGTGCTGCCCGGCGCGCTCGTGGTGCTGGCACTGTCGATGATCTACGCGGCATTCGGCAAACTTCCCGCCATCGAGGCGGTATTCTTCGGCATCAAGGCCGCCGTGCTGGTCATCGTCGTCGAAGCGCTGCTGCGGATCGCGAAGCGCGCCCTGAAACGGCCTGAACACTGGCTACTTGCGGCACTCTCATTCGTATTGATCTTCTTCTTTGCTCTGCCATTTCCGCTCATTGTGTTTGCAGCCGCGCTGTTCGGCTTCAGCCGCGCGGTGCGGACCGGCGAGCTTGCCGCAGCAGAGGCGCCCCCGGCAGCGCCAGTCCCATTCTCCCAAACCTTACGGACGGTTCTCATCTGGCTCGCCATCTGGATCGCACCGCTCGCCGCTCTCACAGCGCTGTTCGGCCGCGATCACGTGCTGGCGCAGCTTAGCTGGTTTTTCTCGAAACTGGCCGTCGTCACTTTCGGCGGCGCCTACGCGGTTCTCGCCTATATGGGCCAGGATGTGGTGCAGCGCTACGGCTGGCTGGACGCCGGACAGATGATGGATGGGCTGGGCCTGGCGGAAACCACGCCGGGGCCGCTCATTCTCGTCACCGAATTCGCGGGCTATCTGGCGGGCTGGCAGCACGGCGGCGGCCCGGCTTGGGTGATGGGCCTTCTCGGCGCGTTCGTAGCCCTGTGGGCAACTTTCGCGCCCTGCTTTCTGTGGATCTTCGCCTGCGCGCCCTATATCGAGCGGATCGCCCGTCAGCCGCGATTGAGGGGCGCGTTGTCGGCGATCACGGCTGCTGTAACCGGCGTCATCCTCAATCTCGCGGTCTGGTTCGCGCTGCATGTGTTCTTTGGCCGCGTAACACTGGTGGAAGCCGGGCCGCTGAAGCTCTGGTCCCCGGAACTGGCCAGCCTTGACGTGCGCGTCGTTCTGCTGGCGGCGTTGAGCGGGTTCCTTTTGCTTGGGCGGCACTGGGGCATTGCGCCGGTGCTGGCTGTCGCCGCCGCGATGGCGCTCGCCATCAGGTTTGCAGGTCTCTGAGGGCGGGCTTGATTGAGTAGCCTCCTCGCTTCCGGCTATATCGATGCATCCAATAGTGTGCGAATCACAACGCGATTTCAATGATATAAGGGTTTGAGTTTTATTCCACCCGGCCCGCCAGTTGCAAATGAACCCCTTCTCTTCGCGAGCATGGTCGCGAGGCAGCATTTGTACTCACCCGGCCAACGGAACCATCGCGCCAAGGCGAGTACAAGGTATCATGTAGAATTCCATGTCCTGGCCCTTTCCGCGCTCCTCACCGCGTGGATATCCTCAAAATGGCTCCAGCCCATTGCCAAATTCAGCTGCGAACCGTCGTACATCGTGAGCGGTGCTCTGTTCACGCCGCCTGAGCTTGCGTTTGGGCGATCCCGCCGCTCCCCGTCCGCCCTCGATGGTTAATGCGCCGCTGCCCCAGCCGGCCGCTGCGGCGCGCGAATGGCCTCCGTGAGCCCCCACTCCTTCACGATGGCATAAATCGCCGGGATGACCGCCAGCGTCAGCACGGTGGACGACAGCATGCCGCCGATCATGGGTACGGCGATGCGCTGCATGACTTCCGAACCCGTGCCATGGCTCCACATGATGGGCAGGAGGCCGGCCATGATGGCCACCACCGTCATCATTTTCGGCCGCACGCGCTCGACGGCGCCTTCCATGATGGCGGCGCGGACGTCATCGCGGTTGAGGCTGCGCCCCTCCGCCTGCGCCAGCGCCCGCCGGGCTTCCAGCGCATGGTCGAGGTAGATGAGCATCACCACGCCCGTCTCCGCCGCCACGCCGGCCAGCGCGATGAACCCCACCGCCACGGCCACCGACAAGTTGAAGCCCAGCGCCCACATCAGCCACAGCCCGCCAGCCAGCGCGAACGGCAGCGACAGCATGACGATCAGCGTCTCCGTGATGCGCCGGAAGTTGAGGTAGAGCAGCAGCAGGATGATCACCAGCGTTAGTGGGATGACCGTGGTCAGCCGTTCCTTGGCGCGGGCGTAGTATTCATACTGGCCGCTCCACACCGCGAAATAGCCGGGCGGGAACTTCACGGCGTCCGTGACAGCCTTCTTGGCGTCCGCCACATAACCGCCGAGGTCACGGTCGCGGACGTCCACGTAAACGTAGCCGGCGAGCTGGGCGTTCTCGGTGCGGATGGACGGCGGCCCCTGCGTGCGCTTGACGCTCGCCACCTGCCCCAGCGGCACCGAGGCGCCGTTGGGAAGCGGCACCAGCACTTCCCGCGCGATCGTATCCGGATCGGAGCGCATGTCACGCGGGTAGCGCAGGCTGACGCCGTAGCGCTCGCGGCCCTCCACCGTCGTCGTGACGGTTTCCGCGCCCAGCGCCGACGCCACGATGTCCTGCACATCGCCAACCATCAAGCCGTAGCGCGCAAGCTGGGTGCGGTCCGGCTCGATGTCGAGGTAATAGCCGCCCATGATGCGTTCGGCGTAGGCGCTCGACGTGCCGGGGACGCGCCGCAGCGCGCTCTCGATCTGGCGCGACAGTTCCTCGATGATCTGCAGGTCCGGCCCGATGACCTTGATGCCCACGGGCGTGCGAATGCCCGTCGCCAGCATGTCGATGCGCGCCTTGATGGGCATAGTCCAGGCGTTGGACACGCCGGGGAATTGCAGCGCCTTGTCCATCTCGGCCACGAGTTTGTCTACCGTCATGCCCGGCCGCCACTCGCTCTCCGGTTTCAGGTTGATGATGGTCTCGAACATCTCCGTGGGCGCGGGGTCGGTGGCCGTCGAGGCGCGGCCGGCCTTGCCGAACACGCTTTCGACTTCGGGGAAGGTTTTGATGATCCGGTCCTGCGTCTGTAGCAGCTCTGCCGCCTTGGTAATGGAAATCCCCGGCAGCGTCGCCGGCATGTAGAATAGCGTGCCCTCGTTCAGCGCGGGCATGAACTCCGAGCCGAGCTGCTTCGCCGGCCACAGGCTCGCGGCGAGAATGCCGGCCGCCAGCAGGATGGTCAGCACCTTGGCGCGCAGCACGGCGGCGATGACCGGCCGGTACACCCAGATCAGGAAGCGGTTCACCGGATTGCGCGCCTCCGGCATGATCCGCCCGCGCACGAACACCACCATCAGCGCCGGCACCAGCGTCACCGACAGGAACGCCGCCGCCGCCATGGCGAAGGTTTTGGTGAAGGCCAGCGGCTTGAACATGCGGCCTTCCTGCGCCTCCAGCGTAAAAATCGGCAGAAACGACACGGTTATGACCAGCAGCGAGAAGAACAGCGCCGGGCCGACCTCCGCCGCCGCTTCGATGAGGATTTCCGTGCGCGGCTTGTCTGGCGCAGCGCGTTCCAGATGCTTGTGGGCGTTCTCGATCATGACGATGGCGGCGTCCACCATGGCACCGATGGCGATGGCGATACCGCCAAGGCTCATGATGTTGGAGGAGAGGCCGAGCGAGTGTATAAAGATGTAGGCGATGAGCACGCCGAGCGGCAGCGTGATGATGGCGACGAACGCGCTGCGCACATGCATCAGGAAGACGATGCACACCAGCGCCACGATGATGCTTTCCTCGATCAGCGTGCGTTTCAGCGTATCGATCGCGCGGTAGATGAGTTCCGAACGGTCGTAGACAGGCACGATGGACGTGCCGGCGGGCAGGCTGCCGGCGATTTCGGCAAGGCGCGCCTTGACATTCTCGATGACGCTGAGCGCGTTCTGCCCGTAGCGCTGCACGGCGATGCCGGACACCACCTCGCCCTCGCCGTTCAGCTCGGTCAGCCCTCGCCGTTCGTCCGGCGCCAGTTCCACGCGGGCCACGTCGCGCAGCAGCACCGGCGTGCCGCCCTCGGCTTTGAGCACAATCTGCTCCAGGTCGTGGACGCCGCGCAGGTAGCCGCGCCCGCGCACCATGAATTCCGTCTCCGCCAGCTCGATGGTGCGGCCGCCCACGTCCAGGTTCGACGTGCGGATGGCGTCGCGCAGCTTCGACAGCGGAATATTGAAAGCCCTCAGCCGCCGCGGATCGGCAACCACAGTGTACTGCTTGACGAAGCCGCCCACGCTGGCCGCCTCGGCCACGCCCTCCGCCTTGGCGACGGCGAAACGCACCTGCCAGTCCTGTGTCGTGCGCAGTTCCGCCAGAGAGCGCTGCTCGGCTGTCAGCGCGTACTGATACACCCAGCCCACGCCAGTCGCGTCGGGGCCGAGTGTTGGCGTCACGCCCTGGGGCAAGTTGCGCGTGGCGGCGGAGAGATATTCGAGCACGCGCGAGCGCGCCCAGTAGATGTCCGTGCCGTCCTCGAAGATCACGTAGACGAACGACACGCCGAAGAACGAAAACCCGCGCACCACGCGCGACTTCGGCACCGACAGCATGGCCGTCGTGAGCGGATAGGTGACCTGGTCCTCGATCACCTGCGGCGCCTGGCCGGAGTATTCGGTGTAGATGATGACCTGGGTGTCGGAGAGATCCGGGATGGCGTCGAGCGGCGTCTGGCGGACGGCGTATACCCCCGCGGCCGTGGCCAGCATGGCCCCGAACAGCACGAGCATCAGGTTGCTGGCCGACCAGCGGATGACGTGCCTGATCATGGCTTGGCCTCTGCCTGCTGATCCGCCGTGAAGGCAGCAAGCGCGGCCTTGAGGTTGCTTTCCGCGTCGATGAGGAAGTTGGCGGACACGACGACCTTGTCGCCGGCTTTCAGCCCGCTCTTCACCTCCAGATAATCACCGCCGCGCACGCCCAGCGTCACGGCGCGCGGCTCGAAACGGCCTTCGCCGCGATCGGCCAGCACCACCTGCCGCTTGCCGCTGTCGATGACGGCGGAAACGGGGACGCTGAGCCGTCCGGGCTCGCCCGCGCCGGTGCCGATCTCCACATCGGCGTACATCTCGTGCTTGATGCGGTGATCCGGGTTTTTGACCTCGATGCGGATTTGTCCGGTGCGTGTCGCGGCGCTAAGCTCGTGCAGCACGAAGGTGACACGGCCCTCGAACGTCTCGCCAGGAAAGGCGCGGAAGGTGAGCTTGACCGGCGCCCCCTCTTTGACCAGGCCGAAATCCTGCTCGGAGACATCGGCGATGACCCAGATCGTGGAGAGACCGGCGATGCGGTAGATCTCGTCGCCGGCCTTCACCATCTGGCCGTTGATGGCCTTCTTATCCAGGATGAAGCCCGAAACCGGCGATGGCCAGTCGATGGACAAGACCGGCTCGGACTGGCCGCGCAGTTTCTCCATCACGGCAGCGGGGATGTCGAGGTTGCGCAGCCGCTGGAGCGCGCCGGCCTCGTTGCGCGGCCCAGTCCCCGGCGTCAGCATCGCGGTGCGGTAGTCGATCTGCGCGCTGACCATTTGCGGGCTGTAGACGCGGAACAGCGGGTCGCCCGCCTTCACATGCATGCCGGTCTGATCGGCGTAGAGCGCCTCTATGAAGCCGTCGGCGCGCAGGGTTACGATGCGCAGGGTGCGCTCGTCGGCTTTTGCCACGCCCGGCGCATGCACGGGGCGGATGAGCTGGCGCACACGGGCTTCCTCTGTGCGCACGCCGGTGCGCTGCACCTTGGCGGGGCTGATTTTGACTGTGGCACCGTCCCCATCCTCGCCTTCGTAGACGGGGATATAGTCCATCCCCATGCTGTCCTTTTTCGGCGAAGGCGAAGTGTCGGCCAGCCCCATGGGATTGCGGTAATAGAGGATTTTGCGCGGTCCGTTCTTCCCCTGCGGTGGCGCTTTCGGCTTGTTCTCCGCGAAATCCGGCGCCTCATCGCCGTAGACTGGCAGATAGGCGCGGCCGTCCGGCGTGGTTTTGGGCTCGGGCGAAAATTCCGCCGTGCCGTCCGGATGCTTCCAGTACAGCACCTGCCGTTCCGCTTTGGCCTAGGCACGGATGCCGAATTTCCGTGCGCGGCATGCTCCGCCGGATTTTGCCCTGCCGGCGGGCCGCCGGCGATCGCCCGGTACCCCAGCCCGGCGGCGAGGACCACCGCAAAGGCAGCCCCTGTGATGATCCCTTTGCGCATGGCCGGTCTACTTCGCCTGGAACACGGCGGAGCCTTCCACCGTGCCGTTTTCGCCCGGCGCCTTGGCCATGAGCTTCAGCGCCCAGCCGCCCGCCATGCTGAGATCGGCCTTGAACTTGTATACACCCGGCTCGGTGGACGGCAGCGGCTCAATCTTTGCCGTCATATCATCCATACCGTCCGGCGACATGTCGAGGCGGGTGCGGAAGATGACCGCGCCTTCCACGGGCTTGCCCGTTGGCTTGTGGATGAGCCGGACGGCGATTTCGGCACCGGAACTGACCTTCACCCCTCCGGCCACTGGCTGGAATTCGTAATCGCCGCCCGCCGCGAAAGCGCCGGTGGAGGCTATGACAAGCGCGCATCCCGTCAGGAGCGTGGCGAAACGGTGATTGAAGAACATTGGTATGCGATCCTCTTGCAGCGGGTGATGGGCATACTGGCAGGTCAGTTTCTACGAAGCGTAAAGGCACCGCGTCAGGCGCTGCACAGCCGGACCATCTTTCCGTGACGGGCTGCGCGCTGGCCGGGGGCAGGAAGATGCGGACGGGTAGCGGGACCGCCCCGGCAGCTTTACCCGGAATGGGAAAAGCCGCTGCCAAAACGTAACGCGGGCCAGGTTGCCGCGCGTTGCGGATTCGTAACGAATTGTTTCAATTGCGGCGCTTTATTTGCGGCCGGCCGCTTCGAGCTTCTTCCGCTTTAACGGGGCCGGTGATTGAGCGGAACATACGGAAAAGGAAGGGCGCCGCCAGCGGGGGCCGCTTTGACGCCCTCCCATCCACTGTCAGCTGTCGCCGCCTTTGTTCAGTCTGTCGAAGGTGCTCTTTTCCGGCTCATCAGGAACTCGCTGGCGGGCACCGCCTTACTTTGTAGTGAACATTGAGAAGTTGCGCCGGCTTATACGCGCCGGTGCTGGCTTTCGTTTCACTGCCGCTGGCCAGAGCGTTCCTGCCGCTGGCGCGGAAGTCGCCGGCGGCACCCGCGAAGGCGCTGCCCGAAGTGAAGATGATCGCCGACGCGAACACTGCTGCCGTAAGCCAAGTCTGTTTCATGCTATTTCTCCTGCTTTACTTTGGCGCCAAACTCCTTCTCTATTCGGAGCGTTAGCGCTTGCAGGAATAATATAATTCGCGTAGCATTTCTTTGCGTAACATTCGCATTACATATTGTTTCAGCGCATTTCCTTGTGTCATTACTAGAACAAGGCGAGTGCCGCGTAAAAATCACCCGCCCTTCAGTGTCACTCGAACTCGAACACGCTCTTCATGCCCGCGCCGTAATGGCCAGGCACGTTGCAGCCGAATTCGAGACTGGCTACATGGCAAGCCCCAGCATTGGCATTTATCCATCACGTAGACGCAATACTCTGGCGCCGCCTCCGTTCGCCGCCGCGCCAGTGCCGCGCGCTACAGCCCCGTGGCCTCCCGTTTTTCCCGGAATCTCCCGAAGATGCTCCGGCCATCCGGGCCGAACAGGACAACATCGTAGATTTCGGGTATCCCGCCTTCCATGCCGGGCGACCCCGCGGGCATGCCAGGGACGGCAAGCCCCGCCGCCTTGGGCTTCTCCTGGAGCAGCCGCAGCACGGCCGCCGCGGGCACATGCCCTTCAATGACGTAGCCTCCAACCTGCGCGGTGTGGCAGGACACGAGTTCCTCCGGCACGCCGAGGCGGTGCTTGATGGCATCCATTGCGTCCGTGTCTATGACCTTCACGGGGAAGCCGGCTGCGGCCAGATGATCGGCCCATTTCTGGCAGCAGCCGCAGTTGGGGTCCTTGCTGACTGTCACCAGCGGCAGCGTTTCCGCCCGCAATGGCCGAGGCGCTGCAACAGCCGCCCCCGCAGCCAGGGCGAGGATGGCGCGCCGCGATAGCAGAATGTTCATGTCCCTCATGGGCGTCTCCTAATGACGGGTGATGATGGCGGGAACTACGGCCGCATTACCGGGAGGCATGCGGCGCGCTCCCAAGTCTCGGGAAAAAGCCCGGCGTCTGAAGCGCGTACCGCCGGTAGGCGTCACCGAATTCGGCAATGGCCTCCCGTTCCTCGGTGCGCGCCAGCCGCACATACATCCAGACGAGCACCGGAAACATCGCCAGCGTCAATATGGTCGGCCACTGCACCAGAAAGCCCAGCATAACCAGAATGAAGCCTGCGTATTGCGGATGGCGCACGTATGCATAGAGGCCGGTTGTGGCGAGCGTATGTTTGCGCTGCGCGGTATAGAGGACGTACCAGGCATTGGAGATCAGCAGGAAGCCACCGATGATCAAGGCGAAGCTCAACAGGTGGAACGGCCCGAAATGCGGATTGGTCTTCCAGCCGAAGATCATCTCCAGGAGGTGGCCCGAGTCGTGCGAGAACCAGTCGATATCGGGAAAGCGGGTTTGCAGCCAGCCGGACAGCAGATAGATGGTCAGCGGAAAGCCGTACATTTCCGTGAACAGCGCCACGATGAAAGCGCTGAAGGCACTGAACGAGCGCCAGTCGCGGGAGGTCTCGCGGCTTGAAGAAGCTGAAGGCGAAGATGATGAACACGGCTGAATTGATCAGCACGAGGCCCCACAGCCCGTAAGAGGACGAAAAATTGTGCATGACTTACCCCTCCGTTCCGCTGCCGCTGTCCTTGTTCCGCCCGTGATGGCCGCCGTGACCGCCATGCATGAACAGATGCAGCAGCGGGCACAACGCCAGGAGGAGATAGGGTAGCGCTCCGAGAATGTGGGCGCTGTGTTCCTGCCACAGCAGAACCAGCGCGATGGCGGCGAACCCCAGAAACGCCAGGAATCCGCGTGACTTCCAGAAGCTTCCATAAGGCGCTTCGTGTCCACCGTGATGGGAAGGATCGTGTGTCATGTTTTCCCTCGTTTATTCGGCGATCAGGCGGCCGCGGAACATGCCCATGGGGCAGGCGAACGTGTATTCGCCCGGCTCCTTGGGAAGCAGTTCCACGGCCACCGTCCGGCCTGTAGGAAGTTCGGCGCTTTTATTGAAATCGGCGAAGATCACCCGGTCCGAACAGGACGCCGTCTCCTCGCGGCGGAAGTTGAGCCGCACCGGCCGCCCGGCGCGCACCACGACGGCGTCCGGCGTATACCCGCCTTTGACGAGGATCATCGCCTCCTGATAGCCGCCGGAGACCTCCGCGGCGCGCACACCTGCGGACCGTTTCAGCCAGAAGAACCAGACGATGAAGACGATCAGGGCCGCTCCCGCGGCAAGGACGAACCAGCGGTCGGGCGTCATGACGCGTTCCTCCCCGGTTTGAAATAGCGGAGCCGGTTGGCGTTCGTCACCACGGTGACGGAGCTGAAGGCCATGGCGGCCGCGGCGATGAGCGGCGACAGCAGCAGCCCGGAAAACGGGTAGAGCACGCCCATGGCGACGGGAATGCCGAGCACGTTGTAACCGAACGCGCCAAGGAGATTCTGGCGCACGTTGCGCATGGTGGCGCGGCTGATTTCGATTGCCGCCGCCACCCCATGCACGCTGCCCGTGATGAGTGTCACATCGCTGGCTTCGATGGCAACGTCGGTTCCCGCGCCGATGGCGAAGCCCACATCGGCCTGCGCCAGCGCGGGCGCGTCGTTCACGCCGTCGCCAACCATGCCGACGCATTTGCCCTCCAGTTGCAGCTTCTGGACCTCGTGCGCCTTGTCCTGCGGCAGGACACCGGCGAGCACGCGTTCGATGCCGGCCAGCCGGGCGATGGCTTTTGCCGTGCGTTCGTTATCGCCGGTCAGCATGATCACCTCCAGGCCGCTCCGTTTGAGCGCCCCGATGGCGGCCGTGGAGTCCGGTTTCAGCGTGTCGGCCACCGCGATGAGGCCCAGCGCCTCGCCATCCGCCGCCACATACATCGGCGTCTTGCCGTCATCGGCGAGCCGCTGCCAGCCGGCGGTGAACGCGGCAATGCTATGCCGCGTCCCTCCATCAGCCTGGCGTTGCCGAGCAGCACGTGCCGGCCGTCCACAGAGCCGCTCACGCCCTCGCCGGGAATGGCGGAAAAGTCCGTGGCATCCGCGAGTTCTACATTGCGTGCGGCGGCGCCCTTGACGATGGCTTCGCCGAGGGGATGTTCCGATCCGCGCTCAAGGGAAGCCGCAAGGCGGAGCACGGCCGCCTCATCGCCGTCCCTCGTCATCACATCGGTCAGCGATGGCTCGCCGCGCGTGATGGTTCCCGTCTTATCGAGAACGATCGTGTCCAGCCGTTCGGCATTTTGCAGGGCATCGCCCGAGCGGATCAGGATGCCGTTTTCCGCGCCCTTGCCGATGCCGACGGTGAGCGAGGTCGGTGTAGCGAGGCCCAGCGCGCATGGGCAGGCGATGATCAGTGTCGTCACCAGTACGATGGTGGCATAGATCAGGCGCGGCTCAGGCCCGAATATATACCAGACCACGAACGCCAGTACGGCCAGGATCATCACCGCCGGCACGAAATAGCCGGAGACCGTATCGACGACGCGCTGGATCGGCGCCTTCGGCCCCTTGCGCGTCCTTGACCATACGGATGATGCTGGCGAGTGCCGTGTCCTTGCCCACCTTCGTGGCGCGGAACTTGAAGCTGCCGGTCTTGTTGAGCGTGCCGCCGATCACTTCGTCGCCGGTTCGTTTTTCGACCGGGATCGACTCGCCGGTGATCATGGATTCATCGACGGCACTGGCGCCTTCGGTCACCACGCCGTCCACCGGGATTTTTTCCCCAGGCCGGATAACGGCGATGTCGCCGGCAATGACCTCCTCGACCGGCAGATCAATTTCCTTACCGTCGCGCAGTACGCGGGCTGTCTTGGCCTGTAGGCCGATCAGTTTACTGATCGCCTCGGATGTCCGCCCCTTCGCCCGGATTTCGAGCGCGAGACCCAGCGTCACCAGCGCAACGACCACCGTCACCACGTCCCAGAACGCTTCGGCGAGTTCCATGCGCGGGAAAAGCCCCGGCGCAGCCACGGCCGCCGCCGAATACAGATATGCCGGCGCTGATGCCGATGGCGATCAGCGTGTTCATGTTGGCGGCGCGGTGTTTCAGTCCATCCCACATGCCGGTGAAGAATTGCGAGCCGGACCAGAACATGACCGGCAGACTGATGACGCCGAGCAGCGCCCAGACGATGCGCCGGGTCTCGCTGCCCATCGGCATCCAGCCGCGCAGGCCGGGAATGAAATCGGGATAGCTCAGCAGCATCACCGGGACGGAGACGGCGGCGGCGAACCAGAACTTGCGCATGAGCAGGTCATACTCCGCCGCCTTCGCCGCCGTTTCGGGATCGCCATCTTCACCATCCCGGCTGGTTTCAGGCTCAGCCGTGCGGTAGCCCGCGCGTGCAATCGCCGCTTTGAGTGCCTCGAACGTTGTGGCTTCCGGCCGGTATTCCACGCCGGCGGAGGCCGTGAGCGCGCTGGCTTCGGCCTTGATGACGCCGGGCGTGTTGCGCAGTTCGGTCTCGATGCGCACCGCGCAGGAGCTGCAATGCATGTTGGCAATGGGAATGCGGATTTTGGCCGCGCCTGGGGAGTAGCCGGCCCGCCGGATGGCTTGCAGCAGGTCCGCAACCGTCACCCGCGCCGGATCGAAAGCGATACTCGCGGTGCGCGCCGCCAGATTGACATGCGCGCTCCAAACGCCGGAAAGCGCGGTGAGCGCCTTTTCAATCATGGCCGGGCAATGAGGACAGGTCATGCCGCCAATCAGCAGGTCTACGCGGCTGGCCGTTCCCTGCCGGTCCGCTGTGCGGCCGGAAATGTCCGCGGGCAAAGCGCCTTCCGTGCCGGCTGGGCCTCCGCCGTCATGTCCATGCCGCCCATGCAAGTCTTGAACCGCCATGTGCGCACCCTTTCCTTACGCCGGACAGGCACATTGCCATGCCATTTCGCCAATGCCGGGCGCCGTCACATCATGCAGCCCGTGCCGGTGAGCATTTGCTCTGCCGTCTTTTTCTGTTCATCGTTCAAGACGGCGTCGAGACCGGCCAGCGCCTGCTTGAGGGCTTTCATCGCCGCAATACGGCTTTCCATGGCACCGATATGGGCATCGAGCCGCCCGGCAGGAGATTTGGTTTCCATCATCTTCATCATGGTCTGGTGCATGGTCTGCATGCTGACGGCATTCTTCTTGAGAGCCTCTGCGACAGCGTCCCAAGCCGGCTGCTGTGACGATGTGATCGATAGTTTAGCCTTGATGCCGTCCAGTGCTTTGGCATCCATCATTTGGCAGCCGCCCATCATGCTCATCATGCCGCCGCCCATCATCTGACCGGGTTTCATCTCCGGCGAGGCGGCCGGCGGGCTGGGTTGAGCGGGTTCCGCGGCTTTAGGCGCCCCGTCCGGGTGATGGCCTTCATGGCCGGATTGCGCCATCACAAGGGATGCGCTAACGCTGAGCAGACCAGCCGTCACAGCGGCTAAAGCGAGCTTGGTGATACTGTTCATCTTGTTCTTCCTTAATCTCATCCATTTCTGCAACTGACAGGCGTTTGCATAACGGCATTCCTCTATAACGGCGGTGTGCCGGGATCGGACCTCCGCCTTCGACGAAGTCAGCGCCAGTTTCCGCGAAGCGCCAAGCGGCCGGCTTCGAGTTGGCTGGGCAGGTTTTGAAGCGATTGGGCGGGCGCCAGCCGGCTCCGGTCCATCAGTGGATCAGATTGGGCGCTGTCCATGACGAATTGCGTAAGATTACCTGGACTGCTTCATGGAATATTTCTTCCCTTCATCAGGATGTCCCAACTGGCGTCTCCGTGAGCGAACTGCAATCCTGATGAGACAGACATTATTCCGTAATTCGTTTCGCCGCGTTTCCTTCGTATTACAAATTGTTTCATCCGGCGTTCCGCTTGCCCGCTGCGCCCCCATCTGTGGCCGGAAGGGGAAAAGTGACCGCCGCCCGCAAACCGCCGCCGGGGCGGTTGGTGAGCACAAGCGTGCCCCCGTCCGCCTCGATATTGGCCTTCGCGATGGTCAACCCCAAGCCGGTGCCGCCCGTCTCGCGGTTGCGGGAGGTCTCCAGCCGCACGAACGGCTCAACCACGGAGCCGAGCTGATCCTCGGGGATACCAGGCCCGGCATCGTCCACATGCACCTGAATGCAGCCCGCCTGCTGCCGGGCGCTGATCCTGGCGCTGCCGCCATATTTGACAGCGTTCTGGATGAGATTGGCGAAGGCGCGTTTCAGCCCCAGCCGCCGGCCCAGGATCGCGACGCTGTGCGGCCCGGAGAAGGTGACGTCCAGCCCCATGTCGGCGGCATCGCCAGTAAGCGTCTTCAGCAGGGCCGCCAGGTCGATGAGCCGCGCATTCTCGCCCTGGTCGTCGCCGCGCAGGTAGGACAGCGTGGCGTCGATCATCTGCTCCAGTTCCGCGATGTCGGCGGCGATCGAAGCGCCTGCATCCCGCGCGTCAAGATCCCCGGCCTTCAGTCTCAGCCGCGTCAAAGGCGTGCGCAGATCGTGGGAGACGGCGGCCAGCGCTGTGGTGCGCTCGCTGATGAGCCGGCTGATCCGGCGCTGCATGCCGTTGAAGGCGGCGGCGAGATCGCGCACTTCGGCCGGTCCGGTTTCGGGCACCTGCGCCCCCTCGCTCCCGGGCCGCAGCGCGTGCACCGCGCCCGCCAGGATGCGGATGGGGCGGGTGAGCCAGCGGGCGATGAGCACGGAGACCAGCACCGCCCCGAAAGCCATCAACACGGTGGAATGCAGCATTTCGCGGGCGGAATGCTGGCGCGCGCCGGAGGAATCCGCTCTCACGTGCAGTAGCGAGCCGTCCGCCAGGCGCAAGGTGACCTGCATGGAGTGGGGGGAATGGGGGCGGGCTTCTGCATGCGGGTGTTCGATCAGGATATCGCCGTCTTTCAAGCCGGGCGCCAGCCGGGACAGCCGCGCCGCCAGATCCGGGCTGGCGTGTGCAGCAGGCGGGTTTTGCGCATCCTTGCTCCAATGCGCGCCGCTGCTGCTGCCGGAGAGCCGCTGCGCCATGTCTTCACGCGCCTCCTCCGGCACGGCTTCCACGGCCAGCTTCAGCGCCGCCAGCTTCTCCGCCAGCCGCATCTCCTGCGCCTGGTGCATTTCCTCATCGAGCGCCGCCTCATAGCTCCACAGGCTCACCATGTGCATGAGCGTGAGGCCGGTCAGCGAGGCGAGGATCGTGCGCGCGAGCAGCGTGTCGAGGGCGCGCATCATGTGCGGACGACGGCGGGCACGAACATATAGCCCGCGCCGCGGATGGTCTTGATCATGGCCTGGCCCTCCTCGCTGGCGTCGATCTTGCGGCGCAGGCGGCTCACCTGCACGTCGATGGCGCGGTCGAAGCCCGTGGCCATCCGGTGCTTGGCGCCATCCATGAGCTGATCGCGCGACAGCACGCGCTGCGGCGCTTCGAGGAAGGTGAGCAGCAGATCGTATTCGCCGGTGGACAGATCGACTATGACGCCGTCCGGGTTCAGCAGTTCGCGCCGCTGGGTATCCAGCGTCCAGCCTTCGAAGCCGAGCTTGCGTCCGCCGGCCAGCGGCGATCCACCGGGCAGCCCCGAGCGGCGCAGCACGGCGTTCACCCGCGCCAGCAGCTCGCGCTGTTCGAACGGCTTGGTCAGATAGTCGTCGGCGCCCAGTTCGAGGCCGACGATCATATCCGTGCCGCCGCGTGCGGTCAGCATGACGATGGGGGTGGTGCGGGTTTTGCGCAGCTCGCGGCAGAGGTCGAAGCCGTTGGTGCCGGGCAGCATGACGTCGAGAATGATCAGGTCGATATCCGCCGTCTCCAGCGTCTCGCGCATCTCCCGCCCATCGCGCACGGCGGTGACGCGGAAGCCGCTGGCGCGCAGGAACTTGGCGACGAGCCGGCGGATTTCGCCGTCGTCGTCCACGACCAGGATATGGCGTTCGCCCTCCGGGACGGGCTTGCCTGCCTCAGGCGCTGGGCTGTCTGAATTCATCGCTGTACCAATGGCCGCGAGTTTGGAGCGGCGTGCCGCAAAGACGCTAACTCCAAATCTATATCACCGCGTTTCACAATTGTTGCAAAGTGTTTCAAAGAGGCTCTTAAGCCCCATATCCACCCGCAAAATATTGTTACCCGCGGTACCGGCACCGGCACTGGAAATGCCGTTCCTGCTAATCTAAGTTGGCTGTAGCTCACGTTATCGAATCGCAGATCCTTTCCAGAGGAACCACTGGCATGTTTTTTCGAAGAACTGCCGCCATGCTTTTCCGCCTGACAGCACGGCCTGAAGCCGTGACGCTGCTGACGTTGCTCTTGTCCTCAGCGCTCGCCTTGCCCGTGATGGCGCTCCCTGGCGCCGCGGACCCCAACGCTTCCGTACCGCAGACAAAATACCGCCCTGTCATTCAGGGATATACACCGTACCGGCCCGTCGAGCCTGGCAAATGGCGGGACATGAACCACCAGGTTGCGCCGAAGCCGAAGCCGGAAACCGGAGGAGAAAAGCGCTGAGCGCACTGAACCGTAGGGGGGATCAAAGGTGGGGAAACAGGGATTTCAACAGCAGCGGGCCTGGCAAATGCGACTCGTTCTTGCGCTGGCAGCACCGTTCGCCGTGACGGGTTGCGCCGGCCTGTCGGAGGATGCCGGTATGGGCGCGGTGCAGGGTATCGCGGGTGAGAGTATCGCGCAGAGCATCGTCAAGATCGATAATGACGCCGATGCCGCCATCGCCGCCGCTTCCACGCGGGGGCTCTTGAGGAAGCCGCTGACCGCGAACGCCGCGGTGCAGGTTGCGCTTTTGAACAATAAGGGCTTGCAGGCCGCCTATAACGAACTCGCCATCACCGAAGCACAAGGCGCCGAGGCCAGTCTACCGCCTAGCCCAACGCTGTCGCTCTCACGCCTCACAACAACCGGACAACTGGAAATCGAGCGCCTGGTTCTCGTCAATGTGCTCGGCCTGCTGACATTTCCCGCCAAACGCGACATCGCCGGGAGCCAGTTCCGCCAGGCTCAGTTCAAGGCGGCGTTGGAGACATTGACGGTCGCGGCGGAAACGCGCCGTGCCTATCACCGCGCCGTAGCCTCGCGCCAGACCGTTGCCTTGCTGGAGGAAGCCAAGGCGGGTGCCGAAGCCAGCTCCGGCTTGATCAAGAAGCTCGGCGAAACCGGCGCCGTGCCCAAGATCGACCAGGCGCGCGAGCATGCGTTCTATGCCGAAATCACCGCCGAACTGGGCCGCGCCAGACAGACGCATGAGGCCGACCGCGAGCGGCTGATCCGCGTGCTTGGCCTGTGGGGCAGGGACATCAATTTCGCGCTGCCCGCCAGCCTGCGGCCTCTTCCGGCGCGGCCGCGAACCTTGCGCGGCGCCGAGACGGCAGCGCTGAAGCAGCGCGTCGATGTGGAAATGGCCCGGCTGGATGTGGAGGCGAAGGCCAAAACCCTTGGACTTACCGGAGCAATGCGTTTCGTCAACGTCCTGGAAGTAGCCGGCCAAAGCAAATATGAGCGCACGGAAACCGAAAAGGCCAACTGGCGCGGCGCCGAGCTGGAACTCCAGGTGCCGCTGTTCGATCTGGGCGAAATCCGCACGCGGCAGTCCGGGGAGATCTATAAACAGGCCATCAACCATCTGGCCGAAAAGGCGGTGAACGCCCGTTCCGAGGTTCGCGAAGCTTATCAGCGCTATCGCGGCGCCTACGATTTCGCCCGCCATTACCAGAACGAAATCGTGCCTTTGCGCCAGACAATTTCCGAAGAAAGCCTTCTCCGCTACAACGGCATGCTGACCGACATTTTTCCTGTCCTCGCCGATGCACGGGCGCGCATCGCCAGTCATAGCACCGCCATCGAGGCGCTGCGGGATTTCTGGCTGGCGGAGACCGGTCTGCATATGGCGCTGACCGGCGGCGTGCCAAGAGGCGAGGAAACCGGAACAAAAGCAGCAACCATCGCCACGGCTGGCGGTGAGGCCGCCCACTGAGCGGTATAGAGGTAAACACGCCCATGATGTCTCGAAGGCAATTCATCAGCACATCTGGATTGGTGCTCGCCGGCGCCGCCGCCGTAAGCGGGCGCGCGCAGGCTGCCGCCATCCCGGAAGCGCCAGCCCAGGACTCCCCGCTGACGCAGCCCCCCCTCCATCCGCAGAGCGGACCGGATTATCAACCGGCCGTCACGCTCAACGGCTGGACGCTGCCCTGGCGGATGAATGGCGATTGGAAAGAGTTCCACCTCGTTGCCGAGCCGGTGATCCGCCAGATGGCGCCGGGCATGAAGGCGCATCTTTGGGGCTATAACGGCCAGTCTCCCGGCCCGACCATTGAGGCGGTGGAGGGCGACAAAGTTCGCATTTTCGTCACCAACAAGCTGCCCGAGCACACCACCATCCATTGGCATGGACAGCGTCTGCCGAACGGTATGGATGGCGTCGGCGGCCTGACACAGCCGCAGATCAAGCCGGGCCAGACCTTCGTCTATGAATTCCAGCTCCAGCGGGCGGGCACCTTCATGTATCACCCGCATGCCGACGAGATGGTGCAGATGGCCATGGGCATGATGGGGTGCTTCATCGTGCATCCGCGCGACCCGCAATTCATGCGCGTGGATCGCGATTTCGTCTTTCTCCTGGCCGCTTACGACATCGACCCCGGCTCCTATTTGCCGAAGATCGCCACCATGGTGGACTTCAATCTCTGGACCTTCAACAGCCGTGTCTTTCCCGGCATTGACCATATGGTGGCGGGCAAAGACGACCGTGTGCGCATCCGCATCGGTAACCTCAGCATGACCAGCCATCCCATCCACCTTCACGGCCACGAATTCGAGGTGACGGGCACGGATGGCGGCTGGGTGAGGCCTGAGGCCCGCTGGCCGGAAGTCACCGCGGAGATTGCCGTCGGGCAGATGCGGGCCTTCGAATTCATCGCCGAGCGTGAGGGCGACTGGGCATTCCACTGCCATAAATCACACCACACCATGAACGCCATGGGGCACTCGGTGAAGAATTTCATCGGCGTGGACAAGCGGGACATCGCCAGGAAACTCAGCAAGCTGGTGCCGGGTTATATGCCCATGGGAGCGGCGGGCATGGCCGATATGGGCGAGATGGAGATGCCGCTTCCCGACAATACCTTGCCGATGATGACCGGCTTCGGGCAATTCGGCGCCATGGAGATGGGGGGCATGTTCACGGTGGTGAAGGTGCGCAAAGGGCTCGGCCACGACGACTACAATGATCCGGGCTGGTTCAAGCATCCTCCGGGCACCGTGGCTTACGAATGGAAGGAGGCGGCGCTTGGCGAGCCGGCGCGCCCGGCTGCGCCCGCCACGTCGTCGGCGAATGCAGCGGATGAAACCACGTTCACCGTTCGCAAACCTGGCAGCCATGCGGGACATGGCAGCCATTAAGCGGCCCCGGATATGCCAATGATCATTAGAAGCGTAAATATCTTATAAATTTGGAGGAATGATGAGGAAACGGGCAAATCTTCTGATGGCGGCAGCTTTCGCGCTCGCTCCCAGTACCGTGCTTGCGCACGGCGAGAATGCCGCCGCCGAAACGTCTTTTGGCCGTGCCGGCAATGCGGCCAAGCCGGCGCGCGTGGTCGAAGTCGTCATGCGGGATGACGGCGGCAGAATGAGGTTCCAGCCGGATAGCTTCACCGTCCGGCAGGGCGAGCAGCTCCGCTTCCGTATTAAGAACGAAGGCTTGGTGGACCACGAATTCGTCATGGCGACGCGCGAGGAAAACCTGAAACATGCCGAAGATATGAAGAAAAATCCAGAAATGGAGCATGACGAGCCGAACATGAAGCGGCTCAAGCCGAATGAAAGCAAGGAGGTGCTCTGGCAATTCACCAAGGCTGGTAAGATCCACATCGGCTGCCTCATCCCAGGGCACCTTGAAGCCGGCATGGAAGCCCGCGTCGTTGTAACACCAGCAAAAAAGCAAACACATTGAAGGAGGAAGAACCATGCTCAGAAATACAGCAATCGCAGCCATTCTCTCGATCGCTCTTTTCAGCTTTGGGGCCGGGGCGCCTGCCCAGGCGCAGGGCACACTCATTGACGGCGAGGTGACCAAGGTCGACGCTGACGCGGGCAAGATCACCATCAAGCACGGCCCGATAAAGAAATTCGACATGGAGTCCGGCATGACGATGGTCTTCAAAGCCGGTGAACCGGCCATGCTGAAACAAGTTAAGCCTGGCGATAAGATAAAGTTCGACGCGGAGAAGATTAATGGTCAGTTCACAGTCGTGAAGATCGAGGGGAAGAAGTAAATTCTCAGCCGCAATTTCATTTGTGGCCTGGGAAGAATATGCGAATTCCGGTAACGGCTTCCGCCTTTTTTCCCGGGCGGGTGCGGCTGCCGTCTCTCGAAGAGAGAGTGTGTGTCAGGAAGAACGGGGATGGATTGTGTCCGCTTTCTGGCCGCGTTTTTTGGAGCACGAACGGCCGCTTATGGCCCTGACCGCCAGAACCCATCTGTTGCAAACTGGTCGGCTATCGAAGGTTGAGCCGCCTATCGCGGCCAAACTTCAAACGGATGCGCACCCCTGAGCGGCTTTCTGCCGGATAGCTGTGATCCCAGGCCGGCGTGCAGGCAGGCGGGATGGCTGCGCGGTGACCGGCGCAGATAAGTACCGGATTTCTGTGGCGTTTTCCGGGAGGACGCATCTTCATGCGATGGCAGCAGCACCCGGGCTGCGCCTTAATTCCCGGTGCCGGCGGCTGCCGCTCTTGTTACACCCTCCTTGGCGGGTGTAACGCCGATGTAACAGATAACCTATTGAAATCATTGGCTGTTACCCGTGTTACATGCGTTACACCGGAATCTATATGTACCCCTGTGCCCTTTTTCTACGGATGACCGTATGATTGCCGTTGTGCGGCGCCTCCTGGCGGCGGGCGTGCCAGGCGAAGCCGAAGCCAGCATGAAGGCATCGGCCAGACCGGTTCAGCAGAGCACCATCAAGCGGGTTGTATTATGCTTGATCTGCACGGATGGCTGTCACCGGTGAAGCTGCGCGGCGCATGCGGACTTATCCGTCACATTGTCCGGCAGGCGGGGCCCCTGCAGACGCCTTCCGCGGCGCTGAGCCGGGCAATCGGGCAGACCACCACACCGATGATCTCGCGCGGCATCGCCATCCAGCCGGACCTCTAAATCTGTCCCGGCCAACGCCTCAACGCGGTCATGGGGTGTAAACGGCGGCCGGAAAGCACATAAATTTGGCTGCGAGGCATGATCCGCAGCAATTTCCACCTGCCTTTTCGTCTTTCCGTGACAGTTCCCGTGTTCGGCTGGGTGCGGCGGGATACCCGCTCCTCCCCGGCCCTCCGCTCTCCGGAGGCGGCGGCCAACCCCGCTCAGCGGCCAGCCGAGCGATTTCCAAATCACAAGCAAATTCTTTTTGCTATTGAATGCAAAAATGCGGATGGTCTTTCTATGCGCCGATCTATCACCTCATGTGTAAATAAGCATAAAATAAATATGAAGGTATCCTTGAAAAACACCTTTAGTGTTAATTGATGGTAGTTTGAATTATCCATCACAACCGCTTATGTATGCGGAAAATATGTCGACGGATGCCGCATTGATCCAAATCAAATCATTGACAAAATAGCATATGTGCACAAATATCTTAACTATGTGGACAAAGACCGCAGAGATTCAGGCACACACCCGTTGTAATTGCAGTCAGAATCTTTGCTATGCGCAATCCAGGAGGCATGTCCACAGTCTCCGCAATCCACTCAGGTGTACATGTTGTCTTTATACGTGCGTACAGAACGCCTAATATTCCACAGAATGATACCGGCAGCCAATATTTGGCATAATAACTGGCGAGCAGGCGGAACAGGCTTTTGCGGCGAGGCAACAGCGTGTTGAATTCCCGGAACGGTATGATTGAAACGCCGGTGCAACAGCCGGAGACGGAGACATATATGGCTGATCCCACCTTCGCAGGACGCCGAAAACTCAACCGCGCCGAAGCTTCGGCCTATCTGCGCGACCGTCACGGCCTCAAATGCCAGCCTGCCACCCTCGCTAAACTCGCCACGATTGGCGGCGGGCCTGTCTTTTGCAAGCAGGGCGCCCAAGTCGTAATTTATGACTGCGCCGAACTGGACCGCTGGGCGCAAACAAAGCTCACGAAATCTGTGGCGAACACATCCCAACTGGCTGAGGGATCGAGTACCGCGGCCGGTCACTGCATCGAAGCACAGCCCGGCAGCGGGCAGTGACGCCTCGCCACGGCCGCCAAGCCAGCTGAGTGTCTGGCGATATCGTTCCACGGGTGTCCCACGGCGGCTCCCGTGGAACACCTCCCCCTCCGCTTGTTCACCGGCAGGCGCTCTTGCGATTCGCTGCTTGCCCGGCCCGGAGATGAACACAACGGCAAATCCGGCAGCGCCTTGATACGGCTCTCCGCCAGTTGGAGGCTGGAATGCTGCAATAGCCTTCTTCGCCGCTTGGCGTGCGATGGGCTGCCCATGCCATGGAGGTTTCCCAGCAAGTATGCATGCGCAGGCGGACACCCTCGGCCATCGCTTTCCAAACTGGCGCTTCGTCGCGGCGGACATCTCCGCCGGCATGTTGGACGCATGCCGGGAGCGTATGGCGCGGAGCGGGCTGGCGGATCGCGTGGAGTTCCATCTCGGCGCGCCCCAGACTTTGCCGCCCGGCGCGACATTCGACGCCGCCACTTCCATACTGGTTTCCCATTTCATCCTGGATCGGGCGGAGCGTCTTGCATACTACCGGGCCATTGCGGAACGCCTCCGACCCGGCGGGATATTCATCCTCGCCGATTTGTTCGGCGATAAGGGCTCGGTCGAATTTCCGCGGCTGCTCGAAGCGTGGCTGGCGTCTTTCGCTGAACAGGCCGTCAGCGCGGACGATCACGCCAAGGATGTTGCGCATATCATGCGCGATATCGCCTTCCTGCCCGAAACAGAACTGTCATCCCTCTTGGAGGCGGCCGGTTTCGAGACGCCAACGCGTTTCTACCAGACTTGGCTGTTCGGAGGTTGGGTCATGACGCGGCGGCCGTAACCTCTCGTCAAAGATGCGCGGCAAAAACGGGCGGCGCTTCGGCTTGAATTTCTTTTCCAATACGAACCTGACGGGATCGGTCCATGCAGCATCATCTCATCCATCTCATTTGCGGCTCGACCGGGGCCGGAAAAACGACGTACACGTCGCAGCTTGCCGGCCGGTTGGGCGCCGTCAGTTTTTCCATCGACGAGTGGATGCGGACGCTGTTCTGGATGGACAGCCCGCAGCCGCTCGACGCGGATTGGTCGATGGAGCGCGTCGGACGCTGTTACGCGCAGATCTGGGCGACGGCGCATCGCATTGCGGAGCGGGGTGTTTGTTGCGTGCTGGATGCAGGTTTGACGCGGGCGGAGAACCGGGCGCGGTTCGCCGGGCTCGCCCGTGATGCGGGGCTCACGGTTCAACTGCATTTCATCGACGTGCCGGTTGAGGAGCGATGGCGCCGTGTGGAAGCGCGAAACGCGGAGAAGGGCGACACCTACCAGTTCGAGGTCACACGCAAGATGTTCGATTTTGTCGAGAGCATTTGGGAATCGCCCACGGACGCTGAAATGCGCGACTATAACGGTGTGCGCATTATAGCGACGCAAGGCGCTTGAACCTCGAAGTGGAGTTTCCGTGAAGGGGGCGGCAAATGTCTGCACAATTTCCGCCCATCGAACCATACGACAGCGGCATGCTCGATGTGGGTGATGGGCATCGGGTCTACTGGGAGTGCTGCGGCAACCCGGCTGGCAAGCCCGCGCTCTTCTTGCATGGCGGACCCGGTTCCGGCTGCACGGCCGGTCAGCGGCGGTTTTTCGACCCAAACCGTTACCGCGTCGTGCTGTTCGATCAGCGCGGTTCTGGCCGCAGTCAGCCGCTGGCGAGTGAGCCCGACGCCGACCTTTCCACCAACACGACCGCCTACCTGATCGGCGACATCGAAAAACTGCGTGAAATGCTTGGCGTTGACCGCTGGACGATCCTTGGCCTGTCGTGGGGCACCACACTCGGGCTGGCCTATGCGCAGGCGTTTCCTCAACATGTCCGCGCCATGGTGCTGGGGTTTGTCACCACCACCTCCCGCCGCGAGGTGCAATGGATAACCGGGGACATGGGACGAATATTCCCGCAGGAATGGGAGCGTTTCGCCAGCGCGGTTCCTGAGGACCTCCGGCACCTGCGGCTGGTCGACGCCTACGCCACGATGCTCGCTAACCCGGACCCCGCCGTTCGCGATCATGCGGCGCGCGAATGGTGCGCCTGGGAAGACGCTCACGTCTCATTCACTCCGGGCCACACGCCGGACCCGCGCTATCAAGATGCCGAATTCCGCCTTCGCTTCGCCCGGCTGGTGACGCACTACTGGCGGCACGCGGCCTTTCTTGAAGAGAACCAACTTATCCGCGACGCCGCCAGACTGAACGGCATCCCCGGAGTGCTGATACACGGACGCCACGATATCAGCGGACCACTGGTGACCGCCTGGCAATTATCCCAGCGATGGACCACCAGCCGGCTGCACATTTTGGACGACGCCGGACACGGCGGCGGCGACAGCTTCATGCCGCTGGTGCTTGGCGCCTTGAATGAGCTGGCGGAACTGTAGACCGCGCCTCGTTGCAGCTTAAAGCTCGATGGTGAAAGGGCTATGCGGGAGCCGTCCTGAGTGACGGCAGCCCCCGCCAGCGTTTTAATTTAATCTTGCCCCAGCGATGCAAACTTCCCGGCGATGCCCAGGCGAGGATCACGCCGGGAGAGATGCCGCAATCGCGTGCCCGACGGCGGCAATCGCCGCTTCGCGATCCTGGGACGGCACGTTCGTGCCTGTCAGGTAAACGGTCACGAGGATCGGCTTGCGATCCGGCGGCCAAATCACGCCGATGTCATTCGTGGTGCCGTAGTCGCCCGATCCCGTTTTGTCTCCGATCAGCCAGCCGTCCGGCAAACCGGCGCGCAGCCGCTTGGCTCCGGTCTTGTTGCCCTTCAGCCAGCCGAGAAGCTGGTTGCGCGAAGCGGCAGACAGGGCGGTGCCGAGCGTCAGGGTCTTCAGACTGGCCAGCATCGCAACCGGCGTTGTCGTGTCGCGAGGGTCACCGGGAGTTGCCTCGTTGAGGGATGGTTCGTTGCGGTCCAGACGGGTGGTTTCGTCTCCAATCGAGCGAATGTAGCGAGTCAGTCCCGCAGGACCGCCGATCTGTTCGAGCAGAAGGTTGGCGGCTGTGTTGTCGCTCAGCGTGAGCGCCGCCTCGCAGATCTCGGACAGCATCATGCCATCTCCGCCCGCGTGATCCTTCGTGCCCGGCGAATACGACTGCAGGTCAGCCGCGGTGAACAGGATACGCCGCGACAATTTCTCCTGGCCAGTATCGATACGCGCCAACAGCGCTCCAACTGCCAGCACCTTGAAGGTGCTGCACATCGGAAAGCGCTCGTCTCCCCGGTGATCCGTCGAGGCGCCGGTGCCCGTGTCGAGCAGCGCAACGCCAAGCCGGCCGCCGCTGCTTTTCTCGATCTCGCCGATGGCTTGGGTCAGGGTGCCGGACCAACCCGTCCCGGCGCGCGCAAACCGCGATGTAGCGCCCAGCCCAATGCCGATGGCTGCCATTCCCGCAGAGGCAACGAATAAACGTCTTGTAAGCATGTGCCAGTCTCCTTGCTAGTGCACTGACGCATACAAGGGATTCACATGCGCGATTAGGTGTGCAATTCTGCGGGCATGGCACAGACAATCAGCGTTATCGTCAATGCTGAGGACCGCGAGCGATTGACCGCAGTCCTCAGCGATCGCAACCGCCCGCAGAAGCATATCCAGCGGGCCCGGATCATTCTACTTTCGGAGGAGCGGCTGCCGGTGGCGCAGATCGCGCGCCAAGCCGGCGTCAGCCGCCCCTCGGTCTGGCGCTGGCAGTGCCGCTTCGGCGAGAGCGGCGTGGATGTGCTGCTGCGTGAGCCGAGCCGTAAGCCCGGCAAGGCCCCGCTGCCGCAGGAGGCCGTAAGCAGGATCGTTGCGCTCACCTGCACCCGCCCGCCTGGCGAAGCCACGCACTGGACCGGGCGGGCGATGGCCAAAGCAGCCGGAATTTCGCTCCGGGCCGTGCAGCGGATTTGGGAGATGCACCGGCTCCAGCCGCACCGTATCCGCACCTTCAAGAAATCCAGAGACCCCGCTTTCGCCGGGAAGGTGGAGGACATCGTTGGCATCTACATGAATCCGCCGGTCCATGCCGTCGTCGTATCCATTGACGAGAAGACGCAAATCCAGGCTCTGGACCGGACCCAGCCAGGATTGCCATTGAAGCCGGGCAAATGCGGCACCATGACTCACGACTACAAGCGTAACGGCACGACCACCTTGTTCGCGGCCCTCAATATCCTCGACGGAACCGTTATCGGGCGCTGCATGCCCAAACACACCAACAAGGAATTCATCAAATTCCTCAACGCGATAGAGCGGGCCGTTCCGGCAGGCAAGATCATCCATGCCATCGCTGACAACTACGGCACGCACAAACATCCCAAGGTCAAGGAGTGGCTGGCGGATCACCCGCGCTGGACTTTCCATTTCACGCCAACATCGGCGTCCTGGATGAATGCTGTCGAGGGTTTCTTCTCCATCATCACCCGCAGGCGCATCCGGCGCGGCGTCTTCAAGTCCGTCTCGGAACTTCAAAAGGCCATCCGCCGCTACATCCGCGAGCACAACAAGGATGCCAAACCCTTCGTTTGGACCAAGCCAGCCGAAACCATCCTCGCCAAACTCCGCCGCCTGCCTGCATCTATTGAATGAGTCAGTGCACTAGGAAGCAAATTGGTCAAATCATTGCCGTATGGCAAATGGTATCTTTCTAAGCAGAGTTCGCAAAAGCGGCCTATCCGGTTTTGCGAAAACAAGTAAATCTATGCAGGGATTCGTTGGTTATTGGGGAGCCAGGGCATGGCCGCAGAACTGGCGTGCCGATGTACGCAGGCAATATCTACGCATCTTTGGATTCCGCTTGCCGTATCGTCTGCATATCGTTCCGCCATAGTCGGTGGCTTGTGGGGCAAACCAGGATTGGATTCCCCCGTCTTCACGATGCCGAAAAGCCTTTGTGGTAGGTAACGTTCCCGGAAACCGGCGATCCGTCGAATGATATCCTCATAAAGTATTCCGGGGGAACGCCCTCGTATCGGATGGCCGGGTCGTGCCCGAAACCGAAGCGCCGATAGTAGTTGGGATCGCCAAGCACCACGCAGCCCTTCGCAACGGCCGCTCGCAACTGGTCCAGTCCTGCCAGGATCAGCGCGCCCCCGGTTCCTTGGCCTTGAAGATCCGGCTTCACGGCAACGGGGCCGAGGCCGAACCAGCCGATATTGTCTCCGTCGATCATGACCGGCGAGAACGCGACGTGCCCGATCACTTCGTCGCTGATGATGGCGACGAGCGAGATGGTAAGAGCGTTTGCCGCGCGAAGCGCGTCAACTATGGCTCCTTCCGTGCCGTCGCTGTGCTTGGCAGTGGCAAAGGCCGCTTCTATGACCTGCCGGATGACTTGAGCGTCCGTGGGACGCTCGGAGCGGATTGAGAAGTTCATTGGCCTATTTCCTTAAAGATATCCGGTTTCTGCAAGATTTTTGCGTCCTTTTGCGTTTGTCCCCGTCTCCCTGTTGTGAGAGCCCGCAATGCGGTAGGCTCGCAGCACAGGGATAGCGGAAATGACGAAGATGAAGCAGCAAGCGAACGGAAAAACCATCGAAATCGATTTTCTGTTCCTCGATCTTGAAACATGCGTGCGTTGCAAGGGCACGGACGCCAACCTGGACGCCGCCTTGAACACGGTGCAGTCCGTATTGACGTCGGCCGGAGCAAGCGTTTCCGTGCGGAAGACACTCGTGGACACAGAACAAAGAGCTTTGGAATTGGATTTCGTGTCGTCGCCAACAATTCGCATGAATGGCGAGGATATCGCGCTGGAGCTAAAGGAAAGCCGCTGCGACTCCTGCGCGGAAGCAGCCGGTTGCGACGGTGAAATCGATTGCAGGGTGTGGGTTTGGCAGGGGCAAGAATACACGGAGGCTCCCGAGCCCTTGATCGTCAACGCCATTCTGTCAGCGGCGTATGGCGGGGGCAAACAAATGGCGCCGAAGATCGCCGGCAGCGGGGCACCCGAGAAAACACCAGAAAACCTCAAGCGGTTTTTCGCCAGCAAGGCCGCAAAACAAGCTTCCCCCTGTTGTGTCCCAGCCGAGCAGGATGCGTGCTGCGCTCCTTCGGAAAAGTCCGCCGGCTGCAGCACGGAGGCGGCCGAGAGGCAAACTACCGTCTGCGGGTGCCGCTGACCATGCAAAACAACGCCGCTGAAACGGAAGCCGTGTGGCGCGCATTTTTCAAGCCCTTGCGCGCTTTCGTTTCGCGGCGCGTGTATAGAGCCGAGGATGCGGACGACATCTTGCAAGAGGTGTTCGTGCGCATCCATCGCAGGCTCGGGTCCCTTCGCCAAAAAGATTACCTCTCCGCCTGGTTGTTTCAGATCACGCGAAATGCCATCGCCGATCATTACCGCTCCGGGCCTGAACAAGAGCAACCGCTAGCCGACGATTTTGACGCGCCCGCCTCGGCTGATAATGACAGCGAAGAGCAGAGCGGCCCCAGCGAGCTTTCTGCATGTGTCGTGCCCATGATCGCGGCTTTGCCCGAAAAATATCGGGACGCTCTGATCATGACCGACTTGAATGGAATGACGCAGCAGGAGGCTGCGAGCCATATCGGCGTCTCTCTTTCCGGGATGAAGTCGCGTGTTCAGCGCGGCCGGAAGCAAATCAAAGACATGTTGTTAACATGCTGTCGCGTGGAGTTGGACCGCCTCGGCGGTGTCGTGGATTTCGCCCCTCGGGACAACGACAGTTGCAGCGTCTGTGACAACGGCAGTAAAGTGGCTCGAACCCTTGGTATTGACCGGGTAGGGTGAACGCTGGGACACTGAATTGAAGCCTGGCAGCGAAAGGGCAAGAAGTGTTCTCAATCAGAGTTGCAACCCGCGAAGACGATTCGGCTGTAAGTGAATTGCTCAAAGCTTCCTATCCCGTACTGATGAAAGCGAGCTACGACGCTGCTGTCCTTGCGCGCGCGCTTCCCCTGATGACACGAGCCAACCCAGCTCTGTTGTCCTCTGGAACTTACTACCTCTCCGAGACTGGAGATGGACGCATTGCTGGTTGCGGCGGCTGGACTTTGGAACAGCCAGGAAGCGGAGAAGTTACCCCTGGCCTCGCGCATATTCGCCATTTCGCCACACACCCGGACTTGATTGGACGCGGGATCGGCAAGGCGACCTATGCTGTGTGCGAAGCCGACGCTCGCAAAGCAGGCGCCTGGCAATACGAGTGCTATGCCAGCCTCAACGCAAAGGGCTTCTACCAATCGCTTGGCTTCAACGAAGTGTGTCAGATGGAGGTCGTGATGGGATCAGAATTGAGGTTTCCGTCGCTGCTAATGCGGCGCGTCATTTGACCGCAAGCACTTGCGACTATGTTATTGGATTAAGCCGAGCGATCAAGACCAGGAGCGAAATATTTCCAAGGCTCTCGACTTCTGCAGTGTACGGGTATGACACAACGCGCAACGCAGTCCGTTAAGCGAGAAACCGAATCAACGATGGTGACGAAAACCAGGGTTCATATCCCTGATGAAGGACCATAGTACGGACAGCCCGTGGCCTTCTCACGCAATTTGAGAACTACGCGGCAGCCGTCATGCTCTCGTCTCCAGCATCGACGCTTCGTCGCGGCGCAAGGTCAGGACTTCGACGCCGGTCCGCGTGACCGCGACCGTATGCTCAAACTGGGCGGAGAGCTTGTGGTCGTCGGTCATCACCGTCCAGCCATCGCTCGCCGTCGCGACCCGGCGAGTTCCCTGATTGACCATCGGTTCAATGGTGAAGACCATGCCCTCGCGCAGTTCCAGGCCGGTCCCCGGCCGGCCGAAGTTGGGCACCTGCGGTTCCTCGTGCATCTCGCGGCCGATGCCGTGGCCGCAGTATTCTCGAACCACCGAATAGCCGTTCCGGCTGGCATGGCGTTTGATCGCGTGGCCGACGTCGCCCAGATGCGCCCCAGGCCGTACTTGCCCGATGCCCTTCCACATCGCCTCCCGCGCGACCCGCACCAGCCGCCGAGCCGCCGGTGAGGCGTCGCCGACGACATAGGTCTTGCTGGAATCCGCGATGAATCCGTTCTTTTCGAGCGTGATGTCGAGGTTGACGATGTCGCCGTCGCGGATGATCTCGTTTGGATCAGGCACGCCGTGACAGACGACGTGATTGATCGAACAGTTCAGAACATGGGCGAAGCCGTATTGCCCCTTGCTCGCCGGACGCGCGGCGAGATCGACGGTGATGAAACGGTCGACCAGAGCGTCCACCTCGAGGGTCGACAGGCCGGCGAGATCGATCCCGTCCAACATCTCGAAGGCGGACGCCAACAAGCGGCCGGATATCCGCATGAGCACCAGTTCGTCCGGAGTCTTGACCATGTCAGGCGGCGGCCGTGTCGGCGAGATGCACCTCGGCCAGCGCGTACTGCCTCTTCACGATGTCGTTGAAGGACAGCGTCGGATGGGCTTCGGCGAGCATGCCGATCTTCATCCAGAACTCGGCCTGCGCATTGATGGACCGGCACATCACCGTGCTGGCCCGGCGCACCTCTTCGTGCAACCCGTCGTCGATCTTCACGATGCCCATGGTGCTCTCCCGATCTCCTATAACATACGAACCATATATGCTTCGTATGTTCGACTGTCAATCGAGTCCGAAGCGCAGGGGCACTCGGCGGAAACGGCTGTCGGCCTCGCCGTGAGTTGACATCCCAAGCCGGAGTTCTTCGTCGACGACGCGCGGGAAGATCAAACTTGCCGCTAGCATCTTGATTGATCCCTGATTTCTTTCGAAGCCGGTTGAGCGTCCTTACGCTTGTTCGTGGAAGCACGGACAAAGCAAATGGAAGAGCTGCTCGCAAATACGCCGGAAGGAATGTCGACCGTCGCAGACACGGTTGGACCGGCGCATGCCGAGCAAGCCGATGCTTCGAAATTCGTCGATGCCAGCCCACTAATCGTGATAGACGATTTTCCAGTTAAGCGGCGCATCGGGCAAGCTGAGCTTGTCGTCATCGAGACCTATCTCGCGGACATTCTCGACGAAGTGCTGGGCGGTGCACAAAGCACGGCTTCGACTTCCTCGCGCCACACGCGGCTGACATGATGCCGCCGATGATGGAATTTGCATGGAGAGCACGCCATGGAATTGCAGTCGAGAAAGTCGAATGCGAACGGTGAAGTGACAACGGCAGGCCAGCGCGCCGCGCTTTATCTTCGGGTCTCCACTGGCAGGCAGGCCGAACACGACTTGTCGATCCCCGATCAACGATCCCAGACGGCGATGTGGGCGGCCGCGCGCGGGTTGCAGGTTGTTGCCGAGTACATTGAGCCGGGAGCATCGGCGACGGATGACCGGCGACCGGAATTCCAGCGCATGGTGGAGCGCGCTTGTGACGGCGAATGCGCTTTTGACGTTATCGTCGTGCACTCCTTCAGCCGGTTCTTCCGTGATGCGTTTGGTCTTGAATTTTATGTGCGCAAGCTCGCCAAGCACAACGTGAAGCTCGTCTCCATCACGCAGGAGCTCGGCGACGATCCGGCTCAAGTGATGATGCGGCAGGTGATCGCGCTGTTCGACGAGTATCAGTCGAAGGAAAACGCCAAGCACGTCTTACGTTCGATGAAGGAGAATGCGCGGCAAGGTTTTTGGAACGGGTCGACGCCGCCGTTTGGTTATCGGACTTTCGAAGTTGAGCGGCGCGGCGCGCGCATCAAAAAGCGGTTGGAGATCGACGAGGTCGAGGCGGAGCAGGTCCGAATGATTTTCAGGCTGCTGCAGGGCGGTCACGAAGGACAGGGGCCGCTCGGCGTCAAGGGCATCGCAACGTGGCTCAATGAAAAAGGTTACCGCACGCGTCGCGGCGGGCTGTGGGGGCTCGGTTCCGTGCACCAGCTTGTGACCAACCCTGTTTATGGTGGCCGCTGGCGTTTCAACACAGTCGAGGCGCGGACACGCAAGCGCAAGAGCGATGCGGAACACATCTATGCCGACGCGCCGGCCATCATCGAGCCAGACGCGTTCGAGGCGATCCAGCAGATTTTGAAGAAAAGGAATCCCAAGGTCGAAGCGCCGCGTGCAATTACTGGACCGATCCTGCTTACGGGTCTTGCCTTCTGCAGCCTGTGCAATGGCGCGATGACCTTGCGAACCGGCACATCGAAATCAGGCAAAATTCACCGGTACTATGCCTGTTCCACCTGTGCTCGCAAGGGTAAGAAGGCGTGTGCGGGCCGCGCGGTGCAGATGGATCGGCTCGATACGTCGGTGACCGAAGCGTTGGTTGAGAAGCTTCTCACCGGCGATCAGGTCTGGGAACTCCTGTCGACGTTGGCGGCAAGGCGTGCGGAACGGGCTGCTGCTGTCGATGTCCGGCTGGCGTCATTGGAGCGCGAAGCCGAAACCGCCGAAGAGAAATTGAAGCGGCTCTACAAATTGATTGAGGATGGCGTCGCCGAAGTCGATGACCTGCTCAAGGATCGAATTGCCATTCTCAAGGCCGACCGCGACCGGGCGAAGGAAGCATTGAACCGCGCGCGCTGCGGCGTTCGCGCCAAAGCCGATGTGTCACCGGAAGCTGTGGAGAAGTTCGGCGTGCTGATGCGGGGACGCCTGCTGGAGGGCGACACGCCAGCCCGCAAGGCGTGGATCGGCGCAATCATTGACCGGATCGAGGTCGATCAGGGCACAATCCGCATTATGGGCCGGAAAGACGTTCTGGAACACGCGGTTACGAACGGCGGACAGGTCACGCCTGGTGTTCGCACATGTGTACCGAAGTGGCGCACCGGAGAAGATTTCGAACTCCCGACCCCCAGATTTGTAGTCTGATGCTCTATCCAGCTGAGCTACCGGTGCATGCCGATGGCGCTGCGGGACGGTGATGTCCCGAGGCCAAATCGCCGTGAGGCCACTCTTAATACCCGGCTGGCCGCGGCAACGCAAGCCTTAGTGTTCCGTTCGCAAACAATTACAGCGCCTTTGGGGGTAGAGATCGAACTCTACCCCAAAGCCTTGGCGGAACCGTTGCTGTCTGCACGCGCATTTTTCGCTATGCGGGCCTGTGCCCCCTGGCTCCCCACGTCGGGAATCTCCAATCTGAACCGCGCCCCCCTGGTGCTGGCGGCAAGCGTCAGCTGCCCGCCATGGGCCCGCGCAATCTCGGCCGCGATGGCAAGACCAAGCCCCGTGCCGCCATCGCGTGTCGAACCGCTGAACGGTTCGAATAGATGCTTGCGCACATTCATGGGTACGCCAGGACCATTATCCGCCACGTCGATGATGACCACACCGCCGGCCCGCAGAACCTCCACGGTGATTTCCGGCTGGGCGCCGTTGCCCGCCGCCGCTTCCAAACTCTGCGCCGCATTGCGCAGCAGGTTGGTCAGCACCCTGAACAGCTGTTCGCGGTCGGCGTCGATCTGAAGATCGTGATCCGCGATCAGCCGCCAGCCAATCCGCCCGTGCCCGATCACGCCGAGACTGCCGGCGCATTCCTCGATGAGCGGCACCAGCGGAAAACGCGCCCGCTCCGGCGGCAGTTCGCTGGTCTTGCCAAACTTCAGCGTCTCGGTGCATAGCCGGATGGCGCGGTCGAGCGAGGCGATCAGCTTCGGTGCGAAACGCTGCACAGTGGGATCGGGTACCGAGGTCATGCGATCGGAAATGAGCTGCGCGTTCGACAGCATATTGCGCAGATCGTGGTTGATCTTGCTCACAGCCAGCCCCAGGGCCGCCAGCCGGCTCTTCTGCCGCAGCGTTTCGGCAAGCTCTGTCTGCATGGCGGCCAATTCCCGCTCGGCCCTGCCAAGTTCGTCGCCGCGATCCGACGGCACGATCACCCGGCTCGCGTCCTCGGGATTCTCGCGGAAGCGCTCCATACTGCACGTGATACGTGAGACGGGGCGCACGAAAAGCGCCCTCAGCGTCCAATAGACCAGGGCGGCGGTAAACACCGATATCAGCACCGACAGCCATAGGATGTTGTGCACATAGGTTCGCATAGCGGCCTTCAGCGGCGCCTCGTCCATGACGATTTCGACCAGCGTGTCGGAAGCGGTTAGATTCGGTTCTCCGATGACCCGGATCCTGCGGCCATCCGCCGCGATGAACACTTCAAGCGCATCGGCGATCAGCGTCGGCCAGCCCGCCTGCCGCAGGTCGTAATGAGCGGAGATTTCGTAAGGAATGCTCATCTGCAAGATAAGCTCGCGGCGGTCGGCGCGGCGCAGCGCCACGGAGCGCACGCGCGCCATGTTGAGCAATTCATCGCGCAGGACATCCGGCAATTTGTGCCCCGGCGCGGCTTCCAGAGAGAGCGAGGCGATTTGCGCGGCGGCCAGCCGCTCGGCCAGCCAATGCTGGCGGAACTTGGCGATGGAGGGAATGAGGATCAGCAGCTCGGCAAGCATGACGAAAACGATCGTCAGGATGAGGAGCTTGGTCGAAAGGCTGAGCGACGCTAGTTTTTGAGACACATGCCCGGAGCACCGGCCAATTCCGTCCGGTTCGCGACTGCCATAATGATTTTGTGTCCTATCTACTATCACTCAATGTCCATCGGCCCCGCGGAAATATTGAACTCCAGACTGTCCCGGCATCCCGGAGCATTTCCCGCCCCAGGTTCCCCGTTTCACCGCGCTCGTCTGCCTGAAACTGTTTGCCGCTTTTTGCGGAAAGCGCTCCGGCCTCCACGATACAAAAAAAAACGTCTACGGGCTTCCCCAGGAGAGCGCATCAGATTCGCAGTATACAGCGCTTTCCCGGAAAGTGATATCATCCCGCACGCCGGACAGCCCCGATTCTGGGCCGGCTTCCAGATAATTAAAAATCATTCTTAACACCTCTAGCCGAACTTGGCTAGCCAGCCAATAACGCGGCCGATCAATGGACTGGTCAGTTTCGGCATGAAGTACGAAATTGCCGCGCGCTTGTTGACTTCGGTGAAGGTCGGGTACGCCGCGACGTAGCTGGCCATGGCGCGAATGCTGATGCCCTGCTGCATGGCGAGGCTCCAAAGCTGGATGACTTCGCCTGCTTGCTCGCCCACAACGCCGGCGCCCAGGATGCGCCCGCGCTTCGTGGTGATGACCTTCAAATAGCCCTCCGTCGCATGTTCGGTATGGGCGCGGTCGTTTTCGTGGTAGGGCCAGCGCAGTACGCGGATGTCCAGTTTCTGCTCGCGGGCTGCGGCTTCGGTCAAGCCGGTCTGTGCCAGTTCCGGCTGGGTGAAGGTCACGTGCGGCAGCCCCTCGTGCCGCGCGATCACCGGCCAGCGGAACAGGAAATTGCGCACGGCCAGCGTGGCATGATAGGCCGCCACATGGGTGTAGGGCAGTTTGCCCGTGACGTCGCCGATGGCATAGATGCGCTTGTTCGAGGTCTTCAGGCTGTCGTCCACGCTGATGCCGGTACGGTTGAATTTGACGCCGGCGGCGTCCAGATTCAGGCCGTCGAGATTGGGTTTGCGCCCGGCGGCGATCAGCAAATGCGTGCCATCTATGGAATAGCTGCGGCCGTCCTTGGTGAAAACCACCTGGATGTTCTGGCCGAAGGGCTCGATGCGCTCGATCCGGGCCTCGTCGAGAATGCGCACCCCCTCGCGCTGAAGACGCTGCAAAACGGGCGCGGTCAGCTCGGGGTCGTCATTCCCCAGCGGCGTCAGCGCCTCCAGCACAGTTACCTCGCTGCCGAGACGCCGGTAGGCCTGCCCCAGTTCCAGCCCCAAGGGACCGCCGCCAACGATGATTAGATGCGGCATGAGATAGTTGATGTCGAAAATGCTCTCGTTGGTCAGATACGGCACGGATTCGATGCCCGGAATGGGCGGAATGGCCGGACTCGAACCGGTTGCGATGATGAACCGCCGTGCCATGATCTCCTGGCCGTCCACAACAACGGTGGTGTGGTCCTTGAATTTCGCGGTGCCGGGGATGACCTTCACGCCGAGCCCCTGGAACCGCTCGACCAACTCGTTCGGCGCGATGCTAGCGATCACGCCATGCACATGGCCGTGCACCAGCCGGTGGTCGATGACGGGATCGGCGGCGGCGATGCCGAACTGCCCGGCGTCGCGCATGTTTTGCGCCCGCCTGGCCGCCGCCAGCAGCGACTTGGAGGGGACGCAGCCATAGTTGAGGCAGTCCCCGCCCATCTTGTGCTTCTCGATCAGCACCACCGAGGCGCCCAATTGCGCCGCCAGCGAAGCCGCCGTCAGTCCGCCAGCCCCGGCGCCAATCACACAAAGATCAGGCTTCAACGCTTTGTCCATATTCTGCCCCCCTGCCATATTGGTTTGCCGTGGTTCAACGCCCCTTGTTCCGATCGAGGCATAAAAACCAAAACACCAGACATTGTACGAACAAGCGTTCCGTACTGACTCTGTTACGCAACAGAGCTGGAACATTAGCGTTATTCGTCCGCCGCGCAACGCTCACGTCGCGCTTTATAAGGGGCATTCGAGGAATTGGAAACTTGTGGCGACGCCATCGGTACGGCGTTTCCGTGGGGGGGCTGGAGATGGCGGCGGTCAGTTTGACCCTTTCGCTTTCTTGACGCGCTTGACCTGCTTGGCGCTGGCGTTGCCCTTCTTGTTATGCTTCGAGTGGGCGCGTTTTGCGCTGTAGTTGCAGACAATCCCATGCAGATCGCGGGGGACCACCCCGGCCGCCGGTTCCGCGGGACTGTTCTCGATGCTGCTGGAGAACAGCGTCTTCCAACTGTAATACTCGAAGCCGTGCTCGATGAGCGCCGCCGCCCGCAGCGCCCGGACGCGCCCGGACGTTGCACCGAGCACCACCGCGACCATCTTGCGCTCGCCCCGCGTGGCGCTGGCCACGAGATTATAGCCGGACGCGCAAATGAACCCAGTCTTCATGCCGTCGGCGCTGTCATAGGTCCGCAGCAGCTCGTTGTGGGTGCGGATCTCGCGTCCCGCGAACTCGAACGACGGTATGGAATAGTAATAGGAGTATTGCGGAAATTCCTTCAGCAGCGCCCGGCCGAGCACCGCCATGTCGTGGGCGGTCGTGACCTGCTCGCCGTGCGGCAGACCGTTGGCATTGAAGAATTTGGTGCCGGTCATGCCGAGCCGTTGCGCGGTCTCGTTCATGCGGGCGACGAACGCCTCTTCGGTGCCGCCCACCTTCTCGGCCAGCATGATGGCGACATCGTTGGCCGACTTTATCAGCAGCGCCTTCAGTGCCAGATCGACTTTGATCTCCGCGCCGATGCGCAGCCCCAGCTTGCTGGGCGGCTGACTGTTGGCGCGGGCGGAACATGGCACGGTATCTTCTGGTGACAGCTTGCCGTCGCGGATGGCCTCGAAGGTGAGGTAGCCGGTCATGAGTTTGGTAAGCGAGGCGGGATACCACGGATGGTCCGCATCCTCGGCATAAATCACCAGGCCGGTTTCCACATCGATGACGATGGAGGGCGACGCCTGGGCGGCGCGCCACGGCACGGCGATAGCCGTCAGAAGAAGCGCAACTTTGAAAATGAGTGCGGCGAAAACTTTCCTCGACACGCTATCCTCATTTCCCTGTTTACGGACGGCGGTTGGTGCCCCAGGCCTGACTCGAACAGGCACGCCCTTTCAGGCAACAGATTTTGAGTCTGCCGCGTCTACCGGTTCCGCCACTGGGGCCGCTCAAAGGTCCAGCTCCAATATACCCGCCGTCATCGGGAGGGATCGTCTGGACCGCCAAGCTCATCTCGCAATATGCGGCCCGCTTTTGCCGGGTACGGTCAGGTTTTGGCCGGATGGCATCGAGAAAGCGAACCGCGAATGTGGCGCGATCATAATGATTGAATGCGCCGCGTCAACCAGCCATTCACAATGATAAGGCGTCATTTTTTGATGGTGCGTCTTTTGCCATAGCGCGGCGGCGGCTGACGTATACATCGGGGCGCGCTTTGTCTTCGCCGGTATTGATGCGGCAACTTTTTCCGTGGCTCACTGGCCTCACGCGCCATTGGGAGCAAACGGGCTCGGCGGCGCCAGTGACGCCATCAGCAGCAGCACGCCGAGAAGCATGATCAGCACCGCCCCGCCGAATACCGCCGCCGTTTCCATCCTTCCCGCCCAAACGCCGCCGCCGCGCGTGGCCAGATTGCGCGAACCGATGGCCAATAACACCAGCGACGAGACGGTGATTGCCGTGCCGAGCGCCATGGCGAAAGCGGAAATGATCCCGGCCCAGAACAAACCCTGGCTGAGCGCGAAGATGAGCACGAGCAGGGCGCCCGAACATGGCCGGATGCCGACAGCCAAAATGATGGCCGCGCCTTTGAGCCATGAAAAATCGCGATCGAGCATTGACGGGTCCGGCACGTGCGCATGGCCGCAGCCGCAGTCTTCGCCGTGAGCATGATCGTGTCCGCTGGACTGGCTGGCCGGTGCCCCGCGCGGCCAGCGTTTACGTATGGAGGAGGACAGCATCCAGCCGCCAAGCGACATGATGCCGATGGAACTGATAATGGCCACCCACCTGGCCGCCTGCATCTGGAGCCCCGCCGTTTTGAGGACCAGCGAGAAGCATAGCACGATCAGGACCGCCACCACGGCCTGCACCATGGCGGACAGAAATGCCAGTATCAGGCCGCGCCGCGCCGTGCGTTCGTTCGCCAGGACATAGGCGGAGATCACAAACTTGCCATGCCCAGGGCCGGCGGCGTGCAGGACACCGTAAATGAAGCTGATGGAGATCAGCGTCAGCCCCGCGTTGAATGGGTCGCCCTCCTTGAAGGCGCGCACGGCCTTGGCGATCTTGCCATTGAAATAGTACTGGCTGGTGCTGTCGATCCAGAGGGAGATGCGGGTGAATATCCCTGGGGCCGGCGGCGCTGCCGCCTGCGTTTGAGCCCCCGCCGGGCCGGCGAACCCGTGGCCCGGCTGCTGCCGAGGCTGGCCAGCGGAGCCCGGCGCCTGAAACGGATTTTGAGCAAGAATGAGCCGCGCCGTCCCCGCATCTCCGGGATCACCGGCGGCTTGGGCGGCGGTGGACGCAAAAGCCATCAGTAAAATGGCGCAGCAGCATACCGCCAGCCGGGCAAGCGTATTCATCGGCTCAGCTTCCGCATTCGATGACCACGGTCTGCGCGAATTGTGCACCGTAGGTCGAGCTGGCGTCGAGGTTGCTGAAATAGGCCTCGCCCAGCGTCGATGGGGCCGGCGCGGGTTTCGGTGCGTTCAATTTCGGCGCGCAGGCCGGGGGCGCACCGGCCAGCTTTACCGGCTGAATGTCCGCGAAGGCGAACGACACGTAGACCGTTGGATCGTAAATGGAGAAGGAAAAAGCCTTAAACTCCGCCGCGCTCACGGGCTTGACCAGCAAGCTGGTGAAATACAGCGTCACCGTGCCATCGGCGTTGACTTCGATCCAGTAATCCTTGGGCTGCTGGATTTCCAGCTTTTCCTCAGCCAGCTTGGGAAAGGTGAAATAGCCGAATTCGGACAGGGACTGCACGTTGACATCGGCCAGGGGCTGCAATTCCTCGCGGGAGTATTTGCCGTCGCCATCCTTGTCGAGCCCCTGCACGGCGAAGGACGAATAAAGCTCGTCAAACGTCCATTTCTGCTTGAAGCCGGTGAGGTTTTTGGCGCCGTCGTAGACCACCTCCGTTTGCATGGTTACGAAGACGTGCGGATGAGCGCTGGCGGGCGCGGTGGCCAATACCAGCGGAAGACAGGCGGCAAGCGGTAGAAAACGGCGCATTTGAGGTTCCACCCCATGATGGCGGCCCGGCCAGCGAAAAACCTGATTAGCCAAATCCGTGCCACGGAGCATATGAATTTTCAGCTATGCCGTTAGTGGCATATTGAGGCGATCTTGGGAAGGAGTGAGCGGTAACAGGATTGTGTAGGCGCAAATCGTAATGATATAATATTACATGCCATGGGGCGCGGCTGGCCGCCTGCCTCACTTTAAATACCTGATCTGGAGCTGCCATGAAAAAACTTCGTCCGTCAATGCTGGCGCCCGCGCTTTTGTGGCTCGGCATGCAATCTCCCTGCGCGCAGGCGGAGGATCGCCTGAATGTCGTCGTCACCATCGCGCCGGTTCATTCCCTGGCGGCGGGCGTGATGGAGGGCGCGGGCGAGCCAAAGCTGCTGCTGCAAAGCGGCGCGTCGGCACACACATACTCGCTCAAGCCGTCCGATGCGAGCAGCTTGCAGGCGGCGGATATCATCGTCGAGGTGAGCGACACCTATGAGGCATTTTTGCAGAAGGCGCTGAAAAATCTGCCGAAACGCGCCCGCATCGTGACGCTGGATGAAATTGAGGGCATCAATTTGCTGCCCGTCCGGGAGGGCGGCAATTACAAATCGCATATGGACGAGGCGAGCGCCAAACACAACGGCGTCCATGGCCGCGAACACGAAGGCGAGCACGGCGAACATGACGTGCATCTCTGGTTCGACCCGGTGAATGCGAAGGTCATCGTCGCGCATCTGGCCAAGGTGTTCGCCGGGGCCGACCCGGCCCATGCGGCGGTGTATGAAGCCAATGCCGCCAAAATGAAGCAGCGGCTGGAGGCGCTCGATCAGGAGACCTCCGCCGCGCTGGAAAAGGCGCGCGGCAAGCCGTTCATCGTGTTCCACGATGTCGTGCAGTATTTCGAGAAGCGCTACGGGCTGAATTCGGCCGGCGCCATCACGTTAAGCCCCGAGCGGCAGCCCAGCGCCAAACGGCTGAGCGAGGTGCGCGCAAAGATCAAGCAACTCGGCGCCGTCTGCGTGTTTTCCGAGCCGCAATTCTCCCCCAAGCTCGTTGACACCCTGATTGATGGCACGGCGTCGAAGAAAGGCACGCTGGACGAGATCGGCGCCGGTCTGAAGCCAGGGCCGGACCTCTATTTCGAGTTCATCCGCCTGAACGCCAAAAACCTCAATGCCTGTCTGCCATCATAAGGCGAAACGCGGAAAAAAAGCGGCCGCTCAGAGGGCGGCCGCTGGTCTTTCAAACGGTGATGGTTGCGATTACACCGTTTCGAAACGCTGCCAGGTGATGACGATCTTCGCACCGACCTTGGCGCGGTCGAACAGGTCGATGATGTCTTCGTTGAGAAGGCGCACGCAGCCGTGGGACACTTCCTCGCCGATCAGCCAGGGGGCGTCCGTGCCGTGAATGCGGTACATGGTCGAGCCGACATACAGCGCGCGCACGCCCAGCGGGTTACGCGGATGTCCGCCCGGCATAAAGGCCGGCAGCTTGGGATTTTCGCGGCGCATGTCTTCGGTCGGCGTCCAGATGGGGTTCACCGTCTTGTTGCTCACGAAGCTGACACCGGCCCAGCGCGCTTCGGGCTTCGGGATGGCGATCGGGTAGCTGACGGCCTGCCCCTTGCCCAGCATGTAATAAAGGCGGCGGTCGCCGAAGCTGACAAGGATGGTGCCGGCCGGATAGTTGGCCATGATGCGCGTCGTGTGACGGCCGTCGGGGCCGCTATTGAAGGCACGTGAAAGATCCTCGAAAAAGCCGGTTAATCCATCACCGGCCTTCGCTGTTTGAGGTGTTATGGTTGTCAACAGCCCAAACGCCGCCAATAGCGCTACCGCCAGTTGCAGGACCTTGTTTTTCATCGCCTTTATCCTCCAATATGTCCCCAAGCATCCAAGGCGTCCGCTCCGTGTAGGATGTGCAGGCCAGCACGGAGACCTCATCAAACGCCATTGGAAACCAACTCCGGGGCCGTAACTACGACTGTCCGGAAGGCCGATCAAATCGAAACTTTACACCCTGAAGTTGGACGCCTCACTATGGCCTTAACTTGAAATCTCCATCAAGCCCCTCTCCTCCGATTGTGATGAACAGGAGGTGCGCGAGGGCTGTTTGTGGAAAACTTGTGGCACGGCTGCCACATTGATTCGCATCACCCTGGCACGCCGGTGCGCCCTGAGCATTTCAGGCTGGCGCATTTCCGGTCTGGTGACATTGAGCTTTGGTGCCGCTTGACACATTCTCACCTGGCGCGCTTAAATGCGGCCCTGTGGTCATTTGGCCGGCGGCTTGCAGCCACGTAAAACAACTTGCTAAAAGGCCGAGGCGTTAGACCTGCCCCATTGCGCCCGGCTAGGTTTTTAGGGCTACACGACCTGCCGTCAGAGGTCTTGCCGGACGCCGATCCATGGATACACCCCTCCCAAATCAAGAGAATACCGCTTCCTCCAACGGCGAGAACCGCTTCGCCCATTTCGCGGCGTCGGCGCCATTGCGTCTGGATAGCGGCGCCGTGCTCACACCATTCACCATCGCGTATCAAACCTACGGCACATTGAATGCCGATCGCTCGAACGCCGTCCTCGTCTGCCACGCGCTGACCGGCGATCAGCATGTGGCCAATATTCACCCCGTCACCGGCAAGCCGGGCTGGTGGGAAACCGTGGTCGGCCCTGGCCGGCCGGTGGACACGAACCGCTATTTCGTCATCTGCTCCAATGTCCTCGGCGGCTGCATGGGGTCTACCGGCCCAGGATGCTGCAATCCGGCGACGGGCAAGCCCTACGGCCTCGACTTTCCCGTCATCACCATCGGCGACATGGTACGGGCGCAGGCGCGTCTCATTGATTATCTTGGTATTCCCGACCTGTTCTGCGTCATCGGCGGCTCCATGGGCGGCATGCAGGTTCTGCAATGGGCGGCCAGCTACAAGTCGCGAGTGTTCACCGCCGTCCCCATCGCCACGGCGGCGCGGCATTCCTCACAGAACATCGCTTTCGACGAGGTGGGCCGGCAGGCGGTGATGGCCGATCCCGATTGGCACGGCGGGCGTTATCTGGAGGCGGGCATCGAACCGCGCAAAGGTCTGGCGGTGGCGCGCATGGCTGCCCACATTACCTATCTGTCGGAGGAGGCATTGCACCGCAAATTCGGCCGCAATCTCCAGGACCGGGAAACGGTGGCCTTCGGTTTCGACGCGGATTTTCAGGTGGAGAGCTATTTGCGCCATCAGGGGACGGCCTTCGTGGAGCGCTTCGACGCCAACAGCTATCTTTATATAACACGCGCCATGGACTATTTCGACCTGATGGCGGACCACGGCGGCGTGCTGGCCAACGCCTTCACCGGCACCGCGACCCGCTTTTGCGTCATTTCCTTCACCAGCGACTGGCTGTATCCGACCCGCGAGAGCCGCGCCATCGTGCACGCGCTGAACGCGGTGGCGGCCAATGTCAGCTTCGTCGAAATCGAATCCGACAAAGGCCACGACGCCTTTCTGCTGGAGGAGCCGGAACTGTTCGACACCATCGGCGGATTCCTGAATTCGGCGGCCGAAAAACGCGGACTGGCCCCTGCACGCGGAGGGGCACGATGAACGACGGCACCCCCATCCGCCCCGTCGCAGCGGCACCGCAGCAGACCGCGCTGCGCATCGATCTGGCGCTGATCGCGGAAATGATTGAGCCCGGCTCGCGCGTTCTCGACATCGGCTGCGGAAACGGCGAACTGCTGAAGTTTCTGGAAGACAACAAGCAGGTGGACGGGCGCGGCATTGAACTCAGCCAGTCCGGCGTGAATTTCTGCGTCGCCAAGGGGCTGTCCGTGGTGCAGGGCGACGCCGACCGGGACCTTTCATATTATCCCGACGGCGCCTTCGACTACGCCATCCTCAGCCAGACGCTCCAGGCCACACAGCATCCCAAGCGCGTGCTGAATGAACTCCTGCGCATCGGCCGCCACGCTGTCGTCTCGTTTCCCAATTTCGGTAACTGGCGCATCAGGATGCAACTGCTGATGTTTGGCCGCATGCCGGTGACGCATGCTCTGCCGGACGCTTGGCACGAAACACCAAATATTCATGTATGCACTATCAAGGATTTTCTCGATCTTTGCTCGGAAACCGGCGCCGTGGTGGCGCGGCAGGTGGCGCTGGACGCCTATGGCTACCGGCTCGGCGGCGTGCCGCTGTTCCTGCAAAACCTTATCGGAGAGCAGGCCGTGTTTCTCCTGACGCGTGACCGGACGGCCGGTGGCCCGGCATCCAGGCCGTCTGGCAGGTCATCGCGCAAATTAAAGCCAAAAAACAATTGAATAAAAAAATCGGCCATAAGACCACCCAACTGGCTTGTGATAAGCGGGTATGGCATAAAATGCGCCACGGTGCCGGTTGAGACCGGGGCAGCCCAGCGCTTGCCAGACCTTTGCCTTCGAAAGGATAGCTATGCGAGTGGTTTTCAATATCATGATTGCGGTTGCGCTCGTTGTTCTGTCCGGCCCGGCGCCCGCACAGCAACCCGCGCCAGCCGAAACGCCCAATACAGGCGCGGTCACAGTGCTGACCGATGGTATTGCCGATCCAAGCGGCCGGGTTTCTCGCGGATTTAGTGAGTTGTCCCTGTATCTGGATCAGGCGGGAAAACTGCGCGTGCTGCCGCTGATGGGCTATGGCGGCGTGGCCAACGTCCGCGATCTGCTGAAATTGCGCGGTGCCGATTTCGCCATTCTGAACAACGACATTCTGGCATATCTCGCGCTCACCAAGACTTATCCCGAGGCGTCTCGCCGGATACGCTTTGTCACCCATCTATATGATGAGCGTGTCTATCTTATCGCCCGCAATCAGATCAAAACCGTTGCCGATCTCAAGGGCCGCAAGGTCGCCGTCACCAGCGAGAACAGTCCAGGGAATGTTACCGCGCGGACGGTCCTTGGCACGTTGAAAGTCAATGCCACCCTGGTTCCCTTCAGAGTGACAGGGGACGTTGGCCTGCTGAAGGACGTGGACGCCTTCCTGCTGCTGGAGCGGGATGCCGCCCGCCTGCCCAACAATTTCTGGCGCTCGGGCGAGTATCGCCTCATGAGCCTGCCGCCCGCCGGTGAACTGGCCAAAATCTACCGGCCGGCCGCCTTCGGCGACAGGGAGTTCCCCGATTTGCAGCCGGCGGCGGGGCAGGTCCAGACGCTCAAGGCCGAAACGCTGCTGGTGGTTTTCGACTGGGCTCCCACGCAGGGCCGCTTCGGCGACGTGACGCGTTTCGTCGATGCCCTCATGACGGCGCTGCCGCAAATGCGCCAGAAGCTGCCGGATACGTTCTGGCCGGAAACCAGCCTGAAGACCGCGCCGCTTGGCTGGCAGCGCTACGCCCCGGCTGAAGCGCGGCTGAAAACGCTGCCGGCCGCGTCGCTTGGCGCGACACGCACCAGCCAGCAGCCCCGGCGCGACACTGCTGGCGAAAAGCCCGCCCTTGCCCCCGCGCCAGTGGCGGCCCCTGCCGGCTCCACCGCCGCGATCCGGCTCTCCGCCATCGCCCGTCCTCCGCTCACCGAATCCAAGAAGCCGAACGGCGGCTTTATCGCGGATCTCACGCTTTCCGCCCTGCGCGCTTCGGGATACCGCGACGCCAGCGAGCCGTCGTTGCAATGGATGGAGAACGGCGGCCGGCAACTGGAAGACCTGCTGACCAAGAACACCACGGACGTGGCCTTGCCCTGGGTGGCGCCCGATTGCGAGCACCCGGAAACCCTGGGGCCGAGTTCGGCCCTCATATGCGACGGCACCCTGCTGTCGGCGCCGCTATTTCAGGCCGTGTACACATTTTTCGTGCGCACAGACGGCGATTTTCACTTCGAAAACGACGAAAGCATCTCCCAGCGTATAATCTGCGTGCCGGAAAACCATGATCTGACCGACCTCAACGGCCCGGAACGGCGCTGGGTTTCGGAAGGCAAGATAAAGCTGGTGCGTCCGGCCACGCTGATCGACTGTTTCGGCCTTGTCGAGAAGCGCGAAGCCGACGCCGTGCTGGTCAATGAGCTGGAGGGGCATTTCGTCGTCGAGCGTCTTGGACTTTCCCAGGTTTTCCAGGTCACGCCGCGCGCGGTCGCCAATCATTCGGTGGTCGCCGTCGTCGCCAAGACCAATCCGAAAGCCGAGGAGTTCATTCGCGCCATCAACGCGGGCATTGCTCAACTGAAACAAGGCGAGCAATACGCCCAGATCGTCGGCAAATCGCTATCGGAACTGTGGCAGCGCGGCAACGTGAAGCAATAAATCCGCTGGGGTGTGCGTTACCGCGCCGTGCCCTGACAACGGGCGAGCGCCAGGTCGATCAGCGTATTGGCGGCGACCATGCGCTTTGTCGCCAGGTCACGCAGCCTCGCCGGCACACGGTCGGGGTGATTTTTCAGCGCGAATTCACGCCGGATGCGGTGCAGGCTGTCCGGCGTCAGATCGTTCGTGAGCGCCAGTTCCGCCGGCACAGTTTCAAGTCCGGGGATTTCGATATCGTCGTCCTCAGGGGAATGCGCGGCGTCATTATAGAGTGTCGCGGGCGCTCCGGCCGGCATCGAGGCGAGGTTGTCGAGTGCCGCATACAACCGGCCGCAGGCGCGGTCCAGGCTGGCGCGGCCGGCGTTTTCGTCTTCGGCGGCCTGGCGGATTGCCTCCAGGACAACCGGAAATCCGGCGCGTTGCGCAACTTTCCGTTTCAGCATGGCGAGAGGTTTGAAAAGCATCAGGGGGCACACCATGTCATGGCATGGTTGCGGCAGCCTTAACGCAGGGTTGGAGCGGGTGAAGGGAATCGAACCCTCGTCTTGAGCTTGGAAGGCTCTCGCTCTACCATTGAGCTACACCCGCGCCGATGCGGCAAGGTAGCCAATCTTGCGCCCCGGATCAAAGGATTTCGGCGGTTAGTTGAAGATGCGTCCACTGGCCGCCACTGAACGCGCCATGAGCAATCATGATTTTTCTGTTCAAAATTGTCTTGGCGGCACTAAATAACCGTGTTATTCACAGCTCCCGATTAAAATTTTGGTTAGTGCCAGGGAACTTCGCTCAGAGGGTGAGCAGGCGGCCCAGTGGCACTATGTTTTATGCGCGTGACACTGGACGGGCTCTCGCTTTCATTGTATGCGGAATACCATCTGGAATTTCGAGTTTGCGGCGTTTTCTTCGAGAGAAAACACCGCGAGAGACGGCCGTAGAGGAGTGTAGCTCAATTGGTAGAGCACCGGTCTCCAAAACCGGGGGTTGGGGGTTCGAGTCCCTCCACTCCTGCCATGGGCCACAGGTATATGGCGTAACTCTACGGCGTTCGATGGCCCGGCGGCTCAGGGAAGAAAGTACTGGAAGGACGCTGGCGCGGTAAAAAGATATTCGTTGGGAAAGAAATTTCCCGAGAGGCGCGCTTTCCAAAAAATGTGGAAGCCGGTTTTCCCCAGCGGGAAGCGCGATCAGACAATTAAGTTGGAGTATTTTCCGGCGCGGGTAAAGACGGAAAATGCTTCAGGAGACACGGAACCAACTGGCGATCAAAAACCGGAAATCCGCTCATTAAAATGCTTGGCCTCATGCGCTGCGGTGCATGGGAAGCGGGTGATCCGGGACAGGACGAAACGAGGATATGGCACGCACGAACCCCTTTGAATTTGCGCAGCAGGTCCGTCAGGAAACGGCACGGGTCACTTGGCCGTCGCGCAAGGAGACGATGATCACCACGATTATGGTGCTGATCATGGTCGTGATCACCGCGATTTTTCTGTTAAGCGTGGATACAGCGCTTAACTACGCGGTGAACGCACTTTTGCAGCTGGGCCGGTAAGACCTTAAAACTTCATTAATCAATCTCCGATAATCCGATGGTTATGCGCTGGTACATTGTCCACGCCTATTCGAATTTCGAAAAAAAGGTTGCCGAATCCATAAAGGAGCGCGCTGCCGAAGAGAACCTGAGTCATCTCTTTGACGAAGTGCTCGTCCCCATGGAAGAGGTGATCGAGATCCGGCGTGGACGCAAGGTCGCTACGGAGCGACGGTTTTTTCCGGGCTACGTGCTCGTCAAGATGGACATGAACAACCAGGCTTATCACCTGATCAAGAATACGCCCAAGGTAACCGGTTTTCTGGGCGCGGACAACAAGCCCATGCCGATTTCCGAGGACGAAGCGCAGCGCATCCTGCATCAGGTGCAGGAGGGCGTCGAGCGTCCGAAGCCGTCGATCAGCTTCGAGATCGGCGAGCAGGTGCGCGTTGCCGACGGTCCGTTTGCCTCGTTCAGCGGCCACGTCGAAGAGGTCGACGACGAGCGGGCCCGACTCAAAGTCGCGGTGTCGATCTTCGGCCGGCCGACGCCGGTCGAGCTGGAATACGGCCAGGTGGAGAAGGTTTAAGAGCGCGGATGTAGCGCGCTCTTTGAAAGAGAGTTCCGGTATGTGGGAGGTGAACGGGGACAGCCATTATCCCCGCCCAGCCGCACCACACACCCCAACCCGGGTCTTCCGGCGCCAGTAAAACTGGAAAGGGAGTTGAATGGCGAAAAAATTATCGGTTACATCAAATTGCAGGTGAAGGCCGGTCAGGCCAATCCGTCGCCGCCAATTGGTCCGGCGCTCGGTCAGCGCGGCTTGAACATCATGATGTTCTGCAAGGACTTCAACGCGGCCACCAAGGAAATCGAGCCCGGCTCGCCGGTTCCGGTGGTCATCACCTATTACCAGGACAAGTCCTTCACCTTTGAGATGAAGACGCCGCCGGCCTCTCACTTCCTGAAGAAGGCGGCGAAGATCACCACGGGCTCGCAACGACAGGCCGCGCTTCCGCCGGCACCGTGACGATGGATCAGATTCGCGAGATCGCCCAGGCGAAGCTGAAGGACTTGAACGCCAACGACGTTGAGCAGGCCGCTGAAGATCATTGCGGGCTCGGCGCGCTCCATGGGCCTGACGGTGGAGGAGTAACGGCGATGGCTCAGGGAAAACGTTTGAAAACCGCCGTGCAGGGCATCGACCGCGACAAGCTCTATCCGCATCGAAGCTGCGATGAAGATGGTCAAGGAGCGGGCCAAGGCCAAGTTCGACGAGACGATCGAGATCGCCATGAATCTGGGCGTCGATCCGCGTCACGCCGATCAGATGGTGCGCGGCGTCTGTCAGTTGCCGAACGGCACGGGCGCACCGTTCGCGTCGCGGTGTTCGCCAGGGGCGCCAAGGCCGACGAGGCCAAGGCGGCCGGTGCCGACGTCGTTGGCGCCGAAGACCTGGTGGAGCAGATCCAGAAGGGCAACATCAACTTCGACAAGTGCATCGCCACGCCGGACCTGATGCCGCTGGTTGGCCGGCTGGGCAAGATCCTCGGCCCGCGCGGCCTGATGCCGAACCCGAAGGTCGGCACGGTGACGAACGATGTCGTCGAAGCCATCCGGGGCGCCAAGGGCGGCGCGGTCGAGTTCCGCGTCGAGAAAGCGGGCATCATCCACGCTGGCATCGGCAAGGCGAGCTTCACCGAGAAGGCGCTGGTCGAAAACATCAGGACTTTCACTGACGCAGTGATGAAAGCGAAGCCGGCGGGCGCGAAAGGCACATATGTGCAAGCGCATCGCGATCAGCTCGACGATGGGGCCGGGCGTGAAGGTCGACGTCGCCAGCCTGAGTGGTGCGGCGTAAGCACCGGCCGGGCGTGCCAATGGTTGCGCTGCCTGCGGTCGTATGACGCGATCACGGGTATGTGATATTGGCTTGACAATCGGGGGCGTATAAGAACGCCTCTGATCTATCTGCACTGGTAACGGTGCAGACGGAGCGGTGTTTCCGCCGCCAATTGGTGAAGGAAGCGCCGAACCTGTCCGAGACTGCGGGCGCCGCGAGAAGTCTCCGGCTTAATAACCGCCTGCATAGACGGGAACGACTGCCTGATTACGCCAAGTTCCGTTGGCGGATCAGGCCGCACGCCCTGGGACAGGCTTGAGCTGTCGTTTCGCCCCTAGGGAGCAAGCGGCTTGATTGAAACGGCGGGTTGCGCGGTATTTGCCCGCCACCGCCACTTTGTGGAGAGACGCGGTGGATAGAGCAGAAAAGAGAGAAATGGTCGAGAATCTCGGCCAGGTCTTCGCCGAGTCCGGCTCTGTCGTCGTCGCACGCTACACCGGACTTGACGGTGGCCCAGATCACTGACCTTCGCCAGCAAGATGAGTGCTGCGGGGGCTCAGTTCAAGGTCATCAAGAACCGTCTCGCCAAAATTGCGCTTGAGAACTCCGGGATTTCCGGAGGCGGCGATATGTTTCGTTCAGCCCACGGGCATCGCTTACGCGAAGGACCCGGTGGCTGCGGCCAAGGTCGCGGCAGAATACGCCAAGGGGAATGACAAGTTCGTTCATCGTCGGCGGTCTTGCTCGGCAAGGTCGTGCTGAACAAGAGCGCCGTCGAGACGCTTGGCCAAGATGCCGTCGCTCGACGAGATGCGCGCCACGCTGATGGGCACCCTGCCAGGCTCCCGCCACGCAGCTGGTCCGCACGCTCAACGAGCCTGGCGCCAGCCTGGCCCGCGTGCTCGAAGCCAAGAAGTGCAAGATGGAAGAGGCTGCCTGATCGTCATCCGGTTTACCGCAACGATCACGAAGCAATCAAACAACGGAACTTGAGGAACTAAAATGTCTGAGACGATCGAAAATCTCTACGACGAACTGTCCAAGCTCACCGTGCTCGAAGTCGCCGATCTGGTGAAGCGCCTCGAAGAAGGCTGGGGCGTTTCCGCCGCTGCCGCCGTGCGCCGTGCGCCGCGCCCGCCGCTGCCGCCGCTGCCCGTCAGGTCGAAGAGCAGACCGAGTTCAACGTGATCCTGACGGACGCTGGCGCACAGAAGATCAACGTGATCAAGGAAGTCCGCGCCATCACCGGCCTCGGCCTGAAGGAAGCCAAGGACCTGGTCGAAGGCGCTCCGAAGGCGATCAAGGAAGCCGTGTCCAAGCCGAAGCCGAAGACATCAAGAAGAAGGTCGAGGCGGCTGGCGCCAAGGTCGAGATCAAGTAATGCGTGTGGGGTCGGGAGCGTCGGCCTCCCGCCCTCGGTTGCCGCCTTGTCAGTCCGCAGCGCGTGCGGGGCAACGAGACAGTGGAAGTGCATAACGGTTCTCGCGATGCAAGAGGCGGCGTTTGGACGACCGTTTATCAGTGACGCGTTTGGGGCTCAGGCGGCGTTATACGAGTGAATATGAGGAGATGAAGATGGCGCAGATCTTTCATCGGCCGCAAACGGGTGCGCAAGAACTTCGGCCGCATTGCCGAAGTGGCGGAAATGCCGAACCTGATCGAGGTGCAAAAGCAGTCCTACGACCAGTTTCTCATGGTCGCAGGAGCCCACGAGGCGGCCGCCCGAATGAGGGCTTCAGGCTGTCTTCGCCTCCGTCTTTCCTATATCAGATTTTTCCGGCCGTGCCCAGCTTGAATTCGTCCGCTACGAATTCGAGCCGCCGAAATATGACGTTGACGAATGCCAGCAGCGCGGCATGACCTTTGCCGCGCCGCTGAAGGTCAAGCTGCGTCTTATCACCTTCGACGTCAACGAGGAGACCGGCGCCCGCTCCGTCAACGACATCAAGGAGCAGGACGTCTATATGGGCGACATGCCGTTCATGACGTCCAACGGCACCTTCGTCATCAACGGCACCGAGCGCGTGATCGTCAGCCAGATGCACCGCTCGCCGGGCGTGTTCTTCGACCATGACCGCGGCAAGACGCACTCCTCCGGCAAGCTGCTGTTCGCGGCGCGCATCATTCCCTATCGCGGCTCCTGGCTCGATTTCGAATTCGACGCCAAGGATCTCGTCTACGTGCGCATCGACCGGCGGCGCAAGCTGCCGGTGACGACGCTGCCTCTATGCGCTCGGCCTCGACGACGAGAGACATGCTCAGCGAGTTCTACAAGCAGATCCGGCTGAAGACGGACAAAAAGGACGGCTGGCGCATGCCGTTTCGCCCGAGCATATGCGCGGCATGAAGTCGACGCATGACATCGTCAACGCCGACACCGGCGAAGTGGTGATCGAGGCCGGCAAGAAGCTCTCCGCCCGGCAGGCCCGCAAGCTGGCGGAAGAGGGTCTGAAGGACATCCTGCTGCCCGACGACGCGCTGTACGGCCGCTATCTGGCCGAAGACATCGTCAACATGGACACCGGCGAGATCTTACGGCGAGGCTGGCGACGAAGTCGACAAGGAGACGCTCGACAGTTCTGCGCGAGTACGGCATCAAGCGAATTTGCCGCTGCTCGACATCGACCATGTGACGACCGGCGCCTTCATCCGCAACACGCTGCATAACGACAAGAACAACAACCGTGAAGACGCGCTGATCGACATCTATCGCGTGATGCGTCCCGGCGAGCCGCCGACCCAGGAGGCCGCGAAGTCGCTGTTCAAGGGCCTGTTCTTCGACGCCGAGCGCTACGACCTTTCCTCGGTCGGCCGCGTGAAGATGAACATCCGCCTCGAGCTGGAATGCCCGGACACGGTGCGCATGCTGCGCAAGGAGGACATCCTCGCCGTCATCAAGACGCTGGTCGACCTGCGCGACGGCAAGGGCGAGATCGACGACATCGACAATCTCGGCAACCGCCGCGTGCGTTCGGTGGGCGAGCTGATGGAGAATCAGTATCGCGCTCGGCCTGCTGCGCATGGAGCGCGCCATCAAGGAGCGCATGTCGTCGGTCGACATCGACACCGTGATGCCGCAGGACCTCATCAACGCCAAGCCAGCTTCGGCGGCGGTGCGCGAGTTCTTCGGCTCCTCGCAGCTCTCCCAGTTCATGGACCAGACCAACCCGCTGTCGGAGATCACCCACAAGCGGCGCCTGTCGGCCCTTGGGCCGGGCGGTCTGACCCGCGAGCGCGCGGGCTTCGAAGTGCGCGACGTGCATCCGACGCATTACGGCCGCATCTGCCCGATTGAGACGCCGGAAGGTCCGAATATCGGTCTGATCAACTCGCTGGCCACCTTCGCGCGCGTCAACAAGTACGGCTTCATCGAAAGCCCGTACCGGCGGGTCAAGGACGGCAAGGTCACGGAGGAGGTCGTCTACCTCTCCGCGATGGAAGAAGGCCGCCACTACATCGCGCAGGCCAACGCCAAGCTGAATCGACAGACGGACAGCTTCGCCGAAGACCTGGTCGTCTGCCGTCACAGCGGCGACGTGCATCTGGTCCCGCCCGTCCAGGTCGACCTCATCGACGTGTCGCCGAAGCAGGTGGTTTCGGTGGCCGCGGCGCTGATTCCGTTCCTTGAAAACGACGACGCCAACCGCGCGCTCATGGGCTCGAACATGCAGCGTCAGGCCGTGCCGCTGATCCGCGCCGAAGCGCCGCTGGTCGGCACCGGCATGGAATCGGTGGTGGCGCGCGACTCCGGCGCCGCCATCGCCGCCCGGCGCACGGGCGTGATCGACCAGGTGGACGCCACCCGTATCGTTATCCGCGCGACGGAAGAGCAGGATCCGTCCAAGTCGGGCGTCGACATCTATCGTCTGCGCAAGTTCCAGCGCTCCAACCAGAACACCTGCATCAACCAGCGTCCGCTGGTGCGCGTGGGCGACAGGGTTGAGGCTGGCGACATCATCGCCGACGGTCCGTCGACCGATCTGGGCGATCTGGCGCTCGGCAAGAACGTGCTGGTCGCGTTCATGCCGTGGATGGGCTACAACTTCGAGGACTTCGATCCTGATCTCCGAGCGCATCGTGTACGACGACGTGTTCACCTCGATCCACATCGAGGAATTCGAGGTCTCGGCCCGCGACACCAAGCTTGGGCCGGAGGAAATCACGCGCGATATTCCGAACGTCTCGGAAGAAGCGCTGAAGAACCTCGACGAAGCGGGCATCGTCTACATCGGCGCCGAGGTGAAGCCGGGCGACATCCTGGTCGGCAAGATCACGCCGAAGGGCGAAAGCCCGATGACGCCGGAAGAGAAGCTGCTGCGCGCCATCTTCGGCGAGAAGGCGTCCGACGTGCGCGACACCTCGCTGAGTCTGCCGCCCGGCGTGGCCGGCACGGTGGTGGAAGTGCGCGTGTTCAACCGGCACGGCGTCGAGAAGGACGAGCGCGCCATGGCCATCGAGCGCGAAGAGATCGAGCGTCTCGCCAAGGACCGTGACGACGAGTTGCAGATCCTCGACCGTAACGTCTACGGCCGTCTGCGCGACATTCTGATCGACAAGGAAGTCGCGCGCGGTCCGAAGGGCATGCGCAAGGGCACGATGATCAACGATGGAGCGCTTGCGACGATCTGCCGCGCAGCCAGTGGTGGGAAATCGCGCTGAAGGACGAGGCCGCCATGCCCGGCATCGAGGCCATCCGCCGTCAATACGACGACGCCAAGAAGCGGCTTGAGCAGCGCTTCGTCGACAAGATCGACAAGCTGAAGCGCGGCGACGAACTGCCGCCGGCGTCATGAAGATGGTCAAGGTCTTCGTCGCCGTGAAGCGCAAGCTGCAACCGGGCGACAAGATGGCCGGCCGTCACGGCAACAAGGGCGTGATCTGCCAGATCGTGCCGTGGAGGACATGCCGTACCTGGAGGACGGCACCGCCGGTCGACATCGTGCTCAACCCGCTCGGCGTGCCGAGCCGCATGAACGTCGGGCAGATCCTGGAAACCCATCTTGGCTGGGCGTGCCGTGGTCTGGGCCGCATGATCGGCGAAGCGCGTCGAGAAGTACACAGCGAGAGCCACGAATTCGAAGGAACTGACGCAAGACGTTCACCAACATCTACGGCGACGACGAGACCGTCGACGGACCTGGACGACAGCCGGCTCGTCGAGCTGTCCGAAAATCTGCGCAAGGGCGTGCCGGTGGCGACGCCTGTGTTCGACGGTGCGCACGAGACCGACATCGTCGACATGCTGAAGGCGGCGGGAGCCGACGCCTCCGGACAGGTGCACGCTCTACGACGGCCGCACGGGCGAGGCGTTCGACCGCAAGGTGACGGTGGGCTACAAGTATCTGCTGAAGCTCCACCACCTTGTGGACGACAAGATCCACGCGCGCTCCATCGGGCCTTACAGCCTCGTCACCCAGCAGCCGCTGGGCGGCAAGGCGCAGTTCGGTGGCCAACGCTTCGGTGAAATGGAGGTGTGGGCGCTCGAAGCCTACGGCGCCGCCTACACGCTGCAGGAGATGCTCACCGTCAAGTCGGACGACGTGGCGGGCCGCACCAAGGTCTACGAGGCCATCGTCCGTGGCGACGACACCTTCGAAGCCGGGCATTCCGGAGAGCTTCAACGTGCTGGTCAAGGAAATGCGCGCGCTCGGGCTGAACGTCGAGCTGAGGCAGAATGCGATGCGCGCCGGCGGATCGGTCAGCGTGTCGAAGCGGCCCGAGCCGAGGGCACGGACGCCGCTTCCTGGCCGTGCACTTCAGCGACTGATCAACGAGAACACAACGCGAGGAGCTCGTCAGCAATAGATAAGATATTAACGAAGATTTGAAAGTTTATGCGAGCGACGCCTCGGAATCGGCGTCAGTCTGGCACGAAGATACCGGGCTTTCTGCCGTGACGGGTTAGCCGCCGCTTCAAGGAGCGACGAATGAACCAAGAGATCACCAATCTCTTCGCCCCATCAGGTGCAAACATTCGACCAGATTCGAATCTCGATTGCAAGCCCGGAGAAGATACTTTCCTGGTCCTACGGCGAGATCAAGAAGCCGGAGACGATCAACTACCGCACCTTCAAGCCGGAGCGTGACGGTCTTTTCTGCGCGCGCATTTTTGGTCCGATCAAGGACTACGAATGCTTGTGCGGAAAATACAAGCGGATGAAGTATAAGGGCGTCATCTGCGAAAAGTGCGGCGTCGAAGTGACGCTGACCAAGGTGCGCCGCGAGCGCATGGGCCACATCGAGCTGGCCGCGCCCGTCGCGCATATCTGGTTCCTGAAGTCGCTTCCGTCGCGCATCGGCCTTCTGCTCGACATGACGCTCAAGGATCTGGAGCGCGTGCTCTATTTCGAGAACTACGTCGTCGATCGAGCCGGGCCTGACCTCGCTCAAGGACGTGCAGCTGCTGTCCGAAGAGGAATACCTCAACGCGCAGGAAGAGTTCGGCGACGACAGCTTCACCGCCGGCATCGGCGCCGAGGCCATCCGCGAGCTGCTGATCGCCATGAACCTTGAGCAGCTGCGCGACGACCTGCGCCAGGAGATCGCCGAGTCGACCACCGAGCACAAGCCGAAGAAGCTGGCCAAGCGCCTCAAGATCGTCGAAGCCTTCATCGTGTCCGGCAACCGGCCCGGAATGGATGATCCTGACGGTGGTGCCGGTCATCCCGCCGGAGCTGCGCCCGCTGGTGCCGCTGGACGGCGGCCGCTTCGCCACGTCCGACCTCAACGACCTGTACCGCCGCGTCATCAACCGTAACAACCGTCTGAAGCGGCTGATCGAACTGCGCGCGCCGGACATCATCATCCGCAACGAAAAGCGCATGCTTCAGGAAGCGGTGGACGCCCTGTTCGACAACGGCCGCCGCGGCCGCGTCATCACCGGCGCCAACAAGCGTCCGCTGAAGTCGCTCGCCGACATGCTGAAGGGCAAGCAGGGCCGCTTCCGCCAGAACCTGCTCGGCAAGCGCGTCGACTACTCCGGCCGCTCGGTGATCGTGGTGGGCCCGGAACTGAAGCTGCATCAGTGCGGCCTGCCGAAGAAGATGGCGCTGGAGCTGTTCAAGCCGTTCATCTACTCGCGCCTTGACGCCAAGGGCTCGGCGCCACCGTGAAGCAGGCCAAGAAGCTGGTGGAGAAGGAAAAGCCGGAGGTCTGGGATATCCTCGACGAGGTCATCCGCGAGCATCCGGTGCTGCTCGAACCGCGCGCCGACGCTGCACCGCCTCGGCATTCAGGCGTTCGAGCCCGTGCTGGTGGAAGGCAAGGCCATTCAGCTTCATCCGCTGGTGTGCGCGGCCTTCAACGCCGACTTCGACGGCGACCAGATGGCCGTGCACGTGCCGCTGTCGCTGGAAGCCCAGCTTGAGGCCCGCGTGCTGATGATGTCCACCAACAACATCCTGCATCCGGCCAGCGGCACCCCGATTATCGTGCCTTCTCAAGACATCGTGCTTGGTCTCTATTATCTGTCCATGGTGATGGAGAAGGAGCCGGGCGAGGGCATGATCTTCGGCAGCATCGCCGAAATCGAGCACGCGCTCGTGCAGGCCAGTGACGTTGCATACCAAGATCGGGCCGGTATTACGAGACCGATGACGATGGTCAACCCGTTTCCAAGATTTACGACACTACGCCTGGCCGTATGCTGCTCGCCGAACTGCTGCCCAAGATACCCGGCATCACCTTTGACTTGTCAACCGGCTGCTGACCAAGAAGAACATCGCCAAGATGATCGACGCCGTCTACCGCACCTGCGGTCAGAAGGAGACGGTGATCTTCTGCGACCGGATCATGGCGCTCGGCTTTCATGCACGCCTTCCGGGCCGGCATTTCCTTCGGCAAGGACGACATGGTCGTGCCGCACACGCAAGGAGCGGATCATCCACGAGACCCAGGCCCTGGTCCGCGACTACGAGCAGCAGTACAACGACGGCTTCATCACCCAGGGTGAGAAGTACAACAAGGTCGTGGACGCCTGGGCGAAGTGCACCGACCGCGTCGCCAAGGAGATGATGGACCGCATTTCCGCCGTCGAGATACGACAAGAAGACCGGCCGCGAGAAGCCGATCAACTCGGTCTACATGATGGCTCACTCCGGCGCCCGCGGTTCCGAGCAGCAGATGAAGCAGCTTGCCGGTATGCGCGGCCTGATGGCCAAGCCGTCGGGCGAGATCATCGAGACGCCGATCATCTCGAACTTCAAGGAGGGGCTGTCGGTTCTGGAGTACTTCAACTCCACCCACGGCGCCCGTAAGGGCCTCGCCGACACCGCGCTGAAGACGGCCAACTCGGGTTACCTGACCCGCCGTCTCGTGGACGTGGCGCAGGACTGCATCGTCAACCGAGGAAGATTGCGGCACCGACAACGGCATCAAGATCGGCGGCGGTTATCGACGCCGGCGAAGTGATCGTGTCGTGGGCGACCGCGTGCTCGGCCGCACGCTCGGCCGACGACGTCATCCATCCGTCCACGGGCGAGGTCGTCGTCAAGGCGGGCGATCTGATCGACGAAGCCAGGCCATGGCTCATCGAGGAGGCGCAGGTTCAGGAAGTCCGCATCCGCTCGGCGCTGACCTGCGAAACGCAAGAACGGCATCTGCGGCAAGTGCTACGGCCGCGATCTGGCGCGCGGCACGCCGGTCAACATGGGCGAGGCGGTGGGCGTCATCGCCGCGCAGTCCATCGGCGAGCCGGGCACCCAGCTCACCATGCGCACCTTCCACATCGGCGGCACCGCGCAGGTGGTCGACTCAGTCGTTCGTCGAAGTCCAACTTCGCGGGCAAGGTCAAGATCCGGAACCGCCACGTGGCGCGGGACAGCCAGGGCCGTCTGGTGGCCATGGCGCCGCAACATGGCCGTCGTCGTCCTCGACGAAGACGGCAAGGAGCGGGCCACCCACAAGGTCATCCAGGGCGCCCACCTGAAGGTGGACGAGGGCGACATGATCAAGCGCGGCCAGCGTCTGGCGGAGTGGGACCCGTACACCCGCCCGATCCTGACCGAAGTCGATGGCCTGTCGAGTTCGAGGACCTGGTGGAAGGTCTCTCGGTGAACGAGCAGACCGAAGAAACGACGGGCATCACCAACCGCGTCATCGTCGACTGGCGCGCCAATCCGAAGGGCAGCGCGCTGCAAGCCCGGCGATGGTCATCCGCGACAAGAAGAGCAAGACCGATCAAGCTGGCCAGCGCGGCGGCGACGCCCGCTACCTGCTCTCGGTGGACGCGATTCTGTCGACCGAGCCGGGGCAAGAGGTCAAGGCCGGCGACGTGCTCGCGCGTATCCCGCTGGAGTCCGCCAAGACCCGCGACATCACGGGCGGTCTGCCGCGCGTGGCCGAGCTGTTCGAGGCGCGCGCGTCCGAAGGATCACGCCATCATCGCCGAGATTTCCGGCAGGTGCATTTCGGCCGCGACTACAAGAACAAGCGCCGCGTGTCCATCGTTCCCGACGACGAGGAACTGATCGCCGGTCGAGTACCTGCTGCCCAAGGGCAAGCATCTCAGCGTGCAGGAAGGCGACCGCATCGAGAAGGGCGAATTCATTCTCGACGGCCATCCCGCGCCGCACGACATCCTGGCCATTAAGGGCGTGGAGGAGCTGGCGGCCTATCTGGTCAACGAAATCCAGGACGTCTACCGGCTGCAGGGCGTGACCATCAACGACAAGCACATCGAGGTGATCGTCCGCCAGATGCTGCAGAAGGTCGAGATCGACGACCCGGGCGACACCGATCTTCCTCAAGGGCGAGCAGATCGACCGCATCGAGATGGACGAGGCCAACGAGCAGATCGACGCGAAGACGGGCCGCTACGCCACGGGCAAGCCGGTGCTGCTCGGCATCACCAAGGCGAGCCTGCAGACCCGCAGCTTCATCTCGGCGGCGTCGTTCCAGGAAACGACCCGCGTGCTGACCGAAGCGGCCGTTCAACGGCAAGATCGACACGCTCGACGGCCTGAAGGAGAACGTGATCGTCGGCCGTCTGATCCCGGCGGGCACGGGCGGCATGTTGAACCGTCTGCAGAAGGTCGCCGTGCATCGCGACGATTTGATCGTCAGCGAGCGCGAGCGCATGGCGAAGGAACAGAGGGGCCCCGATCCGTTGGGGCTTCCGTCCGGGGAAAATGTTCAGGCTGCCGAGTGATCGGGGCCCGCGCGCTTTCGGGAAAGAAAGTGTGGCGAGGCATGAACTTCGGACGCATTTTTGGGCCTGATCGGGGCGGAAAACGCGTTAAAATACGGCAGAGTTAAGATGAGGCCGCGGGGACACAACCCGCGGTCTTTTTTCGTTGCGGCATCAACCCCAACTTGACTGTTGCCCGCATACTTCCACAGGTTCGTCCGCATGAGGCATTTAAGGGCTTGGAATGCTGGCGCAACTCCGCTATTCTGCCAGGCATATCGCTTGATCGCGAACAGTTCTTGTATTCCACGGCGCGATGAGAATAGCGTTTCACCGCGCGGCGTAGCATACGCCCATCAATAATAACAATGCGGATTTCGTAACAGTGCCCATGTGTTGAAATCGGAAGCTTCCCTTCGGCTAGAAGGGCCGGTTGCACGGGGTTTGTTTATGGCTTTTGGGGGGCCTGTTCATTGTTGTTTTTAGCGAAAGCGCCGTGAGACCCGCTATGGCACATTTCTTACCGGAATGTTCTCGAACCGGCCGTGCGGCGGCAAAGCTTCTCCGGCTCACCCTGATCTTCGCGATTGTGGCGATTGTTGGCGATACGCCGCTTCCTCACGCCTCGGCGGAGGAAAATGGCGCGGCCCTTTACAGCCTTTATCAAGGCGCAAATGAGGCGCGCGATCCCGCCGCAAAACCGGCTCAGGAGCAGTTGGTGAAGGCTGTGCCGTCCGAAGCGGTGGTGCCTGCGGCCGTCACACCGCACCCCGCCCCAATCGCGGCCGTGGTGGTGGAGCGCAAAAACGAGAAGCTCAAGCTGACCGGGCTCGTTTCCAGCAGGGAGGACGAGAAGATCGTTCTCGGCATGATCGAGGCAACCTTTCCGGGGTTGCCGATCCATAACAAATTAAAGGTCGATAGCGCGGCGGCGAGCAGCGAACTCTGGCTGAGCGGCGTGAGCTTCACTTTGCGCCAGCTTGCCATGCTGAAGAACGGCCGCGCGCAGGTTCAGGACAAAACCGTGAATCTCACGGGCGAGGCGGCGGCGGGCAGCGGCTATGAAGCTGTGCACAGGGCTTTGAGGGAAGAGCTTCCGGCGGGGCTCGTTATCGGCCAGACTGCCGTGAAGCCGCCTTCGACGACATATGTCTGGCTGGCGCAGTTGCAGGCGGGTAATGTCAGCATCAGCGGCCGGGTTCCCGACCGGGCGGCGCATCAGGCGCTATCGCAATTGGTGGGGGGGCTTTTCCCCAAAACACGTTTCGATGATACGATGGAAGTGGCCGAGGGGGCGCCCGAGAACTGGCTGAAAGCGGCGTGGATCTCGGTTTATGCCTTGCAGTTCTTGCAATCGGGTTCGGTGTCCATCACGGAAAGGACCGTCAGGATCGACGGCGTTCCCGCAGATGAGGGCTCTCTGCAGAAGATCGGCGAACTCACCGCGAGCCTGCCGGAAGGGTTTCGCATGGAAAACGACGTGATCGTTAACCAAGTCATCGAGGGCGCTCAGGTCGCCAAGCGGTAAGACCGGCGGCGCGGCCGGTTGATGAGGCGTGTCCCGGCCCGTGGAGTTTCAGCCCCCGGCCTAACGCGGAAAAGCGCCGCCGCAACGCTGTCATTCGCAGCGCCGTCAATACATCGGATCAGGGGAAAATCAGATACGCTGGCCTTCGACTTCGCGGGCCAATTGCTCGGTGGCGTCCTGCGCCGCCTTCGAGGCAGGATTGAGCTGGAGCGCATGCCGGAACGCCGCCAGGGCCGCCGCCTTGTCCCCCAGTTCGCGCATGAGCACACCCATGCCCTCGACGGCTTTGTAGTGACGCGGCTCCAGCATCAGCGCCCGCTGTAGGGGCGTCACCGCCGAACGGTAGTCTTCCTTGCGGAAATAGGCGACGGCGAGTTGATTCCATCCCTCGGCGTATCCAGGAGCGAATTCGACGATGCGTGTGAGCAGCGCAATCGCCAGATCGTATTTTTCGCTGCGGGTGGAAATGAGCGCCCGTTCCATCAGTATATCGACCGTGGGGCTGCCGGACTTCAGCCACAGCTTCTCGATCGCCTCCATGACGGGCGCAGCTTTTTCCTCGCTATCGGCGGTGCCAAGCCGGTCGTAGAGGACGTTCAGCGCCTCACGGTGCATTCCGGGGTCGGTTTCGGGATCGCCGTAGGGGGAGGCGAAAGGCACGGGAGGGCGGCCGGCGTTAGGCCGCGCTGATTCGGCACTGGCCGCAGCCGCCCCAAAACCCAGCATCACCGTGGCGGTGAAGCAGGCGCACAACAGCCTCCCGCGAGAGCGGGAAGCTCCCGGACCGGCAGATGTGGAAGGAAACCGCGATGCCATGTACGAGCGTACCGCCTCCGGTCAGGACCGCAATCAGCCCTGACGAGCTTTGTAGCGCCGCACCTTCTTGTTGATGATGTACAGACGGCCGCGGCGCCGCACGACGCGGTTGTCGCGATGGCGCGTTCTCAGTGTCTTAATCGAGTTTTTGATCTTCATAGGTCGAATCCGGTTTTAAATCCCCGCCACAAGACCATCTCCGGCAGCAAACGGCGAAGTGTTTTGACCTTGCGGCCAGCCTGCATGCGCCATGAAAGGAAACGGTAGGTGCTTGAAGTTAGTGATTAGGGGGCAGCCCGTGACTTGTCAACCTGCGCCGTCGCGGGATGGCACGCCGGCTGCAACGCTTTGGGACATGCTGAAGCTCGGCGTTCTGAATTAAACTACGCCAATACAACACCTTATGCCTCAACACTCAACGCGGAGCGAGCCAAGAAAAATGCACCAGTCATCCAGCACTAATTTGACGTAATTTGCAGCAGGGGCGGGTTGCCGTGCCCGGTAAATCCGCTTAAATTGCGGGGCAATGTTCCTGTTGCCGGAGTCATACGGAGACCAGCCGCGTTCATGCCGATCAAATCGCTCCGGCGCTATACCAAGCCATACAGTAAGAGGATCCATCTGGGCTATCGCTGGCTCAGGCGCAGGCTTGAGGCCGCAACACCGCAATGGGCGCAAAAATCGGTGGGGCGCTCGTTCGAATATTTCGACCTGGTGTTCCTGGACCACCACCTTTTCCGCTATCTGTACGCCAACCTGCATGAAATCGCCCCCGGCGTCTGGCGCTCCAGCCAGCCCGCGCCCTATCAGATCCGCCGCTATAAGCGGCTGGGCATCAAGACCATCCTCAATCTCAGGGGCGTGCGCGACTGCGGCAGTTACCGGCTGGAGGCGGCGGCTTGCGCTAAGCATGGCATCCGCCTCATCGACTTCACCACCCAGTCGCGCGGCGCTCCCGCCCCGGAACTGGTGCGCCAGGCCGAGGCGCTGTTCCGCGACATCGAGTACCCGGTGCTGCTGCATTGCAAGTCGGGCGCCGACCGCGCGGGGCTCATGAGTGCGCTATATCTGATCTTGCATGAGAAACGCCCGGCCGAAGAGGCGATTCGCCAGCTCAGCCTGCGTTACGGCCATATCAAGCAGGCCGATACCGGCATTCTCGACCGCTTTTTCGAGACCTATATCGCCGACAACCGCCGCTCGCCGGTGGCCTTTCCCGAGTGGGTAGCCACCGTATACAACCGCGATCAACTGCGGGCGTCTTTCGGTACGCAGTCCTGGGCCAACACGCTGGTCAACCGCGTGCTGCGCCGGGAATGACGGCGAATTCCGGCGGAGCAGCCGCCTCAATGCTTGTTCAGCACCGGTGGAAAGAAGCTGCTGCGCTGGTTGCAGCAGGGTTGCTGGCGCAGCCGCCCATAGGCCGACAGTAGCCGCTGTCCGTTCTCTCCCGCACGCTCCAGGAACTCTGTCAGCACATCGCTGCTGCAAATCCGCCAGAGCATGAGTTCCTCGTCGGATAGGCCCGTCACCTTCGCGCCTCCGTTTTCAGCGATCTGCTTGTAGGCATTCGCTTCGATACTGGCGATTTGATTGGCGGCTTCTACGTCTGCCGCATGCGCTGCCGCGGTGATAGTGGCTTGCTGGTGTTCCGAAAGCCCTTGCCAGAACTTGTCATTAATCACCACCACATATTGCGCGCTGGCATGGTTCGTCCGCGTGACGGTATCGAAGACGGTCCACAGCTTCAGCGAGGCGACGGTGACGACACCGTGCATGCCGACATCGATTTCGCGCCGTTCATACACCCGCGGCACTTCCGTCAGCGTCACATCCTTGGGCTTGCCGCCGCACTGGGTGATGACCGCCTTACTCACCGGCCCCGCCGCGCGCACGGTTTTTCCAACGAAATGATCGGGGTTGCCCACTGAACCGTTGTGCGAGAGGAACACCATTTGCCCTTGCGATACCCACCAGAGAACGCGGGAACCGGCTTCGGCGGAAACTGCCTTTTCGATCAATGTACGGATCTCGCTGCCGGGCGCTCGCGCGGCACTCAGGATGGCTTCGGAGTTGAACAGGAACGGCAATTGGAAAATGTCGGTGGCGGGAATGGTGCTCGCATACCGCGCGAGATTGACATACCCCATCTCGACCGCTCCCGAAGTCACCGCCTGAGCGATCCCGTCGTCACTGTAAAGCTTGGCTGAGTCGTAAATTTCGATTTTGATGCTGCCGTTGCTGGCGGCTTCAACCCGCTCCTTGAAATGCACCAGCGTTTGAATAGTCGGCGCGCCGGGAGGATTTTGCGTGGATAGGCGGATACTGACCGGGGCGTCTCCGGCCTGCACTCCGCCGGGCAGCAGTAGAACGAGGAGAAACAAGCTCGCAATCGCTTTCGTCATCGCTATTACCCCCATGCAATACGTGGCAATTCGCATCCAATAACGTTGTGACAGAATACATATTTTTCCGCGATGTGATTGGGATGAAAGCTTGCGAAATTGCCGCACCCCCTCCGCCATTGACGCTGAAATACCGCGCGCATATCTGCTGGCGCCGGAAAAAGTTCCAGCGCGGGAGTTTATCGAAGGGGGCGCATATTATTTTTTGCCGATTGGTCTCAATCGGGCTCAGGCAGTATACTGCCCGGACTCGACGCGGCGCCGTGTGCGCTGAAACGCTGACGGAGGCCGTTGATGCCATCGCTGACGCGCCGTAAATTGATGCTGGGTGCAGCGGCAGCGGCAATCGCGTCCGCTCCAGTGCCAGTACGGGCGGCCCCCGCGTCGACTCTGCTCGTGACGCATGCCGGCTTTGCCTCCTATCAGTCCGGGCCGTTCAACGTGGAGCGGCCCGAGCGCATGCGGGCGATTGACCGGGCACTCGGCGCGCCGGAATTTCACCCCCTCGACCGGCGTGAAGCGCCCCTGCACGACGGCATCGAGGAGGCGATCCTGCGCGCCCATAGCCGCGAGTATCTCGCCAAGGTCCGCGCCGCCGCGAATAACGCCGCCCATCATCCCCATAACTTCGACGGGGACACCATCATGTCGGCAGGGACATGGGACGCCGCGCGCAGAAGCGTTGGCGCCGGTCTCCTCGCCGTTGACGCCGTCATGGACCCCGCCTCGGGCGTCAGGAACGCTTTCTGTCAGGTGCGGCCGCCCGGCCATCACGCCGAGTCCGCCCGCGCCATGGGCTTCTGCTTTTTCTCCAATACCGCCATCGCCGCTCTATATGCCCGCGCCCGCCACGGCGCCGGCCGCGTCGCCGTGGTGGATTTCGACCTTCATCACGGCAACGGCACACAGAGCATCTTCTGGGCGGACAAGGATTCTTTCTACGGCTCCACCCACGAGATGCCGCTGTATCCCGGCACTGGCGCCATATCGGAAACCGGCGCGGGCAACATTTTCAACGCGCCGCTGAAGGCCGGTGACGGCGGCACCGCGTTTCGCGAGGCCATGGGGGCGCGCATTCTGCCGCGCTCGACGTATTCCGCCCGGATTTGATCCTCATCTCCGCCGGGTTCGACGCGCATGAGGGCGATCCGCTGGGCCATCTCCGGCTTGTGGAGGCGGATTACCAATGGATCACGGAGCGGCTCATGGAACTGGCGGCGAGGCACTGCGGCGGCCGCATTGTGTCCATGCTCGAAGGCGGCTATGAACTCGGAGCGCTGGGAAGATCGGCGGCGGTGCATGTCAGGACGCTGATGGGGGCGTGATGGGGCTGACGGAAGAAGACAGGTTGCGCAGGCGGCACGGCATAGGACATTCGACCAATCTCGTGGGGAGTGCCGACGGACCTCCTCGCCATTGCGATTTCAACGAACATCCGCGCCGCTCTGCAAATTTCCGGCGTGCGCGAGATGAACCGCAGCCTGTTCGACATGCTGGCCGAAGCCCCGCGATCTGCCCGACGCCGGCGAAGCCTTCTCCTGCTACATGATGGCGATGTTCGGCATCGACCCCGAGCAGCAGGAGGGCGGGAAAGCGGCCGGACGCAGGCGCTTCCGCTCGTCGTTCCTGCGGCTGATCAAGGGCTGGGGCTACGACAGCAACAGCCCCGAGGGCGCCGTGCTCAAGGGCTGGGTCGAAAGCCGCTTCGGCATCTGCCCCTCCTTTCACAAGGAGATCATCCGACCGTATTTCCAGCGGCGCCTGGACCGCCTATGTGGAGGAGAAGATGTCGAGCCGCTTCCACAACAACGCGATCTATGTTCAACTCGACCTGCTTTTCGAGTTCTGCCAATGGGCGATCGAGCGCTTCGCCTTTCCGGAGCAGACGCATGTGACGCTGTACCGGGGCATCAATGCCTTCGACGAGCACCAGATCGTGGAGCGCACCGGCAAGCGCAACGTGGTGATCCGGCTCAACAATCTGACCTCCTTCACATCCGATCGCGACATTGCCACCTGCTTCGGGGATACGATCCTCACGGCGCGGGTTCCGCTCTGCAAGATCCTGTTCTTCAACGGCCTTCTGTCCACGCATCCGCTCAAGGGCGAAGGCGAGTATCTGGTAATCGGCGGCGAGTACCGCGTCACCGCCGGATACTTATTGACGGGGAGACATTGAGCATGACCTGCTTGACCGTGGAAAACCGGGCCATGGCCGCGTTTCTTGGTCTTGCCATTGGCGACGCGCTGGGCGCCACGGTCGAGTTCATGACCAAGCGCGAGATCGCCGCCCAATACGGCGTCCACCGCGACATCGATTGGCGGCGGCTGGCTGCGGCTGAAGCCGGGGAAAGTGACCGACGACACCGAAATGTCGCTGGCGCTCGGCCGCTCGATCCTGCGCCGAGGCGGGACTCGACGCGCGCGACGTGTGCGAGGAATTCGCGGCGTGGCTGAAGAGCGGCCCCATCGACGTGGGCAACACCTGCCGCCGCGGCATCCGCCGCTACATCGTGCAACGGCACGACTCGAGGGCACATTCGCCCAGGGCGACGCCGGCAATGGCGCCGCCATGCGGGTCCTGCCGGTGGCGCTGGCAACCTTCGGCCAGCCCGGCAAGGCGGAGGCGTGGACGCTCGTCCAGGGCCGGACCACTCATCATCATCCGCTTTCGGACAATGCCTGCCTGCGCTGGTTCAGATGGTGCACCTCCTGCTTGCGCGGGCAGGGCAGGGAGGAAGCCCGCAAAATCGCCGACGGCTTGGCCGGGAAAGCACAGGGCTTCCGCTTCGAGCCGTATCCCGGCCGGTCGTCCGGCCTACGTCGTGGACACGATGCAAACCGTGCTGCACTTCTACTTCAACACCGGTTCCTTCGCCGATTGTGTCATCCAGACCGTCAACCAGGGCGGCGACGCCGATACCACCGGCGCGCTGGCGGGCATGCTTGCCGGCGCCACCTACGGACTGGCCGCCATCCCCGCATGCTTGGCTTTCCAGGCTTGACCGCAAGGTGGCTGCCGAGATTCGCGAGCAGGTGCCGGAACTGCTCGCTATTGCCGGGCGTTAGACGCCCGGCAAAGCCAGTTCTCCAACGGTGATGCCGCGCCGGATCAGCAGACTGGGCGTCCAGACGCGCATGGCGGAGCGAACCGCGTGAGGTTCACAATTGCTTGGGCCTCAGAAATGCCAGCCGTCCCTCTCTCATACGGCTGCCGGGGTCGATGAGATGAAAATTGCCGGTCGCGTCAAATCCCAGGGCTTTATTTCCAGGAACCACCGCTATGCTTCCGTCTGGCGCCCGAATGATTGCCGGGTGTCCCGTTGGCGGATAGACATTCGGCGTCAATCCAAAATATCCAGATCCACGATGAGCTATTCCGTACTGTCTGTCTGGATCCTTGACGACGCATGTGTAGCTATACACTCCGTTTTCGGTCGTATTTATGATAAAATTCTGCGTCTTATTGGCCACGACTCCCTTTAAAAGGTCCCTCTCATAACTTCCGGCCTTGTCGTAGTCGCCCTTCAATTCCTCATATGAGGAATTAATCTTGTCCCATTCAAAATACTTCTTGTGTTTAGCGTCGTCAGAATGATGGAAGTTGATATTCTGGCTACTCCAGCTTGGCCACCATGATGCGTGAAAATCCACTGAGTATTGAATGTTGTCATTTTTGAGACTGTAATCCCCAATGACATCGAGTTCCTGTTCACTCGATGCGCCGCCGTATAGATGGGCTAGGCCATTATTTCGCTTATCAAGCACAACAAATTCATTTGCCCTGATGTGTGAACTCATATCCCATGCGCTATCAAATTTTTCCAACGCCTTTGGTGTAGTATACTGCGCAAAAATTCGGAAATTGCCAATGTCTGTCACGGTCGTCTTGGGCATTCCGTTTTCAAACCGGCCAATGCCCTCGACGAAATCCGTCAATTTGTTCATCGTGTTCCGGTATGCGAGAGTTGGAGGCTCTGAAAAACACTGACCAACGCAGCGAGCATTAGCCGTTTTTTGAGATCGCTCTGCCCGTTCTTCTTCCTTGTTGGCCAGATTTGCCGCTTCGGCAGCCCTAAGCTCATGCGTGGCAGCATCATCTTTTGCATTGGCGGCCTTAAGCTTTGCTTCAATCTCCTGCTGTTTTGCCAGAGATATTTTCTGCCGGATCCGGGCAATATCCCGGTATCCCGCATTGGCTTCAGAGGTCTCCCTCCTAAGCTGTTCTATTCTTCGATTGCGCGGCTCTCCACCCGTCTGCTGCGAAGCTTCCTCCACCTTTGCCGTGGCGGCATGATCTTTATCCCCCGGCGCATTCTCCGCGCTGGCATTTACGGGAATTGTGGCGGGTGGAGGGGAGCGCCAGTCCTGCCACATCAGAATCCCCGCAGTGGGCGCCCGCAACTGCCCTGCGCCTTCAGGAGGCTGCGTCCCAGCCGCTGCGGCAGGAGATTGTTTAGATCTCGGCTGCGTGTCTGCTGCGCGGCCACGCTCCCAGCCCCCTCGCCTGGTCTTCCGAAACTCTCCTTCGGCCCCAGGCTGCGATTGTGGACTACGGTGAGCCTGTTTGCGCTCAGATGCCCCTGCATCCTCGACAGCAGGGCTGAAGAAATCGTCTCCCATAATGCATATCCTCCCATCCTGATTGTGTTTAGTTCTCGCGCAAGAGAGCGGTATCTCAATATAGATTGCAATAAAACATTCTCGTGCCTGGTGTTTAATGAGTACTGTTCGCTCTATCTGCTTCCTGCTCTCCGGCTCAATAAGTGCGGGAAGCGGCGGTTTATATTGCGATAAAGCAGGTCCAGCTCGCGGCTATTGAACTCCCCGCCAGCGCCTGGAACGAGATCCATCGCCTCCTTTGCGGTCATTTCGAGGTTTCGCAGATCGCCCGGCTCCAAGTTGTAAAGCAGCCGCTTAAACTCCTCGGGGGACACTCGGCCGTAAAGCGCAGCACTCAGTGCCTGCCCCGGACTCCGCCTGTCAGAGTTGAATTGGATAAGCGTGTTCAATATGCTTTTTTGGACGGCACTGTTTTTGTTGATAATAATGTTCGATCCGATTGCCGTCCTGGCTTCCTTGACAAGCTTTTCACGTTCCACATTGTCGTAGTGATCCCACGCGGCGAAGGCCAGAATAGCCATCGGTGCGGTGGCGCCGAGGCCGCCAAACATGCCCAAAAAGTTGTCGAAAGCCGCGAAAGACACCGAGGCTGCGCCTCTTCCGGCTGCGGCCTTGAGGCTCGATAATCCAACCGTAAACCGGTAGGGAAGACTTCTCAGGATTTGACCGCTAAATGCCACACGCCCAGCCTTGGCGTCTTCGTGAAATGCTGCGGCAAATTCTTCGAGCTCGAGGCCCTCATACCTCTTCGCCAGTTGCGTCCCGATCTCTGGCCCTCTTTGCTTGATTAGCGCCTCTCGAAGCTGATCGTACTTCTTGCCCTGTATCTTTTCCGCAAACTCGCCGTCTTCCCCGTGCAGCTTATGGGTATAACGCCTAAATGCATTGTTGGGCTTTCCGTCAGCCTCCAAATGTTCCCCAGCAACTTGCAGGCCAAAATTAAGACGCTCCATCCTCGGATAACTCTTTAATATCTTTTCCCCTTTTTTGTTGAGGATAAATTTGCCACTCTTGTCCGTGAGGAAATCCGGCCCTTGCGGTGAAATAACGGGCCTGGCCCCGCTGGTAAGAAACGGCGAATTGGGAAACAGCGCGAACATTACACCAAACGGAACCTGCCCCGCCGAAAGTCCCGCCCCTGTGTAGTCCCCTTTTCCCATCTTGTTGATGGAGTCCAAGGCATCGAGGCCCGCACCCGCGAATTTGAAACTCGCACTATAGAGGATGGCGAACGGCGCCTCGCGGTACATCGATTTGATGTCGGTTAGACCAAATCGCGGCGATCCGCCCGCGATAGTGCCGGTCGCGTTTTTCCAAGTGTCGAAGCGCTTAGGTGCGTTTACGCCAAATCGTTGAATGCCGTATGCAAATAAATCTATGGGTCCGTTTTTCACTAGACCAAGAGAGGCGTATGTAAAGCCGCCATAATAAGTCATTTGCGATAAAAATCTGTCGTCCTGCGGCGGTCCATTGCCAGGCCAGCGAGGCGGCTACATAGCCATACCCCAAAGCAACGCCAGCAGAACTGAAAGCGAATGCATCCAGGCCCCGCTTTACGTCAATACGCGACAGGAAAGCGACGTGCTCGCCTCCGCTTCCCTTAAACGTATAAGGCTCCCCCGGTTCGACAACCTTGAACTGGCTGAACTTCTCGCCGCGCGCTTTCGCCGCCTCGTAAGCGATCCGCGGGTTGAGCGGCGGAATCATGCGCCTGAACCAATTCGTTCCTGTTTCTGGAAACCAATGGTCTTGAGAAATGTTAGGTTTGGAAGCGAGTGGCTGGATGCTCGCGTTGAAGAGCGACAAAAATCCCGTCTTTATAGTATTGTCCTGCGATACCCGGAACGAAGCTGAACGCTGACCTTCGATCAGCGCCAGCATGAACGGGCGCACCCACTTCGTGTATACCGGATTGTATCGCGCCATCCACATCGGCGGCATGGTGCCTTCCAAGCTCATCCGCCCGGCACCCTGCGAATACACCGCGTCCATAGATACCGACGGAGCCATATCTATGGCGCGCCCCGTCTTTTCTCTCGCGAGCGTCTCATCGTACCAAAGCGCCAAGTCTTTGGCGCTCTCCAGTTGCCCGCCCTCCGCCAAGCTCGGAAGCGCCATATCCAGCGCGGTCAGGACGCGCGTCAGTTTCAGCGCCTCACGGTCCACCAGCGCGAAGGTCTCATTATATGACTTGAGGGCGCCGGGATGCAGTTTGTTGTAATTTGAAACGATCTTGATGCGATCTTCGGCCGTGGTCGCATAGCCAAAATCGGCGAGAACCATCAGGGCGTTTTCATTCCTGCTCTCGAATAGTGTCTGGGCACTCTCGGCTGCGGAGCGTGCGCGCATGGCGCCTCGTTTCACCGCATCGAGAATGGCTTCCGCCTCTTCAAGCCGGCCCTGCTCCTTGAGATGGGCCGCCATTGCCAGAGGAAGCGAAGCATTGCCCTCCCGTACCGTCGCGGTGATGGCAGACTGGTATTGGACGAATTTGAGGGTTGAGCGCGGCGGAAGAGTGTCAGCCAGGATCGCGCCTGCGCTGACAATCGCCTGCTCCCCCAGTTGCGCACGGCCCGCATTTTCCACGCTGGCGGAAAGCGAATGCAAGGTTGTTTCGATGTCCTTGACCTTGCCAGCCTTCAGATCGCTGGCGATTTTCGGGAGCACACCGGAAGTCTCGATAAACAGCTTGGCAACGCTCGGCGTGGACTCTACGGCCAGTGTTTCCATGGCTGTCGCGGCGGTCTCAGCCCCGCCGTCATTATAAGCCTTCTCCAATTTGTCTTCTAATGGTTGCACAGCGAGAGCCATGTAGGCGCTGGCTGCTATTCCCTGTAAGTCAGGATCCTGCGAGGTTAGCCAGGACATGTACAATTGGGCGGTGCCATCAGCCGCCGGGCGTCCGGCCATCCCTTCCTTAGGATATATTTTCTTCAATTGGCCAACGATGGCATCCCGCAGCAATGTGCCCGCCATCAGCTTCTCGCGGTCCGAAGCCGTTGCCCAATTCTGGTAAGGCTCCTGTAGGGCGGTAATAATTGCTGGAGAAATGACAGCGGCTTCCTGGCTTGGAACCTGAGGAACTTTTAAAGCCGGAACTTGTTCCGCTTGGGCCGGCGCGGCCGTTTTTCCTTCTGGCGCTACGGCGTTTTGTTCAGCGATTCCGGCAGGCGGCGCGGAGTCTTTTGGGGGCGCGGACACCGCCGCCTGCCTGTTCAATGGAGGCCGGGCTTTGCCGTGCCAGTTCGCGCCCTTCTGGGCCGCATCCCAGCTATACACTTCCTTAACTGGCGCTGGATTGCCGCGCACCTTATCGCGATCTGGGGTCCGGGGCGTGATTTTTTCAGCACCTTCACTCACGGCATCCTCCCTTTAGTTCATCGGCAGCTATGCCGGCGGCAGGCCGTGCGGTAATTCTTCTTATGTTTGCGCTGCCGCATGCCGTCCCGCTTGAAACATAGCCGCAATGTTGCGGCCTACTTCAAGGGGCGAACTTTGGAGGTATGATCTCAGCTTTTTTCGCGCATTTCAACCATAATATTATACCAAAATAGTAATAATTAAGAATGTAATGAGAATACCGCGGAGTACTTAGTTTTACATTGCCATATTTTAAGATTTTTTTAGTGGATATAGCCTGAGGCATATCAATATAAGTAAATATGATCGCTGCGCATGTTCGTTGAATGTATAAACGTCAGTAACCACCTCTCACTTATGCTTGATGTTGACATCAAATAATGTCTCGTTTTCCACACATGATCCCGCAACTCATGTGTAGCTTTCTACCCGCCGCACACTCGAAGCCGCGCGGCCCGCTCCTATCTGCTTTGAGAGAAAAGCGATTTAAATCATATTGATAAACCCAGGTGCCGCCGCTATGTGGACTTTCCGCCTCGTTCCCGGTTATTTGCCTGCCCCGGTCAATTTGCCCTCCCCAACCGGCGCGTTTTCCGCCGCCAGTGCCCGCAAAATTGCGGGGTAATCGAAATCCTCCGCCAGCCGGAGCAACACTTGCGCCAAATCCGCATTGGTCTCGCCGATCCGCTGAATCACCGCACCGATGCGTTCGCCATCCAGGCTCTCCAGCGCATCCTTTAGCTCGCCGCGCGCGGCATCCGCCAGCACCGCCAGCATCGCGGGCGCCAGCGGCACGCGCGGCACTTCCGCTGCGGCAGGGGCGGCGGCGCGTGTGATGTACTTCACTCCCAGGTGCCGCGCCATGCAGTCGTAAATTTCGTGAAACCGGTAGGGCTTGCGCACGAAGTCATCCATGCCGGCGTCGAGCAACTCCTGGCGCTGCTCCTTGAACACCGAGGCTGTCACGGCGACGATCTTCACGTCCCGGCCGCCCGGCAGTGCGCGAATGCGCCGTGTCGCCTCCATCGCCATCCATCACCGGCATGCGCCGGTCCATCCAGATGAGATGCGGCCGCCACTCCTGGAAAATTCGCACGCAGCTCTCGCCGTTTTCCGCCACCTTCACGTCAAGGCCGATACCGGTCATCAGCCTCGCCAGCAGCATCTGGTTTTCCGGCTGGTCCTCAGTGATCAGGATGCGGTAGGCGGGCTGGCCGGGTGCAAGTCCGATCACCTCGCCAGCCTGCTCCTCGCCTTTCGGGGCGCCGGTTTCCGCTTCGGCCGCGATTTCCACCGGCAGCTCGACGCGGAAGACCGAGCCCTTGCCCACCGTGCTTTCGACGCCGATGATGCCGCCCATCATCTGCACGAACTGGCGCGAGATGGCCAGCCCCAGTCCGGTGCCTTTCTGCGTCGCCAGATTCCGCCAGCTGCACGAAGGGCTGGAACAGGCGCTGCTGGTCATCCGGCTTGATGCCGGGGCCGGTGTCCTCGACCTCGATCAGCAGATGCTGCTCCGCATTCTGTCTTCACACCCAGCCGGATGGTCACGCCGCCGTGCTCCGTGAATTTCACCGCGTTGCCGACCAGATTGATCAGCACTTGCCGCAGGCGCGCCTCGTCTCCCTTGATGTAACGCGGAAAGGCGGACGACTGGTCGAGCAGCAGTTGCAAGCCCCTCTCCTGAGCGCGGAACCGCATCATGTCCGTGACATCGCGCACCATGGCGCCGAGGTCGAAGGGCGCGATCTCCAGTTGTCAGCCGCCCTGCCTCGATTTTGGCCATCTCCAGCACGTCGTTGATCAGCGTCAGCAGATGCTCGCCGCTGCGGTTGATGATGTCGAGGTTCTCGCGCTGGCTCGCGGTCAGTTGCGGTTCGCGGCGCATCATATTGGAGAAGCCGAGAATGGCGTTCATCGGCGTGCGCAGTTCGTGGCTCATGTTGGCGAGGAAGACGCTCTTGGCCTTGTTGGCCGCCTCCGCCGCATCGCGCGCCACAAGCAGTTCGGCGGTGCGCTCCTGCACGGTTTCCTCCAGATGGTCCTTGTAACGCCGCAGCTCTTCCTCCGCCGCCTTGCGCTCCGTGATGTCCGTGAACATTGCGAAAGCGCCCTGGTAATTCTGCTCTTCATCAAAAATCGGAACACTGGAGGCGAGCATCCACACCGGATGACCGTCCTTATGCCTGAAGCAGGGCTCGTAATATTCAGAGATGTTCTGATGGAGCTGCTCGATTCTGCGCGCGTGGCCGGCGGCATCCGCTTCGAACATGAAGTCCGTGACAGGCCGGCCGATGATCTCGCCGGCGCTGCGCCCGAGCATTTCCGCCATTCTGGCGTTGACGAAGATCGTCAGTGCATCCGGCCCAACGCCCCAAATGCCCTCCCTGGCGGTATCGAAGATGCGGCGGTATTGGGCTTCGCTTTTTTCTAATTTCTTGTTCGTCAGCGCCAGCGCGGCGGTGCGTTCCCTGACTTGATCTTCCAGACTGTTCCGGGATTCAAGGAGGGCTTCTTCGGTCTGCATCAGGTCTCTAAAAATGAGATCAAAGGGGGCGTTGAGGCCGATCACGATGAGCGCCTGGTACATAACATAAAATTCGGCCAGCTTAAGTAAGTGCCCTATCATATTCATAGCGTCGTACATCGTCGTAAATAGGGTGAACATCACCTCTGACGCGATAGTTAAAATTACCGACAGGATGACTAACTGATATACTTTGCGGTCGAACCGTGCGCGCTGTCTATAAAAGAAAAACAGGGAGACCAGGAGGATGGCGCATATGACATACTCGCTAACGATCTTAAAGCGGGTGAGCCCCGTTCCCACAATGAAACAGTCGGGGAAATAGCGGCTAAACACCAGCGCGAGCAGTGTGGAAACAGCCACGGTATATGCTGTCACAAGAACGCCATTTCCGATCCGGCGCTGAACGAAAAACGGCGCGGCCAGAAGTGTGGCGGCCTGCAAATAGCGCGCCACAAGCCAGAGTTGCGCGGTCAATTGCTGACCGTACTCTGGAAACAGGTTCATTTTCTGGAAGGCGAGGGTGTGGATAAGGTCGAGGAAGGCACAGGAGAGATATCCAACCCCGATAACCTTAAGGCAGTCGTTCGGCAGGAAGCGGCGTGTATTCCAGGCAATAGCAAAAACACCGAAGGCAACTGTGATGCTGAACACCTCGGTAAGGCTATGGAACAGCAAATAACTGTATAGGCTGGAAAGATAGAGGCCGGCCATCACGGCTATGCCCGCGAATGCACCCCAAAGGCGATGTTCCGCATCGCCAGTTTTGTGTGTATTCGCGTCACTTCCCGGCATCCTCATGGTTATTTTCTTTGAGAGCTGAAGACGTAATTTTGTAGTCGAATAATACCAGAATTAATTATTTCTCAACGGTGGCTGTCGATTTGAGCATAAGAAGTATTATAACATAATTTTGTGTATAATGCATTTAACAAGAGATGTTTCTCAGATCTTGGCGGCGGTTGTAAGCCAGCAACATGTCCAGTAAGGGCTGGTGCAAAATAGAGCGTTCACTGCCGCTTGAATCCAACGCTCCCGCTCAGGCAAGCGGGACGTGCAACACGGCCGGCAGCCTTCTACTGGCGGCTGCTTCCCCATGGACCGGGCTGAAGTAGCGCGCCATCAATCCGGGATCAGGGCCAAGCCCCGCAAGGCTCCCATGAACGTGTGCGCCATTACGCGGTTCGCGACATGGTAGTGCGCAACCATTAAGGTTCGAATAATTCCAGACCGGAGAAGCCGTGGGAGAAAAGGGGTGGAACTTCAAAACACCGTCAGCCAGCCGTTTTTGTGCCCCAAGTCCCGTATTTAATGATAATTCTTATTGGCGAATTGTGCAGCGGGCGGAAAACACGGCGCGGTCCCATTGAGTGCATCAGTCAACATCTCCCCGTTCAGCCTGTACGGCCCCATGACAGCCGCGCTGGCCCCGCTTACGTCCAGCGACCCCAGGCGCCCCTACGTCGTGGCCCAGCTCGGCCAAACGCTGGACGGGCGTATCGCCACGCCCGAGGGCGCCTCGAAGGACATCAGCGGCCCTTGCGCGCTCGATTTCCTGCACCGCCTGCGCGCCAGCGTGGACGCCGTGGTGGTCGGCATCGGCACCGTTATCGCCGACGATCCGCAGCTCACCGTGCGGCGCGTGCCGGGACGCAATCCGGCGCGTGTCATCATTGATCCTCATGGGCGGCTGCCGGAAAGAGCCCGCTGCCTGACCCGCGACGATGGCGCGGCCGTCTATGTCGTACGGACGGGACCGCATTGCGGCCGGCATCGCGCTGAGACGCTGTCCGTCGAGGCCGGCGAAAACGGCATTGAACCGAAGGCCATCATCGAGGTGATGCACGCCCGAGGCTTGCGGCGCATTCTCGTCGAGGGCGGCGCGCGGACTATCTCGCGCTTTCTCGCCGCCGGTGCCCTGGACCGGCTTTATGTGCTGGTGGCGCCGGTGCTGTTCGGGTCCGGCCAGCCGGGCCTGCAATTGCCGCCGATTGCGCGGGTGGACGAGGCGCTGCGCCCTGTAACCCGCGTTTTTCCGCTGGATGACGGCGACGTGTTATTCGATTGCTGTTTCCGGTCCACGCCAGAATAATGACGGAGCAAATTTAGTTATGCATAGAACAACAGGGGGAAGCGCGATGAACGCGGAATATGCTGCGCGGCAGGAGTACTCCGGTATTGCAAAGACGTTGCACTGGAGCGTGGCGGTTTGTGTGCTGTTCTTGATCCCGGCCGGCATCACCATGAACCTGCTGGGGCCGGGCGCGTTGCAGGACAGGCTTTATGACCTCCACCGCTCGTTCGGGGCGCTGGTGCTGGTGCTGATGCTGGTCCGCCTCGCCTACCGCGTGACGCATGGCGCGCCGCCGCCCGAGCCTACGCTGAACGGCTTTCAGCGTGCGACGTCGCATGCGGTGCATCACACGCTGTACCTGCTGCTGCTGGTGCAGCCGGTCGTGGGCTGGGTCGCCACGTCGGCCTATGGCGCGCCGATTCACATTTTTGGCCTGTTCCGGCTGCCCGACATGGTCGCCAAGAACGAGGCGCTGTCGAAGCCGTTGTTCCTGGCGCATAATGTGATCGGTTTCACCATCGCGGCGCTGCTGGTTTTGCATATCGGCGCGGCGCTGTATCATTATTTCATCCGGCGCGATGGCGTGTTGCAGCGGATGCTGCCCTGAGGCTCAAGGCGCGGGCGGCAGGGCCAGAAGGTCGGTGTGGCCGATGTGGCAGGCCGTCAACTGGCGGCGTGAGGCGAGCCAGTCCGCGAGACCGGAGGCGGGAACGAGACCGGTTTCCCGCACGGCCGTGGCAATGCCCCCGGCGGTTGCCATCATCAGCGGACTGTCATCCGCACCGAGCTGCCAGGGACTTGGCGCCGTCATCACCGCGTAACCGGCTTGCTGAAGCATTGCCGTCAGATAAGCGGCGGCGTCCGGCCCCGCAGCCGGCCCGAAGCCCTTGTCCGTGCGCTGGTGGAGATTGAACGCGCTGGTGATTGCTTCATCAGAAGGGTGAACCGGCTGCCAGCGCATAACGCCGTCGTAAATCAGCACGGTGTAGAGCGGCAGCCGGTGCGCGCATAGCAGCGCCGCGAACCGCTCCAGCCACTGGCGCGACACGATATCGAACAGCGCCGACGCCGTGACCAGATCGCAGCCGCTGGCGATAAGTTGCTCGATGTCCGTGCGAAGATCGGCGGCCTCAAAACTCACGCGCAGGCCGGTGTTCGCGGCTCCTTCCCAGGCCGCAATTTCGCGGCGCGCGGCGTCTAGCAGCAGAGGATCGTGATCCACGAGGCGCCAATGCTGAGGCAGCGCTAGAGCGGCGGCCATGGCGCGCAGGTTGGAGCCCGTGCCGCAGCCGAGGTCCAAGAGCCGGATGCTGTCGCGCCCGGCGAAATACCGCGCCAGACGTGCGAGCAAAGCGCCGTCGCGGGCGCGATGATCGGCGGCCTCCCGCAGCCGCAGCCAGTCAGCGGAAAAGCCGCTCACGCTCCACCTCCCTGATAACGCCGGCGATTGTCGCCGCCGTATCCTCCCAGCGCGGCAGGGTCAGCGCATGCGCCCATGCTGCATCCGACAGCCTTTGCCGCAGGCCGCGATCCTCGATCAGCCGCGCCATCGCCCCGGCCAGTGCCGCCGCATCGTCCGGCGCAACGAGGATGCCGGCCGTGGGCGGCACGGTCTCGGGCACGGCACCGGCGCGGGCGGCGATCACCGGCAGCCCATGGGCCAGCGCTTCGGCGAAGGCCATGCCGTAGCCCTCATACCGCGACGGCAGGACGAACATACCGGCGCGGGCGTACAGCGCTTGCAACTCGCGGCGGTTGAGCGCGCCCGTGAGGGTGATATGCCGCTCCAGGCCGGCGCTTTTGATCTGCTTCCTGAGCGCGGCGGCGCAGGCCGGGTCCAGATCCGGGCTCCCGGCGATGATGCTGCGCCAATTCCCGCTGTCCAGGCGGCTGAACGCCTCGACGAGCACATCGTATCCTTTGCGCGGCACGAGCGAACCAACGCTGAGAATGGTGCAGCCGCCGCCCGCGCCCGCCGCACGGTTCACGCGATCCGTCCCCGGCCGGGCGGCCGTGACTGGCGGAGGCGGCGCAAAGCCGAGGTCACTCAGCATCGCCGCCGTGGTGTCGCTGGTGACGATGACGTGGCTGGCCATCGCCAGCGCGGCCTTCTCCGAGGCCAGCAGCCGGCGGCGTGCGGCATCGCTCAGGCCCGTTTCCAGCCCCAGCGGATGATGCAGCAGCACGATCACCGGCGCGGCGATCCGCGACAGCAGCTCAACCGGCAGCGCGCCGTATGCCAATCCATCGGCCAGCAGAATGGCATCCGCGGGCACGCCGGCCAGGAGGCGCGCCGTCTCCGCCAGCTCAGCGTCCGCCGGCAAGGGAAAGCCCCCCGGCAGCGGCAGATGATGAACCTCAACGCCGCAGGACGGCAGCAGCGCCATCACCCGCCGGTCGTAGGCGTAACCGCCCGTTGGCGCGGCGAGGTCTCCGGGGATGGCGAAATGAACGCTGGTCATACCGGTTCCGCTAAATCGCTTCCATTCAATGAATGGCGAAAAAGGTCGATTCCTTTGTTCGGCCGGAACCATCCTTCCGTTCTCTAATCGCAGCCACAAGCGCAAGCCTTTTTTCCGCGTATCGCTTTCTTTTGCTCGACCGCGCCGCAGGCTTTCTTCTGCCCCGGCCGCAAAATCCGTGCGCCGGCGCGCGCAGGAGCTGTCAGGGCCGGGCGTCGCTCAGCCTCTCGTCGCTCTCGAAGTCTCCAGGCCGTGCCTTGACTGCTCCGGGCACGGCGGCAGTTTGGATGGCCGCGGGGAGAATGGCGCTCCCGCCATCGTTTGCCCCCTTCACGCTCGGCATGGGGATGACTGTCACTGCCGGTTCACCGTTCTCTACGCGGTCCACTAAGTTGCGCGATGCTTGCCTGATCACGCACGGCAACAAATGGCCGCAGCATGGCCTCGGAGTTTCGACGCCGCTATGTCCCGAACGCACTGACTGGAATGCCGTGCAGGAAGAATTGCGCGGTCGTCGAGGCCCGTCCCGGCAGGGACGGCATCCCGCTCACCAAAGCATTGCAGGGAGCGGGCCATCAAACTTAAGCCGGGCAACGCACCTCCGTTTTCCATTGGAACGCCGTGCCGGTCATCCACATCCGGTGCAGGATGACGGCGAGCTTGCGGGCCACCGCCAATGTCGCCTTCTTGCCCCCAGTACGCGCGGCCAGAGCCTCGCCCCAGCTTTTCAACGCGCTGGGCCGCGCCGTCCGGCTGAGCAGTACTTTGGCGGCTTCAAACAACAGGCCGCGCACCATACCATCCCCGCATTTGGAAATGCGCCCCGCGCGATCGATCTCACCGGACTGGTAGCGCCGCGGCGTCATGCCGAAATAGGCGGCCACCGAGGACGGCCGCTTGAAGCGCGTTGGATCGTCGACGGCGGAGACATAGGTTAAAGCCACCACAGCACCGGCGCCTGGCGCAGACATCAGTCTGCGGACCGTGTCGTCACCGCGCGCGCGGTGCATGACGGCCCGGTCGTAGACGCTTAGCTGAGCTCGTGTTGCCTCCAGCACCCGCAATGCCGGTTCGACGATGGCCGCCAGCGCCGGATGGCCGTCGACCGCCTGCCGCACACGCGCGGGGAATTGACTGCGCAGACCTTTGGGCATCACGAGGCCAGCGGTCTTCAGAATGCCTCGAACACAATTCTTCAGTGTCGTGATTTGCGAGACAAGCTGAGCCCTCGCCACCAGCAGCGCGCGCACGATCTGGCACGCATCGCTTTTGACCGCTACCTCGCGGTACCAGCCGGCGCGCATGATCTGGGCCAGGCCATGGGCATCGTTGGCATCCGTCTTGTTGATCTTCAGCGACAAGGCGGCTCTGGCATGGCGGGCATCGACACAGATGACTGGTAGACCTGCCTTTTTTCAACGTGAGGTACAGCCAGTTCGACAGTTGGCCGCTTTCGAGGCCGACCCTGACCGCATGCGGCGCCTGCCGCTTCATGGCCGAGGCGATGGCTTCCGGCGCCGTATCAACCTGACCGCGCCAGACCACGGTGTTCCCCTCATCGATGACGCAGATCGCCGTTTCCTTCAACGACACATCGAGGCCGCCATATTGGCTATTCTGCATGGTCATGTTCCTTATGGCGTTTGCGGACACCGCCAGGATAGCAGTTCCGCGATTACGCCATGTCCCGGCCATGCATCCGCGACATGCTACTGCGCGCAGGAGGGGGCAAGGACGCGCCAGCGCGGCCTGAAAAGGCCGTTTACCCTTGACGCGGCCGAGCACGGTAGCATGCTGGTGTGCGGCGGGGCTCACGGCAATCACTGGAAGCTCCGAATTCGAACGAGTTTCCATTCGCTTCGCGCACCCGGATGGATGAAACCGGGCATTGCGCGGTGCCGCGAGTTTCTGGATAACCGAAAAACATGAATGCTGGCGCGAAGTCTCCCCAGATGTACTGTGCCGACGCGGCTGATGTGAGGCAGCGCGAAACCGGTGCCGCCGCACCCATCCGGCTGCAAACAGCTTACCTGATTACCCCGATGTCTCCGCAGACCGGACCACAAGTCATTGATCCGGCGCTCAAATTTCCACCGCAGCGGCTGGCATCAGCCCGTGGCGTTATCTCGCTGATCTTCAGGCCGATTTCACGAATCGAGCAGGAACATCGGGGTAATCAGGACAGCTTATGAGCACATGGGGCGCCACTAAAACCAGCGCATCGAATTGCACACCTGCTGCTCCAGCGGTTTGCCGCTACCCGCGCCATGCTCCCCTGCCC
>CAWHDD010000014.1:0-156139 GCA_963827885.1 uncultured Alphaproteobacteria bacterium | reverse complement strand
GGGTCTGGAACGGGATACGGTCATCCATTTTCTCGGCGCCAAAGCCGGGACGGAGGTGTTCTCAGAACTGGAACGTTTCCGCAGGTGCGGCTTTACCGTCAAAAACCTCGCCAAGCATATGAGGATACAGCCGCACACGGCTGAAACCCTATTGGCCCTGCATTTGCGCCGCATCGGATGGACGATCCAAGCCATTTCCGCGCATTTGGACCTTGAGCATTCCATCGTCACAACGCTGCTGGGGCAGCATTGCAAAAATTGGAGCCGCCGCGCGCCGCGAGGCGCCTATGCCTAAATACCGGCCCAAAGGGGCGGCGCGGACGGCATTTCTGGGCTGTATCGAGGAGATCGCCGCCGCCGTCGATAAAGGTCTGACGCTGAAAGCCGTACACGCGGGTTATGCCGGCCTCATGTCGTATGCGCAATTTACCCGGCTGGTCAAAAGTTACATTCGAGGCGACCGGCCCTACCAGCGGCTCTTGCCGCTGCCGGCGGCGGCGCCTGCGGTGAAGCGGCCTGCGGCGGCGCGGCGTGCTGAGCCAGCGGAACAATCCAGCCATCGCAAGTTTGTTTTCGACCCCACCGCGGTCGATCGCAAAGATCTGATCTGAGGGTAAAATGGAAAGGGAACGCGAGATGCAGACAGCGAAGCACAAGGTGCATTTCATTTTGAATGCCAAAGGCGGCGTCGGCAAATCCATGGTCGCCTTCATCCTGGCGCAGTATTACCGTCACCGGCAGCTGCCGGTGATGTGCTTTGACGCCGATGCGACGACGGCGACACTGTCGAGTTTTGCCGCGCTGAAGGTGAAGCGGATCGAACTGCTGCAGGGAACCATGATCGATGACCGGGGTTTCGATCAGGTCATGGAGCCGATCATGACGCAGCAATCGAACTTCGTCATCGACACCGGCACCTCGACCTATGTGGCCATCACCAACTATCTGATGGAGAACGACGTCCATAACCAGATCCGCGCCGTGGGCAAGCAGGTGGTGGTGCACGTCATCCCCGGCGCCGCAGGGCGCCTCTTCTTGTGCTAGAAACAGGCGATGCTGAAGCATCGCCTGGCGCCGCAGGGCGCCTCTTCTTGTGCTAGAAACAGGCGATGCTGAAGCATCGCCGGCGGCGGCGGGCGGACGATGCGCGAGACCTTGAGCGACTTCGACGATCTGGCCTCGCAGCTGGCGCCCGAGGTGGAGATCATCGTCTGGCTCAACGAGCATTTCGGCCGCATCCAGCAGGGCGATAAAGGCTTCCGCGACATGCAGGTCTACCAGGCGCACCAGGACCGCGTGCACGGCCTGCTGCATCTGCCGCAGCGGACGGTGTCGACCTTCGGCACCGGCGATGCTTCAGCATCGCCTCTTCTCAGCTAAAAAGAGCCGCCCTCCGGCGGCGGACGTCAAGGACATGATGCAAAAGCATCTGACCTTTGACGAGGCCATCGCCTCGGCGGATTTTACCGTGATGTCGAAACAGCGCCTCAAACTGATCCAGCGGGATGTGTACGAGCAGTTGGCGGCGGTTCTGGGCGTCTGAGAGATGGACCGGCCGAGGCTTGCCGATGTGCAGCGGCTGATCGGCGAGGTGGCCAAGCGGCACAATATGCTGCTTGGCCCCGATGATCCCATTTTCATTCACGTGACGCTCAACGAGCTGGTGGTTGGCCAGCTGCTGCAGCGGGCGCAGGAGGCAATCGCGGACTCGCTGGCGCAAGTGGCGCTGGTGCCGGGACAGGCGCGCGACGCCGCGCAAGCGACGGCTGAGCAGATCATTACCGGCGCGGCCGGTTATGTGGCAAATGAGATCAACGCCGCGGCGGGGGAATTTGAGGCGCGTTTGCGGGCCGCGGCGCGCGAGGAAATGGCACAACTCCGCGCGGCGCAAGCGGACGTGCAGCAGGCCAAGCGCGCAGCCTGGCGGGCGGCCATTGCCGCCATGGCGGCGGTCTGCTTGATCGCCGGCGGCTTGCTGGCATCATGGTTTGGGGCAGGACTTCAGGACCGGGGGTGCCAGCCCCCGAAGCGCAACGGTGTCAGTGCCGGGATGGTTCAGTGCCCGAGCCAGCCGGGCACCCCGGCGGCCTGCGCGTCAGGGCTTATCGCATAACCGGCGCCGGGTAACGTTTTCCAGGTCATATGAATGGCAATAACCACCATGGTCACGGCAAAGACCCGCCGCAACGGCCTTGCCGGCAGGATGTGGGTCAGGTACGCGCCGAGCGGCGCCATGAGTATGGTGGTGGTGGCGATGGCTCCGGCGCCCGTCAGATAGACAAAGCCAACGCAGCCCATGGGGCAAGTGGCTGCGGGTTCGGGAGCGAGCATGTAACCAAGTGTGGCTGTCACCGCCAGCGGCACGCTTCCGCCACGGCTCATCCCCAGCGGACACCAGACGCACTGGAAACCTTCATCGCCGGGCGCAATGCCTTGCGCGGCAAGATCCCGTCCATCCTGCCGCACCGTTCGTGGACGCCCGCCGATGCCGGGACGGTAAGCTTCGAGGGACGCCGCCATCTCAGCGATGGTTGCGAAGCCGCCCTGCTGAAACGGGGAGACGAAATGCTGGTCATGGTGCTGACGCCCGCGCAAGCCGCAAAGGCCGATTTCTGGGCGCGCGGTCAAGAGCTTGCCGTCGATGCCAGCGGCCGGTTCAACACTCGGCAACGGAGAGGCGGCCGATGATCAACCCATACCAGCCTTCCGCCCGGTGGAGCCGCCCGGCGATCGCCGTTTTCATCCTTGCGGGGCTTGCTGGCGTGCTGGCGGCGAACAGTGCTGCGACACAGTTCGTCGCCTACCGGCTCTCCTATCACCCCGCGCTCGGTATCCCCTGGACCGGCAACTTTTACGCGCCCTGGGCCTGGATCGGCTGGCGGGCGCAATTCTATGACAGCGCCCGCAGCACCTTCGATCTCGTTTATGCCGGTTTCGGCGGGATGGGTGTGATGGTTTCGCTGGTACTTCTGTTCACTGTAGGGCTCCAGGGCCGCAGCGCCCGGCGGCATGAGGGCGTGCATGGCACGGCTCACTGGGCAAGCCGCCCCGAGATCGAGGCGACCGGCCTGCTGCCGCGGCGCGGCAGAACCGGCGCTGGCGTTTATGTGGGCGGCTGGACCGGTACAAGCGGCCAGCTTCATTATCTCCGGCACGACGGCCCCGAGCACATCGCCGCCATCGCCCCGACACGCTCCGGCAAGGGCGTCGGGCTGGTGATCCCCACCTTGCTGTCCTGGCCGCATTCCGTCGTGGTCAACGACATGAAAGCCGAGCTGTGGAACTCCACCGCCGCCTGGCGCGAGAAGCACGGCGGTAATGTGGTCATGCGCTTCGATCCCGGCAGCCCGGAGGGCAGCGTGCGTTTCAATCCGCTCGACGAAATCCGCCTGGGCACCATCCACGAGGTTGGCGACGTGCAGAACCTGGCAACCATCCTTGTCGATCCCGAAGGCAAGGGGCTGGTGGACCACTGGGCGAAAACCAGCCATGCCTTCCTCACCGGCGCAGTGCTGCATGTTCTCTACAAAGCCAGGGCCGCCGGCAGATCGGGGACGCTGCCCGATGTGTCCCGCGCCCTGTCCGATCCAGCCCAGCCGATCGACGCCCTCTATAAGGAAATGCTCACCAACAACTGGGGGCCGGACGGCGCCCTGCACGATATCATCGCCGCCTCCGCCCGCGACATGACCAACCGCCCCGAAGACGAGCGCGGTTCGGTGCTGTCCACCGCCATGTCGTTCCTGTCGCTCTACCGCGATCCGCTGGTGGCGAAGAACGTGTCGGCCAGCGGCTTCTCCATCTCCGATCTGATGAACCACGAGAAGCCGGTGACCCTCTATCTGATCGTGCGCGCCGAGGACAAGGATCGCATGAAACCGCTCATGCGCCCATCTACGGCACGCAGTCGCTGTATTTCCGCGATCCGGTGTTCTCTGAGCGGGTGAAACTGCCGGTGCCCGCCGGTTCGCCGGGCATTGCCCCGGCCAGCCGGGCAAGAGAGCGGTTCAAGCTGTGAACGGGCGCCGCTTCGCCTTCACCGTCTGGGGGCTTGCAGCAGCGCTGGCGGCCGCTGTGCAACTCGCCGGCGCCGCCGGGCTGCGGATCAATCACACCGCTTCGCTGCCCATGGGACTGTGGCTCATCGAGGTGCGAGGCGGCGCCATCGGGCGCGGAGACATTGTCAGCATCTGTCCCCCGGATACGGACGTGTTCCGCGTTGCCCAGACGCGGGGCTATGTGCCCTATGGACGCTGCCCCGGCGGCTATGAGCCGCTGCTGAAGCCGGTGGCCGCGATCGCAGGTGACATCGTGTTGGTCACGCCGGCTGGCTTGGCGGTGAACGGCCGCGCCGTCCCCAACAGCGTCGCGCTGGCTGCCGGCACCGAGGGTCTGACTTTACCTCGGCACCCTGCCGGTTCGTTCATCGTCGCCGCCTGCTTTTTCCGGCGGCGTCAGCAGCAGCGCCGGCTCGGCCCGGTTCTTGGCGAACAGCGCGGTTTCGCCAGCGAGCAGGCCGTGGGTGGCGAAATGGACCACACGGGCGCGTGCCAGCCCGCCGCTTTGCGAAAGCGCCTTGACCTGCGTCACGGTCGCCCGTTCGCCGAGATAGACGGCATTGGTGAGGTCCGGCGCGGGAACGCCGAGGCTCGCAGCGACGGCGCAAAGCTCATCGGCCGACTCCGGCAGAGGCTGCTGGCGGCGAAGGTCTTCGAGGTTTACCTTGCCGCCGCGGAACAGCGAGGCGAAGCTTGTCAGCAGGCCCGCCGTATGCACGGCTTTGCGCGGCGCGGTCTTGCCGCAATCCTGTTTCGCCCAGGCGCTCTTGCTGGCGCCGTCCGCCCCGGTCAGCAGCGGATTGCCGAAGCCGAGGAATGGCGCGGTGGCGCTGCTAGGTCTGGCGGCGTGGAGGGCCTTGGCCGAGCCATGCGGCGCTCCGGTACGCCTTGAAGCGGGGCAGCGCCTTGTCCGGCTCCGCGGTGACGAGCGCTTCGAACGGCAACTGGGTGAGCGGACCGGAGGGCGCGATCAGCAGCGATTTGCCTTTGATGAGGTCTTCGATGCCACCGAACAGGTCATGGTAGAGCGCGTGCGCCATCCCGGCGTCGAAAGGCGGCTGGAAGAGCGCCGCCAGATTGTTGAGGGTGGTGGCCACATTGGGGTGGTCTGGGCCGTACGCCTTCTCGTCGATGGCGAGCGCGCGGTGCATCAGCGGCTCGGCCTCGGCGAGACGGTTTGTGGCCTTAAGGAGCAGCGCCAGATTGCTGAGGTTGATAGCCACCTCGGAGTGGTTCGGGCCGTAGGCATTCTCGTCGATGGCGAGCGCTCGGCACATTAGCGGCTCGGCCTCGCCAAGACGGTTTGTGACTCGAAAGAGCTCCGCCAGATTGTTGATCGCCTCGGCATATTCAGGCGAATTCTCGCCGTGTCGCGCCTTCACTGCCACCACATAGTGCTCCGCCTCGCCGGGTGCCTGAGCGCGGGCGGATAGCGCTCCGGTAGCGAGCGTGATCGGCAACAGCAACAACATGCACAGCATCCGCAACCGCATGGCGCCCCTCAATCCGCTAAAAAATGCACCTCAATGAACCGCCGCATTTAAAGTCCCCCGATGGGGGATCGGTAAATCCCTCGCCTTCAGGCGACAGGATGCATAGCATCCGGGGATGGAAGATTATAAGCGCAGCAGTCACACGGTCTGGGACTGCAAATATCACCTGGTCTGGGTGACGAAATATCTGCACGACGTTTTGGCTGGTGACGTGGGGTAGCGGTGCCGTGAACTGCTGTGTGAGATCGCCAGATCGAAGGAGATGCAAATCTACGCGGGTTCCATCAACCGGGATCACGTGCATATGCTGATCTCGATACCGCCCGATCTGTCCGTGTCACGCGCGGTACAATATCTGAAGGGCAAGAGTTCGCATAAACTGCTCTCGGAATTCGCAAGCCTGCGGAAGCGGTATTGGGGGCAGCACCTTTGGGCGCGCGGGTATTGGGTGTGCTCAAGCGGGAATGTGACGGATGAGATGTGGAAAGAATACATCAAAACCCAGAAGCCCCCTGAGCCGGATGATGACTTCCGGGTGGTATGACCAGCCGGCCGTAGGCAGGCCAATCCGGCTTTCAGCCGTAATCCGAAGCCACCGGCTTCAGCCGGTGGAGTGTTCACGCAGAATCTCCGGATTATCCGCAATACACCTATTCCGGGTGGCGCCGGAAGCGGCCACGCCCCTGGCGATGCGCCCCACAAACGCGGCAAAGCGGCCATGCGCTCAAAAATCTGGCCAGACAACCGGCCAGCATCTGCTATCCTCGTCCAGGAACACACTGATTCACCGCTACCGGGAGACCCAGAAAATGGCCAACGAACTGGCCAAAAAACCGGCCAGAAAGCGCTCAGTCAAACCCCAAACGCCCGGCGCGGATCGCGGCGAGGCCGTATCCGCCATGGAGCCGATGCTCATCTCCGAGAGTTCGCGCCATCGCGGCAGCCTCAATGAGCTGGTTTTCGAACTCACGCGCGCCGCCACGGCCCTGCGCACCGGCCTGCCTGACGGCATGGTGGCGGCGCTTTCCGATTTGGTCCGCTCGATGAACTGCTACTACAGCAACCTGATCGAGGGCCATTACACCCACCCCATCGACATCGAGCGCGCCCTCGCCGAGGACTTCAGCGCCGATAAGGAGCAGCGCGATCTGCAGCTTGAGGCCAAGGCGCACATCGTTACGCAGCGCTGGATCGACGAAGGCGGCCTGGCTGGCGCCGCGGCAACGGCGGCGGGCGTCATGGAGATACACCACCGCTTCGAAAGCGCGCTGCCGCCCGATCTGCTGTGGGTCGAGGATGCGGGCCGCGGGCGCCGCGAGCCGGTCACGCCCGGTGCGATCCGCACGAGCGATGTGCAGGTTGGCCGGCATGTGCCGGTCAGTCCGGGCGCCGTGCCGCGGTTTCAGGCGCGCTGGGAAGCCGCCTATTCCGGTCTGCCGAAATTCGAAACCGTCCTGCAGACAGCACCGGCGCATCACCGCCTGCTGTGGATACACCCCTTCGCCGATGGCAACGGCCGCGTGGCCCGGCTCGTTTCTTACGCGATGCTGCTCGATGCCCTTGACACAGGCGGCGTATGGTCGATCGCGCGGGGGCTGGCGCGTAACGAGGCGGCTTACAAAGGGCATCTCATGGCCTGCGGCCTGCAGCGGCGCAATGCGCTCGACGGGCGCGGCAATCTGAGCGAAGAGGCGCTGGCCGATTTCACCGCCTTCTTTCTCGAAACATGCCTCGATCAGGTGGATTTCATGGCCAAACTGATGCAGCCGGCGGAGCTATACCGGCGCATCATCGATTGGGCAAAGGAAGAGGAGCGGATCGGCGGGCTGATGCCCAATTCAACCCGTGTGCTAGCGCACATCCTGGCGCACCGCGAGCTCGAGCGCAAAGACGTGGCGGAGATCGCCGGCTTCGACGAGCGCAAATCTCGCCGGGTGACGGCGGCGCTGCACAAGCACGGCATCATCACGGCGCCGACGCACAAAGCGCCGTTTCGCATAGCCTTCCCGGCCGCGCTGGCGCCAAGGCTGATGCCGGGGCTGTATCCGCCGTTGCCGCGGTGAGGGCGATTGGCATTTTTGCCGTCCAGACCGGCCGCGCCCTGCCTCGCACCGAATGCGCCGACAGAGGCCCGAAATACCGGCTGTCGAACGAGGCTGGATTGAAACTGGAGATCAGCCTCAGCTCGCCTTCAGCGGCGTGGTATGTTCCCGAAGGCCAAACGGGCAACAAGTGTCCGGGAGAATCCTGCGTGCGTGCACTCATCTCTGGCTCCTGTCGGAAGTGCGTACGCATCCGGTGAAGGCCGTCTTGAGAAAAGGCGTAAGGGCTGGTCTGTTGTGATGGATCATCACAACAAGGGATAGTCCCGTGATACCGGCTCCGGTTGATTGATTCCTGTGGATGGCCGGATTCCCGGCGGGAATCGAAGCAGTTATATGGAGGGGTCATGATTCGTTAATGGGAGCGAGATCATGACAGCGATAGCATCGCATTTGAGCGCGGCGGAACTTGAAGCGCGCTACGCGACGGCGGCCGATCCGGTTTCCAAGAGTCATTTTCACGCGATCTGGCTATTATTCCTGGGCTATGCCGCCAATGACGTGGCGGCCATCCTTTCGTTTTCGGTGCGCTGGGTCAATCTGCTGCTCAAGCGCTACAACAAACAAGGGCCGGACAGCCTGGAGGATCTGCGGCAGGGCAATGGCGCTGCTCCCGCCACCCCGGTATTCTTCGAACTGACATCACGGCTTGAGCGGAGAAAGGATGGGCTGGACGTTTTCCGCCGGCTGGGCGGGCATGTCTTGATCGCTCTGGATGGGACGGAATATTATCACGCCATGCTGGGGGCAACGCTCGTGGCGCCCGGCCATGACAAGGTCATTCCGCTGCCGGCGGAATTCATCGCGCCCCAGGACGGAGCAGACAAGCAGGATTGCGAGACGGCAGCAGCCAAACGCTGGCTCGCCGCGCACGGTTCGCGCTACGCCGCGCTCAAGCCAATCTACCTCGGCGGCAATCTTTTCGCCATGCACACGGTATGCGAGAGCATGGATGATCTCAGGCGTCTGGCCCGCCAGAAGCACGGTTCGCGGAGCCAGTTATTCAACGCCATAGCCGCCGTGACAGCCTTTCTGCTCTTTCCGTCTGGGAAGATTTTCTCCAGACCATCGCTTTCGTTCGACCTCCCCCTGCACCGCCATGAGGCCGCAAGGCCTTCAATTGGATGTGCGGGAGGCGGAAAATATGAGAAAATGCCAAATTGCGAATTACTGGTGCATGACCGCTGGTATATTTTTCGCCACGGCGATGCGCACTAAGCCTTCGATCATGGTACCGCCGGTCATTCTTCCAGCCCATTGTGAAACGCCAGCATGGATCGCGCGGGAATATGCTCGCGAGGCGACACCGGCATACGCTCCCCACGTACTTCGCCCTCACGTATGCCGGTGCGGTACACAGAATGATTGTGAAGTGCGGCTACAATGCGTCGTGATCAGGCGGTATTTGCAGTGTTCTCGCGCATACTTTGGAGGAAGACATGCACGGCAAATGCGGAAACTTGGGAATTGTTGTCATTTTCGGCTCCGCCGCGCCGCTATCGTTGCCGCAACTGGCCGCGCGCATACACGGCATAAACCCCCAGCAGCACCGCCGCGAGGCTGAACCACGTGAAGGCATATTGCGCGTGTTTGTTGGGGATCGCTGCATATAACTCTTGCGGATCGCGGCCGCGAGGCCAGCCGCCGGGATTGGGCGTGGCGTCTGCTTCGATATAAATGCTGTCCACGAAGGCGGCCGAATACCATACGCGCTTTTGCAGATCGGGCGCAGGCGTGAACCAATGCGGCGCCTCGGGCGAGCGCGTCAGGCCGGTCACCGTCACGGCACCGGACACCTGACCTTGGCCGCGCGTTTGCGGCTCGCGCAGCCTCTCCGGTACGAAGCCCCGGTTGATCTCTACGGAACACGGCGCCTGGGGAGGTTCGCAGTTCTCGATAACGAGCGGTGTGAATATCAGATAGCCAGGCACACCTTTACGCGCCGCGAACATGTAGGTTTCGCGGCCATGATCGAAATGCCCCGTGACGGTGATGCGTTCGAATTCGCCTGGGCGGAATTGCCCGGTGTCCTCGGGGTTCGTTGCGGTTCGTTTCGTTTGCCAGTCGCGGAAACCCATGGGCGGCGCGGCGATGGCGGCGGCGATGCGGTCGAGATTGGCAGTCTTCCAATGCAGGCGTTGCACCTGCCACCAGCCGAGCGCGGCCAGAATGACCACGCCGGCCGCCGTCATGATGCCCGGCCATAACAGATGCCGTCCGGGCGAGTGCTGGCTGGTCATGGCGCGGGCGTGATTATGGAGCGGCATCGGCCGATAATTTCCCTTCGGCGGCTTTGTGTTTGTATTGCAGCACGATCAGGCTCGCCTTGAGCGGCCGCAACAGCGCCAGCGGCACCAGCGCGGCCATCGGCAGCCAGATCAGCGCCGTCAGCCAGTAGGGCGGGGCATAGGCGATATCCATCAGCAGCGCGCCGCCGCTCACCAGGAAGCCGGCGATGAGAATGACGAATACCGCCGGGCCGTCGCCCGCGTCCGCGAAGCCGAAGTTGAGGCCGCAGCTCTCGCAGGCGGGGGCGAGCTGGAGAAAGCCGTGGAACAGCCGTCCCCGGCCGCAACGGGGGCAGCGGCAGCGCAGACTGGCGTAAACCGCTGTTACGGATGGAGTTCCTTGCGTCTGGCTGGTCGAGGTCATGATGCGGATCGGGCTCCTAAACAAGCGGGGCGGCCTGCGCCGCCCCCATACGCCTCCAGCGAAAGGCCGCTCAGTTTCGCGGCGATTTGCTCAACCCCTTTGACCTGTTGCGCAAATCTTACGCCTCGCCGCCGGCTGGTGCCAGCATCAATGATGCACCGCCCCCGCGCCACCCCACACATATATACTGGCGAACAGGAACAGCCAGACCACGTCCACGAAATGCCAGTACCAGGCCGCCGCCTCGAAGCCGAAATGGTGCTGCGGCGTGAAGTGGCCCGCGAGAGCCCGGAACAGGATCACGGTCAGGAAAATCGTGCCGACGATGACGTGGAAGCCGTGGAAGCCGGTGGCCATGAAAAACGTCGAGCCGTAGATGTGGCCGGCGAAAGTGAAATGGGCATTGGCATATTCGTAGGCCTGCAAGCTGCTGAACAGCAGGCCCAGCAGGATGGTGAGCACGAGGCCGCGCACCAGCCCCTTGCGGTCGCCCTGTTGCAGCGCGTAGTGCGCCCAGGTCACGGTGGTGCCGGAGGTGAGCAGGATCAGCGTGTTCACCAGCGGAATGTGCCAGGGGTCGAACACCGAGGTGAAACGGCCGTCCGCCGTCGCCACCGGAGGCCAGTGCCCGCCCGTAACCTCGTTGCGCCCGACCATGCCGATCACGGTATCGGTGCCGGGCAGCGTCTTCACGTCCCCCGGAAACAGGGCCGAGTCGTAAAACGCCCAGAACCAGGCCACGAAAAACATCACCTCCGAGGCGATGAACAGGATCATGCCGTAGCGCAGATGCAGTTGCACGACGGGCGTATGCAGCTTCTTGTGTTCGGCCTCGTCGATGACGTCGTGCCACCAGCCGATCAGGGTGAACAGTATACCGATGGTGCCCGCGCCGAATACCCACGGCCCTTGCAATCCCCAAATGCCGCCGTCCGCCGACTTCATCCAGATGATGGCACCCACCGCCATAACGAAGGCCGACGCCGACCCGGCTATCGGCCAGGGGCTGGGATCGACCAGATGGTAATCGTGATGTTTCGTATGCAGGTCAGCCATAACGGCAGTCTCCTCCCGTATTATTAAGTGCCTTTGTTGGAAAGCGTTTGCGCGGGCGCGCCTGCCGGCTGCCCGGCGCCGGCCTGTCTGGCGGCCGGAAAGAATGTGTAGGACAGCGTGATGTCCTGGAACGACTTGGTGTCGCCATCGCTGAGATAGGCGGGATCGACGAAGAACGACACGGCCATTTCCGCCGTCTGTCCCGGCTCCAGGGTCTGCTCATTGAAGCAGAAGCACTGGATTTTTGTGAAATAGGCGCCCGCCGTTTCAGGCGTGACATTGAAAACGGCCGTGCCTGTTGTTGGACGGCTGCTGCGGTTGGTGGCGCGGAAGAACGTCAGCCGGTTTTCGCCAATCTTGAGTTTGATCTCGCGCTCCTCCGGCTCGAACTGCCAGGGCAGCCCCGGCGCGACATTGGCGTCGAAGCGGACGGTGACGGTCTGCCCGCTGACCTCTGCCGGTGCGCTGTCCGCCCGCTGCGTGGTGCCGCCGAAGCCAGTCGTCTGGCAGAACATGCGATAGAGCGGCACGGCGGCGAACGACAGCCCCGTCATCCCCGCCACCACAGCGGCCAGCACCAGGGCGGTGCCGGTGTGATGCGGTGCTTTCGGGCGCGGGGGCGGCGTGTGCTCGCTCATCTACATCGCCTGCTGCGCCAGATTGGCGCCGATACGCACGATGGTCACCAGATAGAACATGACCACCAGCGCGGCGAGTACCAGAGCGATGGCGATGGAGCGCTGCCGCTGGCGGCGTTTATAGCCAGCGCTATCGGCGTCAACGGACGCATTATGTGTGTGTGACAAGGCCAAGGACGTGTTCTCCCGAGATGACCGCGAAAAGGACGAAGAGGTAGGCGATGGAGAAGCCGAACAGGCGTCTCAAGGCGGACGCAGCCCCCGGTTCGGCCGTGTCCCGCCAGACTCGCCACGCCAGCCAGACGAACGCCGCGCCGCCGATGACCGAAACGGTGGCGTAGGCCATGCCGCCGAGGCCAACGAAGGCCGGCGTCACGGCGGCCGGCGCCAGCAGCAGGCTGTACACCAGGATTTGCCGCCGCGTATTCCGCGCACCTGCTACCGCCGGCAGCATCGGCAATCCGGCACGCTCGAAATCCCGCGCGCGCAGCAGGGCAAGGCTCCAGAAATGCGGCGGCGTCCAGATAAAGATGATCAGGAACAGCAGCGCGCTGGCCCCCGTGATGGAGCCCGTCGCGGCGGCCCAGCCGATCATGGGCGGCAGCGCGCCCGCCGCTCCGCCGATGACGATGTTCTGCGGCGTCCGCCGCTTCAGCCACATCGTATAGACGGCCACGTAATGGAAAATGGTGAGCGCCATCAGGCCGGCCGCCACCCAGTTCACCAGGATGCCGAGGCTGAGGATGGAGCCGGTTGCCAGCACCAGCCCCAGTGACAGCGCCTCCTCACGCGGCACCCGCCCGCGCGGAATGGGCCGCCCGGCGGTGCGCGTCATCAAGGCGTCGATGTCCGCGTCGTACCACATGTTGAGCGCACCCGCCGCGCCGGCCCCCATGGCGATGAGGATCAGCGCGCTCACCGCGATGACCGGATGCAGGTGCCCCGGCGCCGCCAGCATGCCCGCCAGCGCCGTGAACACCGAAAGCGACATGACGCGCGGCTTCAGAAGGGCCAGATAGTCCCTCAGTTCCGCCCGGTTGCGGGTATAAGCGCCCGCTTCTTCGATATGGATGGCCGTGTCTGTCATGTCTTTTAGCGGTTGCGGACCGTGGATGCGTGCCCACGTCCCTGGTTATCACCTGATGCGCGGCAGTTCGTCGTAGGTATGGAACGGCGGCGGCGAGGACAGCGTCCATTCCAGCGTCGTCGCGCCCGTGCCCCACGGATTGCCCTCCGCCTGCCGGTGACGCAGGAAGGCTTCGGCGACGATATAGATGAACAGGATCATGCCCGCGGCCGAGACGTAGGCGCCGTAGGACGACACCATGTTCCAGCCCTCGAATGCCGCCGGGTAATCCACGATGCGGCGCGGCATGCCGGCCATACCGAGGAAATGCTGCGGGAAGAACGTCACGTTTACGCCAACGAACGTGATCCAGAAGTGCAGTTTGCCCAGGAATTCCGAATACTCGTATCCCGTCATTTTCGGGAACCAATAATAGAAGCCGCCGAAGATGGAGAATACCGCGCCGAGCGACAGCACATAATGGAAGTGCGCCACGACGTAATAGGTCTGGTGCAGCTCGCGATCCACGCCCGCATTGGCCAGCACCACGCCGGTCACGCCGCCGATGGTGAACAGGAAAATGAAGCCGATGGCCCACAGCATGGGCGTCGTGAAGCGGATGGAGCCGCCCCACATGGTGGCGATCCAGGAGAAGATCTTGATGCCCGTCGGTACCGCGATGACCATGGTGGCGAACTGGAAGTAGGCTTGCGTGTTCACGCCCAGGCCGGTCGTGTACATGTGATGCGCCCAGACCACGAAGCCGATGGCGCCGATGGCCACCATGGCGTAGCACATGCCCAGATAGCCGAACACGGGCTTGCGGCTGAAGGTCGAGACGATGTGGCTGATGATGCCGAAGCCGGGCAGGATCAGGATATACACTTCCGGGTGGCCGAAGAACCAGAACAGGTGCTGGAACAGCAGCGGATCGCCGCCGCCGGCCGGATTGAAGAACTGCGTGCCGAGGTTGCGGTCGGTCAGCAGCATGGTCAGCGCGCCCGCCAGCACCGGCAGCGACAGCAGCAGCAGAAACGCCGTCACCAGGATCGACCACACGAACAGCGGCATTTTATGCAGCGTCATGCCCGGCGCGCGCATGTTGAAGATGGTGGTGATGAAATTGATGGCGCCGAGGATCGAGGAAGCGCCCGCCAGATGCAGGGCGAGAATGGCAAAGTCCATCGCCGGGCCGGGCTGGCCGGTGGTGGACAGCGGCGGATAGATGGTCCAGCCGGTGCCGGCGCCGGTGCCGCCAGCCGCGCCGTCCACGAACATGGATATAATCAGCAGCCCCAGCGAGGCGGGCAGCAGCCAGAACGAGATGTTGTTCATGCGCGGAAAGGCCATGTCCGGCGCGCCGATCATCAGCGGCACCATCCAGTTGCCGAAGCCGCCGATCAGCGCGGGCATGACCGTAAAGAAGATCATGAGCAGCCCGTGGGCCGTGACCATCACATTGTAGGTTTCCCCGTCGGGGAAGTACTGCATACCGGGATGCTGGAGTTCCATACGGATCAGCACGGAAAACAGGCCGCCGATGAGGCCCGCGATCACAGCGAAGATGAGGTAGAGCGTGCCGATGTCTTTGTGATTGGTCGAAAACAGCCATCGCCGGACGAAGCTGGGAGTGTGGATGTCATGATCGGCTGCTGTAGCGTGGGTAGCCATGGGACCGTATTTCCTCGATAGATTCTAATTAGCGTTCGCAATATCCGATGCGATTAATAGCTCGTTGAGGCCACCTCGCTTGCGCCGGCGGGCTCGGTAGCTGCGGCCTGGACGGGCGGAGGTGCCGGCCGGTTCAATGCCTGCTTCTTGTGCTTCTCGACCCAGGCGGCGAATTCCGCATCCGTCACGACACGGATGGCGATGGGCATTCTGGCATGGTCCCTGCCGCACAATTCCATGCATTGGCCGTAGAAAACGCCGGTCCGGTCAGCCTTGAACCAGGTGCGGGAGATGCGGCCGGGAACGGCATCGACCTTCGAGCCGAGCGACGGCACGGTCCAGTTATGGATCACGGTGGAGGCCGTGGTCAGCACCTGCACGACCTTGTTCACCGGCACCACCACCTCGTTATCGACCGAGAGCAGGCGCGGCTGGCCCGGTTTCAACTCGCTGTCTTCGAGGATTGTGGAGGAGAAGCTCAGCGAGCCGTAATCGGGATATTCATAGTCCCAGTACCATTGCTGGCCCGTGGCCTTGATGGTCACGTCCACCTTGGGCACGTTGTATTGTGCAAACAGCAGCCGGAAGGACGGGATGGCGATGATGACCAGAATCATCACCGGGATGATGGTCCACAGAACCTCGACCGTCGTATTATGCGAGGTCCGTGATGGGGTGGGGTTCGCCTTTTCGTTATAGCGCACCATCACCCAGACCAGCAGGCCGAGCACGAACAATACAATGCCACTAACAATGATTAGCAAAAATGTGTGTACGTTTTCGATGCTTCCGGCGATTGGGCTGGCGGGCGGCTGAAAGCCGAGCTGCCAGTTTTCCGCCTGCCCTTCGGCGGCAAAGGCGGCTGTTGCCGCCATGCACATCGCCGCGGTTGCGCCCGCAGCCGTTACCAGCGCGGCAAAGTGCGCCGCAATGGGCTTGTTCTTATTCATTCAGCCCTCCCTTAGACATAGACCAACTCTCAGTTTGACACCTTACACGAAAGCCATTGTGATCCACATCAAAATCATGAGATACAAAATGCCGCAGGCGCTTGCCAAACGCCACCGGAATTGGCATGATAGAGATGGCCAGGACGTTCCAACGCTCTGGCTGATGCCGCTGACGGGATCCCTCTCCCGTCAGCGGCAGATCTTTCGCGCTAAGACGCTGTTTTTAAATGAAAATCACATAATCGGCGGGTGTGCAACCTGGCTCCGGCGCGGGTTCGCGGGGGCCATCAGTACGTTTGTCCGCTGAGGGATGGTTGCGGGCCATGTGCGACAATTCGCGCACCCCTGCCGGAGCCGCCGCTCACCATCCGCGGCCAGGCGGCCGCCCGGAATTGCGATCCTCGAATTTTGAAGTGGCGGGGCGGCGGAAAATCCGCTAAACGGTAAGGCCTGGGCAGGCCTGGACCAGTCTCATTTTGGCCCCAATCCTCCCGGAAATGAAACCCGGATTTGGACCGCCAAAACTCACCCGGCGGGCCTGAGCGCTCATCACCAATGACCCCCAGAGATCGTCAAACGGGAATGCCCGCAGCGATGAAATTATTGCGAACTTGTCTGTCTGCGGCGCTCGCCATCATGGCTGTGCTCGGTTCCGTTCCCCAGGCTTCGGCCCAGCTCGCTTCGACCCAGGTCAAGGCGACCCATGGTGCGTGGCAATTGCGCTGCGGCCAGCCGCCCGGAGCCAAGCAGGAAAAATGCGCGCTGGTGCAAAGCGTTAAGGCGGAAGACCGGCCCAACGTGTCGCTGACGGTGATCTTCCTGCGCTCGTTCGACGGCCAGAAGAAGCTGCTGCGCGTGGTGGCGCCCCTCGGCATTCTGCTGCCCACCGGCATCGGCCTGAAGATCGATGGCCAGGACGTTGGCAACGCGCCGTTCCTGAAATGCAGCCCCGACGGCTGCGTGACGGAGATCAGCGTCAACGACGACGTGCTCAACCGCATGAAGACCGGCAAGAACGCGGTGTTCATTATCTTCCAGACGCCGGAATTCGGCATCGGCGTGCCGATCGCGCTTCCAGGGTTCTCCGAGGGCCTCCAAAGCCTGAACTGAGCGAATTAACGTGCCGGCTTATCCGTTTTCGCAGCGCGCCTTGACTGGCTCGTGCGCGGGCCGCATCTTCTATTCGTCAGCCGGAACAATTGGAAAGCTAGGCCCTTTGGCGTCGCTTAAACCTGCCCCATCGAATGCCGCCAAATTCCTGACCGGCTCGATCATGGTGCACATCGTCACCATGACCGCCGCGACGACGGCGGGGCTGATGTCCATTTTCGCCGTCGATTTCATCAATCTCTATTTCCTCAGCCTGCTGCATGAGGTCGAGGTGACGGCGGCCGTTGGCTACGCCGGCTCCATCGTATTTTTCAGCATCTCCATCGGCATCGGCCTTGCAATCGCCGCCGCCGCGCTGGTGGCGCCCGCCATCGGCCGGCACGACCGGGACAGCGCTGAGCGGCTGACCATGAACATGCATGTCTTCACCGCTGCCGTCACGGCGGTGCTGTCGGCGGTGATCTGGATGTATGTGCCGGAAATTCTGACCTCATTCGGCGCGGCGGGGCGCTCCCATGAATTGGCGGCGCTCTACTTGCGGATCATAATCCCTTCGACGCCGTTGCTGGCACTCGGCATGTGCTCGTCGGCGGTGCTGCGCGCGGTGGGCGATGCGAAACGCTCCATGTATGTAACGCTGTTCGGCGCCATCGCCAGCGCGGCGCTCGATCCGCTCTTCATTCTCGGTCTGGGCATGGGCGTGAAAGGCGCGGCAATTGCGTCGGTGATTGCCCGCTGTGTCATGGTGGCCACCGCCTTTTACTGCGTCGTTATCGCCAACAAGCTGGTGCAGTCGTGGAGGGTGCGCCACTTCGCGGGGGATCTCCGCGCCATGGTGGCGATTGCGGCGCCGGCGATCCTGACCAATTTGGCGACGCCCGTGGGCAATGCTTACGTCACCTCGGCCATGGCGGCCTACGGTGATGACGCGGTCGCCGCCTGGGCGATCCTTGGACGCCTCAATCCGCTCGCCTTCGCCACGATTTTTGCCCTGACCGGCGCGGTTGGGCCCATCATCGGACAGAACCGGGGTGCGGGCGATTTCGGCCGGGTGCGGCTCACGGTGAACAATGCGCTGCTGCTGACGCTGGGCTATACAGTGGCGGTCTGGCTGGTGCTGGCGCTGCTGCACAATCATGTGGCGGCGGTGTTCAGCGCCACGGGTGAGGCCGTCGAACTGATCGGCTACTACTGCATCTGGATGACGCCGCTGTTCGGGTTCCTCGGCGGGCAGTTTGTCGCCAACGCCGCATTCAATAATCTCGGCAAGCCGCAGTTTTCCACAATGCTGAACTGGAGCCGGGCGACGGCCGGTGCCATGCCGCTGGTGATGGTCTGCGCCTACTACGAGGGAGCCAAGGGCGTACTGCTGGGGTACAGCCTGGCGGGCGTTATCTTTGGTACGCTGTCGGTTTTCCTGTGCTACCGGCACATCGGCAATATGGCGCGCGAGGAGAGTTATGTCCACGCGCCGTTGCACGCATGACGCACCAATTTCCACAATTGTTAGTCCACATCGCGGCGGAATTGCGTCCTGCGGCTTTCTAGTTAAACTCTATCTAGTTTGTTAGTGATTCGCGGTGGTTCTGCCGCGTTGTTGGTAGTGGTGTCGATGATTAAGCGTTTTAGCGGTTCCAGGATTGAGAAGGTGCAAGCCGCACCTTAAGAGGCGTGATCTGTCGAAAAGATCATGCTCCAACACCAGAGTTTGATGTGGGATAAGTCATGAAGCTTTTCGCCATTATTGCGAATGCCCAGGCGGGGCAATTATTTGATGCCTTGGGGAAAAATTTCGGCGTTGACGGCGAAACCGCCGCAGGTGCGACGCGCTATTTCGTGCCCGCCATGCGCAAAGCGGTCGAGTTGAAATCCGAAACATTGCCCGGTCTCATCGCGGTGCTAGACTTTCTCGGCGCCCGCCAGGCACGACCGCATCATTGCCGATCCGCGCATGGTCGGGCATCCCCGCGTCGCCGAGGAGGGTGAACGCATTCTGGCTTTTCTGTTCCCCAATCGCGATTTCCTGAAGAAGCTCGTCGCGCACCGGGCCGAGATTTTGAAGGTGGATAGCGGGACATTGGAGAGCATGCTGCCCTTCATCGCCGTGCTGACCATCGGCGCCATCGAGCAGCGCACGCGCCGGCCGCTAGCAGCGGTTGTGCAGCGGCTGACCAACGGCGCCATCGAGCAGCGGACGCTGATCAACCCGTATTCCGCGCTGGCCGTGCAGCTTAAACTACGGCAGCAGAGCGGGGCGTGGGGGCTGGCGCGGATGACCGGGATGTTTGGCGGGCTGTTCAGCCGTAACGAGCGGCGGCCTGTGGCGGCTTAAGGCTTACTGATTACCCCGATGTTTCCGCTGGTTAGCGTTAAGTCCCGCGGTCGCAGAACCTCGCCGCTTTCGTCCCCTCTCCCCTTGCGGGAGAGGGACAGGGTGAGGGGGCTGCGGCAAGCGGAAACCTCGGGGCAATCAGGTTAGGCAATGCTCAATAGGCGTTGTCGAGGAAAACCTGGCCGATGTCGCCCTGCCAGACGCCGTGGTAGCGTTCCAGCAGGTCTTCAGCCGGCGTCTGGCCGCGTGTCACGGTTTCCTCAAGGGTTTCAATGAACTGGCATTCGTCGTTGCCCCGCGCATCCAGGCGGCGGCGGGCCTTGAGGCCGGTTCTGGCAATGGCGACCGCTTCACGCGCGATCTCCAGCAAGGTGGTGTCCCGGAACGGCGTCTTGAGGCCCTGGCGCGGCACCGCATCGCGCATCGCGTTGCATTCGGCCGCGCTCCAATCCTTCACCAGCGACCAGGCGGCTTCCAGGGCGGCGCTGTCGTAAAGCAGGCCGGTCCAGAAGGCCGGCAGGGCGCACAACCGGCGCCACGGGCCGCCGTCCGCGCCGCGCATTTCCAGGAACCGCTTCAGCCGCACGTCCGGGAACAGCGTCGTGAGGTGAGACACCCAGTCGTCCATGGTGGCGCGCTCGCCGGGCACGGCTTCGAGCCGTCCCGCCATGAAATCCCGGAATGACGCGCCCGCCACGTCGATATAGCGCCCGCCGCGATAGACGAAATACATCGGCACATCAAGGGCGTAGTCCACGTAACGCTCGAAGCCCATGCCGTCCTCGAAGGCGAACGGCAGCACGCCCGTGCGCGCGGCGTCCACATCGCGCCAGATTTCGCTGCGGAAGGTCACGAAGCCGTTGGGCTTGCCCTCGGTGAAGGGCGAATTGGCGAACAGCGCTGATGCGACCGGCTGCAAGGCCAGCCCAACCCGCAGCTTCTTCACCATGTCCGCTTCGCTGGAAAAGTCGAGGTTCACCTGCACGGTGCAGGAGCGGAACATCATGTCGAGGCCGCGGCTGCCGACCTTGGGCATGTAATTCGCCATGATCTTGTAGCGGCCCTTGGGCATGCGCGGCGTCTCGTCCAGCGTCCATTTGGGCGAAAAACCGAGCCCCAGGAATTGTATGCCGAACGGCGCGGCGGCGGTGCGCGTCTGCTCCAGGTGGCGGTATACCTCCTCGCAGCTTTCATGCAAGTTGGACAGCGGCGCGCCAGATAGCTCGAACTGGCCGCCGGGTTCCAGGGTGATGGAGCCGCCAACGGGGTCCGTCAGCGCGATGATATTGCCGCCTTCGATGACCGGTTCCCAGCCGTGCAGCATCCCGAAATTCTCCAGGAGCGCCTTGATGCCGCGCGAGCCCTCGTAGGGAACTGGCCGGAAGCCGTCGGTGTAGAAACCGAATTTCTCGTGTTCCGTGCCGATGCGCCATTCGCTTTCCGGTTTGCAACCGGCTTCGATATACGCGACCAGCTCATCGCGGCTCTCGATTGGCGGCTCGGTTACGCCCTTATCGCGCATGAGCATAGGCAGGTCTCCTTAGTGCATATTTCGTGCATAATTTCGAATTCGTTATGGCGTGGAAGGCTATTCGGGGCAATAAACTTCCATGTTACACCCAATCGCCGAGCACGGCGTTAACCAGCGCCATGGCCGCGACCGCCGCCGTGTCGGCGCGCATGATGCGCGGGCCGAGCGAGATGGCATACACGAATTTCAGCGAGCGCAGCCGTTCGCGTTCCTCCGGGGCGAAGCCGCCTTCCGGGCCAATGAGCAGCGCCAGCGGGCCGCGCGGGATGGCTGTGAGCGCGGCGACGGGCGAGGCGATGGGCGTGGCCTCGTCGCAATAGATGATGATTCGCGCGGCGTCCCATGTATCCAGCAGCTTGCCGAGTTTCACCGGCTCGCGCGTTTCCGGCACACGCAGGATGCCGCATTGTTCGGCTGCCTCGATGGCGTTGGCCCGCATGCGCTCGCCGTTGACGCGGCCGGCGATGGTCCGGTGCGTCATCACGGGTTGCAGCACGGCGGCGCCCATTTCCGTGGCTTTTTGCACGATGTAGTCCGTTTTGGCGTGTTTCAGCGGGGCGAACAGGTAGTGGATGTCCGGCCCGTTCACCTGCGGGCGGGTCTGGTGCTCAACGGTGAGGACCGCTGCGCCGCGCCGCGCCTCGGCGACGGTGGCCAGCCATTCGCCGTCGCGCCCGTTGAAGACGAGGAGTTCGCCGCCCCTGGCCTTGCGCATGACGTTGACGACGTAGTTCGACTGCATCGGGTCGAGCTTGACGGCTGCCCGTGCGGAAAGCGGCTCATCGGCGAATAGGCGGACGAGCGTACCATAAGCGGCGCGATGGGGATCGGGTTCGTCTGTCTGAGCCATGGCGGCAATGATTCCTGTTCGCATGGATCTGAAACCGCGCGGCGCTTCGAATCCAGCAGGCTGGCGACGGCGGGCGCGAGCATCAATACACGCCATTCCTGTAGTCTGGACAATCCAAAAATGCATGGCGTGCGTAGGGCTAATATGCGGCCAGTGCACGGTAAAACTGTGGCGCGCAGCCGGAGGAAAAGCATGTGAGCTGGTAAACTCAACTCACGCGAGTGCGTAAACGCCGCATCGACAGCGAAAATGAATTTCTTCATAATGTATGGTTGGAAGAACCGAATAGACATCGCTCGGGGGGCGGACTCTATAGCCTTTGTTGCCGGGCGCGGCCTCGCGGAAATTCGTTTATAGCGTAATGGGTTTAATTATGACGTTGTTCTTTTGCTATCCGCAAACGGCTGTGTCTGAAATAAACAAAATTTGCGATTTTCTTCCTGACGATATTCGGGGGATGACCGATACAAGGTGTTTGAGGAGCGGGCAAATCTGCGATAGAATTGTTGAGCAGATTGTCCGTGGCGAGTATAATTACATTATATTTTATATAAACAGCGAAACCGCCAATTCCAAAATTATGGAAAGCGGCTTGGAGCGCATAATTCAGGCGGAAAGGGAAAATGGGCGGAATATATTGATCCCTATTTTGACGGATAGAAGGTTTTTGCAAGCCGGGTATCTCTCCAAGATAAGCGATGGCCGCTGTTTCGATTGTGAAATGCTCGAAAATTCCGGCGACATCGCCAAAATGAAAGCGGACGGCTATTATAGAGCTGTAGCGGCCAGTCTCCTGTCGTGCATCTCCGTTCTTTTTGTGCTGGAGAAGAAGCGGAGACTGATCGCAGAAAGCGTTGATCGCTATCTGTCGGCGGATGATGAAATTACCGGCAAAACGGCTGACTTCTTTTAGCGCGCGGTGCGGTCGCGCAGGTCACAAGAAGTTATACGGATCAATATCTACCGTAATTTTCAAGCTGCCCTTCGCCTCCGGCGTGCCGCCGAGCCACAGCTTGATGTACCCCTGCAAATCGGCCTCCAGCGTGGCTTTCAGCAGAAAGCGTATCCGGTGGCGGCCGCGAATGACGGCGATGGGCGCCTCCGCCGGGCCGAGCACCGTGATGCGCGTGGCGGACGGGGCGGCGAGCGCCATGGCCCTCGCGTAGCCCTCCGCCTCCGGCTTCGATTTCGCCGACACGATGATCGCCGCCAGCCGGCCGTAAGGCGGCATCCCGGCCTCCTCGCGCGCCGCCATCTCGCGCTGGATGAAGGTTTCGCGGTCGCCCGTCACCAGCGCGCGCATGACGGGATGCTCCGGCAGATGCGTCTGGATCAGCCCCTTGCCCGAGGTGCTCGCGCGGCCGGCGCGGCCCGTCACCTGCGCCAGGAGCTGGAACGTCCGCTCCGCCGCGCGGTGGTCGGTCTGCGCCAGACTGAGATCGCCGTCCACCACGCCCACCAGCGCCAGCTTCGGAAAATGATGCCCCTTCGCCACAAGCTGCGTGCCGATGACGATGTTGGCCTCGCCCGCCGCGATGCTGTCGATCACGGTGCGCAGCTCCTTCATGGTCGGCAGCAGGTCGCTGGACAGCAGCACGGTTTTCGCATTGGGAAAGCGCTCCGCCACCTCCTCCGCCACGCGCTCGACGCCGGGGCCGCACGGCACCATATGATCCTCCGCGCCGCATTTCGGGCAGAGTTTCGGCTTGGGCAGGCCGAAACCGCAGTGATGGCAGACGAGCCGCTCGCGGAAGCGATGCTCCACCAGATGCGCGGTGCATTGCGGACATTCCAGCCGGTGCCCGCATGCACGGCAGAGCGTCAGCGGTGCATAACCGCGCCGGTTGAGGAACAGCAACCCCTGCTCGCCCCGCGCCAGCGTCTCCGCCATGGCATTCACCAGCGGCGGCGACAGCCAGCGCCCATGCTCCGGCCGGTGGATGCGCATGTCGATGGGCTCCACGTCCGGCAGCGCCGCGCCGGCGAAGCGCTCCGCCAGCTTGATGTGGCGGTAACGGCCGCGCTCCACATTGGCGAGGCTGTCGATGGAGGGCGTCGCCGAGGCGAGGACGATGGCGCATTTGCCCAGCGAACCGCGCACCACGGCCATGTCGCGCGTCTGATAGAATACGCGGTCTTCCTGCTTGTATGACGGAGTCGTGCTCCTCATCGACGACGATCAGCCCCAGGCTGCTGAACGGCAGGAACAGCGCCGAACGCGCGCCCGCCACGGCCTTGATCTCGCCGGACGCGACGCCGCGCCAAAGACGAGTCCGCTCGCTGTTGGAGATAGACGAATGCCATTCGGCGGGCCGGCAGCCGAAACGGCGCTCGAAACGCGACAGAAACTGGCTGGTCAGCGCGATTTCCGGCAGCAGAATCAACACCTGCCGGTCCCGCGCCAGCGCCTCGGCCACGGCCTCGAAATAAACCTCCGTCTTGCCCGAGCCGGTCACGCCGTCCAGCACGCTCACGGCAAAGCCGCCCGCCGCCACGCTCTGCACCAGCGCCCCCGCCGCCTCCGCCTGCAGAGGCGAAAACTCAACCTGCGTATGATCAGGCCTCGGGCGCGGGTGCCGGGCGCGCGGCAGCTCGACCTTGGCCAGCGTCCCCGCCTCGGCCAGCCCGTCGATCACCGAAAAGCCGACGTTGGCCATCTCGGCCAGTTGCCCCTTGGCCAGCACCAGCCCGCCCGCCGCCGCATCAATCACGCGCTGGCGTCCCGCCGTCAGCCGCGCGGGCGGCGCTCCCGCCAGCCGGAAACCCCAGCGCGGCTCGGGATCGTTGAAGGCGTCCACCGCGCTCATCATCATCTTGAGCACCATGCCCAGCGGCGCCAGCGTGTAGCGCGCCACCCATTCCGCGAACCGGCGCGACACTTCCGGCAGCCCCTCGGCGTCCACGCGCTCGATCACGGCCTTCAGCTTCTTGGGATCGACGGTGGTCTCGCCGCGCATCTCGCTCCACACCACGCCGATGCGCTTCATCGGGCCGAGGGGCACCAGCACGAAATCGCCCGGCGCCAGGGGCAGATCCGCCGGCACGAGATAATCGTATGCCGAATCGAGCCACAGCGGCAGCAGAACGGACACCACGCGCCGGCCCGCGGCGCCGGTATCCACGCCGCCCGCGTCTTTCGCCCCGTGTCCGGCAGAATTCCGTTGCGCCGTCATTGTGCTGACATCCACCCGCCGTTAGCGTTTCGTAAACCTAAATATCTTTAGAACATTTTCATGGCCATTGCGCATGACGGATGGGACTGGCATTGAATGCGGCCAGCTTGTCCACACGTCTAATTCACGTTTGCGTGGCGCGGCGCTAAGCAGATGCGGCTGCCTGGTTAACCCAGGGCGGTTTGACGCGCCTATGGAGCGGTATCGCGAGACGCAGGAAGTGTGTTCAAGCCATGGAATTTCAGCGTAGAGCGTTCAAATTTGCCGGTGGTGGTCTGGCTGACTTCATTTCGACACTCTGGCGGTGTCTTTCAGTAAAGACTTGGACAGCTTGAGTAAAACCTTCGGGATGGTTGGCTCGATCAGCACCACAGGGCGGGACGCCTTTACGCAGTAACACGACATCAGACGATCAATGGGGATGCATCAATGAAGTTCTTTGTGGACACTGCCGATATCAAGGAAATCAGGGAGCTGGCTGAAACCGGCCTTGTGGACGGCGTTACCACCAATCCGTCACTCGTGGCCAAGGCTGGACGCGATTTCACGACGATTGTGCGCGAGATTTGCGACGTGGTGAGCGGTCCCGTCAGCGCCGAAGTGACCGGCCTCGACACTAGCACCATGGTGCTCGAAGGCCGCAAGCTGGCCAAGATCGCGCCGAACGTGGTCGTGAAGGTGCCGCTCACCTGGGACGGCCTCAAGGCCTGCCGCATCCTGAGCCAGGACAATATCAAGGTCAACGTGACGCTGTGCTTCTCGGCCAATCAGGCGCTGCTGGCGGCGAAGGCCGGCGCGGCGTATGTTTCGCCGTTCGTCGGCCGGCTCGACGACATCGGCGAGGACGGCATGGCGCTCATCCGCGATATCCGCGCGATTTTCGACAATTACCGCGAGCTGACGACCGCCATTCTCGCGGCGTCCATCCGCCATCCGCAGCATGTGACCCAGGCCGCGCTGGCGGGCTCCGACGTGGCGACGGTGCCGCCGGCCGTGCTGCGCCAGCTCGTGCAGCATCCGCTGACCGACAAGGGTATACAACTGTTCCTCGCCGACTGGGCGAAAACGGGGCAGAAAATTCTGTAGGGGCGATAAAGTGGGCGACGGCGCGGCATTTCAGACGGAACTGAAGGCCGCCCCGTGCGTTGTCGAGGCGGTGAACGCCTGGCTGCGGCATCTGGCGCATGAGCGCCGCCTGTCTGCGAACACGCTGGAAGCCTACGAGCGGGATATCCGCCAATTCGTTGAATTCCTGAGCGAATATTGGTGCGAACCCGCCTCGCTGGCGCGCCTGAACCTCCTCGGCGCTGCCGATATCCGCGCCTTTCTCGCCGCCCGCCGCGCTGACGACACGGGCAGCCGCAGCCTCTCGCGCGCGCTGTCGTCGCTGCGGGCGTTTTTCGACTTTCTCGAACGGGCGGAATTGCTGCAAAACCGCGCTATTCTCAGGGTCGCGCTGCCGAAAATCCCCCATTCCATCCCGAAGCCGCTGACTGAGCCGGCCGCCGTTGCCGTCATCAACGAGGGCGGCGAGGCCATCCGGGCCGACGATGCCGATTGGGTTGGCGCGCGCGACCGGGCCGCGCTGCTGCTGCTGTACGGCTCGGGCCTGCGCATTTCCGAAGCGCTCAACATCCGCCGCAAGGACGCCCCCCTGCCGCCGCGCGATAGCGTGCGTGTCCTCGGCAAGGGCGGCAAGGAGCGCATCGTGCCGGTGCTGCCTGTGGTGCAGGAAGAACTGGCGCGCTATCTCGCGCTTTGCCCCTACCGCTCCGGGCTGGACGATCCGCTGTTCGTCGGCGTCAAGGGCGGCCAGCTCAGCCCGCGAATCCTGCAATTGCTGATGGCCCGGCTGCGGCCGGCGCTGAACCTGCCGGCGACGGCGACCCCTCATGCGCTGCGCCATTCCTTCGCCACCCATCTCCTCGGGCGCGGCGCCGATTTGCGCGTCATACAGGAGCTGCTGGGACACGCCAGCCTCTCAACGACACAGGTTTATACGGCGGTTGACCGCGCGCATTTGCTGAAGGTTTACGACCGCGCTCACCCGAGACGCGGCGGGGAGTAAGCCGGGGGCTGGGTTGAGTTTTTGCCCCTTTCGCGGCTGCACAAATTTTACGCATTCCGCTCATTATATGAGCTATTTTTCTGCAAAACGATTCGGCATGGTGAATGATAATTTGCTCAGTTATTCAGCATTTTAGATACATATGGCTCGCGAGACACACACGCTATCCCAAACAACAACTGAACGGCTGTTCCGGCTTGCGCCACCCCCGCCTTTCCGTATGAATACAATGTGAATGTTGGCACCCGGGGCGGGCAGTCATCATGGTGACAAAAAGAATCAACGGGTTTGGGATAGCCGGCGGTGGCTGGCTATGAGGAGAAGAGGCTAAAAATGCAGAGCATTTACAAAACTTTGCGGGCGAGCTTGGTTGGTGGCGCGGCGATTGCTGCTATGACCGGCGCTGCCTTCGCTGCTGATCTGGGCGCATCGAACAATACCGGCATGAAGGACGACGTGGTCGAATTGGCTCGCAAGCTGGGGATCACCTTCAACGTGGCCGGCACAACCGATTATGTGTTCCGCGGCATTTCGCAGAGCAGGGAACATGGCGCCGTGCAGGGCGGTGTGGACATGACCTACGGCATTCTTTACGCCGGTGTGTGGGCTTCCAGCATCGACTTCGGCGGCACCGGTGGGGGCTTTAAGAACGACGATGCGGAAGTTGACATCTACGCTGGCATCAAGCCGGTTCTGGGCGGCATCACCTTCGACCTCGGTGTGATTGGATATTTGTATCCGAGCACTAAGTACACCACATCTGCGGATGTCGATTATCTTGAGCTTAAAGCTGGCGCTAGCAAGACGGTGCTGAAGGATTTGGCTCTTGGTGCAACGGTTTTCTTCTCGCCTGAAGGCACCACCGGCATCGGCAATGTCTGGACCGTCGAAGGTACGGCCTCCAAGCCGATCGCGAAGATCCGTGACGTGGAACTGGTCGCTGGCGGTGTCCTGGGCCATGTCTCTATTGAGGACCAGTTCAATCACGACTACACCTATTGGAACCTCGGCCTGACGGCGAATTGGAGCAAGCTCTCCTTCGACGTGCGCTATTGGGATACGGACCTGAGCAACAACGAGCTTCCCGCTGGTACGCATGCCTTCCAGGCCGACAGCCGCGTCGTGGGCACTGTGAAGGTTACGCTGCCGTAATTGCTGGCGGTTCGCCTGAATTACCGGAAGCCGGGGAGACCAACTCCCTGGCTTTTTTTTATGGCCGCTGGCAACATTTTTCAACAGTTTGCGGTGAAAAGCGTTCTTGTTTCGTGCTGATTTTGGTTGACGCCACCCAGACATTCATTTAGAACAGAAGCAGAACGAAGGCGCTGCCGTGTTTCAGTTAGTCTTGGCCTTGCTCCTTCGTTCGCTGGTGGTCTCGAATACCGCTCCGCGGCCATTTGCTCCGTTGAAATAGCCGGCGGGACAGTCCCCCCGCGCAACGTGGAATCTTGTGCTCCTATGTGCCCGCGATGCGTGTTCCGGCGCCGTCATGCCCCCCAAGATGACGGCGCCTTTCTGCCCCTGTCCCGCCATCTTCCCGGTCTGCAATCCCTCCGCAGGCAGTTATTTCATCGCAGACTTGCCAGTCCGCCAGGATGTTCCTAACGGGCGGATTTCGTCAGCGTCTTGGCACATTCGCCCGCCGGTGCTTATATGAGGCTTGGCGAATGTCATCCTGGCTGGGGCGAAGAGTTTGGAAATTATCCTCAACGGCGAACCGCACGAAACCGAGGCGCAAACGCTGGCGGCGTTATGTGCCGCGCTTGGTGTCGAAGGGCTGAAAATTGCGACAGCGGTGAACAACGCTTTCGTGCCGGCCGTGGCGCGCGGCCAGACAATCCTCAAAACCCATGATAAGGTTGAGATCGTCTCGCCGCGCCAGGGCGGCTGATGGGATTTTACAGATGACGCTGCAACTTTACGGTAAGACTTTCAGCTCCCGCCTGCTGCTCGGCACGGCGCAATATCCGTCGCCCGACATTATACGCCGCTCCGTTGAAGCGTCGGGCGCCGGCATCGTGACCGTGTCGCTGCGGCGCGAGTCGCCACGTGAAAAAGCGGGGCAACGGTTTTGGAACCTCGTTCAGGAGTTCGGCGTCGCGGTGCTGCCGAATACGGCGGGCTGCCATACCGCCAGTGAAGCCGTCACCACCGCGCAGATGGCGCGCGAACTGTTCGGTACGCCGTGGATCAAGCTTGAGGTCATCGGCAACGACGATACGCTCCAGCCCGATGTCTTTGGCTTGGTCGAGGCTGCGCGCATTCTTTGTGCAGACGGCTTCGAGGTGTTCCCCTACACCACCGAGGATCTCGGCGTTGCTGAGCGGCTGGTTGGGGCGGGCTGCCAGGTGCTGATGCCCTGGGGGGCGCCCATTGGTTCCGGTCAGGGGCTGGTCAACCCCCACGGTCTGCGCACATTGCGCGCCTATTTTGACGGCATTCCCCTGATTGTGGATGCCGGGGTCGGCGCGCCGTCGCATGCGGCGCAGGCGATGGAAATGGGGTACGACGCCGTGCTGCTGAATACGGCGGTGGCTAAGGCTGGCGATCCGCCCGTCATGGCCCTGGCATTTGCCCGCGCCATAGAAGCCGGCCGTCTGGCCTTCGAAGCCGGCTTGATGCCCAAACGCGTCATGGCCTCGCCTTCGTCGCCTGTGGCGGGAACTCCTTTCTTCGATGCCGGCCATGCTTGATAAATTCTACCCCGTTCTCCCGGATGCCGGCTGGATCACGCGTCTCGTGCCTCTGGGCGTGAAGACGGTGCAGCTTCGTCTCAAGAATGCGGACAGCGCCGTGATCGACTCTCAAATCGGCCGCAGCCTGGAGATATGCGCTGCCCACGGCTGCCAGCTCATCGTCAACGATTATTGGCAAGCGGCGATCCGGTTGGGGGCCAATTACATTCATCTCGGTCAGGAGGATCTGGCTACAGCCGATCTGGCCGTCATTGCCGATGCCGGGTTGCGGCTTGGCATTTCGTCCCACAGCCATGAGGAACTGGCAACCGCCCTGAACGCCATGCCTGCATATGTGGCGCTGGGACCGGTCTACGAGACGAAGCTCAAGGTGATGCCGTGGAAGCCGCAAGGACTCGCACGGCTTGGCGAATGGAAACAGCGCATTGGCAACCGTCCTCTCGTTGCTATTGGCGGCATCACGCTCGAACGCGCGGCAGACGTGTTCGCCGCGGGTGCGGACTCCATTGCCGTCGTCACCGACATTGTGGCGCACGAAAACCCCGAAAAGCGCGTCGAGGATTGGCTGGCCGCGACTGACGGCACCGCCTAACCCCCGCCGCCGCCCTCGGGCAAGATCATTCGCCTACAGCAGGTTGTGGCTCAACGCGCGCGAGAAATATTCAACGGTGTTTCTCAATCCATCCTCGACATGGGTCGTTGGCTGCCATTTGAGCAGGTCACGCGCTTTGGTGATGTCGGGGCAGCGTCTCTTGGGGTCGTCCTCAGGAAGCTGCCGGACGACGAGCTTCGATTTTGAGTTCGTCAGGTTGATAACGAGTTCGGCCAGTTGCGCGATGGTTATTTCGTGCGGATTCCCCAGGTTGACCGGGCCGGTGACTTCGTCCGGGCTGTCCATCATCTTGGTTAGACCGGCCACCAGATCGCTGATGTAGCAGAACGACCGCGTCTGGTTCCCGTCTCCGTAAATCGTAATGTCCTTGCCGCGCAGAGCCTGCACGACGAAATTCGACACCACGCGGCCGTCATTGGGGTGCATGTTCGGCCCGTAGGTGTTGAAGATCCGCACAACCTTGATCTTCATTTTATGCTGACGGTGATAGTCGAAAAACAGCGTCTCAGCGCACCGCTTCCCCTCGTCATAGCAGGATCGGGAACCGTTGGGATTGACGTTGCCCCAGTAGCTCTCGACCTGAGGGTGAACCTCCGGGTCGCCGTATACCTCCGAGGTGGACGCCTGCAATATTTTGATTTTCAGCCGCTTGGCCAGGCCAAGCATATTGATGGCGCCATGCACGCTGGTTTTGGTCGTCTGCACCGGGTCGTGCTGATAATGGATGGGCGATGCCGGGCAGGCCAGATTGAAAATCTGATCGACTTCGATAATGAGCGGCTGCGTTACGTCGTGCCTCAGAAGCTCGAATTTCTTGTCGTCCAGCAGGTGAATTATGTTCTGCCGGGTGCCGGTGAAAAAGTTATCGACGCAGAGCACCTCGTGTCCCGCGTCGAGCAATGAGGCGCACAGGTGCGAGCCGATGAAGCCGGCGCCGCCAGTCACTAAGATCCGCTTGGACGTCATGGGCTATTTCCCTCGGATGTTTTTCCTCAAGAGCGCCTTCCGCCTCTTCCAGGCGGGAAGATTGCTCTGGTTGTTCGCCGGACCGCGCTCTCTTGCGGAAAGCTGGTCTCCACCGTTCTGCAATGCGCTCCTGATGGTCTGAAGCGCCGTTCCCCATGCCTGACCTGCCGCCCCGCCCTTTTCGCGCCGCATTCCCGGCCCGCGCTGCCTTGTGAAAACGGGCGGATAACCCCGCGCGCCAGTCTTGGGGGACTAAGGAAGCGCGCGGGGCAAGCCAGTTTCGCGGCGATAGTTTTTCAACGAATCGCGGCGTGCATGTTCTTCCACGCAGGTTCTTACTTCCATTCAAGGTTTCAGTCAATAATAAATACAATTTAAACGTGTATACAGACGGCGCCAGTTGCGGAAAACTCATTGGAGGAGGTGCGTCAGCCCGCCCGCGCTCCCCGAAAAATCGCATTTCTCGCCGTTCCCGCATAAGTTGCTGAATACCAAGACACAATTTACAGTTTATTCAACCTTGGGATCTATTTTCCTCGCGACGAAGTGCGTATGCCGCACGTTGCCGCCACAGAATTGCTCACTATAAGGTTGTGCCCCGATGACCGACGTTACCACCCTCACGACGACCGAAGTCGCCGCTCTTACCGCCACGCAAATCAAGGCGCTGACATCGACGGAGGTGGGGCAGTTTGCCGTCACTCAGATCGCTGTCCTCAGCGCGACGCAAATGGCGTCATTCTCCGCCACGGCCATGAAGGGGTTCACGGCGGAGGAATTCGCTGCATTGACATCGGCACAGTTTGGCGCCCTCGCGGCGACACAGGTGTCAGCTTTGACAACCGCGCAGATTCCTTCATTGACGGCGACGGAGATATCCTGGCTTACGGCGACGCAAATGGGCGGACTGACGTCGGCGCAGATCGGCGTCCTGGTGGTGGATCAGATCGGCGCGCTGACCACGACGCAGGTGGCGGCGCTTACGGCGACCCAGGTGAAGGGCCTCACGAGCGAGGGGCTGACCGCGCTGACGACCACGCAATTCCGCGCTTTGGGCGCAACGCAGATCGCAGGCTTCACGGTCACACAGGTGGCGGTGCTGCCGTCCACGGACGTGCTGGCGATGAGCACCACGCAGATGGGCGGGCTCGCAGCGTCACAGATCGCGGTGCTGACCTCCGAGCAGATCGGTGTGCTGACGACGACGCAGATCGCGGTGCTGACGGCGACCCAGATCAAGGGAATGAGCACCACTGGCGTTGCTGTGCTGACGACGGCCCAATTCGCGGCCATTACCTCGACCCAGATGGCGGCGCTGACCACGACGCAGGTAAAGGCGCTGACCAGTGAAGACCTGGGCGTCATGACCACGACGCAACTGGCCAGCATGACCCAGACGCAGATCGCGGCGCTGACGACCACCCAGTTCTCGGCACTATCGACGACCGCCGTGTCGCGGCTGTCCACAACGCAGATGACTGGATTGACGACCGCGCAGATCGGCGTCATGACGACGGATCAGGTCGCCGTCATGACGACGACGCAGTTGACCGTGCTGACAGCCACCCAGGTGAAAGGCTTGAACAGCACCGACCTGGCCGCCCTGACGACGACGCAATTCTCCGGTCTGGGCACCACGCAGCTTGCCGGGCTGACGACGACGCAGTTCACCGCTCTGACCTCCGCGGAACTGGCTATTCTCACCACCACGCAGCTCGCCGGCGTCGCCTCGACGCAGCTTGGCGCGCTGACATCGGATCAGTTCGGCGCCCTGTCTACGACGGATTTGCGCGCGCTGACGGCGACACAGGTGAAGGGACTGACCACCACCAATCTGGCGGCTCTGACGACCACGCAATTCCTTGCCCTGGCCACGACCCAACTGGGCGGCCTGACCGCGACACAGGTGAAAGCCCTGTCGATCGAAGATCTGGGGGTAATGACCTCCACCCAGATGGGTGGATTTACGGCAGTGCAACTGGCGGCCTTTACCACCACGCAGGTCACTGCCCTGTCTACAACCTCGATCTCTCAACTGACAGCCACTCAGCTCGCCAGCATCACCACCACCCAGCTTGGCGCGTTGACCACCGATCAAGTTAGCGTGCTGACAACGACCCAAATCAGGGGAATGACGGTAACGCAGATCAAGGGGCTGAGCACCACCGATCTGGCGGTGCTGACCACGACGCAGTTTGGCGGTATCACGGCGACGCAGGTCGCGGCCCTGACCACCACGCAGGTGGCGGCGCTGACCACGTCCGAAATGATCGCCCTGACGACAACGCAGGTTGCCGGCTTCACGTCGTCTCAACTCGGCGCGCTGACCACGGATGAAATCGGCGCTCTGACCACGACGGCGCTCGGCGTCCTGACTGCGACGCAGGTGAAGGGGCTGAGCACGACCGGCCTCGCCGGGATAACGACGACCCAGTTTACCGGCTTCACCACGACGCAATTGAACGGTTTGACGGTGACGCAGGTGAAAGCCCTGACAACCGACGACATCGGGGCAATAACCACAACGCAACTGAGCGGTCTCGGGGCCACGATACTGGCGGCGCTGACGACGACCCAGCTCGGATCGCTGACCACGACATCCGTCGCCCGTCTGACGACGACGCAGTTGCGCGGCTTGACCTCGACGCAGGTTGCCGTGCTGACGACGGATCAGATTCTCGCCCTGACATCGACGCAGCTTCAGGGTTTGAGCACGACCCAGGTAAAAGCGCTGACGACCACCGATATCGTCACCTTGACCACCACGCAATTCAACAGTCTGGGGACGACGCAGATCGCGGCCCTGACCACCACGCAGATGGTGTCATTGACTTCATCCGAGGTGGCGCTTCTGACCTCGACGCAAATCGGCGGTCTCACCGTGGCGCAGCTTGCCGTGCTGACCACTGAGGAAATCAGCGCCCTGACCACGACGTCTCTCAGCGCCCTGGGCGCGACGCAGGTGCCGGGGCTGAGCACCACCGGCCTCGCCGCAATGACGACGACGCAATTCTCCAGCTTCACCACCACGCAATTGAATGCCCTGACGGTCACGCAGGTCAGGGGACTGTCTACAGATGAGCTGGGCGTGCTGACGACCACGCAGATGAGCGGTCTCACCGCGACCGTACTGGCGTCGCTGACGACGACACAGGTCGCGGCGCTGGCGACGACGGCCATCACCCAGTTGTCCACGACGCAGTTGCGTGGCTTGACCTCGACGCAGATCGCCGCGCTGACGACGGATCAGATGACCGCGCTGACCACGACCCAGCTCATGGCGATGACGGCCACCCAGTTGAAGGGCATGGAGGTCACCGATCTCGATACCCTGACGACGACGCAGTTCGGCGGCTTCGGCACGACGCAGATCGCGGCTCTGACGACAACGCAGGTGGTGGGGCTGACCGCGACCGAAATCGCGGCCTTGACGACGACGCAGGCTGCGGGCTTTACCTCGGCCCAGATCGCGGCGCTGAGCTCGGATGAACTCAGTGTGCTGACCACGACCGTGCTACAGGCGCTATCGACGACGCAGATCCGGGGGATGACCACGACTGGCCTTGCCGGGCTGTCCTCCACGCAGTTCGCGGGACTGGCGACGACCCAGCTTTCCGGGCTGACCGCGACACAGATGGCCGGGCTTTCCAGCGACGAATTGACCGCGGTGACATCGACACAGTTGTCCGCGTTCACCGCGACCCAACTGGCGGCTTTGACCACGGCCCAGATGGCGGCGCTGACGACCACGTCGCTGACCCGGCTGACGACCACCCAGTTCCGCGGGCTGACCTCGGCGCAGATCGCGGCGCTTTCGAGCGAGCAGACCGGCGCGCTGACCACGACCCAGTTGCTGGCGATGACGCCGGTTCAGGTCATGGGGCTGACGTCTGCTGAACTCTCCGTACTGACCACGACACAGTTCAGCGCATTTGGCACGACTTCAGATCTCCGCCCTGACCACCACCCAGATGGTCGCGCTGACATCGACTGAAGTGGCGGGTATGTCCACCACCCAGCTCGCTGGGCTGACCACCACGCAGTTGAATGTGCTGACCGTGGACGGAATTGGCGCGCTGACGACCACGGAACTGCGGGCGCTGACCTCGACCCAGGTTAAGGGCTTGAGCACCACCGGGCTCGCCGCGCTGACGACGGCGCAGTTTGCCGGCCTGGGCACCACGCAATTGAGCGCCTTGACCACCACGCAGGTCTCCAGCCTGTCGAGCGATGAGGTGAGCAGCCTGACGACGACGCAGGCTGCCGGTTTGAGTTCGACGCAGGTTTCGGCGCTGACGACGGCGCAGGTGGCAGCGCTGACCACCACGTCTCTGACCAATCTATCGACGACGCAGGTGGGCGGCCTGACCTCTACGCTGCTCGGCGCGCTGACGACCGAGCAGGTTGCCGGCCTGACGACGACGCAGTTGCGCGCGCTGAATGCGACCCAGGTGAAAGGGCTGACCTCGGAAGAACTCGGCGCCTTGACCACGACCCAGTTCGCGTCGCTGACATCGACGCAGATGTCGGGCCTGACGACGACCCAGATGACCGCTTTGACGATAACCCAGGTTGCGGGCCTGACGACGGCGCAGCTCAGCGGCTTCAGCGCGACGCAGTTCGCCATGCTGGCGGTCGATCAAATCGCTGCCCTGAGCACGACCACACTGTCTACCTTGACCGCGACGCAGTTCAGAGCGCTGACCGCGAGCCTGCTGGGCGCGTTGACCACGACGCAGTTCCTCGCATTGGCCTCGACACAGTTGACCGCGATGACGGCAACGCAAGTGGCCGGCCTCTCGACGGACGAGATCGCGGCATTGAGCACCACGCAACTGAGTGTTCTCGGAACGGTGCAGGTAGGGGCGCTGACGGCCACGCAGCTGGAGGCGCTGACGACGACATCCGTGAGCCTCCTCACCACCACGCATGTCAGTGCCCTCAGCTCCACGCAAATCGGGTCTCTGACGACCAGCCAGGTGGGCGTGCTGACCACGACCGATCTGCGTGCCCTGACGGCGACGCAGGTGCAGGGGCTGGAATCCGACGACTTCGGTGTGCTGACGACGACCCAGTTCGGCGCGATGACAACCACGCAGATCGCGGCCTTGACCACGACGCAGGTTGCGGCGCTGACGACGACCGAAGTCTTCGTGCTGACTACGACGCAGATTTCCGGCCTGACGACGACACAGATCGCGAGCCTGACGGCGGATCAGATCAGCGCCTTGACGACGACCGAGCTGCGGGCCTTGTCCACGGCGCAGGTCAAGGGCCTGACCGTCACCGAGTTGGTGGCGATGACCACGACGCAGTTCGCCGGTCTGGCGACGACGCAGCTCTCCGGGCTGACCACGACGCAGGTCGCGGGCCTGTCCACCGATGAAATCGCCGTGCTGACCACGACGCAGTTCGCCGGACTGAGTGCCACGCTGGTTGCTTCGCTGACCTCCGATCAGGTGGCGGCGCTGACAACGACGGTGCTGATCAATCTGACCACGACGCAACTGCTTGGCCTGACCACGACACAGATTGCCGCGCTGACATCGACGCAAACCAGTGTCCTGACCACGACCGAGCTGCGGGCACTGACCGTAACGCAGGTGCCAGGCTTGGAATCCGAAGATTTCGGCTCGCTGACGACAACGCAGTTTAGCGCGTTCACCTCTGCACAGGTGGGGGCGCTGACCACCACACAGGTGGCGGCTCTGACCACAACTGAAGTCTCGGTGCTGACTACGACGCAGTTGCGCGGCCTGAGCACCACGCAGCTTGCGGCGCTGACGACCGATCAGATCAGCGCCCTGACGACGACCGAGCTGCGGAACTTGACGGCGACACAGGTCAAGGGGCTGACGGTCACGGATCTGGTGGCGATGAGCACGACGCAGTTTGCGGGGCTCGCCACGACGCAGCTCGCCGGGCTGACCACGACGCAGGTGGCGGGCCTGTCCACCGATGAAATCGGCGTGCTGACCACGACGCAGTTCGCCGGTTTGACGGCTACGCAAGTGACGTCGCTGACCTCCGATCAGGTGGCGGCGCTGTCAACGACGGTGGTGTTCAATCTGACCACCACGCAGGTGAGAGGGCTGACCTCGACACAGGTGGGCGCTCTCTCGACAACGCAGGCGAGTGTGCTGACGACGACGGAGCTACAGGCCCTGACGGCGACGCAGGTACAGGGTCTGGAGTTCGACGACTTCGCCGCGCTGACAACGACGCAATTCGGCTCCTTCACCACGACGCAGGTGGCGGCGCTGACCACGACGCAGGTGGCAGGTCTGACGACGACCGAAGTCTCCGTGTTGACCACGACGCAGTTGCGCGGCCTGACCACGACGCAACTTTCGGCGCTGACGACGGATCAGATCAGTGCCCTGACGACGACCGAGCTGCGGGCCTTGACCACAACGCAGGTCAAAGGTCTGACGGTCACGGATCTGGTGGCGATGACGACGACGCAGTTCGCCGGGCTGGCGACGACGCAGCTCGCCGGGTTGACCACGACGCAGGTGGCGGGTTTGTCCAGTGACGAGATCACTGTGCTGACCACGACGCAGTTCGCCGGTTTGAATGCGACGCAGATTGCGGCGCTGACGTCCGATCAGGTGGCAGCGCTGTCAACGACGGTGGTGTTCAATCTGACCACGACACAGGTCAGAGGGCTGACCTCGACACAGGTGGCCGCTCTCTCGACGACGCAGGCGAGCATCCTGACCACGACGGAACTGGTGGCCTTGACGGCAACTCAGGTGAAGGGCCTGGAGTCCGACGACTTCGCCGTGCTGACGACGACGCAGTTTGGCTCGCTGACGACGACGCAGGTGGCGGCTCTGACGACCACGCAGGTCGCGGCCCTGACGACAACCGAAGTCTCGGTGCTGACCACGACGCAGATCCGCGGCCTGACGACGACGCAGATCGAAGTGCTGACGACGGATCAGATCAGCGCCCTGACGACGACCGAGCTGCGGGCCTTGACTACGACGCAAGTCAAAGGTCTGACGGTCACGGATCTGGTGGCGATGACGACGACGCAGTTTGCGGGGCTGGCCACGACGCAGCTCTCCGGGCTGACCACCACGCAGGTCGCCGGCCTGTCCACCGATGAAATCGGCGTGCTGACCACGACGCAGTTCGCGGGCTTGACGGCTACGCAAGTGACGTCGCTGACCTCCGATCAGGTGGCGGCCCTGTCTACGACTGTGGTGTTCAATCTGACCACGACACAGGTGAGAGGGCTGACCTCGACACAGGTGGGCGCTCTCTCGACAACGCAGGCGAGCATCCTGACGACGACGGAGCTGGTGGCCTTGACGGCAACGCAGGTGAAGGGCCTGGAATCCGACGACTTCGGTGTGCTGACGACGACGCAGTTTGGCTCGCTGACCACGACGCAGGTGGCGGCTCTGACAACCACGCAGGTCGCGGCTCTGACCACCACGGAAGTCTCGGTGCTGACGACCACGCAGATTCGCGGCCTGACGACGTCGCAACTCGCCGTGCTGACGACCGATCAGATCAGCGCCCTGACGACGACCGAGCTGACGGCCTTGACCACAACGCAGGTCAAAGGTCTGACGGTCACGGACCTGGTGGCGATGACGACGACGCAGTTCTCCGGTTTGGCGACGACGCAGCTCGCCGGGCTGACCACGACGCAGGTGGCGGGCCTGTCCACCGATGAAATCGGCGTACTGACCACGACGCAGTTCGCCGGTTTGACGGCTACCCAGGTGACGTCGCTAACCTCCGATCAGGTGGCGGCGCTGTCTACGACGGTGGTGTTCAATCTGACCACGACACAGGTGAGAGGGCTGACCTCGACACAGGTGGCCGCGCTCTCGACAACGCAGGCGAGTATCCTGACCACGACGGAATTGGTGGCCTTGACGGCAACTCAGGTGAAGGGCCTGGAGTTCGACGACTTCGCCGTGCTGACGACGACGCAGTTCGGGGCGTTGACCACGACGCAGGTGGCGGCTCTGACGGCCACGCAGGTCGCGGCCCTGACGACAACCGAAGTCTCGGTGCTGACGACCACGCAGATACGCGGCCTGACGACGACGCAGATTGCGGTGCTGACGACGGATCAGATCAGCGCCCTGACGACGACCGAGCTGACGGCCTTGACCACAACGCAGGTCAAAGGTCTGACAGTCACGGACCTGGTGGCGATGACCACGACGCAGTTCTCCGGTCTGGCCACGACGCAGCTCTCCGGGCTGACCACCACGCAGGTCGCCGGCCTGTCCACCGATGAAATCGGCGTGCTGACGACGACGCAGTTTGCCGGTATGACCGCTACGCAGGTTGCGGCGCTGACCTCCGATCAGGTGGCGGCGCTATCGACAACCGTGATGGTCAATCTGACCACCACGCAGGTGGTTGGCCTGACCTCGACACTGGTCGCCGCGCTATCGACGACGCAGGTCAGCGTCCTGACGACGACCGAGCTGCGGGCCATGACGGCAACGCAGGTGAAGGGGCTGGAGTCCGACGATTTCGCCGCGCTGACGACAACGCAGTTCAGCACGTTCACCTCCACGCAGGTGGCCGCGCTGACCACGACGCAAGTGGCGGCACTAACGACGACGGAAGTCTCTGTGCTGACGACAACGCAGATCGCCGGTCTGACGACGACGCAGATCGCGGTGCTGACGGCAGATCAGGCCGGAGCGCTGACGACCACGGACCTGCGGAGCTTCTCGGCGACGCAGATGAAGGGGCTGTCGAGCGCCGATATCGCCGCGGTGACGACGACGCAGTTCTCCGCTCTGACTTCCACGCAGTTGAATGCGTTGACCACGACACAGATCGGTTATCTGACGACGACCGAGGTTGATGTGCTGAGCACGACCCAGCTTTCGGGTGTGTCTTCGACGCAGCTTGCGGTTCTGACGACGGATCAGGTTGCTGCCTTGACCACCACCGAACTCGGGGCAATGACCACGACGCAGGTGAGAGGGCTGACCTCGACCGCGGTCGCTGCCCTGACGACGTCGCAGTTCGCCGGTTTGACCTCTACGCAGTTGGGGGCGCTGACGAACACCCAGGCGCAGAGTCTGTCCACCGATGACATGGCCGCTCTGACCACGACGCAACTGCGCGGCTTCACCACCACCGAACTGGCGGTTATGAGTTCGACGCAGGTGAATGCGATGACGACCACGGCCGTTGCTGCACTGACCACGACGCAGCAGAGGGCCTTGACGTCCACTCAGATCGCGGGGCTATCGACGGATCAGATCAGCGTGCTGACCACCACGGCGATTTCCGTGCTGACGGCGACCCAGATCACGGGCCTGGAGAGCACAGACCTGGTGCTGCTGACCACGACGCAGTTTGGCGCTCTCACCACCACGCAGTTGAATGCGTTGACGACGACTCAGATCGCCAGCCTGAGCACCACCGAAGTGGCTGGTCTGACCACGACGCAATTGACGGGCCTGACATCCGCGCAGTTCTCGGCGCTGACGACCACCCAGGTTAGTGAGCTGACCACCACCGAGCTGCGGGTCTTGACCACGACCCAGGTGAGGGGGCTGACATCGGATGTGCTGGCGGTCCTGTCGGCGACGCAGTTCGCGGGTCTGACCTCCACGCAGTTGAATTCCATGACCGCGACGCAGGTGCAGGGCCTTTCGACCACCGACATTGACGCGTTGACAACCACGCAGCTCGCCGGCATGAGCACCACCGGGTTGGCCGTCTTGACGACGAGCCAGGTGGCTGCGCTGAGCACCACGGCGCTCACCGCCATGACGACGACGCAACTGCGCAGCTTGTCTACGACCGATGTCGCCGCCTTGACCACGACCCAGGCCGCGGCGCTGACGACCACGCAGATCGGGACGATGACCACCACCCAGGTGAAGGGCCTGGAATCGGAGGATCTCGCGGTTCTGACCACGACACAGCTCGGGGCGTTGACCACGACTCAGTTGAGCGCGCTGACGACCACCCAGATCGCCAACCTGACGACCACCGATATCTCCACGCTGACCACGACCCAGCTCGTTGGCCTGACGACATCGCAGATCGCCGCCCTGACGACGACGCAGGCGTCCGAGCTGACGACGACCGAGCTGCGGGCCTTGACGACAACGCAGGCCAGAGGTCTGACGACCGACGTCCTCGCCATCCTGACGACAGCGCAGTTCGCCGGCCTGAGTTCCACGCAGTTGGGCGCGCTGACCACGGCCCAGGTGCAGAGCCTGACGACCACCGAGCTTGATACGCTGACCACGACCCAGCTTGGCGGCATCACCACCACTGAGATGGCGGCCCTGACGACGGCGCAAGTCGCGGCGCTGCCCACGACGGTGCTCTCCGCCATGACGACCACGCAACTGCGCGGCCTGACAACGACCGGGGTTGCGGCTCTGACCACGACCCAGGCCGAGGCGCTGACGACCACTGAGATCGGGGCGTTCACCACGACCCAGGTGAAGGGCCTGGAATCGGAGGATCTCGCCATTCTGACGACGACGCAGTTCGGTGCCTTGAACACCACCCTGCTGAGTGCGTTGACCACGACCCAGGTCGCCAGCCTGACGACCACCGATATCTCCATCCTGACCACGACGCAGCTCGTTGGCCTGACGACATCGCAGATTGCGTCCCTGACGACGACGCAGGCGTCCGAGCTGACGACGACCGAGCTGCGGGCCTTGACGACAACGCAGGCCAGAGGTCTGACGACCGACGTTCTCGCGGTCCTGACGACATCGCAGTTTAGCGGCCTGAGTTCCACGCAGTTGGGTGTGTTGACCACGACCCAGGTGCAGAGCCTGACGACCACCGAGCTTGACTCGCTGACCACGACGCAGCTTGGCGGCATCACCACGACTGAGATGGCGTCGCTGACGACGGCGCAAGTCGCCGCTCTGACCACCACGGCGGTCATCGCCTTGACGACCACGCAATTGCGCGGTTTGACAACGACCGGGATCGCGGCTCTGACCACGACCCAGGCCGAGGCGCTGACGACCACTGAGATCGGGGCGTTCACCACGACCCAGGTGAAGGGCCTGGAATTCGGAAGATCTCGCGGTTCTGACGACGACGCAGTTCGGTGCCTTGAACACCACCCTGCTGAGTGCGTTGACCACGACCCAGGTCGCCAGCCTGACGACCACCGATATCTCCATCCTGACCACGACGCAGCTCGTTGGCTTGACGACATCGCAGATTGCGGTCCTGACCACGACACAGGCGTCCGAGCTGACCACGACCGAGTTGTCCGCCTTGACGACCACTCTGGCGAGAGGTCTGACGACCGACGTTCTCGCCGTCCTGTCAACGACGCAGTTCGGCGGCCTGAGTTCCACACAGTTGGGCGCGTTGACCACGACCCAGTTGCAGAGCCTGACGACCACCGAGGTTGACGCGCTGACCACGACGCAGCTTGGCGGTATCACCACCACCGAGGTGGCGGCCTTGACGACGGTGCAGGTAGCCGCGCTGACCACCACGGCGGTCATCGCCCTGAGCACGACGCAACTGCGCGGCTTGACGACGACCGGGGTTGCGTCGCTGACCACCACGCAGGTTGGGGCTCTGACGACCACGGAGATCGGGGCGTTCACCACGACCCAGGTGAAGGGCCTGGAATCGGAAGATGTCGCCATTCTGACGACGACGCAGTTCTCGGCTTTGACCTCGACGCAGTTGAATGCCTTGCTGACGACGCAGGTTGCCTCGTTGACCACAACCGAGGTGAGCGGCCTGACGACGACCCAGTTCGGCGGTTTGACCTCGTCGGAGGTTGCCGCGCTGACGACCACGCAGGCCGCCGTGCTGACCACCACCGAACTGTCGGCCTTGACCACGACGCAGACGAGAGGGATGACGACCGACAATCTGGCGGTTCTCACGACGACGCAGTTCGCCGGCCTGGCCACGACACAGTTCAGCGGCTTGACGACGACGCAAATTCAGGCGCTGACCACCACCGATGTGGCCACCTTGACGACGACGCAACTCGGCGGCTTCGTGGCGCAGACGCAGATTGCGGCGCTGACGAGCGATCAGTTGGGTTCGATAACGGACACTGTGGTGAGAGCCCTGTCTACAACGCAGTTCGGCTGGCTGACGAGTACGGAGATCGGATCGCTGACCACGACACAGATCTCGACCCTGACCACGACACAGATGTCCAGGATGACGGTCACCCAGGTGAAGGGCATCGAGACCACGGACCTCGCCGTTCTGACGACGACCGAGTTCTTCGTGATGTCCACGACGCAGGTGAATGCGCTGACGACGACGCAGTTCAGCACGCTGACGACCACAGCGGTCAGCGGCCTGACGACGACGCAAATTGGCGGCCTGAGCACGTCGCAGATTGCCTCGCTGACGACAACGCAGGCTGTGGAGCTGACTACGACCGAACTGGCGGTGCTGACCACGGCCCAGGTGAAGGGCTTGGAGTCGGAAGACCTTGCGGTTCTCACGACGACGCAGTTCGCCGGTCTGACCACGACACAGTTCAGCGGCTTGCTGACGACCCAGGTTGCGGCGCTGACCACCACCGATGTGGCCACCTTGACGACGACGCAACTGGGCGGCTTCGTGGCGCAGACGCAGATTGCGGCGCTGACGAGCGATCAGGTGGGGTCGATAACGACCACCACGGTGAGAGCCCTGTCCACAACGCAGTTCGGCTGGCTGACGAGTACGGAGATCGGGGCGCTGACTACCACCCAGATCTCGACGCTGACCACGACCGAAATGTCCCGGATGACGGTCACCCAGGTGAAGGGCATCGAGACGACGGACCTCGCCGTTTTGACGACGACCGAGTTCTTCGTGATGTCCACGACGCAGGTGAATGCGCTGACGACGACGCAGTTCAGCACGCTCACGACCACAGCGGTCAGCGGCCTGACGACGACGCAAATTGGCGGCCTGAGCACGTCGCAGATTGCCTCGCTGACGACAACGCAAGCTGTGGAGCTGACCACGACCGAACTGGCGGTGCTGACCACGGCCCAGGTGAAAGGGCTGGAGTCGGAAGACCTGGCGGTCTTGACGACGACGCAGTTCGCCGGACTGACCACGACACAGTTCAGCGGCTTGCTGACGACGCAGGTTGCGGCGCTGACCACCACCGATGTGGCCACCTTGACGACGACGCAACTGGGCGGCTTCGTGGCGCAGACGCAGATTGCGGCACTGACGAGCGATCAGTTGGGTTCGATAACGACCACCACGGTGAGAGCCTTGTCCACAACACAGTTCGGCTGGCTGACGAGTACGGAGATCGGGGCGCTAACCACCACCCAGATTTCGACTCTGACGACGACCGAGGTGTCCGGGATGACGGTCACACAGGTGAAGGGCATCGAGACGACGGACCTCGCCGTGCTGACGACGACGGAGTTCTTCGTATTCAACACGACTCAGGTGAATGCGCTGACGACGACGCAGTTCAGCACGCTGACGACAACCGAGGTCAGCGGTCTGACGACGACGCAACTGAGCGGCCTGAGCACGTCGCAGGTTGCCTCGCTGACCACGACGCAGGCTGTGGTGCTGACTACGACCGAACTGGCGGTCCTGACCACGGCCCAGGTGAGGGGCCTGGAGTCGGAAGACTTGGCGGTCCTGACGACGACGCAGTTTGCCGGCCTGACCACGACACTGTTCAGCGCCTTGCAGACGGTGCAGGTCGCGGCTCTGTCAACCACCGATATGGTGCTGTTGTCTACGACGCAACTGGGCGGCTTCACTGCCCAGACGCAGATCGCGGCGTTGACGACCGATCAGGTCGGCGTGCTGGCGACCACGACGGTGAGATCGCTGACGGCAACGCAGTTCGGCTGGCTGACGAGCACGGAGATCGGGGCACTGACCACGACGCAGGTTCCGATCCTGACCACCACCGAGATCTCCTGGCTGAGTGCAACGCAGGTGTCCGGGATGGGCGAGGCTGGCCACGTCGATCAGTTCATCGCTGCTCAGTGGGCGGTCCTATCGACCACAGTCATCCACTCGCTGACGACAGCCCAGATCTCGGTGCTGACGCAAGCGGAAATCCAGGCGTTCACCGCCAGTCAGTATGGCTCGTATGGCGCCAGCCCGCTGACCGCCGCCGAGATTGCCGCGTTCTCCGCGACGCAGACAACCTGGATGGCGGCAGCGATGCACACGGCCCTCTTCGGTTCGTGATCGCCGCAACGCATCGGGCCGGGAGGGGAACAACCTTCCGGCCTTACTGCCAATCTTGGTCGAGCGCGGCGAAAATCTCGCCGCGCTCGACGAATTTATACCGGGCACCGCATCGCGGGCAGATCGCGTCAACATGGCGGACGATCCGCAACGCCCCTCGCCGGAACACGGTGCCCGGCTCTTTCTCCGTCATCCCGGCACGATGCCGGAACCATGCCTCATCCGCGAGGCGGATCGCCTCATCGCCAAGAATTGTGCCGCATGAGGCGCAGGCGAACCGGCGCGCCGCGGTGTGCAGCCGCCGTTGATGGAGCCAGTGGAGGATTGCCGCGGCCGGAATGATCAGCGGCAGGCAGGCGATGAAAACCACGCCCAGCAGAGCCATGGTCAAGGTGTGTCTGCGCCGCTTGTTCACGTTTCCCGCTCCGTGTCATGCGAATGAACCGCAAAAAAGCCTGAGTGCGGCGCTCTATTGGGGGCATCGCACCTTTGCCAGTGGATCACTCGTCATGACACATCCTGCCGCCCGCTTCATGCTTTTCGCACTTGTATTGCCGGTCTTCACGGCCATGGCCTCCGCGGGCCATGCGCAAACCGTTGCGCCGGAAGCGGCCGGGCAGGCGCAAATGCCGGCAGAGCAGGTGCAGGCGCCCGCTGCTCAAGACGCGCCGGCCGCGTCCGCCGGTGAGGTGCAGACACCGGCCGCGGAGGCCGCGCCGGCATCCGGCAAGCCCGCGCCCGCCGCTTCAGGCAGCGTGTCCGTCATCATCGGCGGCAAGGCGGCACTGCGCGCGGGGGACCAGACCGCCGATGGTCAAACCGCCGTTGAGGGGTCGCCCAACGTCCTCATCAATGGCAAACCCGCCGTCATCGTTGGCGGGCGCACCGATTGCGGTAATGGCGTCGTCTCCGGCAGCAGCAACGTCTTCATCAACGGCAAGCCGGTCGCACGCGCCGGAGATGCCGTCAGCCCGTGCGGCAAGTAGCGCCGCCGCACGCCACCCGCCGTCAACGGTCGAAGCGCATGGCTTCGGATTTCGAGCCGTCGGCGTAAGTCAACTGCACGGTCACAAACTGGCTGTTGCCCGGCACGGTGATGTATACCTTGCCGTCGCCCACCGAATACGGGTCTTTGCGATTGCATTCAGGCAGTTCGAACGTGCTCGGCGTCGCCGTCGAGTTGACGCCGTAGGACACCAGTTTCAGCGCGCACCGGCTCGACAGCAGCGGCGTGAAGTAGACCAGAACCTGTCCGTCGAAGTCGCGGAAGGAAATCCAGCCGTTTTTGGTCAGGTCGAGAATCTTCCGCTGGGCGTCAACCAGCGCCTTTTCAGGATCGAATTCCAAAGTGAACGGCCCGCGCATCTCGTTGCCGACGTCGGTGTATTTTACCTGTATGCCGGTCTTCTGCGTATTGGGCTTCAGCGAGAAATACATGTTCGGCATCTTCAGCCCGGTGGCCGGGTTGGGCATATCCATATGGCCGAGCGAGCGGAACGCTTCCTCGCCCTCCATCCGGTAGAACACCTCGCGCGGGATCTCGGCCATGCTGAGCGTCACCATCCAATCGGTGTTGGAGCGCATCACGGTCATGGTGACGGGGGTCGCGCCCGCCTGTTTCAGCACGGCCAGGGCCTTCGCCCGTGTCTCCGCGTCGTCGAGCCACTTGGCGGCTAGCTCCTTGTCGATGAAATATTTCAGGAACTTGCCTTCGCCGTGCAGCGTCTTGAAGGTTTCCAGCGCCTGCAACTCCGCCTGTTTGTCGCCGAGCGACTGCGTTCCCTTGCGGGCGGCGGAAAATTCGCGGCTCAACTCGTAATAGGCGGGGGCGAAATCCGGCTGCGTGGCGATGAACGCCTTGAGCATTTCCGTGCGCTGCGGCGCGTCGAATAGCAGGGCACGGGCGAACTCGATCAGCGGCCGCCGGTCCTGCTCGTACATGGCGCCGTATATTTCCCGTGCGCCGGCCCGCCCTTCCTGCACAGTCAGGAACGTCTGATAGCGCAGATGCGGGTCGAGCACCTCCAGCTTGAAGGCGAAGAAGGCGTTATAGCTGCGGCGGGCGTTAATATAGTCGCCGCGCTGCTCGTAGACGCGGGCGTTGTGGTAATGCTCCTCAGCCTTGGCCGCGTTCTCGATGATGCCGCCGGACTTGCTCAGATTGGCGAACCCCTGCTGGATGGCGTCCAGCGAGCCGGCGATCCTGTCCGCCGATTTGGCGATGTTTCCTGTCGCGTCCGCCGTCTTCTGCGTGCTCATTTCGATGCGCGCGACGCCCTCGGCCGTCTTTTTGGTGGCCTCCTTGATCTCGGCGATGTCCTTTTGGATGATGCCAAGGCTCGCTTGCAGGCCCTCGATAGCCGGGATTTTCGCGGCGAGCACGCCCTTGGCCTCGGTCTCCTTGGTGTGCAGCAGCAGCAGGCCGCCGGAGAAGATGAAGAAGGCCGCACACATCACGATCAGCGGCGTCAGCCGGCGGCGCCATTCGCGCAGGATAAAAACGCCGGTGGTCAGCAGCAGCAGCGCCACCAGGCTCAGGATGAACACGTACCAGCTAAACGGCGCCAGGGGCTGGAGCACGTCGGCGATGAAACCGCCGAACGCCCCGACGGGACCGAAAATCGTGGCGTAGCGGGTAACCTGGGAAGAAAACGAGTCATTCATTTTGAAGCACCGATGACGCAATACCGATTGAGCAGGACAACAGGTATCGCTCTCGGGGCCAATCATGGCCGATGTGAGGCTGACGGCTGCGCGGAGCTGTGCAGCCTGGGGATGTAGCGGGCGTCACATGATATACGTCAGCACCGCATCGCCCCGGCCGGCCGCGCCTTTGTAGAATTTCACCAGTTCATCGTAGTAGCGCAGCAGATACCCCAAGGCTTCGTCCGCCCAGGGGCCGTGGGGATAAATTTCCGCGGTTTGCAGCATTTCCGGCGAGAAGCGCTTCGCCAGTTCGTTGCTGGGAATGCTGTCGAGCGCCGCCGCGACGGTTTTGACCTCGTCCGGCGCCAGATAGCGCGTGGGGCCATAGCCGAAATTTTCGCCGATCTCGGTGCCGCCCAGCACGGCTGTCGCCAGCGGCGCCTCACCGCCCCAGGCCTCGCCGGTCAGCAGGTAATGAATCCCGTGCCACGCCTTATCGACGTCCAAATGGTTCGACCGCCTCGCCTGTCCCTCGTCGGGATAGATGACGTTCAAAATCGCGGAAGGATCGCCGATCAGCGAATTCAACGTCTCGGCCGGAATGGCCATGAAGTTACCGGTCATCGACATTTCAATCCGCCTCCGCAGGAGTCTCGCGTTCTCGTCATGTTCATGACACCAAATTTCACCCCGCGACAAACAAAATCAAGATGCGTATTCGTCGCAACCTAATTCATCTTCAGGCTTATCAGAGTTGTCTGATCTGTGTGGCGACTTTTGGCCGCAGTACATTACCGGTGGCGTTAATTAAAATATTAGGAAAACGTGCGGCCTTTTTGTGGCGCGCAATATTATAACTTTACGCTTGCATACCAATAGTGCGGAAACGGATCTGGTTTTCCTGCCTCGTACATGAGTTGCTTCCCTTCTGTGCGACCATTGATATCTTAGGGGCGCCTGCGGGCGATTTCAACATCGCGGCGCGCGCGGCCATGAAGTTGCCGATCATTGTCTTTTAGAGTGGCTTTCATGTCCGATTCCGCCGAAGGGTAACGCGGCTGCGTTGCCGGGGCGCGCAATTCAAGCGTTGGGGGGAAATATGTTCGATTGCGGTCATCAAACTTGGCGGTGCGTGCGATGATGCTGCGCAAACTGATCATCCGCCTGTCCATGGTGGTGCTGTTCTTCGCAGGGCTGGGCGCCGCGGTGCACAGCTATTACGGCACCGACAATGGCAAGCCGAGCGTCTGCCATGGCTCGTCCGTCAATGGCTCGCTGGAAAATGGCAAGCGGCCGCCCTATTCCGGCGATAACTATCGCGCCTACCACATCGCGGGCTATCTCACCGGCCGCACTTTCATGCATGGCGCGGTGCGGGACTCGGTCGTCGATGCTTATGCGGCGCTGGCCAAGAGCGACCCGGCTCTGCGGTTCCTGTATGCCGAGACCGGCTGGCCCTGGGGTGGCCGTTTCCTGCCCCATAAGACCCACGCCAACGGCACGTCCGTTGACTTCATGACGCCGCTGCGCACGGCCAAGGGCGAGCCCGCCGAGCTGCCGGCGTCGCTGTTCAACCGGCTCGGCTACGACATCCGGTTCGACGACAAGGGCGCTGGCGATGGCCTGACCATCGACTTCGACGCCATGGCCAAGCATCTGCTGGCGCTGGATACCGCCGTGAAGGCGCACGGCATCCGCATCGGCCGCGTCATCTTCGAGCCGCCGCTCAAGCGTCTGCTGATGGCGTCGCCGTCGGGCAAGGCGCTGGCGGGCCGCGTGCCGTTCATGGAGAAATCCGCCTGGTTCCGCCACGACCAGCATTATCACGTGGATTTCGCCGTGGCGTGCCAGTGAATCCAAATCCGGCTGGTTGCCGTCCCGGCACGCCGGCCAATCAGCCGGTGCCAGTTGAGATTTCTCTGTTCGGCCGGAACCATTTCTCCGTCCCGGCCATGCAAATCTCGCACGCCACCGGTTTGCGGAGGTGTCAAGGACGCGCTTCTATCTGCGCGCCCGAAGGGCTTGTCCTTGATAGCTCCGTGAACCGGTGGCATCCTGAATGCAGGCGGGGTATTCCGGCTCCTTCGATTTAGCCAAGCGATCACCCATACAGCCCCGCGACGATCGGCATGCGCGCGGCGCGGATCGCCGGAAACAGCCCGCCGATCAAGCCGACGATCAGCGCCAGCGCCACGCCCTGCCCGATCAGGCCGGGGCTGAGCTTGAAGCTGAACACCACCTGCGTGAAGCTCGCGCCCAGCGTCGAGGTGGTGAAGCCGTCGAAGATCAGATAGGTCGCCGCGGCGCCGAGCACGCCGCCGATGGCGGCCAGCAACCAGCGACTCGATCAGCGTGCCGACGAAGGCCGGGAAGCCGCCGAAGCCGATGGCGCGCAGGGTGGCGATCTCCGTCGCGCGGGCGGCGACCGACGAATACATGGTGTTGAGCGCGCCGGCGAGCGCGCCGAACGCCATCGCGATCGCCAGCGGCCAGCCGAGCTTCTGGATCAGGTCGGAGGTCTGCGACGGCCTGTTCGGCGAAGTAGGCGGCCTCGGATTTCACGTCGAGTTTCAGGCGCGGATCGTTGTCGTTATAGCGCCTTGAGGTCCGCCAGCGCCGCCGGGCGGTCAGCCGCGACGCGGATCGTCTGGACGACATTGTTGCGCTTGAACAGGCTCTGCACCACGGGCAGGTCGGCCCAGATCTCGGATTCGAACACGCTGCCGCCGGCGGAGAACACGCCGACCACGGTCCAGCGTGCTGGTGCCGAACGTGACGGTCTGCCCGAGCTCGAAGCCCTGGAATTCGCGCAGCAGCGCCTCGCCCACCACGATCTCGTTGCTGCCGCGGCGCGAACATGCGGCCCTCGACGATGGTGATGCCCTTGCCGCAGTGCCGCGCCCTCGGGGCCGATGCCGCGCAACGGCAGGTTGGCCTTGGTCTGGGTGCGAGCGCTTGATGCCGTCGACCGTGAGATACAGCTCGGCCGAGACCAGCGGCTTGCCGTCGGCGCCGTGGGCGACGCCGGGGCCGTCCTCGATCAGCCGCACCTGATCGCGGCGTCACCACGCTGTTGATCTCGGCCTGCGAGCCCGCCGCGCAGCACGCATCGCGATGTCCGGCGACGCCGGAGCCGGCGATGGTGCGCTGGAAGCCGTTGGCCATGGCCAGGAACGACAGCAGCACCATGACCACGAGGCGCGATCGCGATCACCGTCGACAGCGACAGCCAGCAGCCGCTGCGGCATGCTCTTGAGGTTGATGCGCGTGACCGCGACGATCTGCAGAAGCAGTGAACGCATGATTTTCAGCTCCGGCCGAGCGCGTCGGCGATTTTGAGGCGCATGGCGCTGAGCGCCGGAATCAGCCCGGTGAGCAGGCCGAGCGCGAGCATGAGCGCCATGCCCGCAGCGACGATCGTCCGGCTGCAACGTCATCAGGCGGGCACGAAATTCGACCAGGCTGTCTGCGCATGCTCCAGATGATCAGCGCGGCGAGCGCCGAGCCCCGGAAGGCCGCCGATCAGCGCCAGCAGCACGGACTCGCCGAGCACCAGCCGCAGGATGCGCCCGTCGCTGAAGCCCAGCGTCTTGAGCACGCCGATCTCGCGCGTGCGCTCGCGCATCGCCATCACCATGGTGTTGCCGACGATCATCAGGATGGTCACGAACGCCGCGCCGACCACCAGGCCGACGATCAGCGCGATATTGCCGAGCTGCGCCACGAACGCCTTGTTGAACGCCTTTTCGGTGTCGGTCGCGGTCTCGTAGGGCGAATTGGCGAACATCTCGTCGATGGTCTTGATCACCTGGTCGTTGATCGCCGGGCGAGTTGGTCTGCAGCATCAGCCAGCCGATCATGTCCTTGCCGAACGAGCGCGTCTCGTCGAAATAGGCGTACTGGAACAGCATGAAATTGGTGTCGATCTGCGGCCGTGCGGCCCTTGAAGATGCCGACGATGGTCGAAATCCCAGGTGTGGGAGCCGTTCTTCTGCGAGAAGATGTTGCTGGAAAGCGGGATGCGGTCGCCGACCTTCCAGCCCCATTTCTGCGCCAGCGTTTCGCCGACCAGCAGCGCCGGTGCGCGTCGCGGACGAACGCCTGGCGCTGCTTCGTCCGGGAACGATCGAAGTCGTCGCGATAGACGTCCATGATAGGTTTCCGGCTCGACCGCGAACGCGATGAGGAAATTCTTCGGGTCCTGATAATAGCCGCCGAACCAGTTGGCGTGGGTGACCTGCGCGTACGCCCTTCGATCGCCGCGACGCGATTGTAATAGGCAATCGGCAGCGGCTGGGTGAAGTTGATCTTGTTGACCGTCGACGAGCCGGTCGGCCGGCGGCGACGTCCTCGCCGGCGTAGAAGGCGCGCTCGAAGCCGGCGAGCACGCCGAAGATCGCGAAGGCGATCATGATCGAGACGATCATCAGGCTGGCGCGCAGCTTGCTTGCGGAACAGGTTCTTGCGGATGAGCGACGAAGTCGTTCATGCGGCGAGCTCCCGCTCGATGAAGCGCCCCTTGTCGAGATGCAGCACGCGCTGGGCGTATTTCGCCGCCGACGGGATCGTGCGTCACCATCACGATGGTCTTGCCGAGCTCGCGGTTGAGCAGCTGCAGGATGGACAGGATTTCGTCGGCGGTGGTGCGGTCGAGGTCGCCGGTCGGCTCGTCGCACAGCAGCAGCGTTCGGGTCGGACACGATGGCGCGGGCGATGGCGACGCGCTGCTGCTGGCCGCCGGACATTTCGCGCGGATAATGCTTGGCGCGATCGGCCAGACCGACGACGCTGAGCGCGGTTTCGACGCGGCGCTGCGCGCTCCTTGCGGCCAAGCTTGGTCAGCAGCAGCGGCAGTTCGACGTTCTGCGCCGCCGTCAGCATCGGCATCAGATTGTAGAACTGGAAGATGAAGCCGACATTGCGCGGCGCGCCAGCGCGGCGAGCCCGCTCTCGGACAGGCCGTCGATGCGCTCGCCCGCGACGCGGATCTCGCCCGCGTCGGCGCGGTCGATGCCGCCGAGCAGATTGAGCAGCGTCGTCTTGCCCGATCCGGACGGCCCCATCACCGCGACGAAATCGCCGCGCGGGATCGACAGGTCGAGATGATCGAAGATCGTGATCGTTTCCTTGCCCTTGACGAAGCGCTTGGAAACGCCGGTGAGGCGAGCCATCGAGTTGTTTGGCTGACATCACGTGATCCTCGCTTCTGATTACATCTCGAGTTAGTTGCGTCGGGCGGTCGAGCGGAGCGGCGCGCCGGCCGGCGCCTCGTCGAGGAACGTCACCTTGACCGCCATGTCGGGCAGGATGCGCGGGTCCTTCTGCTTCAAGCCGATGCGCACCTTGACCGTCGCCTTGTCGCGATTGGCGGTCGGCACGATGGCGATCACCGAGGCCGGGAATCGTCCAGTCCGGATAGGCGTCGAGCACGGCGTTGACGGCGCCGCCCGGCGCTGACGCGGCCGATGAAGGCCTCGTTGACGTCGACCTCGATCTCGATGGAGTCCATGTCGACGATGGTGCAGACGCCGGTGCGGGTGAAGCCGCCCGCCGACATCGGCGAGATCATCTCGCCCGGCTGGGCGCTGCGCTCGACGACGACGCCGCTGAAGGGCGCGCGGATCTGGTGCTTGTCGAGCACCGCGGCGCTGCGCTTGGCGTCGAGCCGCGCCGTCTGCCAGCTGCGCCTGCGCCTGGCGCAGCTGCGCGCGTGAGCACGCCGACGCGCGCCTCGCGCCTTGGTCAGATCGGCCTCGCTGGCGAAATTCTGTCTGCGACAGGGTCTGGGTGCGCGTCGAAGATGCGCTCGGCGTCGCGCAGGTCGGCGGTGATCGCGGCCGACGCCGCCTCGGCCGCTTCGACGCGCGATTGCGCCAGCGCGAGATCCTTTTCGGCGAGCACGCTGTCGAGCCGCGCGACCACCTGGCCCTGGCTGGACCGTCATGCCCTCGTCCACCAGGAGTTCGACCACCTTGCCGGTGATTTCGGCCGCAATCGTCGCCTTGCGCCGCGCCACCACATAGCCGGAGGCGATCAGGGCGCCGGCGCGCCGGGGCTCCTGGGATGCGGCGGGCGCGGGGTTTGGCTTCGCGGCCGGCGTTTGGGTGCGTGCGGTGTCCGCTTCGGGCATGCGCGCGGGGGCGGTCTGGAGCGCGAACCAAAGCGCCGCGCCGGCCGCAATCACGGCTGCCGTGGCGGCGAGCGCCAGCATGGGCCGGCGCCACCGTCCAGCAGCGGATGGGGTCCTGGCGTCGTCCTGCCGGTCAATGGCGAGCGAGCGAAGTAACTTGGCCGTGTCGTTCATAGGCTCTCTTTAGCAGTATACCAGCTCGCAGCCAATTCATTCGCCGCCACACTTATATACGAACCTATACGAACCGTGAGACGCTCTGGAGCGGAGCCGCACTGCGGAATTCTACTTTGCTCCGTGTTTCGCATGACGGCGTATTGCCAGGGCGGATGCCGGTAAGCGGGATGTGGCGGCCGTTTCCTGAGTCAGGTTTGCGGATACTGTTGTCAATTATCACCAGTTTCCGGCGCTGCGATGGCATGTGAAAGGTAATGAGTGCCGCCCGGAATTGGGATGCGGCACAGGCGGGGAAGACCATGCCGCCTTACGGATCGCGGGCGATAGCCAAGCGCCAGTCGCGGATGAAACGCCGCTGCTTCAACTCGTCCTGAAAGACGAGGAGGGACGGCCCCAGCGGGATGGGGTGCAGCGGCCCGCCCGCCTGCCCTGGCATCGTGCCGGCTGTCATGGCGCCTGAAACCAGGAGCGCCTGCCCCTCCGGCGACAGGAGGAAATCGAGAAACCGCGCGCCCGCCGCCGTATCGCGCCCGCCCTTTGGCAGGATGGCGACGCGAGCCACGGCCAGCGTGTAATCCTCGGGCTGGATGATGTCGATCTCCGCGCCCTGCCGCTGCCGCGCGTAGGCGTAGGAGCCGAGAACGTTGTAGCCCGCCAGGATATCGCCGCGCTCGATGGCGTCCAGCACTTCGCCTGAACAGCAGTAGAGCCGCACGCCCGCGCGGCCCAGGCCGTGCATCAGCTTGGAATAGATGCTCGACGACAGCGAGTTATGCGTAACAAACAGATACCCGGCGCCGCTTTGGGCGATGTCGTAGGTGCCGATCCGGCCCTGGATGTGCGCGCCCTGCGCGTCGAGGAGCGCGAGAAATTCATAACGGTTGCGCGGCAGCGGATTTTGCCCGGTGAGGCCGCGCCGGAGGACGATCACGGCGGGTTCCAGCGTGAAGCCGAATGCCTGACTGCGCCAGTTGGCCCATTTCGGCAGGTGCCCGGTGAGCGACGAATAGTAGGGCAGGGCGTAGCCGTCGTTGACAAGTTTAACCTGGAGATCGGCCGCGGAACTTATGGCCAGATCGGGCGGTGTCTCCTTGCCGGCGCGGATTTGCTGGTAAATCTCGCGGGTCTGCATGTCGCGGTAGACGACCGCCATTTCGGGATGAGCCTGGCGGAATCCCTCGATCACCGGGCGGATGGCGCCGAGGTCGGTCGCTCCCCAGATCACGGCGCGCGCGCGTTCGGCCTGGCGCGCGGGGAAAAGCACGTCCTCGGCGGCTCCAGCGGCGCCGGAAACAACGCAGAGGATCAGGGCTGCAAGCCAGAGACGGCGGAGCTGAGGGATCATGCCTCGTCCTCCCTGTGGCGCGGGAAGGTGAGCGAAACGGTGAAACGGCCATCCGCTCCACGGCTGAAATCTAGCGTGCCGCCATGACGCGCCGCCACGCGGGCGGCGATGGCCAGTCCCAGGCCGCTGCCGATGGTGCCGCCCGCTCCCGCGCCGCGCGTGAAGCGCTCCAGAACGCGCGTGCGGTCCTCCGGCGCAATCCCCGGACCGCTGTCGCTCACCGAGAGCCGCACGGTGCCGCTGTCATCCTCCGCCGTGACCGCCGCGACGACCGGCCCGTGACTGCCCGCGTATTTCCGGGCATTGTCGATGAGGTTTTTCAACGCCTCGGCGAGCATCACGCCGTCACCGAGTATCAGGATGGGCACGCCGTCCTCCGGCGCCTTGAACGCGACCGGCGGGGCATCGCCCTCCGCGGCGGCATCGGCGAGCGAGCGTGCGGCCAGCGCAGCCAGATCCACCGGCACCAGCGGCTTTGCCTCGCTGCGATGCGCCACCATCGTATCGGCGAGCAGTTGATTCGTGAGATGCGTGATGGCCACGGCGTTGCGGTGCGCGCGCCTGAGCCGGGTCTCGACGCTCGCCATGTCCTTTTCGTCGAGCGCCACCTCGATCTGAGCGCGCAGGGCGGCAAGCGGCGTGCGGATCTGGTGCGCGGCCTCGCCCAAAAAGCCCTGCATGCGCGCCAGCACGGCGGCGAGGCGCTGCATCAGCGCATTGAGCGCCCGGACCAATGCTTCAACCTCGCGCGGAACAGGGGCGCTGACCGGGGCAAGGTCGGCGGGCTCGCGGGCGCTGATCGCCTGCTCCAGCGCGGCAAGAGGCCGGAGCGACTGCTGGATGCCGATCCAGCCGGACGCGGCGGCAATGAGAACAGTGACCAGCGTGGGCAGAAACGCGGCCTGGACGATTTCGGAGGCAAAGGAGCGGCGGTCCTCCGTTGACTCGGCGACGAGGATCGTAACCCAGCCCCCCGCAGCCGGATCGGCGACGAACCGGCCGATTGCGGCGATGCGCACCTCGGTATCCAGGAAGCGGCCGTCCGCGAAAACCGGCACGGCGTCGCGCACCGGCGGCATCTGGGCGCCAAGGTCCGGGTAGCCGGTGATGAACGCCCCGTCCGGCGCGCTGATGCGGTAGAACACGCGGCTCATCGGGTTGACCTGGAGGATGGAATGCGAGGCAAAGGGCAGATCGGCGGTGAGGCGCCCGTTCTCGATCTGCACGCCATCGGCGATGGACAGCGCGGCGGCGGCCAGCAGGCGGTCGAAGGCGCGTTCAGCCGTGCGGCCGGCATAGGTGCGGATCAGCAGGAAGAAGGCGAGACCGGCGGCGAGGAGCCCCACGAGCATGCCCAACATCAGTCTGCGGCGGAGGGAATAGCCGGTGCGCGGGGCCGCCATTTCACTGCTGCCTGACAATGCCGGCGACGTAGCCCTCGCCGCGAACCGTGCGGATGGCGATGCTGTTGCTGCCAAGCTTGGAACGCAGCCGCGAGACGTACAGCTCCACCGCATTCGGCGACACGGCTTCGTCCAGGCCGTAGAGGTGATCGAGGATGGCGTTTTTGGTCAGAACCCGTCCCAGCGCGCCGAGAAACAGCTCCAGGAGCCGGAACTCCCGCGACCCGAGCACGATTTCCTCGCCGTCGAGAAAAACCCGGCGCGCGGCGGTATCGAATACCAGATTGCCGGCATTGACCACGCTGGCCGCGTGGCCGCAGGGGCGCCGCAGAAGGGCGCGGATGCGTGCCTCCAGTTCGCGCAGGTCGAAAGGCTTCACCAGATAATCGTCGGCGCCCATATCGAGGAGCGTTACTTTATCGCCGGTGGTGGAATTGGCGGTGATTACCAGCACCGGCACGCGGGACTGACGGGCGCGCAATGCCTGCAACACGGCGCGTCCGCCCAGGCGCGGGAGCGTCAAATCGAGGAGGATGAGGTCGTAGCTCTCCCGGCTGGCGGTCTCCAGCGCGGTCTCGCCATCGGCGGCCCATTCGACGGCATAGCCGAGCCGCCTGAGGCGCGTCTGCACCGCATCAGCCAGATCCTCGGCGTCCTCCACGAGCAGGATGCGCATTGTTTCCCTTGCCCAACAGCCTCTTGCGGCGATTGTACGTCAGAAGCCCGGCGATGGGTATCCCCGTCCGGCGGTGACAGGCTGCTGACAGGATTCAGGCGGATAATCGCACAGCGGGGCGATTACCCGTAAGAGGCGTGATAATCGCCCAGGTCAACCGGAGGAGGAAATCATGATAAATCCGTGGAAGCGGGCGCTCGTTGCCGCGCTCGGACTTGCGGCGTTCGCGGGCGCCGCCCATGCCCAGGCGCCGGAGGGCTATCCGGCCGACTACGCCAAGATCGTCGACGCCGCCAAAAGCGAAGGCAAGGTCGTCGTCTACAGCGCCACCGACACCGCCGCCGCCAAGTTCCTCATCAAGGATTTCGAGGCGCTCTATCCCGGCGTCAAGGTCGAATACAACGACATGAACTCGACCGAGATCTACAACCGCTTCATCAGCGAGAAAGCGGCGGGCGGCTCCACGGCCGACGTGATGTGGAGCTCGTCGATGGACCTGCAGGTCAAGCTGGCCGACGACGGCTATGCCGAAGCGTACGAATCGCCGGAGAGCCGCGAAGATGCCGGACTGGGCGGTCTGGAAGAACATGGCATTCGGCACGACCTACGAGCCGGTCGCCTTCGTCTACAACAAGCGGCTGGTGACGGGCGACGATGTCCCGCAGAGCCACGCCGACCTGCTCAAGCTCCTCGCCGCCAAGCCCGACAAGTTCAAGGGCAAGGTCACGACCTACGACATCGAGAAATCCGGCGTCGGCTTCATGCTCATCACGCAGGACGCCAAGGTCAATCCCGGCTTCTGGGACCTCGCCAAGGCCATCGGCGCCGCCGGTCCGCGCTTCCAGTCGTCCTCCGGCACGATGATGGAGCGCATTTCGTCGGGCGAAAACCTGATCGGCTACAACGTCCTCGGCTCGTACGCGATCCTGCGCGCGAAGAAGGACCCGTCGGCATCGGCTATCGCCTGCCCGACGGACTACACGCTGGTCATGTCGCGCGTGATGTTCATCGGCAAGGACGCCAAGAACCCCAACGCCGCCAAGCTGTGGCTCGACTACATCCTGTCGAAGCGCGGCCAGACGATGATCGGCAACCAGGTCGAGCTCGGCGCGATCCGCAGCGACGTCGAGGGCGAAATGACGGCGGCGGGCCTCGGCAAGAAGCTCGGCGCGGGCCTGAAGCCGATCCCGGTGAGCGACGGATCTGCTCGTCTACCTCGATCAGGCCAAGCGCCTCGAGTTCCTCAAGCAGTGGCAGCGCCGCGGCGGTCGAAGTGAGCCGGGGCAACTGATGCGCCTCGCGTTCGCCGGCGCGCGTCTGGTCATCATTCCTGACGGCGCTGGCGGTGTTCCTGCCGCTGGGGCTGATCTTCTACCAGAGCTTGCTCACCGCGCCGTTCTTCATGCCGCAGAAGGATTCGGCCTCGGCGCCTATCGCGTTCATCTTCGCCGACTCCGATTTCTGGTACGCGCTCGGTCAACTCGCTGTTCATCGCCGCCGGCATGGCGCTGATCGCCGTGCCGCTCGGCGGGATCCTCGCGTTCCTCATGGTGCGCACCGACCTGCCCGGGCGGCGCTGGATCGAGCCGCTGCTGCTGATCCCGCGTGTTCGTCTCGCCGATGGTGCTGGCGCTTCGGCTATGTCGTCGCGGCGGGACCGGTCGGCTTCTATTCGGTGTGGGCGAGCGATGTCTTCGGCGTCGTGCCGTGGAACGTCTACTCGCTCACGGCCATCGCCGTCATCGCCGGCCTGACGCACGTGCCGCACGTCTATCTCTACGCGTCGGCGGCGCTGAAAAGCCTCGGCTCCGACGTCGAGGAAGCGGCGCGCATGGCGGGCGCCAGCCCGTTCCAGGTCGCCCGCGACGTGAGCCTGCCGATGATGACGCCGGCGCTGCTGTTCTGCGGCGTGCTGGTGTTCTTCCTCGGCTTCGAGCTCTTCGGGCTGCCGCTGGTGCTCGGCGACCCCGAGGGCCACCTGGTGCTGTCGACCTACCTGTACAAGCTCACCAACAAGCTCGGCACGCCGTCGTATCACCTGATGGCGGCGGTCGCGGTGTGCATCGTCGCCGTCACCTTCCCGCTGGTGCTGCTGCAGCGCTACGCTGCTGCAGAACGCGCGCAAGTACGTCACCGTCAAGGGCAAGGGCGGGCGGCATGCGAGCCGCTGCCGCTGGGCCGCTGGCGCTGGCTGGCGGCGGCGATCGTCGGCTTCTGGCTGTTCGTCACCGTGTTCGTGCCGATTTCGGGCATCGACGCTGCGCGCCTTCGTCACCCATTGGGGCGTGGGCGTCAACCTCGCCGAGGTGCTGACGCTCGACAACTTCCGCAGCCGTGTTCGAGCAGCCGACGCTCGTGCGCGGCATCATCAACACCGTGCTGATCGGCATCGTCGGCGGTGCGCTCGCCGTTGCCTGCTACACGGCGATCGGCCTCGCCGACGCACCGGCGGCCGGACGGCTGGTCGCGCTTCGTCGACTACCTGGTGCTCGTCCCGCGCGCGGTGCCGGGGCTGCTGGCCGGCCTCGCGTTCCTGTGGGTGTTCCTGTTCTTCCCGCCGCTGGCGCCGCTGCGCACCACCATCTTCAGCCTGTGGCTCGCCTACACGCGTCGTCTGGCTCGCCTACGGCATGCGGCTGATCTCGAGCTCGCTGCTGCAGGTCAGCCCCGAGCTCGAGGAGGCCGCGCGCATCGGCGGGCGCCAGCCGCGGCGCAGGTCAGCCGCCAGGTCACGCTGCCGCTGATCCGCTACGGCCTGCTGGCAAGCTGGCTGCTGGTCTTCATGATCTTCGAGCGCGAATACTCGACCGGCGTCTATCTGCTCGCGCCCGGCACCGAGGTCATCGGCTCGCTGCTCGTCTCGCTGTGGGCGACGGGCGGCGCGCGACATGGTCGCCGCGCTGTCGCTTATCAACATCGTGCTGGTCGGCGTCGGGCCTTGCCATTGCGCTGCGCTTCGGGGTGAAGCTCGCATGATGAACCATGGCCGAGCTCGCGCGTCGAAAACTCTGCACCTGACTTACGGCGACAACCCGATCCTGCAAGGGCGTGTCGATGAAGCTGCGGCAGGGCGAGGTGGTGTCGCTGCTCGGGCCGTCGGGCAGCGGCAAGACGACGCTGCTGCGCGCCGTCGCCGGGCTCGAGATGCCGCACCGGGGCACGATCCGCATCGACGGACAAGGTCGGTGTTCGACGGCGCAGCGCGGCGTCGACGTGCCGGCCGAGAAGCGCAACCTCGGCCTCGTGTTCCAGTCGTACGCGCTGTGGCCGCACCGGACCGTGTTCGACAACGTCGCCTACGGCCTGAAGCTGCGCAGCGTCCGCACCGCCGAGATCGCGACGCGCGTCGCCACGGCGCTGCGCAACCTGGGGCTCGGCCATCTCGGCGAGCGCTTCCCGCACCAGCTGTCCGGCGGCCAGCAGCAGCGCGTCGCGATCGCCCGCGCGCTCGTCTACAACCCGCCGGTGATCCTGATGGACGAGCCGCTGTCGAACCTCGACGCCAAGCTGCGCGAGGAAGCGCGCGCCTGGCTGCGCGAGCTGATCGTCGCGGCTGCAGCTCTCGGCGCTCGTCGTCACCCACGACCAGAGCGAGGCGCTGGCGATGTCGGACCGCATCCTGCTGCTGAACAGCGGCCGCATCGAGCAGCAGGGCACGCCGCAAGACATGTACGGCGACCCGCAGACGCTGTTCACCGCCGAATTCATGGGCAGCAACAACCGTATTCCGGGCGAGGTGGCCGAGGTGCGCGACGGCGCGGCGCTGCTCGACGGCGAGGGCTGGAGCCTGTGGGGCCGCTGCGCGTCGCCGGCACGGCGGCGGGCGGGGACGGTACCGGTATGATCCGCCTCGAGCGCATGCGCATCGCCGATGGCCCGGGCGACAACCGCCTTCAGGCGCGGCTCACGGCGTCGATGTATCTCGGCGACCACTGGGAGCACCTGTTCCACCTCGGCGGCATGACGCTGCGTGCGCATACGCCAGGGCGGCTGGAGGGCGAAGCGCACTGGCTGGATATCCCGCCGGACGATCTGTGGGTGTTCTGAGGCGGGGCAACGCGCAATCGTGTCTGGCGCCGCCGCACGCCTGTTCTTTGTCAATGGCCGCGTGCCGGATTGCGTAGCGGAAATTGAGGGGTTGCCGGCGCATACGCACAGATGCACCAGCACTGGCCTTCACCGCACCTGAAGCCGCGCGAGGTCACCTCGTCATATTTGAAACATCGCCGCTGGTGAGCGAAAGTTCGATTTTTCCGTCCTTTTTCTTAATGGCGTCAAATGGGACTACATATGTCTTCTTGAAGAAGCCGAAATATCCACTGGACTGCACCTCGATATTCTTCACCTTCCCATCGCTTTCATTCACTTTGGTGACCTTGCCAACCTGCCGGCCTTCCGATCCAAACACATCGAGCCCCTCAAGATCCTTGGCGGTGATCACAGGCGCTGCCGGAACGGCGGGGGCGGCGGCTGGCTGAGCTGGCGCTGCGTCCTTAGCGGGAGGCGGCGGCGTGGCGGCCGGTTGCGCGGTTTCCGCAGGCGGGGACTGGGCAAGCGAGCCATCGGTCAGCATCGGGAGCATGACGGCAGGCGCCGCCGCCGCGAGCACACATAGTATCCGAAATGTGGTCATCGGCCGCTCTCCCCCTTGATTGACATGACTTCGCCGGCGGCGGCTTCCTGCCTCCCGGCGGTTGCCGGCGCCAGCCTCGCAACGGTTATCGGCACCAGCCTTAAATTCTTAACAGAATTGTCATCGCATCGCAGCGGCGTTGCGTTGCAGTCTATGCTGACGCTCAAATGCGGATATCTAACAACGGCCTTTTTCATCAAATAGTGAATCTTCACAATCTCCATGCTGTTCATGCAAATTGCGGATGTCTGATTTACAAGATGGAATTGAATATCTCCATTTTCCGAGCATACCACACTCCCCCAGTCGATAGGAGCATTGACGTTGTTTGGTGTATTTTCAATTTCCATGACATGCTTTCCGTTATTATGTATCTCTATTTTTGAGAAGATTTGCGGTGAGACTCCGTGTTAGTCTGGAGAGTTATTCGAATTTTTGGAGAGATGCCGGCTGAAATGTTTGTATATCAGGATATTTCCGGCGCTTCGCTATTCAGGCCCCTCGCACTTCTTGGGGGTGGACCACAGCGCGAGGGGCACGCCGGATTGCCGGGGTACCGGCTCGCGAGACCCATCGCCCTCGCTCACCGGATGCAGCGGCAAAGTGGCAGCAACTTGTGCTGCGTGCAAATCGTGTCGTAAACCTAGGATAGAATTCCTGGGATAAGACGCCTAGGTATAAATGCCCAGGTAACATACCCATCGTGTCAAAGCGCCTGGGTGCAGGTATCTGATTTATTCAACGGGAAAGAGTACCGGAAAGCATGACGCTGCCCCCTATATTCACGCTTCGGCTTCCCTGGATCGGGGTGATTTACCTTGCCGGGTATGTGCTGCTGGACAAGGTCAGCTATATTCATCCCTTCGGCGCGTTCGGAATCACCCCCTGGAATCCTTCAACAGGGCTCAGCTTCCTGTTGGTGCTGCTGTTTGGACGGCGGACGCTACCGCTGCTTTTTCTGGCACCCGCGCTCTCCGACATCATGATTCGCGGCTTTGCGTTTCCCATCTGGGTGACTGGCCTGCAAGCGCTGGCTGTTGGCGGGGGGTACACACTCGCCGCTCTCTTTCTCCTGCATCCAAAACTTCGCTTTGACAGATCGCTGTCTTCCCTCCGCGGCCTGTTCGTCCTGATGGGGGCGGCGGTGGTCAGCAGTGCACTCGTGGCGTCGGCAAATGTGGGGATGCTGATAGCCGCCGGCTTAATGCAAGGCCCGGATTTCGCGCCCGCTGCCCTGCGCTATTGGGTTGGCGACATGATTGGTATCGCAGTGGTTACGCCGTTCGGATTGCTGGCCGTATTCCGCGACCGGCTCGTCAGTCTCGACTGGCAATCCGCTCTGCATGCGCTCGCCATAGCACTGGTGCTTGGAGTTGCGGCCGCCTCCGCCCATGACCAGCAGATGCCATTGTTCTACCTGCTGTTCCTGCCGATAACCTGGGTGGCGGTGAGTTCAGGACTGGAGGGCGTGAGCGTCGCCCTGGTGGTGACGCAGATCGGCTTGTTCGGCGCTTTGCAGTTTAGCCCCGAGCGCATGAAAGACATCACGAATATGCAGGCGCGGATGCTCGTCCTCGCCGTTACCGGACTTGCGGCGGGCGCGGTCGTCACTGAAAGACGGCACGCCGAACAGCAGTTGCGTCAGAACCAGGCCGCCATTGCGCGCCTTTCCAGGCTTGGCAGCATGGGAGAACTCGCGGCCGCCATCGCGCACGAAGTCAACCAGCCCCTTTCGGCGGCGGGAACATATTCGCGTCTGGTGACGGACTCGCTCGCCAGCGAAACACTGAGCGATCCCAGCATCGTGCAAACCGCCCAAAAAGCCACAGCACAAGTTGAACGCGCGGCGGCGGTGATCAGGCGGCTGAGGGCGCTGGTGCGGATCGGGCGCAGCGACATGTCGGCGGTTGGCATCGCCAAAATTATTCAGGAGGCGCTCGATCTGGTTGGTCCCGTTCTGGAGCGGGGCAACATCGGTGTCGATATCGAGATGGAAAGCGGGTTGCCGCCGGTCATGGCGGATCGCATCCAGATCGAACAGGTGCTCGTGAACCTCCTGCGCAATTCGGCTGAGGCCATGGCGGGGGCACCGGGGAATTGCAACAGGATTTCCCTGCGAGCAATTAAAACCGACGCGCGGCACATCGAAATCCGGGTTTGCGACACAGGCCCAGGTTTTCCGGCTGAGTTTTGCGGGGCTGTTCCGCCCCTCTTTTCCTCCAACAAGGCAGACGGCCTCGGCGTGGGCCTTTCCCTTTGCCGCTCGATCGCCGAGGCTCATGGCGGTACTATCCGCGTCATATCGGGCAAAAATGGAGCCATGGTCAGCTTTACCTTGCGGCTCGCCGAAGGGATCGAAACATGACCGGGGAGACCGCCGCGAGCAAAATCAAAACCGCCCTGGCCGATGACGATGAAGCCGTGCTCGAACTCGCTGCGGATTTATCTTGAGCGGCAGGGGCTCGCCGTCGCGACTTATTCCACCGCCCAGGAACTGCTGGACGCCATCGAGGCCGGGGCAGAATTCGATTGCGTGGTGACGGATGTGCGCATGCCCGGCATGTCGGGCATCGAGCTTCAGGGCACGCTCGCGGCCCGCGATTGTTCATGCCCGTTGATTCTCATTACCGGCCACGGCGACGTCGATATGGCGGTCGCCGCTCTGAAAGCCGGGGCAGCCGATTTCATCGAAAAGCCGGCTGACGAGAAACGATTGCTGGCCAGCATCAAAGAGGCGGTGAGGCGCGGGCGGGAGAAATCCGAGCTTGAGGCGGAACTCGCGGGGATCGCAAAGCGATTTGAGGAACTGTCCGAACGTCAGCGCGAAGTTATGTGTTTGGCTGTTCAGGGGCTGGCCAACAAGGAGATCGCGGCAAGGCTCGGGATCAGCCAGCGCACGGTTGAGCATTATCGCGAATGGGCGATGGAACGTATGAATGCCGGCTCATTCGCGGAGCTGGTGCAAATGGCGGTGCGTATGGGGCTGACCAGCAAGAAACGGACGCGCGACGCCTTGGGCTGGCCGGGCAAGAGCCGCTAAGGGCTTTCCAGGTCTCGCCGGCGGCCGGAAATGCGAATGAGCGGCGCAGGCAGAAGGCGGCTTGCCATAACTTTGCAGCTCAGTATACTCTGCATCACAAAGCATGGGGGCAAACCAAATGCGCGATATCGACAGAGCCTTGGCGGACATCGTTACCATTCGCAGTCAGCTCGCGGCCGGCACGGCATTTCGCGGCTTCGGTCCAACGGCTATCGCCGCAACCGGCGTTCTGGCGCTCCTCACCGCGACGGCGCAAACCCTCTGGCTCGACGATCCCAGCAGCCAGCCGGTGGCGTTTTTTGCCGGCTGGATCATCACCGCGATTGTCGCCGCCGGTCTCATCGGGGCCGAAATGCGGGCTCGCTCGCGCCGGCATCACTCCGGCCTCGCCGATGCGATGATCCTCAACGCCATCGAGCAATTCCTGCCGGCGGGCGCCGCGGGCGCGTCGCTCGCCATGGTGCTGGGATGGTTCGCGCCCGACGCCCAATGGATGCTGCCCGGCCTCTGGCAAATCCTGGTGAGCCTTGGAATTTTCGCCTCGGCCCGCTCCATGCCGCACAGCATCACGATTGCCGGCGCGTGGTACTTCGTGGCCGGGACAGGCGTTCTGATGCTGGCGAGCGGCAATCACGTCCTCTCACCCTGGACCATGGGGCTGCCCTTCGCCGCCGGCCAGTTCCTGATGGCCGCGCTGCTTCACTTCGCGGACGGAGAAAACCATGACGAAGCCTGAGCCTGACGCACCGTTTTCGTATGAGGGCCTCGACCGCATCATTCACGAGAAGGCCCGGCTGGGCGTGCTCACATCGCTGATGGCCCATCCCAAAGGTCTGGCTTTCGCCGATCTGAAGCAGCTCTGCGGCCTGACCGACGGCAACCTCAACCGGCACCTGCATGTGTTGCAGGAGGCCGGGCTGGTCGCGATTACCAAAGGCTACGAACGCAACCGTCCCCTCACCACTTGCCGGTTGACGCCAAGCGGGCGGCGCCGTTTTCTGGACTATTTGAGCGTGCTCGAACAGGTCGTCCGCGATGCCGCCTCTGCCGCTAATGAAGAAGATGCCGCGGACGCCAATCTGCGTGTCCGCCCCGCCTGACTCTCCCCTTTTTTTGTAAGGAAACTCTGTAATGCAAAGTGCTCTTGATTCCAAACTGCATGTCGCGATCATCATGGACGGCAACGGGCGCTGGGCAACTCAGAAGGGTTTGCCGCGCGGCGCCGGGCACAAGGCGGGTGTCGAAGCCATCCGGCGGGTGGCGGAGGCGGCGCCTGATCTGGGTATCGGCACGCTGACGCTTTACGCCTTCTCCTGCGACAATTGGCGCCGGCCGGAGGCTGAGGTGGCGACGCTCATGGACCTGCTCCATCACTACCTGAGCACGGAGATGGCGCAATTGGTTCGCAGCGGCAGCCGCCTCACCGTGATAGGCCGCCGCGACCGCCTTCCCGGCAGTCTGGCCGCCGCCATCGCTGGCGCCGAGGCGGCGACGGCGTCCGGCAAGGCCCTCCACATGCGTATTGCTATCGACTACTCGGCCCGCAATGCGATCCTGGCAGCCGCTGCACGGATCGCCGGCCCGGACGACCTCACCCGCGAAGGCTTCTCGCGCCTCGTCACCCGCGAGCCGGAGCCGCGCGACGTCGATCTGGTGATCAGGACCGGCGGCGAGAAGCGTCTGTCCGATTTTTTGCTGTGGGAGAGCGCTTACGCCGAACTCTACTTCACCGGCTGCATGTGGCCCGACTTCGGCGCGGAGGATCTCGCCGGGGCGCTGGCCAGCTTCCGGCAGCGCGAACGCCGCTTCGGCGGGCTGAATGCGCCAGTTGCGGCGGCTTGAAGAGCTTGTGCCAGTTGGCCAGCCAACCCCGTGCCGCGCGGCAATCAGGTTGCCCCGTGGACGGAGCCGAATCTCCGGGCAAGACGCCGGCGCAGTCTCTTGCTCCAGGAGCAGGCGCGCTTGTGCCCGAAGTAGGCAACGGCGAGATGATAAAACCAGCGTCCGGCCGGGTTCGGGATGACACGGTCCACATGACGGTGGGCGAAGGCCATGAACGAGCGGCCCGCTTCCACCTTCGCGTCGTCGCGCACGGCACGCAGAGCCCGGCCTCCGCGCGGCCGGGGTTCGCGCAGATATTGATAGAATGTTGTCGAGTTCGTGCCGATGACCTTGCGGTCGAATTCAAGCGCGAACATCGTCACGTTGTCCCACCCCCAGACGTAGGGATAGCTTGCCAGCACCTCCCGCAAAATCGGGATCATCGCCTCCCGCCGGAAAAGACCGTAAATCCAGCTTGCGTGATGCGAACAAAAAAGCTGCGCCAGACGGCCGGACACGCCGCCTTTTTCGATCAGGGGAGAAACCAGATGCTCGTGCATGACGCGACCGTCCGGCAAGGCGGAAACGATCCGCGCCACGGCGATATCCCGCTCAGGATGGGCCAGGAGCAGGGCTAGCAGCGTTTCGATGTAGCCGGCATCCGACGTATCGTCAGCGGCGCGCCATAGGAAGAACGGGCTTTGAGCCGCTTCCAGCACGCTCAGAAAATTCGGCACGGCGCCCTTGTTCTCGGGGTGCCGGAAATAGCGGAATCGCGGATCGGCGGCGCAAAAGCGTTGTGCGATCTCGGCCGTCGCGTCATCCGAGCAATTATCGAAAATCAAAACTTCGAAGTCGCGGAAGCTCTGGCCGCGCAGGCAGGTCAGGGATTCTTCGAGAAAGCTGGCGCCGTTGTATACGGGAACACCAACGGTGACCTGGGGCATGAGGAATGGGCCCTAAATTCGTCCGATGCCGAATTGGCGGTTCAGCCGGTTTGATTTCCGCACCTTCTTCATCATCCAGATCGAGATGCCGAAGCGCAAAGCAAAATTGCGAACAAGCCCAAAGGTGCCCGATTGCAGCAACTCGTCATGCACGCGCTTGCAGTCTGGCACGGCCAGCGTATCGTGCAGCACCATGTAACCTCCTGGGCGTATCAATTCGCGCACGAGGAAGATATCCTTGCGCAGTCCGCGATAGCTGTGGTCGCCATCCACATAGGCGAAATCCACCTGACCGGCAAATGGGGCAAGCTTTTCCGCAACCTCTGGAACGTGTGAATCCTGGATAATTTCGAGGATAAGTTCACTGTTGACTTGCGGCTTGATGCGCTCCCAGTGCACGAAATTGGGGTGCTGGCCGATATCGACCACGATCGTCTTTTCGGCGGGAAAATAATCCCGCAGGAATTTGGTCTGCCCGCCTGAGGCGATGCCGATATCGAGCGACAGTTTCGCCGGCGGCAGCTTCGTCGCCACGAAATGGACAAACGAGGCAAACTCCTCGGAGTCCTGCTGTAGATAGAGCCCTTCGGGCGTCTCTGGAAAGCCGAAAAACTTGCTATCGCCGGAGCCAGAACTCTCAACGATATTAATGAGTTCACTTAGGGCAGGTACGGGCTTCGTGGTCACGATGACATTCCCTCTCAACTTCGCGGCCGTTGTAGCTTGTGCGGTGGCGGCTGGCAAGTTAGATAGCATTCTTTGCCACGCTCCCCGCGGTAGAGGGAGACGGTATGGATGGGACCTTACCGATGCCGGAAATTGCAATTGTCTACCTCGACCGCTGGGGTAATCCGCGCCGCTTTCCCCGCGCATTTCTGGAGAGTCTCAGGCGCAATCCAGCCGGCCTGGACTATGACCTCATCTGGCAGTTGAAAGGTTACCCGGACAGCGCGGAAAATCCGCTCATGGAGGATATGGGGAATTGGTTTGCCGGCCGGGTTCACCAGAGCCGCTACCCGGATAATCTCTACCAGTTCAGCCTCGCGTTCGATGCCGCCAGCCGCTTCGACTATGATTTTCTCGTGTTTTTCATCTCCTGGAGCCGGGTTCTCGCGCCGGACTGGCTCAAATTCCTTCGCAACGCCTTCGAACGTCACCCCGATTGCGGCGCCGCGGGTGCGAGCGGCAGTTTCGAGCGCATTTCGCGAGATCAGGCATTCCCCAATACCCACATCCGAACCAATGCCTTCATGATCGAGAGGAAGCTGTTCCTCTCGCTCGATCCCGGAGAACTCGTTTCGAAAGCGGCCGGCAATCAATTCGAGGCTGGCCCTAACAGTCTGACCCGGCAGCTCGAAAGGCGCGGTCTTACGCCGATCCTCGTTGACCGCTCCGGCAACACTTTCCGGCCGCAGGATTGGCCGCACGCCCGGATATTCCGGTCCGGCGCGCAGGAGGGGCTGCTTGCCGCTGACAACCGGACCCACGATTACGCGGTCGCCTCGGCCAAGCGGCGCCGCAAGCTGGTGCGGCTAGCCTGGGGGGAGGGGACGCCGGTTGAAGCCGCGAGCCTTGGGGAACGGCTGCGTGCTGGCATCCGCTGGCGGTGGCCGGGGCTTGGTGAAAGATTGGCCACTTAAGGTTTGGAGGTACTGAGAAAAATCGGTACGCCGGCTTTCCGTCGCCTTCTCGCGGTCCTTGAGCAGCACCCAGCGCAAGCCTTTCAGGCTGGGATCGGTTTTCTGCTCCCGGCGGCGTGTTTGGTCAGCAGCGCTTGACGCATGAGCAACGGCGTGGAACTTGCCGAAGGTGATGCGGGCGTTGGGCGCGCCAAACTTTTCAGGCCCCCCGTCCCGCCAGCGCCTCCCGCAACGCCGCCGCGAACTCCCGCTTCTCCGCCGCCGTTAGAAACGCCCCGAACACCAGCCGCCGCCCTTGCTGGCGCAGCGATAGCACCACGTTCCCGCCGTCCGCCTCCTCCAGTTCCACCCGCGCCCAGTACGGTATGAAGCTCCAGCTCTGGCTCTTCCCCGACGGCAGGACGCGCGTCAGCTTCAGCTCGCCTTCGTCCAGTTCGACGAGTTCGTACTGCCGTGCGGCGCGGTAATTCAGGTAGAACGCGCCGTAGATCAGCAGCAGGTCCACGCCGAAAACCGCCGTCACCGGCCAGAGCCCCAGGAACCCGTAAACCAGGCATGCGATGAAGGTGCCGCCGCTGATGAGCAGCATGACGGTGATAAATCCCTTGCGGCCGAGCGAGCGATGGGGCAGCAGAATGGCTCTGAACAAGCGATTCGCATCGGCAACCGGCGGGTGATCAAAAGAGATGTCTTCCATTAAGTCTAAGATTACCAAAAAAACGGCAAAGGCCAACGCTGTTTCCAAGCGCAAGTCCGAACAGGGCGCTGCCCCCATTACGCCGGCGGAGGCGGAGGAGATGTTCGCCCGGCTGGCGGCGGCGCGTCCCGATCCGAAAACCGAGCTGGATCACACCAATCCGTTCACGCTGCTGGTGGCCGTGGTACTGTCGGCGCAGGCGACGGACTCGGGCGTGAACAAGGCAACGCGCAGCCTGTTCCATCTTGCCGACAGCCCTGCGAAAATGGCGGCGCTGGGCGAGGAGCGCCTGCGCGACATGATCAAAACCATCGGGCTATATCGCAACAAGGCGAAGAATGTTATTGCCCTGTCGGAACAACTGGTGCGCGAGCATGGCGGCGAGGTGCCGCGTGACCGGGCGGCGCTGGAGGCGCTGCCGGGCGTCGGCCGCAAGAGCGCCAATGTGGTGCTGAACGTGGCGTTCGGCGAGCCGGTCATCGCGGTGGACACGCATATTTTCCGCGTCGCCAACCGCACCGGGCTGGCCCTGGGCGAGACGCCGCTGGAGGTGGAGCGCGGGCTGGAGGCGATGGTGCCGCCGGCGTATCTGCTCCATGCGCATCACTGGCTGATTTTGCACGGGCGCTATGTGTGCAAGTCGCGCAAGCCTGAGTGCTGGCGCTGCGTTATTGCGGAATGGTGCCGCTTCGAGCCGAAAACGGAATCGAATTGAAAGGGAAGATTATGGGGGACAAGCAATTCGACGTTGCCGGCATCGGCAGCGCCATTGTGGACGTTATCGCGCGCTGCGACGACGCCTTCATCGCCGCCAAGGGGCTGAACAAGGGCGCGATGCGGCTGATAGATGCCGATGAGGCGGCGACGCTGTATGCGGGCATGGACGCGGCTGTGGAAATGTCCGGCGGCTCGGTATCCAACACCTGCGCGGGGCTGGCCTCGCTCGGCGGACGCGCGGCGTTCATCGGCAAGGTGGCGCGCGACCAGCTCGGCGACATCTTCGCCCACGACATCCGCGCCATCGGCGTTACGTATACAACCGCGCCGTCGCACGACTCCGCCCCCACCGGCCGCTGCCTGATCCTGGTGACACCCGACGGCGAGCGGACGATGAATACGTTCCTCGGCGCCGCGTCCCAACTGACGCGCCCGGAAGTGGACATGGACGCGGTTCGCGCATCCAAGATCCTCTACCTTGAGGGCTACTCCTTCGACCATGCCTGCGTGCTGGACGCTTTCTATCACGCGGCTGACGTGGCGAAGGCGGCCGGAACACAGGTGGCCGTCAGCCTGTCCGACCCGTTCTGCGTGGACCGCCACCGCACGGCGTTCCTCTCCTTCATCCAGGCCAAGGCCGACATCGTGTTCGCCAACGAGCGCGAGCTTCTCTCTTTATATGAGACGGAAGACCTGGAGGCCGCCTGCGACCGCATCCGCGCCGATAGCCATCTGGCGGCGGTGACGCGCAGCGCCCACGGTTCGCGTATCGTCACACAGGAGACGGTGATTACCATCGCCGCCGATCCGGTCGAGGAGGTCGTGGATACCACCGGCGCGGGCGACCTCTACGCCGCCGGCTTCCTGCTCGGTCACGCTCGCGGCCTGCCGCTGGAGACCTGCGGCAAGCTGGCCAGTCTCGCCGCCGGCGAGATCGTCTCGCACATGGGCCCGCGTCCGCAGACTTCGCTGGCCGGCATGGCGCGCGCGCGCGGACTGCTCTGAACGCAAGGCGCTCGCCGGCGATAAGCCCGGAAGCAGTGCCGGCGGCCGCTCCCGCCTCATAACAGACCCAAACGCGGGGTAATTACCTCGTTTTTGGGAGGAGGAACGGCATGCGCGTACTGCTCATAGCGATTGCTGTGGTGTGGCTTACCGCTGGCACAGGATATGCCCAGACCTGTGTGCAAGCGGGGAGCGTATCGCATTGCAGCGATGGCACGGTCCGCCACCACTCCGGCAGCGTAACGCATAGCAGCGACGGCACGGTTAGCCACCACTCCGGCAGCGTGACGCACAGTAGCGACGGCACGGTTAGTCACCACTCCGGCAGCGTGACGCATCATAGCGACGGCACGGTCAGCCACCATTCAGGCAATGTGACGCATCGCAGCAACGGCACGGTTCGCCGCCACACCGGCAGCGTGAAGCAAAATAACCCTGGCCGGGCCAGCAAGACTTCAGGGAAAAAGCGGACGGGCAAGCGCCGGCTTGGTGCGGTTCCTCAATGACCACGGCAACTGCATGCGAGAGCGGCCGGAAAGTGCGCTTTCTTCGTCGAGATCGTGGAGGCGAAGCGTGCCAATTATCTCATGAGGGCCTGTGCCGTCCCCCTCATGACGGCGGCTTGGCTGTTGCTCGTTTACAGCGTTGTGTGCACCGCGCAGAGCAAAGAGGCACCTGCCGCGCCGTAAAGCGTGCAATTTACTCAGAGTAAAGCCGGGCCGCGCCGGGGCCGGTTGGTGGAAACGCCAGCGGTGCCGATGGAGCGCAGCATGGACACGTCCGGCTCTCATTCTGATGTGGCGAGGCCGCCGGCCCTGGCAGCGGCAAATTCCGGCCGTCTTCGACTTTCCTCCAGCGACATTTTGCCGTCATGGCGGTCAAGTGTTGCCGGTGTGCCGCAGCTGTGTGGCGCGGCGCCGTCCGCAATCGTCATTCGAAACTGCGGATATCCTCCTATCACCCCAATTTTCCACAATTTTTTCGTATACCCGACTCCGCAAGTTGCATACCTTTCGGGGGCATTCAGGCGGCAAAAACATGGCCAAAGGCCGCCTGTAGCGCAGGTTGCATGGCCCCGGATTGACCGATGTCAAGGCGTACAGCCACTCTTTGCCGCATAGGCGTTCATTGTCGCTAGAGGTATGAAGAGGTTCGCGGAGCGGCTGCCGAGGGGCGGCTCGCTCGCGATGTTGAAAGGGGCGGACAATGGAAGCTATTGGAACGCGAGGTAACGGAATAGTCCTTTCCGATGCCATCGCCGTGATCGGAGTTCTGGTCGCGCTATTATTTGGCGTGTACGTTTCGTTGAATACAACCGAACTCGTAATGCAGCTCGATGGCGCACTGTTCACAGTGTTTGGTGCCGTCGGCCTGCTCATGGTGCTTACCCGTCTTGGCAGCAGCCAGACGGAGCAGACTTATCACGACAACGTCATCAAGGGCTTTGTCATCGCAGCGATGTTCTGGGGCGTCGCCGGCTTTCTGGTGGGCGACATCATCGCCTGGCAGCTCGCCTTCCCGGCGCTGAACTTCGACCTGCCGTGGACGAATTTCGGGCGTCTTGCGTCCGCTGCATACATCAGCCGTGATCTTCGCCTTCGGCGGTAACGTGCTCTTCGCAACGTCGTTCTACATCGTGCAGCGCACCTGCCAGGCGCGGCTCTTCGGCCGTTGGCGCCGTGGTTCGTCTTCTGGGGCTTCCAGCTTCTCATCGCCATGGCTGGCACCGGCTATCATCCTCGGCGTCACCCAGGGCAAGGAATATGCCGAACCGGAATGGTATTCCGACCTCTGGCTGACGCATCGTCTGGGTCACCTACCTGGTGGTGTTCCTCGGCACGCTGATGAAGCGCAAGGAACCGCACATCTACGTGGCGAACTGGTTCTTCCTGTCCTTGATCGTCACGATCGCGATGCTGCACCTCGGGCAACAACTCTGCCGTTCCCGGTCTCGTTCCTCGGGCTCGAAGAGCTACAGCTCGTTCTCGGGCGTGCAGGATGCCATGACGCAGTGGTGGTACGGCCACAACGCGGTGGGCTTCTTCCTGACCGCCGGCTTCCTCGGCATGATGTACTACTTCGTGCCGAAGCGCGCCGAACGGCCGGTTTACTCCTACAGGCTGTCGATCGTCCACTTCTGGGCGCTGTGCTTCACCTACATCTGGGCTGGCCCGCACCATCTGCACTACACGGCTCTGCCGGACTGGGCGCAGACGCTCGGCATGACCTTCTCGATCATCCTGTGGATGCCGTCCTGGGGCGGCATGATCAACGGCCTGATGACGCTCTCGGGCGCCTGGGACAAGCTCCGCACCGATCCGGTCATCCGCTTCCTCGTCGTGTCCGTTGCCTTCTACGGCATGTCGACCTTCGAAGGCCCGCTGATGAGCGTTCGCGGCAGTGAACTCGCTGTCGCACTACACCGACTGGACCGTCGGCCACGTGCACTCCGGTGCTCTGGGCTGGGTGGCCATGGTGTCGTTCGGCGCGGTCTACTGCCTCGTTCCGTGGCTGTGGAAGCGTCAGGGCCTGTATTCCAGCGGCTGGTTGAATGGCACTTCTGGATCTGCACGCTTGGCATCCTGCTCTACATCACCGCGATGTGGGTGTCCGGTATCATGCAGGGCCTGATGTGGCGTGCATACGACAGCTTGGCTTCCTGCAGTACTCGTTCGTCGAGACCGTCGAAGCGATGCATCCGTACTACATCATCCGTGCCACCGGCGGCGCTGTTCTTCGTCCTCGGCGCGCTGATCATGGTCTACAACGTGTGGCGGACGATCGCCGGCGCTGAATCGGCCGATACCGCCGACACAACCCCGCATTGCTGCAGCTCCTGAGCTGCGTCGCGCCGGCCGAATAAGGAGGCAGATAATGAGGTTTCCATGCAGATCCATTCGAAAAATACTCCCTGGCTCCTGCTGGTGGGGATCCTCGCTCATGGTCTCGATTGGCGGCCTCGTCGAGATCGCTCCGCTGTTCTGGCTCAAGTCCACCATCGAGAAGGTGCAGGGCATGCGTCCCTACTCGCCTCTCGAACTGGCTGGCCGGGACATCTACCTGCGCGAAGGCTGCTATCTCTGCCATAGCCAGATGATCCGCGGCCTCCGCGACGAGGTCGAACGCTACGGCCACTACAGCCTCGCGGCCGAAAGCATGTACGACCATCCCTTCCAGTGGGGATCGAAGCGTACCGGGCCGGACCTCGCCCGTGTCGGCGGCAAGTACTCCGACGACTGGCATGTGGCGCACATGGCCAGACCCGCGTTCCGTCGTTCCGGAGTCGGTCATGCCGGGCTATCCGCTTCCTTGCCACGCGAAGCTCGACACCTCGACTATCGAAGCCAACATGAAGACGCTGCGTATCGTCGGTGTCCCGTACACCGAAGAGCAGATCAAGAACGCCAAGCGGACTTGGAGGCTCAGGCCGACACCGGATATCCGAAGGCGCGGCGGCTGTGACGCAGCGTTATCCCAAAGCGCAGGTGCGCACGTTCGACGGTAATGCCGGCAACAGATTACCGAAGCTCGACGCGCTGGTCGCCTATCTTCAGATGCTCGGTACGCTGGTCGACTTCGCCAAGTACGACGCTTCCGGTCCGAACCTGCAGGTAACGGTGTAAAGCGATGACTTACCAAGAAGTATCGGCGTTCATCGGGGACTGTCGGGTTGTTCATCTTCGTGGCGCTCTTCGTCGGGTCGCCGTCCTCTACGCCCTTTGGCCGGGCAACCAGGAAGAGCTTCGATGAGGCCAGCCGTATGCCACTGGACAAGGACCACTACGAGACGATTTGGGAGAGCAGCAATGGCCGAACATGAGATATAGATCACGAGGCGACTGGCGTCGAACGACCGGCCATGAATGGGACGACGTCTCAAGGAACTGAACAAACCGCTGCCGAGCTGGTGGGTTTATACCTTCTGCGCCTGTATCTTGATATCCGTGGCTTACTGGGTGGCCTATCCGGCCTGGCCGACGCTGACGGGCTACACCCACGGCATGCTGGGTTACTCGCACGCGCGCCAGTGTGGCGGACGAGATCAAGGCCGGACAAGGCGGCTCAGGGCAAGCACACGGAAGCGCTGTCCACGGCTCCGATCGAGGCCATCAAGGCCGAATCCGAAGCTGATGGACTTCGCTATCGCCGCTGGCAAGGCGGCGTTCGGCGACAACTGCGCTGGCTGCCACGGCAGTGGCGCCCAGGGTGCCAAGGGCTACCCCAACCTGAACGACGACGATTGGATCTGGGGCGGCAAGCTCGAAGGATCTCCAGCAGACGATCGAGTACGGTGTCCGCAATGGCGACGACAAGGCTCGTAACAGCGCCATGCCGCGTTTCGGCATGCGACGGCACGTGCTGCAGCCCGATCAGATCAACGATGCGGCCGAGTATCGTTCTGTCGCTCGCGAAGAAGCCGCACGACGCGGCGGCGGCGGATCGCGGCAAGGCCATCTTCGCCGACAGCGATTGCGCGGCTTGCCATGGCGACGACGGCAAGGGCAATCACGAAATTGGCTCGGCGAACCTCACCGCCAACACCTGGATCTATGGCGGCGCCAAGGCCGACATCGTGAAGACCATTCAGACCGGCCGTGGCGGCGTGATGCCGGCATGGGGCGAACGCTCGACGCGCCGACCATCAAGGAGCTGGCCGTCTACATCCACTCGCTGGGCGGCGGTAAGTAACAAACGGCGGGGAGCCCGCGAGGGCTCCCTTTCTTCACTTGAGGTTTGCCCGGAAATAACCGCCATCAGCTCCGGTTATTTCCAGGCAAACCCCTAAAAGTAACCCGCCATGTGCTGCGGCACGGGCTGACCCAACCCCCATGGCGGCGGAGTACACAATGACGAACATCCCTGCGTCCCTGACGGGCGAGACCACCATCCGCGAAGCAGCCCCCGGCGTTCAGGCCGTCGATGTGAAGCGGTGAACGCCAAGGAGATCCCGCCAGCTTTACGCCTCGCGCACCGCCATCTACCCGAAGCGCGCCAGCGGTAAGTTCCGCAACATCAAATGGCTGGTCATGGCGTTCACGCTCAGCATCTACTACATTCTGCCGTGGATACGCTGGGACCGCGGGCCGACCCTGCCCGATCAGGCCTTCCTGCTCGATTTCGCCCATCAGCGGCTGTACCTCTTCGGCCTCGAAATCTGGGCGCAGGAACTGTATTTCGTCACCGGCGTGCTGGTGATCTTCGGCGCTGGCCTTGTTCCTCGTCACCGCGATCGCGGGCCGCGTCTGGTGCGGCTACGCCTGCCCGCAGACGGTGTGGACCGATCTCATGATCGGCGTCGAGCATCTCTGGCAGGGCGACCGCAACGCCCGCATCCGGCTCGCTAAAGCGCCGTGGACGTTCGATAAGATCTGGCGCAAAAGCGGAACCCACATCACCTGGCTGCTGATCTCCCTGGCGACCGGCGGCGCCTTCGTGTTCTACTTTGCCGACGCGCCGACCCTCGCCTACCGCCTCGTGCACGTCGACAGCGACCACCATCGCCTATGTCTTCATCGGCATTTTCACCGCCTCCACCTATGTGCTCGGCGGCCTGGCCCGCGAGCAGGTCTGCACCTATATGTGCCCGTGGCCGCGCATCCAGGGCGCCATGTTCGACGGGGAATCGCTGCTCATCACCTATCGCGACTACCGCGGCGAACCGCGCGGGCCGCACAAGAAGCGGCGGAGCTGGGAAGGCCGGGGCGATTGCATCGACTGCAGCGCCTGCATGGCCGTCTGCCCCGCCGGTATCGACATCCGCCACGGCGCGCAGCTCGAATGCATCCAATGCGCGCTGTGCATCGACGCCTGCGACGACATCATGAAGAAGATCGGCCGGCCACCGAAGCTCATCGCCTACGACAGCTTCCGCAATCTCGACGCCGACTCCCACGGCGAGCGGGCTCCCTACCGCTTCGTCCGGCCCCGCACCCTGCTATATGTGGCGGTGATTGCCCTCGTCAGCGCCGTCATGCTGTGGGGCCTGTCGCGCAAATCCGTGCTCGACGTGAACGTGCTGCCGGACCGCAACCCGCTTTTCGTGCAGCTTTCCGATGGCGGTATCCGCAACGGCTACACCGTGCGTATCCTCAACAAGACCCACCAGGCGCGCACCTTCCTGCTCACCGCCGACGGGCTGCCGGATGCGAAGCTGACGGCCGTGGGTTTCGAGGGCAAGCCCACGCTGGAAGTGGCCGTGCCGCCGGACGACGTGCGTTCGATCAAAGTTTATGTTGCCCTGCCGGCGTCTGGTGTGTCAGGTCTTAAGAACAGTTCGACCGCATTTGCCTTCGTCCTGCGCGACCTCGGTGATCAGACCGGAAAACAGCGCTCGACGAATTTCAGGAGGCCTTGAATATGAAGGGCGGGTTGAAAGGGTGGCACGTTCTGACGATGCTGCTGGCATTTTTCGGCTTCGTGTCAGCGGTCAACGGCGTGATGATCTATTTCGCTGTCGGAACCTTGAGCGGTGAAAATTCCAAACGCAGCTACGATCAGGGGCTGCATTACAACGACACCATCCGCGAAGCCGAAGCGCAGGAACGCCTCGGCTGGCGCGACCAGACCAAGCTGTCTGACGATGGCCGCACCCTGGAAGTGACGTTTACCGACAAGTCAGGCACCCCCTTGAGCGGCCTGACCGTAAACGGCATATTGGCGGCCTCGCGGTGAAGCGGCTCGACCGGGAGGTGAAGTTTGACGAGGCCGGTTCCGGCCGCTATCAGCTTTCGCTTGCCGGCGTGGAGCCAGGCGCATGGGTGTTGATGGTATCGGCCCAGCGCGCTGGCGAACCGGCCATTTACCGCCTTAAGGAGCGAGTATGGCTGAAACCAGCGTCCTGAGTTTGAGCGGGAAGGCGCCCGCCCCCCATTTGAGCAGTGCAGCAGCAGAGCCGGCGACGGCCACGCTTGCCGTGGAGAACATGACCTGCGGCGGCTGCATGCTCAAGGTCGAGCGGGCACTGCGCGATGTGAAAGGCGTGTCCTCGGCGCGTGTCAATCTGGCCGCCCGCCGCGTCACCGCCACCTTCGACGGCACGCGCCTGACGGCCGAGACCCTGGTGGAGGTGCTGGCCAAGGCCGGCTATCGCGCCGCCCAGCTTGCCCCCGGCGCTGTTGATGCGGGCGACAAGCTCAACCGCGACCTGCTGTACCGCCTGAGCGTTGCCGGCTTCGCCACCGCTAATATCATGCTGCTGTCGGTGTCGGTCTGGTCCAGCGGCAGCGGCAGCATGGACGATTCCCTGCGCGGGCTGTTCCACTGGCTGTCGGCGCTGATCGCCATTCCGGCGGTCGCCTATGCCGGCCAGCCGTTTTTCCGTTCCGCCTGCCACGGCGCTGAAGGTCTGGCGCGTCAATATGGACGTGCCGATTTCGCTGGCCATCCTGCTGTCGCTGGTCATGAGCATGTACCAGACGGCGATGCATACCGATCAGGTCTATTTCGACGCTTGCGTGTCGCTGTTGTTCTTCCTGCTGATCGGCCGTTTCCTCGACCAGCGCACGCGTACACAGGCGCGCAGCGCGGCGCAAAACCTGCTGGGCCTCAAATCGCAGTGGGCCAGCGTCATCGCTGACGGCGGCATCATCGAGCGGCTGCCGGCCTATCTGGTGACGCCCGGCATGCGCGTCAGCGTGGCGGCGGGCGAGCGTATGCCGGTCGATGGCAAACTGGCCGCCGGCGTTTCCGATGTGGATGAAAGCCTCATCACCGGCGAGACATTGCCGCGCACCGTGCGTGCAGGCGACACGGTTTATGCCGGCACAGTCAATCTGGGCGCCGCTGTCGAGATCGTGGCCAGTGCCACTGAAAACGGTAGCGTCCTCGCCGAAATCGTGCGGCTGATGGAGGCTGCCGAGCAATCGCGCAGCCGCTATGTGCGCCTCGCCGACCGGGCTGCACGGCTTTACGCGCCGGGTGTGCACACTCTGGCGGCGGTGACATTCATCGGCTGGATGCTGGCGGGGCAGGGCTGGGAAGCCGCGCTCACAGCCGCCATCGCCGTGCTCATTATTACATGCCCGTGCGCACTGGCGCTGGCGGTGCCGGCAGTCCAGGTGGCGGCGGCGAGCCGGCTGTTCGCCAGGGGTGTGCTGGTGAAGGCGCCCGACGGGCTGGAGCGGCTGGCGGAAGTGGACACCATCGTGTTCGACAAGACCGGCACGCTGACCCACGGCATTCCGGCGCTGAAGAATGCAGGCCAGATCGGCGCGGACGATTTGAAGAGCGCCGCGTCGCTCGCCGCCAACAGCCGCCATCCTTACGCGGTCGCTGTGGTCACGGCGGCGCGCAACGCATTCGGCGAAATCGCCGTGGCCTCCGATGTCACGGAGACGCCGGGCGCCGGCCTGGAGCGGCTGGGCGAGCAGGGGGCGGAACGGCTCGGTTCGGCCTCGTGGTGCGGCGTTGAGGACGCGCATGCGGGGCAGGCCTCGCTGTGGTACGCGCGGCCGGGTCATGCACCGGTGGGCTTCGTTTTCGAGGACGAGCTACGTCAGGACGCGGCGAAGTGATCGCCAGCCTGAAGGCGGCCGGCTACAGGATCGAGCTGCTGTCCGGCGACCGGCGGGAAACCGTCGAGCGCGTGGCGCGTCAGGCGGGCATCGGGGATTTCCGCGCCCAGTGCCGTCCCGGCGACAAAATCGAGCGGCTGGCGGCATTGCGGTCCGAAGGGCGCCACGTGCTGATGGTGGGCGACGGCTTAAACGACGCGCCCGCGCTGGCGTCCGCGCATGCGTCCCTGTCGCCTTCGACGGCGGCGGATATCAGCCAGACCGCATCGGACGCCGTGTTCCAGGGCGCGCACCTGTCGCCGATCATCGAGCTGCTGGCGGTGGCCTCCAAGGCGCGGCGCATGTCCTACCAGAATTTCGGCGTGGCCGGAGCTTACAACATGGTGTTTGTGCCGCTGGCGATGGCCGGGCTGGTGATCCCGCTGATCGCGGCGCTGGCCATGTCCACATCGTCGATCGTGGTGACGGTCAATGCGCTGCGTTTGAGGACCATGCGTCTGGGGTTACGGCTATGACGGTACTCGCCTGGCTCATTCCCGTGGCGTTGTTCATGGGGCTCGCGGCGCTGCTGAGCTTTTTCTGGGCGATGCGGACGGGGCAGTTCGACGACATGGAAGGCGCGGCCTACCGCATTCTGGATGACCGCGACGACCAGCAGCCGCCGGCGCCTACCCCGCCTCCTCCCCCGGCCGTGTGATTATTGCGCCCGGAGGAACGGCCTGACCACATTTCAGACGCCGTCCGTATCCACCATGCTGCGATAGGCATGCCACGTCGCATGCCCGGCCAGCGGGAAGGCGATAATCAGCCCCGCGAACAGCGTCACGAAGCCGAGGGCCATCATCCCCGCGATGAGCACCGCCCACAGTGCCATCGTCTGCCAGTTGAGGGCGACCGCCCGCAGGCTGGTGGCGATGGCCGTCGCCGTGTCGATTTTCCGGTCCATCAGCAGCGGCACCGACACGGCGGAAATCGAGAACGTCACCGCCGCGAGAATGCCGCCAATCGCCGTGCCGGTCATCAGCAGCCCCAGGCCATGCGGCGTATACAGCAGCGTGGGCACGAATTCCTCAAGCGACGGAAACGGACTGCTGCCCCAGAACAGCATGAACAGCAGGAATGCCAGGTCCATCCAGGCCATGAAGATCACCATGAGCACCACGCCCATGAAGGCGAGCTGGCCGCGCGCATGTCCGCCCGCCGAGAGGGCCTGCGCGGCGCTGACGTCCTCCCCCAGTTCCATGCGCCGGCTCATTTCGTAAAGGCCGGCAGCGGCGAGGGGGGCGATGAGCAGGAAGCCGCCCGCGAGCGGCAGAAGCAGCGACAGTGTGCCCAGATTGAACAGGCCGGCCGCCAGGACCGCAGCGCTGAGCGTGAACATCACACCATAGCCGAGGCTGATGGCAGGCTTGGTCCACATGTCCCGCCATCCGGCGGAGAGCCATGCCCAAGGGGCGTCGAGAGGCAGGCGCCGGATGGGTAAAGCCATTATTCCACTGGGCCTTTCTGCACGCGGTTGTGCAGTTTTGAGGATTGCATCGAGGTTGCGCATGACTGCATCTCCAGCCAAGAGGAACGATTTGAAACGCGTAATGCCAGCATTTTAGCTGCAAATCCCCCGGCAACCAAGGGGAAAATGCGACATAGTGCCGCTGCGCGATTTTACCTCACGCCTTAAGGTTGATCATTGACCTGGATCAAATGTCGCTCCCCCTCACGTTTATTTGTTGCCCGCAGTGTGCTATCGTTAAAATTCAAAGGCGTTAAAGCGGAAAATTGATGGCATGTTGATGGCGGACCGGAGAGTGGTGGCGAACCTGGTGGGAGAGCACACACAGTGCGAGAGCTGTGCCATCCGTGACCAGGCAGTATGCAGGGGGCTGACCTCCGAGGAGCTGGCCAAGCTGAACCGCATTGCCCGGAGGCGCCATATCCCGGCCGGGCAATTGATATTCGGCGAGGGTGAGCCGCGCGATTTTTTCGGCAACGTCGTTTCCGGCGTGGTGAAGCTGACCAAGACGCTGGCCAACGGCCGCCAGCACATCGTCGGCCTGCTGTTCCCGCCGGATTTCCTCGGCCGCGCCTTCCGCGATGAGAATCCCTATTTCGCCGAAGCGGCCACCGATGTGGAAATCTGCGTGTTTCCGGGGTCGAATTTCGAACGGCTCATCACCGAGTTTCCCGGCCTCGAACACCGGCTGTTCCAATACACGCTCGCCGAGCTGGACGCCTGCCAGGAATGGATGCTGCTGCTGGCCCGCAAGAGCGCGGAGGAGCGCGTGGCGAGCTTCCTGCTGATGGTGGCCAGGCGTGCGGCGCGGATCGGTTGCGCCGGCGACGCGAAGGACAAGAACGATGTGCGCTTTCAGTTGCCTCTCGCCCGCGTGGATATCGCCGACTACCTGGGGCTGACCATCGAGACCGTCAGCCGCCAGATCACCAAGCTGAGAACCAAGCGGACCATCGAACTCATCGGCACGCGCGAGATCAGGGTGCCGGATCTGGCCCAACTTGAGAGTATGGCCAATAGTGTCGATGAAGATTGAAACGGGCTCGTGCGCGAGAGTTCATCGCAGCAGTTTCATGCAGAAAGCCGCCTTGTCTTTGTGCCCCTTCTCCATCGCGAGCTTCCAGGTCCGGCGCAGCTCTTTGCGCAACTGCGGATTTTTGAGCAGCGCGGGATTTTCCTTCAGGAAGTTGACGATGTCGAAGGTCAAAGGATTTTCGAGAGACCGGCCAGTCTGCGCTAGCAGCTTCACATAAGCGCCGTGCACGAGGTTCAGACCCTCCAGAGTTTGCGGATTGTCATCGAATTCCTGACTCAGGCCGTGGGCTTGGTAATGGCAGTTGTAGAGCTTCAGGATAGCCAGGGATACATAGAGCTTATATTGGTCATCGATGATCCGCTGCCGCAGGACGCGGGCGGCATCGTCACTATAAGTGTTGGAAGAATCCAGGCATTTGAGCCACCTGTATTTTCCCTCGCGCCTGCGCTCGACGCGAGGCTTGAAGCCGATGGCGAATTTTTCTAATGGCTCAACTGATAAGCCGCTATCGTCATTGGGATACCACTGCAAGTAGGTGCCGTCTTGCCAAGCCCCTGCTTGCGCGCCGGCGGCCAGAAGAAGTGATACGCAGATCACCGCAAGAGTGTATAGATATCTCATGACCGTGGATTTCCATGATGGAAGAAGCTGGAATACAATGGGAAGTCATTCCGGCTATTTTAATGCGGCCGGGTTGAGAAATTTCGAGCCGTACAATTTTTTCTGCCCATCCACGGCCACGTACCACTTGCCATCGGTGCGGTAGGTGTTCGTATCGGCGTTTCCGGCCGTTACAGGGTTGGCCGACCCGCTTGCCCCGTATACTCTGACCCCGCGCACCGTTGTTTCCTTGGAAATCCTGCCGGAGAGGTCTTCGATAAACGAGCCTTTCGCGTGATCCTTCGCGGCATTGCACATCGTCACGGCAATTTGTGCGTTATCTGCGATAAGTATCTTTTTATCCTTGATGCCGGCGATGATATCGGCAACCCGTTTTGATCCGGCTTCCTCTTCAGCATCGTATCCGGTTGAATACAATCCCTCGGCCGGGGTCATGTAAACCCCATCGTTGGCGCCATGAGACAGTATCACGAGTTTCGTGATCGGTCCGTTCTTGGATGCTTCTTCGAGAATCCGGGTAATATCCTCTCCTGTATGGGCCTTATACCAATGCCCGTTCTTGCCGGCCATTTTCTGGGCTCTGCCATCGAACGTTTCGCGTTCGTCGTCCGTGCCGTGGCGGAGCCCGTCATAGTATCCGGCTATGACCACGACATTCTCGTGTTTTTTTGCCGCCACGGGCTGGATAAAGGATGTCTGGGGCGAAATTCCGTCCGGCGGGAGGGTCATCGCGGTTCTGGTGAAATGACGGGCCCGTTCGCCTTCTGCGTCAGTCTCCCGTTCGCCACGGCTTCGGCCGGGAGGGGATGGATTTGCAGGTAAAGTGACCATTGCGTGCGTCGCCTTCAGGTTGAGCAGAGACGTTGCCTGACCGGCTGCATTTGCCGGCAAGCCGCTTGTGCATGTCTACTGTTGCGCGCAATGTTTTAGGCAACTTGAGGTATATTTGATCAATCTGGCAAAAGCGGGGAGGGTATTGCGGTTTTTCTGGGCAAAAGTGCCGCATGCTGCTTACAAGTGGCACATCAGAGCGCCATCAATCGTATATCAGTAAAATAACAGCGGATGGAGGCCGTGCCGCGACAACTCGCCTACGCCCGCTCGCGGATCATCCCTTCCTGCGCCACCGACGCCACCAGCACCCCGTCGCGGGTGAAGATGCTGCCCCGGCAGAAGCCGCGCGCGCCCTGGCCGCTCGGGCTATCCTGCACGTAAAGCAGCCATTCGTCGGCGCGGAACGGACGGTGGAACCACACCGCGTGGTCGAGGCTCGCCAGCATGATGCGGGGGTCGAACATGCTGCCGGCCATGCGCGACCAGCGCGGTATCGAGCAGCGAGAAGTCCGAGGCATAGGCCAGCACGACACGGTGCAGCCGCGGGTCGTCCGGCAGCGGCCCGCTCGCCTTGATCCAGATAGATTGCTTGGGCTGCGGGCCTTTGTCGGACGGACAAGAAGCGCGACAGGTCAGTGGGCCGCAGCTCGATGGGCCGCTCGGACGTCCAATACGTATTCGCATCAACTCGGGCAGGTTGCGGCAATAGCCTGCGCCTTCATCTCCTCCTCGGAGGGCAGCGCTTCCGGCGGCGGCACATCCGGCATGGCGATCTGGTGGTCGAAGCCCGGCTCGGGCTTGTGGAACGACACCGCCATGGTGAACATCGCCGGCCATGCTGGTCGGGCGACGACGCGCCGCGTGGTGAAGCTGCCGCCGTCGCGGATGCGGTCCACCTCGTAGATCGATCGGCGCCTTCGGATCGCCCGGCAGCAGGAAATAGGCGTGGAGCGAATGCACCGGCCGGTCTTGCGCCTCGACCGTGCGAGCCGCCGCCACTAGCGCCTGCGCCCACGACCTGCCCGCCAACACGCGTTGCCAGCCGTTTTGCGGGCTGTGGCCGCGAAAGCGGTTGTTTGCGAGCGGTTCGAGGGCGAGAATGGTAAGAAGCGCAGTGGCGGCGGATTCGGTTGCTGACATGGGGCGCGCCTGATTGAATGCGGGATCATGCCAATCAGGCGCAGCGCCCGCGGCTTGTCAAGCCTGTTAAGTTTGCCGCAACGGTGAGATAAGGTGGTGTTAGAAATTAACTGCGCAGATGGCGCGGGAATTTTGTCCGGCCGCCAAGCGCGGCAAGAGGCGCGTGCCAGAGGTATGCAATCCTTTTCGAGACGCAGCGGCTGGACAATTGGACAAGCCAGATGGCGCAGTTATTTTCTGGCAACCTTAAGGTGCCAAACGCACCACGCGGATTTCAGCCTTGAGCTAAAGGAACACTCCCATGACCGGTGAAAGCCCCGGCGGCAACTTCGATATCGTCATAGCTGGCGGCAGTTTCGTCGGGCTGACGCTGGCGCTGGCGCTGGTGAAGACGGAGGTGAAATTCCGCGTCGCCGTTGTGGACACGCTGCCGCCGGAGTGTCAGCTCGACGCCGGCTTTGACGGCCGTTCGCTGGCCATCGCGGCGGCGGCGCAGCGCATGTATGGCGTGCTCGGCGTCTGGGATGCAATCGCCGCCGTGGCACAGCCCGTCAACAGCATCGACATCACCGACAGCGCGCTGGCCTCGCCGCTGCGCACGGTGCTGCTGCATTTCGATGCGCTGCTGACGGGGCACGAGCCGGCGGCGTTCATCGTCGAGAGCCTGCCGCTGCGGCGCGCGCTGTATGAGGCCGTGCGGGCGGAGCCGGGGATCACGCTGATGGCGCCCGCTTCGGTCACGTCGTTCGCTGTGGACGATAGCGGCGTCGATGTGCACCTCAAAGGCGGCGAGCGCATACGGGCGAAGCTGCTGATTGCCGCTGACGGCCGCCGCTCCACGCTCCGGGCGCAGGCGGGCATCAACACCGTGATCTGGGACGCGCATCAGACGGGCATCGTCACCAGCGTTGGCCACGAGCTGCCGCATGCAGGCCGCGCCGTGCAGCATTTTCTCCCCTCCGGGCCGTTCGCCATTCTGCCGCTGACGGGCAACCGTTCCTCGCTGGTGTGGACAGAGACGGCGGAGATCGCGAAGGCGATGCTGGCGCTGGACGACGCGGCGTTCACCGCCGAGGTGCAGAAGCGCTTCGGCCAGCAGCTCGGCGCCGTGACGGTGCTGGCCAAGCCGGAAGGCTATCCGCTGACGCTGACGCTGGCGCGCAGTTTCGTGAAGCCGCGTTTCGCGCTGGCCGGCGACGCGGCGCACGGGCTGCACTGGATCGCGGGGCAGGGGCTGAACCACGGCCTCAAGGATGTGGCCGCGCTGGCGGAGGTGCTGATCGACGGCGCGCGGCTGGGGCTGGATGCCGGCGACTTGACGGCGCTGGAGCGTTACGAGCGCTGGCGGCGGTTCGACAGCGCCTCGTCGGCCATGGCGGCGGCGGCGCTCAACCTGCTGTTTGCCAACGATTTTACGCCGATGCGGCTGATCCGCGATTTCGGCTTGGGAGTGGTGGACCGCCTGCCGCCGCTGAAGCGGTTTTTCGTCGAGGAGGCGGCGGGGGTTACGGGCGAGGTGCCGAAATTGCTGAAGGGGGAGCCGGTTTGATGCGTGCCTACGCTGTGCCCCAACTCCAAACTGGGCTTGCTGGGGCATGAAGGCGCCTACGGAATCTCGCGAATATGGCGACAAAGACAACCCAAAGTATAATGCAGTACAGAGAGGCGGCGGTAGCGGTGTCAAATAGCACGTATATTCCGCTAGCTCCAAGAAATACAGGTAGTTGACAAATAAACTCCATAACGCCTAAGCTTATTATGGAAAAGTTCCTACGATCAAGTCCAATATAAAACAAACAAATGGCCGAAATTAACCAGATTGGAGAAAATATAATGAAGAAATTTCTCGGTATGGCGGAAATTATGGGTGTGGTTGCCATTGTGTTAAAATTTAAAGCTGCATAGAATAAACACAATCCAAATAATTGAAATAATATTGCAGCGTGGAGTAAACGAAAGAGTGCTGTCGGCGTGGGGGCTGGGCGGAGGAGCGCCAATTCGCTGTCCTCCAATTTCTCGCGTCCATCCAACTCGGCGAGCCTGCGGCGCATCCAGTGGTGCACCTCCTTGACTACCATCTCGGCAAGGAGGCGCTGCTTGGCGCCGTCGCCGAGGCCGCCAGCAGGCGGTACGATTGCTTGTGTTGTGTAATGCCCCATCGGAAACTGTTCGGCCGTGAGCGGATCAAGCAGAACCGGAATCAGCTTCCCCGCATCCCAGGCGATGGCAGCCTCGTGCCTCACGTTGCGGGATTGCACTGAATGCTCCGACCAAAACACAATCGCGCAACGTGCCGCTTTCAGTTGTTGGCGTATCCATTCGTCCCAGTCGCGTCCCGGCGGCACTTCCTGATCCCAGAAGACATCGAAGCCCTCGGCGATCAACAAGTCGCGGATGGGGCGCACGCGCTCCCGGTCTTTCGACGAATAGGAAAAGAAAACATCGGTCATGGCTGGTCCCCCGGCACGCTTTTACTACAGTGCTGGATGCATGAGAAGTGTTGCGGGGCAACAAGGCGGGTGTGGTTCGGGGCGGCCAGCAAACCTTACCGTCCCGCCCCCGCCGTCTTACTCCGCATATGCGCCAGCGCCGCCGTTCCCGGCCAGCAATCCACGGCCAGTCCGTTGCCCTTCTGATACAGCCCGAGAGCCGCGCGCGTCCGGCCGCCGGCCTTGCCGTCCACCTTGTCCGAGTAATGCCCATGTTCCTTCAGCCGCTGCTGCATCTCGCTCACGGCGGTCTCCGGCAGCAGTTCCACCTTGCCCCACGGCGTCGCGTAGATGCCGCCGCCGGCGATGCGGTCGGCGAGGTTGGCGACGTATAGCGCATACAGGTCTGAGAGATTGTATGCACGGATCGCCTGGAAGTTGCCCAAGGTCAGGAAGGAGGGGCCGAACGGTCCGGCCGGCATGAGCACGGAGGCGGGGTCCTTCGCCCGCACCTTGGCGCCTCGCGCGGGCACCATCCCCATGGCGAGCCAATCGGCCACCGGGCGTGTAATTTCCAGCGTCGCCTGCGTGCAATCGAAGGTCTTCGGCATGTGCACCTCGAAGCCCCAGCCCTGGCCCCTCTGCCAGCCGTTCGCCGCGAGCTGCCGCGCCGCCGAGGCCAGCGCATCGGGGATCGACGTCCACGGATCGGCCTTGCCGTCGCCGTCCATGTCCACCGCGTATTTCTCGTAATCCGACGGCATGAACTGCGTCGGCCCCATGGCGCCGGCCCAGGAGCTTTGCATCTGCGACAGCTTCACCGCGCCGCGCTCCAGGAGCTTCAGCGCGATGATGAGTTCGCCGCGGAACTGCTCCTTGCGCAGGCCGGTGTAAGCTTGCGTCGCAAGCACGGGGATGGCGTTGTGGGGCAGCTTGTAGGTGCTGAAGGCGGTTTCGCGTCCCCAGATGGCGAGGACGGCGGGGCCGGGAACGCCGGAATCCTGCTCGATCTTGTCCAGCGCCGCCTTGTACTGTACGGCCAGCGCCTTGCCTTGCGCGGCGAGGCGGGCGAGGGCGGTGTCCGAAAGGTATGCGGAGGGCGCCTGCGTGAATTCGGCCTGTCCTTTGGGCGGCTTGGCGGCGGCGCCGGGGATTTCCAGGTCGGGCAAGGTGAAATCGGGCTTGAAGCCGTGCAGAGCCGTGTCGAACGTGGTGCGGGATACGCCCGCTGCTTGCGCGTCGGTCCACAGCGCGTCGAGCCACTGCGGCACGGGCGGCAGGGCGGCGGCGGGTGGTGGCGTCTGGGCGCGGACGGCGGCCAGCATTACCGTGGCCAGCAGTACGGCAGCCAGCGCGGCCGTAGACAGCGGCAGGACGGCGAACACAGTTTTCGCGGACCCTTCAGGCGGCTGGCGCATTGGCGGCGTCTCCCTCGCATTTTTTGGCCCGGCAGCAAAAAGGCGGGCGGATCAGGGCAGTATGTAATCCGCGCGCCGCGCGTCCGGCAAGGATGCAGATCGGTGGAAATTGCGGCGGGGACGAGGCTGCGCGCTGGAATTGCGGTGTTCTGCGCCGGAATTGCTCCCCTTCGCGGCCGGTGATAGTCTCCGCGCCATGCTGGATGTCCCTCACCATTTCCCGGAAAACACGGCGCGGCTGAAGCCGGTGCGCATCGGCGGCGTGACGCTGGAGACGCCGGTCATTCTCGCGCCCATGTCCGGCGTGACGGATCGCGCCGTTCCGGCGGATGGTGCGGAAATTCGGCGCCGGGCTGGTGGTGACCGAGATGATCGCCAGTCAGGCGATGATCCGCGAATGCCGCAAGACCATGCAAATGACCGGCAGGGCGCCGGGCGACGGGCTGCTTGCCGTGCAACTGGCGGGCAACGAACCGCTGGTCATGGCCGAGGCCGCGAAGCTGAACGAGGATCGCGGCGCCGATATCATCGACATTAATTTCGGCTGCCCGGTGAAGAAGATCGTCAACGGGCATGCCGGATCGTTCCTCATGCGCGACGAGGTTCACGCGGCGAGGCTGCTCGAGGCGGTGGTGCGGGCGGTGAAGGTGCCGGTGACGCTGAAGATGCGCATGGGCTGGGACCGCGAAAATCTCAACGCGCCCCGGCTGGCGAAGATCGCCCAGGAGTGCGGCGTGCGGCTGGTGACGGTGCACGGGCGCACGCGCTGCCAGTTGTACAAGGGCGAGGCCGATTGGGGTTTTGTCCGGCAGGTCAAGGACGCCGTGACGATCCCGGTCATCGTCAACGGCGATATCGGCGATTTTGCCGATGTGACGCGGGCGCTGGAGCTGTCCGGGGCCGATGGCGTCATGATCGGGCGCGGTGCATACGGCCGCCCGTGGTTTATCGCGCAGGTGATGGAGTTTCTGCGCACAGGCGCCGCTCCGCCCGCGCCGCCGTTGCGTATGCAGTACGAGACGATGCTGGAGCATTACGAGGCGATGCTGGCGTATTACGGTGACCATGCGGGATTGCGCATCGCGCGTAAGCATGCCGGCTGGTATAGCAAGGGACTGCCCGGGGCACCGGAATTCCGCAGCAATATCAATAACACGGGTGACGCTGCCGTGGCGGTGAAGCTGATCCGCGGTCTCTACGAACCGCTGCTGTAAGTCCCTGTTTTCTGGAGGAAATCCTGATGAAGCGGCGTTTGTCACTGGCGATTTGCGGTCTGGTCCTTGCGGCGGCGGGCTCCTTGCATGCGCAAGGCACGGGCGGCGAGAGCAAACCCGTCGTGTTTGGCGACTGGCATGCGGACGCGCCCGGCGTGCGCCATCGCGTCACGCCCGCCGATCTGCCCGCGCCCTATGCAAGCCGCTCCGCCGGCAATGCCGCCCGCGAGGTGCCGCAGCCGGCAGATGCGCGGCTGGCGGTTCCGGCGGGATTTCAGGTGAACGTTTTCGCCAAGGGCTTGAGCGAACCGCGAACGCTGCGCGTAGCACCCAACGGCGATGTGTTCGTGGCGGAAATGAACGCCGGCCGGGTGCGCGTGCTGCGGCCGGGCGCGGACGGGGCAAGCGCGGCCGGCAGCGACGTCTTCGCCAGCGGCCTCAGCGCGCCGTTCGGCATAGCCTTCTATCCACCGGGGCCAGAGCCGCGCTGGGTCTACGTGGCCGAGGTCAACCGTGTGGTGCGCTTCCCTTACCGCGCGGGCGAGATGAAGCCAGCCGGTCCGGCGGAGGTGATCGTGCCGCAGCTCGCCCCCGCCTACAGCGGCCATATCACGCGGGATATCGCCATTTCCAATGACGGCCGGCGGATGTTCGTGTCGGTTGGCTCGGCGACGAACGTTGCCGAAGGCGGGGCGCTGCTGACGAAAAGCGTGCGGGACGCCAAGGTGAACCGGGAGTGGGAGGAGCGGACCGCGCTGGGCGCCGCTTGGGGGGCCGAGGAGCGGCGCGCCAATGTGCTGGTGTTCACGCCGGAGGGCAAGGAGGGGCGCATTTTCGCCACTGGCCTGCGCAATTGCGTGGGGCTCGCGGTGAACCCGGTCAGCGGCGAGCCGTGGTGCGCCGTCAACGAGCGCGACGGCCTGGGAGACAATCTGGTGCCGGATTACGTGACGCGGGTGCGGGACGGCGCTTTTTATGGCTGGCCGTGGCTCTATATTGGGGGCAGCGAAGACCCGCGCCACAAGGGCGCGCGGCCGGATCTGGCCGGCAAGGTGACCGTCCCCGACGTGCTGCTTCAGCCGCATTCCGCGCCGCTCAGCCTGACGTTTTACCAGGGCGCGATGTTTCCGCCGGCCTATCGCGGCTCGGCGTTCGTGGCGCTGCATGGTTCTTGGAACCGCTCGAAGCGCGCGGGGTATAAGGTGGTACGCATCGCGGCGCCTGGCGGTGTGCCCGCGGATGAGTACGAGGATTTCCTCACCGGCTTCGTCGTGGACGATACCAGCGTCTGGGGGCGGCCGGTTGGTCTCGCCGTGGCGCGTGACGGCGCGCTGCTGCTGAGCGAGGACGCCAACGGCACCATCTGGCGGGTGTCCTATCGCGGCGGGCAGTGAGCGGGGAGCGGCGGTCATGTCACGGCCGGCGCGCCCGCGCCATGCAGGTTGACCACCGTGATTTCCGGCGGAATGTTGAAGCGCACAGGAAACCACGAAACCCCCAGCCCAGCGGAGACCACGAGATGGCGTCCCGCGTCCTCCACATGCCCGTAGACGTAGCGCCGGCCGAGCTTCGTGCCGGTGATGGGCGGCCCCAGGAACGGCAGCCACACCTGTCCGCCATGGGTATGACCGGCAAGCGTCAGCGCCACCCGCGCGGGTGTGCGGACGAAAATGTCCGGCTCATGGGCCAGCATGATGACCGGGGCGCTGTCTGTCACCTGCGCCAGCATGCCGTCGAGATCGTCCGCGCCGCGAAAGCGTCCGCCGCCAGCGTAATGGGCGAGTTGATCGCCGAGGCCAGCCAGCCAGAAGCTGTCCGCGCCGCGGACGATCTTCACAGCCCGGTTCTCCAGCACCGTGATGCCCGCGTTTTGCAGGCCAAGCTGTACCGCGCCGGCATTGAGCCACCAGTCGTGGTTGCCCAGCACCGCGTAGACGCCGAGCGGCGCGCGCAAGGCGGACAGCGCGCCGGCCCAATCCGGGATGGGGACGCGCCTCACCATGAAATACTGCGAATTCGTAGCCACGAAATCGCCGGGGAGCACGATCAAATCCGGCTCCAGGGCATTCGCCGTTTCCACGATGCGGGCGATGCGCGCGGCGGACATGTAGGGCTCGAAGGCGTGGATGTCGGACAGGACGGCGATGCGCAGCGGTTTGATGGCGGCGCTCCAGGCGGCGGAGGCTACGGTCCATTCGCGCACAGTCAGCCGGTAGCCTGGTTCGATGCCGAAGGCGTAGGACGACAGGCCGGCTCCGAAAGCGGTGGCGCCCGTGAGCGATTTCAGGAAGGTCCTTCGCGTCAGCATTGGCGGCTCATCATGGTACTCCGTGCGGCGCATGGATAGACGCCGGCAACGTTGAGATCGTGGCGGCGGGGGCCGGATGGAATCCCGTGGCCCGGTAGTCACGGAAAATTGAGCAGGTTCCGGCCGGGCTGCCAGGGGATATTCTTTGGCCGGCGGGCAAGTATCGGCTTGTACTCCTTTGTTTTCGCGAATTCTTCCCAAAAACGGGAAGGCTACTTTTGGAAAATCCGCTTAGCTGCCATGCATGCCGGTGACTACGTTGTCCAGCGAAGTTTGTGCATAGTCCCGCTGACAAACCGGCATGGTGGATATGGAACGAAGTTCTGGCCTGAATAGTGAAGACCGCCCCTCGATCGCAGCGGATGGTGCAACGGTGACGTCTCCGGCCACGGAAAACGCTGGCCCGCTGGGCGCAGGCGATACCGATGCATCGCCTGTCATTGGCATAAAAGAGGCGCCCTTCAGCGCCGGCGCTGAGCGGCTGGTGCTGAGCATCCTGATCGCCATAAGCGTGTCGCATCTGCTGAACGACATGATTCAGTCGTTGATCCAGGCCAGCTATCCGCTGCTGAAGGAGTTGTACCACCTCACTTTCGCGCAGATCGGGCTGATCACTTTCACCTTCCAGGTTACGGCGTCGGTGTTGCAGCCGGCCGTCGGCATGGTTACCGACCATAAGCCGCAGCCGTTCTCGCTGGCCGTGGGCATGGGTTTTACGCTGGCCGGGCTGCTGCTGCTGTCGGTGCCGGGCAGCTTCGGCGTGCTGTTGCTGGCGGTGGGGCTGATCGGTATTGGTTCGTCGGTGTTCCATCCTGAAGTCCTCTCGCGTGGCGCGCATGGCGTCGGGCGGACGCTATGGGCTGGCGCAATCGCTGTTCCAGGTCGGCGGCAATTTCGGCACGGCGCTGGGGCCGCTGCTGGCGGCATTCATCGTGGTGCCGAGGGGGCAATCGAGCATCGTCTGGTTCTCAGCGGCGGCGCTGGCGGGCATCCTGATCCTGACACGCGTCGGTGTGTGGTACGGGCCACGCCGCAATGTGCTGACACAACGCACAGGAGCCGGGAGAACCGCACCTCCGCTGCCGCGCAAGATGGTCGTGCGCACACTTGCGGTATTGGCAGCACTGATCTTCTCCAAGTTCGTCTACACGGTGAGCTTGAGCAGTTATTACACGTTCTACCTCATGGAAACTTTCCATGTCTCCGTAGACGGCGCGCAAATCCTGCTGTTCGTCTTCCTCGGCGCGGTCGCTGTGGGGACCGTAGCGGGCGGACCGGTTGGCGACCGCTTCGGGCGCAAATTCGTCATCTGGTTCTCCATTCTGGGCGTGCTGCCGTTCACACTGGCGCTGCCCTACGCCAACCTGTTCTGGACGGTGGCGTTGAGCGTGATTATCGGCGTGGTGCTGTCGTCGGCGTTCTCGGCCATTGTGGTCTACGGGCAGGAACTGGTGCCAGGGAAGGTGGGCACGGTGGCGGGGCTGTTCTTCGGCTTCGCTTTCGGCGTGGCGGGCCTTGGTGCGGCGGTACTGGGACAGGTGGCGGACATGACGAGCATCGGTTTTGTTTACAAGGTGTGCAGTTTTCTGCCGGTGATAGGACTGTTGACGTGGTTTCTGCCGGATATGGCGGACGGGCGGCGAATGGGACGCTGATGCCGCCAAATCCATCGCCGGAAAAACCGGCAAAATGGTCAATACACTATTGACGTGTGCAGATCAAGAAAATACAACCATCAGTAATTTCGGGGAGGATGACCAGCCGTTGAACGGCGAGGGAGGTAATATGGCGATCATGATTCAGGTGCCCTATCTTGAGTTTCACATTACCCATCAATGCAATCTGCATTGTGACGGCTGCGCGAACTACCGGAATTACGGCTTTAAAGATGAAATGAAATTTGATGACCATAAGGAGTATCTCCGCCTTTGGTCGCGCCGGATTTACCCGCAAAGTTTCAGGCTATTGGGCGGGGAGCCGTCTCTGCACGAAAATATGCTCGATTATATCATCCTGGCCCACTCCCTGTGGCCCGCCGCGTCACGCTCCCTAGTGACCAACGGCGCGTTTCTCCACCGGCACAAGGAACTGGAGAACGTGCTGCGGGCGACTGGAACCTCGCTCCACCTCAGTTTTCACTCCAACGACCCCAAATATCTCGATTGGCTCCGCCCCATCGTCGCGCACATCAAGGCTTTCCAGGGCGTTGAGGTTTCCTGCGGGGACTACAGGAAATTCAAGCGGCTTTATCGCGGTGTCGGCGCCGCGATGATGCCGTATGCGGATAACGCCCCTGTTCAAAGTTTCAGCAACTGCGTGGGATATGCGTGCAAGAATCTCGGCAACGGCCGCCTTTGGAAATGCCCTGCCATCATGGGGCTCCGGGATGTGTTGAAGCGTTTTGGAATAGAGGACTTCTCCAGACTGGGCGCCGTATCTCAAGTATGAGGGGGTGGGTTTGGATGTCAGCGATGATGATTTGTACCGCTTCTTTTCGCAAGGACCGGAGTATATCTGTAATATGTGTCCAAAAGATCCGCTGGTGTATAATAAAGACATTTACAATGTGGAGTGGCAGAGAAATTCCGAAAAGATCGAATGGGAGGGCGACGATATCGACCACAAGCAGTTTCTGTATTCAGTGGAGCCGGAGGCCAGAGCGTAAAGTGAGCTAATATTCATGATCCCACCGGCGGTGAAGTATAGGTGTAGGATCGAAAGGGGGGCGGTGTGATGCTGCCGCCGCGGCGGTTAATTGTTCACCGTTTGTTAACCGGAAAAACACTATTGCCTTGCCTCGACCTGACTTACCGGCTAAATTTCTATCATCGCGGAAACCGCCCCCGGATGCGCCAAAGCCCCGCACAATCCTCACACACTGCCGCTTCCCCAAACTCCTCCATTGTCTTTCCGCGCAAAATCCGTTTTACTCCCCCCGGCAATTCCCAACCCGAGACAAAGGCCCGTCCGTTGAGCCAGCTTCTCATGAACTACCTCCCGCTCGTCATCTTTTTCGGCGTCGCCCTGGTGATCGGCCTGGCGCTGCTCATCGCGCCGTTCGCCGTCGCGCCGTCCAAGCCGGACCCGGAAAAGCTCTCGGCCTACGAGTGCGGTTTCCCCGCCTTCGACGACGCGCGCATGAAGTTCGACGTGCGTTTCTATCTGGTCTCCATCCTGTTCATCATCTTCGACCTGGAAGTCGCCTTCCTGTTCCCCTGGGCCGTGGCCTTTAAGGAAGCGGGCACGGCAGGTTTCTGGGCCATGATGGTCTTTCTGGGTGTGCTGACCGTAGGATTCATCTATGAGTGGAAGAAAGGCGCGCTCGAATGGGATTGATTAATCCGGCGGCTCAGGGCGGCGGCGGCGCGCTGATCAAACAGCCCGACGCGATCTTCACCGAAATCAACAACGAGCTGGCTGACCGCGGCTTCCTCGTCACGTCTGTGGACGACCTCGTCAACTGGGCGCGCACCGGCTCGCTCATGTGGATGACGTTTGGCTTGGCGTGCTGCGCCGTGGAGATGATGCAGGCGTCCATGCCGCGCTACGACCTGGAGCGTTTCGGCTTCGCGCCGCGCGGCAGCCCGCGCCAGTCGGACGTGATCATCGTGGCCGGCACGCTGTGCAATAAGATGGCGCCGGCGATCCGTAAGGTCTACGACCAGATGCCGGAGCCGCGCTACGTGATTTCCATGGGCAGTTGCGCCAACGGCGGCGGCTACTACCACTATTCGTATTCGGTGGTGCGCGGCTGCGACAGGGTGCTGCCGGTAGACATCTACGTGCCGGGTTGCCCGCCCAGCGCCGAGGCGCTCGTCTACGGCGTGCTGCTGCTTCAGAAGAAAATCCGCCGCACCGGCACCATCACTCGCTAACTGGGGACCGTCATGACCGGCACGGCAGCGTTGGAAGATCTCGGCCGCCATATCGAGGCGGCGCAGGCGAAGGCCGTCACAGGCTGGACTGTGGCTCACGGCGAGCTGACCATCACGGCGGTGGCGGCGGAGATCGTGCGCGTGCTGACGTTCCTGCGCGATAACGAGCGCTGTAAGTTCCGCCAGCTCATCGACATCTGCGGCGCCGACTATCCCGAGCGGGCGGAGCGCTTCGACGTGGTCTATCACCTGCTCAGCCCGCATCTCAACCAGCGCATGCGCGTCAAGGTGGTGGTGGCCGAGCATGGGGTGGTGCCCAGCGTGGTCAGCCTGTTCCCCGGCGCTGACTGGTACGAACGCGAGACATTCGACCTCTACGGCGTGTTCTTCTCCGGCCATCCTGATCTGCGCCGCATCCTCACCGACTACGGCTTCCGCGGCCATCCCTTGCGCAAGGATTTCCCGCTGACCGGCTTCGTCGAGGTGCGCTACGACGAGGAGCAGAAGCGCGTTGTGTACGAGCCGGTGAAACTGGCGCAGGAATTCCGCTCATTCGACTACGAAAGCCCGTGGGAAGGCTCGGAATACCGGCTGCCGGGCGACGAAAAAGCCTCCAAGGCGAGTTGAGACCGGCGCGTGAAGGACACTTGATATGGCTGACGGTACGGGACTCCCAGTGACGGAAACGGACGCCACGGCTGCGGCCGAGCGGAGTTTGCGCAATTTCACCATCAATTTTGGCCCGCAGCATCCGGCGGCCCATGGCGTGCTGCGCCTGCTGCTGGAGCTGGACGGCGAGGTGGTGGAGCGCGTCGATCCGCATATCGGCCTGCTGCATCGGGGCACAGAAAAGCTCATCGAGTATAAAACCTACCTCCAGGCGATCCCCTATTTCGACCGGCTTGACTACGTGGCGCCGATGAATCAGGAGCACGCTTTCTGCCTGGCGGTGGAAAAGCTGCTGAAGCTGGAAGTGCCGCGGCGCGGCCAGCTCATCCGCGTGCTGTTCTCCGAGATCGGGCGCATATTGTCGCACCTCCTTAACGTGACCACCCAAGCACTGGACGTGGGCGCGCTGACGCCGCCGCTGTGGGGCTTCGAGGAACGCGAAAAGCTCATGGTGTTCTACGAACGCGTTTCCGGCGCCCGGCTGCACGCCAATTATTTCCGCCCCGGCGGCGTACATCAGGACCTGCCGGCTGGCCTGATCGACGACATTTACGCCTTCTGCGAGCCCTTCCGCCGCACGCTGGACGACCTTGAGGGCCTGCTCACCGGCAACCGCATCTTCAAACAGCGCAACGTGGACATCGGCGTCATCAGCCGCGACGACGCGCTGGCCTGGGGCTTCACGGGCGTCAACCTGCGTTCAACCGGCGCCGCCTGGGATCTACGCCGCGCCCAGCCGTATGAATGTTACGCCGAGATGGATTTCCAGATCCCCCTCGGCAAGAACGGCGACTGCTACGACCGCTACCTCCAGCGCATGGAGGAGATGCGACAGTCCACGTCGATCATGGAGCAGTGCCTGGATAAGCTGTCGGCCGCCGATGGCAAGGGGCCGGTGCTGACGGAAAATCACAAGCTGTCGCCGCCGCGCCGCAGCGATATGAAGCGCTCCATGGAGGCGCTCATCCATCACTTCAAGCTGTACACCGAAGGCGTGCGCGTGCCGGCGGGCGAGGTGTACGCGTGCGTCGAGGCGCCGAAGGGCGAATTCGGCGTGTATCTGGTGTCGGACGGCAGCAATAAGCCCTACCGCTGCAAGATCCGCGCGCCGGGCTTCCCGCATCTGGAGGCGATGGATTTCCTCTGCCGTGGACATCTGCTGGCTGACGTGTCGGCAATCCTGGGCAGCCTGGATATCGTGTTCGGCGAGATCGACCGCTGATGCAATCGGGCGGCGCTGTTTTGCTCAGGAAAACAGCGCGCTGACCGGCAACGCGATCCCCGGCGGATCGAGCTGGATGGTGCCTTCCGCGACAACGCGGGTCAGAAGATTATCCCCCTGGCCGCGTGCATGGTGGATCAAGATCCGCTCGTCAGGGTCGGCGATCAGATAATGCGCGATGCTCGGCACGCTGAAATAGGCGCGCAACTTGTCGCGCATGTCGATGGCGATGCTGGACGGCGAAAGCACCTCGACCACGATGACCGGGTTGGGAAATTCGATTGCATCCGGCCTGACCTTCTCGCCGCAGTAAACGAGCGCGTCGGGTTCGTAAGCCGTATTGTCTGTAATTCTGACGGTGGCTCCATCCGGTACGGCAAAACACGGAAGGGAGGCACGTTTGATGGCGTCGCGAAGTGCTATCGCGATAGCGAGTTTCGTCTCCAGATGTGCGGCCCGTTCCGCCGCCTGCATGTAAATCTCGCCGTTCACCAGTTCGTAACGCCCCTCCTGGGTTGTTGCCCATTGGAGGAACTCGTCGACAGTCTGCTTTTTCTTGGCGAGTGCGTTCATCTTGCAACTTTAGCAGGTTGTACCCCAAAAACCAACGCCCCTGCGGCTTGTTACCTCTGGCGAATATCTCCCGCTTGAGATATTACAAATACGCGAACCAACCGGGAGCGCCCGCATGTCCGTCCGCCGTCTCGATCCGAACCAGCCCGCAGACTTCAGTTTCTCACCGGAAAATCTCCAATGGGCTCATGAGCAGATCAAGAAATACCCTGAGGGCCGCGAGCGCTCGGCGGTGATCCCGCTTCTGTGGCGCGCTCAGGAGCAGCACGCCGGCTGGCTGCCGGAACCGGCGATCCGCGCCGTGGCCGATATGCTGGATATGCCGCACATCCGCGTATACGAGATCGCGACTTTTTATACGATGTTCAACCTGTCGCCTGTCGGGCGCCATCACGTGCAATGCTGCGGCACCACGCCGTGTATGCTGCGCGGGGGCGAGGAGATCAAAAAGGTCTGCCGCACGCTTATCGGCGAGGAGGGCGAAGTCTCGGACGACGGGCTGTTCTCGTGGCAGGAAGTGGAATGCATGGGGGCGTGTGTGAACGCGCCTATGGTGCAGATCGGCAAGGATTATTACGAGGATCTGACAGCCGATAACTTCACGGTGCTGCTGGCGAAATTGCGCGAGGGCGTGGAGGTGAAGCCGGGACCGCAGATCAAGCGGCAGATGTCCGCGCCGGTGAGCGGTGCACGGACGCTGATGAGCCCGCCCATCAAAGTGGAACCGCACGACCTGAACGGCGCCGCGCCGAAGCCCGAAGACGCGAAGAATTAAGCGGAGACACGGTATGCTAGCTGATCGCGACCGCATATATCAGAACCTCTACGGCGTGCACGACTTCGGCCTGAAAGGGGCGCTGTCGCGCGGCTCGTGGAACGGCACCAAGATGTATGTGGAGCGCGGCCACGAGTGGATCATCGACGAGGTGAAGGCGTCGGGCTTGCGCGGGCGCGGCGGCGCGGGTTTTCCGACCGGCCTGAAATGGTCGTTCATGCCGAAGAACGATCCGCGGCCCAATTATCTGGTGGTCAACGCCGACGAATCCGAACCGGGCACCTGCAAAGACCGGGAGATTATGCGGAACGATCCGCATCTGCTCCTGGAAGGCTGCTTCCTGGCCGGTTTCTCCATGCGCGCGCATACGTGCTACATCTACCTGCGCGGTGAATACATCCGCGAGCGCGAGCGTTTGCAGGCGGCGGTGGACGAGGCCTACGAGGCTAAGCTCATCGGCAGGAACAACGTGCATGGCTGGGACTTCGATATTTATCTCCATCACGGCGCCGGCGCATACATCTGCGGCGAGGAGACCGCGCTGCTGGAGAGTATTGAGGGCAAGAAGGGCCAGCCGCGCCTGAAGCCGCCGTTCCCGGCCAATGCCGGCCTTTGGGGCGCGCCGACGACGGTGAATAACGTCGAGTCCATTTCCGTCGTGCCCGACATCCTGCGGCGCGGCGCCACGTGGTTCGCCAAGTTGGGGCGGCCGAACAACACTGGCACCAAGCTGTTCTGCATCTCCGGCCATGTGAATGAGCCTTGCAATGTTGAGGAGGAAATGGGCATCCCCTTGCGCGAGCTGATCGAGAAGCACGCGGGCGGGGTGCGCGGCGGCTGGGATAATCTGCTGGCGGTGATCCCCGGCGGCTCCTCGGTGCCTTGCGTGCCGGCCAGCCAGTGCCAGAATCTCTTGATGGATTTCGATTCGCTGCGCGACGTTCAGTCCGGTCTGGGTACAGCCGGCGTGATCGTGATGGACAAATCCACCGATATCATCAAGGCGATTGCGCGGCTTGCATACTTCTACAAACACGAGAGCTGCGGCCAATGCACGCCCTGCCGCGAAGGCACCGGCTGGATGTGGCGGATGATGGAGCGGATGGTGGAAGGCCGCGCCACCATTGGCGAAATCGACCAGCTTTACGAAGTTTCCAAGCAAATCGAAGGGCATACGATCTGCGCGCTGGGCGACGCGGCGGCCTGGCCAATCCAGGGGTTGATCCGCCATTTCCGCCCCGTGATGGAGGAGCGCATCGCGCTATATGCCGGACGCAGGGCGGCGGCCGAGTAAAGGGATTGAATTTGCAGCGCTTTGACGGCAGGATGCAGCCCGAAAAGCAAGACGGTGGCAGGATCACCGCAAGAAATTCCAGAAGCGCCCGTTCAGGGCCGCCGGTTCTCAGCCAAGTTTAGGACACGGGTGACGCGGGCATGCCGAAGCTGATCATCAACGACAAGGAGGTCGAGGTCGAAGACGGCCTTAACCTTTTGCAGGCTTGCGAGCAGGCCGGCTTCGAGATTCCGCGCTTCTGCTATCATGAGCGGCTGTCCATCGCGGGCAACTGCCGCATGTGTCTGGTGGAGGTGGCGGGCATGCCCAAGCCCATCGCCTCGTGCCATATGAGCGTCAACGACCTGCGCCCCGGCCGCGACGGCACGCCGCCAACCATCCGCACCGATTCCGAGGTGGTGAAGAAGGCGCGCGAAGGTGTGATGCAGTTTCTGCTGATTAATCACCCGCTGGATTGCCCGATCTGCGACCAGGGCGGCGAGTGCGATTTGCAGGATCAGGCGCTGCATTACGGTGTGGACGGCAGCCGCTATCATGAGAGCAAGCGGGCGGTGGAGGAGAAATATCTCGGGCCGCTGATTAAGACATTCATGACGCGGTGCATACACTGCACGCGCTGCGTCCGCTTTATTACGGAAGTGGCTGGCGTCGAGGAACTGGGGCTGGCCGGCCGCGGCGAGGATGCCGAAATCACGACGTATCTCGAACAGGGCGTGGCGTCGGAGCTGTCGGGCAATGCGGTGGACTTGTGCCCGGTTGGTGCGCTGACGTCGAAGCCATACGCATACACCGCGCGCCCATGGGAACTCCGCCACACCGAATCCATCGACGTGATGGACGCGCTTGGGTCCAACATCAAGCTGGATGCACGCGGGCGCGAAATTCTGCGCATTCTGCCGCGCAACCACGACGGCGTGAACGAGGAGTGGATCACCGACAAGACGCGCCATGTGTGGGACGGCTTGAAGCGCCAGCGCCTCGACCGGCCATATATGCGCGTGGACGGCAAGCTCCAGGAAGTGAGCTGGCACGACGCGTTCAATGAGATCAAGGCGCGGCTGGCCAAGTCGGGCGGCGCGCGCATCGGCGCCATCGCCGGCGATCTGGCGGCGGTGGAAGAGATTTTCGCGCTGAAAAAGCTGATGCATCAGCTTGGTTCGCCGAACCTCGATTGCCGGCAGGATGGCGCGCGGCTGGATCCCGCGCAGGGCCGGGCCAGCTATTTGTTCAACTCCACGGTTGCCGGGCTGGATCAGGCGGACGCACTGCTGCTGATCGGCACCAACCCGCGCCACGAGGCGGCGGTGCTCAATGCCCGGATTTTGCGCGGCTGGCGCAATCGCAACCTGAAAATCGGCCTCATCGGCGAGCAGGCCGATCTGACCTACACATATGACTATCTCGGCGCTGGTCCGCAGACGTTGGCCGCCATCGCCAGCGGCGATCATCCCTTCGCCGCCGTGCTGAAGAATGCCAAGCGGCCGATGTTGATCCTGGGGCAGGGCGCTCTGGCGCGCGAGGATGGCGACGCCGTGGCCGCAACTGCCGCGAAGATCGCCGCCGCCGCGGGTATGCTGAAGCCGGACGAGGGCTGGAACGGTTACAACGTCCTGCATACGGCAGCCGCCCGTGTTGGTGCGCTGGACCTGGGGTTTGTGCCCAGTAGCGGCGGGCTCGATCTGGCGGGGATGCTGAAGAAGGCGCAGAACGGCGGCATCGACCTGATTTACTCGCTGGGTGGCGACGAATTCGATATGAGCGGCGTCGGCAAGGCGTTCATGATCTACCAGGGCAGCCACGGTGATCGCGGCGCGCGCTTCGCCGACATCATCCTGCCCGGCGCTGCATACACCGAGAAGAGCGGCACCTACGTGAACCTGGAAGGCCGTGTACAGATCGGCGAGCGGGCCGTATTCCCGCCCGGCGACGCCCGCGAGGACTGGACCATCATCCGCGCGCTGTCGGAGCATATCGGGCAGACGCTGCCGTTCGACAATCTCAACGAATTGCGTGCGGCGCTTTACGCCGAGCATCCGCAGGTGGCCGCTGTGGATACCGTCACGGCGGCGGGATGCGGCGATATCGAAGCGCTGGCCAAGGGAACGGGCAAGCTGTCCGATCAGCCCTTCCAGAACGCCATCGCTGATTTCTACCTCACCAACCCCATCGCGCGGGCATCCGGCATTATGAAGGAGCTGTCGGCTCTGAAGCAGAATCGCGACGAAGGAGCGACCGGCACCCATGGATAACTGGCAAGAAAACCTGCTCTGGTTCTGGTGGACGTATGCCTGGCCGGCGGTCTGGATCGCACTGCAAAGCGTGGTCGTACTGGTGGGGCTGCTGCTCTCCATCGCCTTCCTGCTGCTGGCCGACCGCAAAATCTGGGCGGCGGTCATGCTGCGGCGCGGCCCCAACGTGGTGGGCGCGTTCGGCCTGCTGCAATCCTTCGCCGACTTCCTGAAATTCATCTTTAAGGAGCCGGTGGTTCCCGCAAGCTCGGATAAGATATTGTTTTTGCTGGCGCCAGTCATCACATCAGTGCTGGCGCTGTCGGCCTGGGCGGTGATGCCGCTGGCGGACGGCTGGGTGGTCGCGGATATCAACGTCGGCATCCTCTACCTGTTCGCGCTCTCGTCGCTCGGTGTATACGGTGTCATCATCGGTGGCTGGGCCTCCAACTCGAAGTATCCATTCCTGTCGGCGCTGCGTGCAGCCGCGCAGATGGTGTCCTACGAGGTCTCCATCGGCTTCGTCATGATCACCGTGCTGCTGATGGCGGGGTCGCTCAACCTGAGCGAGATCGTCAGGGCGCAGGCCGGGGCTTACGGCATGCTCAACTGGTACTGGCTGCCGCTGTTTCCGATGTTCGTGATCTTCTTCGTCTCGGCGCTGGCGGAGACGAACCGGCCGCCCTTCGATCTGGCGGAGGCGGAGTCCGAACTGGTGGCCGGCTTCATGGTCGAATACTCTTCTACGCCGTACCTGCTGTTCATGCTGGGCGAGTATGTCGCAATCGTGCTGATGTGCGCACTAATGACGGTTTTGTTCCTCGGTGGCTGGCTGCCGCCGGTGGCGATGGTGCCGTTCACTTGGGTGCCGGGCATCGTCTGGTTTGTGTTGAAGGTGTGCTTCCTGTTCTTCATGTTCGCGATGGTGAAAACCATCGTGCCGCGTTACCGCTACGACCAGCTTATGCGGCTGGGATGGAAGGTTTTTCTGCCGTTTTCGTTGTTTATGGTAGTCGCCGTGGCGGCGTATCAGTACGCGGTGAAATTGGCTTGAGTTTCGCGCTTTCCGGTCTGTCACGGGCGGGGCGGCGTATTTAAAACATTGGGAGGACGGATCGGGAGGCGCTGAGTTTGGCGCCCGGCCCCCTCCGGTGAAAGAGAGGTCTTGATGGCCAGAGTAGCACAGGCGTTCAAGTCGGCGTTCCTGGGCGAGTTCGTGTATGCCTTTTGGCTGGGGATGAAATATTTCTTCCGGCCCAAGGCGACGCTGAACTATCCCTTCGAAAAAGGTCCGCTGTCGCCCCGCTTCCGCGGCGAGCATGTACTGCGGCGCTATCCTAACGGCGTCGAGCGCTGCATCGCATGCAAACTGTGCGAGGCGATATGCCCGGCGCAGGCGATTACCATCGAAGCCGGCCCGCGCCGCAACGACGGCACCCGGCGGACGACACGTTATGACATAGACATGGTGAAGTGCATCTATTGCGGCTATTGCCAGGAGGCATGCCCGGTGGAAGCCATCGTCGAGGGACCGAATTTCGAATTCGCCACCGAGACGCGCCAGGAATTGCTTTATGACAAGGAAAAACTTCTGGCGAACGGCGATCGCTGGGAGCGCGAAATCGCGAAAAACCTTGAACTGGACGCACCTTACCGGTAAGCCGGAACGGGTTAAAACGAGGGACGACGCCCGATGCCAGTGGCTGCGCTATTCTTCTATTTGTTTGCTGCCCTGACCATCTTTTCGGGTCTGATGGTGATCAGTGTGCGCAATCCGGTGCATGCTGTACTATTTCTTATCCTGGCGTTCTTCAACGCCGCCGGCCTGTTCGTTCTGCTGGGCGCGGAATTCCTGGCGATGATCCTCGTCATCGTCTATGTGGGCGCCGTGGCGGTGCTGTTCCTGTTTGTCGTCATGATGCTGGACGTGAACTACGACGAATTGCGCGCCGGGTTCAGCCGATTCCTGCCCGTTGGGGCGGCGGTCGGCCTCGTGCTGCTGACGGAGCTGATCATGCTGGCCGGGAGCTGGAAGCTGCTGCCGCCCGGCGCGCTGAAGCTGAAAAGCCCTACACCGGCGCCTGAGTTGGTGACGAACACTGAAGCCATCGGCCGGGTGCTGTATACGGAATATGTGTTTTTCTTCGAGCTCGCCGGCCTCGTACTGCTGGTGGCGATGATCGGCGCCATCGTACTCACCTTGCGCCATCGCGAATACGTTAAACGCCAGGATGTGGTGACACAGACCGGCCGGCGGCGTGAAGCGTCCATCGAACTCGTTCACGTGGAGACGGGCAAAGGGCTGAGTTAAGGCCCGGCGCTTCGAAAAACTGACCATGGATATTGGCCTTCCGCATTATCTGACCGTGGCTGCCACACTGTTCACGTTTGGCATTTTCGGCATATTTCTCAACCGCAAGAACGTCATCGTCATTTTGATGTCGGTGGAGCTGATGCTGCTCGCCGTGAACATCAATCTGGTGGCATTCTCGTCGTTTCTCCACGATCTGACGGGGCAGATTTTCGCGCTGCTGATCCTCACCGTGGCGGCGGCGGAAGCGGCGATCGGCCTTGCGATCATCGTCGTGTACAACCGCAATCGCGGGTCCATCGCGGTGGACGACGTCAATCTGATGAAAGGCTAGAGGGGGCCCATGATCAGCGCCATCGTATTTCTGCCGCTGGTGAGTTTCCTCATCGTGGGCATTTTCGGCAAGCTGCTGGGCGACCGGGGCTCGGGCGTGCTGTCCACGCTGCTGGTGCTGACGGCGGCGGTGTTCGCAGCCATCACCTTCAAGAACATCGCCATCGACGGGCAGACCGCTCGTGTCCTGATCATGCCGTGGATGAATTCCGGCGATCTGCATATTGCCTGGAGCCTGCGCGTCGATACGCTGACGGCCGTCATGCTGGTGGTGGTGACGTTCGTCTCCGGTCTCGTGCACATGTACTCCATCGGTTACATGCACGACGATGATAGTCAGCCGCGCTTCTTTGCCTATCTGTCGCTGTTCACCTTCGCCATGCTGACGCTGGTGACGGCGGACAATCTGGTGCAGATGTTCTTCGGCTGGGAAGGCGTCGGCTTGGCGTCGTATCTGCTGATCGGCTTCTGGTATCACAAGCCGTCGGCCAATTCGGCCGCCATCAAGGCGTTCGTGGTCAACCGCGTCGGCGACTTCGGCTTCGCGCTGGGCATTTTCGCGCTGTTCTACTATCTGAAGAGCGTCGAGTTCGACACGATTTTCGCCAATGCGCACGAGCTTGCCGGCAAGACGCAGCATTTCGCCGGCTACGACCTGCCAATATTGACCACCATTTGCCTGCTGCTGTTCATGGGCGCCATGGGCAAGTCGGCGCAGTTCCTGCTGCATACCTGGCTGCCGGATGCCATGGAAGGGCCGACGCCTGTGTCCGCGTTGATCCATGCTGCAACCATGGTGACTGCGGGCGTATTCATGGTGGCGCGACTATCGCCGCTGTTCGAGCTGTCGCCCGTGGCGCTGACGGTGGTGACGGCGGTTGGCGCGATCACGGCGTTCTTCGCGGCCACGGTCGGTGTGGCGCAGAACGACATCAAGCGGGTTGTTGCGTATTCAACCTGCTCGCAGCTAGGCTACATGTTCGTCGGCCTTGGCGTTGGCGCGTATGCAACCGGCATTTTCCATCTGTTCACCCACGCCTTTTTCAAGGCGCTGCTGTTCCTTGGCGCTGGTTCGGCCATCCATGCGCTGCATGGCGAGCAGGATTTGCGCAAGATGGGCGGGCTGTGGCGTGTGGCTCCGTATACATTCCTGATGATGCTGGTTGGCACGCTGGCGCTGACTGGCTTCCCGTATACCGCTGGCTATTTCTCCAAGGACGCTATCATTGAAGCTGCATACGCCACCCATGGCGATGTGGCGCGGTATTCATTCTACGCCCTGGTGTTCGCCGCCTTCCTGACCTCGTTTTATTCCTGGCGCTTGATGTTCATGGCGTTTTTCGGCAAACCACGTGCGGACCATCACACCATGGAGCATGCGCACGAGTTGCCGCCGGTCATGCTGGTGCCGCTGGTCGCGCTGGCCATCGGTGCTCTGGCGGCGGGCTATGTGTTCGCTCCGTATTTCCTTGGGGACCATTACGCCGCGTTCTGGAAGCAAGCGCTGTATACGAACGCGGATAATCATGTTCTGCACGAAATGCATAATGTGCCGCAGATGATTGCGCTGTCGCCCACGATTGCCATGGTTGCCGGCTTCTTGATCGCGCTGATTTCTTACGTGCTCGTGCCCAGCATTCCGGCCTGGACGGTGCGCACATTCAGGCCGATCCATGCGTTCCTCTACAACAAGTGGTATTTCGACGAGTTGTATGACTGGATTTTCGTGCGGCCGCTCAAGTGGGTGGCGCGGGCGCTGTGGAAGGGCGGTGATGGTGCCATTATCGACGGCCTTGGTGTGGATAACGCCGCGGCGCGGGTCATGGACGTTACGCGGCAAGCTGTGCGCATACAATCCGGTTATGTCTATCACTACGCCTTCGTCATGCTGATTGGCGTTGCCATTCTCGTCAGCTATTTCGCCTATATGCTCACGCAGGGAGGTTACCTGGGATGACCGACTGGCCCATCCTTTCCACCGTCACCTTTCTGCCGCTTCTGGGTGCGGTGCTGATCGCACTGTTGCCGGGCGAGGATAAGGACGCCTTCCGCAATGCGCGCTTCTTCGCGCTGTGGACGACGCTCATCACCTTCATCGTGTCGCTGCTGCTGATCGTTGACTTCGATCCAACCACGGCTAATTTCCAGTTCGAGGAAAAGGCGCCCTGGATCGGCAACACCATCGTCTATCACATGGGCGTCGATGGCATTTCCATGCCGTTCGTCATCCTGACCACGTTCCTGATGCCGCTATGTATCCTCGCGAGCTGGATATCCATCAGAATCGCGCGTGAAGGAATACATGATCGCCTTCCTGGTGCTGGAGACGCTGATGATCGGCGTGTTCTGCGCGCTGGATCTGGTGGTGTTCTACCTGTTCTTCGAAGGCGGCCTGATCCCGATGTTCATCATCATCGGCGTATGGGGCGGTCAGCGGCGCGTCTACGCCAGCTTCAAGTTCTTCCTCTACACGCTGCTCGGCTCGGTGCTGATGCTGCTGGCCATCATGGCGATGTATTACTCAGGCCGGCACGACGGACATCGTCGAGCTGCTGACAGCACAAGTTCCCGGCCAATATGCAGACATGGCTGTGGCTGGCCTTCTTCGCGTCGTTCGCGGTGAAGATGCCGATGTGGCCGGTGCACACCTGGCTGCCTGATGCGCATGTGGAGGCGCCGACGGCGGGTTCGGTGATCCTGGCGGGCATTCTGCTGAAGATGGGCGGCTACGGCTTCCTGCGGTTCTCGCTGCCCATGTTCCCGCTGGCGTCCGGCAGTACTGCACCGCTGATTTTCGGCCTCAGCGTCGTAGCCATCATCTACACCTCGCTGGTCGCTTACGCGCAGGAAGACATCAAGAAGCTCATCGCCTATTCCTCCGTCGCCCATATGGGCTTCGTCACCATGGGCATTTTTACGGTGACAACGCAGGGATTGCAGGGCGGCATATTCCAGATGATCAGTCACGGCGTGGTTTCCGCCGCGCTGTTCCTGTGCGTCGGCGTCATATACGACCGCATGCATACACGGCAGATCGAGGCGTATGGCGGCCTCGCGGATCGTATGCCGCTTTATGCGTTGTGTTTCATGATCTTCACTCTGGCGAATGTGGGCCTGCCGGGGACGAGCGGTTTCGTCGGTGAGTTCCTGTCGCTGGCGGGGGCTTTCCGCGCCAATTTCTGGGTGGCGATCCTGGCGTCGAGCGGCGTCATTCTCTCGGCGATGTATGCGCTGTGGCTGTACCGCCGGGTGATTTTCGGCAAGCTGGAGAAGGCGAGCCTGCGGGCGATCAAGGACTTGACGCCGCGCGAGATTGCCATCATGGCGCCGCTAGTCATTCTGACGGTGCTGCTGGGTGTCTACCCCGCGCCGGTGCTCGATTATACCAGCGCTTCGGTCACGCATCTGATCGACGGATACAAAGCCGCCGTGGCGGCCGCGGGCGATCTGCACTTCGCCGCCGCGCACTGAGAGGGACCAGGGGGGATGTTGAATTTCATCGGCCACATAAATCAGGTGGTTCCTATGCTGCCCGAGATGGTCCTTCTTGGCGGAACCATCATTCTGTTATTGCTGGGTGTTTTTGCCGAAAACCGCTCCGCCGGGCCGGTGAGCACCGGGGCCCTGTTCCTGCTGGCGCTGACCGGCGTGCTGATATTCCTGGCGCCGCCGGAAACGCGCACCTTTTTCGGCGGCAGCATCATCGACGACTCCTTTGGCCGCTTCGCCAAGCTCCTGACGCTGGCAGGCTCCGGCTTCGGCATTCTGCTGTCGCTTGATTTCCTGCGCCGCCAGGGCATTTTCAAGTTCGAGTATCCAATCCTGGCGCTGCTGTCCACGGCCGGCATGCTGCTGATGATTTCGGCCAACGATCTCATCTCCATGTACCTGGCGCTGGAGCTGCAAAGTCTGGCGCTGTACGTGATGGCGGCATTCGACCGGGACAATGTGCGCTCCAGCGAAGCGGGGCTGAAATATTTCGTGCTCGGCGCGCTGTCTTCCGGCATGCTTCTCTATGGCTGCTCGCTGCTCTACGGCTTTACCGGCTCGACCTCATTCGTGCAGATCGCAGCGGTGGTGAAAGCCAATCCCCATTCCGTTGCTCTGATCTTCGGGCTGGTATTCGTGCTGACGGGCATTGTGTTCAAGCTCTCGGCCGTGCCGTTCCATATGTGGACGCCCGACGTTTATGAAGGCGCGCCCACGCCGGTGGCCGCCTTTTTCGCCGCCGCGCCGAAAATGGCCGCCATGGCGCTGCTGGTGCGCGTTGTGCTCGGCGCCTTCCCTGCCGCATTGCAGGATTGGCAGCAGATCATCGTCGCCATTTCCATCGCCTCCATGGTGCTTGGCGCATTCGCCGCCATCGGACAGACGAACATCAAGCGCCTGATGGCATACAGCTCCATCGGCCATGTGGGCTTTGCCTTCGTTGGTCTCGCTGCTGGGACGCCAGAGGGTGTGCAAGGCGTGCTGGTCTATCTGGCGATTTACCTGGCCATGACGCTCGGTACGTTCGCCTGCATCATCGCCATGCGCCGCGACGGCGAGCCGGTGGAGGATATTGCCGCGCTTTCCGGGCTGTCACGGACACAGCCGCTTGTTGCATTCATGCTGGCCATGCTGATGTTTTCCCTCGCCGGGGTTCCGCCGCTCGCCGGCTTCTTCGCCAAGTTCTACGTCTTCCTCGCCGCCATGAATGCGGGACTTTATTCACTGGCCGTGATTGGCGTTATCGCCTCGGTGATCGGCGCATATTATTATCTGCGTATCGTCAAGGTGATGTATTTCGACGCGCCGCCCCAGGAGGGCTTTGAGCCGATGGCCGGATCGGTAAAACTGGTCTTCGCCATCACCAGCATTTTCGTGCTGTTCTATTTCGTCAGGCCCGGTCCCCTGGTGGAAAAGGCTGCCGCAGCGGCGAAATCATTGTTCTGATCATGGCAATAGGGCTGCCGCCGGGCTTCTCCGTCCACCAGTTCGACGAACTTGACTCGACCAATTCCGAGGCGCTCCGTTTCGCGGCCTCGGGCGCGCCCGGCGGAACCTGGATCGTGGCGCGGCGGCAATCGCACGGCAGGGGCCGCGCTGGCCGCAACTGGCTGTCCGCGCACGGCAACCTGTTCGCAAGTCTCATCTGGCGCCCGCAATGCACCGCTGCGGCCGCGCCGGGGTTGTCGCTGCTTACCGGCGTCGCGGCATATGGCGCCATCGAAACCGCGACCGGCGGACGTCTGCGCCATCCCGCGCTGGCGCTGAAATGGCCGAACGACCTGCTGCTGAACGGGGGCAAGGCCGGCGGTATCCTGCTGGAAAGCTCCGGCGCCGCGGGGCGTGCCGGCTATGCCGTAGTCATCGGCATCGGCCTGAACGTGGCCCGTCCGCCCGACGGCCTGGACCGCGCCACCGCTTGCCTCGCCACGCCGGAACACCCGCTGGATGCCTCGCACCTGTTCGCAACTCTGGCCGAAAAGATGGCGCACTGGCTTGCGCTCTGGCGCGACGGCGAAAACTTTGCCACAATCCGCACTGAGTGGCTGACGCTGGCCAACGGCTATGGCAAGCCGGTCACAGTGCATCTGAACGGCTCCCTCATCGAAGGCGTCTTTCTCGGCATCGACGACAGCGGCGCATTGCGGCTGGGTTCCCCCGGTTCTGGCGCGCCCGAGCGCCGCATTACCGCGGGCGATGTCGTCTTCCAATCCGGCTTATGATTTTTTCTGAGCCCCACCCTTTCCGGAGTTTTCATGCCTGCTAAAAAATCGCCAGACGAACTGGTTTTCCTACCGCTAGGCGGCGTGGGCGAAATCGGCATGAACCTCTATCTTTACGGTCTCGGCCCCGAACACGACCGGCAGTGGCTGATGGTCGATTGCGGCGTGACGTTTCCTGACGATCGCGAACCGGGCATCGACATCGTGCTGCCCGGCATCGGCTTTATCGAGGAGGAGCGGCGCAACCTTGCGGGCATCATTATCACGCACGCCCACGAGGATCATTTCGGCGCCCTGCCGCATCTGTGGCCGCGCCTCGCAGCCCCCATTTATGGCACGCGTTTCACCATCGAGATGCTGAAATCGAAGCTGGAGGAGCGCGCTTGGGGAAAAGAGGTGCCGCTAAACGTGCTGGCGCCGGGCTCGCGTCTCAACATCGGGCGATTTGACGTCGAACTGCTCAGCCAGTCGCACTCCATCCCCGAAACCAACGGCATCATACTGCGCCATAACGGCGGCCTCATCTTCCACACCTCCGATTGGAAGCTCGATCCGCATCCTGGTGCCGGTCCGTCCACAGACGAGGCCAAGCTGCGTGCAATCGGCGAGGAAGGTGTGGACGTGTTGATCGGCGATAGCACCAACGTGCTGTCCACCGGCGAGAGCGGTTCGGAGAAAACCGTCGCGGACGAGTTGACGCGCCTGATCGGCGGCGCCAAGCAGCGCGTGGCTGTGACGACGTTCGCCTCGCACGTTTCGCGGCTGATCGCGGTCGCCAAGGCGGCGCGGGACAACGGGCGCACGCTGGTGCTCGCGGGCCGTGCCATGCATCGTGTCATCGACGCAGCGCGCGAAGCCGGTTACTGGCCCGACGGCGTGGAATTCCTGAGCGAAGAGGAATTCGGCTACCTGCCGCCGGAAAAGGTGGTGCTGCTGTGTACTGGCAGCCAGGGCGAGCCGCGCGCCGCCATGGCCCGCATCGCAGAAGACGAACATCCGCGCATCACCCTCAATCGCGGCGATCTGGTGATTTTCTCCAGCCGCACCATCCCCGGCAACGAGCCGCCGGTGATCCGCCTGCAAAACCAGCTCGCCGACCGGGGCATTGAGGTCATAACCGCCAGCCAGGAGAACCCGGTGCATGTTTCCGGTCATCCGCGGCGTGCAGAAATGGCGCGCCTGTATGACTGGACCAAGCCGCGCGTCATCATTCCGGTGCATGGCGAAGCGCGCCAGTTGGAGGCGCATCTGCGCTTTGCCACGTCGCGGGGGACCAAAACTGTGTCCGCTGTACGCAATGGCACCATGGTGCGGCTGCTGCCGTCGCCGCCGCAGGTAGTGGATGCAGTGCCGGTGGGGCGCGTATACCGCGATGGTGAATTGATGGTGGCCTCGACGGAACCGGCGGTGCGGGAACGCCGCAAGCTCAGCGCTGTGGGGGCGGTGACGGTGTTCCTTGTGATGCAGAAGAATGGCGAGATGGCCGCCGACCCGGAAGTGGTTATGCTGGGGCTGCCGGAGAACGACGCTGACGGGCAGCCGCTGGAGGAGGTGGTGTTTTCGGCCATCGACGGCGCTTTCGTCAGCATTCCGCGCGCGCGGCGCAAGGATGTCGCGATGGTGGAAGAGGCTGTGCGCCGTTCGGTGCGGTCGGCCGTGGCGGCGGTATGGGGCAAGAAGACGGTTTGTACAGTCGTTGCCACCGTCGTGTGAACAATAACGGATTCCAGGAGTGCAACCATGATCGGCCGCCTCAACCATGTTGCCATAGCGGTGCCGGACATTGCGGCGGCGGTGGCGATTTACCGGGATCAGCTCGGCGCGACGGTTTCCGCCGCCGTGCCGCAGCCCGATCACGGCGTTACCACCGTTTTCGTCGAACTGCCCAACACCAAGATCGAGCTGCTGGAGCCGCTTGGCGCCAATTCGCCGATTGCCGCCTTTCTGGCGCGCAACACGCCGGGCGGCATCCATCACCTGTGCTATGAGGTGGACGATATCCAGGCCGCCATCGCGCATCTGAAGGCGCATGGTGCACGTGTTCTAGGCGACGGCATGCCGAAAACCGGCGCCCATGGCAAGCCAGTGGTGTTCTTGCATCCGAAGGACTTCAACGGCACGCTGGTGGAGTTGGAGCAGGCGTAGTCGGCGAGTACACCCCGCGGGAAATCCTCTCCCCTTTGCCGCAAGCACTCATAGGATTTCCCGCGGATGAGGTGTACTAGCAACATATTGAATTTAGTACAGCTTACCGGAGGCAAGTTCGCTGAGCGCGCGCGGCAATGGTGTGCGAACTTGCCTCCGGCTGTACTAGGCCGCGAAGGGCAAGGCAATCATGGACATCAAAATCGCCGCCGGGCTCTATTTCGTGCTGTGGTGGCTGGTGTGGTTCGCGATTCTGCCCTTTGCCGCCCGCCGGGCATGCCGAATTGCTGGAGACGCCGTCCATGACCGGAAAAGGCCCGAATTTCAGCCTGTGGCGCCACGTGGCGATCGCGACAGCGGTGACATGTGTGGTGTTCGCGCTGTTGTATGCGGTGTTCGCCACCGGGCTGCTGTCATTGGACAAATTGCCGCTATAGCCGCCTTTTGTCGAGGCATTTCAGCAACATAGCCCCAAAAAAACAAAGGCGGGGCAAGCCCCGCCGATGATATAGTCTTTTCGCAACCATTAGTTTTTGTTTATAGTGGCTTTAGTTGAACTTAACGGGGCACTCCCTGCCGCGCTAATATATCTCTAAAGCCTGATCTTTTTTGTTATTCCTCCCAGGACTTGGACCGTTTACTCATCAATGGTCTCAAGGGACACTCCATCGCGGGACAAAACGTCACGCCCATGTGTTTAACGCATTGGAGGCTAGCAAAAAACGCATCGCTTGTCACCATTTCTTAACAGAAAATTTGCGAGGCGGCTCTGGGACGCAAAAAAACGCCCCGTATCAAGCGTTTGTGAGGATATCCGCGCCTGAGCAGCGGGCGGCGATTGCCTCGGCGCGCATTTCCCGCTAACAGGAATAGAGCTGAGCCGCTCTCGGCCGGGTGAGCAGTCGCCCGGTGCTTCCGGGGGCCGGGGCAATCGGTATCGCACGGCGGCCCCGCCGCGAAGACGTCATAAAATTAGTGCAAGGCTCCGCCAAACCATTGGAAGCCGCGAAAGTCCCTGACGCAAAAACAGGGCTTAAGAGAGTGAAAGCCTCATCATGAGCGTCGCAGCCAGGGATACAGCACCTTTCTCCTTGTATGAATGGCTGCTCGCCATGCGCTACGTCCGGGCCCGGCGCAAAAAGGGCGGCGTTTCTGTGATCGCGCTCTTCTCCATTCTGGGGATCATGCTGGGTGTCTTCGTGCTCATCGTCGCCATGGCGGTAATGAACGGCTTCCGTCACGACCTGTTCGAGAAAATCATGGGCCTCAACGGGCATGTGATTGCCCGGCCGGTGGCCCGCCCGTTTACCGATTTCGATGCCGTGGCCGCGCGGCTGAGGGCCGTCCCCGGCGTGCAATCCGCCATGCCCATGATCGAAGGGCAGGCCATGATCTCCACCGGAAAGACTTCGCCGGGCATTCTGGTGCGCGGTGTGCGCGAGGCGGACCTCAAGGCGCTGCATTTGGTCTCTAGCAATGTATTCTTCGGTACGCTTGAGAATTTTGATACATCGGGCGGTGTCGCACTTGGTTCGCGGCTTGCTAATGCGCTCAATGTGACGACGGGCGGGAACGTCACACTCGTCACTGTACGCTTGGTGTCCACTCCTGCCGGCAGGGTGATTGTGCCGCGCACAAAGGTTTTCCCGGTTGCCGCAGTGTTCGAGCTGGGCATGTCGGAATACGACAATACCATCGCCTTCCTGCCTCTGGGCGAGGCCCAGAAATTTTTCGAACTCGGCGACACGGTGACGGTGCTGGAAATGCTCGTCGATAATCCCGATGCGGTCGAAAAAATGAAGCCGGCGCTGATGGCCGCGGTGGACAAGGACATCCTCCTGAACGATTGGCGCGAGCGCAACAACACCTTTTATACCGCGCTTCAGGTCGAGCAGGTGGTGATGTTCGTTATTCTGAGCATGATTGTGCTGGTGGCGACGCTCAATATCGTCTCCGGCCTGATCATGATGGTGAAGGATAAGAGCCGCGATGTGGCCATCCTGCGCACAATGGGGGCGACGCGGGGCGCCATGATGCGGGTTTTCCTGATCACGGGAACCAGTATCGGCCTGACCGGCACCCTGCTGGGCTTTGTGACTGGCGTGCTGTTTTGCAGATATGCCGACAACATCAAGCGGGGGCTCGCTTGGCTGGCGAACACCGAGATCTTTCCGCCGCAGATCTATTACCTGTCGAAGCTGCCGGCCAGAATGGAAACGGTGGAAGTGGCTGGTGTCGTTATTGTATCGCTGCTGCTGTCGGTGCTGGCGACGCTGTACCCATCCTGGCGAGCTGCGAAGCTCGATCCGGTTGAAGCATTGCGCTACGAGTGAGGATGACGTGGAACAACGCATCGTAAAGCCCGCTTTGCGGGTCGTCGAACTCCGGCGCACCTTCGTACAGGGCGATCGCGAGTTGCATGTGCTCGCGGGAGCGTCTGTGGACATCTTTCCCGGTCAGGCCGTGGCGCTGGTCGGGCCGTCGGGCGCGGGGAAATCGACGCTTTTGCAGATCGTTGGGCTGCTGGAGCAGCCGCAGAGTGGTTCGGTGGTCATCAATGGCCGCGAATGTGTCGGGGCTTCCGATGCCGAACGCACACGGTTGCGGCGCACGGACATCGGTTTCATCTATCAGTTCCATCACCTGCTGCCGGAGTTCACGGCGCTGGAAAATGTGGTGATGCCGCAGATTATCGCCGGGCTGCCGCGCCGTGAGGCTACGCACCGGGCTGGCGATCTGCTCAAGGCGTTCGGTCTCGCCGAGCGGGCGGACCACCGGCCCGCCGAGCTGTCGGGCGGTGAACAGCAGCGTGTGGCCATCGCCCGCGCCGTCGCCAACCGGCCGCGCCTGCTGCTGGCCGACGAGCCGACCGGCAATCTCGACCCGCCGACCGCCGACCGCGTGTTCGCGCAACTGATTTGGTTCATCCGCAAGACTGGCCTTGCCGCGCTCATCGCCACGCATAATTATGAGCTAGCTGAGCGCATGGACCGGATTTTGCGGCTTGAGAACGGCCTGCTGGTGGAGCACACGCAGGGGCGTTTGGGAGCGGTGATGAATGGCGCCGATACCGCGCCGCCGCCGCTGCTGCGGGACGAGGTGATTGGGTAACCGCTTAGGGCTTGTCAGGAAATAGCTGCGCCATCTGGCTGGTCCTTTTGCTCGCCCGCCGCGTTGCGAAAAGGGTTACATACTTGTGGTATGCGCCCCTTTCCGCTGCCCAAGCGGACGAATAAAATTCCTGCGCGATCTGGCGCAGCTATTTCCTGACAAGCCCCTAGCCTCGCCGGGCCGGCTATCCGCCTGAGGCGCTGAAGGCGGAAAAAGCCCTAACGCCACCGCCGGAATCGCGCCAGCATACGGCCCACCACCAACCCGCGCGAGGAGCCGGCGCCCGCCATGAGCCAAGCCCAGAACAGCCCCGGATTTATCCATCTGCGCGTCCATTCCGCCTATTCGCTGCTGGAGGGCGCGCTGCCCATCAAGGCGCTGCTGAAGCTGGCGAAGGCCGACAACCAGCCGGCGCTGGCGCATCACCGACCGCAACAATCTGTTCGGTGCGCTGGAATTTTCGGAAATTTTCTCCGAGGAGGGCATACAGCCGATCACCGGCTGCACGCTCGCCGTGGCCATGCCGGAACAGCAGCCCCAGGGCCGCGGTGACGGCGCCCGCCGGAACGGCGGCGTGGAGACGCCCGTGCTGTCCGGTTCGCTGGCGCTGCTGGCGAAGGACCGCACCGGGTACGCCAATCTGGTGCGGCTGTCGAGCCTGGCGTTTCTCGACCATTCATCCGAGGCCGCCACGCATATCCCGTTCGAAGTCCTCCGGCAGCACCAGGAGGGGCTGATCGGTCTGAGCGGCGGACATGAGGGGCCGATCGACCGCGCCGTGAGCGGCGGCCGCGCCGATACCGCCGAAAGCTGGATGCAGGCGCTGGCAGGGCTGTTCGGCGACCGCCTTTACGTTGAACTCCAGCGCCACGATGTGCCGGACGAGAAAAGCGCCGAGCCAGCTTCTGAAGCTCGCCTACCGCCACGGCATCCCCCTCGTCGCCACCAATCAGTGCTATTTCCCCGCGCCGCGACGACTTCGAGGCGCACGACGCGCTGATCTGCATCGCCGAAGGCCGCTATGTCTCCGAGGACGACCGCCGCAAGCTGACGCCGGAGCATTATTTCAAGTCGCGCGCGCGAGATGATGGCGCTGTTCGCCGATCTGCCGGAGGCGCTGGCCAACACCGTCGAGATCGCCCGGCGCTGCGCCTATCGGCCGCGCACCCGCAAGCCGATCCTGCCGCAATTCACTCCGGCGCGCGACCAAAGGAAGACGGACGAGGCCGCCGAACTGCGCCGTCAGGCCGCCGAGGGGCTGGTCCACCGGCTGGAGACGGCGGCATCGCGGACGGCTTCACCGCGAAGACTACGAGACGCGCCTCGAATTCGAGCTCGACGTCATCACGCGGATGAAGTTCCCCGGCTACTTCCTCATCGTGTCGGATTTCATCAAATGGGCCAAGGCGCACGGCATTCCCGTGGGGCCGGGGCGCGGTTCGGGCGCCGGCTCGCTGGTGGCGTGGTCGCTGACGCATCACCGACCTCGATCCGCTGCGCTTCGGCCTGCTGTTCGAGCGCTTCCTCAATCCCGAACGCGTGTCGATGCCCGACTTCGACATCGACTTCTGCCAGGACCGCCGCGAAGAGGTGATCCGCTATGTGCAGGAAAAATACGGCGCGCGACCGCGTGGCGCAGATCATCACCTTCGGTAAGCTGCAGGCGCGCGCGGTGCTGCGCGACGTCGGCCGTGTGCTGCAAATGCCGTATGGGCAGGTGGACCGGCTGTGCAAACTGGTGCCGAACAACCCGGCCAATCCGGTGACGCTGGCGCAGGCCATCGAGGAGCGAACCGAAGCTTCAGGAAGAGCGCGACAGCGACCCGCCGGTGGCGCAGCTGCTGGAGATCGGCGCAGAAGCTGGAAGGGCTTTACCGCCACGCCTCGACCCACGCGGCGGGCGTGGTGATCGGCGACCGGCCGCTGCATCGAGCTGGTGCCGCTCTACCGCGATCCGCGCTCGCGACTTGCCCGTCACGCAGTTCAACATGAAATGGGTGGAACCGGCGGGGCTGGTGAAGTTCGACTTCCTCGGCCTGAAGACGCTGACGGTGATTGCCAAAGGCGGTCGACATTATCTGGCGGACACGCGGCGTCGGCTGGATCGATTTCGCCAAGCTGCCGCTGGACGACAAGGCGACTTACGAATTGCTGTCCAAGGGCGACACGGTCGGCGTGTTCCAGCTTGAAAGTACGGGCATGCGCGAAGCCCTGCGCAAACTGCAAGCCCGACCGCTTCGAAGACATCATCGCCATGGTGGCGCTGTATCGCCCCGGCCCGATGGACAATATCGAGACGTATATCAACCGCAAATACGGCCGCGAGGAAGTCGACTATCCTGCACCCGCTGATCAAGCCGATCCTGGAGGAGACCTACGGCGTCATCATCTACCAGGAACAGGTGATGCAGATCGCGCAGGTGCTTTCCGGCTACTCGCTCGGCGAAGCCGATCTGCTGCGCCGCGCCATGGGCAAGAAGATCAAGGCGGAGATGGACAAGCAGCAGGCGCGGCTTCGTTGAGGGCGCGCTGTAAGAACGAGCGTCGATAAGGGCCGCGCCGATTACATTTTCGAGCTGGTGGCGAAGTTCGCGGGCTACGGCTTCAACAAATCGCACGCGGCGGCCTATGCGCTGCTCGCCTATCAGACGGCGTATCTGAAGGCCAACCATCCGGTGGAGTTCCTCGCCGCGTCCATGACTTACGACATGGGCAACACCGACAAGCTCTACGTCTTCGTGCAGGAGGCGCAGCGCAGCAATATCAAGATGCTGCCGCCGTCGGTGAACGCATTCGAGCGTCGGACTTCCTGCCGGAGGACGGCGCCATCCGCTATTCGTTGGCGGCGCTGAAGAATATGGGGCAGCGGCGCGGTGCAGCATCGTGGCGGCCGAACGCGAGCGCGGCGGGCCATTCCAGCGATCTGGCCGATTTTGCTGAGCGCATCGATACCGAAGGCGCTGAACAAGCGCGCGCTGGAAACGCTGGTGGCGGCGGGCGTGTTCGACAGCTGGAGCCGAACCGCGCCCGCGTGTACGCCAACACCGAGCCGCTTCATGGCCTATGCCGGGCGTCTGGCCGGCGACCGCGCGGCGGGGCAGAACGACCTGTTCGGCGGCGGTGGCAGGCGGCGCTCCGGCGGCGACGCTGAAGCTGCGCGACGCGCCCGCCTGGGACTTGATGGAGACGCTGAGCCACGAGCTTGGAGGCGATCGGCTTTTATCTCTCCGGCCATCCGCTCGACGAATACGCCGACGCGCTGGCACGGCTCAACGTCATGCGCTGGTCGGAGTTTGACGCCAAGGTGCGCGACCATGGCCGCGCGGAGGGCGCGCATGGCCGCGACCGTCACCTATAAGCCAGGAGCGCAAGTCGAAATCGGGCAACCGCTTCGCTTTCGCGGGCTTTTCCGACCCGACCGGGCAGTTCGAGGCGGTGATTTTCTCCGACACGCTGGACGCTCGCGGGCGAAGTGCTGGAGCCGGGCAAGGCGGTGCTGCTGTCGGTCGAGGCGGAGCTGGACGGCGACGCGGTCAAAACGCGGGTGACGTCGGTCGCGAGCCTCGATCAGGTGCTGGGCCGCGAGAGCAAGGGGCTGCAAGTGGTGGCGGATGGTTCGCTGGCGCTGGACGAGTTTTTCAAGCTGCTGAAGACCGACGGCTCAAGCCTCATTCAGTTGAAGCTGAAGCTGCTAGACACCGGGCGCGAGATTGAGATGTCGCTGGGGCGGCGGTTCGAGTTGACGCCGCGGAGCGCGGGGCAGTTGAAGTCGCTGCCGGGGGTGCTGGCGGTGGAGCGGCTTTAGCCGGCGTTGATCTGCACCGCCTCGCACAGCGCCAAGATCGCGCAGCCGTAGGACGGCTCCAGCGAAACGAGCACCAGCCGGCCCGCGCTCAGGTCGCCGTTCAATTCGGCCATCCATTCGTCGTGCCGCGTGCGGTAGGGCTCCTTGGCCGGCGGTTCGCCCAGGAGCCGGTACAATAGCTCCAGCCGGGCGGCGGTGTTGCGCACGATTTCGACCGAGTAAATCGTATTCGCCTCCGCGAAGCCGTCGCAGCGCAGGCGTTGCAGGCCCGCGAGCACCAGCTCGAACGGCTGGCCGTCCGCGGTCTGCACGTTCACATGAAGGCTGGTCTTGTCCACAAGCCGCACGCCCAGAACCGCACCATCGCTCAGGTGCGGCTGGGTCAATAGTCCATCTGGTCCGGTCACGAAATCCATGTACACAGCTTGGGGCGGACGGCGGCCTGTTGGCAAGACTGTTTTCTGCGCATGTGGAATGTCTGCGAAATCCAGCCGTTCCCCTAAATTCCGCCTAAATTATTGTGTTGCTGGATTTTTCCTGTTCGGCGCCTCGTGTCCGGGCTCGCGAGACCCGGCTGGCGCGCACCGCTTTGCGGCGGTGTGTTCCGCGTTTGGCAGGCCGAAGCTGTAGCTCAGCTGGTAGAGCGCCCGGGAATACCGGGAGGTCAGGGGTTCGATTCCCTTCAGCTTCACCACGACGACTAGCTCAGTTTGGTAGAGCACAGGACTGTTAATCCTGGTGTCGTGGGTTCAACTCCCAGTCGTCACTCCCCCTTGCAAAGGAACTCGCCTGTTAACGCGAGCTAAAATCACGGGAAGCCGGCTGCTTCCCTGCCTGCCCCGAGGCTCCGGCCAACGGGCGGGCAAGCGTCGAGGCGCTCTGTGCCGGCGCGGATACCGCCCGGCCGCAAGGTCGGAGCCGGGGCACCGGCGCGTTGCCGTTCCTCGGATGGCGGCGCGGACGCAACCCGGCGAAAGGCGGCGCGGACGGGCTCAAGCCCCGGCCCGCGGTCCTGACGTGGGGCGGCGGCCGGCGACCTTGCTCAATCGAGCGAGCTGTCTGGTAATGCTTTGAAGAACAAGAATAATTTTGGAGTTTAAGTCTCATGGCGCGTAATGGTTTCTGGTTCACGGTGATCGTCAAGGACGACGAGCGCGCGTTCCTGACCCGCGATGGCCGGTTCGAGCGGCTGCTCGGCCCGGGCCGCTTCGTGGCGTTCGATTACGGCCGCCGCCTGGCGGCCGAGGTCGTCAAGGTCGTGCGCGCGGAGATCGCGGCCGGACAAGGCGCTGCTGCTTGCCAGAGGACGCATCCGACGGTCGCCGCCGAGCACTTCGAGATCGTGCAGACCGGCCCGACGGAGGTCGCCATCGTCTCGCTCGACGGCGAGCCGAAGCACCTGGTGCTGCCGAACACGACGCGCGCGTTCTGGAAGACGCTGACCAAGGTCGACGTCGAGCGGATCGACACCGGCGCCGAGCTGCGCGTCGCCAAGCGCCACCTCGACAAGCTCGACCTGGCGCGCAGCCGGTCGTCGTGCACGGCCGTGGTCGAGGCGCACGAGGCGGGCCTGCTGATCGTCGACGGCGAGCTGACGCGAGCGGCTGCCGCCGGGCCGGCACGCGTTCTGGGCGGTGGGCCGCACGGTGAAGATCCCCAAGGTCGACCTGCGCCCGCAGCCGCTCGAGGTGACGGCGCAGGAGATCCTGACCAAGGATCGCGTCGGCATCCGCGTGACGCTGACGGCGTTCACCAAGGTCATCGATCCGGAGAAGGCGGCGCTGGCGACGGCGCGATGTCGCCGACACGCTCTACCGGCTGGTGCAGTTCGCCATCCGCGAGGCGGTGGCGACGCGCACGCTGGACGAGATCCTGGCGGCGCGCGACACCATCGACCACGAGGTGCGCGCGTTCGTGACCGAGCGGGCGCAAGGCGCTCGGCGCCGAGATCGGCGAGATCGGCGTCAAGGACGTCATCCTGCCGGGCGACGTGCGCGAGCTGCTGAACAAGGTCGTGGAGGCGGAGCGGATGGCGAAGGCCAACCTGATCCGCCGCCAGGAGGAGACGGCGGCGACGCGCTCGCTGCTCAACACCGCGCGGCTGATGGAGGACAACCCGCTGCTGCTGCGCCTGAAGGAGCTCGAGGCGCTGGAGAAGCTGGTCGAGAAGGTCGGCCGCATCGACCTGCACGCCGGCGCGGGAGCCGGCGGCTTCGACGCGCTGCTCACCAAGCTTTACAGCATGGGGAGGGATGCGGACGGCGCGAAATAGCATACTCCGGCGTCACCCGCGCTTGCGGCCGGCACCGTGCTGCATGCGCCGGAGGCAGACCATTCGCATCGTCCGCGCGGCTGAATGTATGCCCTCAGCCCGGATGGACATCCGCATTGAGGTTGGCGAAGCTGTAGGGCGGCCAGGGACCGGTCAGTTCCAGCAGCACGCCCTCGGCGGCCAGCGTTTCACCGAGGCGCATCACGGTTTGGCGGAACTGTGCCTCGCCCTGCTTCTCCACCAGATAGGCGGCCTCGGCGATCAGCATGAGCGTGCGGCCGTCGCATGTTTTGCCGGGCCGCTGCCACGGACGGCCGGAGGCCACTTCCCGCGCGCCGGCGGTCAGTTCGTCATGCAGGCTTTCCGCGCGGGCTGTGACCCAGCGGCGGACTTCCCGCTCGATGGCGTCGTGCAGCTTTTTGCGGGCGAGGAACGCCTTGCTGGGGGGCGCTTCCGCCAATTCCGCCTTGAGCGGCGCTATGGCTGGCGCCCATTCCGTCATCGCCCGGCACACATCCATATCGGCGTAAAGCTTGACGCCCCATTCGCTGGCATCGGCAACGCGGTCGAAGGCGAGCTTGAACTGGACGCCGCTGCGGGTGAACAGCTCGACGGAATCCGGCAGCTCGTGGTAGATGGCACCGCTGCCGGCGCCCCCTCCATCGGGGCTTAAGGCGTCCTCCGGCGCGCGGCTCGACACCGCGGCCAGATCGCCCGCAGGCAACAGCTCCACCGCCGCGCCGGGAATGATCCCCTCCACCGGCGGTATCGCGGCATCGCCCTTTCCGGCGCCATAGAGGTAGATAACGCCGCCGGACTCCGCCGGTGATGAGGAGGCCTCTTGCGTCATGCGACGGCTTCCTGGCGCGGGCTCACGAATATGCCCGGATGCTGTTCATCGAAGACCGCGGCCCGGCTCATTTCCTGCCGGACGACGTTGATGATCACCTTATCGGCGGTGGCATTGGCGTCGAAAATCCAGTCGTGATCGGCACTTTCCGGCATGCTGGTCTGCGCGTAGGTCATCAGGGTGCGATAGGCGTCCGTCAGTTCGCCCATGCCGCCATCACGATCCTCCACCTCAAGAGAAAGCACGCCGGAATAATTTTCGCAGGCCAGACGGCGGTAGGCCGACCTGATTTCCTGCCGGCTCGACCGGTCGCCCAGTTCCAGGGTCTTGCAGGCGCGGTGTATGGCGTCGCGCGAGGGGAATGTGACTTCCACGGTGGCGAAATTCATGGGGGGCAGCGGGCCGATACTGCGGAAATTGAGCTGTCCGGCCATTTTGCTGTCGAGCCGGTTCAACAGGCCGTCCAGCGAGCCGACGTCCATCCGGTCGAGCAGCACCGCCACATCGAGGGCAACGTGATCGTTCAGCGGCTGATGGGCGGTCATGTCGGTGGCGACCGTGCCAAGCTCGGCGTAAAGTTCCGCCGACAGGGCCGTGCGGCGGCGGTCGAGCGCGGTTTTCACGGCCTGTCCGAGGCGGAGGCTGGCTTCCGTGCCGCCGCCCGAGAGCGCCGTCTGGCGTAATTCGGCGACTTCGGCTTCGGTGGCGATCTCGGCGAACACCTGATCGAGCCGCCACTGCGCGACGACTTCGATTTGCAGCCGGTCGTTGAACTCGGCCAGCCGTGTGCCAAGAAGGTCGCCGCCCTGGGTCAGCATGCGGCAGACAGCGCGCTCATCCGGCGCTACGGTGCCGAATTTTACCGGCAGAACAGTGGTTTGCGCCATGGCTTCCTCCAGCACCTGCTGATGGTTCACCAGCAGGCGCACCGCCTGTTCGCGCGCCAGCCCTTGAAAGTTATCCACCGGCGCCGCGCCGGCAATGGCGCCCACGTCGCCTTCGAATATCACGCGCAGGCCGCCCGCAAGCCCCTCGGTTTCAAAAACCGGCAGCCTCTGGGCGCCGACAATGCCATATAGATATAAACCGCTCATCTTCCCTGGTTCCGTTCCGTTTTGTGTTCCGATGCGCCGGTCGAGCGGCACATGGGGACTTTTTTTATTTTTCCCTTTGGAAATGCCGGAGGCCACAGCCTGCGCACGTGTGCGAAGGCTTCGCGTCCTGACACAGTATTTCCAGATTGGTTTCCACCTGATTGCGATTTACCGGCCCGTTCGGGAAAAACACAGAATTCCCCGCCAGCGGTGTGCCGTCAGTGTGCACCTGATAAATCGTTAACGGCCGAAACTTGCGCGACGCTGTTATACGAAAGAATAAAGCGGGGGAAAACCGGTGTGGCTGGTTGGGGAAAACATGTGAATCCGGCGCGGCGCAGTCATGGCGAGCGCACGCACCCGGCCGCTGGCCGTGGATGGCAAACAAGGTGAGTTTTTCGGGAAGCTTGGAAGGCGCAGCCGCGTCGATCAGGAGAACGCGCGTCATGCAAGAGCGCGGGAAAATTGAAGTCCATCCCGCGCGTGAAGCGAATTAGGAGCCGGAATCTACCCCGCAAATCCCGGCTCCTGCCCCCGCTTAGGCCGTGGCAAGCATCAGTTGCGGCTGGCGCCGGCGCTGCACTGGCTGGTAGGCGATGCGCGAATGATACTCGCAGTAGGTCGAGCCGCCCGTCCGGCAGCCGCAGAAGCGGAAATTTTCGTCCTGCGGATCGCCGAGCGGCCAGCGGCACATGTTGTCCTTCAGGGACAGCAGTTCGACGCGCTCCGCCTGCGGCATCGGGAAATCTTCGATCACCGCGGTACCAACCACAAACGGTTCGGCATCGGGTTCGGCAACCAGCAGCGCCTTCAGCGCCACATTGCCTTGTGTACGGTATTGCACCGCGGGCGCGCGGGTTGGGAACGCCACGACACGTGCGCGGGGTCTCATGGACCGCATACGCGAAGTGGTCGCGCGGCCGGAAAGCCCCAGGCGATGCACTTTACCGATCACGGCATTGCGCGAAACCCCGCCGATACGGCCGGCAATCTGGCTGGCGCTCAGGCCCTCTGCCCACAATTTCTTCAAAACTTCAACGCGTTCATCTGTCCAAGACATGCTTCAGCCTCCTCGCATTATTATTTTGTGCCGACGCAGATCCGGCCCCTGGCGAAAAAGACGCCAACGGATCACAGCACGCTTGACGCAAGGCTTGTGCCTTACGCAGCGGACTCGACGCTTACAAACTGGAGGACGCAACTAGGAGGGAGCCCAGAAATGGCAACAACAGTGCCACTGGGAGCAGCGGATACAATACTAATACAAGGTTGAGCGTCAGCTACTGCATTGCCCTCATCAGCTCAACCGATGGCCCATTGTGCCATTAAGAATTTGGAAACTCAAATGGCGAGGCACCTTTCCCCAGGGGGCCGGCCCCACTTTCCTGGCGAGTGTGTCTTTTCTGTCAATTGACATACAATAGCGAAACTTGGTTACCTTATCTTAAGAGTTCGCCGCCCGGCAGCGCCGGATTGCGCCGGTTCCAGCATGGAACAGGTGGCATCCGGCGCAGGGCGGCGTTTTTTTCCGGAAAATCGCCAGGAGTTCGTCATGACGGCTGTGCTGCCGACATATAATCGCGCCGATATCGCATTCGACAGAGGGGAGGGCGTGTACCTCTTCGCCGAAAGCGGCGACGCGTATCTCGATTGCGGCGGCGGCGTCGCGGTGAATGTGCTCGGCCATGCGCATCCGCATCTCGTTGAGGCCGTCACGGTTCAGGCCGCCAAGCTCTGGCATACATCCAACCTCTACCGCGTCACCGGACAGGAGCGGCTGGCCGAGCGCCTCACCGCCCTCACCTTCGCGGACACCGTCTTTTTCGCCAACTCCGGTGCCGAGGCCATGGAGTGCTGCATTAAGATGGCGCGCAAATACCATAGTTATAAGGGCGCGCCGGAACGCTATCGCATCATCACCTTCGAAGGCGCCTTCCACGGCCGGACGCTCGCCACCATCGCGGCGGGCAATCAGGCCAAGCACCTGGAGGGCTTCGGGCCGAAGGTGGATGGCTTCGACCAGGTGCCCCTCGGCGATATCGAGGCAACGAAGGCGGCGATTGGTCCAGAAACAGCGGCCATCCTGATCGAGCCGCTTCAGGGCGAAGGCGGTGTGCGCCATGCGACGTGGCCGTTCCTGCGGCAACTGCGCGAACTGGCGACGGCCAGCGGCCTGCTGCTGATCCTCGACGAGGTGCAGACCGGCATGGGGCGGACGGGCAAGCTGTTCGCTCACGAATGGGCGGGCATCGAGCCGGATATCATGGGCGTGGCCAAGGGGCTGGGCGGCGGTTTCCCCGTGGGCGCCTGTCTCGCAACCAAGGAGGCGGCGCAGGGCATGACGGCCGGCAGCCACGGCTCCACCTTCGGCGGCAACCCGCTGGCCATGGCGGTGGGCAACGCGGTGCTCGACATCGTCGCCGAACCGGAGTTTCTGGAGCGTGTGCGCGACCGGGGCCTCGTCTTCAAGCAGCGTCTCGCCATGCTGAAGGACAGCTTCCCCGGCGTGATCGAGGACATTCGCGGCGAGGGGCTGATGCTGGGGCTGAAATGCGTCACCCCCGCGCCCGCCTTGATTGCTGAGTTTTTGCGGCATAAGCTGTTGGCAGTTGCGGCGGGCGAAAATGTCGTTCGCCTGCTGCCGCCACTGATTATCAGCGATAGCGAGCTGAGCGAGGCGTGCGACAAGATTGCCGCATCGTGTCAGGCCGTGACCGCCGCGACGGAGGCCGCTATCCGGTAAGCCAGTACCGGACGGGGCGTCCGCCTTCACAATTTTTGCGCCCGGAGCCATTTGGGGCTAATGGTTCTCTGCCGCCGTTTTCCATTCGCCCTTCGAACAGTCGTGTTTTCTCCTATGCCAAGACATTTTCTCGATATAGACGCCCTGGATAGCGCCACACTGAAAGCCATGATGGCTGAGGCGCATGCCATGAAGGCCGCGTTCCGCAACGGCGGCGCACCCCAGCCGGGCATCGCCAGCGGCGCCGTGCTCGCCATGCTGTTCGACAAGCCGTCCACCCGCACGCGCGTCTCGTTCGACGTAGCCATGCGCCAGCTCGGCGGCCAGACCATCGCGCTCAACGCCGCCGAGATGCAGCTCGGGCGCGGTGAGACCGTGGCGGATACGGCGCGGGTGATGTCGCGCTACGTCAACATCATGATGCTGCGGACGACTTCGCATCAGCGTCTGGTGGATCTGGCGAAATATGCCGGCGTTCCGGTCATCAATGGCCTGACCGACCGTTCGCACCCCTGTCAGATCCTCGCCGACATCATGACCTTCGAGGAGAAGAAGGGCGATTCCGCCGGGCGCATCATCACCTGGGTGGGTGATGCGATGAACAATGTCGCCACCTCCTGGATACATGCGGCCGCCCGCTTTGGCTTCGTCTTCCGCATCGCCGCGCCGGAGGGTTTGCAGCCCGACCCCGCCCTGCTCGCCTGGGCGAAGGGCGAAGGCGCGATCATCGAGGTGACGGACGATCCGCGCGTGGCCGTGGCCGGGTCGGATTGCGTGGTGACGGACGTCTGGGTGTCCATGGGGCAGGCCGACGAGGCGCGGCGGGTTGCGCTGCTCCAGTCCTATCAGGTGAACGCGGAGCTGATGGCCCTCGCGCCTGACGCCATTTTCATGCACTGCCTGCCCGCGCAGCGCGGCCGGGAAGTGACCGACGAAGTGATGGACGGGCCGCAATCGGTCGTGTTCGACGAGGCGGAGAACCGGCTGCATGCACAGCGGGCGATCCTAGCCTGGTGCCTCAAGGCGTCCGCATAATGGGTGAGCGTTTGGCGGGTGACGAGGCGCGGGATACCGTGCTGCCCTTCCAGGTTGGCGCCTCCATCGCGCGCGGCCGGCTGATCCGCGCCGATGCCGCCGCCGATGAGATCCTGCGGCAGCACGATTATCCCGAGCCGGTGTCCATGCTGCTGGGCGAGGCCATCGTGCTGACGGCGCTGCTGGGCACAACCATCAAGATTGATGGCAAGTTCATTTTGCAGACCAATTCCGATGGGCCGGTGAGCACGCTGGTGGTGCAGTATACATCTGGCGGCGATTTGCGGGGCTACGCCAGCTTCGACGCTGAAAAGCTGGCGGCTGTTGGGGCTGCCGGGGGGCGGCGGACGGCGCGCGAATTGCTGGGCGACGGGCATCTGGCCATGACCATCGACCCCGGCCCCGGCATGGACCGCTATCAGGGCGTCGTGGCGCTGGAGGGCGAGAGCCTCACGGATGCCGCCGATCTGTATTTCCGCCAGTCCGAGCAGATTCCGACTTTTATCCGTCTCGCGGTCGCCCGCGCCTACACGGGCGGTAGCAATGGCAGCCGCGGCAACTGGACGTGGCGCGCGGGCGGCCTGCTGGTGCAGAAGCTGACCAGCGAGGGCGGCACGGACGCTGAAGCCGGCGATGACGATGCGGACGCCGGTGAGGATGACGGCGAAGACTGGACGCGGACGCAGGTTCTGGCCTCAACCGTCGAGGATCACGAGCTGCTCGATCCCGGCCTGACGTCCGAGGGGCTGCTTTACCGCCTTTTCCACGAGGAGGAGGTGCGTGTTTTTGAAGCCATGCGGGTGCAGGCACGCTGTTCCTGTTCGCGCGAGCGGATCGAGGAAGTGCTGGACAGCTTTGACGAGAGCGACATCGCGGGCATGGCCGAGAACGGCGTGATTACCGTGCGGTGTGAGTTCTGCAACCGGCATTATAATTTCGAGCCGGAGGATTTCGGCGGGGACGATTGAGGTTGCTGCGAACCCCGCCGCACATAAGCATGCCGCCGTGCTCGGACGCGTCAAGGGTAAACGGCCTCCGGCCGCGCTTTCAGCGCCCTTGACCCGTCCTGCGCGCGGCGGCATCAACTTTGTGCATGGCCGGGACGAGGAATGGTTCCGGCCGAACAAGGAATGAAACCTTTGCCACCCTGTTTGAAGGGGAGGCGTGTTGGATATGATCATCCGGTTTCGGTATTAAATCCTGGCGGCGGCGAGACCGGCTTCCAGGTCGGCGATCAGATCCCCCGGATCCTCCAGCCCGGCCGACAGCCGCAGTAGCGTATCCCCGATCCCCAATTCTGCGCGCACCTCCGCGCTCAGCCGCTGATGCGTCGTGGTGGCCGGGTGCGAAATCAGGCTCTTGGCGTCGCCGAGGTTGTTGGAAATCTTGATGATTTTCAGCGCGTTCATCAGCCGGTAGGCTTCCGGTTTGCCGCCCGCGATGCGGAAGGACAGCATCGTCCCGCCTGCCTTCATCTGCCGCTGTGCCAGTTCATATTGAGGGTGATCTGCCCGGCCGGGATAGATGACTTCAACGCCGCGCTCGCTCAGGAAGTTCGCGATGCGCGCCGCCGTGGCCGTTGCCCTCTCGACGCGGAGGGGGAGCGTTTCCAGCGCCTTCAGCAGCACCCAGGCGTTGAACGGGCTGAGGCTTGGCCCGGTCTGGCGCAGGAAATCCTTCAGATGCGCCTCGACGAACGCCTCGCTGGACAGGATCACGCCGCCCAGGCACCGGCCCTGGCCGTCGATGTGTTTAGTGGCGGAATAGACGACGATGTCCGCGCCGTGCTCGAACGGCTTTTGCAGCAGCGGCGTGGCGAAGACGTTATCGACGATGAAGCGGGCGCCGGCCTCGTGCGCGATGGCGCCCACGCCGGCGAGGTCCACCAGCTCCATCGTTGGATTGGCGGGCGTTTCGCAGAAGAAGGCGCGCGTGTTGGGCCGAACCGCCGCGTGCCAGGCGTCCAGATCCCGCCCGTCCACCAGCGTGAAGCCGATGCCGAAGCGCGGCATCAGGTTTTCCACGATGTAGCGGCACGAGCCGAACAGCGCCCGCGCCGAAACCACGTGGTCGCCCGCGTTGAGGAAGCTCAGGAACGCCGCCGTCACCGCCGCCATGCCGGACGCCGTGGCGCGCGCCGCCTCCGCGCCCTCCAGCAGCGCCATGCGCCGCTCGAACATGGTGTTGGTGGGGCTGGCGAAGCGGCTGTATACATAGCCTTCCTGCTCGCCCTTGAAACGCGCCTCGGCGTCTTCGGCGGTGTTGTACACATAGCCGGCATTCAGAAACAGTGCCTCGGACGTCTCGCCGAACTGGCTCCGCATCGTCCCCCCGTGCACAAGCGCCGTCGCCAGACCCCAATTGCGTTCCTGTTCGTTCTTATCGTTCGCCATGATGTCCTCATCGGGCAGAAGCCGGGCGGGCATAAAAAAACCGGCCCGGCGGATGAACGCCAAAAAGCCGGATCTACGACCGGCCGTTTAGCTATTTGTTTTACGTGGCTGCAAGCTGGCCGCTCAAATTACCACGGGATGGACGCGATTAAGACGCGAGAAGCTCTTGGCGTCAAGGCCGGAGTGCGTTAGGCGTGTGGGTTATGAGGGCAAATTCCAACAACGGGCGGGCTCCGCCAGAATCGGCAGGATAAGCTCACTCTCGGCTCTGTTGCGCCAAATTGGCGCACTTGAACCCGAGACCGCGCTTAAATTATTTCTTGCGCGTTATTTTGTGTATATATTCAAGCAATGCTGCAAGTGTGGGGTGCGAAATGACTAAATCTCCTTACAATAACGCAATAGCATTTGGTTTTCTTGGGGATGGTGATATTGCAAAAATAAAGGATGAAATCTGTAAGAACCTACTGCAAAAGCCCGGCGTAGACGATTATCATGCTGACTCATCGATTCAACCAGCTGCTTTAGACCTGCATATCGGGAAAATATACGTACCAGGCGCTAATAGAGGCGCACCAGGAAGTGCGGATCAACCTATTTTAACCGGATTTGACCTCCATCCTGGACGTACTGCCCTGATAGAAACGCACGAAGTATTGACAATCCCCTCCCATATAATGGGGATCGGTTTTGCTCCAATCGGCTTGGCTTTAAAGGGAATACTTACCCCAACAATTGGGCATATCAATCCAGGATGGAATGGTCCACTCAAGATTGTAACCATCAACATGGGGGGGCATACTGTTTCTTTAGAGCAAGGTTCTCACATTGCTGGCATTCTTTTGTATCGTTTAGTTAACTCCGTTTCCGCAAATTATACTGAGCGCAAAAAAACTCCCCGGAAGATTGATCAAGCAGCCTTGAATGCTTTGGCCCCTGTGTTTGCTGATTTCGAAGACAGCGCCAGGAATGTAGCGATTGAAGCAAATAGAAAATTTGAACAAAGAATTCGCAAGACCATATACAACACCCTACTTGGTCTCCTTGTGGCTGGCGTAGTCCTCGTACCACTTGTGGCGTTAGTCACAACAGGCGCGATCCAATACTTGTCGGACCACTACTCATTTACCACCCAAAAAATTCATGCCACAGAAAGCGACATTGGGTTGATCAAGCTCCAACTTGAGGATATTCGTAAATCTCTGCCAAAGGCTCCCTGAGTGTAGGCGCAGCAAGCATGACAATTCCCAGCCGCCACGAGAATAAGTTCACGTGGCGGCACATTTTACGATTTTTGCTATTTGAAATGTTTGCTAAGTTTCAACCCCTGCCCCTGATAATTTGACAGCATATCTGTTCCATATAGACGCTGGGATTTCTGCGATAATTTTTCAAAAACCAGCCGCGCGATGGGTTGCCCATCTTCCAGTAGAAACGGCACATCATGGATGCGAACCTCTAACACGGCCTTACTCCCACCGCGCAGATCCCCAAATCCCGGATCGAAAAAGCCTGCGTAATGCGCCCTAAACTCCCCCATCATGGGATCAATTGCAATCATTTCGGCCGCATACCCTGGCGGAATAGCAACTGCTTCTTTTGAAGCAAGTAAGTAGAATCCATCTGTATCCAAAATTAGCCCGTCACCAGCTTTAAACGGGATGGATTCCCAGTAATCAACGGGCTCATATTCTCCACTTTTATCGACATCAATTGGTTTCCTGTTTCGCCTACTGCTTCTCTGAGCGCTATAACCAATTGTCTTCCCTTCATCGGCACTCAAGTTTACATGAACAGTTAACCCGCCACGAATATCCTGAGATTGAGCATTGGGAAATAGGATTTTAAGATCATCGTCACTAACTTTTGAGTCTCCCTGACGAAACCTAATCTGATTTAATTTAGTGCCCTGCCTTACGTGAACGGTGAAGCTCATCGGGGTAATCTGAGCATATAAGGGGCCATCGTAACCCGCAGGAATCGTATCAAATTCGTCACTATTATCGCAAATCACACGAGTCAATATATCGAGGCGACCCGTTGAACTCTTCGGATTGGTACGCCCGCGGAGACCAGGAACCTTGCTGAGATCGAGATGTTCCTGAAGCTCAACAATATAAACAATTCCAGGATCGAGTATAGCTCCTTCTGTCTTGGAAAGGTCAACCTCGTAATCGCAAATATTAAAAGGACTTTTCTTGTCGATGTAGTCCTCAACCTTGCGATTTTTGCCTGGTAAGAAACTTGCCCGCATTCTAAACAGTCTTGATCCTAATGTGAGATCTAAGCTCGCTGGTTGGATTTGGTCTGATAGGCGCTTGGAATCGTCGCTCGCCTCTGGGGAGCCCACCTCAAAAGGGAAATCCCCAGTGTGTATCACCTGATTGGCGATAAGTTGTTTGATTTGGTGATCGGACAGAACGCCGTCGCCAAAGCTTAATAGTCCGGGAAACGGTACCATCTCGCCCCTATGAGTGTGTGCATGCCCGCCTGACTTCTTCGCGCTATCACGACGCCGCAACGAGGCGCTATCCGCAAAAGTGCTTCCAATTCTGACTTGTCGCAGCATAATACGGTTCATCCCCCATAAAAAAGTAATTAGTTAATTATTGCGTTTTGATTCGGTCTCCGTGCAAGCGGGGTCCCCAATTGCCCCCACCTAAATCGCGCAGCCATAAGGTGCCATTCATCCTGGAGGATGGGCAGATCGTCGGCCGGCTGATATATGAGGCGCTGATCGAGCCGCCCGAGGCTCTTTACGGCGCGGGTTTGGGTTCCCATTATCAGGCGCAGGGGCTGAAGCTGTCGAAGCATTTCCGGTGACGGCCCCAAAAGCGGGCAACTGGAGGCGGCATGGCGGGTGATGAAGGCGAGTTTTCCATCGTCCGGCTGGATGATGTCAGCGCGGGGCGGCGGGCAGGGCTCGTTGCGGAGCTGGAGCCGATTTTCTTCCTCAACGCCGCGACGAAGGAGTTCGCCAGCGAAGGCGAGCGGATGGTGTTCTACGACCGCTGGCTTGGCCGCTATCTGCGATATTATCCGGCGGCGTTTTATTTCGCCGTCGAATCCGGCACCGGCGTAACCGGCTATCTAGCCGGATGCCCGGACAGCGCCGCCGGGGAGGAGCATTTCAAGGACATCGAATATTACCATCGCTTCTGGCGCTGCTTCGGCGAGTTCCCGGCGCACCTCCACGTCAATGTGCGCGGCGACCGGCACGGCCAGGGCATCGGCGGCGCGCTCGTTGCGCGGTTCGCGAACGATTGCCGCGCGGCGGGGCTCGGCGGACTGCATGCCATCACCGGCGCCACTTCGCCGGCCGTGCGCTTTTACGAGCGTTGCGGCATGAAGCGCGCCATGCTGCTCGAATGGCAGGGGCGGCGGCTGGTGATGATGGGATTGCGATTGTAGCGTGGTCTGGAGCGGGTGAAGGGAATCGAACCCTCGTATGCAGCTTGGGAAGCTGCTGTTCTACCATTGAACTACACCCGCGACGCGGCCCAGTTTACTCAAGACGGATAAATAAGCAACCGGCTGTAACGTAAGGGCGGGAACTTGTCCCGCCCTTAAATATTTCCCGTGGCTATTGCGCTGCGCTGTAACCCGATTCCAGCAGCGGCGAGATGCGCCGGACCGTTGCGCGCCGGTTGAGCCGCTCCGGTCCATCCGTGTCGATTTTCAGATGATGCCAGCCGTAGCCTTGCGTCACCAGATTTTCCATCGGCACGTTGAACTGCTGGCTCAGCACCGCCGCCACCGATTCCGAGCGGCGATCCGACAGGCTGAGATTGTCCTCGTCCGAACCGACGGCGTCCGTATGGCCCTCGATCAGGAACATCTCGTTGGGATTGCGGCTCAGGATGTCGTTCATCACGCTGGCGATGGTCTCCAGCCGGTCATACTGCTCCGGCGCGACTTCCCAGGCGCCGAAATCGAAGGTCAGTGTGTCGATGTCGATGCTGCGCATGCGCTGGCGCAGGGAAACGTTATGCAACACCTCGTCCAGCGTATAACCGCGTCCCAAATCCTCGATCGGCGGCGCATAGAGCACTTCGGCGATGTCTTCCTCCGTGGCATCCTCAAGGCTCATGATGTAGCGCTCGGGCGGCATGTCGATCACCGGCGGCGCGATATTGAGGCGCAGGCCGTGCATGAAGCCGAAGCCAATGCCGGCGCGCACCGGGCCGTTGTCGAACAGCACCACCTCACCGCCGTGACGGTCGCGGCGGATGCGGCGCATGGTGCGGCCGTTCTCGTCGGTCACGTTGATGATGACCGCGCCGTTCGGCAGACGCACATGCGCGTGAGACTCGTGGCCGTGCCGTTCCACGCGCACATCCCTGGAATGGCGGCGGAAACGCTCCGTCTCGTCGTGCATGATGATAACGCCGGTGGGGCCGTGATGACGCTTGGCGCCTCCGAGGTTCAGGTTGACGCTGAAAGAGGGGTCGCGAATGATGACGCGATTGCCGGGCTCCTTGATGACGGTGCGCCCTTCGTTGTCACGGTGTTCCTGCCGGCCTCTGTGCAGGACTTGCATGTGCTCGGTCTGGATCTTCAGCCGGACGTCTACCTGATCCTTGCTCTTTTCGTGCTTGGTGGCTTCCTTCTCCTGCTTCAGCTTATGCTGGATCTCGATGTCCTTGGCCTTTCTGACCTCCAGAACGCGCGGGTCCACTGGCGGCTTGGCAACCGGCGGAGGCGCGATGGCGCCCTTCGGCGGCAATCCGGGCTGCCCCGCCGTCTTCGCGGGATCTCCGCCCGGCTGGCGATGCATGCCATCGCCGGGTCCTTTGCGCATATCGGGCGCCGTGGTTACGGCCGGCTGACCTATGCCCGGCTGCTGCGCGCCCGGCATCCCCGGAGGAGTTTGCTTCGTTTTGAGGCCGTCCTGCCCGGTGACAGTGCCGGGTTTTTGGATCTGGGCCGGCTGCTGAACGCCCGGAGTCCCCGGAGGAGCTTGCCTGGTCTTGAGATCGTCCTGCCCGGTAACGGTGCCCGGCTTTTGCAACTGGCCAGCCGGCGCGGCGTTTTGCGATCCCGGAGGAGTTTGCTTGGTCTTGAGGTCGTCGCGGCCCGTGATGCCGCCCGGTCTTTGCATCTGGCCCGGCTGGGGCGTGACCTGCGGCTGCTGCGTCGTCCTTTTCTGGCGCTCGGCATCCTCGCGCGCCTTCTGTTGGGCGTCGCGTGTCTGCTGCTGTTGCATTTGCTGCTTTTTGCGGGCGTCGTCCTCGGCAGCTTTGCGGCGATCCGCGTCCTCGCGCGTCTTTTGCTGGGCGTCGCGCATCTGCTGCTGTTGCATTTGCTGCTTTTTGCGCTCGCCATCCTCGGCGGCCTTGCGGCGATCCGCGTCCTCGCGCGACTTCTGCTGCATCTGCTGCTGCCGGTGCGGGTCGTCCTGGCCGCCGCGCATCTGGTTTCCAGGCTGCTGCATGGAGGGAGGCGCTTGCCGCTCTTGCCGCTGCTGTAGCTGCTGGGGCGGCGGGGCCTGACGCTGCGGCTGTTGTACGGGAGGCGGAGCTTGCCGCTGGGGCTGCTGTACGGGCGGCGGAGCCTGCCTCGGCTGCTGCTGCGCCGGCTGCGGGGCTTGTTTCTGCGGCTGCTTCTTCTTCTCTTCCTCTTCTCTCTTCTTTTTTTCGTCAGCCGTTTCAGCGACGCGGAAGGAGCCGTTGGGCATTGGCCGGTTTTGAGCGCTGGCAGGCCCATATGCGGCCCACGCCCAAACCTGAAGGAAGGCAAATGCGAAAATTGCCGTTCCCCGTAACTGTGTCATGAATGTTTCCTTTGTTGTTTCTTATAGTTGCCCTGCCCGGCGGATGTTGCGGCCCGCACGGCAATCAGGTGCCCGCGGGGCGCGCCTGAAGCTCGTGCGGAATAAGAAATTCGAGACGCGCCAGGCTCTCGGGGTCGGATAGCAGCGCGGCTTTCTCGCCCGGCTTCAGCAAAGCCAGAAGCTCCGGCAGACTGCCCGACACCTCCAGCTTGGCACGGCCAATCGCCAAGTTCGGCGAAAATCGTGTCTCAAGTGAGACAGGTTGTATTTGAATCAATTCCATATGCAAACGTCGTAAAGGAGGATTGTATGCCAGTTGCGTAATGGCCTCCTGGCGTTGGATTTCCGGCGCCAGCGCCTCCTGGCATGCCTGGACCTGAACCGCGATGGGGGGCGGAGACACCTCTTCCGGGATTTGCAGCAGCCTCAGGCGGGCAAAGGCCATGCCCCAGGACCGCTTCGCCGTCAGCGCCGAAAGCGGCCCGGACAGAGCCAAGACCGAGCGTCGCCGGCAGCATCCACAGGAACAGCGCCATGGATGTCGTAAAGGCAAGCACACCCAGCGACACACCGATCAGCATATGGATCAGATGGTAGCGCATGATGACGAGGCTTGGCAGCGAACCGTCGTCGCGGCGCTGCGGGTTCCAGCCGCTGTCACGGCCGCGCAGGATGTCGACGATGGCCGCCGACTGCACCAGCATCATCACATGCGCGAACAGCGACGACAGCACCGTCTCGATGAACAGCGCTGGCCGTCAGTGCCGCCACGCCGCCGAACGCCTTGCGCTTTGCCGTGCTCGAACAGCGGCGGCAGATAGCCGAAGACCTTGGGCAGCAGCAGCAGCGTCAGCGTCCAGAACAGCAGTTCGCGGCCCGCTCGCTGTCCTGCATCGGCCAGGTGGGGAACAGCGTGTGAGCTGCGCGTCGAGCTGAAATACTGGGCGGGCGTGATTTGCGCCTGCAAGGTGAGCGCACAGCGCCGCCACCAGGAACAGCAGCCAGAGCAGCGCCGACACATAGGCCATGATGCCCATCACCAGGTGCACCCGGCTGACCCAGTGCAGCCCTTGCGTGCCGCAGGATGCGGTGATGCTGAAGATTGCCCTGGCACCAGCGCCGGTCGCGCATGGCGAAGTCGATCAGGCTCGGCGGAATTTCCTCGTAGGAGCCCTTCAGCTCGGGCGCCATGCACACCCGCCAGCCCGCGCGGCACAGCAGCGCGGCTTCGACGAAATCGTGGCTGAGGATCTGCCCGCCGAAGGGCGGCTTGCCGGGCAGATGCGGCAGCCCGGCGCTTTCCAGAAAGCGCGGCACGCGGATGATGGCGTTGTGGCCCCAGAAATTGCCGATGCCGCGATGCCAGAAAGCCAGGCCCGTCGCCATCATCGGCCCGTAGACGCGGCTGGCGAACTGCTGCATCCGGGCGAACAGCGTGTTGCGGTTGATGGACGGAGGGCGACGTCTGGATCAGGCCGATATCCGGATGGGCTTCCATGGCGGCGGCCAGCTTCACCATGGTCTCGCCGGTCATCAGGCTGTCGGCGTCGAGCACGAGCATGTAATCGTAGGCGCGGCCCCAGCGGCGGCACCAGTCGCCGACGTTGCCCGCCTTCTTGCCGGTGTTGGTCGAGCGGCGGCGGTAATAAAGATGCGGCGCCAGCGGCTGCGGCGCGGCGCGGCCTGGAAAGGCGGCCTCCTCATGAACCCAGATGTCGGGGTCGGTGGTGTCGCTGAGGATGAAGACGTCGAAGCTGCTGGCGTGCCCGTCGGCGCGCCAGCGCCTGCATGGTCGCCAGCGCCACGCCGAACACCCGCTCGGGCGCCTCGTTATAGGTGCAGATCAGGATGGCGGTCTTGCTCTCCATCGGCTTCGACATGTCGATGTTGTTGATGTCGATGGTGGAACGCTTGGCGCGGAAGGTGACGACCAGGAAGCCCGCCAGGGCGGTCATGAACGACAGCGACAGCCATGCGGTGTTCAGGCAGAAGAACAGCAGCAGCAGGCCGTAGAAGATGATGACCTCGGCGCTGAGGATGCCGCTGACGAACAGGACCTCGTACAGCGAGCGCGTCAGATAGGCGGTGATCAGGGCGGCGCCGCCGAAGACGAACAGGCGCCGCCATAGCGCCTGCGCGTCGGGTTTCGCGACGCGGCGGGTTGCCTCGTTGAAGCGTTCGAGATCCTGCACCGGGAAGCTGTTGACCGGCATCCCCGCCGTGAGCAGCGATCCCGCTGAGAGTGGATGAGTATCGTGCATCAGCCTTGTTCCCAAATCGCGAAGCGGCAGAGCATGACCGGCTGCCTTTAATGGAGAGCGCCAGGGGCGCCGATATTCGGTGTCGTCCAGCGGTAGACCCAGGTTTCAGAAACCGGCTTGCCGTTCATTACCAGAACGCAGCGCAAATCGTCCTGTTCCACCCCCTTGGTGCGGTATTCGAAACTGAGACGGTACCCGCGCTCGATCTTGCCCGGACTGAGTTCAACTTCGTAGTATCGCCAGTTCTGATTGGCGATCGCGCCCCGAGTCGCCGAGACCTGGAGATGACGCGATTTTTCCGCGCAAATTTCGTCGAAATCGTCGCAGAGTTCGAACTTTCCTGTGGCGGTATTTTGAAATTTCTCCGCTCCCGCGACATCCAGCTCGAAACGCAGCCAGCCCGGCTTGCCCGGCATGGCGTTGACGCGAGTGCGCGAAAAATAGGCGAAGGTCCGGCGAACCGGCGCATCCCAGCACCAATGCATGCGGTAGCGGTAGCGGTAGCCTTCCTCGCGGCCCGGCGCCAAAGGCTGCTTCGGCCGCCAGAAAGCGACGATGTTGTCGTTATATTCGTATGGTGTCGGCAGCTCGATCAGATCGACGGAACCGGCGCCCCACTTGTCGAGGGGCTCGATCCACAGGCTGGGCCGCTGGTCGTAGCGCGCTTCCAGATCCTGGAAGTCGTGGAAGTTCCGGTTCCGCATGATAAGCCCGAAGCCCTTCGGGTTTTCATCGACGAACACCGAGAATTGCAGACGCTGCGGATTGATCAGCGGGCGCCAGATGTATTCGCCCTTGCCGTTCAGGATCGTAAGTGCCTCGGAATCGTAGACTTGCTGGCGGAAATCCGATGCGTGGCTGACGCGGCCGGTATCCTGCGGGCCAAAAAGGAACATACTCGTGAGCGGTGCGATGCCGACATAGGGGATCGGCACCCGCGGAAACAGTGTCATTTCGACGTCCATGACCGTGTCATTTGAGTTCGATATGACGAATTTGTAAGCCCCTGTGACGCTTGGGCTGTCGAGAATGGCATGGACGGTGAGCTTGTCGCTGCCGGCTTTTGGCTTTTCGACCCAGAAGCTGCGGAAGAACGGGAATTCCTCGCCGCCCTGCTGGCCGGTGTTGATGGCGAGGCCGCGCGCCGACAGGCCGTAGTTCTGCCCAACGGCGAACGAGCGGAAGTAGCTGGCGCCCTGGAAGACCACGAACTCGTCCAGTTTGTCGGGCCGCCTTATGCTGCCAAGCGCCCGGAAGCCGGAATAGCCGGAGTTGGAATCCGCCGGGGGAGCCTTGATTTTGGGGCTGAATGCGAAACGCGACGGCGAGTAGCTGTACTCGGTGGCGACGTTGTTCTCGATGAGATAGATATCGACCGGAGATTTGAATAGAAAACCGGCGTGGAACATCTCCAGGTTATAATTGAGGTTGTCTCCCGCCCAGACATTCTGACTTTTCTTAAAGCGGATATCATTCCGGTACTGATCGTAGCCGATATCCTTCAGCTCGTCGGGCAGCCGCGGCTTGGGCGCCTCGAACGGCTTCTTGGAGAGCTCCTCGGCCATGCGCCGGAATTTGTCCTCGGTGATGGGGATCGGTTCCGCCAGGGGCGGCGCGGCGGCGGCGGATGGAGGCGGTGCGGCCGGTGCTGCTGCGGCCGGCGCGGCTTCCGGCGGAATATCGGCGGCCGTGGCGGCCGATATGCGCATTTCCCGCATCAAAAGGGAAATCGCCGACAGCTGCCCCGCGAGCTGCAAGAAATTGCGACGATCCATAGCAATCTTTCCCCGCGTTTGGCGCGACGGTCCTTCAATTAGCTGAAATGTCTGCGTGAGACCACCGCGAACAGGTGGTTATCGACAAGTTGGCCCCCAACCAGCATGCCTTAACGCCGTGCTCAGCCTTGACCTTTCGTTAGTCTTTAAGGCGGATTTGAGGCACGTTCGCGGGCGCAAAACATCTCGTTCCGCAAGGGGTGAACCAGCGATTGGGAGCGGCATCTGCGTGATGTCCATACCTAGTGAGCAGAATGCGGCGCATGACCGCCACATGCCCATTCAAATGCACGTGAAAATCCGGGACCCGGCGGTTTAATCTGATGATGAATATGAGGATGCGGGGTGCGCCAATCAAGGGTAAGACGCTGAATTAGAATAGAACTTCCGGGAAAATGACTTCCCATTTTCGTGATCGCGGTGTGTGAGGACTACACGCGCTAATTGATTCAACGCCTTGATAGATGCCAGATTTTGCCGCATATGCGGGCCTGGCTCCCGCGAAAGGCTCCTGTTTCGAAATGACGCAAATTACAGCATGGCTGCTGGCCCTGTTTTTTTCCGCGGCTCCGGCGTTTGCCCAGGTTGCAAACGTACCTCAGGCGCGGATGGTCAAGGTGACGCTGGCGTCCGAGTCGGCGACGGTTTCGCCGGGGCAGAGTTTCTGGGTCGCGGTTCAGCAGAAGATTTCTCCCGGCTGGCACACCTATTGGGTAAATCCCGGCGACGCCGGCGAGCAGATGGTGCTGGACTGGCGTTTACCGGATGGCTTCAAGGCCGGCGATATACAATGGCCGCTGCCCGATGTGCAGCCCGTCGCCACGCTCACCAATTACGGCTATTCGGGCGAGGCGTGGTTCCTGGTGCGTATGCAGGCGCCGGAGACGTTGCAGGGCGAGCGTGTGACGCTGGCGGCGACGGCCCGCTGGCTGGCTTGCGAGAATGTGTGCATTCCCGAGCAGTCCGAAATCAGCCTGACGTTGCCCGTGGCCGCCGGTCCGTCCGGCACGATTGCCTCGTCGCAGGCGGAAATCATCCAGCGGCACGCCGCGCGTCTGCCGTCTCAAGGGCCGTGGAAGGCCGCGTTTCTGCTGGGGCAGGAGCGGGTGCGGCTCGACATCGAGCAGATTGGCGCGCAGGCGGGCGATGCCGCGAAGGTGCGGTTCTTCCCGCTCGAATGGGGGCAGATCGACAATTCCGCCCCGCAGAAAACGGCTCTGTCCGCCGGAAATCTCAGCGTGGAGATGCTGCGGGGCGATCTGAAGGCGCAGCCGCTCGAAGAGTTGAAGGGGCTGCTGGTCACTGGCGCGGGCGAGGGGCGCCGGGGGTATTGGATTGGCGCGAAGAACGCCGGGGTGCTGGCGGAGGAGAAGCAGGCTGATGTGGCGGGCTCTCAGCCGCCCGCGGCTCGTGACGTTCCGAAGGCCGGCAGCGCCGCCGCGCCTGATACGGCCGCCCGGAGCGGCATCGGCTTTTTCACCGCGCTGCTGTTCGCCGTGCTCGGCGGCGTCATCCTTAATCTGATGCCGTGCGTGTTCCCGGTGCTGTCGCTCAAGGTGCTTTCCCTCGCCAAATATGCCGGCAAAGACGAGCAGGCGGCGGGGCGCAGGCAGGGGATGGCCTATTTCGCCGGCGTAATCGCGAGCTTCGCCGTGCTGGCGGTGCTGCTCTTGTCGCTGCGGGCGGCGGGCGGCGCGGCGGGCTGGGGATTTCAGTTTCAGTCGCCGGAGTTCGTGCTGCTGATGATCGCCATCTTCTTCGCCCTGGGCCTCAGCCTGTCCGGCGTGTTCTCGGTCGGCGGCAGCCTGATGGGCACGGGCGACGCGTTGACACGGCGGAACGGTTTGACCGGCACCTTCTTCACGGGCGTGCTGGCCGTGGTCGTGGCGACGCCGTGCACTGCGCCGTTCATGGGGGCGGCGCTCGGCTACGCGCTGACCAAGAGCGCGGCGGAGGCCGTGGCGGTGCTGCTAGCGCTGGGCGTTGGCTTCGCCAGCCCGCTGGTGCTGTTGAGCGTGTCGCCGCATCTGCGCCACATGCTGCCGAAGCCGGGCGCCTGGATGGAGACGCTGAAGCAGGTCATGGCCTTCCCCATGTATGCTTCGGCCGCCTGGCTGGTGTGGGTGCTGAGCATCGAGCGGGGCAGCGACGGCGTGCTGGCGGCGGCCGTTGCCGTGGTGGGCATCGGTTTTGCCGCGTGGCTGGCGGGACGTTTGCAGAATGCCGGCGGCGTGTGGCGCTGGGCACCGCTGGCCGTGGCGGTTGCGCTGATGATTAGTGCCGCCGGTATGCTGAGCGCGGCGCCCGTTAGCGTCGAGCCTCAGGGGCTGGGCGAGACCAGCGGTTTCGGCGAACCGTTCAGCCCTGAGCGGCTGGATACGCTGCGCGCCGAGGGGCATCCGGTGTTCGTCAATCTGACGGCGGCGTGGTGCATCACCTGCAAAGTGAATGAGCGTATGGGGCTGAATTCGGAGCGGGTGCGGGCGGAATTCAAGCGCCGCAATGTTGCATATCTGAAGGGCGACTGGACGAACAACGATCCCCGCATCACCGAGGTGTTGCGTTCGTTCAATCGCGTGGGCGTGCCGCTGTATCTGATTTATCCGCCTAAGGCCGCCGGGGGGCAGCCCGATGTGCTGCCGCAATTGCTGACGGAGTCCATTGTTATGGATCACCTTTCGCAACTGCCGCTGACCAAAGCAGAAGGAGACTTGCCCAATGGAAAGAAGCAGTAGCCGGGTCTGGCTGTTCGCGATGACCGCCGTGGCGGCGCTGGCGATGCTCGCGGTATCGCCGGTTTCCGCCGCCCCCGAGACGGGCAAGCCCGCGCCGGATTTCACCGCCACGGCTTCCAGCGGCAAGACCGTGAAGCTCAGCGATTTCAAGGGTAAGACCGTGGTCCTGGAATGGACCAACGACGGCTGCCCCTACGTCAAGAAGCATTACGGCTCCGGCAATATGCAGTCGCTCCAGAAACAGGCGGCGGCGGATGGCGTGGTTTGGCTGACGGTCATTTCGTCGGCCAAGGGCGAGCAGGGCTATGTCAACGGCCCGGAAGCGGACAAGCTGACCGCCAGCCGTGGCGCGGCGCCGGCGGCCGTGCTGCTCGACCCGCAAGGCACCATCGGCCACCTCTACAAGGCCGAAACCACGCCGCACATGTTCATCGCCGATAAGTCCGGCACCCTGGTTTACATGGGCGGCATCGACGACAAGCCGGACACCGATCCGGCGGCGATCAAGGGCGCGAAAAACTACGTGCGCCAGGCGCTGGACGAGCTTAAGGCCGGCAAGCCGGTGAGCCAGGCGGTGACGCGGGCCTACGGGTGCTCGGTGAAGTATAAATAATGTGAGGCCATGAGCGGCTTGCCGTGACGCCGCTCACCCGCCCCGCTCGGCGGCATGATACTTCCGCCGTATCTCCTCGATGTCCACCGACGGGCGCGGCGCCGCAATGTTGAGGTCTTCCAGCGTATCGGCGATGATCTGCGACACGGCCAGATTGCGGAACCACTTGGAGTTCGACGGGATCACGTACCAGGGCGCGTGCTTTTCCGAACACTTCGACAGCGCGTCCTCATAAGCCTCCCAATATTTATCCCAGAGTTCCCGCTCTGTATAATCCGCCTCGCTGATTTTCCACTGCTTCATCGGATCGTTGAAGCGCGCCTTGAACCGCTTCAACTGCTCGTCCTTGCCGATGTGCAGGAAGAATTTCATGATCACCGTGCCGCTCTCGGTCAGCATGCGCTCGAAATCGTTGATCTGGCTGAAGCGGGCGGACCAGACCTTGCGCGGCACCAGTTTGCGCACCCGCTCGACCAGCACCGCTTCATAATGTGAGCGGTTGAAAATCCCAACCCAGCCCTTGTTGGGCACGTGCTCGTGTATACGCCAGAGAAAATCGTGCTCCCGTTCGTTGGTGCTGGGTTCCTTGAACGACGTGACGCGGCAGCCTTGCGGGTTCATGGCGCCCAGAACGTGGCTGATGAGGCCGTCTTTGCCCGCCGCGTCCATGCCCTGCAAACAGATGAGCACGGCGCGTTTATGCTCGGCGTAAAGCGCTAGCTGGTCGCGCGCCAGACGCTCCCGGTTCGCCTCGATCAGCGGCTGGGCTTCGGCGCGGCCGATCTTGCTGCCGTTGAAACCAGGGTCGATGCCGCCGAGCTTGACCCGGCTGCCTTTCTCTACGGCGAAATGTTTGCGGTAATTCACGGGCGCGGTCTCCTGTGTTCATCGAAGATACTACCCGTGAATTCGCCGGGAGGCACTCGAAAGGCGGCGCTGGCTTCGTTCCCGCGCCAAACCTCGCCGGATGGATACTGTACTCCATTAATCCCGCCGGCAGTTGGGCCGATTTTGCCGCCCGTCCGGCGGATTTACGGATTTCGCGTGTTTTTCATGCGGTAGACTAAGGGCGATGTTGAATTCATCGCGATAACCTCGCGTTTCCGCTTCCACTCCCGCGGAAAGCGAATTAGTGTGCGCGTCACATTATGCGTGAGCGGTATTGTGCCGCTCATATTTTTTTGTATTCAACCCGCCCGAAATAAAGAGCCCATGCGCCCCTCTAAACGTGACATCGATCAACTGAGACCTGTGACCATCGAACGGGGCGTTTCGGCCCATGCCGAAGGGTCGTGCCTTATCAAGTTCGGCAACACCCATGTGTTGTGCACCGCCTCGCTGGAGGAACGTCTGCCGCCGTGGCTGAAGGGGCAGGGGCGCGGCTGGGTTACGGCGGAATACGGCATGCTGCCGCGCGCCACGACGGACCGCACGCGCCGTGAGGCGACCATGGGCCATCAGTCGGGCCGCACTCAGGAGATTCAGCGCCTGATCGGGCGGTCCCTGCGCGCCGTGGTGGATCTGGTGGCGCTGGGCGAGCGGCAGATCACGGTGGACTGCGACGTCATCCAGGCGGACGGCGGCACGCGTACAGCCTCCATTACCGGCGGCTGGGTGGCGCTGTACGATTGCATCCACTGGATGAAGGCGCGCAACATGGTGACGGCTGATGTGCTGAAAGACCAGATCGCGGCGATTTCCTGCGGCGTCTACAAGGGCCAGCCGGTGCTCGACCTGGATTACGCCGAGGATTCCGAAGCGGACGCCGACGCGAATTTCGTCATGACGGGTTCGGGCGGCTTGGTGGAAGTGCAGGGCACGGCGGAAAAGGGGCCGTTCTCCGAGGAGTCGCTTCACGAGATGATCCGCCTCGCCAAGAAGGGCGTGAAGGAACTGGTCAGCATGCAGAAATTGACCGTCGGCTGATGGCGGCGCATTTACTGTCCGGCGGACGTCTGGTCATCGCCACGCACAATCCCGGTAAGGTCTGGGAATTGCAGCAGCTTTTCGCGCCGCTTGGCATCGAGCTGGTGGCGGCGGGCGAGTTGGGCGTTCCCGAGCCGGAAGAAACCGGGGTGACTTATGCGGAGAATGCGGAGCTGAAGGCCGTGGAATGCGCGCGGGCAACGGGGCTGATCTCGCTGGCCGACGATTCCGGGCTGAGCGTCAACGCGCTTGATGGTGCACCGGGCATTTATTCGGCGCGCTGGGCCGGGCCGGACAAGGATTTCAGCGTTGCGATGCGGCGCGTGGAAGACGAGTTGCAGGCGCTCGGCACGGCGGATCGCAGCGGCGCGTTCGTCTGCGTGCTGTGTCTTGCGACGCCGGACGGCGATACTGCCTTTTTCGAGGGGCGTGCGCCCGGACAACTGGTGTGGCCGCCGCGCGGGACCAACGGCTTCGGCTACGATCCGATGTTCGTGCCGGATGGCCATGACATCACCTTCGGCGAGATGGCGCCGGCGCAGAAATATCCGATGACACACCGGGCGCGTGCCTTTGCACAGTTGAAGGCGGCGATTATGCAGGATGATGGGAACTCTGGCGCAAGCTGACCCGGCGGTGGACGATTTCGGCGTTTACGTCCACTGGCCTTTCTGCGCCTCCAAATGCCCCTATTGCGATTTCAACTCCTACGCGCGGCCAACGGTGGCCGAGCCGCGCTATCTGGCGGCCTGCCTGAAGGAGCTGGAGCATTACGCCGCGCTCACCGCCGGCAAAACTGTCACCAGCGTATTTTTCGGCGGCGGCACACCGTCGCTGATGTCTGCCCGCACCGTCGCCACCATCATTGACCATATCGCAGCCCTGTGGCCGGTCGCGGACGGCGCCGAAATCACGCTGGAGGCCAACCCGTCCAGCGTCGAGGCGGAACGCTTCGCCGGTTATCGCGCGGCGGGCGTCAATCGCGTCTCCATCGGCGTGCAATCGCTGCACGACGATGTGCTGCGCTTTCTCGGCCGCCTGCATACCAGCGCCGAGGCGCGCGCGGCCATCGAGGTGGGGAAGCGCCATTTCGACCGCGTCAGCTTCGATCTGATCTACGCGCGCCCCGGCCAGACGGCGGGGGAATGGCGTGCTGAACTGGGCGAAGCGCTGGCGATGGCGGCGGGGCACCTGTCGCTTTATCAACTGACCATCGAGCCAGGGACGGCGTTTTTCGCGCTGGAAGAAAAAGGCAAGCTGCGCATCCCGGAAAGCGAGGAGGCGGTTGAACTTTTCGAGCTGACCCAGGAGATGTGCGAGGTGGCCGGTCTGCCGGCGTATGAGATTTCCAACCATGCCGCCGTGGGCCAGGAGTCCCGCCATAATCTAACGTACTGGCGTTATGGCGATTACATCGGCGCCGGTCCTGGCGCCCACGGGCGGATCACGGTTGATGGCGCGAAGCTGGCGGTGAGTGCGCTCAGCGATCCCGCTGCCTGGGCTGAGGCTGTGGAGACGCGCGGCTCGGGGTTTGCTGAGCAGCAGACGCTCGGCAGCCGCGATCAGGCCGTGGAAATGCTGCTCATGGGGCTGCGGCTGAGAGAGGGGCTGAACCTGGAGGCGCTTGTGTCCAAAACCGGGTGGCAATTGTCCGGCGCGGGCATCCGCTTGGCGGAAGAAGACGGACTGGCGGTGCTAGCCAGCGGCGGACGCCGCTTGCGCGCCAGCAGCGCGGGGCGGCTGGTATTGAACAGCCTCATCGCCATGCTGGCCGGCCACATCGAACCGGCGGGCAGCACTCTTTAAATAATGGCTCTTGAATCCAGGGTGGGTCCAGTGATTGCCGTGAGCCCCGCCGCACACCAGCATGCTACCGTGCTCGGAGGCGTCAAGGCCAAGCCGCCTCCGGCGGTGCTGCGCAGCCTTGACCCCTCCTGCGCGCGGTAGCATGTTCCTTGTGCATGGCCGGGACGAAGCGGCTGTCTTGGAAGTCAAGCGTTTTGCCATGATTTTTTGTCCCGGAGGATGGCGTTGAGAATGGTGAGCAATTTGCGGGCAACGGCAATGATGGCTACCATTTTGGGCTTGCCTGCCGCCACCAGCCGTTCAAAGAAGGCTTTCAGGATGGGATTGTGCCGTTTCGCGGCCAACGCGCCCATGAACAATAGCGGGCGTATCCGGGGACAAAGCAGTTGTAATTATTTCAAAAGAACTCTCAAAAGATACTTTTGAGCGGGAGATCCGGCTCAACCGGATATGATTCTCCTCAACGGCAGGTCCTACCGGGTAGTCGGGATTCTGGCAAAGAGAGGAGGACTTCTTGGGGGCCTGGGAGGGCTTTTCGGTAGCAGTATGGCGTGGCCGGGCACGTGTCCACCCTCGCCGCCGACAGAACCACCACCGCTGTAGTACGGCCGCGGCACACCGTAGGGGATCCACCAAGTGGGCGGCGGCGCATCTACTTTCTCTTGGAACTTCTGGATGAAGCTCTGTTCCAGCCCGAACGCCACCGCATAGGGCAGATAGCGCTCGAAAATCTCCGTGGCCTCCTCAATTTTGGTGTACTTCTCCAGGTTCTGCAGGTACCGCTTGAACGCCCGCCACCGCGCTCACTTCTTCGGAGCCGTTTTGAGTCCGGCGCGGCATGTAGCGCGGCGAGAATGATCACACCGATGGCGGTCACTGCCACGCCCACCGGCACGCACAGCACGAATCCCGAGTACCGTGCCAGGATGCCGATGAAGAAGAAGCCGACAACAACCGCCAGAATCAGCGCCGCGACGCCCAGGCAGCCATAGGTCGAACGGACTTTCTCGGGACTGCCCTCGAAGAAACCCTCCTCCACGACTGCCTCGTAAAGCTGCTTACGGATCGTCGGCACAGCGGTGTAGAATTTGTTTTTCAGCGCTGACTCGCTTCGACCTCCTTGCCCTTTTTGAACAAGTTGTCAAGCAGCGTCTTTTCATAGGGCCGCAATGGCTTCGTAAAGCCGGCCTGCTTACGATAGATGAAGTCCGACGAAGTGCCGATCCCCAGGAAGCCGGGCTCCTGCTTCTCCTCGATTTCCAACGCGCCGCGCCGCGCCAGATCAAGGATGCTGCTAAGACGTCCTGCATATCCGCGCTCTCGTCGATCAAGGTTCCTGCCATGCCCCGGGCGGAAATCGGAGGGCGGCTCGGGCAGGTAGTCGGCGATCAACCCCACGGGGTGGTCGCGGCCCTTACGGTACCACCAGAGGTAGAGCAGCACCGGCCCGCCGATAAGAAACAGCCCGGCGAGGGACAGAAAGCCCAGTTCGAAGACCGGCCCCCACCGATTGCGAAATTCCTGTTCGGATTGCTTGGCCTCGGCCTCTTGATCCAACTCGCGCTGCCAGGCCGCAGGCTGGCCGGCCACCACGCCGTGCTGCCACTCGGCCACCACCTCGACTTCCTCGCCTGGATTGATCGGCCCCGCACCTTGATCGTGGCGTCGCGGTCGGCCGGCCTGGAAATCGGCCGCCGCCTCGGCGCCGTAGATGCCGTAGTTCGTGAAGGTCGCGGGCTCGGGCGCATGAAGCGTGATGGTGGAGGACTGCGTGGGGAACGGGTTGCCCGCCGGCACCGCTTTCCCGTAGAAGCTGGTCAACGCCGTTCTCGGGATAGTAGCGCACGCGCGTCGGTCACGTCGTAGGCGATGACGATGGTCCGGCGGCTGTCGCTGGTGGGCGGGAAGTTGTAGCGGATCCTGGTTTCCCCGCCTTCCTGGAAGACGCGTAGGTGTACGGCTCATCTGCCTCGGAGTATCGTACACCGGGCCATCGAACTCGCGCACCTGGATGTCCTTAATCTCGCCCAGCCGGTTCTGCGGGATCGCTGCCGGCCGTAGCGGAAGTGCCGTTGGTGAAGACCAACTCCTGGGTCTCCTCCACGTGCAAGTCGCCGTTCGTCTGGGGCGAGAGATCGACGTCATACCGCTGCCAATACAGCGTCTTGTCCTGGGCCAGCACGGCGCCGCCGAAGGCCAGGATGAGGATGAGGATCAACAGGGATAGCGCGAGCGACTCACGGCCGATTTGGCTGCCTCCTGACTCAGGAACCAACGATCGTTCACAGATGGATGCAGAAAGCAAGACCACTTTACCAACCAGTGGCCCGCTCTGCCGGAGTTCCTGCCGACAAGTGCCTGACAGACACATGTTAATACGGCGATAGCTCCCTGCGGGTTTCATATCTGAGATCATAGCATGACCCCTGCCGCAGTGTCAACACATTTGCCGAAAATTCATCCCCCCGCTGAGGCTCGATCCGTTGCTCCGGCTCGAAAAGGTTTTGATTGAGGGTCCAGGTTGTTGTATACTGAACAAGAATCCATATCAATTCAACAAGATGTCCAACGAAAAGCTCAGCATGTCAGATATTTCAGACGCCAATCCTAACCTCCCACCGCCGCCGGGCCCTGGCTCACGCCCATCGCTGGACGATTTGCGCACCCTCCGCGACGCCGGCCGGCATGCCTTCCTGCTCCAAATCGCTCGCCAATACGGGGATTTCGTGCGTTACCCTGTCGGTCCGCTGGCGGTGTACCTGGTGGTGCATCCGGATGGCGTCAAGCACGTGTGCAGGACAACGCCAAGAACTACAGCAAGGACACATTTCAGTACAACCTGCTCAGCAGCATCACCGGCCGTGGATTGCTGACCAGCGACGGCGACTTCTGGTTGCGGCAGCGGCGGTTGGCGCAGCCCGCGTTTCACCGCCAGCGCATCCGGCGGGTTTCGCAGGGCTGATGACAGCCTACGCCGAGGCGATGTTGGCGCGCTGGATGGTTTCGCAGCGCGTGGCGAGCCAGCCGATCGATGTTGCGGCTGAGATGATGCATCTCGCGCTCCAGATCGTCGGCAAGGCGCTGTTCAGCATTGAGATCGGGAGTGCGGCCGATAAGCTCGCCCAGGCCACACTGGTCGTGCTCGATCACATCGTCGGCCCGGGCCAGGACGTTCGGAATCGTGCCGCAATGGCTGCCGACGCCGGCCAACCTGCGCTATCGAAAAGCCCTGGCGGTCCCTGGAGGATGCGGTCAACGCCCGGCAACGTCAACGGCGCCGCGACCCGGCAATACCGTTGATCCCTCGGCTATGTGATGCCGCTCGTGACGGGAGACCGGCCAGGGGATGACTGACCGGCAGTTGCGCGACGAGATGATGACGTTGCTCATCGCGGCCACGAGACGGTGGCCAGCGCGTGCTGGCATGGACCTGGTATCTGCTCGCGACGGACCCAGCCGCTGAGGCGAAGCTGCACGCCGAGCTGGCCGCGGTGTTGGGCGGACGCGCTCCGCAAGTGGACGATCTGCCGGACCTGCGGTACACTCAGGCAGTTTTCGAGGAATCGCTGCGGCTCTACCCGCGGCCTGGATCATCACCCGCAAGGCGCTGGCCGATGATGAGATCGGCGGCTTCCGGGTGCCGGCCGAGGCACGCGGTCGGTTGTCGCCAGCCCCTACGTGACGCACCGGCAGGTGGCTTTTTGGCTTGATCCGGAAGCGTTCGACCCGGGCCGTTTCAGCGAGGAGCGCACCGCGGCCGGCCGCGCTTCGCCCTACTACCCGTTCGGCGGCGGGCCCAGGCTGTGTATCGGCGATCAGTTCGCTATGACCGAGGCGAAGCGTTAGTCATCGCGACGGTCGCCCGGCGCTGCCGCCTGTTCCCGTGCCCGGCCGCCCGATCGCGTGGAGCCGGGCGTGACGTTGCGGCCGAAGCACGGTCTGCTGATGCGGATCGAGCCGCGCATCGTTTAGCAGGTCAATCATGACGAAGTTCCAAGCCATTCTTTTCGATCTGGACGGCACGCTGCTGGACAGCAACATGGAGAATTTTCTGCCGCATTACTTCTCCAGGCTGGCCCGCGGGTGGCGCATATCGCGCCCGCCAAAGCGTTCATCGCTCACCTCCTGGCGGCGACCGAGTTCATGCTGGCGAATGACGGCCGCGCGACCAACGAGGGGGTTTTCGCAGCGGCGTTTTACCCGTTTGCCGGCCACACCCGCGCCGAGCTGGAGCCGATTCTTCGACGACTTTTACGGGCGCGACCTCCCGGGGTTGCAAGAGTACACGCAGCGCAAGCCGGAAGCGCGCACGGTCGTCCAACTCGCCTTTGCGCTTGGCTACAAGGTTGCCATCGCCACCAACCCCCTCTTCCCCGCGACCGCGAACCGGCAGCGGATGGCCTGGGCCGGCGTGGATGACTTCCCCTACGACTGGGTGACGACCTACGAGAACAGCCGCTGCTGCAAGCCGAACCTCTGCTACTTCGACGCCGATCGCCGCACGCCTGGGCGTCCCGGCGGAAGCCTGTCTGGTGGTCGGCGACGAGGACATGGACATGGCCGCCGCCCGCGCCGGGTTCGCCACCTACCTCGTGCCGGGCGCTGCCACCCGCTGTCGCCCGACACGCCGAAGCCGACCTATCGCGGCTCGCTGGCGGATCTCGCCAACCTGTTCGAAACATCATGACGACACTCGCTACCACTGTCCCGAGCGCTGCCAGCGCCGACGCCGAACGTTTCCAGACCGCTGGTGTGGTCACCGTCACCGGCGGGCACGCGGTGAACGACACCTACACGTCGTTCCTGCCGCCGTTGCTGCCCTCCCTGATCCAGTCATTCGGCCTGTCCAATACGCAGGCCGGTTTACTGAGCGTCTTTCTGCCAGGTGGCCATCCGTACTGCAACCGTTCATCGGTTACCTGGCCGACCGCACGAACCTGCGCTACCTGGTGATCCTGGCGCCTGCCATCACCGGCATCGCGATGAGCCTGTTGGGCGTCGCGCAAGCACGCAGGGCTCGGCGTCCTGCTGCTCATCGCCGGGGTGGCTCGGCGGCCATCCATTCGGTTGGGTCGGTCATCGCGGGTGGACTGTCCGGCAGCAAGCTCGGCCGCGGGATGGGTTACTGGATGGTGGGCGGGGGATTGGGTTACACCAGTCGCCCCCTGATTCTCGTCACGACCATCCAGACGGCGGGCGTCCAGGCCATGCCCTGGCTGATGTTGGGCGGACTGGTGACCTCCGCGGTGCTCTATGTCCGTCTGCGCGATGTCACGTCATGCACGCCGGACTACGACGCCTCGCGCCCCTGGCGGCAAGCTGTCCGGGCCATGAGCCGGTGCTGATCCCGGCGCTGGGCGTCACCTGGTTCCGTTCCTTCATGTCGGCGGCCTTTGGCACCTATCTGCCCACTTACTTGAGTTGGGAGGGGAGCACCCTCTGGATTGCCGGCGCCGCCTTCGCCCTATTTGAGGGCGCCGGTATGGTGGGCGCGCTCACGGCCGGCGCGTTGAGCGATCGTCTGGGGCGACGGCGGGTCATCACGATCTCCTTGCTGGTCGCTTCGCCGTTGATGGGCGCGTTCCTGGTGTTCAGCGGCCTGCCCGCATCCCGATCCTGCTGGCGCTGGGGTTCACCGCGCTGTCGCTCATGCCGGTGCTCATGGCGATGATGCAAGAGCAATTCCCGGAAAACCGGGCGCTGGCGAATGGATTTCCTGGGCTTTAGCTTTATCATTCAGGCGACCGCGACCCGTGATCCTGGGTATGCTGAGCGACCGTTTCGGTATGCGTTCGGCATATATTTTCGCCGCAGTGATCCCGTTGGTCGGGCTGCCGCTGGTTCGGCAGTTGCCCAAAAGAGGAGTAGCGCGCGGCTCGGTGAGTGCCTCTGCCGCTCCACCCGGAGTGTGGTAAAATAATGTCAACGCATCGAGAATGCTATGCCGCGCACGCTGATTGACGTAACGCAGCGCATCTCCGAACAATTGCCTGTCTGGCCGGGCGATCCGCCGGTCCATGTGACGCGCGTGAGCGACGATCTGCCGATGCTCTCCGGGCTGAGTATGAGCCTGCCATGCCGGCACTCACGTGGACGCTCCGGCGCACTTCCTGCCGGGGGCGCGGGCGTGGACGTCCTGCCGCTGGACGTGTCGGTCGGCCCGGCCTGGGTGGCCCGTCTCGTCGGGCAGGCCCCACTCGACGGCCAGCATGCTCGCCGGGACCGCGATCCCGCCAGGCACGGTTCGACTGCTGATTCGCTCTGACAACTCCGAGCGGGTCGTCGGAGCGTTTGACCCTGACTTCGTCGCTTTGGCCCCCGATGCGGCGGCGTGGCTGCTGGATCACGGCATCCGTTTGGTGGGGATCGACGGGCCTTCGATCGAGGCGTACGGTGCGCCGGGTGACCCGGTGCACCGTGCGCTGTTGACCGCGGGCGTGATCATCGTTGAGAACCTGGCGCTGGCGGGCGTCGCGCCGGGCGCTTATGATCTGACCTGTCTGCCGCTACGCATCGCCGGCTGCGATGGCGCGCCCGGACGGGTCGTGTCAGTGACGAGTGACCCGTGACCCGTGTTCGTCGTTCGTCCGGCATTCAAGGAGAACCCATTGTCCATCGACCTGCGCGGTGTTTTCGCCCCCATCGTCACCCCTTTTCGCCCGACCGACGGTGAGGTGGACTTGCCCTGGATCGCCGGACATGTGGCGTATCTGCGGGCGCACGGCTGCACCGGCGTGATTCCGTGCGGCACGAACGGTGAGGCCGCGTCGCTCAGCGTGGCGGAGCGCATCCAGGTGACCGAGGCAGTCGCTTATCGGCCGCGGGCGACATGCCTGTGATCGTTGGTACGGGCGCTGCGGCGCTGCCCGATGCCGTCGACGCTGACGCGCGACGCGTTTGCCTCGGGCGCGGCCGCGGTGCTGGTGATGCCGCCGTTCTATTTCAAGAAGCCGTCGGACATGGGGGTGGCAGCCTGGTTTTCCAGCGCTTATTCGACGCCGCTGTACCTCCCGGCGGCCGGGCCTTGTTGTATCACATCCCGCAAATCACCGGCGTGTCCATTACAGATGGCGTTCTGCAGGCGCTGCTGACCTCGCACGGTGAGGTGGTCTACGGCCTGAAGGATTCCTTCGGCGACCCGAAGGAGGGTGCGCACCTTCGGCAGGCTTTCCCGAATCTCGCGTACTTTGCGGGCAACGATCACCTTGTAGGTGAGGCGTGCGCCGATGGCGCCGTGGGTTCGATCACTGCGACCGCCAACGTTTTCCCGGATCTGGTCGCGGCGGTGCAGCAGGCCACCTGGGTGGGCGGGATGCTGTGGCTGCCCAGGCGACGCTGAGCGTGGCCCGCTCTTTGCTCGAAGCCTATCCGTTGCAGCCGGCGACCAAGGCAGCGCTGGCCGATGTCGCAGGGTTGCCGCCCACCGCGGTCCCGACCGCCGCAGGTCGAAGCTGTCACCGAAGCGCGCGCCAACTACGGACAAGGCCGCTGGCAAAACTGCCCGAGTGGCGGCCAGCCCGTAAGATCGGCCCAACACCGCTCACGGAGCACGCATCACGGGTCATTCGTCATTCGTCATTTATTCCAGGAGCACTCATGACCATCCCAACCATGCCCAGCACGCCCGAATTCCTAGCTGGCAGGATGTGGACAAGCTGATCGACTACCTGCTGCCCCGACTCCGCGGGCCAGACGATGCGCTCATGAT
>CAWHDD010000013.1:0-75135 GCA_963827885.1 uncultured Alphaproteobacteria bacterium | reverse complement strand
CCGTCCACGGCAAGCTCTACAACTTCCGCGAGGACGGCGAGGCCGGCAACATCGACCTCAAGCGGATGGTCAAGATCGCGAAGGCGGCCGGGCTTCAAGGGGACCTGGTCCATCGAGTGCGCCGCACCCGACGCCGGCCAAGGCCAATGAGAACGTCCTGGCAGCCAAGGCGCTGCTCGTGAAGCACTTGGCCTAGAAGAAGAAGACGAAGACCACCACGAAGGTCACGAAGGACACGGAAGAGCACAGAAGGTCATAGGTAGAAGAGATGCAGAGAGCACCTTTGGACGCATGCCTGGCGGCGGTGGCCCTTCTGCTGGTCTGCATGCGGCGCAGTTCGCGCGGATGACTGGCCGCAGTTTCGCGGGCCCAATCGCGACGGGCGGCGCCGAGACGGGCCTGCTGAAGCAGTGGCCGGAGGGCGGGCCGAAACTCCTGTGGACCGCGACCGGAAAAAGCTATACGAAACCGATCCTGACGCATTCACTTGCCGTGACGCTGCGCGTCTAGCCCGTGCGCTGGAACTTTTTGAACTCAAAGAGCAGTTGCCTGGCACAGAGTTTCTTGATCTGGCATTCCTTTTCCAACACGGCGGTGAGCCGGATCACTACAAAAAGGCATGGGAATTAGCGGACGAGGCCCTGACACAAGGATGCGAAACTGCGGCCTGGCTCACTGCTGCCGCGGAAGATCGCTACCTTCTCTCGATCGGCGAAAAGCAAAAATGGGGAACGCAATTCTCCCAGAACGAAAAAGGCGAATGGGAGCAACAGGCCATGGCGGAGGACACGGAGTTGGGCATCACCGATGACCTGCGGCGCGCCAAAAATGTACCGGCCCGCAGTGAGCAACTGATGGTATTTCTTTCCTGCGTGGGGTGACGGTTCGCTAATATATTTCACGCGAACGCTGTTAGGTCGAGCCATATTGTATGCATGGTTTCAATATGTTGAGCACTTCCTCCATCCGGCGTATGTTATATTACCTGGATGGAGAAATTCCCGATGCAGATTACCGTTCTTTCCAGTGAAGGTAGCTTCATTGCTGCCCTAGCTGTAAACCGCAAACCGGCGCCGCCGGATGCCGGCGAAATGTCGTGGCAGGTGGGTACGCCACAACTGATTCCGGGAGCGACAGGCGGCTGGTGGGAACTTGCCGTCGACATCGGTGTCATCGCGGCGCCAGCCTCGATCGTGTGCAACTTGCTTGCGAATTGGATTTGGTCGGCGCTTACCGCCACACAGCTGCCACCGTCATTGTCGGTCGGGTCACAAAATTCGCCTACTACCGATATCCGGCTGGTGCTCCGCGAGGGGGACAAAGTGGCCGAGCTAAGCATCACGGGCGCTGATCTCGACGCGATCCGGTCGTCACTACAGGCAGCCATCATCCATGTGCATTCCGAGTCATGAACTGGCGGAATTGGTGGCGATGACGCGAGCGGGGGCTGCTCCACTCGAAGCTGCACGCTTGGAAACGGTTGTCGACACGATCAAGAAGGCCAACATCACAGCCCGGCTCGACAGCCCGCAATCTCGCTTCTTACGCAACCTTGTCGACAAGCATACGCATTTCTTACAGCCTGGCGCGGCAGCGTTGTTGCAAGACATTGATCTGTACGGCACTGACCTCGCCGTAGCAGACGCTATTCCCCGCATCAAAGACGGCCGGCGGCAGGTGATTGTTTTTGAGGGACTCTGCCAGCTGATCCACTTCTATGCCGATCTCATCACATTGCTCGATTTGTTGCAGACACAGCGCCCAAACTGCGTGGTCTTGGTCGACGGCGCGGAGCAACCGGAGGCACTCGCGTTTTCGTTGGCGAGCTTTGCACTTATTGCCGATTTCATCGAGACCGGCCGAACCCTGAACGCCATAAGCCGCCTGTTGGGGCGCCGCAGCCGTAAGAACGCGGCCATCGGTTACCTCGGCGCCGTCCTCTTTGTGTTGCTGCATGAGGCAGGCCATTTGCATCTCGGGCACACCGAGCAAGCGCCGGGGAATTCGGAGCGCCCGCCGGTCAGTCCTGCCCTTGCTGAGGACATCACGCCGTATCAACAACGCGAATTCGAAGCAGACCGCTTTGCCTATATGTCGTTGCGCGAAGGAATCCGGCAGGATTTCATTTCCAGCATCCTGTTCTTTCTGGGGCCTTTTGCCTTCCTTGAAGCCTTTGCGCTTCCCGCAGGGAAGAGCCATCCGCTGTCGGTCAACCGCGGCGCGCACTTGGCGAGCCTGATGGCGCCAGATGATGAGACTGCTGCAAAAACCCAGCGCATCATTGCGAGTCAGATTGAGGGCATTCAATCGCTGGCTGCGCGCCGGAGCGAACATCATGGAAATATCCGGTACCGCATTCACGAGACGATGCCGGTTGAGTTGGCCCATCAGATCATCCGGGAGATTTCCGCCAGGATCGAGGCGGAGGGGCGAGGGTTGGATGTGCTGGGGGTGGGGTGAAGCGTATGCGCCCTGGTGTGTTGGGTAGTTGATAGATCGGCGGACGGACCATTCCCGCAACCGGCGAACAAGAAAAATACCATTATAAATCAATGCGATTCCCGCGAACTCGGTAGTTGATGGGTACTTGATGGGAGGGGACGGGAGGACGCGAGAGCAAACGGCACGTGTGGTGATTGAGGTAAGATTTTCACGCCTTGAGAAAATTACCGCAGGAGCAGCCAAGGGGCTTCCGCGATGCAGTCCTTTCAGGGAAATTCCCAGTCTTCGTAAAATGCCTGTCAACGTCATCATGAAAGCTGGCGGTGTCACGCGGCAAGTTTGAATGACATGTCTTGCGACTGTCCGCTGGTTTCTGCCTGTTCACCGAATGCATCCGCGAACCCGATAATCTGTTCAGCAAAAGTTCGAGGTTCGTCCCGATACGGGGCACCGCAGGGGACAGGGGGGCGTTTTGCCATCTCTTGAAACGGAGAATAGAGCGTAATTTCTAGCTTTTTTGGGCCTACCAGCCGGTTCGAGGTTGCCTGATTCAGCAAATTGCGCTTTTGTTCGTCATCCGCAGAAATAAAGGCTACATAGAGCGATCCTGCGAGTTCGAGGATTTTTTCAATGCGTTCGTGTTTGGCGGTGCGGACGGAACGTATGTTCTCGACATTTTCTTCTAATGTGATCTCTTCTGCCGTCAACCTCTGCTTACGTTCCTCAAAAACCGCTTTGTCGATGATCTGGTCGATATAGGCGTCAACCAAGCGGTCCATACGGACTTTCAGGTTCGCAAGTTGGAGTTGCGCAGTCTCAATCCTCTCTTCGGCGCTTTCCGCCTGTTCGGCCAACACCACCGGAATCAGCATCCTGACCTCGTTGACCTCTTCAGGACTTAGCTGCGCGCGGGCGAAGATGGTTGCGATCTCGTCTTCGACCGTTTCGTGGCGAATGCCGGTGACAGGGCAGCCCTTTGTATGACAGCGATAATAAATGTGCCCCTTCTGCTTTTCCGCGATCAGCGTGTAGCCGCAAACGGCGCAGCGCAGCAGACGCCTGAACACAAACGGATGTTTCTGGACTTTGCGCTGCGTCCGGCCGGATAGAACGTCCTGTACCTGCTGGAATAGCCGGCGGCTAACGATGGGCTGGTGGCCCCCTTTAAAAGTCTCGTTCGTTTTGTGAATGCGCATGAGGCCGTAATAGAAGGGGTTGTTGAGGATCGCCGATAAGCCGTTGACCGAGACAACTTTTCCGTTCTTGTTGCGCAATCCTCTGCGGCGGAGTTCCTCCCGTAAGGTGCGCAGCGTGTAGTTACCTGTCGCATACATTTCGAACGCTTGCCGTATCAGCGGCGCGGTCGTATTATTCGGTTCCTTCGGCTTGCCTGCGCCACGGTCGACATAACCGATGGGAGCGGGAAGCGGATACACACCCTGCTTCAGACGGCCATAAAAGCCCTTGCGTGTTTCCTCTCGCAGATTGCGGATAAAGTCTGCCGCAACCACGGCCTGAATGTCGGCGGAGAGCCTGCCACCACGCGTATTCAAATCCAGACTTTCGGTCGCGAAATGGAGTTCGACGCCAGCATCGATCAACTCTCCCAAATCGGCCCAGTCACGCAAATTGCGGGCGCTGCGATCGATTTTGTGAATGATGATACCTCCCGCTTTGCGCTGCTTTAGAAGTTTCAACATCGTAGTGAAGATCGGGCGCCCTCGTTTTGCCGCCGTCTCTCGTTCTTCAAACCATCGAGCGATGGTTAGCTGATGCCGTTCGGCGTACCGCTCGATGGCTGCGCGTTGTTCTTGAAGAGAAACGCCAGTCTGTCCCTGCTTTTGTGTGGAAACCCGAATGTAGCCGAAGAATGATTTCATACGCTTATAGTGGATCCTAGACTCGATTTTCTGGTTTGTCGAATCGCTCACCCGCACTGAGTTCTTTATCGTCTGTGCACAGGTCATCGTGATCTTCTACGATCTGGCGGACGATATTGAGGTAGCCCAAAAATCGTTCTTCCGCTTCTTTGATCTCGTCCTCTGGGAGATCTCGGCAAAGTTCGCGCACAAAGGTGAGTGGTGGTCGATTACGATGTGTCATGATCTCATCGTAGCTGAGCCATCACGTTTGAGAGGACGTGGGAATGTGACATTCGCGCGACTCGTGATTTAATCACGCCATGAACATCACATCCGAATATCTTTTGGAGGGCGCAGCGCTGGCACTCGAACAGTGCGGCCGGTTGCTATCTGATGCTGTCACACTTTTTGATACTGGTTCCTTCAGCACGGCGCTCGTGCTCGCCGCATTTGCGCGCGAGGAGTTGGGCAAGTGTAGGGCGTATCAGAACTTTGAGCAGCAATTGAGTGACGGAGCGGCTGTTACTCTTGTTGATCTCAAGGCTGTCGGGGTGGATCACGTCAAAAAGCAAGAAGATGCAATGCTGAGCGTGATGACTTCCGGCATCCCCGGTACGCAGGTGGGGGACGCTCTTCAAACATTGCTCAGAACGCACTCGTGGAGCGAAGAATATAAGCAGGCAAAGGAAATTGCTGATTTGGCGACAAAATGTAAGGCGAGACGAATACCAACGGATCGCCATCAGCAGCGAATGATGTCGCTATACGTTGATCCGACTGAAGTTGGTTGGAGCTCACCTAAAGACGTCTCCAGGGAAACAGCGATTGAATTCGTCACACACGCCGTGAACGATTATGCTGCCGTCAAGAGAAATCATTTGGAGCACCAGGATTCCTATAAAAAATTGCATGCATATTTGAATAATAACAAAGAACGGATCGTTTTACCCGAACCGCGGTGGCCCACGTTTTTATAAAAGTGGCATTCAGCTTGAGTGGCGGCAAAAAATCAGCCGATCACGCAATGCGGATCGGCTGAAGTTGAGAACGATCACCCGTCCTGCCGTGTCTCCGGCTCAGTGCTGGATGGCAGCACGCCATTGGTTTCCTTCGGCGGTTCTTCTTCATACCGCCGCAACACGAGGCGGTCATCGAGCGGTAGCGCCTGCAACATGATGTTGAGGCCCTGTCCGTCGCGATGGTAGAAGGCGACACCGATGTTCAACCAAAACGGATCATTCCTGCCGCGCCGTATTACGGTATAGACGCGGTACATGGGTTTTTGCTCCTGCGCCATTGTCATACTCCTTCAATGGCATTTCAACGCGCGCTTCCATGCGCACCCTGCGCGCAAGCGCAGGAGCCCGGCTTCGCGGATGGAAGCCGGACCTCTGCGTTCGCGCGTGTCTGATGGGAAGGATACGCTCGCGTCAGCGAGAACAAAGACGGGAGAACCTGCCGGAAGGAAAACCGGGGCGAATGCCGCCCCGGTGTCGAGAATCACTCGGCGGCAATCGCCATGACGGCGGCGGTGTTCTCTCGCGCAATCTTCGGCGTGCGCAGCAGCGCGGGCAACCACGCGCTGCTCTTCAGGAGCTTTTCCGCCGCCTTGGCCATCGGCTCTTTCTTCAGATCGGCCAGCCGGGCGGCGGCATCCTCCGACACCGCTTCGCGCACCGCGTCGAGAATGCGCGCCTTGGTGACGCTGCCGAAATAGCTGGCGGCGGTGGGCGTCCAGTACTGCGTCATGTCGAGGACGAGCACCCCGGCAAGATGGTCGGCAGCCTGTTCGCGGCGCACATCGCGATCCCACGGCAGTTTCAGCGCATTGACCGACGGCGCGACGCATACCGCCAGCAACTCCAGCAGCCGGTCATGGTCGAGGCCCGCCAGGAAAGTCCACAGGCCATCCACCTCGCGCGGCATCTGTGTGGCCCATGCCTTCACCCGTTTGGCGATCTCACGAGTTGCCTTGCTTCCATCGATCCCCGGCGCGCGGTCATTGAGCGAGGCGGATTTCATCTCGATGGCAAGGCACGACGCATCGCCGGAGCCGTAGAAAAGCTGCGTGGCAAGCGCATGGGTGAGCGCCAAAAGCGCCATACCGGAATTCTGCGCCAGGGTATTGCGCAAACCGGCAGTGCGGTGTGCCGTCAACTCGATCACCAGACGGTCGGACAGCGGGGCGGGGCCGCCATCATCGTCACCACCACCATCGCCATCTTGCGGAAGCTGAACACCATCTGCTTCCGGCACCTCGGCGCTGCCGTTGGCCGTTTTCACCGGATCATCCTCGGGGCGCAGAAAACCGCGCTCCACCCGCAAGCTGCCATCGTCATCAAAGGAGACGAACGCGCCGCAGATGGCGATGTCTTCCGGGCGGTAGCATTCAACGCCGGTCAAAGCGTCGATTTCGGTTTCTAGCGTTTGCCACCGCGCTGCGGCGTCTTCCGGCATGTCGATATCCTGGTACTGAAGGGCGAGAACTTCGCGCTCGCTCTCCAGCGTATCAAGTTGCGTCTGCTGTTCGGCGGAAAGTTCGACCGCCTGCGGATGCACGCGGCGCATGCCGGAGGTTATGGAGTAGTGAAAATCCGGCGTCACCGTCACCCACTTCCAGCCTTCCGCCACCACCACCTCGGCTTCCTTCTCTAGCTTTTCCAACACCAGCCGGTTCACCAACTCCGGGTTGTCGAAGTAGCCTTCGTGGGCGGTGTCGAACAGGTCACGGATGATGGTGCCGCCCGCAGCGGCATACGCATCAACGCCGATGAAACGTGCGCGCGGATCGGCGGCGTCAACGTGCTTCTCGGTGAGCAAATGGCGGATCATCTCCTTGCTTTTGTTCCAGCTCAGTTCTTTCCACACGCGCTCTTGCAGCGCATGATCGTCCGCAATCGTGAAGGCCATCAACTGCTCCAACGTCATGCCGCCGTCACGGTAGACCGCCATCAACGCGGGGCTGACGGAACCGAGCCGCAGACGCTGGCGCACCACGGCGGGAGTGACACCAAAGCGCGCGGCGATATCCTCGATGGGCACACCTTGCTCTGTATACAGTTTTGCAAACGCCTCATACTGATCGGCCGGATGCATGGGTGCTTGGCAGACGTTTTCCGCCAAGCTCACTTCCTCGCCGGAAAATCCGGGAGCGAGTGCGCAGGGGACAGGGTGATTTCTCGGGATCGCCTTGCGCTTTGCCAGCAGCTTCAACGCCATGAAGCGGCGGCCACCGGCCACCACCTCGAACTTGCCGCTCTCGATGCCTTCGGTATCCAGCACCGGGCGCACGGTGAGATTTTGCAGTAAGCCATGGGCGGCAATGGACGCCGCCAGTTCTTCAATGCCCGCATCGCGGGCCGTCCTGCGCACGTTCGCATCGGACGGCACCAGCTTCGAGAGGGGGATCATACGCACAAAGGGTTCGTCACTCATTTTGAGTCTCTCCATACCAACAGGGTTCAGCGCAGCACGGCGCTGAACCCTTGCCCGTCGGCGAGACCGGGGGTGGCAAGGGCAAGGGCGGAGGGCGGCGAGGGGTATCACCCGATCTGCACAAGCCGAAGGCGCGGAAGATTGGGGATACGCCGCCCGGAGAGCGAAGCGGCCCTTGACCGCGCCAGGGGCAGAGCCCCTTAGCGAGGTTGAATATTGTTATGAATCAATGAGGAAGTGTGAGACGGGGTGCACGCATGCCGCATGGTGTCGTGAACCCGCGCGAGGGATCAAAGCCGAAGGCGGAGACGGCGTAGCCGGCTCCGTTCACGAGAGCCCGGCCCGACCGCAGGGAGGGACGCGCCCGCCGGCTGAGGAAAAGGTGCACTGAGACGATGGCAGAACAGATTGGCGATGCTATAATGCGTTTATGAGTGCACGGAAAAACATAACGCTCGACGATGCGGTCAAAGCGGCGCGCGATCTGCCGCAGGAAACGCAAGAGGCGCTAGCCAAGACCTTGATGGATGAAATCGATGATTTCACCACGCCCAAGCGTCCACCTGAACGGCAGGCCATCATCAAAGCGCGCCTGCAAAAGCCGCTCAAGGCCATTTCGCGTGACGAACTGATGGCAATGCTGCGTCAGTACAACCCGGTGCTATGAGGCTCGAATGGGCGGAGGAAGCTGCTGCCGAACTCGACAGCATGCTGGCGTATGTTGCTGCGCAGGATGTGAGCGCTGCGGCGCTGGTGGCAGAGCGGGTACTGCAAGCCGAGCAGAATATTCTGACCTTTCCGGCGGCCGGGCGATATGACGCCGCCACCGACACTTTCGACCGGTATATTCCCAAAACGCGGATCGTGCTGACCTACGCCGTTCGCGGCGAGGTTATCTGGATTGTCTCGGTATGGCACACGTCCAGGAATCCGGAAACGCGGAGAAAAGGGGGGCGTTCAGAGAATTAACTGCGTGAGGAATGGGCGAATATATTCCTTTGTTTCCTCGAATTTCTCTTCACGCAATACATGTTTCTTCTCGTGCGTGACATTGATAACTTTAGCGCCAAACTTCTCCGTGATGGTTTCGGTTCCAATGATGATTTGGGAATTTGAGGGGGCCTGGTTCAGAAGGAATCTTAAGATCTGCTCCAGGTGTCCCTTGTCCTGCCCCTGTTGATTAGGCGCATCAATGACAATCGGACAAAAGGCGGCCGAGCCGTACTGCCGTACCGTTTGAAGAAATGCGTAGTAATAAGAAGCAAGTCCACGGGGACCTTCGCTGCCTCTCCCGAATCTTGCCCCCTGAATCAGATAGCGGTTATTTTTTGGCATGCTTACGTCTAATTCAGCAGTGAACCGCGTGAGCGTTTCACGAAAGAAATTCAGTATTTCCTCTCTCCGGCGCTTGCTCTCCGCTTCTTGCATGCGCTGCTCGGCGCCGGTTATCTGGCGCTGTTTCCCTCCGATTTCGGTGTCCAGTTCCGCGAGACGCTCGGCAAGAACGCGATGCGCTTCAGACCTACCTTGTGCCATAACGACATCTCGCAAACGCACCTCCTGCCTGTGAGCGGTAAGAATGTTGTTGATGCGCCCTATCGACGCCGCAACATTCTCAATCTTGGCGATGTGGGCGCTGCGTTTGGCAGTAAGCTCTTTGACCTTTTGCCGACCAATTTGAAGGGCATGAAGCAATTCATCCTTTTCAGAGACAAGTTCAAACTGATCGGCAACATGATTTTCATAATGCTGCCCACACATGGGACAATTGACATCCGGAGCTTCGGTGAGCGCCTGCCTGAATGCCTCATCGGTCTCTTGCAAAGCGGCTTCGATTACTGATACGTGTTCGATCCAGAGATGGTATTCCTCGTTAATAACGGCAAGCTCGTTGCGATATTGCGTTTGGGTATCATGGAGAAATTGGCTTTCCTGGACTAGCTTCTCCGTCTCCTGCTTGAATTGATCGAGATCCAGTGTCACAGGCACTCCGGCCATCATTGCGGTGATGCGTCGAGATGCATGGTCAACCGCTTTGCGCTCGGCATCAATCTTACTCATTTCAGCTTTCAACAGATCGCGCTCTGCCTTCGCCTCATAGTAGCTGTTAGGACGTAGGCCGCAGTGGTATTCAGAAAGAGGTCCCGCAGAATGTGGAAACACCCTAAGATCGAAGAAGCTGTCCCAGGGATTCTGCCAGCTCACATCCTGGTCAACGTAATAGGGAGCAAAAATATAGGATGGTGGCGGAGTTTGGATCTCTTCTCTTTTGTTGGCGAGTACGAGCTTAAATGAAAGAATGTTTGCAAGATAAGGCGCAAGCGTTGACGTGACATCCCGTGTGCTAAGCAGCACCGTTTTGCCCTCATCTAAAATTGTGTATTCCTCTCCAATCTTCAAGGCTGCGTAACGCTTACTGCCTATCGTGAATTCGAGCAGCGTCATGACGGAGGCATCGCGCCAGTCATCATCGACCATGTGAGGTTTAGCACCTAAAGTGTCATACAGGCTCTTGATGATCGCGGACTTTCCGAACCCGTTTCCGGCCACGAGTACCGTTGCGGGTGCCGACAAATCGATCTGCAATCCTCTCCGCTCTTTCTTGGAGAGTAGGGAGAGACGTAAAAATTTTAGCTGTTCCATGCATCTTCCCCCGAAGGCTCTTCAACAATCGCCGCAAGCCTTCCGTATTATGCCGTGGCATGAATGGCCTCATGTGCTTCAACGATAAGTGCAGCATATGCTTGCTGCTCAGTATAACCAGAGAGTTCATCGAGGTCTTTTTGCATGGCGGTGGCAAGCCCTGTGATGGTGGCGCAGGTCTCGACAATCTTGATGTTCGTTGCAATCCAGGCTTCGGCCTTGAGGCGAAACATTTGGGCCTGAGGATGACGGGAATTACGCTGTTGCTGATAGCGTGCAGCATAGGTTTTTAGGCGGATGATCTGCGCTGATCCGCTGCCTTCTTTTTCAAGGTCCCGCTCGATAGTGTCCCAACTGGCCAGAATGCCCCTGTGGCGCTCAGCCGCACGTTGAATCAATTCCTCAAATTCCCCTCTGGTAAGGGATTTCCTGGCGATTAGTTCGCGGTAGGGCAGCCCCTCCTGCGCAAAGCCAGTTTTCCCAGCAATGTTAGCGTGCAATGCTTGGTAAATCGCGGAGAGGCTGAGATCGCCTGCAGATCCGATTTTCTCCAAATAGTCATTGAGAAACCCCTTAATCGTTGCTTCGTGGTTGTGCACGCCCAGCGGGGCTCGGATAAGCACAAGCTTCGGCAGCCACGATCCCACGGTTGCCGGCGTGAACTCCTTCTCGATTGCCGTGGTGGCTTTTGCGAGTTCCGTTTTGTGCATGTCAGCGCTAGCGATGCGATGCCGGGCTCCGGAAGAAACACCACCATTGGCCATATCAATGGTATAAGGCGCATTGCTGACGAAGCCGGTCTCTCCGAGAAAGGGGCCGAAGGTTTCCAAATGTGCATACATACGCGCCATGAATGAACGCGGTTTTACCTTGCCCTCGAACTTACAGAGCGCAGTCATGGACCATTCGCCTGTATCCTTGGTTTTCACTTGATAGAGGTGGATGGTTCGAGGGGTTTGTGGGTGATCCAGTACGGCCAGATCGTCGAAGTAGTCGAAAACGAGACAAAAGTCCTGGCCCGCATCCACGAGCTCAATAAGTTTCAGTATTCCTACATTGGTTTGGTAGCCATAGCGGCCTGCAGTACGGCTGCCAGCCGTCTCTCTCGGCCGTATGCACGGGAGAAGTGCGGCAAGATTGGCGCCATTCATGATTCCTCCGTCACGCTCGATGTTTATGCAATCAGAGAGCTATTTTCCGGGAGGTAGTGAACTACAAAGGGATTATACGAATCAGTACACATCCCTCCAACCTGCCTTCTTAACTATATCAAAGCCCTCCACTTCAGGACAAGAGGTCTGTTGAACTTCGGCTCCCGTGAAGAGTTTCGGGTGCGGGCGTGTCGCCAGCGAACTGTCGCTGTCTGGCCGAGACCGTACTGCGGGCCCGGTTGAGCCAAACGGAAATAGAGCGCGACCTGGCGACCCAACCGAAGGGAGGGGCCGCCCCAGAGCGTAAGCAAGCTTTCCAGTCTCGGAGGGAATGAGCGCTGGCAGCATCATGCCGGTATGGAAACGCCGAATAACAAAAAGGGAGTGAAAACAAAAGGTGAACGTGCTACGCCGACGATCTCCGCCATTACCAACGATAACACGCTCATCGAGTTGGTCTACGACCCGTTTGAAAAGCGCACGGCGCTGGCCATCTCAGAAGAAGGGCAGTGGCGCGTCGAAAAATGCTTCGAAACGAAGACCGGCGAACGTCTTGTCCCATACCGCGCCGACAACACCCTCATCAAACACAACGTCGTGCTGCTGCCGTCAGAGCCGGAGGAGTACGGAACCACAGCGGAACTGCTCGCCGACATCCGCACGTACATCCACCGCTACGCCGATCTATCCGACCGTTTCGAAATCCTTGCCGCCCATTATGCGTTGTTCACTTGGGTGCATGACCGTTTCAATGAACTGCCATACCTGCGGTTGAAGGGGGATTTCGGCACCGGCAAAACGCGTTTCCTCCTCACTGTCGGTTCCATCTGCCGAACACCTATTTTTGCCAGCGGCGCCTCCAGCGTTTCACCGATCTTCCACCTGCTCGACCGCTTCGGCGGCACCCTCATTCTCGACGAGGCCGATTTCCGCTTCTCCGGCGCCGATGCCGACATCACGAAAATCCTCAATAATGGCAACGTCAAAGGCTTCCCGGTGCTGCGCTCGGAATCCAAGGATGGCAAGGAATTTAGCCCGCGCGCTTTCCGCGTTTTCGGGCCGAAGCTTGTCGGCATGCGCGGCAGCTTCGACGATCCCGCCCTGGAAAGCCGCTTTCTCACCGAAGCCACCGGCGGCCGGGTGCTGCGCCGCGATGTGCCGGTGAACCTGCCGGAAGAACAGAAATGGGAAGCGCTGCGCCTGCGCAACAAGCTGCTGCTCTACCGCTTCCGCACCTTCTTCCAGCTCGAAGAGGCTGAGCCCTTCCTCACTCCCGGCGTTGAACCGCGGCTCAATCAAATCCTCTCGCCGCTGGCCGCGATCATGGAAGATGCCGCCGCACGTAATGCCCTGGCTTCATTCGCGAAGGATTCCCACGAAGCGCTGCAAGCCGAACGCGGCGACAGCCTCGAAGCCCAGGTGCTCACCATCATCCGGTTGCTTTCCGAAACCGCCAGCGTCATCGGTATCCCCATCAAGAAAATCACAAGCCTGTTCAACCGCACCTACGGCAAGGAGTATGCCCGCCAGGCGACGGCCAAGTGGATCGGCGGGATCATCCGCAAACGCCTCAACCTCAAGACATATAAAAGCCACGGCGTCTTTGTCGTCGGGCCTGCGGAGCAGGCAATCCTCCAACCGCTCTACGAACGCTATGGCGTGACAGACGAAGACGTTGACGCGCTGGTGAAAGAACCCGGCACGCTCTCCGGCGAATTGCAACTGGAACGCTCGCAGGCGGGGGACTTTCGGAACTTGGGGGACTTTGGAACGATCCCCGTGATTGAGTAGCCCGCGCCGTTGCGCGCTCAGATTTCCCGCCACCATTTGGCATCCGCGCCTTTCCGCAAAGTCACCCAAGTCCCCAAGTCCACCCGGAACGCGGACAGCCCGGCAAGTGCGATAGCACTTGCCGGGCGGGCAAAAATTGCCACCGGCAAAAATCTCCCTCACTGGCCACAGCGTTTGCCGAACTTGCCCTAAGGGCAAAATATCCCCCCGTTCGATACTGCCACTTCAGGTGTATATAGTAGACGGGTGACAACCAAACAGCCTTCCCAGATTAACAGCTAACGAAGGTACGTATGTTCTATGAGGAAACGGTTGCATTACGAAGTCAGCGGAAAAACAGCGGTCTGACACAGGACGACGTGGCTGCGCTCATCGGGGCGCTGTCGGCGTCACAGGTCTCACGGCATGAAAGCGGCGAGCGTGAGCCTGATCTGCGGACGGCACTCGCGTATCGGCTCATCTTTGATGCGCCCGTCAAGCATCTGCTGCCGAAACTTTACAAAGATATCGCCGCCCAGATTGACACGCGGGCCAACGCGCTCCTTGAACGCCTGAAGGACAGCGGCGAAGGGCTGCATGCCGGGCATCGGGTCGACCAGCTCCGCCAGATCATTGGCCGCATCCGGTTATTTGAACTCGACGTATGACCGGGCTGGAACACGGCGTCATCGTCGCCATTGCCCCAACCTCGCGCGGTTTCGGCTTCGCGGTATTTGCGGCATCAAACCGGATGCTGGACTGGGGCGTGAAGGAAGCGCGGCGCGACAAGAACCGGCTGGCGGCGGCAAAAATCGCCCGAATGATTCGTGATATCAAACCGGGAGCGGTCGTCATTGAAAACTGGGTGCATGCGAGCTGCCGCCGCTCGGCACGCGTGCGCGGGTTGCTGCTGGATATTGCGGTCTTGGCGGGCAAGAACGGCTCGACCGCCATGGTGTATTCCCGCCTGGCATGTCCGGCAGGCATTCAGCCAAGCGGGGAAGTCGAAGGATGCGATTGCGGTGGCGATCGCCGGGCAGCTCCCGGCGTTGCGCCCTTGGCTGCCGCCTAAGCGGCGCATTTGGGAGAGCGAGCATTACAGCATGGCGATTTTTGAGGCGGCGGCGCTGGCGATGACGCATTTTGCGGCGCGGCGAACGGCCAGGGAGTTGCATGGCAACGGAGGGTTGTGAGTGTGGCAACACCTGTATGCATTGATCGTTCAGGTTGTTGCCGCACCTCTCTCAGGGGATTGAGTTTGGTCCGGCGGCGGCACGCCGTAGGTAACAGCGGGAGGGCTATAGGTAACAGGCGGGAGCGCGTAGGTAACACAAGGGAGGATGGCCGATCTCGCACTGGCGCAGGCCGTGGCGGGGGAAAAGGTAACGAGTTCTGCGTATGTTACCTAATTTGTTACCTAAAACGCCGGAAAGGGGTGGGAGATGAAGGAATTTTCCGGCTAACCCTTTGATTTATTTGGTGGGCGCACAAGGACTCGAACCTTGGACCCGCTGATTAAGAGTTAGCTGCTCTACCATCTGAGCTATGCGCCCGTATACCACCAAATCTGAGAGATATTCATGATCTACGTGGACGTTCACCGGCGCGAACGCCTGTGCAACGTGGCGCCATAGATAGCATGGAGTTCTGGTAAAATCCACCACCTCTTTTCGCTTTTATAGGGTTCGTCATGGTGCGGAGCCACGGGGGTGTTCGCCCCCGCGCAGAGGCCGCAACCGGTCCTCGCAACGCACCTGCCAACAGCAAACCCGCCCTTCAGCACCACCCGATCGCACTGGCCGGCAGCCCAGCACACAGCTTCCGCTGCCGGTGGCGTCAGATCAGCTGGGCAAGACGCATCGCCAGTCCCATGTCGCCGGTGATCTTCATGCGGCCGTCCATAAACGCCGGCATGGGACTGAGCGTACCGGCCAGCATGGCACCAAAGTCGTCGAGGGAGATGGTGATGGTGCATTCGGCGGGGCCGCCGTCCGCGTGGATGATATTGGCACTGCCGGTGCCGTCGAGGAGGAGCTGACCGGCGGCGCCGAGGTCGAGCTTCACTCTGGCGCCGATGGCCGGTTTGCCGCTGACATGCTGCCTCAACACCTCGGCGGTCTCTTCGAAAGTCATGGCGTCCTCCGTTGCAAAATTGCCGCCGCCTGCATACCCCAGGAGTTGCCCCCGGAACAAGCGGGCGTTGATATTAAGCTCAACGCTGACGGCGGCCGGGTCACGGACGCAGATGAACGCCGCGATAAAGGCTGATGCGCAGGGCTGGACGCCCCGCGTGGAGGAGTATGAACGGCTCCAGCGGCTCGACGCGCTCGAACAGATGGGGGGCAACTAGCCCGTCCCGCGAACCGGGCACGGCGATGATGACATCCCGGCCGGCATATTGGGTCATCGGCCGGACGATGCCGTACTGGCGTGCATCGCCGCTCAGACAAATGACCTCGGCGCTGGGGCCAAGGGCAAAGCCCAGTTTTCCGGTGTCGTGCCAGCGGAACGCGCCAAAAACCGGGGGCAACGCTTTGGCATCGCCGCCGCTGGGGCCGTCGAGCAGCCCCCGCGCTTTCAATTCGGCACGCAGCGGCGTCCAGTCCAGCGCCTGTGCGCTGACGTCTTCCTTGAGCGGAGACGTCCCGCCTTTGGGTAGCCAGTTGAACTGAAAGTCCGATCCCACAATCAGAAGGACAGCCACGATAAGCCCGGCAGTCGCTCGCGCCACATGCGGAATAACGCGATTGCCGGCAGCGATACGCGTAGCGATGGCGTGCCCCAGCAGCGGGAACAGCATCGCATAACCGGGTGCTGCCCAGTGGAACAGGATGCGCTGGCGGGACCACAGCGCGATGACCGCGAACAGCACGACGGGAAGCGCCCCGAGACAAACCAGCAGCCAGGCTCCGCGATCCTGGGGGCCGCGCCGGATGGCCGCGATGAATACCGCCATCAGGGCCGCCCAGATCCACGGCAGGATGAACAGCGCCTCCCCGCCCAGCACGGTCAGCGGCCCGAGAAGGTTCAAACGCGAGCCATTCGCCCGGCCGCCCTGGAAGGCGAACGACGCCCAGTCGTGGCTCGCATTCCAAATGATGACCGGCGAAAATATTGCAAATGCGATGAGCGCGGCCGCATAGGGCTGGGGTCTGGCGAGCCAGGCGCGGTGATCACGCTGGGTCAGAACGTAGATGCCGGCGCCCGCCAGCGGCAGCATGGCGATATATTTCGACAGCAGCGCCACGCCCCCGCAAACGCCAACCGCGACCCAGTACCGCCAGCCGCCATCCTCCAGCGCGTAGCTGAGCGCCAGCGCGAAGCCCAGCAGCGCGCAGAGCAGCGGGCCGTCCGGCAGCACCCAACTGGCGGTGGTGATCCCCAGCACGGGCGACAGATTCATGGCAATCGCCGCCCACAGCCCGGCTTCCTCGCTGAAGAGGCGTGCGCCCAGGCGGTACATGAGCCAGGTGGAGACCGCGAAAATGAGGATGAACGGCAGGCGGACGATGAACGCCGTCTCGTGCCCCGAGAGCAGCACCACGCCGCGCGACAGCCACCAGGACAGCGGCGGATGATCGAAATAGCTGATTTGAAAATCGCGCCCGGCGGCGGTCATGTAGCTTTCGTCGATGCCCAGGCCCAGCACGGCGGCGAACGCCAGCCGCATGAGCATCGACACCAGGATGAGAAGCGCCGTGAGACCGCCGGGTGTGCTGAGCCACTGAACGGATTGCGCCGGCTTGGCGGCTGGCAGGGGCTGCCCCCGCAAACAGTGTGCATCACTCACAGCGGCCGGCTTTTCCTTGGGCAAGAATTTTGCGCTGGGCTGGCGAAGCGGTGTTCGCAAAAGGAGCCTTGCCGGTTTTGGAACTCAACGAAAACAAGGGATGCTGGCACCTCATCGCAAGATGCATACATCCCAATCCTGACGTTATTTATTACGGCTTGGGGCCTTCCGTCAACCGGCGGCCGGAAGGTTAAAGCTTCCTTATCTTTAGCCGGGCAGTGACACACCGGCCTTAACCCGGTTGTAAAATACCTCGCTTACACTGATTTTGCAGCTCATACCCGCCGCCATGGAACAGAAAGCGGGGAGCAGCGTTTGTACATCAAACGGCTTCATGCCACGACGGCGGATTGTCCCAAAACGGACACTCTCCAGGGGCAAGACGCACCGGCGAAAAACAGGAGTAGAGCGTGACAGAAGCGTGCATCGTGGGCTGGGCCCACTCGCCTTTCGGCAAACTGGAAGACCGCGACATCGAGAGCCTCATTGAGCGCGTGGTGCGCCCCGCCATCGAGGACGCCGGCGTTCCCGCCGGGGATATCGACGCCGTGTTCGTCGGCCAATTCAACAGCGGCTTTTCCAAGCAGAGTTTCCCGGCCTCGCTGCCCATGCAGAGCGTGCCGGAGCTGCGCTTCAAGCCGGCCACCCGCTGCGAGAATGCCTGCGCCTCCGGTTCCGCCGCCATCCACGCCGCACGCAATTTCCTGGCCGCCAAGCGTGGCCGTTTCGCCCTGGTCGTCGGCGTCGAGAAGATGACCAACGCCAGCGGCGCCGAAGTCGGCGACAATCTGCTGGGCGCCAGCTACCGCCGCGAAGAGAGCGAAATCCCCATGGGCTTCGCCGGCATCTTCGGCCGCATCGCCGAGAATTATTTCCAACGCTATGGCGATCAGTCCGACGCCCTGGCGCGCATCGCCGCCAAGAATCACAAGAACGGCTGCGATAATCCGTTCGCCCACGTCCGCAAGGATCTCGGCTTCGATTTCTGCCGCAAGGAGAGCGAGAAGAACCCCTACGTCGCCGGGCCGCTGAAGCGGACGGACTGCTCGCTGGTGTCCGACGGCGCCGCCGCGCTGATCATGACCACCGAGGAGACGGCGCGGGCGCTGAAGAAGGCGGTGCGTTTCCGCGCGGCCGTGCATGTGAACGACTTCCTGCCCCTGTCGCGCCGCGATATGACCAGTTTCGAGGGCGGCGAACAGGCTTGGAAACAGGCTTACGCGCAGGCCGGCATGACCATCAACGACCTGTCCTTCGCCGAAACGCATGACTGCTTCACCATCGCCGAGCTGATGGAATACGAGGCCATGGGGCTGACGGCGCGCGGCAAGGGTGCGCAGGCGGCGCTGGAAGGCTGGACGGAGCGCGACGGGCGTCTGCCGGTCAACCGTTCCGGCGGGCTGAAGGCCAAGGGCCATCCCGTGGGCGCGTCGGGCGTGTCCATGCATGTGGTCGCCGCCATGCAGCTCACTGGCACGGCGGGCGATTTCCAGTTGCCCAAAGCCGATGTGGCCGGCATCTACAACATGGGCGGCTCGGCTGTCGCCAACTACGTGTCGATCCTGGAACGGATGCACAGCTAAAATAATAAAGCCGGGCTGGTTCATCGCCAGCCCGGCGTTCATTTGAACCACGAAACGGCCTCCCGCGTTCACGGTTGCGCAAGCTGCTTCCCGCGCGCTATATTCAAGCGTGCATAACGGTAGCGGGAAAAGCAAACGATGACAGATGCGGCGCGGAATTCTGATGCCGGCCGAAGCCGCATTGCAGCCTTCGGCGGCGGTGCAGTTATCGGCACCCTCGGCGGACTGATCGGACTTGGCGGCGCGGAGTTCCGCCTGCCTCTCCTGATCGGCCCCTTCCGGTTCGCCGCGCTGGAAGCCGTCATCCTCAACAAGGCCATGAGTCTCGTCGTGGTCGCCTCGGCCCTGCCGTTTCGCATGGGCGCGGTGCCCTTCGAAGATGTTGCCGCGCATTGGGGGGTGATTCTCAACCTCCTGGCCGGAAGTCTCCTCGGGGCGTGGTTTGGCGCGGGGTGGGCGACCCGGCTGCGCTCGGAAACACTGTACCGTGTCATAGCCGTGATGCTCTTGCTGATCGCCGGGGCGCTGATGTTCGGGCACAATGCGCAGGGGCAAGGCGGTACGCTGTTGTCAGGCTGGCTTCAGATCGCGGCGGGGATAGCGGCCGGCTTCGGGATCGGTATCGTCGCCTCGCTGCTGGGCGTGGCCGGCGGCGAGCTGTTGATTCCAACCCTGGTGCTGCTGTTTGGGATTGACGTCAAACTGGCTGGCAGTCTGTCGCTCGCGGTCAGCCTGCCCACGATGATTACCGGATTCGCCCGCTACAGCCGGGATAGCAGTTTCACGGTTCTGGGCAGAAACCGCGGTTTCGTCGCCGTGATGGCTGCGGGATCGCTGGCTGGCGCCTTTCTCGGCGCGCAGCTTCTCACCATAGCGCCAAGTCAAATGCTTTTGCCGCTGCTAGCAGCGATACTCATCCTTTCCGCGGTGAAAATCTGGCGCCACCAATAGCGCCAAAGCGGTTTTTCGTAGACCCAAAGCGGAAAGCCGCGTCAGCAGGCAGCCTCCGCCATTACCGCGGTGTTCCGGCTCTTGCGGACGGTTGCCTTGCGCTGGCGGGAAACCTTGGCCTTTTCGATGTGCGGCGCGATATCGTGAACGCTGGCCTTGGCGCGGCGCGGCGCGGCTTTGGCCCGGACCACCGGTTCGGCCGGGCATACTGGAATTGGCGCAGGCGCCGGAAGCATCAGCACCGGCGGCTCCGCCTGACGCTGGCTGAACCAGTCGCGCGCGGCAGCGAGAGCTTGCGCGATTTCGGCCCTCGTCAATTCGCCGGCCAGGTCCCGCCGGTATTCCTTCGCGGCGGACGAGCCTAGCGTCGCGGCGATGTTCACCCATTTGTGGGCCTCCACCAGGTTGACCGGCCCTTCCTGTCCCGTCGCATAGCGGATACCACGCCGGAAAAATGCCTCCGGGTGCATGAACACGGATGCCTCGGCCCGGCCGGTTTTGTCCTTGTTTTTCTTCATCTTGCGAATCCTGCCCTGTCTGCAATCTCAGGTGGCAGACTGCGGCGGCTATCGCAAAGATTTGGTAAACGGCGGCGCGGTTCGATACGATTATCCGCTTGGCGGTCCTCGATGACACGGGGGCGGCTCAAAGCGGCGCCGAATTCTTATCTCACCGGCAGGCGCCATTAAAACACCGGCAAAATGCCATTTCAGGACGATATTTATCGGATTTAAACAATAGTGTATTGGAACTCAGCGGTGCCGCCTGCCGCGCGATGAAACCGACGAGCAACCCGCCCATGACCAGCCTCACTTCAACGTCCACGCCTCCCGGCACCACCACACACCCCACAACCTCGGCGCTGACAATCGCGGCCCTCGGCGTGGTGTTCGGCGACATCGGCACCAGCCCGCTCTACGCGCTGAAAGCCGCGATGAACGCCACCGGCAGCAATCCGGGACGGCTGGAGGCGCTGGGCAGCCTGTCGCTGATCGTCTGGGTGCTGATCTTCATCGTCTCCGTCAAATATGTGCTGGTGGCGACGCGCGTCGATAACCACGGCGAAGGCGGCATCATGGCGCTGATGTCGCTGCTGGGCGGCAGAAAGGCCAAGCGGCACGTCATCATCGCGGTCGGGCTGTTCGGCGCGGCGCTGATCTACGGCGACGGCGCCATTACGCCCGCCATTTCCGTGCTGTCGGCGCTGGAGGGGCTGGAAATCATCACGCCCGCCTTCCAGCCCTACATATTGCCGCTGACCATCGCCATTCTCGTGGGCCTGTTCGTCATCCAGCCGGGCGGCACCGCGCGAATCGGCAGGCTGTTCGGCCCGGTGATGGCGGTCTGGTTTGCAGCCTTGGGCATCCTGGGTATCATGGGTATCCTGCACGAACCATCGGTGCTGTATGCCATCGACCCCCGCCATGGTCTGGCGTATCTGCATGCGGGCGGCGCGCGCGCCTTCCTGGTGCTGGGCGCGGTCTTCCTCTGCGTGACCGGCGCGGAGGCGCTCTACGCCGACATGGGCCATTTCGGACGCAAGCCGATCGTCCTTGGCTGGTCGTTCATCGTGCTCCCCTGCCTGCTGCTCAACTATGCCGGACAGACCGCGCTGGTGCTGAACGGCACGCCGCCAACGGAAAACCTGTTCTACGAGCTCTGCCCGCCGGTGCTCATGGTGCCGTACGTGATCCTGGCGACGGTGGCGACCATCATCGCCAGCCAGGCCATCATCACCGGCGCGTTTTCCATGACCCGGCAGGCCATCCAGCTCGGCTGGCTGCCGCGCCTGCACATCACGCAGACCTCGGCGGTGGGGTACGGCCAGATCTACGTCGGCGCGGTGAACTGGCTGCTGATGATCGTCACCATCGGCCTGACTATTGGGTTCCAGAAATCCGAAAATCTGGCGGCGGCCTACGGCATCGCCGTGTCGCTGACCATGCTGATGACCTCGATGCTGCTGTTCATCGCGCTTCGCGAGCATCTGCGCTGGAGTTTAACGGCGAGTCTGGCTGTCTCCGGCTGTTTCGTCGCCCTGGACAGCGCTTTCGTCCTCGCCAACATCGCCAAGATCGGCGAGGGCGGATATGTGCCGATCCTGCTGGCGCTGGCCGTCTACGCTGTCATGTGGCTCTGGCATAAGGGCCGCGAGGCGCTGATCCATACGTTGTCCGAAACCCGTTCCCATCGGCGAATTCCTGGCCGGTCTGGCGACGAAGGGGACGCCGCGCGTGCCCGGCACGGCCGTATTTCTGACCCGCTCGAAAAATGGCGTGCCCCAGGTCATGGCCTGGCATGTGAAGCACAATCGCGCCCTGCACGAGAAGTTCTTCGTGATGAACGTCCTGCCTGAGCCGGTACCCTGGGTGAGCGCGCAGGACCGGCTGGTATTCGAGGAGCAGGCCCCCAATTTCTGGCGGGCGACGGCGCATTACGGCTTCATGGAGCGCCCGGACATTCCCCGCCTGCTGAACCGGGCGAAGGCCGCGGGCTGCACGATCGGTCTCGACGACGTGACGTTCTATGTCGGCCACGATTCGGTGGTGCCGCGCGAGGATGGCAAGGGGCTGCCCCGGTGGGCCGTGCGCCTGTTCTCCGTCATGGAGCGCAATGCAACCCATGTGACGGACTACTTCAAGCTGCCCGCCAACAGCGTGGTGGAGATCGGCCGGCAGGTGGGGATTTGACCGGCGCCCCGCGAGCGTAAGCTTGAGACCGCACAAATCGGATACTGCTCCAACTCTCGTACAACTGATACAATCCCGCTCAATGCGGATAAGAATGCGGACCAATCCCCCGCGCACCGGATAAAACGAGGCCACGACATGACCATTTCCCACGGCTTTGAGCTGCAACGCGAAGAGCGGCTGAACGAAATCAACTCCACCGCCCGCCTCTACCGCCACCAGCGCACGGGCGCGCAACTGCTGTCGCTCATCAACGGCGACGAAAACAAGGTGTTCGGCATCAGCTTCCGCACGCCGCTGGCCGATTCCACCGGCATCGCGCATATTCTGGAACACTCCGTGCTGTGCGGCTCGCGCAAATATCCGGTCAAGGAGCCGTTCGTCGAGCTGATGAAAAGCTCGTTGCAGACCTTCCTCAACGCCATGACCTACCCGGACAAGACAGTGTATCCCGTGGCCAGCCAGAACCTGCGCGATTTCTACAATCTCGTGGACGTGTATCTGGATGCTGTGCTTCCATCCGCGCATCACGCCGGAAATCTTCCTCCAGGAGGGCTGGCATTACGAACTCGACAGCGTGGACGCGCCGCTCACCTACAAGGGCGTGGTGTTCAACGAAATGAAGGGCGCCTATTCCTCGCCAGACGACCGCGTGGGCCGTCTGTCCGGCCAGTCGCTCTATCCCGACATCACCTACGGCGTCGATTCCGGCGGCAATCCGCGCCATATCCCCGACCTGACCTATGCTGCGTTCAAGTCGTTTCACGAGCGCTATTATCACCCGTCCAACGCCCAGATTTTCTTCTACGGCGACGACGATCCCGAGCAGCGCCTGGAGCTGATGGACGCCCGCCTTGCCGAATTTTCCGCCATCGAGGTGGATTCGCAGGTGGGCTTGCAGCCGCGTTTCAACGAGCCGCGCCAGTTGAAATACACATTCGCCGGCAGCGCTGACCAGCCCCGGCAGGCGCGTGTCACGGTCAACTGGGCGATTGACGAAATGGCCGATCCCGAGGCCCGGCTGGCGCTCGCCATCGCGGGACGCATCCTCACCGGCAGCCCGGCGGCGCCGCTGCGCAAGGCGCTGATCGACTCGCGGCTGGGCGACGGCCTGACGGAATCGGGGCTGGAAAGCTGCCTGCGCCAGGCGATGTTTAGCGTGGGGTTGAAGGGTATCGACGAAGGGGACGCGGGCAAGGTCGAGGCGCTGGTGCTCGATACGCTCGGCGGACTGGTCCGCGACGGCATTGATCCGATGACGGTCGAAGCCGCCGTTAACACCATGGAATTCCGCCTGCGTGAGAACAACTCCGGCACGATGCCGCGCGGCATCGCCCTGATGCTTGATGCGCTGGATACCTGGCTTTACGGCCTCGACCCGCTGGCCCCGCTGGCATTCGCCGCGCCGCTGGCCTCGCTGAAGGCGCGTCTCGCCAAGGGCGAACGGGTGTTCGAGGACATCATCCGCCGCCATCTCGTGGACAACACCCACCGCACCACCGCGCTGTTCGTGCCCGATCCAGAGTTGGCGGCGCGCGATACGGCGGAGGAGCGCGCCCGGCTGGATGCTGTGCGCGCGGCCATGAGCGAGGACGAACTGAAAGCCGCCGTTGAGCAGACGCACCTGCTGAAGGAAATGCAGGAAGCGCCGGACTCGCCCGAGGCGCTGGCCACCATTCCCACGCTGACGCTGAAGGATCTGCCGGCGCGCAATACCCCCATTCCCATGGAGACCGGGGAGCTGAGCGGCACGCGCGTTCTGACACACGATCTCGCCACCAACGGCATAGTTTACCTCGACGTTGGCCTGGATCTGCGCACGCTGCCGGGTGATCTCCTGCCCTACGCCAACCTGTTCCGGCGCGCGCTGCTGGAAACCGGCGCGGGCACGCAGGATTTCGTGGCGCTGTCGCAGCGGATCGGGCGTTCCACCGGCGGCATTACCTCGCAGGCTATGGCAGCGTCCGTTATCGGCCAGGACGCCAGCACCGCGTGGCTGTTCCTGCGGGCGAAGGCGATGCCGGATAAGACGTGGGAAATGCTGTCCATTCTGCGCGACGTGCTGCTCGGCGCGCGGCTGGATAATCGCGAGCGCATCGTGCAACTGGTGCATGAGACGCGGACGGCGCTGGAGGCGCGGCTGATTCCGCAAGGCTCCGGTTTCACCGAGATGCGGCTCAAGGCGAGCCTGGAAGAGGCCGGCTGGGCGAACGAGCAGATGTCCGGCATCAGCAACCTCATGTTCCTGCGTGAACTTTCGGCGCAAATCGAGACCGATGGCGGCGAGGCCCTGGTGGCAGCGCTGGAGCGGATTCGCAGCCTGCTGGTCAACCGGGCGGCGATGCTGTGCAACGTGACGGCTGGCGGCAGCGATTTGTGGCGGTTCGAGGCGGAGCTGGGCGGCTTCCTGGAGACGCTGCCGGCGGCCAGCGCCGTGCGGCCAGCCTGGACGATGACGGAGTTGCCGCGCCACGAGGGGCTGACCATCCCTGCCAAGGTGAACTACGTCTCGAAGGGCGAAAACCTGCACAAGCTCGGCTTCAAGCCGGCCGGCGCGGCGATGGTGGCGCATCACTACCTGCGCACGACCTGGCTGTGGGACAAGGTGCGCGTGCAGGGCGGCGCTTATGGCGGCTACTGCACCTTCGACCGGCGTTCCGGCGTGTTCATCTATTCTTCCTATCGCGACCCCAACCTGTTGAAGACGCTGGATCTTTACGACGGCTCGGCGGCGTTCCTGCGGGAAGCGGCGCTGGGCGAGACCGATCTCGTGCGCGCCATCATCGGCACCATCGGGCGGATCGACACCTACCGGCTGCCCGATGCCAAAGGGTTCACATCATTGCAGTGGTACCTGACGAACGACAGCGAGGAAGACCGCCAGCGCATACGTGAGGAGGTTCTCGGCACGACGGCGGCCGGCATTCGCGACCTTGCCGGCGCGCTCGACGCGGTGGCAAAGCAGGGCAGGGTGGTTGTGGTGGGTTCGGAAGAGGCCATCGCGGAAGCCAATGCCGGGCGCGAGGGGATGCTTACCGTTTCCAAGGTGTTGTAGGGACGAAATCGCGTGCTTGCGGGTTGCGTAACGCAGCTCGCAGGCCGCGTTACAGAAGGCCAGCGGATGTTGGCCTTCACTTTAGGGCTCCGCGGGGTGGCGGCGGTGCCCGTTGTTATCGCCCGGCGCTTAGGCCGTTTTGAAGGCGCTGCGGATGCGTTCCCATTGCGCATCGACCGGATGCTGCGGAAGCTGCTCGGCGCCGCGCATGTCGTCGTGAATCATGCGGTCGAGGCGCACGATGCGGTCATGCAGCGACAGGCTCGCCTCCACCAGCTCACGCAGATGTTGCGGAAGCTCGTCATAGCCTTGTGTTTTGGTCGAGCGTCCGATGGGGACGAGGGGAACTTTGTGCTTGCTGCTCGCGGCCTGATCGACCGACAGCTCACCGCGATTGACGGCGCGGCGCAGCAGGAGCCACGAAGCAAGCTGCATGAGGCGCGTGGTTAGACGCATGCTTTCGGTCGCGTAAGCCAGCGTCAGCGCCGGCTTCAACCGCTTTGCCTCTTCACGTCCCGGCCCGTCCAGATAATCGGCGGTTTCTTCGACCAGGGCCATGCCTTTTTGAAACAGGGCCTGAAAATGCGGAGACAGCGGATATCTATCACGGAAGGAAATCGTAACGCCGTTCGAATTCGGCGAGGCAATCGGATGCATGGAACTCATTCAACACCACCTTACTAGACGCGGCACCACTGGCGATTGTGACCACGCTCATATTTATCATACAGATGTTAATTTGAAATGTAAAAAAGAAGTCATCCACAACTTATGGTTAAGTTCTTTGGGGACACATCCATTCGTTCGGGCAGGGGCTTGAGGCATTTTTCAAATGACACGGCGATAGTGGCGGCGATGGGGCCGCCCAAAAAAAAGAGCCGCTTGCGGCAAGCGGCCCTTAGGATACAGGGAGGCAAAATGAGAGGCGGGGTTCCGCCTGCTGTTCCTGGGTAATCGGGAACACACACTCATTTACGCCGGTTCTCCTAAGAAGAAGTTAATACTCTGAGCAGTCCGAAAAAAAATATATCCCGGTATGTGCATTCACAAGTTCACGTCTTGAATACAGAATGTGCCGCATCGCGCGATAGCTGCTTCTCCTTGACTTTAGCAGTCACGCGTTCGATCTCCGCATGCAGCGCTTCGAGATAATTCCCCAGCTCGCCAACCGATAGCTGCGACAAATCAGCGCCTAGCGCCGGAAGCTTTGCCGGCTTGCGCGGTTCCAGGTCTTCCCACTCCACCGCCATATCGTTTCTCCACTTAAAAATTTGCCGTAAGGCTCTGCCGCCCTGGCGTAATTTTGTGCCGGACGCCGCGCGATTTAAGCGGGCGTACGGGCAAAACTCGCCTTGAGGCCATAAATCATACAATATCTTCTGGTTGGCAGCAGGCGTCTTTGACGCTCCGCAATGCAAGGAAAGGAAGGCCGCCCATGGATTTGCCGCTCACGATGAAGGCCGTGATCGCGAAGGCGCCGGGCGGACCGGAGGTGCTGGAAACCGGAGTGGTGCCGATGCCGCAGCTTGGCCCCGGCCAGATTCTGGTGCGCGTCGAGGCTGCGGGCGTTAACCGGCCCGACGTTTTGCAGCGCCAGGGACTTTATCCGCCGCCGAAGGGTGTATCGGAAATTCTGGGGCTGGAAATCGCAGGGCGAGTTGTGGCTGCATGCGGAGGGGTGCGCCGGTATAAGCAAGGTGACGCGGTTTGCGCACTGGTAAGCGGCGGCGGGTATGCGGAATACTGCCTGGCCCATGCGAGCGCCGCGCTGCCGGTACCGGCAGGGATGAGCATGGTTGAAGCCGCCTCGATCCCGGAAACGTTTTTCACCGTCGCGCATAATGCTTTCGACCGCGGCCGGCTGCGGAGCGGCGAAATTTTCCTGGTGCACGGCGGCGCCGGCGGCATCGGCGTGGCTGCCATCCAGCTTGCCGCCGCATCGGGTGCGCGCGTTTTCGCCACGGCAGGCAGCGACGAAAAGTGCCGCTTTTGCGAGGCTCTGGGGGCGGAACGGGCCATTAACTATACGAGCGAAAATTTCGTCGATGTCCTGCGCGAGGCGACCGGCGGCCACGGCGCAGATGTGATTCTCGACGTTGTTGGCGGCGATTACCTCGACCGCAACATCCGCGCCGCCGCTGAGGACGGACGCATCGTGCAAATCGCCTTTCAGGGCGGCTCCAAGGTGACGGCGGATTTCATGCGGCTGATGCTGAAGCGGCTGACGCTGACCGGATCGACGCTGCGCATCCGCCCCGTAGCCGTGAAAGCGTCCATCGCGCGCAGGCTGGAGGCCGTGGTCTGGCCCTGGCTGGAGGCGGGCCGTGTGAAGGCCGTTGTCGATCGCACTTTCCCGCTGACAGAGGCGGCGGCGGCTCACGCCTACCTGGAATCCAACCGCCACATGGGCAAGATTGTCCTCACCATTTAACGGGGTTAGCCGGATTTTAAGCAAATGCCGCGATGACCATTTGCGTTGCGGCAAGCCTCGCATTATAGTCTCCGCGAGTGAAACAAACGCCAAGCTCAACTTCCAATGAAAATTTGAAGAGTTTGGCTCCGGAGGCACCGCTTCCGGCGCTAGGGGTTCCGACTCCGGCGGATGGCTCCATCCGGCGGCTCGAAGCCCTTGTCATATGTACGTTTTACGCCGGTTCGAAGCACAAAAAGCGAAGCAGTGGAACCACGACACACTGGGGAGAATAGCAAGAATGAACAGACCTCTGATGCCGAAAGCCACTGCCGTTTGGCTCGTCGAAAACACCTCGCTGACATTTGAGCAGATCGCGGAGTTCTGCGGCCTGCACGTGCTGGAGGTGAAGGGCATCGCCGATGGCGACGTGGCCCATGGGATCAAGGGCTTCGACCCCATTTCATCCACGCAGCTCACCCGCGACGAGATCAAGCGCGGCCAGGACAATCCGTCCTATCATCTGCGGCTGGCCAAATCCAAGGTCGAGCTGCCGGAGACGCGCGGCAAGCGTGCGCCGAAATACACACCCGTCTCGCGGCGTCATGACCGGCCCAACGCCATTTTGTGGCTGCTGCGGCATCACCCGGAACTGCGCGATTCGCAGATCATGCGGCTTGTCGGCACCACCAAGCCGACGATCCAGTCCATTCGCGACCGCAGCCATTGGAATTCCGCCAGCCTTGCGGCGCAAGACCCGGTGGCGCTGGGCCTGTGCTCGCAGATCGACCTGGACGCCGCCGTCACCAGAGCCGCCAAGCGCGTCGAGGCGCAGGAGGAGGAGATCGTGGACGAGACCGGCGAGACGATTTCGCTGCGCCCTGCCGACGATAGCGGCGCGGACGAGCCCGCCGAGGACATCGAGGTTGCGGACATCGAGGCCGAGGCCCTGGACGATGACGGCGATGAGGTTGAGGACGATGAGGTTGAGGACGCTGGGCCTGTTCATCATCATCACGAGGCTTAAACCGCGCACAGAATCGGCCTAAGCTCTCACACATGCGTCAATATCTCGATTTATTGCGGCGTGTGCTCGCGGAAGGCATCGACCGGACCGACCGCACCGGCGTGGGAACACGCGGTGTGTTCGGCCATCAGATGCGCTTCGATCTGGCCGCCGGTTTCCCGCTGCTGACCACCAAGCGGCTGCATGTGCCGTCCATCGTGCATGAGCTGCTGTGGTTCCTGTCGGGCAGCACCAACATCGGCTATCTGCGCGACAACGGCGTTTCCATCTGGAACGAGTGGGCGGACGTGGACGGCAATCTCGGGCCGGTCTACGGCAAGCAGTGGCGTTCGTGGACCGCGCCGGACGGGCGGCAGATCGACCAGATCGCCGCCGTCGTGACGAGCCTGAAAAACAACCCCAATTCGCGCCGCCATATCGTCTCCGCCTGGAATCCGGCGGATGTGGACGACATGGCGCTGCCGCCCTGCCACTGCCTGTTCCAGTTCCACGTGGCGAACGGCCGCCTGTCCTGCCAGCTCTACCAGCGCTCGGCGGACATCTTCCTCGGCGTGCCGTTCAACATCGCCTCATACGCGCTGCTAACGCAGATGATGGCGCAGGTGACGGGGTATGAACCGGGCGAGTTCGTGCATACGCTGGGCGACGCGCATCTCTACCTCAACCACCTGGAGCAGACGGACAAGCAGTTGAAACGCGAGCCCCGGCCGCTACCGCGCATGCAGCTCAACCGGCAAGTGACCTCGCTGTTCGACTTTACGTATGCCGATTTCACGCTGGAAGGCTACGACGCGCATCCCATCATCAAAGCCCCCATCGCGGTTTGACCATGGCTGAACCGCTGGTTTCCCTCGTGGTTGCCACCGCCCGCAATGGCATCATCGGGCGCGAGGGCGCGCTGCCCTGGCGGCTGAAATCCGACCTGCAAGCCTTCCGCCGCCTGACCATGGGCCATCCCATCATCATGGGCCGCAAGACGTTCGACTCCATCGGCCGGCCGCTGGACGGACGCGACAATATCGTCGTCACGCGCGGCGGCGCCGCTCTGCCGGAGGGCGTTTTGGCCGCCGCTTCGGTGGAGGAGGCCATCGCCATCGCCGCACGCATCGCCAGCGAGCGCGGCTTGGGCAAAATTTTCATCATCGGCGGCGCTCAGATTTACGCGGCGAGCCTGCCGCTGGCAGAGCGCATCCACCTCACCGAAGTCCTGGCGGACGTGTCGGGCGACGCCTCGCTGGAGCTGCCGCGCGAGGGCTGGCGGGAAGTCAGCCGCGTGCACCATGCTGCCGGACGCGGCGACGATTTCGCATATGATAGTGTGGTGCTGGAGCGTCAGGCCGGCTGAAACATCGCGCCGCCCCTTCCGGTTTCCGGCGGCGCACCCCAAATTGTGTCCGGCGCCGCACCATTAACTTTCCTCCACCCAGTGCAAACCTCGTTGCGGATGCCGGTTCCGATGCCTATAAACGGCTCAGAATTCGCGTTAAGACGCCGCATATCGCGCAATCTTAACCATTTTGTATGGCATCACTTGCTTTAACCCATCCGTTGAACATGCATTACCTCTCAGATTTTCGAAAGGAACAGCGACAATGCCTTGGAGCAGTCAAAATGGCGGCGGCGGCGGCTGGAAAGGCGGCGGTGGCGGCCCGTGGGGTCAGGGGCCGCAGGGCGGCCAATCGCCCGATTTGGAAGAATTATTGAAGCGCAGCCAGGACCGGCTGAAGCAGGCCATGCCCGGCGGCGGCGCCAGCGGCCTGTTTTTCGTGGTGCTGCTATTCATCGGCGCCGTGCTCATCGGCTACCTGGGCTTCATCGTCACGGTCGGCACCAACGACGTCGGTATCGTCATGCGCTTCGGCAAATATGACGACCAGCGCATCCTGACGCCGGGCCTGAATTTCCGCTGGCCCTACCCCGTTGAAAGCATCATCGTCCGCGACATCACGTCCCGTAACCGGGTGGAAATCGGCTTCCAGAGCGGCGGCGTCAGCAGTTACGGCACCAGCCAGCCCGGCAGAGCCGAGCCCGCGGAAAGCCTGATGCTGACCGGCGACGAAAACATCATCGACATCAATTTCGTCGTGGTGTGGCGCATCAAGGATGCGGCCGAGTACCTGTTCAGCATGGAGCACCCCGACACGACGGTGAAAGCCGTCGCCGAGAGTTCCATGCGCGAGGTCGTCGGCAAGAACAAGATCGAGCAGCTCCTGACCAAGAACCGTGAGGAAACCCAGCGCGAAGTGCTGACCCTCATGCAGGAGGTTCTGGACAAGAAATATAAGGCCGGCATCAAAATCGACGAGGTGAACCTGCTTCAGGTGAGCCCGCCGGCGCAGGTCAACGACGCCTTCCGCGACGTGCAGACCGCGCGCGCCGACCAGGAGCGCACACAGAACGAAGCGCAAGGCTATGAACGCGACGTGGTGCCAAAGGCCCGCGGTCAGGCGGAGCAAATTCTGCAAGCCGCGCAAGGCTACCGTCAGCAGACGGTGGACGAGGCGCGCGGCCGCACCGACCGCTTCCTGAAGATCTATGAGGAGTACGCCAAGGCCCCGGATGTGACGCGCAGGCGCATGTATCTGGAAACCATGGAACGCGTCCTCGGCAATACGGACAAGGTCATCATCGACGAAAAAGGCTCTAGCCCCGGCGTCGTGCCGTTCCTGCCCCTGTCAGACATCGCCAAGCGGCCCAACTCGGCTGCGGGAGGCAAATGATGAGAAGTGTAGCTTTTTTCTTCCTGATCGTGCTGGGCCTCGCGGCCTTCACGGGCTACCAGTCGGCCTTTATCGTGGAGCAGACAGAGCAGGCGCTGGTTCTGGAGTTCCAGAAGCCGGTCAAGGAAATCGTCAATCCGGGATTGTACTTCAAGATCCCGTTCATTCAGACGGTCGAATATTTCAAGAAGCAAATTCTTGATATCGAGACCAATTCTCAGGAGGTGATCGCCTCCGATCAGAAGCGTCTGAAGGTCGATGCTTTCGCCCGCTACCGGATCACCAATCCGCTGCTGTACCGTCAGCGCCTCAAAACTCAGGCTAACGCCCGCGTGCAGTTGATCAACATCGTGGACTCGACCATCGGCCAGATCCTGGCCAGGGCGACCTTCACCGATGTCGTCCGCGACCGCCGCGACGGTCTGCTGCGGGACATCACCGCGCAGGTCAATAACGAGGCGAAGGGGTTCGGCATCGAGGTTGTCGATGTGCGGCTGAGACGGGCCGATCTGCCGGAGGTCAATACGCAGGCCGTTTTCAGGCGGATGCAGACGGAACGCCAGCGGGAAAGCAAGGAAATCCGGGCCAAGGGTGAGGAAATCGGCCTGCGCATCAAGGCCGATGCCGACCGTCAGGTGGTTGTGCTGGTCGCCGAGGCGAACCGCGATGCCGAGCGCATGAAAGGTGAGGGCGACGCGGAACGTAACCGCATCTATGCCGAAGCCTTCAGCAAGGACGCGGAGTTCTTCGGCTTTTACAGGTCGATGCAAGCCTATGAAGAAGCACTGAAGTCCGGCTCGACGCGCATGGTTTTGTCGCCCAGCTCGGAGTTCTTCCGCTACTTCAACAAGCCATCGCCCGCCGCGCCGGTTCCGGCTCAGGGAAAAGGTGAACGTACAGGGCAATGACAGACTTTATCGCGGCGATAGGGCTCGTATTGGTCATCGAAGGGTTGATATGGGCCGTAACGCCGCGGCTTGTCCTGCGCCTGCTGCTGGTGGCGGTGCAAACGCCGGAGTCCCAGCGGCGGACGGCCGGCGCCGCCGCTGTGGCGATTGGCGTCGTGGTCGTCTGGCTGGCCCGCCGCTAACCGCCGTTTTTCGCCAAGGGAGCGGCCCGGCCGTCATGAGCGGCGGGAAGCGCCGGAGTGTGCAAATTCGAGTCTGGAAATTCCCCGGCGCTCTCCCATGTTTTCCGGTAGTATGGCTCCCGGTTTTCCGGGGTGGAAGCGCAGCCGGACCGGAACCTAAAGCATTGCTTGCGTTCGCAGGCGCAACCAAGGGACGGAGTGCCGATTGATGAGGCGTGAAGTGAGACACTCACCACGACTTTGGAAATTCCTTCGAAATGCAAGCGCCGGATTTTGCCTCGCCGCCAGCCTTGGCGCGGTGGTGTGGCCCCTGACAGCGACAACCGTCAATGCCGAGCGCGGGCCGAAATCCGTCGCCGAAATCGCCGGGGAGCTGTCCAACGCGGTGGTGAACATCTCCACCGAGCAGAAGCTGCGAGGCCCGGCCGAAACCGCCGTGCCCAAGGGGCCGGAGGGGCATTCGCAGGAGGATCTGTTCGAGGATTTCCTCAACCGCCAGAATCGCGGCGAAGCGGCGCGGCGCGTCAGCTCGCTCGGTTCGGGCTTCATCATCGACCCCAAGGGCCTGATTCTCACCAACAATCACGTCATCGAAGGCGCCGACGAAATTTACGCCGTGCTGACCGATGGCACGCGGCTGAAGGTCGTCGAAGTGGTGGGGCGCGACGTGAAGGTCGATCTGGCGCTGCTGCGGGTGGCGCCGGCCAAGCCGCTGCCGTCGGTGCCTTTTGGCGATTCGTCGAAAATGCGCGCCGGCGACTGGGTCATGGCCATCGGCAACCCGTTCGGCCTGGGCGGTTCGGTGTCCATGGGCATCATTTCCGCCACCCACCGCAATATCAACGCCGGCCCCTATGACGAATTCCTGCAAACCGACGCCGCCATCAATCGCGGCAATTCCGGCGGCCCGCTGTTCAATATGGACGGCGAAGTGGTCGGCGTGAATACCGCCATCATCTCGCCGACGGGCGGCTCCATCGGCATCGGCTTCGCGCTGCCGTCCAATATTGTGTCCCAGGCGGTGGATCAGTTGCGCAAATACGGCCAGGTGCGGCGCGGCTGGCTGGGTGTGCGTATTCAGAAGATCGGTGAGGACATCGCCGAAAGCGTGGGCCTGCCTTCCAAGGGCGGCGCTCTCATCGCCGGCGTGACGCCCAATGGCCCCGGCGCCAGAGCGGGCATTCAGGTGGGTGACATCATTGTCAGCTACGACGGCCAGGACGTGAACGAAATGCGCGGCCTGCCCAGGCTCGTGGCGCAGACGGAAATCGGCAAGCTGGTCGATATCAATATCTGGCGCAAGGGTGAGCGCCTCGCCATCAAGGCACGCGTCGAGAAGCTGGACGAGGGGCCGGCCGTGGCCAAGGCTCGCAAACCGGAGCCAAAGCCGGTGGAGCAGCACCGCCTGCTGGGGCTGGCGTTCGCGGCCATGAGCGACGAACTGCGCACCCGGTTCGACATCGACAAAACGCTCCACGGCGTGGTGGTGACGGGCGTCGATGCGGCCAGTCAGGCCGGCGAAAAAAGCATCAAGCCGGGCGACGTGATTCTGGAGGTGACGAACGAGAAGGTGCGCACACCGGCGGACGTCATCAAGCGCGTGCGCGATCTGAAAGCCATGAAGCGCAAGACGGTGCTGCTGCTGGTGGCCGACGCCCGCGGTTCGCTGAATTTCGTGGCGGTGCCGATTGCGGAGTAACGGCTGATGGCGTGAGGGGCGAGCCAAAAGCTCCATTATTTCAATGTATTACTGCCCCTCGCCATTCCCGCACAGGGACCGGCGCGCCGTCACAGCGCGCTGATCATCCCCAGCGCCTGCATATAGGTGGCGAGGATCGCCTCCTGCTCCTGGCGCTCGTGGTCTTCCTGCTTGCGGATGCTGATGATCTTACGCAGCGCCTTGGTATCGAAGCCCGTGGACTTGGCCTCCGCGTAGACCTCTTTCAGGTCGTCCGACAGCGCCTTCTTTTCCTCTTCCAGCCGCTCGATGCGCTCGACAAAGATGCGCAACTGATCCTTGGCGCTGTTGTGCATGCCTTCCGGCACAACTTCATCCGTCTCGTTCATCGCCGCTAAATTTTCCATCGTTCCCGCCATATCAACGTTGCACTAGAACTTCTTCCAGGAAACCGGTGCCCTCGTTTCCTAAAAAAAAGCGCGTCCGCGTGGAAGCCCCCCGCGAGCCGGAAGGGTACGCGCGGACAGCCAGCCGATCAATTCGCCGCTGCGCGTTATCCAGAGTTCGAACGCCGCTGTGGGTGAGACGGATTTGCCGGATTGACCGCGCCGAGTTATGCAGCCGCGATTCGCATTGCCGCTCCGTCTGCCAGCCGGCAATAATAATGAGCTTCCAAGCAGGTTTGCGAAACTCTGCGCTGTCACTTTTTGCACAGCGGCTGCGGGAGCGGGGAAACTGACGCATATCCCGCAATGGGAGTTGATTTTTGCCGCCCCACGCCGGATAGTTCCACCAGAGTTTCGAAGCAGGGTTGCGGCGTCCGCCGGCACAGCGGGCGGCGCTGTTTTCTGCGTATACTGAGATTTCTTAAGTCCGGTTGTCATGCCTCAGGGTTCCCAGCGCCACCGGCGGCGGGCGAACCAAGGAATACCAGCAGGCCACGGCGGCCAACGGGTCCCCAATCATGATGAAATGCTTTTGCGCTTTTGTGTTCGCACTTTTGACGCTGACCGCCGGCACCGGGGCGCACGCCCAGGCGCAATTCACCACCAAGGCTGAGTACGCCTTCCTGATGGATTTCGAAAGCGGCGCCGTGCTTTACGACAAGAGCGGCGACAAGGTGATGTTCCCGGCCAGCATGAGCAAGCTCATGACGCTGGCAGTACTGTTCGAGCAGTTGAAAACCGGCAAGCTGACCAAGCAGAGCACCTTCACCGTTAGCGAAAACGCCTGGCGCAAGGGCGGCGCGCCGTCAGGCACGTCGGCGATGTTTGCGCCGCTGGGGACCAGGAACACGCCCAGCCAGGTGACGGTGGAGGATCTGATCCAGGGCATCATCGTGCAGTCGGGCAACGACGCCTGCATCATCTCGGCCGAGGGTATTGCCGGCACCGAGGACGCCTTTGCCGAAATGATGAACGAATATGCACGCAAGATCGGCATGACGAAATCCAACTTCGTCAACTCGACCGGGCTGCCTGATCCGCGGCACATTTCCACGGCGCGCGAACTGGCGGTTCTGTCGCGTCATCTGATCACCGAATATCCAGACTACTATCCGTATTTCAAGCAGAAGGAATTCGCCTACCGGACGCATAAATTTTACAACCGCAATCCGCTGGTTGCGCTGAACATCGGCGCGGACGGGCTGAAGACAGGCAACACCGACGAGTCCGGTTTCGGCCTCGTCGCCTCGACGCTGAACGAGGGGCGGCGGCTGATCCTGGTGATTAACGGCATGGAGTTGGCCAGCGACCGCAAGGATGAGGCGGTCAAGTTGCTGAACTGGGGCGGCAGCAGTTTCAAGAAGACCGAGCTGTTCGCGGAGGGCGCCATTGTCGGCGAGGCGCGGGTCTGGGGCGGCGTTAAGAGCTACGTGCAGTTGAGGGGCGACGGGCCGCTGAAGGTGCTGCTGCCGGTGGTGATGAAGGACAAGAAGCTGAAGGCCGAAATCGCCTATTTCGGGCCGCTGAAGCCGCCGATTAAGACGGGCGATAAAGTGGCCGAGCTGGTGGTGACGGTGGATGGCGGGGTGAGCAATCGCGTGCCGCTTTATGCCGCCGAGGATGTCGAGCCGGGCGGGGTGGTGTCGCAGGGGTTCGATTCGCTGGTGATGCTGGCATTTGGGTGGCTGTTGTAGGGGGAGGGGAGCCTGGAACTCCCGCCGTGCCCAAGCATGCCGCCGTGCTCGGGCGCGTCAAGGGCAAGCGCCCTTCGGGCGTGCTTCGCACCCCTGACCCGCCCTGCGCGCGGTGGCATTGATGCTTTGCATGGCCGGGACGAGGAATGGCGGCTTTGGGGCAGTGAAGGCGGCAGGGGCGGCGCTAGTGGGGCACGCCGGTCAATTGTTTTACACAAGGCCCCGCGCCAGAGCGGTTGAACGCAGCACAGCGCCACGGCAACTTAGACTCCGCCGGATAACGAATTCCGGCTTTGGGCACCGGAGGCGGCAAACGCGGCATCTATGGAGATCTCCCGCCAGTTGCATTACACAAAGCCCCGCACCAATGTACTGAGCGCCGGAGGTGCGAAGGAGCTTTTGGGCGAAGCACAAAGCGACGATCACTAAAAGGACCACCATGGGCGAAACGCCAGGGAAGTTCATCACGTTCGAAGGCGGAGAGGGCGCGGGCAAGAGCACGCAGGCCGCTCTGCTGCGCGCGCGTCTGGAGAAAGCCCGGCTGAAGGTGGTGACGACGCGTGAACCCGGCGGCTCACCGCGCGCTGAGCAAATCCGCGAAATCCTGCTGTCGGGCAAGGCCAAGCGCTTCGGGCCGCTGGCGGAGACGGCGCTGTTCTACGTGGCGCGCGATTCGCATCTGGAGCTGACCATACGGCCGGCCCTGGCGCGCGGCTCGTGGGTGATTTCCGACCGTTTCGCCAACTCGACGCGGGCCTATCAGGGGGCGGCCGGCGGCGTGCCGCTCAGCGTGGTCAGCGCGCTGGATCATGTGATCGTCGGCGATACCAAGCCCGATCTCACCATCATCCTCGACCTGCCGCCGGAGGAGGGGCTGCGCCGCGCCAAGGCTCGCGCTGACGCTGCCGGCGAGGATCAGCCCGACCGTTTCGAGCAGATGAACATCGCTTTTCATCGCAACCTGCGCCAGGAGTTCCTCGACATCGCCGTTGCGGAGCCGGCCCGCTGTGTTGTTGTTGACGCCACGCTGCCGGCGGAAGAGGTGGCCGGGCAGGTTTGGGCGGCGGTGAAGCTGCGCCTCGGCTTGACGGACGATTGAGGGCACCATGGCCCGCGCTCCGAAATCGTCCGATCCCGATGGCGTTACACCTCCGCCGCAGGAAGCCGATGTGCTGGAGGGCTGGCCCGCGCCGCGCGAGACCACCCGGCTGTCCGGGCATGAGGCCGGCGAGGCGCGTTTCCATCAGGCATTCGCCGGCGAGCGCCTGCACCACGCCTGGCTGATTTCCGGTGAACCCGGCATTGGCAAGGCGACGCTGGCATACCGGCTGGCGCGGCATGTACTCTCGGCGGAGGGCGGACACGACGAGGCCGTGGCCAGGCAGGTGGCGTCGCTGTCGCATCCCGGTTTGTTCGTGGTCAAACGGCCGTTCCAGCAGACAACCGGCAAATTCTCGCAGATCATCCCCGTCGATGAAATCCGGCGGCTGAAGCATTTCTTCGCCACCACGTCCGTCACGCCCTGGCGCGCCGCCATCGTGGACCGCGCGGACGACCTCAACATCAGTTCCGCCAACGCGCTGCTGAAGCTGCTGGAAGAACCGCCGCCGCGCACGGTGTTCTTTCTCATCAGCTCCGCGCCGGCGCGGCTGTTCGAGACCATCCGCTCGCGCTGCTGCCGTCTGCCGCTGCGTCCGCTGAGCGATGCGGAACTCGCCGCCGCCGTGACGGCGCTGCGCAGCGACAGGGAACTACCGCCCCCCGGCAGCGAATGGCCGCGCGTCGCCAGTTTCGCCCGCGGCAGCCCGCGCCGTGCGCTGGAACTGCTGGACGGCCCGGCGCGCGATCTGCACGAAGCCGTCAACCTCATCGTGGACCGCCTGCCCGAACTGGACCATCAGACGCTGTTCGAGCTGATCGGCAAGGCCGGCGCCGGCGCGCTGACACTGCTCGACTGTCTGGACGAAACGCTGCTCGCCCTCACCCGCGCCGCCGCCGATCCGGGCGCCCCGGCTATCCCCGGTCTTGGCCGCGCGCGCCGTTTGTTTTCGCCGTCGAATCTTGCTCTTTGGGCTGACCTGTGGGAAACAATGAACCGCGCACGCATTGACACAGAACGGCTCAATCTCGATCGCCCCGCGCTCATTCTGACGGTTTTCAACGATTTGCGGAAGACCGCGCGGCAGGCGCTCAACACACGATAAGTATAAGAATCCGAGGCAAGATGCCCGAAAAGTCCAGATACTACATCACCACGGCGATATCCTATCCCAACGGCGAGCCGCATATCGGCCACGCCTACGAGGCCATCGCCACCGACGCCATCGCGCGCTTCCACCGGCTCGACGGCCGCGACGTGCTGTTCCTCACCGGCGTCGACGAGCACGGACTCAAGATGAAGCAGACCGCCGCGAAGCAGGGCATGACGCCGGAGGAGCTGGCCGCGCGCAACGTGCCGCGCTTTCAGGACATGCTGAAGGCGCTGAACATCTCCAACGACGATTTCATCCGCACCACCGAGCCGCGCCACCACGAGTCGGTGACCGAGATCTGGCGGCGTATGGAGAAGACCGGCGACATTTATCTCAGTCAGTACGCCGGCTGGTATTCAGTGCGCGACGAAGCGTATTACGCGGAGGACGAGACGTCTCTGAACGCCGACGGTGTGCGCATCGGGCCGCAGGGGACTCCGGTCACGTGGACCGAGGAAGAGACCTATTTTTTTAAGCTGTCCAAGTATGCAAAGAAGCTGCTGAAGCTATACGAGGAGCAGCCCGATTTCGTCATGCCGCCCGAGCGCCGCAACGAGATCGTCAGCTTCGTGAAGGGCGGCCTGCAAGATCTGTCCGTGTCGCGCACCACGTTCGACTGGGGCATTCCGGTGCCGGACAAGCCGGGCCACATTGTCTATGTCTGGGTGGACGCGCTGACGAATTACATCTCCGGCGCCGGTTTCCCGAACGTGCGCTCGAAGCGTTACAAGACTTATTGGCCCGCCGATATGCACATCATCGGCAAGGATATCCTACGCTTCCATGCGGTGTACTGGCCGGCGTTCCTGATGTCGGCAAAACTGCCCTTGCCGCGTCACGTCTTCGCCCACGGCATGCTGTTGACGCGCGGCGTCAAGATGTCCAAGTCCGAGGGTAACGTGGTCGACCCATTCGGAATGGTGAAGCTCTACGGCGCCGACCAGTTCCGCTATTTCTGCCTGCGCGAGGTGCCCTTCGGCCAGGACGGCAATTTTAGCCACGAAGCCATGGTCAACCGCACCAACGCCGATCTGGCCAACGACCTGGGCAATCTGGCCCAGCGCTCGCTGACCATGATCGTCAAGAACTGCGGCGGTGTGGTGCCGGAGCCGGGTGCATACACGGACACCGACAAGGCCATGCTGAGCGCGGCGGATTCGCTCTTGGACGTGGCGCGCGAGGCCATGGAGAAGCAGGCTGTCCACAAGGTGCTGGAGGCTGTATGGCAGGTGGTGGGCATCGCCAACCGCTACTTCGCCGGCCAGGAGCCGTGGGCGTTGAAAAAGACCGATCCGGCGCGCATGGGGACGGTGCTTTACATCACGGCCGAAGTGCTGCGCGAGGTGGCCATCCTGGCGCAGATGGTGGTGCCGGAGGGGGCGGCGCGGCTGCTGGATCAGCTCGGCGTAAGCGGCGCGCGCGATTTCTCAACCCTCGGCGAGGCCGGACGCCTGACACCCGGCAGCCCCATCGGCAAGCCGGAGCCGGTGTTCCCGCGCTTCGTCGAGCAGGATAACGAAGAGTCTGCCGCATAATGCTGGTCGATAGCCATTGCCACCTTGATTTTGAGGGCCTCGCCGGAAATCTCGACGGGGTTCTCGCCCGCGCGGATGCCGCCCATGTTGGCGTGATGCTGACAGTGTCCACGCGCGTGCGGCAGTTTGCCAAGATCCGCGCCATCGCGGAGTTGCGGCCGAACATCTTCTGCTCAATCGGCACGCATCCGCATCAAGCCGCCGAGGAAGCGGACGTCACCGCCGATGAACTTGTGCGCATCACGGAGCATCCCAAGGTCGTGGCCATTGGCGAGGCGGGGCTGGATTATTTCTACAAGAACAGCCCCATCGAGGCGCAGCAGGCAGAGCTTCCGCCTACACATCGAGGCCGCGCGGCGGACCGGGCTGCCGCTGATCATCCACACCCGCGAGGCCGAGGACGACACGGCGGCGATCCTCCGCGAGGAAATGGCGAAGGGCGCGTTCCCGGCGCTGCTGCACTGCTTCACCTCCAGCGCGGAGCTGGCGCGGCGCGCGCTTGATCTGGGGCTGTACATTTCGTTCTCCGGCGTGCTGACGTTCAAGAAGCTGGATGCGCTGCGCGACATCGCCGCCAGCGTGCCGCTCGACCGGCTGCTGGTCGAAACCGACGCGCCGTTCCTGGCGCCCGAGCCGGTGCGCGGCAGCAGCAACGAACCGTCGTTCGTGCGGCATACGGCGCGGGTGCTGGCGCGGGTGAAGGGCGTCAGCGAGGCGGAAATCGAGCGCATCACCACGGAAAATTTCCACCGCCTGTTCGCCAAGGTGCCGGTGCAAGCCGCGAGGCGCGCGGCTTCATGACGCTGGTTTTCACCATCCTCGGCTGCGGCGCCTCGCCCGGCGTGCCGCGCGTCGGCAACGACTGGGGCGCGTGCGACCCCGCCAACCCGAAAAACCGCCGCCGCCGCTGTTCGCTGCTCATTGAGCGTCACAGCCGCCAAGGGCACCACCAAGCTCCTCATCGACACCGGCCCCGACCTGCGCGAACAGCTCCTCTCCGCCCAGGTGCGCCATCTCGACGCCGTGCTCTACACCCACGACCACGCCGACCACACGCACGGCATCGACGATCTGCGCATGCTCGCATACATCAACCGGCGGCTTGTGCCCGTGTATTTCGACGAGCGGGTGCAGCGCGTGCTGTGGCAGCGCTTCGATTACTGCTTCGAGACCCAGCCCGGCAGCAGCTATCCGCCCATCCTCAAGGGGCATCCCATGTGCGCCGGCGAACCGCTGGCCATCGACGGGCCGGGCGGGCCGGTGGAGGTGATGCCGTTCCGCCAGTTGCACGGCGACATCGACTCGCTGGGCTTCCGCATCGGCGGTCTCGCCTATTCCTGCGACCTGGCCGATCTGCCGCCGGAGTTGCTGCCCTATGTGCAGGGGCTGGATGTATGGATCGTGGACGCGCTGAAATACGCGCCGCATCCGAGCCATCTGGGGCTGGATGACGCGCTGCGCTGGATCGAGCGCCTGAAACCGCGCCGCGCGCTGCTAACGCACATGACCGCCGATCTGGATTACGCCGAGGTGCTAAAGCGCTGCCCCGAAGGCGTGGAGCCAGCCTATGATGGCCTGCGGATCGAGCTGCCTTATTAGGGGCTGACGAGGCAATAATAGAGTTAACGGCCGTTAAGCAGCAATTCACTCCGCCCATATCTTGAGCATTTTATTATGCGGAGCAGCGCGCGAAGCGCTGGGCGGGCGGGCAATGTTCCCTGACGCATTCGGCATAATATTGGTCCCCTCCCTCCGGCCCCGTTATGTGAATCAATGCTGACGGCAACCATCCGCGGGGGTATGGCTGGGATTGCGATTACTCGAACGGATATGAGTGCGGCCGATTTGCGTGTAAGGCCGGCTGAGGGACACGATCCCGAAAGTCAACCGGATGGTTGAATGACTGACCGGTGCCGGAAAGCACGTGCGATCAGACACTGGCGGCCTTCGCAGGGCCAACTCCACCTGATCTCACGAAAGTTTGAGCCCTTCACTGGGCGCCACAATACAAAAGCGATTGCTTAACTATCCGTCCCACGATACTAAAGCATATGCTTAACCAATCGTCCGCGCTCGATCTCGCTTTCCAGGCCCTCGCCGATCCGACCCGGCGGGCCATGGTCGAGCGGCTCACACACAGCCCGGCCTCGGTCAGCGATCTGGCGCGCCCGTTCACCATGTCGCTGCCCGCCGTGCTCCAGCATCTGGCCGTCCTGGAAAGCTCAGGGCTAGTGGTTTCCGAGAAGACCGGCCGCGTCAGGATGTGCCGCATCGAACCCCAGGCGCTGAGCCTGCTGGAGCAATGGATCACCGCCCGGCGCACGGAGTGGGAGCATCGGCTCGACCGGTTAGGCGCGTATCTGAGTGACATGAAGGAAGGAGACAGCGATGTCCCGCACGAATAAGCTCCAGACAGCCGTCAAGCCCCTGGTGATCTCCCGCACGTTCGCCGCCCCGCGCGAACTCGTGTTCCAGGCCTGGAGCACCGCCGACATATAAAGCGCTGGTTCAGCCCCGAGGGCGTCAGCGTGCCCGAGGCCGAAGTTGACTTCCGGCCGGGTGGTGTCTTCACCGTCTGCATGCGCATGCCCGATGGACAGGATTTCTGGTCAAAGGGTAGCTACATCGACATCTCGCCGCCGGAACGTCTGGTGTTTACGTCTGGCGTGTATATAGGCGGCTCGCTGAAATTCTCCGCCCATACCACCGTCACCTTCGAGGCGGAGTGCAACGGCACGCGCCTGACCGTGCACCAAACCTACGAGATTTATGACGAGAGCTTCCGCTCCGCTCCCGAAGGCGCGCAGGAAGGCTGGCGCACGACGCTGGACAAACTGGAGAAGGAGGCGGCGCGCATTCAGGCAGAACTGGGCCGTTCCGCCGTGCATGGGGCCTTCACCATCGAGCGCGTCTATGACGCCACGCCGGCGCAGGTGTTTCACGCCCTCACCGACAAGACAGCCAAGGCGCGCTGGTTCGAGGGCGGCGAGGGTTACACGGTGGTGGAGCGCGAAATGGATGTCCGCCCCGGCGGGCGCGAGCGGCTCGCTGGCCGATGGACGAGCGGCATGCTGACAACCTTCGATGCCGTCTATTTCGACGTCGTGGCCAACGAGCGGCTCGTATACACTTACGAAATGCGGCAGAACGAGCGGAAAATCTCCGTGTCGCTGGCGACGGTGGAACTCAAGCCCGAAGGCGCCGGCGTCCGGCTGACGGTCACTGAACAGGGCGTCTTTCTCGACGGTTATCTCGACGCCGGCTCTCGCGAGCATGGCACGGGAATCCTGCTCGACCGGCTGGGCAAGTCGCTCCAGCAGTAAGCGCCAGAGACCGCCGGCCGGGCGCCGCTAAAGGAACGGCAGCACCTTGGCCGGTTCGCCCGCGCGAGCCGCGATGACATGGTTATCCGGCACCGCCAGCCAGCTCGCGCGGTCGAAGTCCAGCGGCTCGGACACGATCACCGTGCCGCTGCCCTTGTCGCGGTAATAGAGGGTGTTGGAGCCATCGTTGGCGGCGTAGCGGAAGGCGTAGAGGTCGCGGCCGTTGGACAGCGCGGCGGTGAAGCGCAGTCTGTCCTCGCCGCCATTCACCATCTGCGTCAGTTTCGTCACAATTCTCGCCGTGGCGCGCACAGGGTCTTCGTCAACGCCCTCGCCCATGATGGCGAGGAAAATCGCCTCGGAGTCGGTTGTCCCGATCCGCGAGGGATAAAGCGCATCTGGAATAAGCGCCTCCACGCGCCGGCGCAAACGCGGCCAGCTCGCGACGAGGCCATTGTGCATGAACAGCCAGTTGCCGCACACGAACGGATGGCAATTCGAGCGCGTCACCGCCGTCCCGGTGGCCGCCCGCACATGCGCGAAAAACAGATGCGAGCGGATATGCGCGGCAGAGATGGTACAGGTTCTCGTCCGACCATGCGGGCCGCACCTCATGGTACACTCCCGGCTCGGGGTGCTCGTCATACCAGCCGAGGCCGAAACCGTCGCCATTGGTGCTGGCGGTGGCCTCCAAGGCATTGAGACTCTGCGAAATCAGCGAATGGGCCGGTTCGGTGACATAATGCTCAAGCGCTATCGTCGCTCCCCGGTATGCGATCCAGCGGCACATGCGGTTGCCTTTATGAATGGGCTAAGGCTTTGCTCAGCAATAACCGCACCATCTGACTTGTCCTTTTGCCCGTCCGCTGCGCTGCAAAAAGAGTTCCCATACGTGGGGTATGCGCCCCTTTTTGCGCCTTGCGGACAGCCAAAATTCCTGCGCCATTTAGCGCATGATTGCTGAGCAACGCCTTATCCCCGCAATGTAGTGTCTGCGAGCCATTCCGCCACCGCCTTGAAAGCACAATCTGCGCCTCGCTGCTCATGCGCCTGAAAAACCTTCAGTTGCGCATCGGCTGATGTTCCAGACGAAACGATGGCGCGGCAATGCTCCACCTCGGCAGTGCAGCCCAGGGCATCCGCTTCGTCCGCCGTCAATTCGATGAGGTCATCCAGCAGATCGCCCACGCTAACGGCGCCGTCTTCAGTGACGAACGAGCCTTGCACACCGTAACGCTGCGCGCGCCACTTGTTCTCGACGGCGATGCCTCTGGAGACAGCGCTCAGGCCGGCATTATGGAGCGGGTGCAGATAGAGATGCCGCGCCAGACAGCGGTAAAGCGCGGCGATGGCAATGGCGTCGTCCAGCCTTGTGCAGCAGTCGGGCGCTCGCAATTCCAGCGTCGGAAATTTGAACGACGGGCGGATGGTCCACCAGACGTAACTGGAGTCGTTCATGACGCCGGAGCGTACCAGCGCCGCGATGTAAGCTTCATAGTCCGCCGCCGTGGGGAAAATCTCGGGCAGGCCGGTGCGCGGCAGCTCGTCATAGGCCGCGAGGCGATAGCCTTTCAGCCCGGTGCGGCGCGAACACCAGAATGGCGACGAAGTGGACAGAGCCAGGAATAGCGGCACATACGGCAGCATGCGCGACATCACATCGACCCGAAGGTCCGGCTCGGGCAGTTCGACATGCACATGCATGCCGCAAACCATGTCGCGCCAGCCGATCATTTGCAGCGCGTCCATGACGGTGCGGTAGCGGTCCTTTGGCGTTGGCGCGATCTCGTCCCAGCGGGCGGTCGGGTGGGTGCCGGCTGCGAGTATGACGAGACCGTGGGTAGCGGCGGCGGCGGCAACGGTTTGTCTCAGGCTTTGCAGCTCGGCACGTAACGTTGTTAAGCAGGTATGCGGCGTGGTCCTGACCTCCACCTGCGCCTGGAGGAATTCACGTTCGCCTTGCCCGCCAGTTTGCCGCTTGATGGCATCGAACAGCGCGTCCGGCGTCTCGCAGGCGGCCTCCAGCGTCTCCGCATCCGCCAGGAAATACTCCTCCTCGATGCCGATGCTGAAATCGCCCGCGCTTGCCGCAGCCCGAACCTCAGTCTGAGCCAGCAATTGCGCCAGTTCTCCGGGACACCACGGGTGGGAAGGGATGGCGTTTTCTTTAAATTCCATGGGTTTGCAGCCAATGTTCCAATACGGCCGCCTGCCAGAGCTTCGAGTTGCCTTTCGGCGTCAACTCGCCCTCAGGGTCCGCCAGCAGGCGCTGTATGTAGCTTCGGTTGAACAGCCCGCGCCGCCGCGCAACCTGGCTGTTGAGGATGTCCCGCACAAAGGCGAGGACAGGCCCGCGTATATATTTGAGAGCGGGCACGGGGAAATAACCCTTGGGACGGTCGAGCACCGCATCCGGCACAAGGCCGCGCGCGGCCTGCTTGAGGATGTATTTGCCGCCGTCCCGGACTTTCAGCTCCGCCGGAATGCGCGCGGCGAGTTCCACAACCTCATGGTCCAGGAACGGCACCCGCGTTTCCAGCCCCCAGGCCATGGTCATGTTATCCACGCGCTTGACCGGGTCTTCCACCATCATGACCTGCGCATCGAGCTGGAGCACTTTGTCGATGGGCGCGGCGGCATGCGCGTTGGCGAAGAACGCGTCCACGAATTCGCGGCTGTAATCGCGGCGCAGATGGCCGGGCGTCAGCGCGTCTTTCATCTCCGCATGATCGCGGTCGAAATAGAGATGCGCATAATCGGCTGTCACATCGTTCGAATGCATCAGCTCGGGATACCAGTGATAGCCGCCGAAGATTTCGTCCGCGCCCTGGCCGCTCTGCACGGCTTTGACGTGTTTGCTGACCTCCTCGGCGAGCAGATAGAAGCCGATGGCGTCGTGGCTCATCATCGGCTCGGACATCGCGCCGATCACGCCCGGCAGCACGTCGAGCGCGCGCTCTGCGCCGATGCGGATGCGATGATGTTCCGTGCCGAAGTGGCTGGCGATCAGGTCCGAATAGCGGAACTCGTCGCCCTCGTGATCGCCCACGCCTTCGAAGCCTATGGAGAAGGTCTGCGGCAGCGGCGAGCCAGTTTGCGCCAGAAGCGCGGTGATCAGCGAGCTGTCCAGACCGCCCGACAGCAGCACGCCCACCGGCACGCTGGCCGTGCGGTGACGCTCCACGGCGGCCCGCAATGTACTGGCGACGGCCTCGCGCCACTCCGCCTCGGTAACATCGCGATCTTCCGGCTGGGGGCCAACGCTGAGCGTCCAGTACACCTCTTCGCGGCATGTGCCGTCCGGCTCGATAATTAGCAATGTCGCCGCCGGCAGCTTGCGTACGCCCTTCAGGATCGTCAGCGGCGCGGGGACGGCGCCGTGAAAGCTCATGTAGAAATGCAGCGCCACCGGGTCGATGCTGGTGTTGACGCCGCCCGCCGCCAGCAGCGCCGGCAGCGTGGAGGCGAAACGCAGGCGTCCGGGCACGCCGGTGAGGTACAGCGGCTTGATCCCGAGCCGGTCGCGCGCCAGAACCACGCGCCCGCTATCCCGCTCCCACAGCGCGAAGGCGAACATGCCGTAGAAGCGCTCGACGCAGCGCGGCCCCCAGGCGGCATAGGCTTTCAGGATGACTTCGGTGTCGCCGTCCGAGAAGAAGCGGTAGCCCTTGGCCGCAAGTTCGCGGCGCAGCTCCGGGAAATTGTAAATGCAGCCGTTGAAAACGATCGCCAGCCCCAGCTCGGCGTCAATCATGGGCTGTTGCGCCGCCGGGGACAGATCGATGATGCTCAGGCGGCGATGGCCGAGGCCAATCGTGTCCTGGAACAGCATGCCGCCCGCGTCCGGCCCGCGGCTGCCCATGCTGTTGCTCATGGCCGCAAGGGCTGACGCACTGGCGCTGCCGGCAACGGTTAGTTCACCGCATATGCCGCACATATGTCCGCCTCGCATCTCTGGCCGGGGGGTAGCGCGGGGAGCGCACTCCGGTCCTGGTGGTTTCGGCGAGTGTCGTCATCGGCGCATTCCCTTTCCCGGCTGTTCCATGAGTGCGGAATTCTGGAATTAGAACGCTGGGAGCGTTGAAAGGTTCCGGCGCAGACGGGGAGCGGGGCCGGACGTCAGGTATGCGCTCGTTTGAATCCGTAGCAGGTTGCTGTGATTGCCGTTAGCCCCGCCGCACACCAGCATGCCGCCGTGCTCGGACGCGTCAAGGGCAAGCCGGCTGCGCCGGTGCTTCGCACCCTTGACCCGTCCTCCGCGCGGCAGCATGTCGCTTGTGCATGGCCGGGGCGAGGAATGGCTTTCCGGCCGAACAAGGAATGCCGGCATTGGGCAGTGGAGGCGGCGATGCTACCCGCGTGAAATTTGAAAGCGGCCGAAAATTGCGGCTGCGGGGAACCAGGCAGGCCATTTCCCGTTTAACGGGCATCTGGACGGGCTCGCCCCCCTCGGCCCGGCTGGATTACGCGGCTGCGGTCTGGGCGCCGCAGCCGCAAATCTTCACGAGGCTTTCTGCTGCGCGGCGCGCACGTCGAAAAACAGCGCCTGACTGATCACGGCCTTCACCTCGTTGCGGGAGAAAGGCTTGGTCAGGAGAAACGCCGGCTCCGGACGTTCGCCCGTCAGCAGCAGTTCGGGATAGCCGGTGATGAAAATTACCGGGATGGTCAACGACTGGAGGATGTCGTTGACGGCGTCGAGACCGGAGCTGCCATCCGCGAGTTGCAGGTCGGCGAGCACCAGGCCGGGTGGCTTTCGCTGCACGATCCTGACAGCCTCCTTATGTGTCGGCGCCCGCCCGATGACGTGGTGCCCCAGGCTCTCGACGAGGGTCACCAGGTCCATGGCGGTAAATGGCTCGTCCTCGATCACCAGCACGTCCGTCGCCAGTTGTTCCGCGATTTCCCGGCCGGCTTGGTCCAGGAGCTGTGTCACCTCCTCGAAGGTAGTGCCGAGAATGAAGGCGCCTTCGTCCAGCGAAAAGCCCTCGACAGATGTCAGCAGAAACGTCTGGCGCGGGCGCGGCGTGATGCCGCCCAGGCAGCGGACGGCACCGGCTTCGGCTCCGCGCTCCACCCCATTGGCGGCGCCGGCATCGGCGGAGTTCCACACTTGCAGCGGCGCTGTGTTGACATCGACCGAGTTCCAGACCCGCAGGAACATGCGGTAGAGCGACGCGCGCACGTCCTGTTGTTCCGTCAGGCTCGATGGGTCGGCGATCAACGCCTCGATGACCGCCGCGACATAGGCGTCGCCGCTCGCCTGATTGCCGCACAGCGCGCGGGCGAAACGGCGGAGATAGGGCAGATGCGGTGCGATTTTTTCGGATACCAGCATGGCGGGCAGAACCTCCTGATCTAATCCGGGATACGGCCTTGCGCGTACTGTGGACTTGTTACGGCCTACGGCCTCAGCCCGTCCGCGCTTAAACGTTACGGGCCGCATAAAGTTCCCTCTCTGAGGGAACCATCGGCACCGCGGCACGTTTGCCATGGTGTTGCCATAAAATTCGGCGGCGGTTAGGTGTGCAGTGTAACGGGCGACGTCCATCCAGCCGCGTTCATGGCGCATTCCTTGACAGTAGACCGGAAGAGATAGGTGCGATGGGTCAGAATGGCAATGATACCGGAAAGGACCGGGATGATGAGGGCAAAACCATGCAGGCCGCGGATGCCGTGAAGCCGAAGATCGAACCGCATATTCAGCAGCATCTGGGGAGCACGCTCAAAAAGCTATACCAGGGACTGCTCAATGATCCCGTGCCGGATAAATTCATTCGCCTGCTGGCCGAATTGGAGATCAAAGAGAAGAAGGGGTGACAGGAGAACCGCCGCGAAAAATACGGGAAGCGCTGCTGGAGTCCATCCCGCGCCTGCGAGCTTTTGCGATCTCGCTGTCGGGCGATGCGCAGCAGGCCGACGATCTGGTGCAGGAAACGCTTCTCAAAGCCTGGCAGGGGATAGGTACCTTCGAGGAAGGCACCAATCTCAAAGCCTGGCTGTTCACGATCCTGCGCAATACGTTCTACTCCGAGTGCCGGAAGGCGAAGAACCAGGGGCGTCCGGCGGGGAGTGAGCAGGCGGCGGAACTATCCGAGCCGCCGCGCCAGCCGGGGCACATCGACCTCCAGGATTTGCTGAAGGCGCTTGCCAAGCTGGCACCGGACCAGCGGGAGGCGCTGATCCTGGTTGGGCTGGAGGGGCTTTCCTATCAGGAAACCGCGCGCATCTGCGGCTGCGAGGTGGGCACCATCAAAAGCCGCGTCAATCGCGCCCGTAAGCGGTTGATGGAGATGCTGAATATCGCTTCACCCGATGAGCTGGGCAAGGATATCGCTCCCGTCCGGATTTGACAGCGCTTCTCGTTATGCTGCCCTCCAGCTTCGCAACCCCGGTTTTTGAGCACCCCGGAACCAAACGCGATCCCTTGCGTTCCCTTGCCAGAACCGTCTGGCCAGGCGCAGGCCGGATGGGTTGAAAGAGTCGCGTAACATGTAATGGAGTAAGCCTTATGAAGCGTACAACTCTCAAATGGCTCACAGCCGGTTCGGCTGCGGTCCTGTTGACGGTTCCCGTCCTGGCACAGCAGGCCCCGCCCGCCACAGGCAATCAGGAAAGGCCGCTGCTCGACAATTCGTCACCGTCTGGCCAGACCAAGCCCCCGCAATCGAAGCCGGATAAGCCGGCCCTGCCCCCAGCGCCCGGACAGCACACCGATCAACAAACGCCGAAGCCAAACGCAGACGTCACATTCCGCGCCGGTCAGCAGGCAGACGAAATGCTCGCCACAGGTATACAGGGAGTTCCCGTGCAGAACCTGAAAGGCGAAATCCTGGGCCAGATCAAGGATGTCGTCATCGATAAAAGCGGAAAGATTTCCACGGTGGTCGTCAATACCGGCGGCTTTATGGGGATTGGCGGCAAGCATGTGGGGCTGCCGTATGAAGGGCTGCAATTCTCGGCCGGGGATCAGGAGGGGCAGCGCGTCGCCTTCGTGAGCACTAGCAAAGAGGCATTGGAGAGAGCACCGGGGTATAAGACCTTGCAGGACACGGCTACGGACGCCAAGAAGTCACCGGATAAATCTTCCGGTCTCAGCAAGGAGCAGCCGGGCGGCAAATCCCAATAGGCAGCGGCCTCCCCCTCGCCCGCCGTCGCTTTGCGGCGGGCAGGACGGGAGCTGCCTATGACGGCGGCGGCAGAGGACCGGATTCGCTCTGACCTGCTGTCGGCTTTGGGAGAACAAGGCGGCAGCGCGTGCCGGGGCGTTTGGCATCATCCGGCCGCGCCGGCTCGTAGACAACGCTGCCGCCAATCAGGTTAGCCAGTTCCCGGACAATCGGCGAGCCTTGCTCGTCATCCCCGCCTGCGTCAGCATTTTGACTCATGCCGATCCCATCGTCCTCCACCTCGAAAACATAAGCGCCGCCGGCTGGCCGCGCGAACCTAACGGCGATGCTCCCCCTCATCCGCGCCGGGAAGGCATGCTTGATGGCGTTGGTGATAAGCTCGTTCATGATGAGCCCGAAGGCGACCGTATCCGCGCCGTTGAATTCGAGCGGCTGAGCCTCGACGGTAATATTGAACTGGCTTGGGTCCGGTAAAGTTTTGCGCAGATCGGCGGCGATGGCGCCGATGAAAGTGTCGATGCGGACCGACGGCGCATCATGCATCATCGTTGCGATGTGGCGCTGCAAAGCCGTGACGGCCAGAACGCGCGATGCCACAGCGTCGAGAGCCTTGCGTGCCTCTTCGTTGCGCAGGTGGCGGGATTGACTGCGCAGGAACGAGAGCACGAACTGCAATTTATTGGCGACGCGGTGATTGACCTCCTGCAGCAGCAATTTTGACCGCTGGGTTTCCGCCTTCAGGGAGGTCTCGATTTCGCGCATGTGGTGGATGAAGACGGCAATCAGCCAGAAGATCGCGAGATTGAGCACCCAGTTCACGGCGCTGGCGCCGAATTTGCCGGACGAAGGCGCCAGGGCAAAATCCAAAAGCATCAGACAGGTGGCTGCGCCCGCCAGGACATAGGCGGCTTTCTTCTGGGGAAACCAGTAACCCGAGAGGACGAGCAAGATGTACAGCGTGCCGTAGGTAACTGTGCGCCCCATCAAGAGGTCAAAACTCAACCCGGCGGCAGCGATTGCCGTTGCAATGCCATAGGCGGCGGGGGCCGTGAACTGCGAGAGCTTCATCATCTTTCTCCGCGGCCAGACGCGCACAATGCGGCACGCCTTGGGAGCTGCGCCGGCGCCTTGCGCATTTTCAACGCCTTGAGGCTGCCTCCTCCGCTGAAGTGATACGAGCGTCCGGGCGGCCCCGGTTTTCTCCGCCATGCCGTCTTTGAACGCCGTCATGTCACATCCGGCCCGCCCATCTCGTCTTAATGCCATCGGCCGCGCTTCCCCAGCGTCACCGCAATCTGGCAACAAACGGGAGTATCCCATGACACAGCGGTTAATGCTTTTGCACATAACCATGAAGGCGCTGCCGCCCTCATCCGGGTCGAAGCCTACATTAAATCGTCCGAGCTTGAGCCCGCCTCCTGTCGCTCGTCAAGACGCGCATCTCGCAAATGAACGGCTGCGCCTACTGCCTGCATATGCACACGCTGGAGGCGCCTGCTGGCAGAGGACGCCACCTTCCACTCGGATGGCGGCGGCAAAGCCTCGGCGGCCCGCAATGTCCTTCTCGGACGCGACTACGTCGCCGGCGTTTACCGCAAATTCCGCAACCATGGCACGGTCTCCGCCACGCTCTCTATCGCGCCGAGCCCTTTTGCCAGTCGATAGCGGGACCTCCCGTCGATGAAGCCATCGGCCATCGAACCGGGGCCACCTCACTCGAAGTTCGCAAGGAGATCGAAGCACGGCATGAAGAAGCAGACCGGCTGCGCTGTCGCGCGATCGAGCGCGCCCAGCGCCGTTTCATGCTCGTCGATCCTAATAATCGCCTCGTCGCCGGCACGCTCGAAGGCGAATGGGACGAGAAGCTCCGTATACTGGCCAATGCCCGCGAAGAGCGCGAGCGTGCCCGAGAGCGCGATCAATTCATCCTCGATAAAGCTGTCCACGAGCGGCTAGTACGCCCCGCAGGAAATCCTGCCCCGAATGCCGCGAGCACTCACAGGATTTCCTGCGGATAAGGCGTACTAGTAACTTATTGATTCTAGTACAGCTTATTCGCGGCAAGTTCGCTTGGGAGCATGCGGCATATGGGTGCGAACTTGCTGCGGGCTGTACTAGCCGCAATGACGGCGAACTTCGGTAAGCTTTGGGCCAACCCCGATACCCCGAACCGCGAGCGCAAGCGACTACTTGCCCACATCATCGAGGATGTCACTCTCGTCAAGCTGCCGGCGGAAGGAACCACCAAAGTACACGTTCAATTCAAGGGCGGCAAAATCCAGACGCTCACCACCATGAGCCCAAAATCTTCCTCCCAACAGGTCAAGACGCAGCCCGGCATCGTCGAACTGATCGATAAGCTTCTCGACGATCACATCTATTCCGAAATCGCCGAGCTCCTCAACCAGCAAGGATATCGACCGGGAGAGGCCGCCCGCCGCGGTCGCCACGATGCCCGCTTCACCCCCTTGCGGGTTGCCTATCTCGTCCGCCAATACAAGCTGCGATCACGCTATGACCGCCTCAGAGAGCGTGGAATGCTGACCAAACAGGAAGCGGCCGTGCGTCTCAATATCCACGAGCACACCGTCACCAGATGGGCCAAACATGGCCTCATCACCAGCCATGCCTACAACGGCCAATATTGCCTGTACGAAATCCCCGATGCGGATGTGCCGCAAAAGCAATGCAGCCGATGGAACCGGCTGATCGATCGCGCAGCCCCACGCACGCAAAATGCAAATCATGCAAAACTGTCAACTGAAGACGAAAGAGCTGTAGTATGAAGCCAGATAGTTCACCCATGCCTATCCGGTTGGTTGCCAATTTGGTGTTCCGATGATAATTGGCCGGAATGGACCCTCGCGGTTTTCCGGCAACGCTTCCAGAATTTCAGCGGGTTTTTCCCGATGACGAACCCTGCGCGCGATATGTGAAGCATTTGCGATGGCCGAATGGCTTCACTTGTTTGATATGCGGGAATATCGGTGATCCCTATCAGTTCGCGAAGCGAAAATCGGTTGTTTCGCGGTGCCGTGCTTGTCATGCCAACGTGTCGCTTACGGCAGCCACGGTCATGAAATCTAGCCGTACACCGTTGTCTGTGTGGTTCTGGGGCGCTTACCTTGTGACAACGCAAACGCCAGGGCAGTCCGCTCTTCAGTTTCAGCGGCAACTGGGTCTGTCCCGCTATGAGACAGCATTCCAGATGCTTCACAAGCTCCGCGCCGGATTGGTACGGCCAGAGCGTGACGCTATTGGAGACCGGTACCCGGTTGAAGTGGATGAAACGCTCGTGGGCGGGAGTACAAAGGGCGAGGGCGTGGTGTCCATCACAAGGCGACGGTCGTTGGGGCCGTGGAGGTGCGCCTTCGGCGGCAGCCCGCCACCGAAGGCGAGAAGCACAAGAGAATGGCTTAACAGCCCGTTGACGAATTCGCCCCCGGCCCATGCCTCGGGCAATGATTCCCGGAGTGCTGGCACGATGGCGATGGGGCGGCACAAACCGCAGCAGCGGGATCTGATGATGACCTGGGCAGATTTGCCCCGCTCCCCTGGCCATGCCTTCTACGACAAGTTGCAGGACGTTCTGATCAAGGGCGGCTTCGACGTCTTCGCGGAAGAGACTTGCCAGCGGTTTTACGCCGCGAAGAAGGGCGCGCCGTCCATCCCGCCCGGCCGGTATTTCCGCATGCACCTCATCGGCTATTTCGAGGGGATCGACAGCGAGCGGGGTATCGAGTGGCGCTGCTGCGACAGCCTCTCGCTGCGGGACTTCCTCCAACTCGGCGCCGTCGAGCGGGTTCCCGATCACTCCTCGCTGTCGAAAACCCGCAGCCGCCTTTCGCTCGAAGCACACGAACAGGTATTCACTTGGGTGCTGAAGCTGATCACGGAGAAGGGGCTGGTGAAAGGCAAGCGCATCGGCGTGGACGGTTCCACCATGGAGGCCAACGCCGCGCTGCGCAGCATCGTGCGCCGGGAGGACGGCAAGACCTACCGGGAGACGCTGGAGGCCATGGCCAAGGAAAGCGGGATCGAGACGCCCTCGACAGAGGACCTCATCCGGCTGGACAAAAACCGTAAAGGCAAGAAGCTGTCCAACGCGGAGTGGGGGAGCCCGATTGATCCTGACGCCAAGATTGCCAGGATGAAGGACGGCTCGACACACATGGCCTACAAGCCGGAACATGCCGTCGATCTGGATACCGGCAGCGGAGCTGCCTCTTTTTAGCTGGGAACAGCCGATGCTGAAGCATCGGCGGCGCCATCGTGGCGGCTGAAATCCACACGGCGGAGAAAGGCGATACCGCCACGCTGGCCGGACATGCTGGAAGCGGCGAAGAAAAATCTCGAAGGCGCGGGCAAAGCCCCTTCGCCGGAAAAGCCTGCCGAATGCATCGGGGACAAAGGCTATCATTCGCGCGCCGTGCTGAAGGAGCTGGACGGCAGCGAGTGGAAAACCCGCATCGCCGAGCCGGACCGCACGAGTTTCCTGCGCTGGCACGGCGATGAGGAGGCCCGTCAGGCGGTCTACGCCAATCGCAACCGGCTGCGCTCCTGCATCGGCAAAGCCGCGATGCGGCGGCGCGGCGAGTTCGTGGAGCGCTCCTTTGCACACACTCTGGAGCGCGGCGGCATGCGGCGGACCTGGCTGCGCGGCCGCGACAATGTGCAGAAGCGTTATCTGATCCACGTCTGCGGCTTCAATCTGGGGGTGCTGATGCGCGCCCTGACCGGCGCGGGCACGCCGAAAGAGACCGCCGCCCAGGCCGCCGTAGCGATTTTCGCCGTTCACACCGCGAATTTCGCCGCCGTGATCATCGTGACGGCTTCTCCGGCCGGTTCAGGCCGCAATATGGGCTGGCTGGCAATTGCCGTGACAACGCAGCCTGAGTGATGCGGAAATCCCCGTTCGTCAACGGGCTGGTAAACGGGCAGATTGCGGCTGTGCGTCGTACCAGGCCGCGGAGCTAAAGAACTCACGGAATTCGCGCAAGAGAATGTGGCAAAAGGGGCTGTTGTGCGTACCGATGGCTGGAAGGGTTATGACGACTTGGAAAAATTAGGCTATACACACCAGCCATTGGTGCTTGATGGAGCTCCAGAAAGAACTTATGCTCATCTTCCGATGATCCACATCACCTTCTCCAACCTTAAGACATGGCTACTCGGGACGCATCACGGAGTTAGTCATCGTCACTTGCAGGCATACCTCAACGAATTTGTCTTCCGGTTCAATCGGCGTTTCTACCCGATGACGGCATTCAACTCGGCCCTGGGGCTGGCGGCCCACGCATCGGCGCCTACTTGCGAAACGCTCTACAACGGTGCGTGGATTTACCCGACGGCATAATTGGTAACCAACCGGATAGGCATAGGTTCACCACTATTGCACTGACGCATACAAGGGATTCACATGCGCGATTCGGTGTGCGATTCTGCGGGCATGGCACAGACAATCAGCGTTATCGTCAATGCTGAGGACCGCGAGCGATTGACCGCAGTCCTCAGCGATCGCAACCGCCCGCAGAAGCATATCCAGCGGGCCCGGATCATTCTACTTTCGGAGGAGCGGCTGCCGGTGGCGCAGATCGCGCGCCAAGCCGGCGTCAGCCGCCCCTCGGTCTGGCGCTGGCAGTGCCGCTTCGGCGAGAGCGGCGTGGATGTGCTGCTGCGTGAGCCGAGCCGTAAGCCCGGCAAGGCCCCGCTGCCGCAGGAGGCCGTAAGCAGGATCGTTGCGCTCACCTGCACCCGCCCGCCTGGCGAAGCCACGCACTGGACCGGGCGGGCGATGGCCAAAGCAGCCGGAATTTCGCTCCGGGCCGTGCAGCGGATTTGGGAGATGCACCGGCTCCAGCCGCACCGTATCCGCACCTTCAAGAAATCCAGAGACCCCGCTTTCGCCGGGAAGGTGGAGGACATCGTTGGCATCTACATGAATCCGCCGGTCCATGCCGTCGTCGTATCCATTGACGAGAAGACGCAAATCCAGGCTCTGGACCGGACCCAGCCCGGTTTGCCGCTGAAGCCCGGCAAATGCGGCACCATGACTCATGATTACAAGCGCAATGGCACCACCACCTTGTTCGCTGCTCTCAATATCCTCGACGGAACCGTCATCGGGCGCTGCATGCCAAAACATACCAACAAGGAGTTCATCAAATTCCTCAATGCGATCGAGCGGGCCGTCCCGGCTGGCAAGATCATCCATGCCATCGCTGACAACTACGGCACGCACAAACATCCCAAGGTCAAGGAGTGGCTGGCGGATCACCCGCGCTGGACTTTCCATTTCACGCCAACATCGGCGTCCTGGATGAATGCTGTCGAGGGTTTCTTCTCCATCATCACCCGCAGGCGCATCCGGCGCGGCGTCTTCAAGTCCGTCTCGGAACTTCAAAAGGCCATCCGCCGCTACATCCGCGAGCACAACAAGGATGCCAAACCCTTCGTTTGGACCAAGCCAGCCGAAACCATCCTCGCCAAACTCCGCCGCCTGCCTGCATCTATTGAATGAGTCAGTGCACTAGGCATATCCCGGTGTCTTCCCAAAATAGCAGCTTAATTCTGTCCGCCCGTTTCGAGCGGAAAACATAGATCACACCCGAGAACGGTTTCGCCTTGAACTCCGTTTCCACAATCGCCGCCAGCCGCAGGGCTCCCTTTCTGAAATCCACCGGCTTCGTGGCGATCATCACCCGCACATTGGTTGGCGGCACAATCATGTGGCCGCCTTCACGGCGCGCAGCGCCGCCGCCAGTGCCTTTGCATCAACGCCGCCGGACACGCGGACGGTGGCGCTGCCAATGGCAATTTCGATCAGTGCGGCATCCTTGCTGGAGACCGGCGCCGCCGCAGTTTGCGGGTCATGGGCGATTATCACCGGCGCAAACGCCGGCGCCCCATTCTGCTGAACCCGCGCGGCCGGCTGCCTGCGAAACTCATTCCGCCAGGTGAAGAGTTGCTGCGGCTTCATGCCATGCCGCCGGGCCACATCGGAGATCACCACCCCGTCCCGGCAGCTCTCCATGATGATCGCCGCCTTCTCTTCGTCCGTCCAATCCCGGCGCCGCTCGACGCCGGTGATGACCTCAACGCGCGGGCCTCGCGGGTCCTTGGTTTTGACACTATGGTTGAAATTAGAAGTAAAACGATGCGTGCTCATAGCCCGGCATCATGCCCGCGCGCGAGGCGCGGTGGTAGGTGGCCTTAGAGCTTCGCTTACCGTTTAGCTGGAACAGCCGATGCTTTCAGCATCGACTGCGCGCTGCTCGACCGGTTCACCCACCACGTCCACTGCCGTGTTTAGGTTTATGAGTGTAGCGGTGAATTACTCCCCGTTGCCGCTATCACCTCTCGTCCAGACCGGGCTTTCCACGGGGTTCAAGTCCTCGTAGTCCTCCGGCCATTGGCCGCTGGGGCAGTACCTTGGGCCACCTGAAACGATGGGCTCATCGCAGTTGGGGGCGCCGGTGGTGACGTATTCGTTGGGACCAATCTTGACGCGTTCATACGGCGCGTGGCTGTAAGACTGTCCGGCCGTGGCAGTTACAGTTGTTCCGAGAAACAAGGCGGTCGACAAAATCAGGAGGCGCATAGCAACACTCTTTTCTTTCTAGATATGAACTGTAATTATAATAGCCGTGTTCATTGCTTATTTCAACTTGATGATTGGCGAGTTTTGCAGATTTATTCACAGATATACTTTTGGTTTACACCTCAATTTGAAGGGGTGCAACTCTCAGCCCTCCGCGTGCGGCCGTTCGCAGTCTCAAATCTCCTCCGCAACCATGGCGATGGCGCCGCACGGACATTCCTGCGCGCAGATTCCGCAGCCCTTGCAATATTCGTAGTTGAAGCGGAACCCTTGGCTAGGCCCGAGTTTGATCACCGCATTGTCGGGGCATACACCGTAGCAGTTGTCGCATTCGAAACAGTTGCCGCAGGATAGGCACCGGCGCGCTTCGTATTGAGCATTGCTCTCGTTGAGTCCCTGCGTCACTTCCTCAAAGGTTGTGCGCCGCCGTACCATCTCAAGCACCGGCCGCAACATTTTCGGCGCATCGGCGTAATACCACTGGTTCAGCTTCTCGAATACGGCAACTTCGTGCTTGGGCGCCGGTTCGTAGACTGTGCCCCGCAACCACGCATCCATGTGGCGCGCGGCCTTCTTGCCGTGGCCAACTGCGACCGTCACCGTGCGCTCCGATGTCACCATATCGCCGCCAGCGAAGATACCGGGATGTCCGGTCATCATGTTAGCGCCGGTCTCCACCACGCCGTCCCTGGTTTTCAGACCAGCGAGGCCGTTCAGCAGCGACAGTTCCACATCCTGACCGAGCGCCAGCACCAGTGAATCCGCCTCCAGCGTCTCGAATTCGCCAGTGGGTTGCGGAAAGCCGCTGGCGTCGAGCGCCATTTTCTCGACGGTGATCGTGCCTTCGTCCATGCGCTTGATGGTCGAAAGCCATTGCATCGTCACCCCCTCCTTCAAGGCATCTTCCACCTCGAAATCATGGGCTGGCATGCGGTCGCGCGTGCGCCGGTATACGACAACGGAATCAGTTGCGCCGAGGCGTTTTGCGGTGCGTGCAACATCAATGGCCGTGTTGCCGCCGCCGTAGACCACCACCCGGCGGCCCAGCAGCGGCTGGGCTCCATCGCCCATGGAGTGCAGCACCTGAACAGCGTCGAGGACCTTCGCCGCGTCGCCGGCCGGGATGTAGGTGCGTTTGGCGATGTGGGCGCCGACAGCCAAAAATGCAGCGTCGAAACGGCCATCGGCCATGGTGGCGGCGAGGTTCATAACCTTGGTGTTGAGCTTCAGCGTGATGCCCAGTTCGAGGATGCGGATCACTTCGGCGTCCAGCACCTCGCGCGGCAGGCGGTATCGCGGAATGCCATAGCGCATCATGCCGCCCGGTTCTGGCGCCGCCTCGTGAATCACGACTGTATGGCCGGAGCGGCGCAAGTGATACGCCGCCGACAGGCCCGCCAGCCCGGAGCCGGCAATCAGTATACGCTTACCTGTTTCGGCCGCCGGCGGCGTGAACTTCCAGCCGCGCCGCATTGCCTCGTCGCCGAGAAAACGCTCGACCGAATTGATGCCAACTGCCTCGTCGATGCGCGCGCGGTTGCAGGCCCCTTCACATGGCTGGTAACAAACGCGCCCCATAATGGCTGGCATCGGATTATCCTGAGTCAGGGCGCGCCAGGCGGCCTCATAGTCGCCGGACTCGGCGTGGAACAGCCAAGCCTGGATATTTTCGCCTGCCGGGCAGGCCTGATTGCAGGGCGGCAGCCGGTTCACGTAAGCGGGCCGCATTGTGCGCCATGCTCCGGTGTGGTTGGCGAGGCTGGTTCCGGCGTCGAGGGTAATGGCAAAGGGACCATGCATCAGCGATCCTCCTCCCCGTCGTAAAGGTGAAACTCCGCGATGTTGCGGTTGGCGATTTCCTGCAGATGGGCGATCCGGGCAGCGCCCTCTTCTGAGCCGAACAGATGGGCGAAGCGCCGCTGTGGCCGCAGATAGGCGGCGACGGGAACCTTGCTGCGGATCTTGCGGCTGGCGATGACGCGGCCATATTCCGCCTCGAACACGGGGAACATGCCGCATTCGATGGCGAGCCGCGCCAGCCGGATGGTGTCGTGGGACGCCGCGCCCCAACCCAGCGGGCAGGGCACATGGATATGGATGTAGCGCGCGCCGTGTATCCCCATGGCGCGGCTGACTTTATGTTCCAGGTCATGCAGATCGGCGACGGTGGCGGTCGCCACGTAGGGAATGCCGTGCGCCATGGCGATGCGCGGTACGCTTTTGCCGGTGCCGAAGACGTTGCCGGGTTCAGCGCCCATGGCCGGGGTCGTCGCGGTGCGTGCGGCCGGTGGTGTGGCTGACGAGCGTTGCACGCCGGTGTTCATATAAGCTTCGTTGTCGTAGCAGATGTACAGCACGTCGTCGTTGCGCTCGAACATGCCGGACAGGCAGCCGAAACCGATGTCGGTCGTGCCGCCGTCGCCGCCCTGCGCCACAACCCGGACCTGGGGGCGCTGTTTCACACGCATGGCCGCCGCCACGCCGGTCGCCACCGCCGCAGCGTTGCCGAATAGCGAATGTAGCCAGGGTACCTGCCATGAGGTTTCGGGGTAGGGTGTTGTGAATACCTCCAGGCAGCCGGTCGCATTCACGGCGATGAGATTGCCGGCGGTCGCACGCACGGCGGCGTCGAGTGCATAACGCGCCCCCAGCGCTTCGCCGCAGCCCTGGCAGGCGCGATGGCCGCAGGTCAGCGCGTTGGAGCGGTCAGTCGAGGCCTGCACCGAGCGTTCACCCTCCGGCATATGCCGGTTACCGACGGTGAAGGTGCCTTTCTGGTAGAAATGGAGTTGCTGGGGGACCGGAAGTTTGGTTGCGATGTTCATGGTGAGCCTCATTCCGCCGCTGGAAGTTGTGCTTCGGCACCCAGGCGGCGCAGCAGATTTTCGGCGGTAGGTCCAGAACGGCGGACCTTGCGCACGTAATGCAGCTCCTTGGCCACGATTTGCTTGTTGAGATCGAGGAAATGCACGCCCTCCCAGGGCTGCACCAGGGCGCTGCGGAAAACTTCCTGCAACGACTGCCGCGTGATCGGCCGTCCGCCCAGCCCCGCCACCACCGAATGGATGCGCGGCGCGCCGGCGGTGTTGCGCAAGGCGAGGTCGATGTTGTTGGCGAGCTGGCCGCCGATGCCAACGGCGAAGCTTTTCTCCACCACCACCACATGCTTGGCCGGCGCCAGCACCTCGCGCAGCGCTTCCGTCGGGAATGGGCGGAAGGAAACCAGCGTGATGAGGCCAATGGGAATGCCCTCCGCCCGCATTTCGTCGATGGTGTCTTTAATGGTGCCGTTGACCGAGCCCATGGCGACCACCAGCAGTTCGGCGTCTTCTGTGCGGTAGGTCCGCAACAGTCCGCCGGAGTCGCGCCCGAAGCGCGCTTTGAACTCGGCGGAGAACTCCGGCAGCAGCCGCAGCGCCAGGTTTTGTTTGTAATGCTGGAGGTAACGCACCTCGGTGAACGCCTCCGGGCCGACCATGGCGCCGATGGAAATCGGCCGGCGCGGGTCGAGATCCTGCACTGGCTCGTAGGGCGGCAGGAATGCGTCCACATCCGCCTGGTCCGGCACGTCGATCCGCTCCACCGCGTGGGTGAGGATGAAGCCGTCCACGCACACCATCACCGGCATGGATAGCTCTTCGGCGAGGCGGAACGCCTGGATATGCAAATCAAGCGCCTCCTGGTTCGTCTCGGCGAACAGTTGCATCCAGCCGGCGTCGCGCATGGACATGGCGTCGGAATGGTCGTTCCAGATGTTGATGGGGGCACCGATGGCGCGGTTGCCCAGCGTCATAACGATGGGCAGGCCGAGGCCGGAGGCGTTGTAGACTGCCTCCGCCATGAACAGCAGTCCCTGGCTCGACGTCGCCGTGTAGGCCCGCGCGCCGGCCGCCGAGGCGCCAATGGCGACGGACAGCGCCGCGAACTCGGACTCGACATTGATGAATTCGCAGTTCCGCAACTCGCCCGTCCGCACCATGTCGCCGAGCCCCTCGACGATATGAGTCTGCGGTGTGATGGGGTAGGCGCAGATCACTTCGGGGCGGCACAGCGCTATGCCCTCCGCCATCCCGCGGGATCCCTCGATCTGTTTCAGCATGAGAATTCTCCTGTCATGCCGCTGCTTTGGCGTTGAGAATGGAGCCGTGCGCGGCGGTCGCGGCGGCGGCGTTCGACTCAGCGATCTTCGCCGGGAACGCTTGCCGGATCGCCGTCACCACCGAGGAGAGATGCACGCAGCCGGTCAGCGCCGCGAAGGCGCCGAGCAGCACGGCGTTGGGCAGCGGACGACCGATATGCTTCATGGCCAGTTCGGTTGCGGGCACGATCAGGGCATGATCTTTCGGCAGCGCGCCCGCGACAGCGCTCAGCCCCAGTTCGCCGAACCCCTTGTTGCTGTTCACCAGCACGTAGCCGCCGGGTTTCAGACCATGGAAGACATCAACGACCTTAAACAGCGTCGGGTCCTGGACGATCAGGGCATCCGGCTCGCCGATAGGCTCGCGCCGCCGGATTTCCTTGTCATCTATGCGGCAGAAGGAGATCACAGGCGCGCCCATACGCTCCGAACCGAAGCTGGGAAATGCCTGCGCGTGCTTGCCTTCGAGAAATGCCGCGACCGACAGCAGTTCCGCTGCGGTGACAACACCTTGCCCGCCGCGCCCGTGGATGCGGACCTCAAACATGTCATGGACTCCTGAGAGTGTGGAATAGATCCGATTTGATTGAATTTTTCTGATCTGAACTCGAGCTTGATGGGATATGCGCAAAAAACATGAACCGCCAGAAGCTCTCCCAAAGCTTTGTGTTTTTTTATTCAGGCGGCGTTTCTGCACGACGTTGAGGTGTGGATGCGTACTCTTAGCTTTTCATGACTATACATTGATAGAATAAACTTGGTTGCAGCGCCTGTCTAGGGAAATGTAAAAAGTTTCCACCGCGCCACGCCTTGTTATCGCAGATTGTTGCCAGTAGATAACAGTTTAACCCGTGAAAAAATTTAAACCTTTACACAATTGCAGCAAAGCAACTCACAAGCGCCGCTTGCCGCGCAACTCCATTAATCCGAAGCACATGCGCAGACACGCCCCCCCCATGCGTGAGAGGCAATACGCCTTGATCACGCCAGAAACCTCTCGCCATCACTTAAAACGCGGGACGCCTACCAGCCGTGGTCCATCAGGTGGCTGGCGCAGGCCGACATTACGGTTTCGTCTTCTCCCGGCGCATAGGGCTCGCCGGTTCCGAAGCCCCACACCACTTTGGGCCATATGGCGTCGTTGCGGAAACGCGCGATGATGTGCACGTGGAGCTGCGGCACCACATTGCCCAGCGCCGCGATATTGAGCTTGTCTGGTGAGAACATCGCCTTTGCCGCGTGCGCCACTGCATCGATTTCACGCCAGAGCAGCCCGCGGTCCTCGTCCTCAAGGTCGACGATTTCCGAGACCCCAACCCGCTTCGGCACCAGAATGAACCAGGGGAAGCGCCGGTCGTTCATCAGCAAAAGTCTGGACAGGACAAGGTCGCGAATGGCCACGGTATCAGCGGCCAACTGCGGATGCAGTTCGAAATCGGACATGTTGAGTTCCATTCTGCAATTCGTGTTGTTACGCGTATAGGTTGCGCCGCGAGCAAAGTCTACGTGTTCATCCGCCCGTGCGCGCCAAATACGCCGATTCCGCCTGGAAAATTCCAGGTGTTGCATCTAAGCGTCACGGGAATTGGCGCCGCTGGTTCCGTTGTTCTTGAGTTAAATTTGATTCATATGGAGCTGGCCGGCGCCAATACCGGCTACCGCTCCTGGCCGCCCCTTCGAATGCATGGCAACTCGACCTGAAAGGCCGCGCCTTTGCCGGCCAGCGCCAGCTTGAGAACCCCGCCATGCGCGGACACCAGGCTCTTGACGATGGCCAGCCCCAGGCCAGTGCCGCCGTTTTTCCGCGCCGTGGTGAAGAACGGCACGAAAACCCGCTCCGAATTGGCGGGCGAGATGCCGGGACCGTCGTCGGCGGCCGTCAGCACGGCGGTATCCCCCTCGCAGCGAAGAGAGATCGTGACGCGCACCTGCGGTCCGCCGTGCTGGCGCGCATTGTTCAGCAGGTTCACCAGGATCGTCTCCAGCGCGTCCTCGCCCATGGCCACGGGCACGTCCGTCGCCTCTTCGATCCCGACGCTCATGCCCTCCGCCTGGAAGCGCCCGGCCAGCCGCGCCATCACCGCCGCCGGACGGCACTCTTCGCCGCCATGCATGACGTCGGCGCGCGCCAGTTCCAGCAGCCGCGTCACCAGCCGCGTCAGCCGCTCGGCCTCGGCGTCGAGATTGGCGAGAAAACGCTCGCGGTCCTCGGCGCTCATGTCGCCGAGATGCTCGCGCAGCAGCTCCACCGTGCCGCGAATGGTGGTCAGCGGCGTCTTGAACTCATGAGACACATGGGCGGCGAAATCGCGGATGTAGTCGGCGCGCTGCTCCAGGGTGGCGGCCATGCGGGTCAGCGCCTCGGACAGTTCGGCCACCTCGCGCAGCATCGGATGCGCCAGGGGCTTCATGGCGCCGCTCTCGCCCTCGGCGGTGCGCTTGGCCTGCTCCGTCACGGCGCGCAACGGCCGGCTGATGGTCAGCGTCCCCAGCACGGCGAAACCGGCCACCGTCGCCAGCAGCACCGCCAGCAGCACCACGAGGTGCCGGCGTTTGCCGTACAAGGCCTCGGCGATTGTGTGCGGCGTGCGCGACAGCAGCACCACGCCGATGACGCGGTCGCCGTCCAGCACCGGCGTGGCGGTGAACACGCGCACCAGACTGCCCCGGTCGAAAGCGACTGGCGACGGCGCCGCGCCCTTGCCGCGCTGGCGCAACTGGCTGACCGGCTCGCCCGCCAAGGCGCGCTGCACTTCCTCCTGCCCCAAGAGTGACCAGCCGAGAGACTCGCCCGTGCTGGCCACCACCCGCCCGGTGCGATCGGCCACGCGCATGCCCGCCAGCGTCACAAGCTGGGCATCGCGCAGCAGCGGCGCGAGGTTCTCGCCGGCGAGGCGGGCGGCTTCGTCACTAGGCCCGGTGGCGGGATCAGGATCGGACGGCGGCGGCAAAACGGAAGCGTTCGCCAGGTCGAGGGCGGCGAAGCGCGGCAGCCAGGGCTGTTCGAAACCAGGTTTGCGCATCCAGCGGGGATTGACCTTGGCGGCGTCCGGCGGGTGCTGGCCGCCATGGGCATGCCAGGCGGAACGGAAGGCGGCGGCGATAACCGCACCTTGCGCGATCAGCTCCAACTCGGTCTGGCGGACCAGGGCGCTTTCGTAAAGCCGCAAGCCCCACAGGCCGCTGACCGGCAGCACCAGCAGCGCCACATTCATCAATAGCAGCACGGTGCCGATGGACGGACGGCGCTTCATTGAACGTTCCTCCGCCGCTCTGGGCTTCGCAAGTCTCCCGCAACACGGCCGTAAACGGCCTTTGGCGCTCCTCTCGCCGCTCCGCCGCTCACCGGCAATCCGTCAGCTTGTAGCCGAGGCCGTGCACGGTATCGACCGGCGCGCCGTCCACAGCCTGGAACTTGGCGCGTACACGGCGGATGTGGCTGTCCACGGTGCGGTCGCTGACGTAATGGTCGAGGGCGTAGGCGCCATCCATGAGGCCGTCGCGGCTGAACACTTTGCCGGGCCGCCCGGCCAGAGTGCGCAGCAGCGCGAATTCGGTGACGGTGAGCACGATTTCATGGTCGCGCCAGAAAGCGCGGAAGCCGTCGAGGTCGAGGCGCAGATGGCCGTGACGCAGCTCGCATTCCGCCGGAGCTGCCGGCCGCGCCGGTTCCTCCATGCGCCGCAGCACCGCCTTCACCCGTGCCACCAGCTCGCGCGGTGAGAACGGCTTGCCCACATAGTCGTCGCCGCCCAGCTCCAGCCCCAGAATGCGGTCGATTTCGTCGTCGCGCGCGGAGAGGAAAATGATCGGCACGCGGCTGTCGCGGCGCACCCGGCGGCAGACCTCGGTGCCGTCCAGCTCGGGCATGGTGATGTCGAGAATGATGAGGTCGGGAGCCTCCGACGCGGCCAGCGCCAGCCCCCGCGCGCCGTCCTCCGCCTCGACCACGGTGAAGTTCTCGCGGGCCAGCGCAAAGCGCACGATGTCGCGGATGTGGGGGTCGTCGTCGATGAGCAGGATCTTGGCCATGGCTCGGAATGAATAGCTGAAAACAATCGGGGTATCCGCTGGAAACGGCGCGGCCTGCACAAATTCTGCACGGACATTTCGCGAGGCTTGCACGGCAGCTTCATCGGCATGGCACGGCTGCGTGGCAGTTTCGCGGCGCAGAGGAGAACCCGCGATGACAGCATTTCCATCATCCCCCCCGGAACAAGAAAAAGCCCGTCCCCGAGGGCAGAGGACCAGTCCCGGCACTGGTCTTCTGACAGGTCCGGTCAGGAAACTGCTGCTCATCGCCGGGCTTCTCCTCTGCACCCTGATCGCCGGCGCGCCCATTTCCCGCGTGATCGACGAGCGTGAAGCGCGTCAGGCCAGTGTGCTCGCCGAATTCAAGCAAAGCTGGGGGCCGGAACAGGTTCTGCGCAGCCCCATTCTCGCCGTGCCGTTTCAGCCAGCATCTGGTCAAACAGCTTCCGGCCAGCAGCGCCAGTATTTGAAAATCGCGCCGTCGCGGCTGAAGGCCAAGGCCGTCCTGGCGCCGGAGGAGCGGCATCGCGGCCTGTTTCACGCCACGGTTTACAACGCGGCGGTGGAGCTGGAGGGCACCTTCACCATCCCCGACGGCGCCAAGCTGGACCAGTTGTTCGACCGCAGCAGCAAGGCGTCCTGGGGCTTCAGCTTCGCGGTTCCGGCCGATGAAAAGCTGAACGATGGCATGGCGCGTCACAATAAAGCGCTGTGGGCGGAGGGTTTCGCCAGTCCGGTGAGCGTGACTTTCGCCAAGGCGCTGGACAAGGCCGGCAAGGCGTTCTGGACCGAGGGATTCGCCATCGATGCCGATCCTGAGCTGAATGGACTGCTCGCCAAAAACAGCCAGGTATTCTGGCCGGAAAGCTTCGTCATCCTGGAGGCGTCCAGCCTGGCCGGCATCACGCCGGACGACCGCCTGACTTGGAACGGCGGCGAATTTCCCTGGCAGAATTGCTGGGATCTCCTGAGCAAGGCGGACGAATGCCAGCAGACGACTGCCGTTCTGGCACGGCCGAAGCTGTCGCTCGAACCGGCTGCGGGTGCGCAAATCCCCTTCCGCGCCACCATCAATCTGCGGGGAACCAGCGCCTTGCGCATGCTGTTTCAGGGCAAGGATCTGGAGGCGAACATCGCGGCTCCGTGGGCAACGCCGAGCTTCAACGGCAACCTGCTGCCCGCCAGCTCGACCATCACCGCCCAGGATTTCGAGGCCCGCTGGAAGGCCGTGAGCTACACCACGCCGCAGTTTTGGCGGACGCTGCGGCTGGGCGAAATCGCTCCCTCCAGCGCCACCAGCCTCGGCGTGGAACTGCTCGACGCTGTCCCGACCTATCGCATCATTCACCGCGCCTCCAAATACGGCATGCTCTTCGTCATTCTCGCCTTCACCACCTACTTCCTGTTCGAAATCCTCTCCACCGTGCGCATCCACGCCGTGCAATACGGCCTGCTCGGCGCGTCGCTGACGCTGTTCGCGCTGCTGCTGATCTCGTTCAGCGAGCCGCTGGGATATACGCTGGGCTACGCCATCAGCGCCGGGCTCGTGCTGCTACAGGCGACGGTCTATACGGCGGCGGTGGCGCGCAGGCTGACGCATGCGGCACTGTTCGGCGCCATGCTCGCCACGCTGTTCGGCTTCCTCTACGTGCTGCTGAGCCTGGAGACCTATTCCATGCTGGCCGGCGCGCTGGGGCTGTTCGTCGTGCTGTCGGTGGTGATGGCGATCACCCAGCGGGTGGACTGGCAGGGCGAGGGCGAAACCGCCCAGGCGCGGGATTAGCGCCGCCGTACCGCACATCAAGCGCGCCGGCCAATGGCGGCCGGTGCTTCCCATCCCCAGAGAGGCCCGCATGCTGCGCTTCCTGCTATCCGCCGCCGCCGCGCTGATCCTCGCCGTCATCGGCGCCAACATTCTCGACCCCTATATGGCGCCGGTCCGCCACGTGGCGCCGTTCGCCATCGCTGCCGCCGGCCTCGCCGGGCTGGGGCTGACGCTGCTGCGGGGGAACGGGCGCGGCCTGGTCCCCCGGCTGGTGCTGGCGGTGCTGTGGTGCGCGGTGCCCGGCTCGGTGCTGACGGCCTCGGCGGTGTTTCATCTACGCCAGGAGGCGGTGCTATCAGCCAGCGGGCCGGAGGTGCACGCCGTGGGCCGGCATTTCATCGTGGGCTACACCGACATCAAGGAGGTGGAGACGCTGGCGGCCAAGGGGCTGATCGGCGGCGTCTACGTGACGCATCGCAACGTCCGGGGCGGGCGCGCGGAGGCGGCGGAGAACCTGCGGCGCGACATCGCCCGGTTGCAGCACGTCCGCTGGGCCAACGGCCTGCCGCCGCTGATCATCGCCACCGACCAGGAAGGCGGCTCCATCTCGCACCTGTCGCCGCCGCTCGCGCCGCTGCCGCCGCTGGCAGACCTCGCCTCCGCCTCGCCGGAACGCCGCGCCGCCGCCGCGCGCGACTATGGCGCCATCCACGGCCGGCAACTCGCCTCGCTGGGCGTGACGGTGAACTTCGCGCCGGTGCTCGACCTGCGCCACGATCACGGCTTCACCCTCCTCGACCGCAACAGCCGCATCATGGAGCGCGCCATTTCCAGCGACCCGCAGATCGCCGGCGAGATCGGCCTCGCCTATGCGCAGGGGCTGCACGCGGCGGGCGTGACGCCGACGCTGAAGCACTTCCCCGGCCTGGGGCGCATCGCGGCGGATACGCATCACTTCACCGCCAGCCTCGACACGCCGCTGATGGAGCTGGAGGCGTCGGACTGGGTGCCGTTCCGCCGCGTGCTCTCGGGCGCGGACGCTATGCTGATGCTCGGCCATGTGCGGCTGACGGCGGCGGACCCGGACCGGCCGGCCTCGCTCTCGGCGAAGGTGGTGAACATCATCCGCCGCGATTGGGGGTATCAGGGCGTGCTGATTACCGACGATCTGGTGATGATGCCGGTGTACCGCTACGGGCTGTGCAACGCGGTGGAGGAGGGGCTGAACGCGGGGGTGGACCTGATGCTGGTGTCGTTCGACGGGCGGCAGTTTTACCGGGCGATGGCCTGCGCGCTGGAGGCGAAGCGGGCGGGAAGGCTGGACGCGGCGAAGCTGGCGGTGAGCGATGCGCGGCTGCGGGCGATGGGAGAGGAAAAAAGCCGGGAGGTGCGGCAGGCTCATACTTTGCGTAAAAAAGCAGACCTCCCCATCCCTCCGATGAAGTTTTAATCAACGCGGGATGCAGGGGCGGTATGACGGCGAAAAAGCTGCCAAAGACAGGGGGTTGGGGTGAGCGCACACATCAGGCTCTGAAGAAAAACTGGCCCAATCCAACAAGTGCCTACATTGAGTTATTCCAGGGATAAGGAGACTGCTCATTCACAGCCAGACGGCGGCCATGGCCATTGGCGTATGTCCGCCCGGACCCGGCCCCGAAAGTGAAAGGATCGCGGTGGATGACCCAGCTTTCAGGCGGCAAGCCCTCTCAGCTCACATCCTGCGCCGCCAGCGCCGTTTCGATCTTCGCCAGCGCCGGGTCGAGCGCCACGGTCGTCAGGCGCGTGTCGTTCGATGTCGCGGTCAGCGCCATTGTCTGGCCGTGCGTGGTGAACAGGCGGCACAGCGTGGTCGAGTTCGGCGGCGTCGCGGACCACGACGGCCAGCGCGCCGCCGCGATGGGCGGCGAATTGGTCGGCGGCGCCGGTCAGGCGGGCGGTTGCCGCGGCCATGGCGTCGAAGTCCGGCGCCCTGCCTGCCGCGGCGACCACGAGGCCGTCCTCGTTGCTCAGCAGGATCGAGCCGAAGTTGCCCACTCTCGCGACTTGTTCGAGCAGCGGGGAAAGATCGCGGCGCTGACCGGCGCTGCCGACCCGTGCCAGATCGACCGACTGGCGTTCGCGTTCCACCAGCGGCGCCAGCACCTGCTCGATGGTGGATTTCAGTGTGCCGTCGTCATCCAGCCCGCCTGCGTTGCGCTGCTTCCAGTGTTGCAGGATCGCGGCCTGCTGTTCGGCCATGGCCCGCAGCCGGGTGCGTTCGCTTGAACCGCGCCTGAGGCCGGCGAGGTAGCCCGCCAGCAGCAGAAGCAATGCGGCGCCAAGACCGATGAGAAGTGCGGTAATGTTCATGGATGCTCCGTGGCGCCGGTGGCGCTTTTGCAGGCGCTAACGCCGTCGATGCTGACATCGACGCGGCGGTCCCGCCGGTCGATTTTCGCGGCGGCCTCCCCGGCGCCGGCGGCGCGCACGGTCATGCGGCCGGCGGGGATGCCTTTGCTGGCGAGCAGGGTGGAGACGGCCTTGGCGCGGGCGAAGCTGAGCACGAGGTTGTGCGCTTCGCTGCCCAGGCTGTCGGCATGGCCTTGCGACGAGCAGCTTTGCATCGGCATGCTTGCCGAGCCAGTCGCTTAGCCGGGCGATGTCTGCGCGCAACAGCGCGCGGTCCGCGTCCGTTCCGGGCAGCGGCTCGGATTTGTCCGTCGCGAACATAATCGTCAGGGGGTCGAAACAGGGGGGCGGCGCGGGCGGCGCCTGCACCTCGACGATGGTGGGCGGCGGGGCTGGTGCGGGCACCTGCACCTCAACGATTTGGGGCGGCGGCGCCGGTTCCATTTTCGTGCACCACGATGGTCACTGGCTTCGGCGGCGTCACGGGCGGGGCCAGCCACATCGAGGCGGAAACAACCGCCAGCGTGACACCCATCGCGGCGAGCGCGGCAACGAGCAAGGCGGGCGCGCCTTCACCGGTCAACGGCGGGCGGGGGAAAGCGCAGGCAAGCGCGGCGTTCACGGCCACTCCTTATCATCCGCCGGCGTGACCATCTTGATGGTGCGGAAGGCGGGTGTCGTCTGGCGGAGCGGACCGGACCGCAGCCGGTGCGGCACGATGGGCCGGGAGATGGGCGCGGCGGCCGGGCGGCTGGCCGGAGCGCGCGCTGCAGCCGGTGCCGCGGGCGGTACTCGCGGCGGACGGCGGCTGCCGTGTCGGCACGGCGCTGGCGGGCTAGGGCGGCGGCGGCACCTTGTACAGCTGCGCGAAGATCATACGTCGATGCCGCATTCGAGGTTGTCGGCACCAATCGATGAATTTCTTGACCATCGGTTTGCCGCGGAACAGCGCGCCGTGCTGCGGGGCGATGATGTCGATATCCAGCTGGCGCACCATGTCGGCCCAGGCGCTCATGGCGCGTCTGCTGGTCATGTAGCGGCGGTGGAAACCTTCCATGTATTTCAGGTGCGCGTCGAAGTCGGCGACTTCGAAGTATTCCATGCCGAGCGCCGCGCCGAGGTCGCCGGTGTACAGGATCTTCGATACGGGATCGTAGATCTGGAAGTTGCCCACGCTGTGCAGGAAGTGCGCAGGCAGCGCATACAGCGGCGCGCCCGCCCATTTCGAACGTCATGCCCTCGTCGGGGATGCGCCAGCAGGCGGTCCTCCATCAGGTGGTCCAGGCCGAAATGCGGCACGAAGCGCTGCCACAGCGTGGAGATGTACGCGGTGGCGTCGGTGGTCATCAGCCAGCCATTGATCGCAGCGACGATGTCCGGGTCCTGGTGCGAGAGGAACAGGTAGCGCAGTCTGCCGCGGCCGAGGGCCGAGAAGGTCTTCGTCAGAACCTGGGAATAGACCTTGTGCCCGCCCGGATCGAGCAGCATGGCCTCACCATTGTGCATGATGAGGTGCTGGTTCGCCTGCACCGCGATACCGGCACTGCCGGAGTCCTCAAGCAGGATGTTACGGTGTGTGCCGTTGTCGAATAGGATTGTATCCGCCATGAGCAACTCCTAACAGCGGTGCAGCGAATGGGCGCGGGTTTTGTGAAGCTGCCTAAAGGACTTTCTGCAGCGCCCGGATCGCTTCGCGCATGTCGAAGAAGATCAGGCCGAGTTTGGCTAGCTTCGTTCGTGACGGCGAGCAGCAGAGTGCCGCGGCCGGCGCTCAGAACCACGGCGTAACCGTTTTCGCCGCGCACGATCACTTCCTGCACCGCACCGCGCGACAGTTCCATGGCCGCCCGGGTGCCGAGGTTAAGGAGCGTGGCCGCCATACCGGCGACACGCGTCTCCTCCATGTTCATGTTCTCGGCGCGGGCGATCATCAGACCGTCCTCGGAAATCAGCGCGCTTGTCTCGATCCCGGGGAAATCGATCTGCAATTTGCGCAGGATCCTGTTCAACTCATCGAGACGGTTCATACCGCTCCCCTGCCTGTTCTGCGGTCATACCGGCATTTCCAACAGCCTGGACATCGCTTTCACCTTTTCTTCTAATACCTTGATCGTCCCTGACGCCTTATGTCTAGCAAAGCGGGCGGATAAAGGCCAGCAATTCTGAGAGGGCGCAAGCCCCAGAGTCGGATGCACCGGCGCGATTAATGCCGGCAGGGTTAACATGTCAGCGGTATGCGATACTCACCTGCATCTACAAAAAAGTCTCGCACCTTATACAACCCCAGAGTTAATCCTTCTCAATCCAAGCATCTCTAATTTCATCCATGAGCGGATGTTTAATATTCTCCTGCTCAAGTTCGGCAAAGTCGTCCAAAATCTCGTTGATCCCAGAGTCTTTTTGTTTCTGGTTTCTTTTCCTCTGTGCATATTGTAAATAACTCTTGCTTCATCCACGGCGCCCTTTAGCATAAGGGCGTGGGCACGATTCGCGTCGATTGAGATGTAATCGTCTCTTATTGCGGCGGCCTGATCCGCGGTCGCGATCACGGCGTCATACTGGCCAGCAAGAAGCTGATACCATGAAAGACTTAGGAGTGCATCGAGCGTGCCGTCGCCGGGCTTCCCCTCGGCGGCCGTTTCGGTGCGGCGCACCGCCGCAGCGTTTATTTCCTGGAGGCGCGCTGCCTCCGCATAGTTCCTGGCTTCGAACGCGTCGTTTACGGCCTTGGTTCTCTCTTGCGCATCTTCGATAGCCTTTGCGAGATCGGATGGGAGCGAAATCTCCGTCGCCTCGTAAGCTGCTTCTTGCCCCGGTGACGAAGGCCAATTCCGCCCGGATGCACGAATGTAGTCAAGCGCAGTCTCTGCCCGTTCACGAGGAGTACCCTCCGCCGCTGTTATAACGGGCTTGTGCAAGACAGACGATCTGCGCCCCGGCACGTCAGCCTGCTGCGCGTATCGCCCCGAACCAGTGGCGCCCGGTAAAGCCGGGGAGGTCCGATTGTCCGCAGCGGCGCCGTCCCGAGGTTGAGCGACCGCGCCAGCTTGAGACACGACAACCCCCGCCGGCCGGAGCAGGCGCTCCCCTATCATAAAGCCGGCATGGATCACCTGAACCACGGTATTGCTGGGCAAATCGGGCGCGCTTACCGTGGATTTGGCTTCGTGCAGATGAGGATTGAATGGCTCACCCAGAGGATCGAAACGTGTCACCTGATAGCGATTCAGTGCCGTCAGAAGCGATCTCTCGGTGACCTCGAAGCCTTCTACAAGGCTTTTCAAGGCCGGGATTGCGTCTAGCTGCTCTTTGGGGACCGCTTCAATGGCGCGGCGAATGTTATCGGCAACGAGTATCATATCGCCGGCGAATTCAGACAGCGTATATTTTATAACATCTTTCCTTGTCCCGGTCATTGTGCAGACGCAGGGCATTCATTTCTTCCTGAAGTTCGAGGTTTTTCTTCTCCATCGATTCGTTTTCAGCGAGCAAGCTATTCAGCGCGCCGTATAAACTCTCCAATTCATTCTGCTCACCAGGTAGCCGCACCTTCCGCAGCCTGCGCAGCAGGTGCGTCCTTCATCTGGAGCTTCTCGACTAACCACCCCCACTTCCCCTGCTTGCTCTGTGGCACCGCCAAATCTCACTCCCCGCGGAACGTCTGCCATCGTACGAGCTCACGCCGAAGATGGGCTGTTTGCATGCATAATAAGCACCTCGCATACGAAAGGCTAGCGGTGGCGATTGCCGCATGCAGCCACAACCACCTCAGAATTTCAAGCACCAGTTGCGTCCAAGGTTACCCGCCCGGTAAAATCTACATAGCACGGCGCCCGCTGCCTGCGGTTTCCTTCCCCAGGAGGGCGCAGGCATGTACCGCGCTATCCTCTTGTCAGCACACCCCTGATTGGCCGCTTGGCGGTCGCCACGGTGCGCCAGGGCGAAGGGCTCGGTGCCATGTTGCTGGCTGAGGCCAACGGGAATGCCCGGCTCGTCGCGCCACCTCAGACCTCAGTCGGAGGCATGGCCGGACCTAGGTCATTTTGCAAACGCTTCTTATTAGCGTAGTTTGCGAGTTCGATACAAAAGGCGCAGAGCCGCCAGACCCTTTTCCGTACTTCTTTTTGATCTTGCCATGGCGCGGGACAACATAACCCTGCTCGCGCCAGTATACCGGCCTATAACACATCGGGAGCGAAACAATGGTCGCGTACATCAAGAGTGATCTTGAATTTATTCTCACCCAAATCAAAATCGCTGAGGCACACGCAGGCTGGTGCGGCGCTTACGGACCTACTCCCGAACGTACAAGTTCCCTTCGGCCTGCGCACAGTCGATGGCTCGCTGAACAATCTCGTCGCCGGCCAGGGCGCGTTCGGCGCGGCCGATACCGTCTTTCCGCGCCTGACGGACCCGGTTTTCCTCGACGCCGAAGCCGGCACGTCCTACGCCTCTGACACCACCGTGGTGGACTCCACGCCGCGCACCATCTCCAACCTCATCGTCGACCAGACCGCCAACAACCCCGCCGCCGT
>CAWHDD010000012.1:0-180985 GCA_963827885.1 uncultured Alphaproteobacteria bacterium | reverse complement strand
TGCCGCCCTCCCTCCTCCCCATCACGGCTCCCGGATACTCTCATCGAACCCTCGTTTCAGCGGGTAGAGGAAGAACGAGATGACGCTCCTGGCGCCGACTTTCACCTCCGCGCTCAGCGTCATGCCCGGGATCAGCCTCGCGCCTTCCGGCATGTGCTGCAGCTTGATGCTGCTCAATTCAATCCGCGCCCGGTGGAACGCGCCGCCCTCGGACGCCTTGGGGGAAATCGCATTGCCCGCCGCCTCCGACGTGGCCTGGCTCGGCCCCGGCCCGATACTCTCCTCGCTGATGGACTGCAACCGGCCCTTCAGCATGCCGTGCCGCTGATAGGGAAACGCATCCACCTTCAGCACCACCTCGTCGCCCGGCCGCACATAGCCCACATCCGCCGAACTCACCTTGATGTCGGCGATCAGCACCGCGTGGGACGGCACCATCACCACCAGCGGCTCCGCCTCGCGGATCACCGAACCCACCGAGCGCTGCGCCACGTTCAGCACCACCGCGTCCTCCGGCGCCGTCACCACCACCAGATCCCGCATGCGCGAGGTCTTCACCAGGCTCTCATTGATCCGCGCCGCCTCGGCCCGCACCTTCACCAGTTCCTCCAGCAGATCGCGCCGCCACTGGTCGATGAACGACTGGCGCTCGGCCCGGCGCGCCTGCAGATTGTGGCGCAGCTCCGGCAGACGATCGACGCTATCCTGCAACTCGCGCTCGGCCCGCAGCCGCATGCTCTGGGACTCCAGATATTGCAGCTTCGACCCCGTCTGCGATTGCAGCAGGCTGGCGCGCATGGCTTCCACGTCCCGGGTGATGGCCAGCTGCTGCGCCTGGAAGCCGCGCCCGCCTTCCAGCGTCCTGATATTGGCCTCCCAGCGCTGGATCTCACCGTCGAAGGCCGCCAGACGCGAGGCATATTGCGCCTGGCGCTGGCGGTAAAGCGCCGCCTGCACCGCATCATGAGGGTTGGCCATGGCAGGATTGGCCATGGCTTGCGTGGAAATGGGCGAATGGAAGCGTGACGCCACGGCGGCCTCGAAGGCAACGCCCTTCACCTCCGCCTCGATGCGCCGCAACTGCGCCGACAGCGACAGCTCCTGCGCCGACAGCGCCGCCATGTCCGCCTGGATGAAGGTGGGATCGAGCGCCGCCAGCACCTGCCCCTTCTTCACCGTGTCGCCAACCTTCACCTTCAGCTCGCGGATGATGCCGCGCTCCATGGGCTGTAGCACGATGGACGGCATGTCGGCGGTGAGCTGGCCGCCGCCCTGCACCACGATGTCCACATTCACCAGCGAGGCGATGGTGAGCATGCTCACCACCAGCGCCGCCACGAAGTACAGCGTGCCGCGGATGAAGCGCGGCGGCAGTTCCTCGACGATCTCGTCCAGTTCCGACTGGAACGGGATGGCGTCGGGCAGCACCGGGCGTGGCTTGGCCGGCTTGGGCGTCCCCGAACCAGGCGCCGGCCAGCGCTGGCGCAGCAGCGCCAGATGCTCGCGGGCACGCTCCGCCACGCTCTTCGACAGGGCTTTCCTCGTCCCCGCCGCCGAACGCCGGCCGCTCCAGGCCTTGAGACTGCGTTTCAGCGCGCGCAGGCGCTGGCGAGCGCGGTCGAGCGCGGCCGGTTTTGCATATGTTGGGTCTGTGTTTGCCATAGGTGTGTGTAAATGTTGCAACGTTCCAGCAGGGTGGCGTGGGGCGCGAAGTCCACCACCTCGCCATGTTCGAGAACCAGGATGGAGTCCGACCCCGCCAGCGACGACAGCCGGTGCGAGACGATGATCATGGTGCGGCCCCGGGCGATGTCGTCCAGATTCTTCTGCACGATGGCCTCGCTATCCGGGTCGAGGGCGCTGGTGGCCTCGTCGAAAATCAACAGCCGCGGCCGCAGCAGCAGCGCCCGGGCGATGGCGATGCGCTGGCGCTGGCCGCCCGAGAAGTTGGTGGCGCTTTCCTCCACCCGCGTGTCGTAGGACATGGGCATGCGGTCGATGAACTCGTCCGCCCCCGCCATGCGCGCCGCCTCCACGATCTCGGCCAAGGGCGCGTCGGGCTTGGTGGCGGCGATGTTCTCGCGGATGGTGCCGCGAAACAGGAAATTGTCCTGCAAAACCACGCCGACGCTGCGCCGCAGATGCTGCAAATCGATATGGCGGATGTCGATGCCGTTCAGGCGGATCAGCCCTTCCTGCGCCGCCTGAATCCCCTGGATGAGCTTAGTGACCGTGGTCTTGCCCGAGCCCGAGCGCCCCACCACGCCGATCACCTGCCCCGGCTCCACCTTGAACGACACCCGGTCGAGGGCCGGCGTCACCGTGCCGAAATAGCGGAAGGTCACCCGGTCGAATTCCAGATCGCCGGTGATCTGCGGGCGCGTGCCGCGGAAACCCGCCTCCCGCTCCGGCGGATGATCCATCACCGTGCCCAGCATCTTCACCGACAGCGCCGTCTCCTGATACTCGTTGATCAGCGCCACCATCTGCAACAGCGGCCCGCTCATGCGCCCCGACAGCATGGTGAAGGCGACCAGCGCCCCCATGCTCAGATTGCCGTCGAACACCTGCACCGCGCCCAGCCCCAAGACCGAGATCTGCATCAGCTTGTCCAGGCCCTGGGTCAGCACCCCGGCCAGCGCCCCCATGCGCCCCACCGTCGAATGGCGGCGCACCGCGGACACCACCTTGGCGTCCCAGGAGATCTTCTGCAGCGGCTCCACGCACAGCGATTTGATGGTGCGCATGCCGTGGATGGCCTCCACCAGATGCGCCTGGCGCTCGCCCTCGGCGGCATACAGACGGTCCAGGTGGTGGCGGAAAATCGGGATCATCACGCCGATGACCATGGCGATGGCCAGCGAGAAGGCCATCACCATGAAGGTCAGCGTCGCGCTGTACATCAGCAGCAGGCAAACGAGGATCGGCAGCGCCGCCGCGTCCAAAAGCGTGTGGAACAGCCTGCCGGTGAGAAACTGGCGGATCTGCGCGGTCTGCTGCATATGCCGCGTCAGCACGCCCGCCGGCACGGTTTCGAAGAATTGCAGCGGCAGGCCTAAGAGATGCTGGAAGGTGCGCGAGTTCAGCCGCGCGTCGATCTTGTTGGTGGCCAGGATCATCAGATACTGGCGCAGATAGCTGAACAGCCCGTCGAACAGCGTCGCCACCAGGAACACCAGCAGCACCACGTAAAGCGTCTGATAGCTGTGGTGGGTGATCACCTTGTCGATGATGACATTATAGAGCAGCGGCGTGGCAAAGCTCAGCATGTTGCACATCATCGCCGCCACCGCCACGTCGCGCAGATAGCGCTTGTGGCGCAAAATCTCCGGCAGGAACCAGCGCAGCCCGAACGGCTCTTCCTGCTCCGAATCGCTGCGCAGCTTGCGCGACAGCACCAGCATGCCGCTCCAGTTCTGCACGAACTGGTCCTGCGACATCACCACCACGCCCGACTGCTCCACCGTCGGGTCCAGAACCACCGCCGCCATGCGGCCGTCGGCCGCCGTCAGCGTCTGGATGACGATCACCCAGTTGCCATTCTTCTGCACCGCCATCACCGGATAGGCCTTGCCCAGCGACGCCAGATCGTCCCACACGCAGCCCCGCAGCACCTTCGCCTTCAGCCCGGTGGCGCCCATCATGCGCAGGATCGAGCCCAACGGGTCCGACATGTCGCCCGATGCAAGCTGCTCCTGGCGCACCTGGCAGCCATGGTGCGTCGCCACCAGAAACAGGCTCCGAAGAGCCGTGTGGTAGGGCGACATGTGATGTTCCGCAGGCTGTGTCGTCACAGGGGTACGTCCATTGTGATTAGGGGGGGGAAGGGAGGAGGCGGCAGCCGCTCACGCCGCCAGCGTAAGGACAGCAACAGAGCTAGCCGCACCAGCGCCGGAATCCGTCAACCAGTCCGGCGCATCTAAGCAGATCCGCACCTCAAAAGGCGGCATCAACAGGATTTCATCCATCCCTTCAGCCTCCCATCCAAATTTTCCGCAGACCTATTGCAACTCCCGCAATAACCTACTGGAGCCGCTGCTCGGCGCCGTTACCGCCCCGGACCAGCCCTCTCATCGCCGCATCACCCTGGCGGCCCATGGACGCCTCGGAAGACGGAGCAGACGGCACAGCGTCTCCCCGCCACAACCGGCTATCACGCGCGAACGGCGAAAACGCCCATCGCGCAGCGAGCTTGCGCAAATAAAGTCCGTTATAATCTTGCGTTTCCGCCAACTCCCGGCCGCATTCCAAATCCCGGCCTATCTCACGATACATATCAATATTTGTCAAATCCGGAATTGGAAGTTTCCCCTGAGAATAGTCCATCCACATCTGCTCATAAAGAAACTCCAGATTGAGAACAAGGTTTCTCGAGTCGAACAGAACACACTTGTCGCGATTTTCACTAAGTTTATTCTTATAGTAATCAATTTTAACCCGATCCCTACCCATCTCGATTGCCCGCGCCACATACTCATCCCACGTCTTGCAAATCAACTCGCCAATGCCGGCCGCCTGCACCAGACTTCCACAGACACGAGAGGCAAAGCCGCGCCCCGGCACGGTCAGAACCGGCACCCCCATCCACAAGGCATCGGACGCCGTCGTATGGGCCCCATAGGGCGATGTATCCAGGAACACGTCGGCAAGACCAAAGCGCGCCATGTGATCCGGATTGTGCAGCCTGGCGGCGAATATCAGCCTGTCTGCGGCAACCCCCGCCGCGCCGGCCATCTCTTTCAAGCGGCCGATGGTCTCCTCTGGCGGCGACAGGAACCACAGCACGCTGCCTGGCGTGCTGCGCAGGATGGTCATCCAGCTGTCGAAGACGGGGCGGGTGAATTTCTGCGTGCCATTGAAACAGCAGAACACCGTACCCGTTTCGGGAAGCCCGGCGCTGGTGCGCGACGGCCGGTTGGGCGACACCGCCCGCTTCCGGTCAGTCGGCTGATAACACGGTAAGCGCATGACTTTTTCCGAGTAATAAATCTCATCGCCATCGGGGATAATGAAGTCGTCGGCAATGATGTAATTGTGATACGGGCTCCCCAGCGTTCCGGGATAGCCGAGCCAATTCACGATAATGGGCGCGGGGCGCTTGGCGAAAACCTTGTAGCGGGCGTCCTTGGTGTAGCCGTTCAGATCCACCAGAATGTCGATGCCGTCGGCAATGATCCGCTGCGTGGCCTGATTGTCGGTCAGATCGGTGAGATCGCTCCAGTGCTCGCTAGTCTGCTTGATGCGCGCCTGGACGGCGTCGTTGGCCTTGACGCCGCTGTAATAGGCAAAAACCTCGGTGCGCTGGCGGTCATGCAGTTCGAATATTTCGGTCGTCAGAAAACCAACGGCATGCTCCCGCAGATCCGAGGAAACGTAGCCGATACGCAGCCGCCGCGACCGGGGAGCCTCGGGCACGGGCCAGCCGCCCGCCGTGTAAAAGGCCGCCGTATCGCAAATATCCTCGTGGTTGTAATGATAGGCGGCAGCCAGCTGAAACAGCGGATCGTCGGCATAAGCCGCCAGCGACAGGGGAGAAATCCCGTCCATGAGGACCTTCCGGCTTACCCGTCCCCAGGGCGCAACCACCGGCCACTTGCACTGGCTCTGCCGCAGTGCGACCCAATGCTGAATGACGTCGCGCTGGTGGGGATCGGCCTCCAGACTCAGCCGCAGCGCGTCCTCCGCCTTCGATTCGATGCGAACGCCTTCCAGCACGCGTCCGGCCTGTTTCAGGGCGGTCGTTTTATAGGTGATGCCCTCGCCCGTAATGGCCGATAGCTTGTTCACGGCCTCGATCCATAGATTCACTGCGGCACCGCCCGCCCCCATCCGTTCGAGAACGGTCCCCAGGTTGATGTAGGGCGGCAGGAAATCTGGGTTCTTCTGGATCGCTTGTTCCAGCGCGGCCTTGGCGCCCGCGAGGTCGCCCGTTTCCGACAGAACCACGCCATAGTTGAAACACACCGCATGCAGCAAGGCGTGGTTCTGATTGTGCCGTACCCAGGTGCCATAGAGTTCCAGCACCAGCGCTGTCTCACCAGCCTTGGTCAACTGCTCAACAGCGCCGAGCAACTCGTTGACCCCCAATTCCTGGGTGCTGGCTTTCTTCATGGAAACCGCGAACAAATCGGCAATCATGTGCATTCCCCTCTGAGATCTATGAACAAAACCTGCCGGTGCGGCGCGCAAGGCTCCCGCTGGCAAAGCCATTCTCCGCTGGCGCGCCTGCCAGCAAGAAGCGCGTCACAGCTTCAATTCGAGCTGAAACGCGCCTGTTTGTTTGAACCGGTGACCCCGGCCTTTTCCTTGCCGGGGGGCATCGGCCTAGCCGTGCCTCCCGGGCCTTTGCTGTGTGTGCGACTAGAAGCCGTACAGTGCCGTGTGCTGCGCTGCCGTCATCCAGGTCGTCTGCGTAGCGCTGAATGCGCTCGTATACTGGTTGTTCGCCAGTTCCGACATATCCGCAACACTTAGCGCACTGATCTGGGCGGAGGTCAGCGAACCGATTTGGGTTGACGTCAGTGTATACAGCTGATTGTTCGACAGAGCGTCAATAGCCGTCGTCGTCAAGACAGAGAACTGAGCGGAGCTGAGCTGCCTCATCTGCGCAATATTCAACGAAGTTAGTTGAGTCGTGCTCAGTATAGCCATCTCAGTGGTCGTAATGCTTTGTATCTGCGAGGTCGTCAAGCCGCTGATTTGCGTCGTGGCCAGCGCAAGGAACTGAGTTGTGCTGAGGAGAGCAAAATCGCCCGTCTCCAATCCTTTCACCTGCGTCGTGGTCAGCGCACTCAAGTCCGTCGTGCTCAGCACGGTGACCTGAGTGGTGGTCAGCGCCGTGATATCCGTCGAAGTCAACCCGCCGAGCTGAGTGGTGCTCAGTACGTTGACTTCCGTGGTGCTCAAGCCGCCGATCTGCGTGACCGTCAATGCACCTAGTTGCGTCGAGCTCAGCACACCGAACTGTGTCGTCGTAAGGAGTGCCAAATCGCTTGTTTCCAGGCCAACAACCTGCACCGTGGTCAATGCCACGAGGTCGGTCGTTGTCAGCACGCCCATGTGGGTGGACGTCAGCCCGGCGATCGCCGTCACCGTCAGGCCGCTGACTTGCGTCGTGGTCATATAGAACACTTCGGTCGTCGAGAGGCCGCCAACCTGTGTCGCAACGAAGGCACCGAGCTGCGTCGAGGTCAGCACGCTGAACTGCGTCGTCGTCAGGACTGCCAGATCGTCTGCCTCCAGACCAACCACCTGCGTGGTGGTCAACGCCGCCAGATCCGTCGTGGTCAACACATCGAACTGCGTCGTGGTCAGGGCGGCGACGCCGGTAGTAGTGAGCCCGCCAAGCTGCGTCGTCGCCAGGTAGAACACCTCCGTCGTCGTCAGAGTCGCCACTTGTGCCGTTGTCAGTCCGGAAATCTGCGTCGTGCCCAGGCCAGCAAACTGCGTCGTGCTCAACCCGCTGACCTCAGTCGTGGTCAACACACCAACCTGCGTCACCGTCAGTCCGCCGAGCTGGGTCGTCCCCAGAGCGAAGAACTGTGTCGTGGACAGTGTCATGACATCCGCCGTCGTCAGCCCCGGCATCTGAGCCGCAGTCAGCGCCCCCAGGTCCGTCGTCTCCAGAGCCGCAGCCAGCGTCGTCGTCAGACCGCCCAGGCCGGTGGTGGTCAGGCCCACGATTTGCGTCGTCGTCAGACCGGCAACCTCCGTCGTCGTCAGCACTCCCACTTGGGCGGATGTCAAGCCAGAGACTTGCGTCGTCGTCAGCGAGAAGAACTGCGTCGTGGTCAGCGCAACGACATCGGACGTTGTGAAGCCAGGCATCTGGGCTGCGGTCAGTGCCGTCAGGTTCGTGGTTGTCAATGCCACCACCTGCGTGGTCGTCAGAGCGCCGATCTGCGTCGTGGTCAAACCACCCAGCTGAGTCGTCGTCATCGAACCCACTCCGCCCGACGGAAGCACGCCCATCTGCGTCGCCGTCAAGCCGGAGATCTGCGTTGTGGCGAAGCCGCCGAACTGGGTCGTACTCAGGGCGCCGATCTCAGTCGTGCTCAGCACACTCACTTGCGTCCCCGTCAAGCCGCCGAGCTGGGTCGTACCCAACGCAAGGAACTGCGTCGTGCTCAGTGCCACCACATCGGACGTTGTCAGCCCAGGCATCTGCGCAGCGGTCAACCCAGTCAACTCGGTCGTCGTTAGCACTGATGCCTGCGCCGTGGTCAGACCGGACAGCCCGGTCGTCGTCAGACCAACGATTTGCGTCGTCGTCAGACTGGTGACCTCCGTCGTCGTCAGCACGCTCACTTGTACTGACGTCAAGCCGGAGAGCTGCGTCGTGGCCAACGACAGGAACTGCGTCGTGGACAGGGCCATGACATCGGCGGTCGTCAGCCCCGGCATCTGGTTCGCTGCGAACGCCGTCAATTCCGTCGTCGTCAACGCCGCAGCCTGGGCTGTCGTCAGACTGCCGATCTGCGTCGTGGACAGCACCCCGATATCGGTCGTCTCCAAGCCAGTGACTTGAGTCGTCGTTAGAGCCGCTACTTCGGCAGTCGTCAGCACCGACACTTGTGTCGTAGTCAGCGCTCCAACCTGCGTAGTTGTCAGACCGCCCAGCTGCGCCACCGTCAGATTGACTACCTCCGTGCTCGACAGACCAGCGACCTGCGTCGTCGTCAACGCTCCAGCCTGGGTTGCTGTCAGAGTGCCGAACTGCGTCGTGCTCAGGACAACCAAATCACTCGTGGTCAGGCCCGTGATCTGCGTTGTCGTCAGCGCCACCACTTCCGTCGTGGTCAGCGCCACCGCTTGTGTCGTCGTCAGCGCGCTGATCTGAGCTGTGCTCAGCGCACCGAGTTGCGTCAGGCTCAAACCTGCTACCTCGGATGTGGTCAAACCGCTGATCTGAGTTGTCGTCAACGCTCCAATCTGTGTCGTCGATAGCACGCCCATCTGAACGGCCGTCAGCCCAGTCAGTGCGGTCGTGGTCAGTGCGGAAACCTGCCCCGTCGTCAAAACCACAACATCGGTCGTGGTCAGTCCTGGCACCTGCGCCGCACTCAACCCCGTCATTTCGGTGGTTGTGAGTGCCGACACCTGCGTCGTGGTCAAACCTGACAGGCCAGAAGTGCTGAGGCCTGAGACCTGTGTGGTCGTCAGACCGGCAACTTCCGTCGTCGTCAGCACGCTCACTTGCGCCGAGCTCAAACCAACGAGTTGCGTTGTGGCCAGAGCCAGGAACTGAGTCGTGGACAGTACCGCGACATCGCTCGTCGTCAGCCCCTGCACCTGGATCGAGGTCAACGCTACCAAGTCCGTCGTCTCCAGCGCCGCAGCCTGTGTGGTGGTCAGCACACCCATCTGCGTTGTGGTCAGGCCACCCATCTGGGTCGTCTCCAGCCCAACGATTTCGGTCGTCGTCAGGGTGGACACCTGCGTGGTCGTCAACCCGGAGATCTGCGTCGTGCCGAAACCAACAAACTGCGTCGTGGTTAAGCCAGTGACCTCGGTCGTGGTCAGCACACCAACCTGCGTCACCGTCAGCCCGCCGAGCTGTGTCGTGCCCAGCGAGAGGAACTGCGTCGTGGTTAGCGCCACAACGTCCGTGGTCTCCAAGCCCGGCATCTGCAGTGCGGTCAACCCGCTCAACTCGGTGGTCGTCAGCACCGCAACCTGCGTGGTACTCAAACCGGACAGGCCAGAGGTGCTCAGACCGGCGACCTGCGTCGTGGTCAAATTGGCCACCTCCGTCGTCGTCAGCACACCCGCTTGGACAGATGTCAACCCGCTAAACTGCGTGGTGGTCAGCGACAGGAACTGTGTCGTGGACAGCACCATGACATCTGCCGTCGTCAACCCCGGCATCTGAGCCGCGGTCAACACCGTCAGATCTGTGGTTGTCAAAGCCACGGCCTGCGTTGTCGTAATTGCGCTGATTTGCGTGGTGCTCAGGCCGCTGACCTGGGTTGTCGTCAGCACGAAAATCTCTGTCGTTGTCAGTCCAGCCACCTGCGTTGCCGTCAAACCGGAGATCTGCGTCGTTGCGAAAGCACCGAACTGCGTTGTACTCAGGCCGCTGACCTCGGCTGCGCTCACCGCACTAACCTGCGACGAGGTCAGCCCGCCCAGCTGGGTCGTGCCCAACGCGAAGAACTGTGTTGTCGTAAGGGCGGCGACGCTGCTTGTTGTCACCCCGCCAATCTGAGTTGTAGTCAATGCCAGCAGGTCCGAAGTCGTCAGCACCGCTGCCTGCTCCGCCGTCAGCCCGCCAAACTGCGTTGCGCTCAAAGCCCCCATCTGAGTTGTGGTCAAGACCCCAACATCCGTGGTGCTCAGCGAGCCCACCTGGGTCGATGTCAGTGCCCCGAGTTGTGTAGAGGTCAGGACACCAAACTGGGCGGTCGAGAAGGCAGCCAGCCCTGCGGTGCTCAGGCCGCTCAACTGGGTCGTCGCCAGACCGTAAACCACCGATGTCGTCAGGGAAGCCGCTTCCGCCGATGTCAAAGCGCCAAGCTGGGACACCGACAATCCTCCCATCTGGGTCGTGGTCAACGCGCCAGCTTCAGCGTTCGACAGAGCGCGCACCTGGGTTGTCGTCAAGGCTCCCAGTTGGGTCGAGGTAAGGACACCGAACTGGGTTGTCGTCAGGGCGTTGATGTCTCCCGCTGTCAGGCCTGGGATCTGAGTGACCGTTAAGGCCGCTAGCTGGGTCGTGCTCAGCACGCTGACCTGAGCTGAGGTCAAGCCAGAGAGGCCGGTCGAGGTAAGCGCAGCCACCTGACTGGTATTCAGGTTGGTGACTTCCGTCGCCGTCAGTACGGACACCTGCGCGGAAGTCAGGCCAGCGAATTGCGCCGCACCCATCGAAAGGAACTGCGTCGTGGTCAGCCCGGTGATCTCCGCCGTCGTGAGGACACCCACCTGCGCCGCAGTCAAGCCGGCGAGCTGCAGTGCTCCGAGCGCGAAGAACTGCGTGGTCGTCAGCGCGGCCACGCTGGTCGTGGTGAGGCCCTGCATCTGATCGGGATACAATGCCACCAGTTGGGTTGTGGTCAGGACCGCGAGCTGCGCCGCCGTCAGGCCCGAGAGCCCGATGGTGCTGAAGCCCGCCATCTGTACCCCTGACAGCGCCACCACTTCGGTCGTGGTCAAAGCTCCAACCTGCACGGAACTCAGCGCGCCGATCTGTGCCGCAGACAGACTACCGAACTGCGTCGTCGTCAACAGTGCCAGATTGGCTGTAGACAGGCCGGTTATCTGCACCGTGGTCAATGCGCCCACTTCCGTCGAGGTCATGATTGCCACCTGAGCCGCCGTCAGCGCCGACACCTGCGCCGACGTGAAGCCGTTCAGTTGCGTCGTCGTCAGACCGGACACCTCGGTGGTGGTCAGGCTGGCGATTTGCGTTGTCGTCATGGCACCGAGCTGCGTGGAGGTCAGAACCCCGAACTGCGTTGTGGTCAGCGTAACCACATCGGCTGCGGGGAGACCCGGCATCTGTGTCACCGTAAGGGCGAACACTTCGGTGGTCGTTAATGCACCAACCTGCGCCGTGGTCAGCCCGGCAACCGCAGTTGATGTCAAACTGACCAGCTGCGTCGTCGTCAGCGCCACCACTTCCGACGTGGTCAGCACCGCGACCTGAGCGGAGGTCAGGCCCTCCAGCTGCGTTGTGCCCAGCGACAGGAACTGCGACGTCGTCAAACCGGCAATCTCATTTGGCGTCAACACACCCACTTGCGCGGCTGTCAGCCCGGTGAGCTGCGTGGTGCCGAGTGCAAGGAGCTGCGTCGGAGTCATGGCTGCGACGTCCGTGACCGTCAACGCTCCGGCCTGCGTGGCCGTCATCGCCAGCAGCAGGGTGGACGTGAACGCCGTCATCTGTGCCGAAGTCAACCCGCCAAGAGCCGTCGTCGTCAGCGCACGTACCTGCGTCGTGGTCAGCCCGGCGACATCCGTCGTGGTCAGGCCGGGCATCTGCGTCGCGGTTAAGGCGGCGAACTGCGTCGTGGTCAGAACCGCAACCTGCGTCGTGGTCAGACCCGAGAGCCCCGTGGTGCTCAGGCCGGCGACTTGCGTCGAGGTCAGCGCCAGCACTTCCGCCGTTGTCAGCACCGCAGCCTGTGTCGCGTTCAACCCGGCAAGTCCTGTCGAGGTCAAACCACCCAGCTGCGTCGCCGTCAGGCCGGCCACATCCGCCGTCGTCAGAGCGCCGACCTGCGCGGTCGTCAGACCTGAGAGTTGCGTTGTGGTCAAGGCGAGGAACTGCGTCGTGCTCAGAGCCGCGATGCCGCTCGCCGATACGGCCTGAACCTGCGCCGAGGTCATGGTCAGCAGTGCAGTCGTCGTCAGAACCGCAGCTTGGGTTACGGTCAATCCGGCGAGCCCCGTGGTGGTGAGGCCGCTGACCTGCGTCGCCGTCAGGCCGGCAGCTTCTGCCGCCGTCAGCACGGCAACCTGTGCCGAGGTCAGCCCGCCCATCTGCAACGAGCTGAGCGCAGCGAACTGCGTGGTGCTCAGAGCGGCGATATTGGCCACCGTCAGCGCAGCCACTTGCGTTGCCGTCAATCCGCCGAGTTGCACCGTTGTCAGGCCAGCCGCGTCTGTGGTGGTCAAGCCGTTGATCTGCGTCGTCGTCAGAGCCCCAAGCTGGGTATAGGTCAGAACACCGAACTGAGTGGTGGTCAGCGCAGCCAGGTCGCTCGCCGTCAAGCCACCCATCTGCGTTGTCGTCAATCTCGCCAAGTCAGTCGTTTCCAGTGCCGCAGCCTGCGCCGTGGTCAAACCGGACAGACCGGTGGTGCTCAGTCCGGCGATCTGCGTCGTGGTCAAGTTGACAACTTCCGTTGTCGTCAGGACACCCACCTGTGCGGAGGTCAGGCCAGAGATTTGCGTCGTGGTCAACGACTGGAACTGGGTCGTGGTTAGCGCGACAACGTCCGTGGTCTCCAAGCCCGGCATCTGCGTGGCGGACAACGCCGTCAGCTCTGTCGTCGTGAGGACTGCAACCTGCGCCGTAGTCAAACCGGCCAGCCCGGTGCTGCTCAGACCGGCGACCTGAGTCGTGCTCAATGTGGCGACCTCTGTCGTCGTCAGCACACCCACTTGCGCCGAAGTCAGACCGGACAGACCCGTGGTGCTCAACGCCGTGAACTGCGTCGTGGTCAGGGCAACCACGTCCGTGGTCGTCAGCCCAGGCACCTGTGCCGCCGACAAGCCACCCAGTTCCGTGGTCGTGAGGACCGCAACCTGGGTCGTGGTCAAGCCGGATAGCCCGGAGGTACTCAGACCGGCGAACTGGGTCGAGGTCATACCGAAGACTTCCGTGCTCGTCAGCACGCCCGCTTGTGCCGCTGTCAGGCCATATAGCCCCGTGGTGGTCAGCGCCGTGAACTGCGTCGTGGTCAGGGCAACCACGTCCGTGGTCGTCAGGCCGGGCACCTGCGCGGCCGTCAAGCCACCCAGTTCCGTGGTCGTCAGAACCGCGATCTGAGTCGTGGTCAAACCGGACAGACCGGAGGTGCTCAAACCGGCAACCTGCGTCGTGGTCAATCCAGCAACCTCGGTCACTGTCAGCACAGCCACTTGCACCGACATCAACCCGGACAGACCCGTCGTGGTCAGCTCAGAGAATTGCGTCGTGGTCAATCCGACCACTTCCGTCGTTGTCAGCACGCCCACTTGTGCCGAAGTCAGGCCGGAGAGCTGGGTCGTCCCCAGGGCGAGGAACTGCGTTGTCGTCAGAGCCACGACGTCAGTGGTCTCCAGCCCCGCTACCCGCGTGGCGGCCAGCGCTCTCAGCTCAGTCGTCGTCAGGACCGCAACCTGACTGGTGGTCAGACCGGCCAGCCCCGTCGAGCTCAGCTCGGAGAACTGGGTCGTGGTCAATCCAGCCACTTCCGTCGTCGTCAGCACGCCTACTTGCGCCGAAGTCAGGCCGGAAATCTGGGTCGTCCCCAAGGTGAGCAACTGCGTTGTCGTCAACGCAACCACGTCCGTGGTGGTCAAGCCAGCCATCTGTGCTGCCGCCAAGCCGCTCAGTTCCGTGGTCGTCAGAACGGAGACCTGCGTCGTGCTCATGCCGGACAGACCGGAGGTGCTCAAACCGGCCACCTGCGTCGTGGTCAATCCAGCAACTTCAGTCGTCGTCAGGACACCCACCTGCGCCGAGGTCAACCCGGACAGACCCGTGGTGGTCAGCGCCGTGAACTGCGTCGTGGTCAGGGCAACCACGTCCGTGGTCGTCAGGCCAGGCATTTGAGCCGCCGTCAAGCCGCCCAGCTCCGTGGTCGTCAGAACCGCAATCTGCGTCGTGGTCAAACCAGACAGCCCGGTCGTCCCCAATCCCGCCACCTGCGTGGTCGTCAAACCAGCCGCTTCGACCGTCGACAACACTCCGAACTGCGCCGAGGTAAGCCCAACAAGCTGCGTGGTGGTGAGAGCGAAGAATTGCGTCGTGGTCAGCGCAACCACGCTGGACGTCGTCAGACTGCCCATCTGCGCGGCGGTCAAGACCCGCAGTTGCGTGGACGTCAAAGCGCCAGTCTGCGTCGCCGTCAAACCCGCAAGTCCGGTGGTGCTCAATCCGCCCATTTGCGTTTCCAGCAACCCGGCAACTTCCGTCGTCGTAAGCACCGCGACCTGCGCCGCCGTCAGACCGGAAAGCTGCGTCGTGGTGAGCGCGAAGAACTGCGTCGTGGTCAATGCCGCAACACCGGCCGATGTCAAACTACCCATCTGAGTTAACGTCAACGCACTGGCTCCCGCACCCAGGCCAACAATCTGGGTGGCGGTCAAAGCGGCCACTTCCGTCGTAGTCAAAGCTGCGACCTGCGTAGCCGTCATCCCGGCAAGTTGCGCGGCCGTCAGTCCGGCAAGTTGCACGGTCGTCAGCGCACCAATTTGCGTCGTCGTCAGTCCGGCAATTTCCGTGCCCGTCAGCGCGGCCACCTGAGCGGAACTGAGAGCACCAAGTTGCCCTGTGGTCAAAGCCGCCACAGCGGCCGCAGTCAGCCCAGGCACCTGCGTCACCGTCAGCGCCGACACCTGTGCCGAACTCAGAACCGCAACCTGCGTGGCCGTGAGGCCGGTCAGTCCCTCTGAGCTCAACCCCGCAAACTGAGCCGTCGTCAGAGCGTTGATTTGCGTCGTCGTCAGCACCGCGACCTGGGCGGACGTCAAGCCATTCAGTTCCGTGCTGCTGAGCCCCCCCAGCTGCGTGAGCGTCAAGGCCGCGACAGCACTGGTGGTCAACGCCGCGACCTGCGTCGAGGTCAGCACCGCAAGCTGCGTCGTGCTCATCCCGGCCAACTGCGCCGCCGACAGCCCAGCCACCGCCGTCATCGTCAAACCGGCAGCCTGTGTTGTGGTCAGCGCCGCAACCTGAGTGGAGTTCAACACGCTAAACTGCGCGGTGGACAGCACGGCCAGGCCAGTTGCCGTCACGCCCTGCACCTGTGTGGTGCTCAAAGCGGCCAGCTCTGTGGTGGTCAGGCTGGTCACCTGCGTCGTGGTCAAAGCGGCCATTTGGGCGCTGGTCAACCCAGCCAGTTGCACCGTGGACAATCCGGTGATTTCGGTAGTCGTCAATGCGGCGAACTGCGTGATGGTGAAGGAGCCCACTTGCGTCGCCGTGAAGGCGGCAAACTGCGTCGCGGCAAAGCTGGTTAGGCCTGTCGTGGTGAAGCCCCTCACCTGTGTTGTAGACAGCGATGCAATCTGCGCCGATGTCAGCCCGGCAATCTGGGTCGTGGTCAGAGCACCGATCTCTGTCGCGTCCAGTTGCGTCAGATGCGTCTCCATCAGAAGCGCCGTTACAGCGGGAGACAACGACGCCACCTGGGCCGTCGTCAGCGACGAAATCTGTGCCGAGCTCAGGCCGCCGTATTGCGTTGTCGTCAGCGTGGCCATGTCACCGGTGGACAGACCGGCGACCTGAGCCGTTGTCAGGCCGGAAAGCTGCGTCGAGGTGAGCGCGCCAAACTGCGTCGTCGTCAGCACAACCAGTTCCGTGGTCGTCAATCCCCTCAACTGCGTCGTCGATAGCGCAACCACCTCGGTCGTTGTCAACGCAACAACCTGCGTTGTGCTCAGCGCACCGAGCTGCGTCGTGCTCAGCCCTGCCAGCTGCGTCGTGGTCAGCGCGGCGATCTCACCGGCCGTCAAACCACCCACCTGGGTCGTGGTCAATGATGCCACCTGCGTGGTGCTCATCGCGCCCAACTGAGTCGTGGACAGCGCAGCAATATCAGTAGCCTCCAGCCCTCTCACCTGCGTCGTGGTCAAGGCTGCTACTTCCGTTGTGGTCAGCACTGCCGTCTGTGTAACCGTGAGTGCTGCGATCTGCGCCGAAGTCAAGCCGCTCAACTGTGTTGCCGTCAGACCGGCAACTTCCGTTGTGGTCAGCGCGGCAACCTGTGCCGTCGTCAAGCCTCCGACCTGTGCGGCACTGAGGGTGCCAAACTGCGTTGTGGACAGAGCGCCAAGGCTGCCGCTCGACAGACCCTGCATCTGCGCAACAGTCAGCGCCGTCAGCTGCGTGGTGGTCAGCGCTCCCGTCTGCGTGACCGTCAGGCCACCCAGCTGCGTAACAGTCAGCACCCGCACCTGTGTCGTAGTCATCGCGGCCACCACCGTTGTGGTAAGTGCCGCCACCTGGGCCGTGCTCAACACCGTCAGCTGGGCAGATGTCCAGTTGTCCAGGTCCACTAACGCCATCTCTCCAGCCGTCAATCCGCCAATTTGCGCCGTGGTCAAGGCGCCGATCTGCGTTGTGGTCAAGACATCGAACTGTGTCGTGGACAATGCGCTCAGGTCGATGGTCGTCAGGCCGCGCACCTGCGTCGTGGTCAAGGCAACCAGTTGCGTCGAAGTCAAAGCGGCAGCCTGATCCGCCGTTAGCGCACCAACCTGCGTTGCGGACAGGGCACCCAACTGTGTCACCGTCAGCCTGTCCACCTCCGTCGTGGTCAGCGCCGCCACTTGTGTGGACGTCAGCGCGGCGACCTGCGTGGTTGTCAGGGCGCCGAACTGCGTTGTCGTCAGCGCACCAAGGTCCGCACTCGACAACCCCCTCACCTGCGTCACCGTCAGCGTAACCAGCTGCGTCGTCGTCAATGCTGCCGCCTGCTCCGTGGTCAGCGCCGAAATCTGCGTCGAGCTCAAGCCCCGCAACTGCGTGGAGGTCAGCACCGCGACCTGCGCCGTTGTCAGTGCCGCCACCTGCGTCGTGGTCAACGCGGCAATCTGCGCCGTATCCAACACACCGATCTGCGTCGTGCTCAGCACCGCAAGATCCTCAGACGCAATCCCGGCCACCTGGGCCGCGGTCAGTTCAGACAGCTCCGTCGTGGTCAGTGCCCCAACCTGCGCCGTCGTCAATGCCTCGATTTCCGTCGTGGTCAATCCGTCGACCTGCGCTCGCCGTCAGAGCCGCCACCATCGTGGTAGACAGAACGCCAATCTGGTCGGAGGTCAGCGCCCCGATCTGCGCCGAGCTCAACCCGCGCAGCTGCGTGGTGGTCAGAACTCCCAGCTCATCCGAAGACAGCGCACCGACCTGCGTCACCGTCAGCGCCGCGATCTGCGTCGAGCTCAACGCCGCAAACTGCGTCGTGCTCAGCACCGCCAAGCCGCTGGTGGTCAAACCCCGGACCTGCGTGGTGGACAGCGCCACGACTTCCGTCGTCGTCAGCACCGCAACCTGGTCCATCGTCAGGGCCGCCATCTGCGCCGCCGTCAGCGCCCTCACCTGCGTCGTCGTCAGCGCCACCACTTCCGTGGTCGTCAGCGCCGCCACCTGCGTGGTGGTGAGCGCAGCAATCTGCGTAGTGCTCAGAGCCCCCAGCTGCGTCGTCGTCAGAACACCGAGATCCTCGCTCGACAGCCCCTGAATCTGCGTCACTGTCAGCGCGCCCAATTGTGTCGTCGTCAGAACACCGGTCTGCTCCATCGTCAGCACCGAGATCTGCGCCGAGCTCAGGCCCCGCAGCTGCGTGGACGTCAGCGCGGCAACCGCTGTCGTGGTCAACTCCACCACTTGTGTCGTGGTCAACGCCGAAATCTGCGTTGAACTCCAATTACCCACCTCCAGGAAGGTCATCTCTTCCGCCGTCAGGCCGCTCACCTGCGTCGTCGTCAGGGCCGCAAGCTGCGTCGTGTTGAAGGCATCGAACTGAGTCGTGCTCAGAGCCTGCAATTCCGTCGTTGTCAGCCCGCGCACCTGCGTCGTCGTCAGCGCCACCAGTTGCGTCGTGCTCAGCGCGCTGATCTCGTCGGATGTCAGTGCCCCGATCTGCGACGCCGTCAGAGCCCCCAGCTGCGTCGTGGTCAGGACCGACACTTCCGTCGTGGTCAGCGCCGCAATCTGCGCCGCCGTCAGCCCCGCGATCTGCGTGGACGTCAAGGCAGCGAATTGCGCCGTCGTCAGCACGCCCAGATCTTCGCTCGACAACCCCCTCACCTGCGTCACGCTCAGCGTAACCAGCTGCGTCGTCGTCAAGGCGGCCGCCTGCTCCGTGGTCAGCGCCGAAATCTGCGTCGAACTCAAGCCCCGCAGCTGCGTGGACGTCAGCACCGCGACCTGCGCCGTTGTCAGTGCCGCCACCTGCGTCGTGGTCAACGCGGCAATCTGCGACGAGGCAAGCACACCGATCTGCGTCGTGCTCAGCACCGCAAGATCCTCAGACGCAATCCCGGCCATCTGGGCCGCCGACAGGCCAGACAGCTCTGTCGTGGTCAGTGCCCCAACCTGCGCCGTCGTCAATGCCTCGATTTCCGTCGTGGTCAGGCCGTCAATCTGCGCCGCCGTCAGAGCCGCCACCATCGTGGTTGACAGAGCGCCAATCTGGCCGGAGGTCAGCGCCCCGATCTGCGCCGAGCTCAACCCGCGCAGCTGCGTGGTGGTCAGAACTCCCAGCTCATCCGAAGACAGCGCACCGACCTGCGTCACCGTCAGAGCGGCGATCTGGGTCGAACTCAACGCCGCAAACTGCGTCGTGCTCAGCATCGCCACACCGCTGGTGGTCAAACCCCGGACCTGCGTGGTGGACAGCGCCACGACTTCCGTCGTGGTCAGCGCCGCGACCTGGTCCGTTGTCAGGGCCGCCATCTGCGCCGCCGTCAGCGCTCTCACCTGCGTCGTCGTCAGCGCCACCACTTCCGTGGTCGTCAGCGCCGCCACCTGCGTGGTGGTGAGCGCAGCAATCTGCGTAGTACTCAGAGCCCCCAGCTGCGTCGTCGTCAGAACACCGAGATCCTCGCTCGACAGACCTTTCACCTGCGTCGCCGTCAGCGCAGCCAATTGCGTCGTCGTCAGAACACCGGTCTGATCCGTCGTCAGCACCGAGATCTGCGTCGAGCTCAGGCCCCGCAGATGCGCCGTCGTCAGGGCCGCAACCGCTGTCGTGGTCAACTCCGCCACTTGTGTCGTGGTCAACGCCGAAATCTGCGTTGAACTCCAATTACCCACCTCCAGGAAGGTCATCTCTTCCGCCGTCAGGCCGCTCACCTGCGTCGTCGTCAGGGCTGCAAGCTGCGTCGTGTTGAAGGCATCGAACTGAGTCGTGCTCAGAGCCTGCAATTCCGTCGTTGTCAGCCCGCGCACCTGCGTCGTCGTCAGCGCCCCCAGTTGCGTCGTGCTCAGCGCGCTGATCTCGTCGGATGTCAGTGCCCCGATCTGCGACGCCGTCAGAGCCCCCAGCTGCGTCGTGGTCAGGACCGACACTTCCGTCGTGGTCAGCGCCGCAATCTGCGCCGCCGTCAGCCCCGCGATCTGCGTGGACGTCAAGGCAGCGAATTGCGCCGTCGTCAGCACGCCCAGATCTTCGCTCGACAACCCCCTCACCTGCGTCACGCTCAGCGTAACCAGCTGCGTCGTCGTCAAGGCGGCCGCCTGCTCCGTGGTCAGCGCCGAAATCTGCGTCGAACTCAAGCCCCGCAGCTGCGTGGACGTCAGCACCGCGACCTGCGCCGTTGTCAGTGCCGCCACCTGCGTCGTGGTCAACGCGGCAATCTGCGACGAGGCAAGCACACCGATCTGCGTCGTGCTCAGCACCGCAGAGATCCTCAGACGCAATCCCGGCCATCTGGGCCGCCGACAGGCCAGACAGCTCTGTCGTGGTCAGTGCCCCAACCTGCGCCGTCGTCAATGCCTCGATTTCCGTCGTGGTCAGGCCGTCAATCTGCGCCGCCGTCAGAGCCGCCACCATCGTGGTTGACAGAGCGCCAATCTGGCCGGAGGTCAGCGCCCCGATCTGCGCCGAGCTCAACCCGCGCAGCTGCGTGGTGGTCAGAACTCCCAGCTCATCCGAAGACAGCGCACCGACCTGCGTCACCGTCAGAGCGGCGATCTGGGTCGAACTCAACGCCGCAAACTGCGTCGTGCTCAGCATCGCCACACCGCTGGTGGTCAAACCCCGGACCTGCGTGGTGGACAGCGCCACGACTTCCGTCGTGGTCAGCGCCGCGACCTGGTCCGTTGTCAGGGCCGCCATCTGCGCCGCCGTCAGCGCCCTCACCTGCGTTGTCGTCAGCGCCACCACTTCCGTGGTCGTCAGCGCCGCGACCTGCGTGGTGGTCAGCGCAGCAATCTGTGTGGACTTCAGGGCCCCCAGTTGTGTCGTGCTCAGGACGCCCAGAATCCTCGCTCGACAGCCCCTGAATCTGGGTCACCGTCAGCGCGCCTAATTGGGTCGTCGTCAGTACACTTGCCTGCTCCGTCGTCAGCACCGAGATCTGCGTCGAACTCAGGCCCCGCAGCTGCACCGTCGTCAGCGCGGCGACCGTCGTCGTGGTCAACGCCACCACCTGCGTCGTGGTCAGGGCCGCGACTTGTGCCGACGTCCAGGTTCCCAGGTTCATGAACGACATTTGGTCGCTGCTCAGACTGCTGAGCTGAGTCGCCGTCAGTGCCGCCAGCTGAGTGGATGTGAACGCGTCGAACTGCGTTGTCGAAATCACGCTCAGATTGGTGGTGGTCAGTCCCCTCACCTGCGTCGTCGTCAGCGCAGCCAGTTCGGCCGTCGTCAGGACAGCGGCCTGCTCCGTCGTCAGCGCACCGATCTGCGTCGCGGTCAAGCCGCGTAGCTGCGTCGTCGTCAGCGCCTCAATTTCCGCAACGCTCAACGCCGCAACCTGCGCCGTTGTCAGGGCCGCAATCTGCGTGGATGTCAGCGCGGCGAACTGCGTCGTGGTGAACGCGCCCAGATCCGCGCCCGGCAGACCTCTTACTTGCGTCACGGTCATGGCTGCGAGCTGCGTCGTGGTGAGAACCGCCGCCTGCTCCGTGGTCAGCGCCGAAAGCTGCGTCGAGGTCATACCGCGCAGTTGCGTGGTCGTCAGGGCAGCCACTTCCGTTACCGTCAGCCCGGCGACCTGCGCCGCCGTTAGCGCCCCCACCTGTGCGGAACTCATCGCACCGAACTGTGTTGTGGTTAGTGTGGCGAGATCCTCTGTCTCCAGCCCCTGTACCTGGGTCGTAGTCAAGGCCACGATCTGGGTCGTGGTCAGCACTCCGGCCTGGTCGGTCGTCAGCGCGGCTAAGTCGGTGGAACTCAACCCCCTCAACTGCTGGGCCGTCAACGAGCCCACTTCCGTCGTGGTCAGCGCCGCGATTTGCGCCGCCGTCAATGCCCCCAGCTGAGCGGAGTTCAGAGCCGCAAACTGTGTCGATGTCAGCGCGGCCAAACTCTCGGTCGAAAGCCCCTGCATCTGTGTCGTGGTCAGCGCGGTGAGCTGGCTGGAAACCAGCACGCCGGTCTGCGACGTGGTCATGACCGCGAGTTGCGTTGTGGTCAAACCAACGATCTGCGACCTGGCCAGCGCCGCTACACCGGTTGTCGATAGTGCGCCGATCTGATCAGTCGTCAAAGCTGAGAGCTGCGTGGCGGTAATCCTCGCCATCTGCGTAGTGGTCACCACCCCCATCTGGTCCACGGACAGAGCGCTGAATTGGGTCTCCGTCAGAGCCGCGAACTGCGAAGATGTCAGCACCCCGAACTGCGTCGTGGTCAATGCCAGCAGCGCGCCCGTGCTCAGGCCTCTCACCTGCGTCGTGGAGAGCGCCACCAACTGCGTCGTGCTCAGAGCACCGGCCTGATCGGTCGTCAGAGCCTCCATCTGAGTGGCGGTAATGCCCCGCAACTGCACCGTCGTCAGCGCGGCAATCTCCGTCGTGGTCAATGCGGCGAACTGCGTAGCCGTCAGTGCACCAATTTGCGTGGATCTCAAGGTACCGAATTGCGTCGTGGTCAACGCCGCAAGGCCATCCGTGGACAGCCCCTGCATCTGCGTCACGGTCAGCGCTGCGATCTGTGCCGTGCTCAGCACGCCGGTCTGTTCAATGGTCAGCGCGCCAATTTCCGTTGACGTCAGACCACCCAGTTGCACCGTCGTCAACGCCGAGATCACGGCCGTCGACAGGACGGCGATCTGCCCGGAGGTCAACGCCGCCAGCTGCGTCGCGCTAAGGGCGCGCACCTGCGTCGTGGTCAGGGCGCCAGCCTCGCTGGTGGATAGGCCGCTTATCTGCGTCGTGGTCAGCCCCGTGAGCTGCGTTGTCGTCAGCGACGCGAACTGCTCGGATGTCAGCACAGCCAAACCGGTCGTGCTCAGGCCGCTCACCTGGGTCGTCGTCAGCGCCACCAGTTCAGTCGTGCTCAGCGCGGCGATCTGATCGGTTGTCAGCGCCGAAACCTGCGCCGTGGTCAGCCCCCGCAGCTGGGTCGTCGTCAAGCCAGCCACTTCCGTGGTTGTCAGCTGTGCCACCTGCGTCACGGTCAGTGCGCCGATCTGGGCAGAGCTCAAAATGGCAAACTGCGTCGTGCTCAACGCGCCGAGCGCATCGCTGGACAGTCCCTTCACCTGCGTCGTGGTCAGCGCCGCGATTTGCGTCGTGGTCAGCACCGTAATCTGATCGCTGGTCAGTGCCGCAATTTGCGTCGAGGTCAGCCCGCCAAGCTGAGTCACGGTCAGTCTGAAGACCTCGGTGGTGGTCAATGCCGCCACCTGCGCCGTCGTCAGCCCTCCGATTTGCGCCGAACTCAATACGCCGAACTGCGTCGTGGTCAGGGCATCAAGCGCGTCGCTCGACAGGCCCTTTATCTGGGTAGCCGACAGAACGGCCAGCTCCGTGGTCGTTAGCGCGCCAGCCTGTTCGGTAGTCAGCACGGACAGATCCGTTGACGATAGTCCCGCGATCTGCGTCGTGGTCAGCGCGGCAACCGCGGTTGTTGACAGAACCGCAATCTGGCTGGTGGTCAGAACAGAAATCTGCGTCGAGGTGAATCCGCGAATCTGCGTCGTCGTAAGGACAGCCATCTCGTCCACGGACAGCCCGCTGACCTGCGTCGTGGTCATCGCCGCGAGTTGCGTCGTGCTCAATACGCTGAATTGGTCCGTTGACAGCCAAGTCAGCGCCGTAACAGTCAGCCCCCTGACTTGCGTCGTCGTCAGCGCCGCGATGTCCGTCGTGCTCAGTGCGCTTATTTCATCCTGCGTCAACACCGAAATCTGCGTTGATGTCAGCCCGCGAAGCTGCGTGGTGGTCAGCGCGGCAATCTGGTCCGAGGACAGCACGCTCACCTAAGTCGTCGTCAGCCCGGCGATCTGGGCCGACGTCAGCGCGGCAAACTGAGTCGCCGTCAGGAGGGCAAGGTTTTCATTGGACAAAGCGCCGAGCTGTGCGCCCGACAACGCTGTGATTTGCGTCGTGGTCAGAACACCCACCTGGTCCGCCGTCAGCCCCGCCATGTCCGTGGTGCTCAGCCCGGCAATCTGCGCGGTCGTGAGCGCCGCCACCATGGTGGTTGACAGCATTGCCATCTGATCTGCGGTCAGCACCGCAATCTGCGCCGAGCTCAACCCGTGCAACTGTGTCGTCGTGAGCGCGCCGATCTGCTCCACCGATAGCGACGACACCTGCGTGGTCGTCATCCCGGCAAACTGCGTGGAGGTCAGCACACCAAACTGGTCAGATGTCAAAAGAACGAGATCGTCCGTGCCCAGGCCCGCAATCTGGGTCGCCGTCAACGCCACGATCTCAGTCGTCGTTAGCGCGGTAACCTGCTCCCCGGTCAGCGCCAAAATCTGCGTTGCCGCCAGCACCCGCAGTTGAGTCGTCGTCAGCCCAGCCACTTCTGTCGCCGTCAGTCCCGCAATCTGGGTGGTGGTCAGCGCGCCCACTTGAGTGGTGGTCAGCACGGCAAACTGAGTCGCCGTCAGCACCGACAGGGCATCGCTCGATAGCGCCCTCACCTGAGTCGTGGTCAGAGCCACGATGTCAGTGGTCGTCACCACACTCACCTGCTCGGACGTCAGCGCCGAAAGCTGCGTTCCCGTCAGCCCGCGCAATTGCGTCGTCGTGATCCGGGACACCTCGGTGGTGGTCAGCGTTGGGATCTGCGTTGTCGTCAGCGCGGAGAATTGCGTGGAAGTCAGCCCGGCGAACTGCGTCGTGGTCAGCGCGGCAAATTGTTCAGAGGTCAGACCGGTCACGCCCGTCGTCCGCAGCGATGCCAGTTGCGTCGAGCTATATCCGCCGATCTGCGTTGTCGTTAGTGTGGCGACCTGCGTCGAGGAGAGCCCGGTCATGCCCGCTGTGCTCATCGCCCCAAGCTGTGTTGAGCTGAATGCGGCAATCAGGTCTACCGACAACGAAGCTACCTCCGCTGAGGTCAGCGCCCGAACCTGGGTCGTGGTCAAAGATTGAACTTGGGTCGTCGTGGTGGGAGCAGCCATGGGATTGAGCCTTATTGAAGCGGTTTCTGCAACGGGGCGCGCGGGCTTCGCGCCCTCGCCGCTGGCCGAAATTAGATTCGATAGCTGAATGAACTATAAATTGTGCAATGATAACGTTACAATCTACAGGGGCGTTCAGCAGGCGAGAGCCCACCGCCACTGCACAAGGCTTTCAGCGATGTTGCCACCTATAGGCAGATTCCTTTCCACACTCAAGGGTTGTATCTGCGCTAAACAAAAAATCTTAGGTTGCTGTGCGCAACCGCGCCCCTCTGAGGCAGAAATGCAACGATCCGCCACCGCCAAACCCTTGTTCTGCTGTGGAAAGCGCCGGCCCAGTGCCGCATCCCGCGGGCAATATGCGCGGGCGGCTGGCGGCCGGCGCAGGGCGCTGCTATATTAATTGGCCCATCCGGCGCTACCGGAATATAAGCTGGAAGGCATCGAACGCAGATATTATGGCGCACCGCCATCGGGGGGCGCCCATAGTTGTGTATACAACACAGAAAACACATAGCCCGCGCCGCCCGGCCCATCACGGCGCGCGGCAAATGAGGTCGCCGTTTTGGCAATGACGATGCAGGTTGAAGGCGCCGGCGAGTTGAACGGCGATCCGTTCGAGCATTACGCTCCAGATTCAGGGGCGTTCGACGAGCTGGTGGATTCGTCCGGCCAAATCCGCCCCCATTGGCGGCCTTTCGCAGAAATTTTCCGCTCCCTCGCTCCCGGCGAACCGGCGGCCCGTGTGGAACGGCTCAGCCGTCTGGTCAAGGAAAACGGCATCGGCGAGGACATTTTCGCCGGAGCCGCCTCCGCCGCGGCCCCGTGGAAGATCGACCTGTTTCCGTTGATTTTTCCGGCAGGGGAGTGGGCCTGGCTGGAAAAAGCGCTGATCCAGCGCGCCCGCTTGTCCAACCTTATCCTGCGCGACATTTACGGCCCGCGCGAACTGCTCAGGACAGGCACGATTCCGCCCAGCATCGTGTTGAGCGACCCAGCCTATCTGCGGCCATGCGCCGGCATTCCTTGCGAGGGCAATGCCCTCGATTTTTTTGCAGTTGACCTCGCGCGCGGACCAAACGGCTGCTGGCGCGTGCTGGACAGCCATACAGAAACGCCCGCCGGCTCCGGTTTCGCGCTGGCGAATCGCGTCATTCATAGTCATGTGGCATCCGATCTGTTCCGCGCCACCAACGGCGTTCGCCTCGCCACCTTCTACCATAAGCTGCAAGCGGAGCTGCTTGGACGCCTCAATCGCGACGATCCGCTGATCGCGCTGCTGACACCTGGCCCGCGCCACGAGGACTATTTCGGTCACGCCTATCTGGCGCGCTATCTGGGCCTGATGCTGATGGAAGGCGCCGACCTGCGGGTGATCGGCAACCGCGTCTATATGAAGACGCTGGAGGGGCTCAAGCCGGTCGATCTGATCGTGCGCTGCATCGAGGGCGCCGCCGCCGATCCGCTGGAACTGGACCCCGCCGGCTTCCTGGGGCCCGTGGGGCTGGTACAGGCGGTGAAGAAAAACCCTGGCCTCCTGACCAACCGGCTGGGCACGGCTGTCGCTGAGAATCGCGCTCTCGGCATTTATCTGCCGCAACTGGCCCGGGAGCTGCTGGGCGAACCGCTGATGTTGGAGGATGCGCCGCGCTGGTGGCTGGGCGACGCCACCGCCCGTCAGCACGTTTTTGCCAATTTCGACCGCATGGTCATCCGGCGCGCCCGCGAAGGCACTGGACGTCCAGGCCGCGCAGAACACGGGCGCATTCCGGCTCAGCTCTCCGTTCAGGAACGGGAAGACCTGCGCCAGGAAATCGAGCTGAATGGCTGCAACCTCGTCGCGGAGGAACCGGTGGGCTTTGCCACCGCTCCCAGTTGGATTCCGGGGCGGGAAAGCACGTATTCCAAGCTAAAGGACAACGAAAATACGGCTTCGCCAGCCTGCCTGAGGCCAGCGCCTTTCGCCGTTCGCCTGTTCGTGGCCTCCATCGGCGGCGAATACCACGTGATGCCCGGCGGGATCGCGGTGACGGTGGATGCCGAAACCGGCGTTTCCTTCTCGGCGGCCGAGGGGCATACCCGCGATCTCTGGGTGGCGTCGGAGCAGGAATCCCAGCCCCATCTGAGCCTCATGCGCCCGCCTATCGAAGTGACCGGCGTGCAGCGTGTGGACAAGGGCCTCAGGAGCCGTATCGCCGACAACCTGTTCTGGCTGGGCCGCTACGCCGAACGTGCAGACAATACGCTGCGTCTTATACGTGTGGCACTTCTGCGTATACGCGACGACGGCGGCACCCAGGCCGGGGAAGCTGTCCGCAAAGCGCTGGGGGCCCTTCTCTCAAAGAATCATACGCTCGCCGCCGCAGCCAGGGACGAGACACCGCGCAAGGCCGTCGAGCAACTGGCGCGCACGCTGATGTCGGCCTCAGACCGGCCTTACGCCCTGCCGAACACCCTGGACCGGATGCACCGCGTCGCCAGCCTTCTGCGGGAGCGCCTGTCCAACGAAGCCTGGCAGGCCCTGCAAATCTTCAAAACCGAACCCGCATGGGAGGGACAAACCACCCCTGGCGGCATTGGCGAAATGCTCGACCTGCTGGACGAAGGCATCCACACCCTCGCAGCCGTCAACGGCATGATCGCGGAGAACATGACCCGCAATTTCGGCTGGCGCTTCCTGGATATCGGGCGGAGGCTGGAACGCACGGGCAACATGACGGAACTGCTGCTGGCCCTGTTCGGCCAGCCCCAGGACGACGACAGCGAGACCAACGCCCTGTCCTTCACCCTGGAAGCTGCCGACAGCATCATCACCTTCCGCTCACGTTATATATTCGCCCCCGTGCTGCCTCTGGTGCTCGATCTGCTGGTGCTGGACGAAACCAACCCGCGCAGCATCGCCTACCAGCTCGCCGCTATCGAGGAACACCTCGGTGTGCTGCCGCAAGCCTCGGCCGGCGGTATTCAGACGGAAGAACAGCGGATGATCCTCGACCTGCTGACCCGAGTCAGGTTAGCTCAGGTGTCGAAGCTGGCGGCACCTGGACCGGATGGAACCCGGCCGGAGTTCACCGCATTATTCACACACATCGCCGAACGTCTGCCCAAGCTGTCAGAGGCCATTACCCGGCGCTATTTCCATTTGACGGAAGACGAACTGCGGCGCGTTTACTCACGCACTGGGCCACGGGCATGATTTTCGAGGTGAGCCACAAGACTGTATACCATTACACGGCTCCCGTGACCCAATCGCATCACCTGATTCATCTCGCGCCACGCCCTGTCGAGTGCCAGCGCGTGACCAGACACACTATTATTGTCGATCCCGCGCCCGCCACCCGCACCGATTTCACCGACGCCTTCGGCAATCCAGCCTCCATCCTCACCATCGAGCAGGACCACGCCGAGCTGCTGATCCATTCGCGCGGTCAGATCGAGGTCACGCCGCCTGTGAAGGCTGATCTCAGCGCCACGGCATCCTGGTCCAAGCTGGCGGCGGCGCTTGGCGCGGGGCCGGGGCCGCACGATCTCGATGTCCTGCAGTACCGCTGCGCCTCGCGCTACACGCCGCTTATCCCGGAGGCGAGCGAATATGCGCGCCAGAGTTTCCCGCCCGGCCGGCCCGTACTGCAAGGCGTGATGGACCTCACGCGCCGGATATACACGGATTTCACCTACGATGGCGCCGCCACTGACATCAACACCGAGCTTTCCGCCTTGCTCCGGCTGCGGCGCGGCGTATGTCAGGACTTCGCGCATCTGGCCATCGCGGGGCTGCGCTCGCTCGGCCTGCCGGCCCGCTATGTCAGCGGCTATCTGCTGACGCACCCGCCCGAAGGCCAGACCAAGCTGGCCGGCGCCGATGCCTCCCATGCCTGGATTTCCGCCTGGGCGCCCGAGACCGGCTGGGTGGATTTCGATCCCACCAACAACATCATCCCTTCGGGCGAGCACATTACCATCGCCTATGGACGCGACTATCACGACGTCAGCCCTATCAGCGGCGTGCTGCTGGGCGGCGGCGAACACCGCGTTGATGTAACTGTGGACGTAACGCAAGCTTCGTAATTCAGGGTTGATGAACTGAGATACAACGCCTGCTGGCGGGCGGATGCGGGCTTCCCGCCGAGCCGGTTACGGCGGGGCGCCGGACAGCAGCCCTCAAGCGGCTATCCGGTCCTCCCCCTCGGCGTTCCGCGCGCGTAAGCCGCCCGGCATCCAGCGGCGCCTGGAGCGGCAACAGCGCTTAAGCCGGGGCCCTGCGATGGAGAACTCCCGGCTTCGGAAAAAACATCTCGAAAACGATAACCGCCCGCTACCCGTGAGAGAAGCGGTCCATCAGTTGCGGCTGGCCGCCGGTATTCAGCAGACCGCCCTTCATAACCTTGGCCATCAGATCGTAGGCTTCGGCCCAGGCCTGCTGCACCTCCGGCGTGAAGTCCGGTCCCAGAACCTCGTAGAGTGTTTCCATCAATGCCGTGCGCATCAGCCCGAAATGGGCCGGCACAACGCCAAATTTGATATGCTCGCGGCCCAGATTGCGGATACCCGGCATGGCCGCCTCGCCGTCCACCGCAGTCACCGGCAGCGAAATCAGCGAACGCAGGTGAAGGCTCACCAGCTCTCTGATAACACTCATGAATTTGGCGTGCTGATAGGACATATCCCCTTTGAACAATGCCCGCGTTTCAGGCGCCATCTTGAACAGCCTGGCATAGAACTTGGCGCCGACCTCAGTCGCAATAGGTTCGATTTTAACGAAACTTTTCTGTACGAGCCTTATTTGAGAAGGTGTCATGACTTTTTACTGTTCACCGGAGTTATCATTTTACACTTACGCCCCTCAGTGCACCAGGTGATCCCCGACCCGCATACACACCACTCGCCTAACAGGCAGAGCCAGCGGGCTGAGTGTACAACATTTGATCGTATACGCCGCTTAATTTGAGTCAAGCGGCCGCTGAGACACGTTGTCTCACCATGATCACAATTGACAATTTGTTAACGAACACATTTTTACTCGTTTCCGGCGCCCTGGCCGCGATGACTGGAACGGGACTGCGAACGCAAAAAAACGGAGCGCCGCGAAGCGCCCCGCTGATTTCACAAGCCTTTCCCGAAGCTCAGCCGTGGGCAAACCGGTCCAGGAAGCGCGGGCCGGTCGGAGCGATATTCAGCAGGCCCTTCCTCATCACATTGGCCAGCAGATCGAACGCCTCGCCCCACGCCTCGCGCACCGTTGGCGAAAAGTCGTCGCCGAGGGTTTCGGCCAGCGTGTCCATCAGCGCCTCGCGCATGGGCACGAAATGCTCCGGCTTCACGCCCCAATCATTGTGGCGGTGTCCTAGAGCGCGGATGCCCGGCATCGCCGCTTCACCGCCATCGTTGGAGGTCACGGGCAGGGAAATCAGCGAACGCAAATGCAGATTGACCAGCTCGGAAATAACACGCATGAACTTCGCGTACTGGTACGACATGTCTTCCTTGAACAGCGATCTCGTCTCAGGCGCTATCCTGAAAAGCCGATCGTAGAATTTGGCGCTCACGTCGGCGGCAATGGGTTCAATCTTGACGAAGCTGCGCTGCAATAGCCGTATTTGCGATGGGGTCATGGCCTCAACATTTAACTCGGGTCACTTAGGTTCTAGCTACGTTCTTGATTCGTCTCAAAATAGTATACACACTCGCGTCGCGAAAAAGCGATGTGCGCATTAGTTGTGCACAACCATTATCTCACCGCGACGCCGCCTCCTGTCAAGCCCTGGTTAGGCCACACTTTTGTTTTTGCACGTGCTATGACAATAACGCATATGCGAAGCCATCTGCGCACCTGCGGCAAAAGTGACCATTGATATTGTACGCCCAAATACTTAACGCCCCTGCCAGAGCCCGGAAAAATCGCCGGAGCGCTCCCGGTTGCGGCACGAAAACAAGGTGCAAGCAAAATTTCACCGCATCCGCAAAATAGTTGCCGCCCGAAAAAGTTACATCCATCTTGCGCCGCTGCCAGCACTGGTGTTCACGTCGAATTGCGGCGGCTCCGGTTGGCAAATCGGCGCCCATAACTCATATTACCCGAAGAATCATCAAGGAGAACAACGGCATGGCGGAGGATTTCAAAGCGAGCGCGCTCGAATATCACGAATCCGACCCGCCGGGCAAACTTCAGATCGCGCCCACCAAACCCCTCGCCAACCAGCGCGACCTCGCCCTCGCCTACTCGCCCGGCGTGGCCTACGCCTGCGATGAAATCGTCGCTGACCCCGCTACCGCCTCCCGCTACACCGCCCGCGGCAACCTGGTGGGCGTCATCACCAACGGCACCGCGGTGCTCGGGCTGGGCGCCATCGGCCCGCTGGCCGCCAAGCCGGTGATGGAGGGCAAGGCCGTCCTGTTCAAGAAGTTCGCCGGCATCGACGTGTTCGACATCGAGGTGGACGAGCGCGATCCGGCCCGTTTCGTGGAAGCCGTGGCGGCGCTGGAGCCGACCTTCGGCGCCATCAATCTGGAGGACATCAAGGCGCCGGAGTGCTTCGAAATCGAAGAGAAGCTGCGGGCGCGGATGAAAATCCCGGTGCTGCACGACGACCAGCATGGCACGGCCATCGTGGTGGCGGCGGCGGTGCTCAACGCGCTGAAGCTCGTCGAGAAGGACATTGCCACAGTCCGGCTGGCCTGCTGCGGCGCGGGGGCGGCGGCGCTCGCCTGTCTCAACCTGCTGGTCAGCCTGGGGCTCAAGCGCGAAAACATCTTCGTCACCGACCGGCTCGGCGTGGTCTACGAGGGCCGTACCGAGGAAATGAACCCCTACATGGCCGTCTACGCCCAGCCCACCCCCTGGCGCACCCTGGCCGAAACCATGCAGAACGCCGACATTTTCCTCGGCCTCTCGGCGCCCGGCGTCGTCACCCGCGAGATGGTGGCGAGCATGGCGCCGCGTCCCATGGTGCTGGCGCTCGCCAATCCGACGCCGGAAATCATGCCCAGCGAAGTGCTCGCCGTGCGCGACGACGCCATCATCGCCACCGGCCGTTCGGATTTTCCCAATCAGGTCAACAACGTCCTGTGTTTCCCGTTCCTGTTTCGCGGCGCCCTGGACGCTGGCGCCACGGCCATCAACGAGGAGATGAAAATCGCCTGCGCCAAGGCCATCGCCAAACTGGCGCAGGCCGAAGCCTCCGATGTCGTCATGACAGCTTATGCCGCGCGCACGCTGAGTTTCGGCAAAACCTACATCATCCCGAAGCCGTTCGATCCGCGCCTGATCACCGAACTGGCCCCTGCCGTCGCCCAGGCGGCCATGGACAGCGGTGTCGCCACCCGCCCCATCACGGACTTCGACGCCTATCGCGAAAAACTGTCGCGCTTCGTCTTCCGCTCGGGGCAGGTCATGCGGCCGGTGTTCGAGGCGGCCAAGCGGGTGCAGAAGCGCCTGATCCTGGCCGAGGGCGATCGGGCGCGCGTGCTGCAAGCCGCCAGCCAGCTCGTCGCCGAGCAGATCGCCCGGCCGGTCCTCATCGGCAACCGCGCCATGATCGAACAGCGCCTGCGGGAGCTGGGCTTGTCCATGCGCCTGGACGAAGATGTAGACATCGTCGATCCGGCGGCACACGAGCGTCTCGACGAATTTGCGCACGAATACCACACGCTGGTGCAGCGCAAGGGTGTCACGCCGGCAGAAGCTTACGCCCGCACGCGCGCCGGCAACACCATCGTCGGTGCGCTGATGCTGAAACGCGGCGACGCGGACGCCATGATCTGTGGCACGGTCGGGCGTTTCGACCGGCAGTTGAAGATCATCGACGACATTATAGGCAAGCGCCGTGGCGTGGCGGATTTCGCGGCGCTGAGCGGCATCGTCCTGCCCAACGGCACGTTTTTCCTCGCCGACACCGCCGTCAATTACAACCCCACCGCCGAGCAGATCGTGGAAACCGCGTGGCAGGCGGTGCGGCAATTGAAGCACTTCGGGCTCACGCCGAAGGTGGCGCTGCTGTCCCATTCGAATTTCGGCAGCGCCTCCAGCGAGTCCGCGCTGAAGATGCGGCGCGCTCTGGCCATCCTGCGGGAGAAATCGCCGGGCCTGGAAGCCGAGGGCGAAATGCTGGCGGACGTGGCACTGTCCGAAGTGATCCGCCAGGAGGTTTTCCCCAATTCGCGCCTGAAGGGCCAGGCCAACCTGCTGATCCTGCCGACGCTCGATGCCGCCAGCATTGCTTTCAGCCTGATCCGGGCGCTGGGCGGCGGCGTGTCCATCGGGCCGATCCTGCTGGGCGCGGCCGCATCGGCGCACATCGCCACACCATCGACGACCGTGCGCGGACTGGTCAATCTGAGCGCCATCGCGGTGGTGGGCGCGGGCGCCATGGCCGCATCGCGGGGTAGCGGACAGTCGTGGGGACCGCTGGAATGACAGGGGGCAACTGGCGCCTGTGGCTCGCCCTGGCCGCCGCCATGCTCATCGCCGCCGCCTGGTACTCGGGCTTGGGCGCACTGATCTCGATGGACACGCTGCGCGCCCATCGCCAGGAACTAACACAGTTCGTGGCGAACCATTATTGGCGCGCGGCGATGATCTATATGGCGATCTACATCGTGGCCGTAGCGTCCTCCCTGCCAGGCGCTGTATTCCTGACGCTGGCAGGCGGGTTTTTCTTCGGCCCCGCCGCCGGCACAGCCTTCACCGTTTTCGCAGCCACCATCGGCGCCACGCTGGTATTTCTGTTTGCCCGCACCGTTTGCGGTGACGCCATTCTCAATCGTTGCGGCGAGCGCGGACGCAGGCTGGCTGCCAATATTCGCCGGAACGCCTGGCCCTACCTGCTGGCGCTGCGGCTGGTGCCCATCTTTCCGTTTTTCCTGGTCAATCTCATCCCCGCCTTCGCGGGCGTGAGGCGGACGACGTTCGTGTGGACCACGGTAATCGGCATTATTCCTGGCACCCTGGTCTTCTCGCTATCCGGCGGCGGGCTCGGCTCGCTGCTCGAACAGGGCGGCACGCTGAGCGCGTGCTCCATCCTGACGCCGGAGATCATCGCCGGGCTGACCGGGCTGGCGGTGCTGTCGCTCGCCGCGATCCCCTTGCGCCGGTATTGCGAACGGGCTGAATGCGGGCGCAATCCATAGAACCAGCCAGACGGTGGAGTTTGGCGAAATATCTCCAGCCCCTCCGCGCAGTTTGCGCCCCGGCTGCAATCAGACCGAATTGAGAACCTCGCACAACCCGTCGATTTCGGCGTCGCGAAGATCGGGAAAGTTGCCGATATAGAACCCGTAGAAGTGGATGTGCTCCGTTTCCGGGAATTCCCGATGATACCCTTCCGGGACGATGCCGCGTAAATAGGGCTGGCGAAGCTGATTGCCGCCTCCCGCGCTCCCCCGGCGGAACTCGATGCCCGCCTCGCGCATCTTTTCCATCAGCCTGCGGATCAGTTCGTCGTCCGGGTTTTTCAGCACCAGATTGAACGCGTAGTTGCTACAGCCGGCAAGTTTGAAATCCGTCCGGTATTTCTCCACATCGATCTGCGCGAGGAACCGTTGCAGATTTTCGTTCCGGCGCATCACATTCGCATCGAGCCGCTTCAACTGGCTGCGCCCGAGAATGGCGCCGATCTCCGTGTTGCGGACGTTGTAGGCCGGGAACGCGAAAATGAAGTCCGGGTTCAGCTCGGCATTGTCCCGCGCATAACCGGCGCGCAAAACGGCATCGTTCGACTCTCGCACCATGCCGTGGGAACGCAGCATGCGAACCTGCTGGTACACGGCAGCGTCATCGGTACACACCATACCGCCTTCGATGGTGCTCATATGGTGAGCGTAATAGAACGAGAAGTTGGAAATCCAGCCGTAGCTTCCCAGCTTCCTGCCGTTGTGGGTTGCGCCGTGAGCCTCACAGACATCCTCGATCAGGGGAATGTTCCTGGCGGCAAGTCCGGTCACGAGTTCATCTGTCAGGCCGTCGAAACCCTGGACATGGGTGAGGAAAACCGCGCGCGTCGCGTCATTGATCCGGCTGAGGATTTTCCCGGTATCCATCGCCAGGGAACGCCGGTCGATGTCGGCAAACACGGGCGTGAAGCCGTTCTGGAGCACGGAGGCGATGTCCGATACCCATGTCAGCGGCGGAACAATCACCTCACCGCCCTCGGGGTAACGCAGGCGCAGGACGGCCATGGTCAGCAGATTCGCCGAGGCGCCGGAGTTGACGAAAACGCTGTGCTTCACCCCCAGCCAGCGCGACCATTCCTCCTCGAAGGCGCGCACATTGGCCGATTGCGTCAGGATCGGGTCGTCCTGCTGCAAATAGGCGATGACGGCATCGAGATCCTCGCGGAGAATATTGTTGCGCATCAGCGGAAATTTCATGGCCATTTCTCCGTGTGACGATTGAGCGGGGCGAGCATCTCTCAGGCCCTCGCAGCCTGGCGCGCGAGCACGCCCATCGCGGCTCCGGCGATCCGTTCCGCAGACGGCGTGACGTTGTCGAGATGCGCGGCGGCACCCGGTTGACGCTCCTCAAGTCCAAGCGCATGCACAGGCAGGCCGGTTTCCACACTCAATTCGTAGGCCATGGAGCGTGCTGGTCCCGATGTCTCGTAGCAGGAGTCAACCACCAGACCGCATCCGGCGGTCCTCAGCGGACCTGTCAAACGCTCGTCCATCACGAACGGCTTCAGCCAGACGAGGTGAACGAGATTACAGGGGATGCCGCGCGAACGCAGGATCACAACGGCGTCCCCGGCGGTGAAGCGCGCGGACGAGGCGGCAAACAGCGTAATTTTGGCGCCATCCTCGATCTGATCGGGCATCTCGCGCGTGTTCTTGTAGCTGCGGCGATGTTCGCTGACGAATAGCGGCGCATCGGAAGCCATGAAACGTTCGTAGGCGTCCTCGTATTCGCCCGGCGTCATAGGGGCAACGACGGGCAAGCCGGGAACGTTCATAAACATGCCATGGAAAGCACCGGAATGAATGGGTCCGGTGGCTCCGCCCTCGGCCGCGATGGCGCGCACGAAAACCGGGCAGCCATAGCCGAACAAATCCTTGGCCTTGGCGGCATAGTTTACAATAGGGCTGGCATTCAGCCACAGCAGGCTTTGAAAACGGATGACGAAGATCGGGCGGCGCCCAGCCAGCGCCGCGCCGGCGGCATAACCGGCGCCGGCAACGTCCGTCATGGGGAGTTCCTCAAGCCCCTCGCGCTGCGGCGGCACGGTATTCTGCACCCAGCCCACCGCGGACAGACATTGCCCCAGGACCAGGCCATTATGTTCGGCGATGTGACGTGCTGTCACTTCGCGGATGGCATCTGTAACCGTGCGTTCCATAAACGATCCACAAACTCAAGGGTTTCGGCTTCGGCTGCGCAGGCCTCGGCACCAAGGCCCAACTCATGCATTTTCGCGGCGGTCAGGGCGAGGCGGTCCCACTGAGGGGGGCCATCGGAACCCGTTCCTGCATGCCAGACAGAGCGGCAGGTGCGCACGTTAATGAGCCCCGGCATACCCGAGGCCAGCATGACTTCCGCCCAGTGCGCCGTCAGCCAAGGATCGTCGGCGATATCCACGGCCTGAAGGCCAAATCCGCGCGCCACTTCGGCGATACTCCACGACCTGCGCACCACGGTCGGGGTGAGCACTGACAAATCGTTATCCTCGCAGACGAACAGGACCGGCAGCTTGCGCGTCGCCGCATGCCCCAGAGCCGCCAGCACGTAATCCTCTTCGGCCGCACCGTCGCCGAAGAAGGTCACGACCTTCTCGCCGGGCGCGCCCATGGCCACACCAACGGCGATGGGAACCTGATCGCCAATCAGACCGCTGTGGCCGACGATCCGCCGCTCGATATCGTGAATTGGCGGTGAGCCGCCCATGCCGCCGCAACATCCCGACGGCAGGCCCAGGAGTTCGTCAACCAGCCGCTCGGGACGCCCGCCGAACGCCAGATAGATGGAATGTCCGCGATGCTGGCCCAATACCCAGGCGCCCCGCCCCGCCATCGAGACACCGGCGGCGACCGCCTCCTGGCCCAGTGCCAGATAGATCAGGCACTTGACCTGCTTTTCGATCGCCGCCTGCCTGGTCCGCAACTCGAAATTGCGGATCAGGCAGAGACGGCGGTACAGTTCCAGACTTTTGTCATGAGGCCATGATTCAGCCAATCCCGCGATGGAACCGAGTTCTGGAACGCGCCTACTATCAAAACCCATTCATTCCGCCCCAAGCTAGTTCATCATCCGGGAGACAATGTTGCGAACATCCTCATCGAGGATGAGTTTCTTCTTCGCCGCGAGATCCTTGAATGCGTCATTGATCCGCGCAAAGTCGGCTTCTCCGACGTCGAACCCCAATTCCACGATCTTGTGGCGCAGCGCATGCTTGCCGGATAGCTTGCCCAATTCGAGCGAAATCCGCTCAGCCCCCACCGACGCCGGGTCGATGATCTGATAGGTGGCGCTGTTGACCAGCATGCCGTGCTGATGGATGCCCGACTCGTGGCGGAAGGCGTTGTAACCGACAATGGCCTTGTTGGGCGCCACCGGCATCTTCGCCAGACGCTCCACCAGCTTGCTTGTGGCGGACAGGTGCGTGGTGTCGATACTGGCCTCCACCCCGAATTGGCCAGGCCGGGTTTTGATCGCCATCACGACTTCCTCGAAGGAGGCGTTGCCCGCGCGTTCACCGATGCCGTTGATGGTGCACTCCGCCTGGCCCGCCCCGGCTGCCAGCCCCGCCAGCGTATTGGCGGTGGCGAGCCCCAGATCGTCGTGACAATGCGTGGCGATGGTGGCGGCGCTTGCACCCGGCACGTCCTCCAGAACTCGCTTGACCAGTGCGGCGTATTCATGCGGCGTGGAATAGCCAACGGTGTCCGGGATTTCCAGCGTCCGTGCGCCGGCCTTCAGCGCTTCGGCGAAGATGCGGCAAAGGAATTCGGGATCGCTGCGCGTGGCATCCTCGGCCGCAAACTCCACATCGTCCACCAGCGAGCGGGCATAGGCCACCATCTCAGTGGTGGATTTCAGGGCTTCGTCGCGAGATCATCTTGAGCTTGTACTCAAGATGCAGGTCCGACGTGGACAGCACCACCTGAATGCGTGGACGCATCGCGGGCTTCAGGGCCTCGTAGGCGGCTTCGATATCCCTCCGCTGCGCCCGCGCCATTGAGCAAATGACGACATCGCCATCACCGAGTGTTCGCGCGATGAGGTTGACCCCATCCCAATCCGACTGCGACGCCACGGCGAAACCGGCTTCGATGACCGGCAGGCCCAGCTTGCGCAAATTGCGGGCGATTTCCAGCTTCTCTTCGGGGAAGAAATTCACGCCCGGTGATTGCTCACCGTCGCGCAGGGTAATGTCGTTGAAGACGATCTTACGCATCGGTCCCCGTCCTCGCTGGCGCGTCGCGATGCTTGCGCGGCAGCGTCACCTTGGTCATGTCTCTGAGGTGTGCGGCGACGGATGCGCCGAAGCGCTGCTCCATCATCCCGAGATATTCAGGACTGGTGAAATACTCGGTGAATGCGGCATCGCGGAAATCGAGCACCTGTTGTGCCGGCACCGTATCCGTTGGCAGGGGCAGGCAGTCGTAGGCGTGCTGGGAATAGCCGATCCAGCCCGGCCCGCCCGGATCGTCCGGCAGGGGCTGGCTCCGATCCTTGGCATGCTGGTAAAGCGGCGACCCCGGATAGGCCATGGCGCAATAGAAGTTGGCCCATTCGGTATTCAGCCGCTTGGCCAGTTCCAGCGTCTCGCGCATGCTGTCCATGGTGTCGTCCGGCAGGCCGAAGATGTAATTGGCGCCAACATTAATGCCATGGCCGCGCACGCGCCCGACCGCCGCCGCGATGCCGATGTTGCCGAAGCGCCCCTTGGTCACGCCATCGCGGACATAACTGCTGGCGGATTCGATGCCGAGCCCCAGCCAATGGAAACCGGCCTTCTTAAGCTTGGCCAGCATGGTTTCGTCATTCAGCGTGTCGATGCGGGCATAGGCCCAAAAATTCAGCTCATAGCCGCGTTCGATGATGGCGTCGCAAATTGCGGAAATCCGCTTCGGACTGAGCACGAACATTTCGTCGGGGATCTTGATATTCCTGACCCCATAGGTCTCCACCAGCGTGCCAATCTGCGAGATGACGTTTTCGACACTCCAGTAGCGGATGCCGGATTGTCCGAAAGGCGCGTTGATACAGCAAAAGCTGCATTTGAACGGGCACCCCAAACTCGTCTGTAACGAGGCATAGCGGTTGCGGGTATCCGGCGCGTCGAAGCAATGCCAATTGTGGGCCCGGTAGCGCGTCATGTCCAGCAGCTCCCAGGCCTGACGCGGCAGCGTTGCATCCAAATCCGCAATCAGCGGCGCATTGCCGGTGGAGCGCAAATGATCGCCATCCCGATACCACAGGCCGGGCACCCCGCTCACCGGCAGCCTGCCCTTAAGATGCTCGATCAGCGCCTGAACTGTGTGCGGCCCCTCCCCCGAACAGACATATGTATATGGCTCCTCGCACAGGGTCCGCCCGGGCAGCGCGGAGGCGTGCGTCCCCATCACCATGGTGGCGCCATCAAAGCCCAGTCCGCGCAGCGCCCTGGCAACCTTACGGCTCGCCGGCATACACTGCGTCGATGCGGACGGCTGCTGACCGTAGACGACGAAAACGGTCAGCCTCGCATCCGCATCGGCAACTCTCCGCGCTGTCTGCTCGTGGGTCAGCCCTTCGGCCTCGGCGTCAAGTATCTGCACGCTGTAACCGCGCTGAAGCATAAATGCCGCCAGTAATCCCGACCACACAGGCGGTTCGATGGCGGCCAGGCTGCTGCCCAGTGTCTGGTACACCTGCAATCGGCTTGGCGCGGTCACAAGAAGCAGATCGGTCATGGGTACTCCGGTTTACGATCAGGAACGTTTCAGACGGTCAACAAATCCGGCCAGGCGGCGCGTACCTTCGCGAACGTCTCCTGGCTCTCCGCAGGTCGCTATCCGCACATATCCGCCGTAAGCCGCGCCGAAACTGCTCCCAGGCGTCACGGCGGTATATTCCTCCTCAAGCAGTCTTCGAGAAAACGTGATATCGTCCATGCCCGCCCCGCGAATATCGACAAATAAGTAGAACCCGGCATTGGGCGGGAGAAAATTCAGATGCTTGCAACGCATCAACTCCTCCACGCACCAGCCGGTGATTTTCGCGCAGCGTTCGCGAAGCTGGCGGGTATAATTGCGTATGCAGGCAATCCCGGCCACACATCCCAGTTGAGTGAAGATTGGCAGGCACGATAATTGTGTGGAGATGGAAAGTGAAAATTTCTCCGCAACGCGCGGATCTGCAACAATGAACCCGACGCGATACCCAGGTACGGAAAATATTTTTGAGAACGACGACATTACAACTAACCGTGGCAAATCAAACTCCATGAGGGAGTTGAATTCCTTACCATAACTGATTTCCGCATAGGTTTCATCACTTAACAGCCAGATGCCGCGTTTGTCGCATTCCTTTGCCAATTGTCTGAGTGCTTCGACGCCATAAACAGCACCTGTCGGATTATTGGCTGAGTTGACGATAATAGCCCGCGGGTTATGAGCCATCGCGGTATTGACATCCTCTTCCGTCAATTCAAAACCATGCAGCGGCGAAAGCGGCACCGGCGCTACATTTAGTCCGATGTGGATTGCAGCAGCCCAATAGGTGGGAAAAGCCGGCGTGAACAAAACGACTTTGTCCCCGGGATTGCAGACCAAATCCAGAAATTGGTTGATGATAAAATTCGCCGGGCTGATGACGATATTTTGTTCGGATATTCCCCCGCCGCGCGCATGATTATACAACTGCGCTATACTCCCGCGCAGCAGAGGATGCCCTGCGGAATATGTGTACCCCAGTTCGTCGCGCTGGAGGGACTCGATGGTGTGCGCCACCAAGTTGGGCGGCGGAAGCGAACGGGGGTTGCCAAGCTCCAGGTGAAAAACCTTGTGCCCCTGGTCTTCGAAACGGCGAGCCATTTCCAGGACGGTAAACATCTTCTGCCCGATGAGGGCGTCGCCCCGCTTGGAGAAGCCCGATGCACCGGGCGGGTGAAGAAGCGCATTGCCGGCGGCCGCACTTGAGCGGGAGTGCCGCGAAGTTTTTTCGATCAGTGCTGGCGGGACTTCTACCATCGTCAACAACCTTTCCGCTCATGAACCGCCGCCCAGGCGCAGCAATAGCCGGTTTGACAATATCGCTTGCGCTAGGACGTTCTAATTTACTTGGTCTTGCTGAAGCTGGAGCCAGCATTCGAGCACACCCGCCGGGACAGCCTGATGCCGCATTCGTCCGCGTTGTGCAACCTTAAATTGAAATTTATCCAGAGCAATCGCCATGTATGCTTCCCGCATACGGGCGCCCCTTATTTTGATGGTTTTGATGGCGCGTAAATACTCGCGCACCCTTGGTAAAATCGAAATGCTTTTTGTTGATTCTTTTCTTTAAATTCGATGAAATATACAATTCTCGTATAACTACCATAATTATGTGAGTTAATCGTACATACATCCAGGAAAATCGCATGGAACCTGAATATTTATTCTTGCTCTCAAAAAATAAGTTGGCTAGTGATGCCCTATCTAACGTTGCAATTTATCAATGCTTCGTTCATAGGTTGTCCAACACTCAGCCAGACCGGCTTCCGCTGGAGAGACGCGGAAATGACCGGCTGCACTTCAGGATAGCTGCACACACATGGAGCGGATGGCCACGGAACGAACGTCCCTCCCTTGCCGGTACTGGAAAACCGCGGCAGGAGGCAGGCGCATGCCTCTGAGCGATGTCGATCTGGTGGTACTGGCGGGCGGGCGCGGCACCCGCCTGCAGTCCGTGGTGCCCGATGTGCCAAAAATCATGGCGCCGGTTGGCGGCCAGCCATTTTTGGAATTGATGCTCGCCTGGGTTCGTCCCTTCGCGCCACGGCGGATCGTGATGAGCCTCGGCCATATGGCAGGGAAAGTGACGGAATATCTCGAAGCGCGCAAACCCGGCGGGCTTGATATCGCCTGGGTTATCGAGCCGGCGCCCCTTGGCACGGCGGGAGGTTTACGCCTCGCCTTCGAGCACGCAACACCCGGCGATGTCATGGCGCTCAATGGCGACACCATCGCAAAACTCGATCTCGGCGCCCTCCGCCGCCACCATCGGGACAGCAAGGCTTTCATCACCATGGGGTGCGTCGAGGTGCCATGCGTTTCCCGCTACGGAGCAGTCGAGGTGGACGGAAGCCGGCGGATTTCCGCCTTCATTGAAAAAGGCGCCGGACGGCAAGGTCCGGGGCTTATCAACGCGGGCGTCTATTGTTTTTCAGCGGAGGCGCGTCAAGCCCTGGGCAAGGCGCGTGGGACATCACTCGAAACAGACTTCTTTCCGTCATGTACACCCGGCCGCATCAGTGTCTGGTCCGGGCCGGCGACTTCATCGACATAGGCACGCCCGAGAGCTACGGCAAAATCGTGCGGCAGTCCGGAGAACCGAAATGATCATCACGAGGACGCCCTACCGCCTGTCTCTCTTCGGCGGCGGCACCGATTATCCCGCATGGTACCGCGACAATGGCGGCGCCGTAATCGGTTTCGCCATCAACAAATACTGCTACGTTACGGTGCGTCATTTGCCGCCCTTTTTCGCCCACCGTCACCGCATCGTCTACTCGCGGATCGAGAGCGTGCAGCACATCAAAGAAATTGAGCATCCCGCCGTTCGCGCCGTGATGGCGGAAAGAGACATCCGCATCGGCCTGGAAATCCATCACGACGGCGACCTGCCCGCGCGCTCCGGCATCGGCTCATCGTCCTCATTTACCGTCGGCCTGCTAACGGCGCTCACCGCCCTGGAGGGGCGCATCTCCACCAAGAGGCAGCTCGCCGCCGAGGCAATCCGCATCGAGCAGGAGGTCATCGGTGAGGCCGTCGGGTCACAGGATCAGATTTGGGCGGCCTATGGCGGCTGCGCGGTTATCGAGTTCATGGGCGCCGGCTTCCGGTTCCAGCCGCTTATAGCGCCGCGCCCGCGTCTCGCGGCGATGACCAGCCACTTCCTGCTATTCTTCACCGGCTTTCAGCGCTACGCGAGCGACATCGCCAGAACCAAAATCGACGGAATCCAGCAGAAGGGCGATCGCCTCAACCGCATGCGTGCAATGGTCGATGAGGCGCGCGACATCATCGTCACCCCCGGACGCGACCTGCTGGAGATCGGCGAAATGCTCCACGAAACCTGGATGCTGAAGCGGCGCCTGTCCCCCATGGTTTCCAACTCCGGGCTCGACGATATCTATGAAACCGGGCGGCGCGCGGGGGCTCTGGGCGGCAAACTGCTGGGCGCCGGCGGCGGCGGTTTCATGCTGTTCTTCGCGCCGCCTGAAAAGCACGCTGGAATCCGCCGCGCATTGCAGGGATTAATCGAAATCGACGTGGGTATGGATTTCGAAGGTTCGGCGGTGGTGCTGTACCAGCCTAACGGCTTCGAGGGAAACCCTCAACAGGATCTGCCCGACCATCTCCAGGTCAAGCGCGGGAACGAGGTCAATGCCTGGTCTCAGTGACTATCTCGACGAGAGCGCGCGCGTGCTGACCGAGGCTGCGCGGGAGATCGCCGCGCCGGACATGGAGCGCGCCATCGCCATGTGTTGCGAAGCGATCCAGAACCATGGCACACTTCTGGTGTGCGGCAACGGCGGATCGGCGGCCGATGCCATGCACATCACTGGTGAGCTGGTGGGACGGTTTTTGAAGGAGCGGCGGGCGCTACGGGCCATTTGCCTGTCGGACAACCCCGTCATCCTTACGGCCTGGAGCAACGACTACTCCTATGACACCGTGTTTTCGAGACAGGTGGAAGCCTACGGAGGGGAAGGCGGGGTTCTCATCGGCATTTCCACCAGTGGCAACTCGCCCAACGTCGTCAAGGCGGCCGAGGCTGCTCGGGAGTGCGGCATGGGTGTGATCGCGCTTACGGGCCGCTCAGGCGGAGGCCTAGCGCGCCGGGCCGGCGTTACGCTCCGCGCGCCAACAAACTCGACACCCCTGGTCCAGCAGGTGCACATCTGCCTGTATCACTACCTGTGCGCCGAGATCGAGGCACGGATGACCGCATGACGCCACGCCTGCTCCGCCCCGCCGCCTTTCTCGACCGGGATGGCGTGCTGAATGTGGATACCGGCTATACCCACCGGCCCGATCAGATCGTCTGGATCGACGGCGCCGCCGCAGCCGTGCGGCGTCTCAACGAAGCCGGCTGGCGCGTATTCGTCGTAACCAATCAGGCTGGGGTCGCGCGCGGCTATTTTTCCGAAACGGACGTCCTGACCTTGCACCAATGGATGGCCGGTCATCTGTCGGAACAGGGCGCGCGCATCGACGATTTCCGCTACTGCCCCTTTCATCAGGACGGGCTAGGAGAATACCGCCGCGAATCACCAGACCGCAAACCGGAACCAGGAATGCTGCTATCGCTCATGGAAGCGTGGCCAACGGATCGCGAGCGGAGCTTCATGCTGGGCGATCGAATGACGGACGTGGAGGCCGGGCGCGCCGCAGGGATTGCCGGCTATTTGTTTGAGGGCGGCAATCTCGACCACGCAATCCGCATGATCGTGGATGCCCTGCGCCGCTGAGGCCGTGAGGAAGGTGCATCACGGCGGACTACCATGCCTAGCGTCCTGTCTTCGAATTACCGGCCAGTTTGCCGCGAGCTCTGACGGGGAATTCGAAGACATAAAGAACACTAGCAGAATCAAAGCTCTGGTGTGGTTTATGTCTCGCGGGTTACCGTGCTGGAATCAGCCGCGAATGGTGACGGTAATTGCGAGACACTACACTCGCGGTAACAAAGCCAAGCGGAATGCGCCCCTCCCGCGTCACTGAAAGCATTATATGATTTCCGCAGCTCCGGTCATTGTTTTTCCTAACTATTCTTACATATAACACCACATGTGACGTAATATATGTTTTTCACAGGCAGATCACGGCTGCTACAATCACCAGGAGCATTCACTTTGCACGGGATTTTACTCGATTTATGCGGGCGATGACCGGCGGAGGGAATTGGTCCAAGCGATCCCCCGGCGGCACGGGACCAGCGCGCCTGGATGCTCGGTGTTTCAATGACGACAGGGAGAAATCAAATGTCTCACAACATCCTGGTGACGGGCGGAGCGGGGTACCTGGGCTCCATTCTGGTTCCCGAACTGCTCCGCGCCGGTCATAACGTCACCGTGCTGGACAATTTTCTGTTCGGGCAAAACAGTTTGATGGACGCGTGCGCACACCCTGACTTCAACATCATACGTGGTGACGTCCGTTCCAAGGATACTGTCGCACCACTCCTGAAGAAAGCGGACGTGATCATTCCTCTGGCCGCACTGGTTGGCGCCCCGCTGTGCACCAAAGACCCGGTCGGCGCAACGACGGTGAACCGCGATGCGATTCTCCTGATGCTGGAGATGGTCAGCCCGGAGCAGCTGATCCTGATGCCGACCACCAACAGCGCTTACGGTACCGGCGATGAAAACAACTTCTGCACCGAGGAAACGGCCCTGCGGCCAATTTCCCATTACGCCAAGGAAAAGGTGGAAATCGAGCAGCGGCTGATGCAGCATCCGAATGCCATCAGTTTCCGCCTTGCAACCGTTTTTGGCATTTCGCCCCGGATGCGGATCGACCTGCTGGTCAACGATTTCGTGTACCGCGCCGTTTACGACCGCTTCGTCGTTCTCTTCGAGGGCCAGTTCAAGCGTAATTACATCCACGTGCGCGATGTCACCCGCCTCTTCCTGCATGCATTGAACCACAGCGAGAACATGAAGGGGCAGATCTACAATGCCGGCCTGTCGGACGCGAATATTTCGAAGAAGGAGCTATGCGAGCGCATCCACCGGCACGTTCCAGATTTTGTTTTCTTCGATGCGCCGCTTGGGAAAGACCCGGATCAACGGAATTACATCGTATCGAACACTAAGATTGAAGCCACTGGGTTCAAGCCCGCTCACTCCCTGGATATGGGCATACAGGAACTCCTGAAGGGGTATACCATCCTGCGCAACAGCAAATATTCCAACGTCTGAAACCAGCGGCATAGGCTTCTGGAAAACCGGAAGCCAAACGCTGGCCCAGGCAATTCGCGTAAATAGCAACATTGGGGGGGCGCCTGCCGCCCTCCCTCCTCCCCATCACGGCTCCCGGATACTCTCATCGAACCCTCGTTTCAGCGGGTAGAGGAAGAACGAGATGACGCTCCTGGCGCCGACTTTCACCTCCGCGCTCAGCGTCATGCCCGGGATCAGCCTCGCGCCTTCCGGCATGTGCTGCAGCTTGATGCTGCTCAATTCAATCCGCGCCCGGTGGAACGCGCCGCCCTCGGACGCCTTGGGGGAAATCGCATTGCCCGCCGCCTCCGACGTGGCCTGGCTCGGCCCCGGCCCGATACTCTCCTCGCTGATGGACTGCAACCGGCCCTTCAGCATGCCGTGCCGCTGATAGGGAAACGCATCCACCTTCAGCACCACCTCGTCGCCCGGCCGCACATAGCCCACATCCGCCGAACTCACCTTGATGTCGGCGATCAGCACCGCGTGGGACGGCACCATCACCACCAGCGGCTCCGCCTCGCGGATCACCGAACCCACCGAGCGCTGCGCCACGTTCAGCACCACCGCGTCCTCCGGCGCCGTCACCACCACCAGATCCCGCATGCGCGAGGTCTTCACCAGGCTCTCATTGATCCGCGCCGCCTCGGCCCGCACCTTCACCAGTTCCTCCAGCAGATCGCGCCGCCACTGGTCGATGAACGACTGGCGCTCGGCCCGGCGCGCCTGCAGATTGTGGCGCAGCTCCGGCAGACGATCGACGCTATCCTGCAACTCGCGCTCGGCCCGCAGCCGCATGCTCTGGGACTCCAGATATTGCAGCTTCGACCCCGTCTGCGATTGCAGCAGGCTGGCGCGCATGGCTTCCACGTCCCGGGTGATGGCCAGCTGCTGCGCCTGGAAGCCGCGCCCGCCTTCCAGCGTCCTGATATTGGCCTCCCAGCGCTGGATCTCACCGTCGAAGGCCGCCAGACGCGAGGCATATTGCGCCTGGCGCTGGCGGTAAAGCGCCGCCTGCACCGCATCATGAGGGTTGGCCATGGCAGGATTGGCCATGGCTTGCGTGGAAATGGGCGAATGGAAGCGTGACGCCACGGCGGCCTCGAAGGCAACGCCCTTCACCTCCGCCTCGATGCGCCGCAACTGCGCCGACAGCGACAGCTCCTGCGCCGACAGCGCCGCCATGTCCGCCTGGATGAAGGTGGGATCGAGCGCCGCCAGCACCTGCCCCTTCTTCACCGTGTCGCCAACCTTCACCTTCAGCTCGCGGATGATGCCGCGCTCCATGGGCTGTAGCACGATGGACGGCATGTCGGCGGTGAGCTGGCCGCCGCCCTGCACCACGATGTCCACATTCACCAGCGAGGCGATGGTGAGCATGCTCACCACCAGCGCCGCCACGAAGTACAGCGTGCCGCGGATGAAGCGCGGCGGCAGTTCCTCGACGATCTCGTCCAGTTCCGACTGGAACGGGATGGCGTCGGGCAGCACCGGGCGTGGCTTGGCCGGCTGGGCGTCCCCGAACCAGGCGCCGGCCAGCGCTGGCGCAGCAGCGCCAGATGCTCGCGGGCACGCTCCGCCACGCTCTTCGACAGGGCTTTCCTCGTCCCCGCCGCCGAACGCCGGCCGCTCCAGGCCTTGAGACTGCGTTTCAGCGCGCGCAGGCGCTGGCGAGCGCGGTCGAGCGCGGCCGGTTTTGCATATGTTGGGTCTGTTGTTGCCATAGGTGTGCGTAAATGTTGCAACGTTCGAGCAGGGTGGCGTGGGGCGCGAAGTCCACCACCTCGCCATGTTCGAGAACCAGGATGGCGTCCGACTGCACCAGCGACGACAGGCGGTGCGAGACGATGATCATGGTGCGGCCGCGCGCGATTTCGTCCAGATTCGTCTGCACGATGGCCTCGCTTTCCGGGTCGAGCGCGCTGGTGGCCTCGTCGAAAATCAACAGGCGCGGCCGCATCAGCAGCGCGCGGGCGATGGCGATGCGCTGGCGCTGGCCGCCGGAGAAGTTGGTGGCGCCTTCCTCGATCCGCGTGTCGTAGGACATGGGCAGGCGGTCGATGAACTCGTCGGCCGCCGCCATGCGCGCCGCCTCCACGATCTCGGCCAAGGGCGCGTCCGGCTTGGTGGCGGCGATGTTCTCGCGGATGGTGCCGCGAAACAGGAAATTGTCCTGCAAAACCACGCCGACGCTGCGCCGCAGATGCGGCAAATCGATATGGCGGATGTCGATGCCGTTGAGGCGGATCAGCCCTTCCTGCGCCGCATGAATGCCCTGGATGAGCCGCGTGACCGTGGTCTTGCCCGAGCCCGAGCGCCCGACCACGCCGATCACCTGCCCTGGCTCCACCTTGAACGACACCCGGTCGAGCGCGGGCGTCGCCGTGCCGGGATAGCGGAAGGTCACCTGGTCGAATTCCAGATCGCCGGTGATCTGCGGGCGCATGCCGTGGAAATCCGCCTCCCGCTCCGGCGGATGATCCATCACCGTGCCGAGCATCTTCACCGACAGCGCCGTCTCCTGATACTCGTTGATCAGCGCCACCATCTGCAACAGCGGCCCGCTCACGCGCCCCGACAGCATGGTGAAGGCGACCAGCGCGCCGATGCTCAGATTGCCGTCGAACACCTGCACCGCGCCAAGCCCCAGGATGGAGATCTGCATCAGCTTGTCGAGGCCCTGGGTCAGCACCTTGGCCAGCGCCCCCATGCGCCCGACCGTGGAATGGCGGCGCACCGCGGACACCACCTTGGTGTCCCAGGAGTTCTTCTGCAGCGTCTCCATGCACAGCGACTTGATGGTGCGCATGCCGTGGATGGTCTCCACCAGATGCGCCTGGCGCTCGCCTTCGGCCGCATACAGCTGGTTGAGGTGGTGGCGGAAAATCGGCAGCATCACGCCGATGACCATGGCCATGGCCAGCGAGAAGGCCATCACCACGAAGGTCAGCTTCGCGCTGTACATCAGCAGCAGGCAAACGAGGATCGGCAGCGCCGTCGCGTCCAAAAGCGTGTGGAACAGCCGGCCGGTGAGAAACTGGCGGATCTTCTCGGTCTGCTGCATATGCCGCGTCAGCACGCCCGCCGGCACGGTTTCGAAGAATGGCAGCGGCAGGCCAAGAGATGCTGGAACGTGCGCGAGTTCAGCCGCGCGTCGATCTTGTTGGTGGCGAACAGCATCAGATACTGGCGCACATAGCTGAACAGCCCGTCGAACAGCGTCGCCACCAGGAACACCAGCAGCACCACGTAAAGCGTCTGATAGCTGTGGTGCGTGATCACCTTGTCGATGATGACATTATAGAGCAGCGGCGTGGCGAAGCTCAGCATGTTGCACATCATCGCCGCCACCGCCACGTCGCGCAGATAGCGCTTGTTGCGCAAAATCTCCGGCAGGAACCAGCGCAACCCGAACGGCTCTTCCTGCTCCGAATCGCTGCGCAGCTTGCGCGACAGCACCAGCATGCCGCTCCAGTTCTGCACGAACTGGTCCTGCGACATCACCACCACGCCCGACTGCTCCACCGTCGGGTCCAGAACCACCGCCGCCATGCGGCCGTCGGCCGCCGTCAGCGTCTGGATGACGATCACCCAGTTGCCATTCTTCTGCACCGCCATCACCGGATAGGCCTTGCCCAGCGACGCCAGATCGTCCCACACGCAGCCCCGCAGCACCTTCGCCTTCAGCCCGGTGGCGCCCATCATGCGCAGGATCGAGCCCAACGGGTCCGACATGTCGCCCGATGCAAGCTGCTCCTGGCGCACCTGGCAGCCATGGTGCGTCGCCACCAGAAACAGGCTCCGAAGAGCCGTGTGATAGGGCGACATGTGATGTTCCGCAGGCTGTGTCGTCACGGGGGTACGTCCATTGTCAGGGGGAGGGAGAGAGGTATCGGCCAGGGGCGGCGCCGGGGAAGGAAGCGGCGCGATCAGCCAGGGGGAGAGACCGCCAGCAGCGAATTGAGCAGCACTCTCCTGCAAGGAAGTATTTGCCGCCGGAGAAATTCTGAATTCAGAATTTTCAACAACTCAGCCCCCGTTTTTGGCCAGATCCCGGCCACAAGCGCGGCAAAGACCGGGTTTATCCAAATTTATATCACCATACTCTTTTTACATAATCCATACTGATTTGCTCTTAGCGAGATTCACATCTTCACACAAGCGCTCACCTGCGAATAGTAACACATTTCGCACATAACTATTCATTTTTACTATCATTTGTATTTACTTTTACGTGCAGACTCGCGCGTCTCTCTGAAAAAGGCGGCCCAGCCGGCCGGAAGATAGTACTTCTGCATTAAAAAGATGCATTGACCGCACCAAGCGGCCGGATGCACAATTTAGTTTCAGCATTTCCATTTTCTGCAAGATAAACACAGCCGCCCAGACGTAAAAATTATTCGCACAACACCTAACGTAAGCGTATTGCGTTCTCCATCCGCGAAGGATAACCCGATGAAAACCAGCAGCCTAGCCGGACATCCTTACACACTCGCCGGCAAGCGCGTGTGGGTCGCAGGCCATCGCGGCATGCTCGGCGCCGCGCTGGTGCGCCGGCTCGCCGCCGAATCCTGCGAGATTCTCACGGTTGGCCGCGAAACCGCCGATCTCACGCGCCAGGAGGCCGTCGAGCATTGGATGAGCACAAACCGCCCGCAGGCGGTGTTCGTGGCGGCGGCCAAGGTGGGCGGAATTTCCGCCAATGACCGATATCCGGCCGATTTTATCTACAATAACCTCATGATCGAGGCGAACATCATCCACACCGCCGCCAAAACCGGCGTCGAGAAGCTGCTGTTCCCCGGCTCGTCCTGCACCTACCCCAAGCTGGCGCCGCAGCCGCTTAACGAGGAATCACTGCTCACCGGCCCGCTGGAACCGACCAGCCAGTGGTACGCCATCGCCAAAATTGCCGGCATCAAGCTCACCCAGGCATACCGGCGCCAGCACGGCTGCGATTTCATTGCCGCCATCCCCGCCGGCCTTTACGGCCCCGGCGACAACTTCGATCCTGACTCCAGCCACGTTCTGCCCGCGCTGATTCGCAAGGTGCATGAGGCGAAGCTGCGGGGAGACCGGCAACTGGCGATCTGGGGAACGGGGACGCCGCGCCGCGAATTCCTGCACGTGGACGACTGCGCCGATGCGCTGGTGCACATCATGAAGGTCTACTCGGACGAGACGCACATCAACATTGGCTCGGGCGAGGATATGCCAATTATCGAGCTTGCCAGGCTCATCGCGGAGGTTGCCGCATTCGAGGGCGAAATCGTGCCGGACCCATCCAAACCCGACGGCGCGCCGCGCAAACTACTGAGCGCCGCCAGACTCTCCGCGCTCGGCTGGCGCCCGCGCATCTCCCTGAGGGAGGGAGTGGCCGCCTTATACCGGGAGTTCGTGAGCCACACCGCCAGCGGCGCGCGCTGAGCCACATCCCGCACGGCCACACCGGACTTGCCGCAAAAAGCGCCGATCTTCCGGGCGGCAAGCTTTCGCCTCATGAGTCAACATCCGGCCGGAAGCCCCGGAAAGCCTGCCGTTTGCCGCATCCGGCATTCAATGCCCCGTCTCAGCCAGCGCCGCCCCTCACCGGCGCAACTGCCGCTACCCGCGCCATTGGCGCGAAAACAGGCAGCACGCCCACCCGATTAGCACTTCAGCAAACCTCGAAAAGCCCGTGGCTAAAGTTTGTCCCGTTTTCGCCCCCTGGATTCAAGCCTTTTCAATAAGTTAGCTGTTTCCTGGCAATTGGCACGCCTTTTGATTTGGCATTAGGCGGGCGGCCGGCCTGAACGGCTCCAGGCGGGTCACTCCTGGGGCAGGATAGGCCGCCTTCAAGCTGGGCTCCCAAGCGGAGAGAACGGAGAATTCCCATGAAGCTGGTGATAGCGATCATCAAGCCATTCAAGCTCGAAGAAGTGCGGCAGGCTCTCGACGCCATCGGCATCGAAGGGCTTACCGTCACCGAGGTGAAGGGGTACGGACGCCAAAAAGGCCACACCGAAATCTACCGCGGCGCGGAATACGAAGTCACGTTCGTACCCAAGCTGAAACTCGAAGTCGCCGTGCCGTCCGCCTCCGCGGACAAGGTCGTCGAAACCATCGCGGCCACGGCGAAGACGGGGCAGATCGGCGACGGCAAAATCTTCGTCACGCCGATCGAACATACGGTGCGCATCCGCACCGGCGAAACCGACGCGGAGCGCACTATAAAAACGGGAACTGGGGCTTAATATGATGAAGAAACTCTATCGTTCATTGTCAATTGCCGCGAGCGGCGGCACTGGCGCTACCGCGCTTGTACACCGGTCCGAGGAGCTGCGGGCGGCGCGCAAAGGCGCCGGATCTGGTGGTCAACAAGGCCGACGACGGCTGGATGATGATCTCCTCCGCTGCTCGTGCTGATGATGACCGTGCCGGGTCTGGCGCTGTTCTACGGCGGCATGGTGCGCACCAAGAACATGCTCTCCATGCTGACGCAGGTGCTGATGATCCAGTGCATCGTCTGCGTGGTGTGGTTCCTCTGGGGCTATAGCCTGGCCTTCACCGAAGGCAGCGGCATCACCTCTCCGCTTCCTCGGCGGCTTCTCGCGCCTGTTCATGTCCGGCATCGATCCCAAGGCGCCGGTCGCGACCTTCTCCATCGGCGTCGGCCTCGACGAACTGGTCTTCGTCTGCTTCCAGATGACCTTCGCCGCCATCACCACGGCGCTGGCCATCGGCGGCTTCGCCGAGCGCATGAAATTCTCGGCGGTCGTTCCTGTTCGCCATCCTGTGGCTGACCATCGTCTACTTCCCGATCGCCCACTCGGTCTGGTTCAGCCCGGGCCCGAGCGGCCTCGCGACTGGCTATCGACACCGCCATCAGCACGGCCGGCTTCGCCTTCCAGATGGGCGCGCTCGACTTCGCCGGCGGCACCGTCGTGCACATCAACGCCGGTATCGCGGGCTTCGTCGGCGCGCTGCTGCTCGGCCGCCGCATCGGCTACGGCAAGGAGCCCATGCCGCCGCACTCGCTGACGCTCACCATGGTCGGCGCCTCGCTGCTGTGGGTCGGCTGGTTCGGCTTCAACGCCGGTTCCAACCTCGAAGCCAACGCAGCGGCTGTGCTCGCCATGGCCAACACCTTCATCGCCACCGGCGGCGGCTGGTGTGTCCTGGCTGCTCGTCGAATGGCTGTTCAAGGGCAAGCCGAGCCTGCTGGGTCTCGCTTCCGGCGTGGTCGCCGGTCTCGTCGCCGTCACCCCGGCTTCAGGCTTTGCCGGCCCCATGGGCGCGCTCATCCTCGGCCTGATTGCCGGCGTGGTCGTGCTTCTTCTTCGCACCGCGGTGAAGAGCTGCCCTCGGCTATGACGACACGCTCGACGTGTTCGGCGTGCATGCCATCGGCGGCCTGCTCGGCGCCATCGGCACCGGCTTCGTCGCCAACCCCGCTTACGGCGGCGCTGGCGTCATCGACTACGCCAAGTGCAAGGTCGTGGACGGCGTCTGGTCACCGCCGACTGCCCCCTCGCCGATTACGACATGGTCGGCACAGGTGATCATCCAGACCAAGAGCGCCGCTGATGACGGTGTGCTGGTCGGCCATCGGCAGCCTGATCGTCTACCTGATCATCGCGGCCATCGTCGGCCTGCGCGTCTGCCCTGAGAAGGAACGCGAAGGTCTCGACATCACCGAGCATGGCGAGCGCGCTTACAACATGTAAAGGCGCGGTTCCCGTAGCGCAGGCGTCCAGGTTTTCTACTCCTGTTTGATCTGGCGCCGGCGTTAACAGAAAGACCTGGGAGGTCATCCTCCCAGGTCATTTTTATTGCGGCGCGGCTCTGGGCACGTGCGCGCCGGCCCGGCACATTGCCGGTGATATCGCGTGATCGTGTCTTGCGCGCCGCCGCCAGTTCTGCTCAGAAACCGCCATGCACCATAGCCCCGCCCTCCCCCGCGCCATCGTTTTCGACCTCGACGGCACCCTCATCGACAGCCTCCCCGATATCGCTTCCGCACTGAACGAGGCGATGGCACGCCGCGGCCTGCCGCCATTCGATCAGCCAACGGTGAAAGACATGATTGGCGGCGGCGTGGCCCAGCTCCTGGAGCGCGCTTTCACCGCCCATGGAGCCCATGGCCACGATGCCGCACACGCCGTCGAGGATTTTCTCACCATTTACAGCGAGCACTGCACGGAGGGCACCACACTATATGGCGGCGCGCTTGAACTGCTCCAAAACCTGCGCGCCAAGGGCGTGAAACTGGCCATCTGCACCAACAAGCCGCAGAAAATCACGGACAACATCCTCGATGGTTTGGGCATCGCCCATTTTTTCGGCGCCGTCATCGGCGAACGGGCCGGGCAGCCGCTCAAACCCGCCGCCGGACCGCTACGTCTCGCCCTGACACAGCTCGGTGCGGAGGCTGGGGACGCCGTTATGATAGGCGACAGCGCGGCGGACGTGGGCACGGCGCGGGCCTGCGGCGTGCCCGTGGTGCTGGTCAGCTTCGGCTACAGCCGGGTGCCGGCCGCCCAGCTCGGCGCGGATTCCGTCATCGATCATCTCCTGGATCTGGAGGCCGCGGTGGCGGCAATCGCCCCGGTTTGAGACATTTTGCCGCGTCTCATCAATGCATACATCCCCATGGTTGCGACAAAACGCGAACTGCAATGTTGTTGACGTGGCAGCCGGGCGCGCTATCGTGGCGGCCGGATTTGGTCGAATTTAAGCGAGTGCAAACATTCCATGCGGTCGTCGCGGCATATCATCATGGGCCGGCTGGTGGCGCTTTCGATGGCATTCATCGTGCCCCTGGCCGCCGCATCCGCCGTCGCTGAGGCGCAGGCCGTCTGCAAGACCAAGACGGCCGGCTATTTCAAACTGTTCCAGCAGGACCCCAGGGCAACCGCCGCTACCGGGGGCATCGTCAGGCCGCTAAGCTCCACGCCCGCCGACGCTGTGCGTGGCGAGGCGATCGCCACTGACCCCGCCAAGGGAAATTGCCTGGCCTGCCACAGAATACCCGGCCTCTCCTCGGAAACCGCCGACGGAACGGTCGGACCGTCGCTGGATGGCATAGGCGCGCGCCGTACCGAGGCCGAACTGCGCCAGATCATGGTGGACGCCGCGCCCATCTTTCCGCGAACCGTCATGCCCGGCTATTTCAAAACCAGCGGTTTGACACGCGTCGCAGCCGGTCTGGCCGGAAGAACCATCCTGACGGCGGACGAAGTTGAAGACGTGGTGGCCTTTTTGAAGAACCTGAAGTAAGGGGTTGTCCGCCGGTAACCTGCGCATTCTGCTCGTCTTTTTTGCCCGGCCGCCAATGATGGACACCCCCCAAGGCTGAAACGTTACTGCTCTGATTTCACCTCCAGGACTGCTGTCATGAAATTCCCCGGTCGCACCTCGCTATTGCTCCTTCTCGCGGCTCTCGTTTTCGCCCCGGCGCCCGCGAGCGCGCAGGAGCGCTATTCCATCCTGCCCGCCGACCGGAGCAATCCCCTGAACGAGCTGACATCCGGCTACTATTTCGGCAGCCTTAAAACGCGCTCCGTCCAGGATGACGACTTCGACAATCCGGGCGTGCGCTGGCTGGAGGAGGGCGAGACGATCTGGGTGCAGCCCGCCGGAAACAGTCAGAAGAGCTGCGCCAGCTGCCACGGCAAATCCTCCGAGGCCCTGGTGGGTGTCGCGGCGGGGTACCCGAAATTCGACCGTGCAGCCGGCAAGGTCATCAATGTCGAGCAGCGGATCAATTTGTGCCGCCAGCAGCAGATGTCCGCGCCTGTCTGGCCCTACGAATCGAAAGAACTTCTCGCCATGACGGTGTTCGTCCGCAGCCAGTCGCGCGGACTGCCGGGCAATGTGACCGTTGACGGGCAGGCGCAAGCCGCCTTTTTGGCGGGCAAGCGGGAGTATCAGACCAAGATCGGCCAGTACGACCTGTCCTGCGCCGACTGCCACGATCTCCGCTACGGCAAAATCATGGACTCACAGGTGCTCAGCCAGGGCCACGCCAACGGCTTCCCTGGATATCATCTGCGTGAGCGCACGGTGATGTCGCTGCACCGGCAGTTCCGCCAATGCAACCGGACGGTGCGGGCGGAGCCGCGCGAAATTGGCTCCGGCGAGTATGTGGCATTGGAGTTGTACCTTGCCTGGCGCGGTAATGGGCTGCCCATCGAAGCGCCGGCAGTCCGTCCCTAACGTTCACAAGGGGTCAAGCTGCAAATTTAAGTTGTAGACAGGTTATCCAGCGGTCATCGCGGCGCCCTTTCCAAACGGACCTGCCGCCGCTATATCCTGGCCATGAACGCCCCCCCGATTGCATTGACCATTGCCGGCTCCGACTCCTCGGGGGGCGCCGGGATTCAGGCCGACCTCAAGACATTCTCCGCGCTCACCACCTACGGCGCGTCCGCCATCACCGCCATTACCGCCCAGAACACCCGCGGCGTCACCGGCATCGAACTCACCTCGCCGGCCATGATCGCCGCGCAGATCGAGGCCGTTTTCAGCGACCTGGACGTTCGCGCCGTGAAAATCGGCATGGTCGGCAACGAGGACGCCATCGACGCCATCGCCCAGTCCCTCAGCCGCTGGTGCCGGGTGCCCATCGTGCTCGATCCGGTGATGGTCTCCACCAGCGGCGCCCAATTGATGGAAGACGGCGCGCAGATGGCGCTGCTGACGCGGCTGGTGCCCATGGCCACCGTCATCACGCCCAACCTGGCGGAAGCCGCCAAGCTACTGGGCGCCTCCCCCGCCGTGGACGAGCAGATGATGGTAAAACAGGCCGAATTGCTCATCGCCTTCGGCTCGCGGGCCGTGCTGCTCACCGGCGGCGACCGCAGCAGCCCCGAAGCAGTCGATTTCCTGTTCGACGGCCGCGAAACCCTGCGGCTCGCCGCGCCGCGCATCCTGACCCGCAACACCCACGGCACCGGCTGCACGCTGTCGGCCGCCATCGCCGCCTATCTCGCCCACGGTCATCAGCTTCGCGACGCCGTCACCCGTGCCAAGACCTATCTGACCAGCGCCCTGGCGGAAGCGGACACGCTGACGGTGGGACATCATGCCGGACCTGTCCACCACTTCTACCATTTCTGGGACCGGTAATTGTTTCAGAACACAGCATTTTTACGAGCCCTGGGCATGCCCGGCAGGCAAATGCGTTAATTCCCCTATTTCGCGCACCAGCCAAAATATGATAAACTACTGCCCGCAAGTCAGAAGAAACCTGCCGGAACATTGATGACCTCCGAGCAGGGCTGTCCCATATCAATAATCCAATAAGGGCAATCCATGACCACGATCCTATTTTCAACGATGCGCCGTTTGGCGGCACCCGCGCTGATGGCCGCCGCTGTCCTGCTTTCGCAGTCTCCCGCCGAGGCCGCCTGCAGCGGCGAAGGCTCGCAGCTCATCAAGACCCTTAGCGGTAGCTGGCGCGGGAGCGGCTCGGTCACTCCTCTCGGCGCCACCAAGCGCGAACCGATTTCCTGCCGCATCAGTTATTCCAGCAGCGCCAGCGACCGTCTGAAACAGCACCTGAAATGCGCCGGATCGGACTACAAGATCGAGGCGACGAGCGACGTGTCCTGCGACGGCAAGAGCGTTTCCGGCTCGTGGCTGGAGCAGATCGCCAACAACACCGGCAGCGTCGGCGGCAGCATCGGCACCAATTACCTGAACCTCGAAGTGGACGGCCCCAATTTCAAAGGCCGGTTCGCGGTGAATTTCTCCGCCGGCGGCAAGCACACCGTCACCATCACGCAGTTCGACCCCGCCAAGGGCCGCCACGTGCCGGTGGCGACAATTACACTGGTTCGCTAACGCCGCGATGGATTTGAACTGAGTTTTCCGCGAGCACAATCCGGTAACGCCGTGCTCGCGGTTTTTTTATGCTTTTCGTTTCACTGGTTGCAGACCGAGCAACACGCAACCTATTTGTCGCTGTCTAAAGAGCAACAGTCACACATCAAGTTTCACCTGCGCCCGCGCGCCGCTTGACTGCGGCCCAGCTTCCCGCGTCAAATCACCGTTGACGGAGGTTTCCCGTCCGCTGTCCACCAGCGGCCGGGATGAAAAGGGAACGCGGTGCGGATTTCATCCTATGCCGCGGCTGTCCCCGCAACTGTAAGCGGCGAGCCTTTCGGACCATAGCCACTGGCAAGGGATTGCTGGGAAGGCGTCCGGGGCGCATTAGCCGCAAGCCAGGAGACCTGCCTTCGTCGCGTCACCCATCTTGTGCGCGGGGCAAGCGCGGGAACGGCATTGTATCCGTAGTGGTGGCGATCCTCTCGAACGTAATGGAGGGTCGTCGTGAAGCGGCGTCGAATTACCGGTCTCAACAGCGCAAGGGGCGTCCCTTCGCGCATGGTCTGCCGCCCGGTGTCCCCCCATCGCGTTCCATGTCACGCTTTTGGGGGTCACCAATGTCATCAACAAGAACAACGTCAATCATCGCCATCGCCGCTGCGGCGTTTCTAAGCGCCGGGACAGAGGCCCAGGCGCAAGGCATGCTGGAAGGCATCGTCATCGAATCGGCAGGTCTCGCGCCTGTCGAGGCGGACAAGGCCGGCAGTTCCTATACCGTCATCACCGGCGAGGAAATGCAGCAGCGCCAGATTGTGCATGCAGCCGATGCCCTGCGCAGCATTCCGGGCGTGAACGTCAGCCAGGCAGGCAGCTCGGGCAGTCTCAGTCAGGTGCGCGTTCGCGGCGCCGAAGCCAACCATACCAAAGTGCTGATCGACGGCGTGGAAGTTGGTAGCATGGACGAAGGCGGCTTCGACTTCTCGACGCTGCTGGCCGCCGATATCGAACGCATCGAGGTTCTGCGCGGGCCGCAGAGCGGTGTTTATGGCGCCAATGCGCTGGCAGGCGTGATCAATATCGTTTCGAAAAAAGGCACAAGCGCGCCCAGCGTCTCCATCAGCGGCGAAGGCGGCAGCATGAATACGCGCGCCGTCACCGCGAATGCCTCGGGCGGCAGTGAGCGCGGCTATCTGAGCGTCTCCGCCTCCCGCCGCGAGACCGATGGCTTCAATATCGCCACCAGCGGCAACGAAAAAGACGGCTCCGAGCAGCAGAACATTTTCGCACGCGGCGGCGTGGCCGTGACGGACAACTTCCGCGTGGACGCCATGCTGCGTCATCAAACCAACGTTGCCGCCATCGACGGGGACAGGGACGGTGATGGCATCGTCGACGACGTGCGCAATTTCAAGGATACGCGCAAGCAGACCCTGGCCCGCGTCAGCGCGGATCTCGACACCTTCGACAAACATTGGTCGCACAAGGTTTTCGCCGATTACTTCAAGGACGGCTACCAGGATGCCGACCCTGATTATGGCCTGTATTCAAACGAAGGCCGCCGCGGCCATTGGGGTTACCAGAGCCAGATCAACTTTGACACGCCCGCTTTGTTGCAGGCCAAACATACTCTGACCGGCCTTATCGAGCGCAAGAACGAAAATTTCGAGTTCTCCAGCGCCTACAGTACCGGCACAGCGAAGCGTGAGCAGAGCGGGTACGCCGCTGAATACCGGATCGAATTGTTCAACCGGCTGACCCTGACCGGCAACATCCGCCATGACGATAACACCAGCTTTGCGGATGCCGATACCTGGCGGACTTCTGCCGCCTACAGCGTGCCGGACTGGGGGACGCGCTTCCATGGCAGTTACGGCAAGGGCATCAAGAATCCCAATTTTTTTGAACTCTACGGCCGCACCCTGACCTTTCACGGTAATCCCAACCTGACACCCGAGGAATCACTTGGTTGGGATGCCGGCGTGGAGCAGAAGTTCTGGGACGGCAAGATTATCGCCGATGTGACGTATTTCGAGGCAGAGCTGACGGATAAGATCACGGGATACGGACAGACAGTCGTCAACCTGACCGGCAAGAGCCCGCGCCAGGGCATTGAGACCCAGATCACGCTCAAGCCCGCTGCTGGCTTTTCCGTCACTGGATCATATACTTACACCGATGCAAGCGATCCCGGCGGCCAGCCGGAAATTCGCAGGCCGAGACATTCGGCGGGCCTGAATGCCGCCTACACCTTCGCCGATGGCCGGGCAACCGTGAGTGGCGGCGCCATGTACAACGGCGAGATGAAGGACGAGCGGTATTTCTGGCAGTCACCGCCGTATCCGCGCGTAACGCTCGGCGACTACTGGCTGGTCAGCGCCGCGGCTTCCTACAAGCTTGATGAGCACTTCACGGTATTCGGCAGGGTCGAGAACCTGCTGGATCAGAAATACCAGGAGGTGTTCAGCTACAATAGCGCGCCGCTGGCCGCTTATGCGGGTGTGAAGATGACCTTCCAGGCCGATGCGCCGCTCGATCCCGTCAAATAGCCATCGGAGTTTTGCCTGGCAGCGCTATTGCCCGATCGCGCTCCTGCAAAAACGCCACGCGGTACCCGCCCGCGTGGCGTCCTTTCCATCGGCTTCACGGAATGCGCGAACGTCTCTGCGCACTCCTGGCTTGTTTGTGCAGCTCAATCAAACCATGCCGGCAATCACCGCGGCCAGAAACGCAAAAGCGGGAAACGCCGCCAGCGCGGATAGGCTTGCCGTCTTTCCCATTCAAGCCTCCAAAGCGGTTCGGCAGAGGCGCTCAGCGCGCCTTAGCCTAAGGTTTAAGGGGGCGCAATTCGAGCGCGCAACAGATATCTTGCGCATGCGGCGGCTGAAAGAAGCTCTCGCAAAAAATTAGCTTATGAGACAAGCGCTGTCTGAAATTTTTTTTTACCCGCGCGACATTCCTGCCGGCCTGTCTCAGTGGATAATTGCCAACCGGTGGCAACGCGGATATGCAATAGGGCACATAACAATCGGGAGCAGGCGCACATGGACACCTTCGAAGCGTTCGTCATTTCCAAAACGGACGGCGGTCAGAACGTGGCGTGGCAGCCGTTTGCCAAAGCGGATCTGATGGAGGGCGATGTGCTGGTGCGCGTCAGCCACTCCACCATCAATTACAAGGACGGCCTCGCCATCACCGGCAACGCGCCCGTGGTGCGCCGCTGGCCGATGATCCCCGGCATCGACTTCGCCGGCGTGGTCGAGACATCGGACAGCCCGGAGTTCAAGCCCGGCGATGAGGTCGTGCTGAATGGCTGGGGCCTGGGCGAAACCCATCTGGGCGGCTATGCGCAATATGCGCGCGTGAAGGCCGGCTGGCTGGTGCCGCTGCCCAAGGGCTTCACCTGCGCGGACGCCATGGCCATCGGCACCGCCGGCTATACCGCCATGCTCGCCGTGCTGGCGCTGGAGGCCCACGAGGTGACGCCGGACAAGGGGCCGGTGCTGGTGACGGGCGCGGCGGGCGGCGTGGGCAGCGTGGCGGTGGCGGTGCTGGCGAAGCTCGGGTACTCCGTGATCGCGGCAACGGGGCGGCCGGAGGAAGAGGCGTATTTGAAATCGCTGGGGGCTGCCGAAATCCTGCCGCGCGCCGAATTGTCCGGCCCGGCGAAACCGATGGCGCGCGAACGCTGGGCGGGTGCAGTGGATGTGGCGGGCAGCAACACGCTCGCCAATGCGCTCAGCCAGACGCGCTACGGCGGCGCAGTGGCCGCCTGCGGTCTGGCCCAGGGCATGGATTTGAACACCAGCGTGGCGCCGTTCATCCTGCGGGGCGTGACGCTGGCGGGCATCGATTCCGTGATGGCGCCGAAGGCGAAGCGGCTGGCGGCGTGGTCGCGGCTGGTGCAGGACCTGGATCTCGCCAAGCTGCATGCAATGACCACAACGCGGCCCGTGAAGGATGTGATCGCCCTGGCGCCGGAGATCCTGGCGGGCAAGGTGCGCGGGCGCGTGGTGCTGGAGATTGGGTGAGCGAAGGCTGGAAATCAGGTGTAGAACCACCCGCGCACCAGCAACGCCAGGCAGGCCGCAGCAATCAGCCCTGTCAGAATTTGATCGAACAACATATCAAATCTATATTTCGGCAACTCGCGCTGTGGATATTGCACTATCCAGGAATGCGTATTGGCACAGGCAAGAAGGATCTCTGGTGTAACCGGAATTCTTTTAACTCTGCGATAAGGCGGTTTGAATAGCAGCGCCCCAACACTTAGAAATCCCTCCTCGCCGTGGTGAAAGTACCAACGATAAGCCGAGATATCGGCATTAAATCGTTTCTCAAACTTCTCCATAAGTTCGAAGAAGTCGTCCCCTTCGATGCCAATATCCTCAACGAGATCGGTATCCGGCCTTAGCCCGCTGATTTTCGCGCCGGAAACCTCGCTGATCAACGCGTAAATTTCCGGCAGCGTAACCACATGCCATCCCTCACGCCGGCGACAGCCCGTGCTCGTGCGCCTCCAGAATCTGCCCTGCGAGATACAGCGAACCTGTTATCAGCACGCGCACTGGTCCGCGCGCCAGCCCCCGGCTGAGGGTGAACGCTTCCTCCAGGCTGGCCGCCGGCTCCGCGAACAGTCCGATATGGCGCGCCATGGCCGCCAGTTCCTCCGCCGAAAAGGCATTGGCCTGGCCGGGGATGGAAACGGTCGCCACGAATTCCGTCAACCCTTTGAAATGCGACAAAAAACCAGTCGCATCCTTCGTCGACATCATGCCGATGATGAGATGCAGCGGGCAAGGCACCCGGTCCTCAAGGTCGGCGAGGGCCCGCGCCAGCACTTCGCCCGCGCCTGGATTATGACCGCCGTCGACCCAGATTTCCGCACCCGGCGGTGCAAACTCGTACAATGCGCCGGGGCCTAGCCGTTCCAGCCGCGCCCGCCACGTGGCCGCCATGAGACCGCGCGCGAAATGCTCCTCGGTCAGCTTGTAGGATTTCAGCGCCCGCGCCGTAGCCAGCGCCAGCCCCGCATTTTGCACCTGATGCCCGCCGGTCAGACGCGGCGGCGGCAGGTCGATGAGCGCATCCTGGTCGTGATAGATCAGACGTCCGTGCTGCTTGTACGCATCCCAATCGCTGCCGCCGGCAAACAGCGGCGCGCGCTTCTTGGCGGCGGCGGCGGCGATCACCTCGAACACCTCCTCCGGCTGGCTTGCTATCACGCAAGGCACGCCCGGCTTCACGATACCGGCCTTTTCCGCGGCAATCTCGGCCAGGGTGCGGCCCAGAAACGCCGTGTGGTCCACGGATATGGGCGTGATGACGGTGGCCAGCGGCTTCTCGATGACGTTGGTGGCGTCGAGCCGCCCGCCGAGGCCGGTTTCCAGAATGAGCACATCCGCAGGATGCTCGGAAAACGCCAGAAACGCGGCCGCGCAGGTGATCTCGAAAAAGGTGATGGGCTCCTTGCCGTTGGCCGCCTTGGTGCGCGCCAGAACGTCGACGAGCGCCTCCTCGCCGATGGGCATGGCCGTGGTGCCGCTGGCGAGCAGGATGCGCTCATGGAAGCAGCGCAGATGGGGCGAGATGAACGCGTGCACCCGATAGCCGCCGGCTTCCAGGATCGCCTTCAGGAACGCCACCGTCGAGCCCTTGCCGTTGGTCCCGGCCACATGGATGACCGGCGGCACGGAGCGCTCTGGATGCCCGAGCGCGGCCAGCAGCCGTTCGACCCGGTGGAGCGACAGGTCGATCGACTTGGGATGCAGCCGCTCAAGCTTTTTGAGCAGGCCCGCGCTGTCCAGATTTGCCATGGCGTACCGTTAGATCAGCTTTTGCGGAGGCGTGCCAGCCGGTTTTCCGGTGTCGTCCAGCGTGGCGGGAAGGTCGTAATGGGAGTTGCCGGAATTGGTGCCCTTTTTTTCCGGTGCCGGCGCGGCAGCTTTGGCGCCCGTGTCGCCAGCCGCCGCTTTGTCAGCACTCTGAACCACGGGCAATCCCGGCACCTTGTCCACATGATTGGCGGCCGGCTGCGGACTGACGCCGCGATGGCGCGGCCGCTCCGGCGCGATGATATGGCAGATGCGGCTCAGGGTTTCGCGCAACTCGTGCCGGTGCACGACCATATCGACCATGCCGTGCTCCAGCAGATACTCCGAGCGCTGGAAACCATCGGGCAGCTTCTCGCGGATGGTCTGCTCGATGACGCGCGGCCCGGCAAAGCCGATCAGCGCACCAGGCTCGGCGATGTGAATATCGCCCAGCATGGCGTAGGACGCGGTCACGCCGCCGGTCGTCGGATGGGTCAGCACGACAATATAGGGCAGCCCGGCCTCGCGCAGGCGCTGCACGGCGACGGTCGTGCGCGGCATCTGCATCAGCGACAGAATGCCTTCCTGCATACGCGCGCCGCCCGAGGCCGCGAACATGATGAACGGCGCTCGCAGTTCCACGGCCTTTTCCATGGCGGTGATGATCGCCTCGCCCGCCGCCATGCCCAGCGAGCCGCCGAGAAAGCTGAAATCCTGCACCGCCGCCACGGCCTTCAGGCCGTCCAGCGTGCCGGCGCCCGCCAGCACCGCGTCCGCCATGCTGGTTTTGGCCTTGGCGTCCTTCAGCCGGTCGATATAGCGGCGTTCGTCGCGGAATTTCAGCGGATCGACGGCCACCTCGGGGAGCGCGATTTTCTCGAACACGCCGCCGTCGAAGAACAGCTTCAGGCGCGCTTCGGCGCCCATGCGCATGTGATAGCCGGAGCCGGGAATGACGAACTGGTTGGCTTCCAGATCCTTATAGAAGACCATCTGTCCGGTCTCGGGGCACTTGACCCAGAGATTGTCGGGCATTTCGCGCTTTTGCAGCAGTCCGCGAATTTTCGGGCGGACGACATTATTGATCCAGTTCACGCCACTCTGCCTTCATTCAAAAGATCACCGCGCTCACCCGCGCCGCGCGCCGCCCCGGAGACCAGCCGCCAGAACTCTCGACCAATTCCACGACCCCGCTCACAGTCGAGGGGCCTGCCCTACCCTGCCCGTCCAAACTGCTGGCTATGGCGCTCACCAGAGCGCTGCCCACAACAACGGCGTCAGCGATTCCACCCATGGCGCGGGCTTGTTCGGGCGTCTTCACCCCGAAACCAACGGCAATGGGCAGCGGCGTCTGGGCCTTGATCCGCTCCACGTTCTTGCGCACCTCTCCCAAATCGGGCGCGCGTGTACCGGTAATGCCGGTGATGGATACATAATACAGAAACCCGCTGGTATTAGCGAGCACGGCCGGCAAGCGCTTGTCATCGGTCGTCGGCGCCGCGAGACGGATGAAATTGATCCCCGCCGCCCTCGCCGGCAGGCACAGCTCGTCGTCTGCTTCCGGCGGCACATCGACAACAATGAGGCCATCCACCCCCGCCGCCACGGCTTCGGCAAGGAAGCGGTCAACCCCGAGACTATATATAGGGTTGTAATAGCCCATTAACACCAGGGGTGTCTTTTGGTCGCCCTCGCGGAAGGCGCGCGCCAGGGCCAGCGTCTTCAACAGCGTCTGGCCGACTGCAAGGGCGCGCTGCGAGGCGGCCTGAATGGCGGGACCGTCGGCCATCGGGTCGGAGAACGGCATGCCCAGCTCGATGAGATCGGCGCCGGCCTTGGGCAGAGCTTTGACGATGGCGAGCGAGGTTTCGTAATCGGGGTCGCCGGCGGTCAGGAAGGTGACGAGACCCGGCCGGCCTTCGGCGCGCAGCCGCGCGAAAGTGGTGTCGATCCGGGAGTTTGCGGCTGGGTTGCTCATCACTTCATGCCCACATTCATGGCGCTGCTTCCTGCACATTCCACTTTGCCGCTTATGCGGCGATCCCAACGGATAATCTGGACGAAACTCGTCATCCGGCTAGGTCAATCGCCACGCCAGCAGAGACTTAGGCTGGGGCACCGGTCAGCGCTTGCAAGAGCAAATGCCTGAGCCAGTACACAACAGACTTAAGCCAATCCCGGCGGCAGCGAACGCCCCATTTCGCACTAGCGTTAATGGACCGGCAACCGGCCGGCGGCGTGCCGTGGGCCTTGTGCCATGAAACGCCGGAAGCGGGTACATAATTCTCTATTTTCGCGCTGGTTTCGATGTCACATGGACAGGCCGAGATGACCGGCGACGGCGAAAATATCTTTGTCCCCGCGCCCGCACATGTTCATCACCAGCAGATTGTCGCGCGGCAGCGTTGGGGCCAGTTTCATGACATGCGCGAGAGCATGGGCCGGCTCCAGCGCCGGAATGATGCCCTCGAGACGCGTACAGAGCTGGAACGCCTCCAGTGCCTCCTTATCGGTGGCGGCGACGTAGGTCACGCGGCCCGTGTCGTGCAGCCATGAGTGCTCGGGGCCAACGCCGGGATAGTCCAGGCCGGCAGAAATGGAATGGCCTTCCAATATCTGGCCGTCGGCGTCTTGCAGCAGATAGGTGCGGTTGCCGTGCAGCACACCCGGACGGCCGCCGTTCATGGAGGCCGCGTGGCCGTTCTCCACGGCGAGACCATGGCCGCCCGCCTCCACGCCGTAAATCTTCACGCTCGGATCGTCGAGGAACGGATGGAACAGCCCCATGGCGTTGGAGCCGCCGCCGATGCAGGCCACCAGCGTATCGGGCAGCCGCCCTTCGCGCTCCAGCATCTGTTCCCGCGCCTCGCGGCCAATAATCGACTGGAAATCGCGCACCATGGCCGGATAGGGATGCGGTCCGGCGACCGTGCCGATGATGTAGAACGTATCCTCCACATTGGCGACCCAATCGCGCAGCGCCTCGTTCATGGCGTCCTTCAGCGTGCCATTGCCGGACGTCACCGGGCGCACGTCGGCGCCCAGCAGCTTCATGCGGAAAACATTGGGTTTCTGGCGCTCGATGTCGGTCGCGCCCATGAACACCACACAAGGCAGGCCGAAACGCGCCGCAACCGTCGCCACAGCCACGCCATGCTGCCCCGCGCCGGTTTCGGCGATGATACGGCGCTTGCCCATGCGGCGGGCGAGCACGATCTGGCCCAGGCAATTGTTGATCTTGTGGGAGCCGGTGTGGTTCAGTTCGTCGCGTTTGAAGTAGATTTTCGCACCGCCCAGGTGCTCCGTCAGGCGCTCGGCATAATAGAGCGGGCTCGGCCGGCCGGAATAATGGGCGTTGAGGTTATCCAGCTCGGCCTGGAACGCCGGATCGGCCTTGGCCGCCTCGTAGGCTTCTTCCAGCGACAGGATCAGCGGCATCAGCGTTTCGGCGACAAAGCGCCCGCCAAAAATGCCGAAAAAGCCGCGGTCATCCGGCCCGGTGCGGAAACTGTTGGGCGCTGCCGCGCTGCTATGTGCCATGATGTCAACTCGGGATTGAGGGGTTGTCAGGAAATAACTGCGCCATCTGGCTTGTTTTTTTGTCCGTCCGCCGCGTTGCAGAAAGGGTTGCATACCCCGGGTATGCGCCCCTTTTCGCGCCATGCGGACGAACAAAATTCCTGCGCCATCTGACTCACTTATTTCCTGACAACCCCTAAGTGCCGACTTCTTCCAGAACCGCCGATTTGGCGGCATGGACGAATTGGCGGATCAGTTCGGGGTCCTTCACGCCCCGCGACACCTCCACGCCCGAAGAGACATCCACCCCCCAGGCGCCGGTCGCGGCAATCGCGGCCTGGACGTTATTGGGGTTCAGCCCGCCCGACAAGATAAAACGCACCTCGGACTTAACGGCGTCGAGAGCACGCCAGTCGAACGTCTCGCCGTTGCCGCCCGGCAGCGTGGCGTCGGGGGTCGGGCGCGCGTCGTAAAGGATGATGTCGGCAACGCCGCGATAGGAAAGCCCGGCAACGGCGTCCGCCTCGCTGCTCACACTGACGGCCTTGATGATGGGCAGCCCGCTCCACTCGCGGATGGCGCGCACATCGACCGGCTTCTCGCAGCCATGGAGCTGGATGTAATCGGGATTGATGGCGGCAATGGCGGCGTCGATTTCTTCTTCCGTAGGGTCAACGAACAGGGCCACCGTCTTGATGCGCCCGCGGGCGGCGTCGGTGAGATCGGCCGCGGTCTCGAAATCCACATGGCGCGGACTGAGGGGGAAAAACACCAGCCCGGCATAATCTGCCCCGGCTGCGATGGCGGCCTCCAGAACTTCGACCGTTTTAATGCCGCAAACCTTGACCTCAACACCCATCACTACGCCACACCTGATAAACGGCTGAAACGCCATTGCCCAGCGTCAATGGGGCAGCCCCCGCTCGCCGCTGCTGAATAAACCCGCCACTCCGCCCCGCTTGTTCCGCTTCACGGATTGCAGTTCGGTTTCCATTAAGGCGGCATCGCGCTTCAGTTTCTGAACTTCAACGCCGCGCTGTTTGGCCAGACGCCGCCAGCGGCCCTGCATGAACCACATGGTCACAGCGCCGATCATGATGCCTGTGATGACGCACAGGAGCACCACGGCGAACAGCCGGATTTCAATGGCGGAGGCACTGTCGCGGGGCGCCAGAGGGTCAAGGTAAACCGTGACGTGGTGCCCGTTGGCAACCGCCAGAGCCAGAATGGCAATTGAGACAACCGCTAAAAGCGTCAGCCGAAGAAACCGCATCGCGAAACCATGCCCCGGGTGTTTAGTACAGGCAAGCCTAATTTAGCGCGGCGCGCTAAATATGCACCGTTCGCTTGCAGGAAGAAGCTCCCATGCCCCGCTTCGCAGCTCGCAAAACGCGAGCCGAATCAGGGGGTTGAGAGGAAAGAAAATACTTCAGAGGCCGTCTTGCATCAGCCTCCCTCCGGGGTGGCGGAAACCAGCCCTGGTAAAAAGCACGGCCGGACAAGGCTTTAATGTTTCGCGGCCTTGGCCGCAGGCTTCGCGGCGGGCTTGGCCGGCTTGGCGGCTTTGGCGGCGGCTGCTGGCTTCGCGGTCTTTGCGGCGGCCGCGGCGGGTTTGAAATTCTTGTTGAGGCGCTCGCGCAATTCCTTGCCGGTCTTGAAGAACGGCACATACTTTTCCTCGACGTCCACAGTCTCGCCGGTGCGCGGGTTGCGCCCGGTGCGCGAAGGCCGGTGTTTGATGGAGAAGGCCCCGAACCCGCGAAGCTCGACACGTTCGCCCCTCGCCAGCGCATCGGTAATCTCGTCGAAAATTACGTTCACGATCTTCTCGATATCGCGCTGCAAGAGATTAGGATTCGCCTCGGAAATTTTCTCGATGAGTTCCGATTTGATCATGGGATGTCTCCCTGTAAGCCTTCAAAAAAGGCATGCTGTTGTAGTTATTGCGCTTTTTGAAGTTGCCAAACAGAAACCATGCCGTCAAGCCCACGGAGCGCTATGGCTCCATTTTCGTCGAAAAAATTCAGCGAATCCGGCAGTAACGGCCGGAAAATCGAAGCCACTGCCCGTCCGGCTAGGCTCACGAGCCCTTTCGCGCCAGTCTTTTCCTGTTCCCAGTCGATCACACGCAGTTCCGTGGACACTTTTTTTTGCTCATAGAGCCAGGTGCGCGCGGTATCTTCATCACCGATAGCATCGACGAGCCCGTTGGCCAGCGCCTGGCGCCCGGTAAAGATCCGCCCGGTCTTGACCTGATCGAGGGTCTCGGGGCTGATCTTGCGCCGCTCTGTGACCAGCGACAGGAACCACACCTGCGACTCCGCCACCAGCTCGCTGGTGGCCTGAAGCCCCTGCTCGTCCGTGGGTTTGAAAGGCGTCGGCACAGCCTTCAGCGGCCCGCTCTTCACTTCCTCAACCTTGACGCCAAGCTTTCCCAGCAGGTCGCTGACGTCGGCCCATTGGAAAATCACGCCAACCGAGCCGGTGATGCTATTGCCCCGCGCCACGATGTGGTCGGTGGCAATGCCGGTCATATAGGCGGCCGAGGTCGCAGCGGTGCCGAAGACGGCGACGGTCGGCTTCTTCTCGGAAATCCGGCGGATGGCCCCGTAGAGCGCCTCGCCGCCGGTGGTGGTGCCGCCGGGGCTGTTGATGCGCACGATGACGGCCTTGGCGCTGTCCGTTTTGGCCAGCTTATCGAGCAGTTTGATCTGCTCCAGATCCTCAGTGATGATGCCGGTGATTTTTATGCGCGCCACATGGGGCACGAACGCCGTGGTGAACTGATCCTCGCGCGTGATACTCACGGCAACCATGATCAGGAGCGCGATAATGGCCCCCGCCCGCCACAGACCGGCGAGCCGCTTGAGGCGCCGCCGTTCGATCATAATATCGGCATCTAGTGACATAGCGTGGTCCCATTAATGAGTTGGGTGGCCCCGTAGGGCCACCCGATCCGTGGAACGGGACGGCGGTTGCACCACCGGCCTACAAAAGGCCAGCCGTTCAGTCCGCCGGCTTGGTGTCGTCCTTCTCCTGCGCGCGGGTGAGCGCGGCGCCGAGAATATCGCCAAGTGAAGCACCGCTGTCCGTCGAGCCATACTGGGCCACAGCTTCCTTCTCGTCGGCGATTTCCAGCGCCTTGATGGAAACAGACAGTTTGCGGGTGGTCTTATCGACCTGCGTCACAGCGGCGTCGAACACATCGCCCACCGAGAAGCGCTCGGGGCGCTGTTCGGCGCGGTCGCGGGAGAGATCGCCGCGGCGCACGAAGGCCGTCATTTCCGTGCCGGTGACCTTCACCTCCAGCCCGGCGTCCTTCACCTCGATGACTTCGCACGTCACGCGGCTGCCCTTTTTGAGGGTCGCGGCGCTCTTGAACGGGTCTTTGCCGAGCTGCTTGATGCCGAGGCTGATGCGCTCTTTCTCGGGATCGGTCTCAAGCACGACGGCCTTGACGGTATCGCCCTTGGTAAAGGTCTTGATGGCTTCCTCGCCAGACTTCGACCAGTCGAGGTCCGACAAATGCACCATACCGTCGATGCCGCCCTCCAGGCCCACAAACAGACCGAACTCGGTGATGTTGCGGATCTGACCTTCGATCTCGGTGCCCTTGGGGAACTTCTCGGCGAAAGCGCGCCAGGGATTTTCCTGGGTCTGCTTCAGGCCGAGCGAGATGCGCCGCTTGACGGGATCGACTTCCAGCACCTGAACTTCGACTTCCTGGCTGGTGGAGACGATCTTGCCGGGATGGACGTTTTTCTTCACCCAGCTCATTTCGGAAACGTGAATGAGACCTTCCACACCCGGTTCCAGCTCAACAAACGCACCGTAATCGGCAATGTTGGTGACGGTGCCCTTGAAGCGCGTCGTGAGCGGATACTTCGCCTCGATGCCTTCCCACGGGTCCGACGCCAGTTGCTTCATGCCGAGGCTGATGCGCTGCGTGCCGGGATTGATGCGGATGATCTGCACCTTGATGGTGTCGCCCACATTCAGGATTTCGCTGGGGTGATTGACGCGGCGCCATGCCATGTCGGTCACGTGCAGCAGGCCGTCGATGCCGCCGAGATCAATGAACGCACCGTAATCGGTGATGTTCTTGACCACGCCTTCGAGGACTTGCCCCTCTTCCAGCTTGGCGACGATTTCGGAACGCTGTTCCGCGCGGGTCTCTTCCAGCACCGAGCGCCGGGAGACGACGATATTGCCGCGGCGCCGGTCCATTTTGAGGATCTGGAAGGGCTGCGGCACGTTCATCAGCGGATTGATATCGCGGATGGGGCGGATATCGACCTGGCTGCCCGGCAGGAACGCCACGGCGCCATCGAGATCGACGGTGAAACCGCCCTTGACCTTGTTGAAAATGATGCCTTCGACGCGCTCGTTGGCTTTGTACTTCTCTTCAAGCCGTGTCCAGCTCTCTTCGCGCCGTGCCTTTTCGCGCGACAAAACCGCCTCGCCCAGAGCATTTTCGACGCGTTCGAGATAGACTTCCACCTCGTCGCCAACATGAACGTCGGGCTTGATGCCCGGCAGTCCGAATTCCTTCAGCGCCACACGGCCTTCAGTCTTGAGGCCCACATCGATAACGACCATGTCCTTTTCGATGGCGACCACGATGCCTTTGACGACGGACCCTTCATCCATACCTGCGATGGCGAGGGACTCGTCTGAGAAGAGCCGCGAAATCCTCGCTCGACGGCATCATCTCAATATGAAGCGGCTCCTTCATCTGCGTTGCGATCATTAAAACTCCTATTTAACCCTTCCTTGGCGTGCACCTATCCGGCGCTCCAAATAATCAATGCCACTCTCGCCAGACGCTGCTACCCGCGTCTGCGAAATGGCCATCATGCGGCTAATTCTGTCTCAAAGAAGCGCTGCCGTTCGGAACAAGGAACGCAATCGGACGACTAGGCGGCTTCAGCGTCGTTTCACTCTTGGAGGGCAATCTAACACGATTACCCGCAAGAGTGAACCGGCCTCACCGCCGCGCGACCGCGCCGATGAAATCGACCGCAGCTTTGAATGCGGCTTCTATATCCAATTTCGTGGTGTCGAGCAAGTAGGCGTCTGTAGACGGACGCAAAGGAGAAATACTGCGGGACTGATCGCGTTCGTCACGTTTTTTTAGATCGGCGACAACCGCCTCTTCAGCAACGGTTTCACCGCGGGACGTTAATTCGAGGTAACGGCGGCGGGCGCGCTGCTCAAGACTGGCCGTGATGAAAAGTTTCGCCTCGGCGTCCGGGCAAATCACCGTGCCGATATCGCGCCCCTCGATCACGGCCCCCGACTCGCGCCGGGCGGCGGTGATGTATGCACGTTGCAGATTTCAGCAGCCCCTGCCGGACCTCGGGGATCGCCGCGACCACGGAGGCCGCTTCGCCGTAGTCACGCCCGCCCAGCGCCGAATCGTTAAGCGTCGTAGCATCGAGCGACTGCGCCGCGTGTTGCGCCGCCTTCACATTGCATAATTCCTGCCCGTCACGAATCATGTCGCGGGCGACGGCACGGTAAAGCGAGCCGGTGTTAAGATGGGGCATGCCCAGATGCGCGGCGATACGCTTGGCGAGACTGCTTTTCCCCGACGCGGCGGGGCCGTCGATGGCGATTATCATCAATGGCGGTCCAGCGATCCAAAATTGGCTCCAAGATTTACCATCAGCTCACGGAAATTGGGAAAGCTGGTGGCGATCATGGACGTGTCGTCTACGGTGATGGGCGCCTCGGAGACGAGCCCCAGCACCAGGAAGGTCATGGCGATGCGGTGATCCATGTGGGTTTTGATAGCGCCGCCGCCAGGCACGCTCCGCATACCTTCCACGATCAGCGTGTCCCCCTCGCTCTTGGCCTTGACACCGCAGGCAACGAGCCCCGCCTCCACGGCGGCCAGCCGGTCGCTTTCCTTCACCCGCAGCTCGGCGAGACCCTCCATGCGCATCACGCCTTCCGCCACGGAGGCGATCGCCGCAAGGCAGGGATACTCGTCGATCATCGTCGGGACGCGGTCCTCCGGGATGGTGATGCCCTTCAGCGGCCCGTAACGGGCGCGGATATCGGCTACAGGCTCCCCGCCGGCCTCCCGGACATTCTCGAAACTCAAATCGGCCCCCATTTCCTTGAGCGTGTCGTAAAATCCGGTGCGGGTGGGATTGATCAGCACATTGTGCACCACGACCTCGGAGCCGGGGCAAATCAGCGCGGCGGCAATGGGGAAGGCGGCCGAACTGGGGTCGGCGGGGACATCGACCGGCCGTCCTGTCAGCGTGGGCCGCCCCTTGACGGTAATGACGCGTCCGGCGGCCGACTGCGAAATCGTCAGTTCGGCGCCGAAATAGGTCAGCATTTTCTCGGTGTGATCGCGCGTCGGCTCGGGTTCGATGACGCTGGTTTCGCCCGCCGCCGACAGCCCCGCCAGCAGAATCGCCGACTTCACCTGCGCCGAGGCCACCGGCAATTCGTAATTGATGGGAATGAGATCGCCGCTGCCAATCAGCGTGAGCGGCAGAAGATCGCGCCCGGCCTCTTTGATTTGCAGGCCCATCTGTTTCAGCGGCGACAGTATGCGCCCCATGGGCCGGGCGCATAACGACTGGTCGCCGGTGAACACAGCTTCGATGGGATGGCCGGCAACCAGGCCCATCAGCAGGCGAGCGCCGGTGCCAGAATTGCCCAGATCCAGCGGTTCGTCAGGCTGGCCGAGGCCGCCGAGGCCGCGCCCCTTGACGATCCAGCCGCGCCCTCCCCTCTCGATACTCGCGCCCATCTGCCGCAGCGCCTGGGCGGTGGCGAAAATGTCGGCGGATTCCAGCAGGCCGGAAATATCCGTCTCGCCGATACAAAGCGCGCCCAGCATCAGGGCGCGATGGGATATGGATTTGTCGCCCGGAACGGTAACACTGCCCTTCAAGGGCCCGGACTTATATGAGGTCAGCGGCTGCGGCGCCAGCGCATCATGCATGGATTTGAAACCTGATTCCGGGGCGGCCATTCAGGGCGGAGCCCCCTTTTTACCGCCGCCCATAGAGCCGCCAGGGCAGCCGCCTGTCAATCTTCATTACATTTGTGCTGGAATTTTGTGCCGCGTTATGGCTTTTGTCTTTGACAGCGGGGCGCAATCCTGTCTATCAGGGACGCCATTTCCCAAAGCACGGAAGTTAAAGAGGGCCCATGGCCACGAAAGCTGATCGCGGCGCGAAACGCGTTTGCCTGAATTGCCGTAATAAGTTCTACGACCTGAGCCGCGACCCCATCATCTGCCCGATGTGCCAGACGGTGTTCGAGCCGATGGCCAGGGTTGCCAAGCCGATCTTCGCGGCGGCGGTGAAAGCGCCCGTTGCGGCGCCGGTGCCGGTCGATGAGGAGGTCGCCGGTGTGGTGCCTGATGGCATCGAGCTGATTTCGCTGGAGGATGCCGAGGCGCCGGATCGCGGCGACATTGGCGACATCGACGCCGATGACATCGCCGATATCGCGGATGCCGATATTGACGACGCCGGTGACGACGAGACTTTCCTCGAGGAGGTCGATGACGACGAAGCCGACGCGGATATGACCGATTTGGTCGGCGCGCACGGCTCGGATGACGACGTCTGACACGCCGGTTGTATGCCCGGCGGTCACGCTGGGGACTATTTCACGAAATCCGTGCCGTTTCTCTTGCCGAGGGCCGAATGACAGGCTAAATAGGCGGCACGGAAAGCTCGCGCCAAGGCGCGGCAAGGGGCCATAGCTCAGTTGGGAGAGCGCGTGAATGGCATTCACGAGGTCGTCGGTTCGATCCCGTCTGGCTCCACCATTTCCTCTTAAGGCGTCATCCCAGGGCGCCGCGATTTTTCCCATCAACACGTAAGACCAGCACCAGCGGCAAACTGCCGCCAGTGAAACGTAAAGTTGCGCCGGCAACTTGCATATGGCGCGATTTATGCCAGACTGCGCCGGCAAATATGGATCGCGTGCCGCAGGGCAAACCCGCCGCCGCCACGCGACTCGAAGGAGGCCTCCGGCCAGCGGCCGGATGCAACGGACATGCGAATACTCGTTGCCGGCTGGCAGGGACAAACCGCCAGAACTTTCATGGACATCGCGCCTGCCCGCGCCGACATCACGGCCTGCGCCGTCGGCCGGCCGTCGCTCGATGTCCTCGAACCGCGCAGCATCGAGCGGGCGCTGGCCGATATCACGCCCGATGTGGTCATCAATTCAGCGGCCTACACCGCTGTTAATGCTGCCGAAGACGAGCCGGAGCAGGCTTTCGCCCTCAATCGCGACGGCGCCAGCCAACTCGCCCGCGCCACCGCCCGCCGGGGCATTCCCCTCATCCACCTTTCGACGGACTGCGTTTTCGATGGCTCCAAAAGCGGCCCCTATACCGAGACCGACGCCCCCAATCCGTTGAGCGTTTACGGCCAGTCCAAGCTGGCGGGCGAGGCCGCCGTGCGCGAGGCCAATCCGCAGCACATCATCCTGCGCACCGCCTGGATGTTCAGCCCCTTCGGCCACAACTTCGTCAAGACCATCCTCCAGCGCGCCAGCGAGGGCGGCCCCTTGCGTGTGGTCAACGACCGGCACGGCAGCCCGACTTACGTGCCGCATCTTGTGGACGCGATCCTGGCCATTGCGCACAAGTTGAAGGCGGACAACGGCGGCGATGTCTGGGGCGTCTATCACGCCGCAGGCAGCGGGACGGCCACGTGGTACGGCATGGCGGCCGAGATCCTGCGCCACTCCGCGCTGCACGGCGGCCCCGTGGCGGAATTGCAGGCCATCACCGCCGCCGAATACCCCTCGCGCGCACCGCACCCCGCCAATTCGCAGCTAGACTGTTCGAAGCTGGAGCGCGTTTTTGGCCTGCGCCTGCCGCCCTGGCAGGACAGTATCGGCGAATGCGTCACGCGCCTGTTGACTCGTTAGGCGCAGGCTGTCACAGCCCTTCTCCGGCGGCGGCGCGCCGGGACGATCGCAGCCGCTGGAAGGCGCGTCTCTTGGAAGGCTGTATGAACGAACGGATTTTCACCAACGCCCAGGTCGTGCTACCCGGCAGCGTTATCACCGGCACCGTCGTAGTGCGCAGCGGCCTCATTGCCGTGGTGGACGAGGGCCGCAGCCATCTGCCCGCCGCCATGGATTTCGACGGCGATCTGCTCATCCCCGGTCTGGTCGAACTGCACACCGACAATGTGGAACGCCATGTGATGCCCCGCCCCGGCACCGTTTGGCCCGCCGAAAGCGCGCTCCTCAATCACGACCGCGAAATCGTCAGCGCCGGCATCACCACTGTGCTCAACGCCCTGTGCGTTGGCGAGGTGCACAGCCGCTCCGCCCGCGTGGAACTGCTGGAGGAACTGAGCAACGCCATGGACGCGCTGGAGGCAAGCGGCGCCTTCAAGGCGGACCATTATCTCCATTGGCGCTGCGAAATCAGCTATGGCGGCCTCATGGACTTGCTGAAGCCGCTGATGGATCACGAGCGTATCCGGCTCATTTCCGTCATGGATCACACGCCCGGACAGCGGCAGTTCACCGAAATCGCGCGCTACGCCGAATATTACCAGGGCAAGTTCAACATGAGCGATGAGGAGCTGGCCGCCTTCATGGACCAGCGCCGCGCCGATCAGCAGCGCTACAGCGCGCCGAACCGGGCCGCCGTCGCCGCCATGACGCATGAGCGCCACATCCCCCTCGCCAGCCACGACGACGCCACGGAGGCGCATGTTGCCGAAGCCGTCGCGGACCGCATGGCCATCGCCGAATTTCCCACCACCTTCGAGGCCGCAACGGCGTCGCACCGGGCGGGCCTTGCGGTGCTCGCGGGCGGGCCGAACATCGTGCGCGGCAAGTCCCACTCCGGCAATATCGCAGCGCGTGAGCTGGCGCAGCTCGGCGTGCTCGACATTATCTCCAGCGATTACGTACCGTCGTCGCTGCTGTACGCCGCGCTGCTGCTGGCGCGGGAAGACGGCGGCATCACGCTGCCGCAAGCCATAGCGGCCGTGACGCGCACTCCGGCGCGCGCCTGCGGTTTCACCGATCGCGGCGAGATTGCGCCGGGACTGCTGGGCGATCTGCTGCGCGTGCACCCAACGGCACGGACGCCTGTCATTCGCGACGTCTGGCGGAGCGGCGAAAAGATTGCGTGAGATCGCGGCCGCGGATTTGTGATTCGCTCATCCCCGCAGCGGAAAGCGCTCGATGATGCTGAATGCCCCCTCCGGCCCCGGATCGCCAAAGAGGCAGATGTCCTCCACCGGAAACGGCTCCGCGCAAAACGGCGCCACCACCCGTGCCAGCGCGGCTTCGGCCTCCGCCAGGCCGGCGGCATCCAGCGGCCCCGCCAGCGTGATGTGGAATTTGAAGCGGCCGAAAATATCGGGATAGCCGAAACTCTCCAGCAGCGCTTGCCCGGTGGAGTCGAATGTGCCCGGCGCGCCGGTCGCGATCCTCCTGGCTGAGCGGCGAGCGGAAACGGTCGAAATGCGTCACGCACTCGGCCGCCAGCCAGTCGAGATCGGCGGCGGGCGGCTGCGCGGTCAGCGCCAGATAGCGGCTGAAGCGAATCAGCCGCAGGGGACCGGTGCGGCATCGGCGGCGCTTGCCCGCGAAGGCCGCCAGCTCGCTGCGCACCGCCTCCAGCGAGACGCCCTCGCGTAAGCGGAACGGCGCCTTCAGCGTGGCATGCAGCGCATAGCGCCGCGGACTGGCCACCGCCCGCTCAACGAAGTCCGGCGCGAGACCGTAACACTCGCGTGCCCCGGCATCGGATGCGAGCCACGTCCGCCCGAACTGCTCCAGCGCCGAGCCGGCCGCTGGCGCCCAATAGATCGCCACTCGCTGGAAACCGCTCCCCATCGCCCCCCCGCCTCAAACCAGCAGCCAGCCCGGCTGCATACTGCCGAGCGTCGCCGCAATCAGCACGATGATAATGATGATGGCCGCATCGGCGTAATAAAAACCCTGCATGCACGATGCCCCATGCGGAGTTCCCAAAAGCAGGCTGCTCAGTTTTGGACAGAATTTCTCACGAAAACAAGGGGGGCGTAATGGACCGCTGTGACACTCGCTGAAAGCGAAAATGGTGGGCCCGGCAGGACTCGAACCTGCAACCGAGCGGTTATGAGCCGCCAGCTCTGACCAATTGAGCTACAGGCCCTCAAGCAAATTCCGCCAGTCACCGGCGGCTCGCTCAAAGTCCGCTATCTTCGCGGAGGTTCACCCCGTGCCGCAAAGACCGCTTCTCGACAACAATGGCCAGTGTTCTACCGTTTAATCCCGATGCGGGCAACCGCTTGTTCGGTTTTAGCACCAGTCCGCTGCCCATTGCCGGCCGCGCACCGCCCGCCGCCGCAAACCTCGCTGGCGCGGAATACGCCACCGTGCCTTATGTATATGCTTTGCATTTCACTTTTGATATCCTGCCAGCCACACTCATAACCGGCAGATGTCGAGAGACGCACCGGGAAGTGGTGTGGAAAATATATTACAACCGGAGAGCCTCATGCGAGTCGACGAACTTCTGTCGAGAAAAGGTCCCCGCATCATCTCGGTTCGCTTCGATGAAACCGTCGAAACGGCCGCGAAGATACTCAGGGACGAGAACATCGGTGCAATTGTGGTCAAGGACGTGTGCGCCAACGAAGGCGAAGTGGTCTATGGCATGTTCTCCGAACGCGATTTCCTGCGCGCCATCCTCACACGCGGGCCCGGCATTCTGAAAAAGCCCGTTTCCAGCCTGATGACGCCCAATGCGATCTCGTGCCGCCCGAATGACGATGTCGCCAAAGCCATTGAGCTGATGAAGAACCACCACATCCGGCATCTGCCCGTGATCGACGGAACGGACCTCATCGGGGTAATCAGCATCCGCGATATCGTCGCGCTGATCCCGGCGGGCGCGGTGCCGGTTGACGCTCTCGAATCCGCTTGATGTCTGGCAGGCTATGCGGCAGGCGCGGCGATCAACGCCGCTCCTCTCGCCGTCTGGCCGCGCGGCAATCAGGCGCCCTCTGCTCCACCATGGCGGCGCAACCCCGCAGGCAGATTCACCGGCGGATTTCAAATTCGCAAGGTGTTTGACAATCCGCCCCGACGCACTTCACACTCAGACAATGGAACTTTGAATACTGTCCTGGCATTGCCAAGCCGCCAACAAGCGGCCGCGCATCAAACCGGGCCAGCCGGCTGCCATTCGTAGCAGCGTCCAGAACAGTAGTGAGTACCGGCAGCCCGGAAAAGCTTCCATGTATCTGGTTTGTGAGCCGGCGTATTAACGGGGTGAGAACTTAAAGAATGGGCAGAAGCTTTGATCGCGGCGGACAAAGCCGCAAGGAACGGATGCGGGGCAAGCGGCGTGCTTTTCAGCAGGCCGAGCGGGATAAAGAGATGCGCGAGGCCGTGATGCAGGCCCGGCGCACGGCGACGAAATCCGGGGCCGCCTGCCGCTGGCAGTTCTATAGCGAGCCGGTTGCGGCCGCACCGGAAGTTGACATGCCGCATCCGGCCGTCATCGCCGCGATCACTGCTGAGAAGCAGCCCGGCTTCCTCACACGGGTCTTCAGCCGCATTTTTGGCTAGGCCGCCTGAGCCTGTACACATTGAACACAACTGCGGCTGGGGAATTTTTCCAGCCGTCTTCAGCCATAAAAAACGGCGTTGCGGAGTTCGCTCCACAACGCCGTGCATAGAATCATCGCCCTTGCTGTCACGCCGGTATTGCGCCGAGCCTCGGGGCGAATCGGGAACATGCTAGCTTCGCTGATCAATAACGCCGCCGCCGTCCAGCTCTTGACTGGCAGGACAGCGGCAAGTCATAGCCTCAGCCGCAGCACGCCGGCGAACAGCAGGCCCCGGCGGCGCCCGGCTTCACCGCGCGAATGAACGCAGCCATAAACTTACCGTCCACCTGGGCCGCAATCGCGTCCACATCCACACCCTTGCCGTTCAGAAACTCCCGCGCATCCTCGACATCGTAGACACGCGTCGGCTCGATTTCGACGGCTTCGAACCCGGCTTTCGCCAGCCTGACCGCAAAATCCTTCTCATCCAGCGCGCCGGCAATGCACCCGACCCACAGCAGCATATCCTGCCGGATTTGCGCCGGAACTTCGCCGCGCGTCACCACGTCGGAAACCGCAAAGCGCCCGCCCGGCTTCAGCACGCGGAACGCCTCGGCGATCACCCGGTCCTTGTCGCCCGACAGATTGATGACGCAATTGGAAATGATGACGTCCACCGAGTTGTCCGGCAGCGGGATGTGCTCGATTTCGCCCTTGAGGAACTCGACATTCTCCACGCCGGCCTTGCGCTGGTTCTCGCGCGCCAGCGCCAGCATTTCGTCCGTCATGTCGAGGCCGTAAGCCTTGCCCGTGGGGCCGACGCGCCGCGCCGACAGCAGCACGTCGATGCCGCCGCCCGAGCCGAGGTCGAGCACGGTTTCGCCCGCCTTGAGCTGCGCCAGCGCCGTGGGATTGCCGCAACCGAGCGACGCCAGTACCGCGGCGTCCGGGAGCGTGCCCGTTTCGGAAACATCGTAGAGATTGGAGGTGATCGGGTCGCAGCCGTCTAGCGCCGATGACGCACCGCAGCAGCCGCTACGCTCGCCCGAACTCACACGCAGCGCCGCCTGCCCGTACTTCTCCTTCACAACGTCCTTTACGTCGATAGTGCTCATGATGCTGTTTCCTCTCCGGTTAAATGGATTTTCTCGGGTTGAACGGCTTTGTTGCGGGTGCAGCACTCGGCGTAGAGAAACGCCAGCAGCTCGCGCAGCGAGTCCGCATTGGCCGAGTAGCGCAGATAAGTGCCCTCGCGGCGGACGCGGACCAGGTCCTCGTTTTTCAGTTTCTCCAGATGATGCGAGAGCGTGGAGGCGGGAATGCCGAGTTCGGCGCCAACGTCGCCGGCGGCCATACCATCGGGATGCGCGGCCAGCAGCAGCCGCATGATGCGCAGCCGCGGCTCGGTCCCCATGGCGGAGAACATGTCGGCGTAGCGGGGCGTTTGGTCGTCTGTTACGGGCGTGGTCATTTCCAACCTCTTCGATATTTCTATTATAATGGAAATATGGAAGATGTCAACGCGCCCGAAGATGCGGCGCACGCGGTTAGTTTCTCAATGTGCGGCTCAGGAATGCCAGAACGCGGCGCTCGTATTCCGCCTTCGCCACGCGATGAAAATCGGCATGGGGCGCGCCCTCGACGACCCACAGTTCCTTGGGCTCGTTGGCATTGGCGAAAATCTGTTTCATGTCCTCCAGCGTCGCGTGCTGGTCCTGCTCGCCCGCGATCAGCAGCACAGGCGCATGGAGGCGCGAAATGCGGGCGGCGGGTTGCAAAACCGCCGGATCGAAACCCAGGCGCGGCTTGACCTGCCACGTCAGCAGCGGACTGAAATACGTGCAAAGCCGGCCGCAGCGCATGACGAGGCGATTCTCCACCGCCTTGCCGAAGCTGGAATAGACCGCCTCCAGCACCATGGCATCGGCCTCGACGGGCGGATTGGCCAGGATCGCCGAGGCGCCGCCCAGCGACAAGCCGATAACGCCGATGCGCTCGCCCGGCGTTTTCGCGCGCAGAAACTCGAAGGCGGATCGCGCGTCGGCCGATTCCAGATGGCCGAAGGTGATGTGCTGCCCGCTGCTGGCGCCGGAGGCTTGGAAATCGAACAGCAGCACGGAGAACCCTTCCGCATGCAGGAAACGGGCGCGCTCCAGCATTTCCAGCCGGTTCGCGCGGATGCCGTGCATGAGCAAGACCGATCCGCCGCCGGGACGGCCTTGCAGGAACCAGCCCGAGAGGCGGCTTCCCGATGCACTGCTGATGGTGATGGATTCGACCGGCAGGCCGTCTGGCGCCGGCCCGATTCCGCCGGGGACGGGGACGAAGCGAACGTCCCCACGGCGAACACCGCCGCCAGCCCGGCACATACGCCGGCCAAAAGCAGCACGGCAACACGCCGCCGGACTCGCGCCATCCCGTTCGCTCCCGCGTTATTGGAACCTGGGAGCTACGGCAGGAATCGCGCTTTTTCTAAGGCGGCGCCTTGCCCCCCTCGCCTGACGGCCAGAGCTGGCCTTAACGGCCGTGGACATGGTGGCGCAAAAAGCCGGACGCCTCAGAACTACACCGGGGAGCAGCAAACCACCTCCCGGAGCATTGGGGTTTCACGCGGCAATCTGCCGCATCAGGCGGCGTGTGAAGCCAGGGGCTCGGTCAGCACCGAGTAGAGCGCCGCCCGATCCTGGGAGCTGCGCAGCTTCTCCACCGCACCCGGCTCGCGCAGGAGGCGGGATATACGCGCCAGCGCCCGCAGGTGATCGGCGCCAGCCGCTTCGGGGGCCAGCAAAAGGAAAATCAGATCAACGGGTTCGTCGTCGATCGCATCGAAGTTCACAGCCTCGTCGAGCCGCGCGAACAGCCCGACGATATGGTCAAGCGAGGCAATCTTGCCGTGTGGAATGGCAATGCCGTTGCCTACGCCGGTGGAACCGAGGCGTTCACGCTGTAACAGCGTGTTGTACACGTCGGTCTTGTTGAGTCCGGTCAACTCCGCTGCCCGCTCGGCCAAGTCCTGTAAGACCTGCTTTTTATTCGTGGCCCGCATGGACGGAATAATGCCGTATGGTGTAATCAGATCGCCCAGATCCATATGCCTTCCCAAACGCTTGCTCGTCCTAACAAAGTCTTCAAGCATTGATCGCTATCGACTTTTCTTCGCGGTTACACCACCGGGATCGATCCAGCCGATATTGCCATCGGCCCGGCGGTAAACAACGTTGATTTTATCATGTTTTGCGTTGCGGAAAATCAGAAATAGCGCACCGGCAAGGTCCATCCGCATCACGGCATCGCTCACGGACAGGATCGGAATGGTCGTCTGCTCTTCGGCGATAACCGGAGCGGCGCGCTCTTCAGCCTCGTGGTCTGCGTCTTCTTCCGCAGTATGGCCGATGGTGTAATCCATCGCCTCGATACCCGGCAGAGCCGCCGCGGTGGCATGGTGATTCTTCAGCCGCCGCTTGTACCGGCGAAGCTGTTTTTCCATCTTCTCCACCGCCTCATCGACGCCAGCGTATGCATCGTGAGACTTGCTGGAGGTCTGGATGTCGAGCCCGGAATGCAGATGCACCGAACAGCTCGTCACGAAATCGCCGTGGGTCTTTTCGATGACCACTTTTCCAGAGATCGGCCGGACAAAATACTTATCGACGGCCTCATCAATCTTGTCGAGGGCGTATTCCCGCAGGGATTCACCCAAATCCACGTTTTTTCCGGTGATATTGATCGTCATGCTCTGCACCACCCGTTGCGGCACATCGTGCCGCCGTTCATTCGCGCGTTCATCTTAGGTTAAGCATAATTGGTTCTAAATTTAGTCGAATGTCCGCATCAAAACGCCATGCGAGACAAAAATTTTGTGTTGCGCCGCAACGCAGCAATCGCGGGAACCTAGACGAATGGCCTCCCAGTGTCAATTTTCGTCTCCCGGTTACACCCTGTTATGCGCCTTTTGCAAAACAATCCCGATCAAATGATGGCGTTATCGTTAAGGCGCTGTTCATCCTTACAAGCGTTAGCAAACTTTGGCAGCGGACTGGCGCTTTTGCCGCCGGCGCTGCACGGACGACGGCAGCCGCAGCGCCTCGCGATATTTGGCCACGGTCCGGCGGGCGATGTCGATTCCCTCCTTCAGCAGCAGGCTGACGATCTGGTCATCGGACAGCACTCCGTTAGGCGGCTCGGCGTCGATAAGCTGTTTGATTCGGTGACGCACGGATTCGGACGAGTGCGCTTCGCCGGGGCTGGCGTTGTGAATGGCCGAGGTGAAAAAATACTTCAGCTCGAACACGCCGCGCGGCGTCGCCATGTATTTGTTGGACGTAACGCGGCTGACGGTCAATTCGTGCATGCCGATGATCTCGGCCACGTCGCGAAGATTGAGCGGCCGCAGATGGCGCACGCCGTGGGTGAAGAAGGCTTCCTGCTGCTTCACGATCTCCTGGGAGACCTTCAGAATCGTGCGCGTCCGCTGGTCCAGCGATTTGACCAGCCAGTTGGCCGTGGTGAGGCAATTGCTGATGTAGCTCTTGTCGCCGTCATTGCGCGCGGAGCCGCAAACCATGGCGTAGTAGCTCTGATTGATGAGCAGCTTGGGCAGCGTTTCCTGATTGATCTCCACCAGCCAGCCGCCGTCCTCGCCCTTGCGCCGGCGCACCAGCACGTCGGGAATGACCGGCTCCACCATGATCGAGCCGAACTTCAGGCCGGGCTTGGGGTTCAGGTGCTTCAATTCGACCAGCGCGTCGTCCAGGTCTTCGGCGCTGATGCCGGTGACGCGCCGCAACCGGGCGAAATCCTGGGAGGCGATCAGGTCGAGATGGTCCAGCAGCCGCTGCATCAGCGGGTCGAGGCGGTCCTTTTCCCGCAATTGCAGCGCGAGACACTCCTTCAGGTCGCGCGCGCATACGCCAACCGGATCGAAACTCTGCAAAAGCGTCAGCGTCGCTTCCACCAACTCCGCGCATGCCCCAAGTTGCTCCGCGATGGAGTCCACATCGCCGCGAAAATATCCGGCGTCGTCCACCAGGTCGATCAGGTAGCGGCCGATGAGGCGCGTGAGGGGGTCGGGCGTGCCCAGCAGTAACTGGTCCGCAAGATGTTCGGTGAGACCGGCGGGCTTGGTCAGGAAATCTCCAAATTCCGCGCTGTCGCCCGATGCATCGTTGTTGCGGGTGCGCGTGGACATGTTGGCAAGGTCGCTGGCGTAATCGCCCGGCGCGTCGTCGCGCAAATCCTGATACGGCGCTTCGAAGGCTTCGGCGATGGTCAGCTTTTCGTTGATGGCCGTAGCCAGATCGGGACGCTCGGACACCTCCGGCGCAGCGGCAAACGGCGTCTCCGCCCCTTCCCTGCCGCCGTTCGCTTCCGTGAACGGGGCCTTGCTCTCGTCGTCACTCCGCTCCAGAAACGGGTTCTGCTCCAGCTCCCGATCTATGAAAATTTGCAGATCGAGGTTGGAGAGCTGCAACAGCTTGATGGCCTGCTGCAACTGCGGAGTAATAATAAGGGCCTGGCGTTGTCTCAGCTCCAGCCTTGCCCCAAGCGCCATACGAACCACCCTAAGCCGTTACCACAAAACACCGGATGCGCCACTTGCCCTGGCCACCCCAAACAGGCATCCATCAGCGGACCGGCAAGGCCCGCTCAGATTCCTTAAAAATTTTCGCATCATTTTGCTAAACGATGCGGCAAAACTTACCTCGAAAACATATCGCCCAGATAGACCCGCCGCACTTCCTCGTTGGCGACGATCTCCTGCGGCGTCCCCTCCGTGAGCACGCGGCCCTCGTAGATGATATAGGCCCTGTCGATCAACTCAAGCGTTTCGCGCACATTGTGGTCGGTAATGAGTACACCAATGCCGCGCTGGGTCAAATGCCGCACCAGCGCCCGGATATCGCCGATGGCGATGGGGTCGATACCGGCGAACGGCTCGTCCAGCAGCATGTATGACGGCTTGCTCGCCAAGGCGCGGGCGATTTCCACGCGCCGCCGCTCGCCGCCCGAAAGCGCGATGGACGGCGACTTGCGCAGCCGCGTGATATTGAACTCCTCCAGCAGCGAATCCAACTGGCGTTCGCGCTCCTTGCGGCTCGGTTCGGTCACTTCCAGCACGGCGCGGATGTTGTCCTCGACGCTGAGACCCCGGAAAATGGACGCTTCCTGCGGCAGATAGCCGATGCCGAGGCGCGCGCGGCGGTACATGGGCAGCTTGGTCACGTCGTAGCCGTCGATGACGACGCGGCCTTTGTCGGCCTGCACCAGGCCGGTAATCATGTAAAAAACCGTGGTCTTGCCCGCGCCGTTCGGCCCCAGGAGCCCCACCGACTCGCCGCGCCCGACCGAAACGCTCACACCCTTCACGACGGTGCGCTTCTTGTAGCTCTTGATGATGTTGTCGGCGATGAGGCGGTTGGCGCCCGGTCTGGCGGCGCGTTTATCGCGCGTGCCTTCCTGACGGACCGCTGGCAGCGTCGATCGCCCATCCGGCCGTGTCCAGCCGCCCGGAGCGGGTTTGTTACGCTGCATGATATTCATCGGCTAAAACCCTCACAGCCCGGCCGCGGTTCCATGCGCGGCCCAACTTTCGCGCAGCGCTCTAACCCGGCATCCTAGCAAGTTTGATGAAAAAGTAAATTGGCGTGAACTTTGCACGTCAACCTATTATTAACGTTTCCCCATCCGTCACACGGCCCGTGCCGGCCGCCCGCTTCCTGCGCCCCTCCGTCACTCCAACGGCGAATTATCGAGGTACCGGCGCCCAGTGGCTGCCGTCTTTTTCACGCGCGGCATTGGCGTTATGGCTCGTATCCGGCTTCGGCACGATTAGGCTGCTCACCGGCCCGGAAAACGTGCTCTTGCCGGCCGCCAGTTCGATCAGCATGCGCTCACATTTGATCACGTTCGAGCCGTCCGACACGGCCACGCCATCGAACAGCTCGATAGTCTGCGCTTGCACATCGAAATGTGCCGAATTGGATCTCGCCCTCTGAAACCCTTGCGCCCGCGAAACACTCACCTCACCTTTGGCGTCGAGAAACCGGATATCTGCGCCGCCCCCGCCGGGAGGAATGGCGGCCCGCCCTATCTCCGCCGCCGGAGCCGTAGATTTTTTCCTATAGGTGACGGTCAATTCCTGCGACCGGATGGCGTAATCGCCTTGTCTGGCGACGACATTGCCACGAAAGACAGCGATCTGCCGCTTATCGTCCACTTCCAGCGACTCTGACTGGATATCGACTGGCTTTTTCGCATCCGCCTTGTATTCGCCCAGCGGGGCGGCTGGCGTTTGCGCCCATCCCCGAACTGGCAGCGCGGCCGCCAACAGCATCAGTACAGCAAGTCCAGCTCTGCGGCGCGGTCGAAGGAGTGGACGCATCATATGGTGTGTTTCCCTATTGTGGCGCGGCCGGCGTCCACGGACTTGCGCCGGTGTTCTCCTGCTTCTTCGGGTTGATGGCGCCTGAGGTGGCGCTCTGCGGCGTGATGATCATGCGCAGCCGCTGCTTGGGGGCGTTCGGATCGGTGACGGCAGCCGTCGCATCGTTGGACAGGAACGTGCTTTTCCCCAGCGCCAGTTCGATAAGCAGCCGCTCGCCCTTGATGACGTTCTTGTCCTTCGACACCACCACGTCATCAAACAGCGTGATGGTCTGGGCTTTCACGTCGAAATGGCCGTTATTGGCCTTGGCGCTCTGATTGTCCCTGGTGGAGCTGACGATGACGTTACCCTTGGCTTCGATGTATTTTATGTCGGCATTGGGCTCGCCGGCGGTTTTGGGCGCGGGCTTTTCAACTTCGCCCGGCACCAGGGGCGCCTTTTTCTTCGGCTGCGTACTGGTATAGGTGACGACGAGTTCGGCCGCGCGGATGGTGTAGTCGCCCTGTTTGGCGATGACGTTGCCCTGGAAGATGGCGACCTGCTTTTTGTCGTCCACTTCCAGCCGGTCTGCCTGGATATCGACCGGCTTTTTTGCGTCCATCTTGTAATCGCCGAAGGTGCCGGCCTGCGTTTGCGCCTGCGCCATCCCAGCCGGAATCACAGCCAGAACCGCCAGCACAGCCAAAGCCAAGCGGTTAACTCGAACTAACGGACGCATCTGCCTTGCCTCTCGCCTCATCGCGGCGGTGTTTGACCGGTCTGAAACGGATCGTTCTGAACCGGAGCATTCTGTTCCTGTTTGGCCTCGGGTAACCGTTCGAGATGCACAAACACATTCCCAGTGAATACAACACGTGATTCGTTGACAAATAGCTCCAGGGATTGGGCACGAATATGGCTGTCATGCAGCCGGACCTCAACAGGCCCCTGGGTCGAAAGCACACGTTTTTCCTGGAGAAACGCCGTGGCGGCTTTGAGCACGACGCTCAGACCGCCCGAACGCACGATATCCACGCCGCGATCGAAATTCATCGTTTCGGCTTTAGTCTGGTATATGCCGCCGGGCGCGGTGAGCGTGGTTTTTTCGCCGGCGGGCGAGACCAGGTCGCCGTCGATCTTCTCGAACACGATGCGATCCCGGTCGGTCAGGTTCTGGATGCCGTATTCGGCGCGCACGTCGTATTCGCCTTGCGTGGGATGCGTGCCCTTGACGTGCGGCTTCTGCATTTTGAGGTCTTCGGAGGAAGGCGGCCCCCTATCGACGGCAATCTCCTCGCCGCTGCCCTTGAAACTCAGCATGGCCGGGGCGGCATAAACGGCAAGGCAGGCGATGGCGGCAAGGGGCAGCAGCTTGCGCAGCACCCGGACGAGGGTGCTGTGGCGGCGGGCGGCGCGAAAAGCTTTGTCGCGATTGCCCGCAACGCTGATGGAGCCGAAGCGCCCCATTTTTCCTTGCACCGCTGCCGTAACCACCATTTTTCCTGCATTCTCCGCCGCGCGGGGACCATGAATGCCTCACGACGGGACCGCCCCCGTCCGCGAACCTCTCGCGCCACCGTTGGCGATAGCTACCATGTCCGGCGCTTTTAGGACAGGCTCGGAATAATTGCGCCGTATGGCGCGGGAATTTTGTTCGCCGGTAACGCAGCGGACGCACGAAGGGACAAGCCAGATGGCGCAGTTATTTCCGAGCCTGTCCTAATGGTTGAAGATATCGTTTTCTTCCCAGCCAAGCAAATCAAGGCGCGTGCGGGACGGCAGGAAGCGGAAACACGCCTCCGCCAGATCCTCGCGCCCTTCGCGGGCGAGGAGGACATCGAGCTTGGCCTTCAGCTTGTGGAGATGCAGCACGTCGGAGGCGGCGTATTCGAGCTGCTCCGGGCTGAGCGTTGTCACGCCCCAGTCGGACGTCTGCTGCTGCTTGGACAGCTCCACCCCGAGCAGTTCGCGGCAGAGTTCCTTCAATCCATGCCGGTCCGTGTAGCAGCGGATCAGCTTGGAGGCGATCTTGGTGCAATACACCGGCCCGGTCAGCACGCCGAGGGAATGGTAAAGCACGGCGATATCGAAGCGGCCGTAGTGGAAAATCTTCAGCACATTGGGGTCGGTCAGCAGGGCGGACAGGCGCGGCGCCTCGAACGCGCCCTTGGCGAACTGCACGAGATGGGCATTGCCGTCGCCCGCCGAAAGCTGGACGACGCAAAGCCGGTCGCGATAGGGGTTGAGACCTTGCGTCTCGGTGTCTATGGCGACGGACGCCCCGAAGTCGAGACCGGGCGGAAGGTCGCCTTGATGCAGCGTAATTGTCATCGGATGCGTTTACCGGCAGGAGCGGAGAACTCCGGCAAGCTTTCCGGCAGCTCTCTCTGGGTCAAAACTGGCGCGGCGCGTTATTGAAATATCGCGATATTTTCAAGCGCGGCGCGGGAAGTGTGTAACATTGCGATACACGGAATGCAAGGAAGCTCACGCCAGAGGGAAATGGCGCCGCCGCGTGGTGCGCGAAAAACCTGGTGACGGGCCTGGAGAACACATTAAAAGAATGCCGGTTTCCTCACGTGCGGACAGAACCAACTCCAGCCAAAGCCGAGGCCATCCCATGTTGCCTATCAAGTCCAGCCTGGCCATCGGGGCCGTTGCCCTGATGACCGCCGCCATGATCTGCCCGGCAAACGCGGCGGATTTCACCCTCTCCAGCCCCAGCGTCGCCGAAGGCCAGGTTCTACCGCCACAACACGTGTTCAACTCTTTCGGCTGCACCGGCGGCAACCAGTCGCCCGAGCTGACCTGGACAAACCCGCCCGAGGGCACAAAGAGCTTCGCCGTCACCGTCTACGATCCCGACGCGCCGACCGGCTCCGGCTGGTGGCATTGGGTGGTGTTCGATCTGCCCGCCAGCGTCAGCAAGCTGCCCGCCGATGCCGGCAGCGGCGCGGGACTGCCGGAAAAAGCCATCCAGAGCCGCACCGATTTCGGCAAACCCGGCTTCGGCGGTGCCTGTCCGCCTCCCGGACACCCGCCCCACCGCTACATTTTCACCGTCCACGCCCTGAAGGTGGACACGCTCGGCGCCGGCGCCGATGCCAGCGGCGCCATGGCGGGCTACTTCATCAACATGAACAGCCTCGGCAAGGCCAGCTTCACCGCTACATACGGGCGCTGACAGGACGCCGGATACGGTTTGGGCCGCCCGCGCCAATGCGGACGGCCTTCATTTTCGCGGTCAGGCGGCCGCGCCCAGCCCGCTCTGCTGGCGCGCGAACTCCTTGAACGAGATCAGACGCTGGCGGCTTTCGTCCCACAGCGTCAGGCGCACGCAGGAAAGACTGTCCACAAAAGTGAGCCGGCTGACGGCCTTCAGCTCGGGATGATCGCGCAGCACCTGCGACAGCCGGTAAAACGGAATCCGGCTGCACAAATGATGCACATGATGCACGCCGATATTGGCCGTGAACCAGCGCAGGACGCGGGGCAAGTCGTAATGCGAACTGCCGCGCAGCGCCGCGTCGTGCCGTCGCCAGACCGGGGACGCTGCCCAAAAAGTGGTCTCGAACTGGTGCTGCACGTAAAACAGCCAGACGCCGATGGAGCCCGCCAGCAGCGTGACCGGCACCTGCACCATCACGAACGCCCGCACACCCACCAGCCACATCATCAGCGCGCACAGTGCCGCGATGAGGGCGTTGGTGATCATCGTGCTGAGCCATGGCCGCCAGCCCTCGCGTATCATGCCGATGGGCAGCCGGTGTTGCAGGAGAAAGAGATACGCCGGGCCCAGGCCGAACATCACGGCGGGATGGCGGTACAGCCTGTAACCGAGCCGCGACCACGGCGTCAGCGCCTGATATTCGCGCACCGTGAGCGTGGTGATGTCGCCGACGCCGCGCTTTTCCAGATTGCCCGAGCTTGCGTGGTGTATGGCGTGGCTCCGCTGCCAGAAATCGTAGGGCGTCAGTGTCAGGACGCCAATGACGCGCCCGACCCAGGCGTTGGCCTGCCGGTGGCGGAAGAACGCGCCGTGGCCGCAGTCGTGCTGCACCATGAACAGGCGCACGAGGAAGGCGGCGGCGGGCACGGCGATGAGCAGGCTCAGCCAGTAATGTCCGGCGTCGAGCGCCGCCCATGCCGCGATCCACAGCGCGGCGAAAAGACCGCCGGTGACGGCCAGCTCGAAGATGCTGCGGGCGTGGCTCGGCTCGCGATAGCGGCTGAGGATCGGAAGCCAGTCCCCAGCGGGGATGGAAAGGCGGGGTGGTTGTGTTTGTTCCAAGGGTGCCTGCCTGTTGGGCCCGAGGGGAGGTTCCCCTCGCGGCGGATGAATTTTCAAGCCTTTCCGCCTCTGTCGAGCCGGAGCGCTGCTCTGCTTTTGGTCTGGCCGCGTTTTTCTTCCCAGGAAACCTGCTTCCAGTTTTACGGAAGCCGAAGACAGCGGGATGCCGGTGCGCCGGCCCGGTTTGTATGCCGCTCATCCACAACTATAGACAACCGCGGGACTTAGAACCAGCAAAGTTCGGCGTTCTGGATGCAGTCCGTCCCGGTGGGTTAATGCGGCTCTGCTAATGCTGAATATTTGCCGGGAATTGACGGCGCTCAACTGCCCGGCGGCGTCCAAACCGGGCGCCGGTTGATGGGGTCGATCAGCGCCATCAGGATCATGTCCCGGTAGTGGCCGTCCATGAAGGTGGCGTCGCGCATGACGCCCTCCTTTTCGAAGCCGGTCTTTTCGTAAAGCGCGATGGCACGCGCATTATCGGCGTAAACGTGCAGCTCGACGCGCACGAGCCCGAAGCGGCGGGCTGCGTCAAGCGTTGCCCTGATTAGCGCCGCTCCATGGCCCTGACCGCGAAATTCCGGCAGCAGCCCCAGGCCCAGCACGCCGCAATGGGCATGCACCTCGCGGGGTTTCGGCAGGATATCGCACCAGCCGGCGACCTCCCCCTCCGCCAGCGCGACGAATTGCGGAAAGCCGTTGACGATGTTGTCCATGACGAAGGCGCGGGTGTTGACCAGCGGCGGCGCTTCCAGAAAGCTCAAATACCGGCGCTCGCGGGCGACATAATCGAGCGCGCGATGGAAGCTCTCCACATGTTCCGCGGCTATGGGGGCAATTGTTACATCCATCGGCGCGCCTTTTCGGGAGGAGTACAGCCTTACTGTGCGTGAACTGGCCGCGGCATGCAATATAAGCGCCGGGAAAACCTGGGTGTCCGCGATGGTTTTTGCCCTGTTCGAATCTGGTCAAGCCGGTATATCAGATGTATGCATGGCACTTTCGCCACCAGAGGCTTCACGGATGCAAAACTTACCGGCAATGACCCGCAAAACTGCGAACTTCCTGGCGATGGCTCTGCTCGCGGTCATGGCGCTGGCTGCACCGGCGCTGGCCGGGGACGACGCGGATTACGACAAGCTGGTCGCACAGATCAAAAGCGGCGCTAAGGACGTGGACTACGGAGCGCTGCGCGAGGCTTACGTCAAAAGCCCCGGCTACGATCCCTATTCCACCAAAATCCCGCCCCTGGTGGAAGAAATGCGCGCCGCCGCCCGTCAAAGCGATTTCGAAACGACCCTGACGAAGGCGAAAAGCATCATCGCCGCCAATTTCATCCTCATCGACGCCCATTTGTATGCCGCGGTTTGCTACGACCGGCTCGGCCAGGCAGAGGAGGCGCGGCGCGAGCGCGAAATCGGGCACGGTCTCGTCAAGGCCATCCTGGCGACCGGCGATGGCAAAAGCCTGGAAACCGCGTTCGTTGCCGTCACCCTGGCGGAGGAACACTCTATATTGCTCATCACCAAGGCGCGGATGGTCAAGCAGACGCTCGTCAACCGCGACGGCCACGCCTACGACCGCCTCGATATCGCGCCGCTTGCAGCCTCCACCGCGCCGGAGGATCTGCCTCCGGGCGGGCCGGCGGCGTCCATGTTCTTCCAGGTGGATGCCATTCTGGCCAAGGCGGGCAAGGGGTTATCCCCGGACGGCGGCGCAAACTCCGGCGGCCCCAGCAAATTTTCAGCCGGCTTTCATAGCTGGCCCAGCGGGCGGTGGACGTTGACAGGCCCCGCGCCGTGCATCACTTCTCACGCGCATCACAACCAGGAAGGGAATCACATGAGCGAGAAAATCATCTTCAAATCCGGCGAGTCGACCGTGCTCGCGGCCGAGGGCCAGTACACCGACGCCATGCCGGAAATCCTCATCGGCGCGACGGACGGGCCGGTGGGCTACGCCTTCGCCAACCTCATGGGCCAGACCGCCGGCCACACGCGCATGTTCGCGAATTCGTGCATGCAACCAGCAGGTCCGCCCGGCAACGCTGATGGTGCCGAAGGTGACGCTGAAGACCGAGGAGGACGTGAACCTGTTCGGCGGCGTGGTGCAGTCGGCGACGGCCGACGCGGTGCTCGATTGTGTGATTGAAGGCATCATCCCGCGCGATCAGGTCAACAATCTGTGCATCATCGCGCTGGTGTGGATCGACCCGGCCTGCGTCAACGACCCGAACCGCGACGACAACGACCTGTACCGCACCAATTACGAAGCCACCAAGCTGGCGATTGTGCGCGCGCTGAACGACGAGCCGTCCATCGACGAGCTGATCGCCAACCGCAAGAAGATCGTCCACGATATGTTTACGCCGCAGGACTGAAACCGGCGGAATGCCTGCCTTTTTCTTGCCTCCACCCTGGTGCCGCCCCATAATGGGACGGTATTCCAGGGGGGCAGGTCATGGCAGACGGACGGGCACACGGCCGGTCGCTGGCGGATTTCCGCATCGCGGGCAAGACAACGCCGCACGGGCTGTGGCCGGCGGAGGAAAAGCTGCTGGCCGCCGCGTTGCGGGGTGAGGCTTGCGAGATCGGCGATACGCTCCCGGACGAGGCGGGCGAGGAAACCCGCGTTCGCGGCGCCTTCGTGCGCTTCCTCCTCCTCGGCGGCGATGGTGAAGCGCCCGTGCATGAAAAGGGCATCCAGCTTGGCGGCGCCTTCGTCGATGGGGACATCGACCTGGAAAGCGCCGGCGCCTTTCCGCTCACACTGTGGCGGTGCCGCGTCGCGGGCGAACTGATCGGGCGCAACGCCCGCCTCGGCCGCCTCAATTTGCAGGGCTCCCATATCCGGGGTATCAACTGCGACGGAGCCAGAGTCACGGGCAGCGTGGTCCTTGTCGAGGGTTTCACCGCCGAAGGCGAGGTACGTTTCCCCGGCGCGGAGATCGACGGGCAGCTTGCTTGCAGCAAGGGCATGTTCAAGAACGCCGCCGGCGGCGCGCTCACCTTCGACGGGGCCAGGGTCACGGGCGATGTGTTCCTCCGCAATGGCTTCACCGCCGAAGGCGAGGTGCGTTTCCCCGGCGCGGAGATCGGCGGGCAGCTTGATTGCAGCGAGGGCGTGTTCAAGAACGCCGGCGGTGACGCGCTCAACTGCGACCAAGGCAGGGTTACAGGCGCCGTGTTCCTCAGCGATGGCTTCGCCGCCGAAGGCGAGGTGAGTTTCCTGGGCGCGGAGATGGGCGGGCAGCTCAATTGCAGCAAGGGCGTATTCAAGAACGCCGACGGTGCCGCGCTCACCTGCGACCAAGCCAGGATCACGGGCAGCGTGTTCCTCAGCGATGGCTTCGCCGCCGAAGGCGAAGTGCGGCTCCTGGGCGCGAAGATCGGCGGGGTGCTTGCCTGCATCAAGGGCGTGTTCAACAACGCCGGCGGTGACGCGCTCACCTGCGATAGCGCCAAGGTCGCGGGCAACGTGTTCCTCAGCGGCGGCTTCACCGCCGAAGGCGAAGTGCGCTTCCCCGGCGCGGAGATCGGCGGCGAACTCATCTGCCAACACGGCAAGTTCAACAATCCTGGAGGTACGGCTTTCAATTGCGCCCAAATCAGGGTTGTGAATAGTGTTTATCTGAGCTCGGGATTTTCTGCTCAGGGTGCGGTGAATGCGTGGGGTGCCGACATCGGCGGAGATTTGCATTGCGATGGCGGGGAATTCAGGTACAGCCACGCACGCATGAAGCCCGGCCAACCGATCCATGCGGCCTATGCGCTCAATCTCGGCGGGGCAAAAGTCCATGCCACGCTATGGTTTGACGGAAAGCTGCCTGCCGTTATCGAAGGATCAGTTAATCTAGCCGATGCATATGCCGGCCGCTTGCGCCATTCGCCAAGGTCCTGGCCCCTCCCGCAAATCGAGACGGATGATAAGCAGACCGTTGACTGTGTGATGAAGCTGGACGGTTTTACATACCGGCAGCTCGCCGGAAATTCGCCAACAGATGCCGCAACCTGTAAATCCTGGCTGTTGCGCCAGCCGCCGGACCATCTCGACGGCGGCTTCCGCCCGCAGCCCTTCGAGCAGCTCATCAGGGTGCTGCGCGACATGGGGCACACGGGCGACGCCCGCGACATCGGCTTTTTCAAGGAATATTGCCGCCTGCACCGGCCGTGGCGCGGTAAGCGGAAGCCGCGCAATCCGCTGGTCTGGCTGCGCTGGCTGGCGCAATGGCTGTTCCTGGAAAAGGCGCTCGGCCACGGGTACTACCCGCACCGCATGGTGATCCTGGCCGTTGCCATGTGGATCGGCTGCGGGTTCATCTACGGGGAGGCCGCGCGGCAGGACCTGTTCGCCCCCGTCAACCCGCGCGTTTATCTCGACAAGGACATCAAGCCCGCCTGCACCCGCGACGGCCAGCCGGCCTGGACCAGCGGCCATTGCCAGCTCAGCCGGCACGTCCCCGAATACACCGCCTTCAACCCGTTCGTTTACTCGCTCGATGTGATCCTGCCCATCGTCAGCCTGCGGCAGGAGGACGACTGGCAGCCGCTGGACCGTCCGTTCCGGTACTCAGCTTTCGGCTGGGACGTGGAGCTGCCGGTGTTGCGCTTCCTCGTCTGGTTCGAGACGATCTTCGCCTGGGTATGGAGCTTGAGCCTGTCCGCCGTGGCGACCGGCGTCATCAAGCGCGACTGACGGCGGCGGCGGCTCAGTGCCCCGAATGCACGTCCAGCGTCGTGGCGGCAATCGCGTTCATGATGCCGAACTCGCTCAAGGCGCGCTCGCCCAGCAGCTCGCGGGCCACCAGCGCGAATTCCTCCCAGCCCGAACCGCTCGGGTCGCACTTGATGCTGTACGCGGTCCAGGCGATCAGCTCAGCCCACCAGCGGCGGCGCTTCTGCAACGGCATCGCCAGCAGCGCCGCCTTCCGCTTGGCCTTGCTCATCCTCGGCGCCAGCAGCGCGGCGATCTCGTCGCCGTCCTCGAACCAGCTATCGGCGATCGGCTGTTGGACGCTCCACGCCGCGCTGTCCGCCAGCGCCGCCGCAACCGCCTCCGGCCCCGCCAGTTCCGGCGCGATGCCGGCGCAGAGCGACGCCACCAGTTCCTCCACCGTCAGATGCTCGGGATTGAGTTCGGACAGCCCGGCGGTTTCGGCGAAGTCCAGCAGGTTGAACGGCGGCATAACCCCCGACTGCGCGTTGACGCCCAGGAAATGGCGCGTGGCGGCGGCCACGTAATCCAGCCCCGCCGGCGTCAGATGCATCTGGCTGGCGACCGACTCCAGCATCATGTTGGCTTCCATCGGCGTGAGCTGGTGCTGAACCCAGGCGTCGCGGATGCCAACGCCGTGCTTGAACAGCAGGCCGGCGAAGCAGCGCTTGCGGCCCTCGGACGTCACCAGGATGACGCTTTGCGCGCCCGCGCCGTCAAAGCCGCTGACATAGGTTTCCAGCACCTTCGCCTTGGGCCAGCTTTCGCAGGCGACCTTCTTCTGGCGCGCGGTCTTGATGACGCGGTCGAGGTGCGGGCGGTCCTCCTCGGGCAGCCAGTTGCGCACGGCGATCATGCGCCGCAGCATGACGCCGCTGATGCCGCCCTCGCCCAGGGCGCCGCCAAGCGCCTGCATCAGCATCCGCCGCACCGGCGCGGCGTCATCCAGCAGCCAGCCGAGCCCCGCCTCGCGCAGTTCCGGCACACCTTGCGCGAAGGCACCGGCGACCATCTGCGCCCGCATCTCCTCCGGCAGGATCAGCGCGGTTTCGGCCAGCATGGCGTGAATGGCGAACGGATCGCCGTCCAGATCCCTGGCGAGCTGCACGAAATCGGCGTCGAGGCCGTCCATCGGCATGCGCGCGGCCATGGCGCTGGCCTCGGCTTCCATCAGGCCGTGCATCAAAACGCGAAGTTCGTCGCCCATGTCGAGTTTGGCGGCCACGAACTGGTGCATGATGAAGAGCATCAGCGCGGCGTCCGCCCCCTCCTCCCGGCCGGCCTTGAGCAGCCTCGCGCGCAGCTCGTCCGCCCGCGCCAGCGCATCCGCCTTGTTGCGTTCCACGTCGTAGCGCAACACCTCCAGGGCATGCGCGAGCAAATAGGCCTGGGCAGCGAGGACACCGTCATCGGGCTCCGCCTTTGCGGCTTTCCGGCGCTTGCTTTTGGGACGCTTATGTCCGGCGCCCTCCCGCAGAATGTGCTCGATCAGGTCGAGCGCGGCGCCAGGGGTGCTGTCGATCAGCCGGGCAACGGCGAAGGACAAGTCCGTGGGGCCGCCGCCGGCAATATCGGCGGCAATGGCATCACTGAGCTGGGCGAGATTGAAGGCGGTCATTTCCAGGTTCTCCCGAGGTTCGCTTGCGAGCACGCGGGCGCGCCAAGCTGACGGATGCCAATGGAAACAAGACCGCCGCGATTCGGGGCATCAGTCCATGGCGGGGGGGAGATTATCCACGGCGGCGGCGCTGGCGCGCACCGCTCAACACTGCGAAACCAAACCGCCGTTCACCGGCATACGGCCCAAGCCTGAGCCTTGTTTGCCTTGTCAGGGCGGCACGGTGAACCGCATGACCGCCGAAGCGGCGTGTCAAAATGAGAATGGTTCCCGCCCACCGGCTCAGACTCGCCGGAATAGCCGCCTCACCGGAATGAAGGCGTTAGGACAGACACTGCACGGCCCCATTCCGCAGAACGGCGAGCCCTTCTTCGTTGACCTGTTCCTTGGAGCCGGTAATCCACCCCCGGCAGCCGGCCGAACCGCATTGGCACTGGAACTGACGCATGAGAATATCCTCGGTCGAGGCGTAGTCCATCATCAGCAGGTCATCCGCGGGAATGTCCCTCAGCGCCCACAGCTCGAACTGCCCCATATCGAGGAACACGTTGGGATTGCACGAGTGCAGCAGCAGCCCGCTGAAATACGGATCATACAGATGCGCGTAGGGCGTAATTTGCAGCGTATGCAGCCGCCGCGATGCGATCACGTGACCGGACACCCGGCTGATCTGTTCGCCGCGCGAGAACGCCCGCAGCACACGGATACCCGCACCGCGGCCATCACTGGTATGGATGACCTCGAAATTCGCGGACGTCGGATAATTGCCGTGACCGTCCAACTCAATGAAAGGATATAGGCACTGCACATGCGAGTTCAGTTGCGTCACTGCAGCATACGTATTCATTAGTACCCTCGCTGGATCGACAAAACGGCGGAAAAACACGGATCAGGACGGGAAAATTGCTGCCATACCAGTTGATGATCAACTCTGCCGGGACGATTCGCAAGCTGCGGTTTGCCGCAGGGGGACCGGTAAGCGGCGGGTGCCATGACACTATTTACAGCAGATTGAGGTGATCGAGCCCCAGATATCCAACCTCGATATCCGTCAGATTACCGCTCCTGAGATGCTGGCGGAATTCAGCGGGCGCCATCAGCACGACTTCAATAAACTCGCATGCGTCGAGCTGCTGGTCCGCCACTTTTTCGCACTCCGTAATGATCACGCAGTGCCGGCGCAGAGTGGAATAGGCGCAATCCAGAATCTCGGATACTTTCTCGACCTTGCCCCGGTATCCCGTCTCCTCCAGCAACTCTCTTTCGCCGGCTTGCTCGGGCGTTTCACCGCCTTCTATAGCGCCGCCCGGCAGTTCATCGAGCACAGCATTGGGGCCGGGTCTGAATTGCCTGGCCAATATCACCTGATTTGACGTGGTTAGGGCGAATACGGCCGTGCTGGGGCCTTCATTCTTGATGTAAAATTCTTCCTCTACGCCGTTGGGTAACCGGAAAACAACCCGCTCTATATCTCGTCTACATTTCCTGGTAATAAACTCTCGCGACAGCACATCCCACTTTTTGATTCCCGCCGGCACCATTTAACCCGCCAAAACGATAAAAATGCACAATTTCAAAGTAGCAGACTAATTTCTTTGCACCGGATTGTCGAGCACAACTCGACGCTTCCTGTCAAAAACGCGCGGCGCACCTTCTCTCATTTGATTCACCGCGAGCTGCATATTATTGTTCTGCATGGAAAAACTAAGAACAGGGCATCCGGCTCACTGGAGTATATTTCCCCCAAAACGCCGAAGCCCCGGAAAAACCGGGGCTTCGTTCATGTCAGATCAGCTTTTTGAAGCCGTCAATGCTTCACGTTCCGCCAAACGGCCCGCTTCGACAAATACAGGATCAGCGCCAGGAAGAGCAGATAGCCCATGACCTTCAGCCCCATGGCCTTGCGTTCCATCAGCTTCGGTTCCGCCGTCCACATCAGGAATGCGGTGACGTCCTTGGCGTAGGCGCCGGCCGTGGCGGGCGTGCCGTCCGTGTATTCAACCACACCGTCCTGCAAGGGCGCCGGCATGGCGATCTGGTGGCCCAGAAAGACCTTGTTGTAGCTCGCGCCGGGAGCCAGCGTGAAACCGGCCGGCGGCGTGTCCTCATATCCGGTCAGCAGCGCATAGATGTAATCCGGCCCCTGCTCCTGATATTGCGAAACAAAGTCATGCATCATGTTAACGGGTGACATGTACCATGCCGCCTCCCGCTCGATACCGCGCGCCTTGGTGATCACCGACAGATCAGGCGGCACGGCGCCGTTCATCATGGCGGCCGCTTCCTTGTCGTTCTTGAAGCGCGGCGCGAAGAAGTCGTTGGGCTTGCCCTTGCGGGTAAACATCGCGCCTTCGTCATTCGGACCGTCCTGCACTTCCGCCTCTGCGGCGAGCGCCTGGATCTGCTCCTTGGACAGTTCGGGACCACCCTGGTCGCCCAGGTTGCGGTAATGCAGCAGCTTCAAGCTGTGACAGTTGGCGCAAACGTCGTGATAGACCTTATAGCCGCGCTGCAACTGCTGTTTGTCGTAGGTGCCGAATATCCCGCTGAAGGTCCAGTCCTGCTTCTTGATGCCCTCTTCGTTGGCCATGCCCGTCTGGGGCATGGACACCGCGCACACAGCCGCCAGAGCGAGCAGGCCGGGCATACTTTTTAATCGTCAGCCTCATCATTGCTTTCTCTCCCCCTTACTCGGCTGGAACGGGACTGGCCCCGGCCTTGGGTGGACATGGCGGTCCCTCGACAGCCTCCTCGATACTCTTGGGTTCCGGGCTCCCCTTCTCGATCCAGCCCAGCACCGGCATCACCACCAGGAAGTGCGCGAAGTAATAGACGGTGAAGATGCGGCCCCACACCAGGTATGAGCCGCTGGGTGCTTTCGATCCCAGATAGCCGAGCGCGATGCAGGTGATCACGAACAGCCAGAAGAAGATCCGGTACAGCGGCCGGTAGCGCGCCGAGCGCACCTTGGACGTGTCGAGCCACGGCACGAAAAACAGGATCATAACAGCGCCCGCCAGAGCGATCACGCCTCCGAGCTTGGAAGGAATGGCGCGCAGAATGGCGTAGAACGGCAGGAAGTACCATTCGGGCACGATATCCGCCGGAGTCTTCAACGGATCGGCCATATCGTAGTTGGCCGGATGCCCCAGATAGTTGGGCATGTAGAAGACCAGATAGGCGAACAGCAGCATGAACACCACGATCGCGAACAGATCCTTCACCGTATAATACGGGTGGAACGGTACGGTATCCTTCGGCGTCTTGATTTCCACGCCCGTGGGATTGTTGTTGCCCGGCACATGGAACGCCCAGATGTGCAGGACGACCACGGCGGCAATCACGAAGGGCAGCAGGTAATGTGCGCTGAACAGACCGGTTGAGCGTCGGATTATCGACCGAGAACCCGCCCCACATCCATTCGACGACCGCAGTCCCCAAGCCGGGGATGATCGAATCGAGCGACGAGAACAGGTTGGTGATCACCGTCACGGCCCAGTAGCTCATCTGGCCCCAAACCAGCGAATAGCCCATGAACGCCGTGGCGATCATCAGGAACAGCAGCACCACGCCGAGTATCCACGGGATCTCGCGGGGCGACTTGTAGGAGCCGTAATAAAGACCGCGGAACAGATGGATGTATGCGGCGAAGAAGAACAGGGCGCCGCCATTTGCATGCGTATACCGGATCAGCCAGCCGTAGTTCACGTCGCGCATGATGTGCTCGACGGATTTCCAGGCGTAATCCACATGCGGCGTGAAGTGCATGGCGAGAACGATGCCGGTGACGAGCTGCACCACGAGGCAGAACGCCAGAAGGGCGCCGAAGGTCCACCAGTAATTCAGGTTACGCGGCGTCGGGAACACGATGAAGCTGTGGTGCATCAGTCTGACGACCGGCAGGCGGGCGTCGAGCCAGCGCGTAAAAGCCGTCTTAGGGGTGTAAGTACACTCGTTCGACATGGACGTCAGACCTCGCCGATGATGATTTTGGTATCGCTGATGAACTTGTAAGGCGGCACATCCAGGTTCCTGGGCGCGGGGCCTTTGCGGATGCGGCCCGACGTATCGTATTGCGAGCCGTGGCAGGTGCAGAACCAGCCGCCGAAATCACCGCGGGGTTCCGAAGACCGGGTGCCTTGCGGGATGCAGCCCAGATGGGTGCAGATGCCCACCAGGACCAGCCATTGGTCGTGGCCCTTCCTGACGCGGTTTTCGTCGGCGGCCGAGGCGTCGGCGCCCACCAGCAGGCGCGCGTCAGCGTCGGGCAGTTCCGATAGGGGCGCGCTCTTGGCCGAGGCAATTTCCTCCGCCGTGCGATGGCGCACGAAGATGGGCTTGCCGCGCCACATCACCTTGACGCCTTGCCCTTCCGCCACCGGCGCAAGGTCGAATTCCACGGACGCCTGCGACAGCGCCGACTGGTCAGGGTTCATTTGGTCGAGAACCGGCCACAGGGCAGCCGCGCCGCCCGCCAGCGTAAAGGTCGCGGCCACAATATGTATGAAGTCCCGGCGCGTGACCTTCTCGCCTTCGCGATTCACGTGATCGTCGACAGTTGTAGACATGCAGTCGCTCCGCTCTCATCGCAGTTCAGAGTTTCAACAGGGGAAACTGGTAGTCGCGATTGGTAACCGATATTACGCACAAAGTTCACCCCCTGGAAGCCCGAGAGCATCCTGGCGGGTGGCGCTTTAGCGCAATTTAAATCACTTATGGCAGGCGGGTACCATTGTCCACAAGATCGCGTGGACAAATTGGCGCAAGTCGTATGCTTAGCCGGGGAGTTCCGTTGACCGTCAGCGGAATTTCCCATTGTGAAACATCGTCCTCAGGCTGAGGCCGCCAGACGGCCGGCGATCGCGTCCAGGGCGGCTTCAGCGCGGCTGCCATCGGGACCGCCGGCTTGTGCCATGTCAGGCCGCCCGCCGCCGCCCACGCCGCCCAGCGCCTCCGCGCCGGCCTTCACCAGCTCGACCGCACTCACATTGCCTATCAGGTCTTCGGTCACGCCGACCACGATGCCGGCCTTGCCTTCGTCGGTTATGCCGATAATGGCGACCACACCGGAGCCGATCTGCTTCTTGCCGTCGTCCACCAGCCCGCGCAAATCCTTGGGGGCGATACCGTGCACCGTGCGGGCGAGCATCTTCACCTGCCCCACGGTGCGCACCGCATCGCCGCCGCTTTGCGCCTTGCCGTTACCGCCCAGGGCAATGGCTTTCTTCGCTTCAGCCAGTTCACGCTCGATTTTCTTGCGGTCATCAATCAGCGCCTGCACACGCGCGCCGATGTCCTCGGGATTGACCCGCAGCAGGCCGGCCGCTTGTTTCAGGCGCTCGTCTTGCAAGGTCAGATAATGCCGGGCCGCATCGGCGGTCACGGCTTCGATGCGCCGCACGCCGGCCGCAACGCCGGCTTCCTGCATGATTTTCACGAGGCCGATATCGCCGGTACGGCTCACATGGGTGCCGCCGCAAAGCTCCACGGAATAAGACTTGCCGCGCTTGCCGCCCTCTTGCGCCGTGCCCATGGAGACCACGCGCACCTCGTCGCCATATTTCTCGCCGAACAGCGCCATGGCCCCGAATTCGATGGCCTCGTCCACCTGCATGAGGCGGGTGACGACGGGTTCGTTTTCCAGCACGACAGCGTTGGCGATATCCTCGATGCGGCGGATTTCGTCCGCCTCCACCGGCTTATGATGGGAGAAATCGAAGCGCAGCCGGGTGTCATCGACAGCCGAGCCCTTTTGCGCCACGTGGGTGCCCAGCACCTGCCGCAACGCTTCGTGCAGCAGATGGGTCGCCGAGTGGTTGGCGCGGATGGCCGTGCGGCGGCCATGATCCACCACCAGTTCCACCGCCTCGTCCAGGCGCAGCGAGCCGCTTTCGAGTGTACCAATGTGTACAAACAGGTCGCCGAGCTTCTTCTTGGTATCGGAGACGCGGAAACGGCTGGCCTTTCCCGCGCGAATGACGCCGGTGTCGCCGGTCTGGCCGCCGGATTCGGCGTAGAACGGTGTCTGGTTGAAGATGAGCGTGGCTTCCTCGCCCTTCTTCAACTGCTTGACCTCTTTGCCGTTCTTGACAATGGCCAGCAGCTTGGCCTCGGCCCGCTCCGTCGCGTAGCCGAGGAAATCCGTGGCGCCGAGCCGGTCCTTGAGCTGGAACCAGACCTTTTCAGTCGCCGCATCGCCGGACCCCGCCCAGTTTTCGCGTGCTTTCTCGCGCTGCTGCTCCATGGCGGCGTTGAAACCGTCCACATCAACCGGCACGCCGCGCGGCTTCAGCGCATCCTGCGTCAGATCGAGCGGGAAGCCGTAGGTGTCGTAAAGCTTGAAGGCCACGTCGCCGGGAAGCGCCGCGCCGGGTTTCAGCTTGGCGGCGGCTTCGTCGAGGAGGCCGAGCCCGCGCTCCAGCGTGCGGCGGAAACGGGTTTCCTCCAGTTGCAACGTCTCGCTGATGAGCGCCTCGGCGCGGATGAGTTCGGGATACGCCTGTCCCATCTCGCGGTTCAACGCCGGAACCAGCTTATAAATCAGCGGTTCCCGCGCCCCCAGGAGGTGAGCGTGACGCATGGCGCGGCGCATGATACGGCGCAGCACATAGCCGCGGCCCTCGTTGGACGGCAGCACGCCCTCGGCGATGAGGAAGGCGGTGGCGCGCAGGTGGTCGGCGATGACACGGTGGCTGACGGCATTCTTGCCCTCAGCCTTCACGCCGGTCGCTTCGGCCGACGCCTGGATCAGCGCCTGGAACAGGTCGGTGTCGTAATTGTCGTGCTTACCTTGCAATAGGGCGGCAAGCCGCTCCAGCCCCATGCCGGTGTCGATGGACGGCTTTGGCAGAGAAACGCGCTCGCCCGGCGCCACCTGCTCGAACTGCATGAACACCAGGTTCCAGATCTCGATAAAGCGGTCGCCATCCTGATCGGCGCTTCCCGGCGGGCCGCCTGGAATTTTGTCGCCGTGGTCGTAAAAAATCTCCGAGCACGGCCCGCACGGGCCGGTGTCACCCATGGACCAGAAATTGTCGGACGTCGGAATGCGGATGATGCGGCTCTCCGGCAGCCCGGCGATCTTCTTCCACAGCGCGAACGCCTCGTCATCGTCCGCATAGACGGTGGCGAGCAGGCGCTTTTTGTCGATGCCGAATTCCTTGGTGATCAGCTTCCAGGCCAGTTCGATGGCCACATCCTTGAAATAATCGGCGAAGGAGAAATTGCCGAGCATTTCGAAGAAGGTATGGTGCCGCGCGGTGTAGCCGACATTCTCCAGATCGTTGTGCTTGCCGCCGGCGCGCACGCATTTCTGGGCGGTGACGGCGCGCTTATAGGGCCGTGCCTCGACGCCGGTGAACACGTTCTTGAATTGCACCATGCCGGCATTGGTGAACATCAGCGTCGGGTCGTTGCGCGGCACGAGCGGGCTGGACGGCACCACTTCGTGGCCGTTGCGCTCGAAATAGCTCAGGAAGGTTGAGCGGATATCGTTGATGCGGGTCATGTCGGTCGACTCGGGTTGATCTCTCGTAATCTCGGGAATAGCGGGCGGTGCGTGCCGGCATTCAGGCGCGCCATCCCGTTTCGAACTCAGCGGTAAATTGCGCCTTGGACCGTTTCCAGCAGCCGGTCAGGAAATCCCCGCCTGCTCAGGCACACGAATTCCATGCAAACGCCACAGCGTTACGCAAATGCTCTAGCCGCGAAGGGCCCGGCTGTCCAGCCCAAGAGCAACAGATGCGAACATCATTAGCTCGGCACTCCATCAGCGCCGGCAGAGTGTTGCTCAGACGTTATAGCGATCCCAAAAACTCCAAGCCGCATTCCTTTGTCCGGCCGGGCGAGTCTTTGTATCGTCGCGCTGGAGCACTCCTTCGCGGCTCCGCCGCTCATGTCAATGCTACCGCGCGCAGGAGGGGGCAAGGGGGCGAAGCACCGGAGTCTAAGTTTTCGCCGCTCCGTGCTGCGCGAGTCTCCCGCAAGACGGCCGTAAACGGCCTTCGGCGCTCCTCCGCCCCTCCGGGGCTCACGGCGGCTTGGCCTTGACGCCTCCGGGCACGGTAGCATGCTTGTGTGCGGCGGGGCTCACGGTAATCGCTGGAGCCCGCCCAGAATTCGAAAGAGCCTGAAACTGGCGCCCCGGATGCGGCAGGGCCATCATCCGGGACGCCAGCCTCATATCATCAGTAGCGGTAATGATCCGACTTATACGGCCCTTCCAGCGGCACGCCGATGTAATCCGCCTGCTCCTTGCTGAGCTGCGTCAGCTTCACGCCGAGCTTCTCCAGATGCAGCCGCGCCACGCGCTCGTCCAGCGCCTTCGGCAGCATGTACACCTTGTTCTCGTACTTGCCCTGTTGCCCCACAGCTCGATCTGCGCCAGCACCTGATTGGTGAACGAGGCGCTCATGACGAAGCTCGGATGGCCGGTGGCGTTGCCGAGATTGACGAGGCGCCCTTCGGACAGCAGCAGCAGCCGCTTGCCGTCGGGGAAGGTCGATCATGTCCACCTGCGGCTTGACGTTGGTCCAGCGCAGGTTGCGCAGGCCGGCGACCTGAATTTCGTTGTCGAAATGGCCGATGTTGCAGACGATGGCCATGTCCTTCATGGCGCGCATGTGGTCGAGCGTGATGACGTCGAGGTTGCCCGTGGCGGTGACGAAGATGTCCGCCTTGCCGGCGCGCGTCGTCCAGCGTCACGACCTCGAAGCCGTCCATGGCGGCCTGAAGCGCGCAGATCGGATCGACCTCGGTCACGGCCACGCGAGCGCCCGCGCCGCGCAAAGACAGCGCCGAGCCCTTGCCCACGTCGCCATAGCCGCAGACGATGGCGAGTCTTGCCCGCCATCATCACGTCGGTGCCGCGGCGGATGCCGTCCACGAGGCTTTCGCGGCAGCCGTATTTATTGTCGAACTTCGACTTGGTGACGCTGTCGTTGACGTTGAATGGCCGGGAAGCGAGAGCTCGCCCTTCTTCTCCATCTGATACAGGCGCAGCACGCCGGTGGTGGTCTCCTCGGACACGCCGCGAATGTTGGCCTTCACCTTGGAATACCAGCCGGGAGTGCTTCGCCAGCCGCTTCTTGATGATGGCGAACAGCGCGTGCTCTTCCTCGTTGCTGCGGATCGGCGATCACGGCCGGGTTGGTCTCCGCCTCGGCGCCGAGATTGACGAGCAGCGTGGCGTCGCCGCCGTCGTCGAGGATCATGTTGGCGGTTTCGCCGTTCGGCCATTCGAGAATGCGGTCGGCGTAATCCCAGTATTCGTCCAGCGTCTCGCCCTTCACGGCGAACACCGGCGTGCCGCGCGCGGCGATGGCGGAGGCGGCGTGATCCTGCGTCGAGAAGATGTTGCACGATGCCCAGCGCACCTCGGCGCCCAGCGCCTGCAGCGTCTCGATGAGCACCGCCGTCTGGATGGTCATGTGCAGGCTGCCGGCGATGCGCGCGCCCTTCAGCGGCTTGGACGGGCCGAACTCGCGCCGCGCCGCCATCAGGCCGGGCATTTCGATTTCGGCGATGATCGATTTCCTTGCGGCCCCAGTCAGCCAGGCCGATGTCTTTGACGATGTAGTCGCTCATGGAGCGGCGCCCTTTCGTTGTGCGGGTGGGATTCGGGGGATCATATATCGCGATTGAGGGGGATAAGGCAATAAAGATATAAAGATTTATTTATATCCTGGCGGGGTGCAAACGGGTGATTGGGCACTGGCTGTTATTTCTCCACCCCCAGCGCGAACCGATCCTCGCGCTCTCATCCTCACAAAACCTTGTGGATTCTGATGTGACTCGCTCCCTTCCCGCACCGGCTTTCGTTATAATCAACCGAAAATGATTCGCGAGTTCTCAGAATGATTTCCATCAACGATAGTGAGATCGAATCTCTGCCAGAAGACCCGGAGCAGGCGTTCATTACATTTGAACGCATCATCCGGGCGCGATACGAGGAAGCGTGCCGTAGTCTAGGTAACTATGAGCCAACGACAGAGTTTCAACGGCAGTACATGAGTCGTGTCTTACCTGCGGCGAAGCACTATAATATCGCAGAGCTTGCAGACTGGAATATGCCCACAGGGCAGGAGAATGGCTGGAATCCCTATAACTCTTTTATGGAGAACGTTGAGTTTTGCATAACTACACTCCGTTTGAGAACTATAGAGCGTGATCGACAATATGTTGTCGCGCTTGATGGGGCAACTAAAGCTAAACTTAGATATCTGCTCGAGCAGATTCGTGAGCAGATAGAAGCACTTGACATATCGGCCGCCAAAAAGGATCGCCTTAATACGCGCATCACTGCACTAGAAGACGAGATTAACCGCGAACGCACGCGATATAAGGCATTCGCCGCTTTAATGATTGAAGCCTGTGACGACTTTGGCAAGGCGGCAAATGCGCTCGAACCAGTTGTGCGTCTGATCGAACGCGTTGGCGCGGCGATTGGCGTTGCGAAACGATCCGAGGAAAATCAACCCAGGTTGCCGCCACGCCGGGAACCAAAACAAATAGAGCCGCCGAAGGAAAACAAAAAGAAGCTCATCAATGGACTGGATGATGAGGCGATGCCGTTTTAATACAGACCAGCCCGCCATGCCGTAGCCGCCAGCCCGAGCAGCCTTTCACTCCACCACAGCCTTCAGCGCAAAGATAAACAGCTTTTTTTCATCTATCAGCGGCGCGCCTTCCCCCGCTTCCCGCCGCGAGCCGCACCACCGGTCTCATCTTTCTCCGCCCCCGGAAAACTCCAGAACGCCGAGACCGGCACTGCATACATCCCGCCGCCGAAACTGAGCAACTGGTCGCCCATATAGACCACGATGCCCGTCATCTCCCACGACTTGCCCGGCCCCGTGGACGCGAACCAGCGCAGATGCTTGAAGTCCTCCTCGCGCACACTGGCGGCCGCCTTGCATTCAAACGCCACCAGCGTGCGCGGCGCCGCCTCCGCCACGAGGTCGATTTCGCGCGTTTTCTCGCCGCGCCAGTGGAACAGCCGCCAGTTGGCCGCCTGAAACGGCAGGCTTTTCACGATCTCTGCATGCACGAAGGTTTCGAACAGGCCGCCCAGCGCGGCCGGGCTGGCGTCAATCGCGAAGCTCCCAGGGGACAGGTTGCGCAGCGCCGCCACCAGCCCCGTATCGAGGAAATGCAGTTTCGGATGGCGGATTTCGCGCCGCGCCTCGCCCGACGCCCACGCGCCAAGCCGCCGGATGATGGACAGCTTCTCCAGCACGTCGATGTAGGTTTCCGCCGTCGGACGCTGGATGCCCACGGCGCCGGACAGGTCCACGATATTCAATTCTTGCCCATTGCGTGCCGCGAGCTGGTGGATAGCCAGGCGCAGCGCATCGGTTTTGCGTACATTCGAGATGGCGGCGACGTCGCGCTCGACAATACTGTCCACATAGCTGCGGTAACGCCGCTGCCGCGCCCGTTCGTCGAGCGTCATGATGCCGGGATAGCCGCCGCGCAGCATCATGTCGAGAATGGCGTCGCGGGGCATGGCGCGGGGCGGCGGGAGGTCCGCGATGCGGCCGGCGGCGGCGGTGTCGAGGATGCGATTGGGGCCGGCGCGATGCAGCTCGGCGGCGCTCAAGGGAAACAGCGTCAGCGTCTCGACGCGCCCGGCGAGGGAGTCGGCGACGGCCGCCGAGGTGAAGATATTCGACGAGCCGGTGAGGATGAACTGCCCCATGGCGCGGCGTTCGTCGGCGAGCTTCTTGATGGCGAGGGCGAGGCGCGGCGCCCGCTGAGCTTCGTCGATGACGGCCGGCCCGCCATCCGCCTTGGCGGTGAGGATTTGCAACTGGCCGAGCGGGTCGGCTTCGATGGCGGCGAAAATGTTGTCGTCGTCGAGGGTGATGAATGTACCGTGCTCCAGCAGATCGCGCACCAGCGTGGTTTTGCCGGCCTGACGCGGCCCGATGAGATTGAGCACCTTGGCGGCGGCCAGCGCGAGCAGCAGCTCGGCCTTCAAATGCCGCGGAACAAGGTCGTCATAGGAAAATTCTCCGGCGTCAGCCATGGCGTAATTTGTGCAATTCGAGCGACGCAAAATGAATAGCACAATTTGGGCTTTTGTATAGTAGGAAATGCACGGAATGAACACCACATGTGGCTCATTTTGCATAATACGATAAGCACAGAATGTATATTATATCAGCCACAGAATGCACGCTGTCGCCGGATTTCCGCTGATAAATCAATTCACTCCACCACCACACGCACCACCCGCGACGCCCCCTTCTGCAACGGCAGCCGCACCTGAAAACGATGCACCCCCGGCGTCATCGGCCACAGCACCGGCGTATCGGGATCGCCGATGGCGAACGGCTCGCCGTCCACATACCACACCACCTGCTCCACGTGCGGCTCCACCACCACCTTCAGCGCCAGGCGGTTGAGCCGCGCCGGCTGCTCGGGGTTGCGCCAGATGCGGCTGTTGTGCTCGGGCGTCGAAATGGCCAGGTGCACGGGCGCGCCGCTCCCGGTGCCCTCATCGACCGGAAAGCCCTCCTCCTTCGCCCAGGCGCGATGCGCGGCCGGGATCACCAAGCTCAGCCGCTCGCCCTCCGGTCCGCGCCGCAGCGTCACGCCGTCATCGACCGGCGGCATCTCCTCCGGCTGCACCCATTCCACCAGCGTCGCGCCGCACACCCCGTTGTTGCGCTTGCCGCCGATGACGCACAGCTCCACCGGCTCGCGCCCCTGCGGCGGCGGAAAGCTGCGCCTCGGCGATATCGCCCGGCAGCACGCCGTGAATCTGCACCATGATCGTCTTGGCCAGCCGCGCCGCCGTCCTGCGCGCCCGTCAGCCGGTTCATCGGCCCGGCGTCGCCCCGGCCAACCCAGACGCCCACGATGTATTTCGTCGAGAATGCAACGATCCAGGCGTCGCGATAGCCCTGCGAGGTGCCCGTCTTCAGCGCCACCGGGAACGGATACTCGGTCGTGCCGTAGCGCGGGAAACTGGGCAGCCGCGCCAGCGGATCGGAGAGGAACGAGCGTCACCAGCCGCGCCGTGTCCGGCCGACATCACCCGCGACCGGCGGCGCGCCGGCCGCTGGTCCACGCGCCCAGACCAGATCGCCCAGCCGTCCGTCGTCGGCCAGCGCGCCATAGGCCCGCATCAGCCGCTCCAGGCGTGGTGGGCAGCGAGCCGATGGCCATGGACAGGCCGAAGCTGTCGGCCGAAGCCTCCAGATCATGCAGCCCCAGTGTCGCGGAAAAAGCGGTAGGTCGTCTCCAGCCCGACGCTGCGCAGCAGATTGATCGCGGGCACGTTGCGCGAATTGGCCAGCGCCTGACGGGGCAGCATCGGCCCGAGAAACCGCCGTCGGCGTTGCCCATGCCCGAAGCGCCTTCCGGCAGATCGGCCATGACGTCGGTAGGCTTGAGCGTGCCCCGCTCCAGCGCCAGCGCATAGATGAACGGCTTCAGCGTGCTGCCCGGCGAGCGCGTGACGCGGGCGAAATCGAGCGGCGCCGCCATGACGGCCGCGGTAGTCGCCGGAACCGATATGCGCCAGCACCTCCCCGTGTCCGCGCTCGACGACCATCACCGCCGCCTGCTGCGGCGCCGGACGCCTTCCATGCCTCCAGATGCCGCCGCGCCTGCGCCGTCGCCTGGGCCTGCAGCGCCAGATCGAGCGACGCGTGTATGCGCGGATCGAGGGCGGACGGCGGCTTGATCACGCCCTCCTTCACCAGCGCCTCATAGCGCAGCACCGCATGCAGAGCGTCGGGGCGGCGCGGCACGTCCGGCATGCGAATTGTCGCCGAGCTGCTGGTGGGCCAGCGCCATTCGGCCGTCGCCGATCACCTGCTGCCGCGCCAGTTCGTCGAGCATGCGATGGCCACGGCGGATGGCGCGCGCAAGGCCGTCGGGCTTCATCGGGTTCATGCGCGTGGGCGACTGCGGCACGGCCGAGAGCAGCGCGATTTCCGCCCAGCTCAGATCGGCCACGGGCTTGTCGAAATAGAAGCGCGCGGCGTGGGCGATGCCGTGGCTGCCGTTGCCGTAGGGCACCAGCCGCAGATAATGCTTGAGCAGCTCATCGCGGCCATAACGCCAGGTGAGCAGCACGCCGACGCCCGCCTCCACCGCCTTGGCCCAGAGTGCTGCGCGGCGCGGGACGCTGCATACGCGCGATCTGCATGGCGATGGTCGAGGCGCCGGAGCGGCGCTGGGCGCGGCTCAGCCATTGCCACGCGGCGCGGCCGGCGGCCCAGGCGTCCACGCCGGGATGATCGGTGAAGCGCCGGTCCTCCAGCGCCAGCGTGGCGCGGGCGACGCGGTCCGGCACGGCTTCCAGCGGCCAGTAACCGTAGTCGAGGCGCTTGGCCCTGGCGCCGGCGGGCGTTTCGTGGCCGATTTGGGCGAGATAGACGCCATGGCGGTCGTAGAGGATGGGCGTCGCGGCGGGCGCGTCCAGCCGGGCGCGCGAGGTGACGGCCCAGCCGTAAAGCAGCGCGACGGAGAGGAACATCACCAGCCCCGTATCCACCGCCAGCCGCCGCCGCGTCACCAGCGGCCAGCGGCGCCGGACGGCCTGCCAGATCCGCACGGCCGTCCGGCGCAGCAGGACGGCGGCGGATGGCCAATAAAATGCGGCGGCGGGTTCCGCAAAACGCCACCCTTCCTCGCCCGGCTGTATTCGCGACCGGCCCGGCAGGATGGCAGCCGCTGGCGAATAAAATGCGGCGGCAGCGGATTCCCCAGAGCGCCGCCCTTCCTCGCCCGGCTGAATTCGCGACCGGCCCGGCGGGACGGCAGCCGCTGGCGAATAAAATGCAGCGGCAGCGGATTTCTCGGAGCGCCGCACCTCCTCGCCCAGCGGTATTCGCGGCCGCCCTCGACGGCGAAAAGCGAGCGGAAGGCGCAACCAGCCACCGCCGGGCACCGCGGCGCCATGCGGCACTTCCGCCGCGCCGTCCATCGGGCGGGGTGATTTCCCCCTAACAGCCGTCAGCCAGCCGGCGGCGGCCCGCCTAACGGCCCACAACCACGCGCTGACCAGCACTCGCACCATACACACCCTTCACATACATGGTCTCGGCCTCGGCCGGCGGCTCGGTGAAGCTGCCGGGGATCAGTGCCCTCGTGCGGAACACAAAGCGATAATTGCCCTTGGGCAGCGCTGTCGTAGGCGTAGAACACCCGGTCGTCGCCGTAGGAAACCCAGCGTCGGCGTCAGCGTCGGCCCGGCCGAAGGCGCGGCCTCGGCTGGCGCATTGGCGAGATTGGGGTTGAGCGGCTCCAGCCCGGCGGCCAGCGGCGCGGTGATCGCCACATGGGTGCGATCCTCGGACGTCACGACCTCGACGCACTTCCTCGATCACGTCGCCGACCTTGATGTTCGACAGCGCCATCCGCGTCCGGCCGTCAGCTTCTCCAGCGGCGCGCCGCCCGCCAGGCGCCGGATAGGACTGGCGGCTGACCACGAAGCCCTGAGCCTGAGGCTGCGCCTTGGATCCCGGCTCCGTCGGCTGATACCGCGTATCCGACAGCACGACGACAGGCGCCGCTACCGCTATTGTTCAGGTGACGTCGCCCGCCTGGGCGAAGCCCCTGCGCCGCACCGGCGTTGCGCCGTTGAGCGTCAGCGTCTCGGTCGCCGCCGGCTGCGAGTCAGCGTCACCGGCAGATCGGCGGACGGCTTGCTCCACACCGCAGCCAGCGCCCGCACGGCGGCGGCGTTGGCGTTGGTGCTGCCCCAGCCGTCGCCCTGCGCCGAGCCGCATCAGGCCGTCCCGCAGCACGGCGAGGCGCGGATCGGACGGCGTGGCCAGCGCGGCGGCGCGCGTCATTTCGGCGAGGCTGCGGGTCTCCGACGGCAGGATGATCGGATTGGCGCTTTCGCCCGCCAGACCTGCATAGACCTGACGCCCGTCGCGCGACAGGATCTGCACCCGGCCCCACATGCGTCTCGGCCAGACTGCCGAGGATGCGCTTGTCCTCTGCCCGGAAGCCCGGCCACGGCGGCGGTCATCTCGGCCACCGTCAGCATTGGGCATGGCGTTGGCGCGGCGGGACAGCTCGGCCACATAGGCCTGATCCAGCTTGCCGCCCTCGGCCAGCGCCGTCAGCGCCTCGACCCGCTCGCGGATTTCATCGCCGCCGATCAGGCGCGGATAATCCGAGCGCAGCGCCTGCTTGAGCACCGTCGCCAGCCGCTCGATCAGCAGCCTTGTCCACCGGCTCGCCCGCCTTCTGGGCGGTGATCAGGAAGCTGTAGGCCCAGGCGGTCAGCGAGACGTTGCCGGGCGACTTCGGCCAGAAGGCCACCAGCCCGTCGGCGTCAACGCTCTGCTCGATGGCGCGCACGGCGTTCTTGACGTCGGCCGACACCCGGCCCTCCAGCCCGGCGGCCGCCAGCAGCGGCGCGAACGGCTTCACCGCCAGCGCCGCCGAGGCCAGGGACATCCGCTGTTCGGTGCAGCCGTAGGGATACTCCATCAGATATTGCAGGCCGCCCACCAGACGCACCAGCGACGGATCGGCCGCCACCACGACGCTGACGCTCGATACGAGCCGGGCCGCACGCTCTGCTGCGGCGCCGGCCAGCGTCTTGCTCTGTCCGGCCGCCAGATCGAAGATCTCATACTCGGCGCACCGGCGGACGGTCGGGCCGCACCGGCAGCTCGATCTCGACGTTGTCGGCCGCCTTGTCGAAGTCGCGGATCAGGCCGAAGCGCAGCTTCACCTTCTCCTTGCCGGGCGCGGGCTCGGCCACGCTCACCGGGAACTCGAGCGCGGGCTGGCTTGTTGGCTTCCCAGGCGAAGTTCTGCTCGCCGGCGCCGGAGAGCGTCAGCCCCTGGAACGACAGCCGTCGCCTTTCCGGTTCCGCCCGGCCCTTCGACCACGCGGCCGATCAGCCCGGCGTCGAACGTATCGCCCGGACGCACGAAGCGCGGCAACGCGGGCTGAGCCACCAGCTCCTGGCGGATCAGCATCTCGCCCGTGGCGTAGCCGAAGCGGTCGGGTCCGCTGACCGCCTTGGCGCGCAGCTTGAACACCGTCAGCGTGTCGGGCAGCGGAACCTTGATCCTGGCCACGCCGTCCTCGCCCACCTGGACGCTCGGCAGGTAGATCGGCACCGGCGTGAAGTTCTTGCGCACCGAGATGTTGTTGTCGCCGGCCCATTCCTCGCGTCCGCCGTCGCCGCCCGGCGTTTCCTCCAGCGGAATGACGCCGAAGGCCATGTTGCGGGTGTCGCGCAGCCGTCATCTTGGTGGGCCGGTTGACGATGAAGTTCGGCAACGGATCGAGCGGCTGCTCCTTGGCCAGCGACAGCACGGCCTGATCCACCATCCAGAACGTGGCCTCGCCGGAGAGCGGCTTGCCCTGAGTCGTCGGTGAGGCGCAAGCACCACCTCCACCTCCTGGCCGGGACGGGCCTTGGCCGGATATTCCAGCTTGGCCGTGACGATGTTCTTGACCGGCGTCACCGTGATCCACTTGGTGGCGGCGATGGTGACCGGCTTGCCCTGATCGAAGGCCGCGTCGGGTTGGGTCGCCGTCTCGGGCAGACGTCCGCGCATGATCAGGAAGTGCACCGCCGCTTTCGGCATCTGCTCCTTGCGCACGCGTCAGCGGGATAGCGGCCGAAGCCGTTGGCGATGTCCACCCAGTCGTACTTGAACTGGCCCTCCGGCTCCTCGACGATGGCCAGCGCCCGCGCCGTCTGGAACGGGCTCTGGATGACCAGCGTGGCCGTCTCGCCGGGCGCGTAGTCGTCCTTGTCCGTGGTGACAGTCGCGGTCTGCGCCGGCGGCCTGGCCCAGGTCACCGGCGTATCGCCGCCCACGAACAGATCCACGCTCACCTGCTGGCGGCGGCCGATGCGGTCGGAAGCCTCGAGCTGCACCAGATAGACGCCGCTTTCGCGGGCCTCGAAGCTCTGCTTCAGGGCCTCCTTGACGCTCGTTACCTTGCGCTCGACCAGCGTCTCGTCGATCACCTGGGTGACGTATTTGGCCGCGCCCTGGCTGAAATCGCTGGCCTGGAGCACGGACGTCCAGTTGCGCCGGATGAAACGCACCGTCATCTCGACGCCTTCGACGCGTCTCGCCCTTGCCGTTCACCGCGAGCAGTTCGGGCTCGATGGCGCCGGGCTTGGCAACGTAGCGCGGCGCCTTCACACCCAGCACGAAGGGCGGCAGCGGCGACGACGTTCTGCACGGCGCGCACCTGGATGTCGTCGTCGCCGGTCACGGTGGCTTCGATCGGGTAGCGGCGCGGCTGGGCGGTCGGCTCGATGGTGGTGTCGAAGGTGATGCGCGCGGCGCCGCCGGCGTCGGTGCGGCCGTCGCGCTCCAGCACGGGGGACGACTTGAACTTGCGCGTCGCCGGAGAACCGCGCGTCGGTCGAGAACATGAAGCCCTCGCGGCCGGGCGGCGTCCAGGCGTGCGGGAACTGCACGGCGCGCCACTTGATGGGCCGCTCGGCCACCAGTCCGCCGGCGAAATAGCGGGCCAGCAGATCGACGTTGAACTCGCCGTCCAGCGGAACCTGCTGCGGGGCGTTGAGCAGCACCTCGAAGGTCGGCAGCCGGTAGGCTTCCTTCTTGAACGGGAACGTCCCGCAGCTCGTGTTATCGACGATTTCCTCTTCAGGGCAGCCTCGCCGCTTTCGGCGGCCGGCGGGCGTCGCTTCGGCGCTCGGCCTCGCCTTCCGTGCTGCCGCGTCGGTTTCCGGCGCGTCAGTCGCCTGCGCGCGCTCGGGTTCGCGCGGTCGGGCTGGGCGCGGGCCTGGGGCGGCGCAGCCTTGCCTTCTTCTCGCCGGTCGCGCCTTCCGGCTCATAGTGCACTGAATAGTCGCCCGTGGCCGGCGTCGCCTGCGTCGAACTTGTGATAGAAGCCGCCGCGCGCGTCGAGCTTCACCGGCATGCGCCATTCCTGGTTGGCCGGACCGGTGACGACCATCGTGCCGCCTCCAGTGGCGAAAGTCAGCTTGCCGCCGAGATAATTGCGCACGAAGCCCTTGACGTGCACGGCTTCTTCGGGCCGGTAGATCGGCCGCTCGGTGAACACATGGCACAGCGTGCGCGCCTTCTCAGCGCGGTCGCGCTTGGGATCGAAGGTCCAGGCGAGCCACGCGCTCGCTCGGGCTTGCTCCAGTTCTCGCGCGCATATTGCGACGGGCGCGCGATCGGGCTCGATGACCAGCGTGTCCAGCGCCCTTGGTGACGATCACCGCGCTTGATGTCGCTGCGCCTTTTGAGGTCGGCGGCCTTGTCCAGCCGCCCAGGTGAAGCGCCGTCCGCGTCGGTCACGCCCTCGGCCAGCGTGATGAACTTGTCGTCGCGCACGCCCTCCGAGCCGGACCCTGCGCCTCGTCCACCGGCTTGGCCGTGCTGAAGCGACGTCACCGCGAAATGCACGCGCGCCGCTTCCTCCACCGCGCTCAGCGTCAGATCCGTCACCTGGGCGCGCAGCCATTGCCGCTTGCCGCCGTCGGCGGGGCGCAGGCCGATCAGGTACGTGCCCGGCTGATCGGCGCCGGCGATCTTGGCGAAATACGGCTTGAGGTCGAGGCCGAACTTGGCCTCCACGCCGCCGCGCTGGATGGGCAGGCTCATCAGCTCGGACACCGCCGGCGACCCCAGCGCCTTGATCCGCTCGGCGATGGCCGCCTCCTGCACGTCGGCCGTGCCGGTTCCACGTGCCGGGCTCGTTGCCGGGGAGCGGCGGCGACAGCTCGTCGTCCGTCTCCAGCCCGTCGCGCCGGGAACGGCCAGAAATCGCGCGACAACGGGTCGATGGCGTAGATGCGCACGTCGGCCTTCTCGTAGCCGCGTCCGCGCACCGGCACGAACTGCGGGCCGAAACGCTCGACCACGCCCTGGGCTCGCGTCCCATTTGATGCTCGGGCTTTTCGGGAGCGAAGGCGAAGCGCTGCACGAAGGCCGCGCCTTCGAGCGGCCGCCTGCGCGCGATCCATCAAGCTGCCCGGCTCGATGCGCAACTGATAGACCGTATCCGCGAGGAACCGGCCGGAAACCTTGAGGCGCGATGCCGCCATCGGGCTCCACGGTGAGATCGTCCACCGGCGGCGTGATGCGCAGCGCCTCGCGGGCGCGCATCACGTCGAGCGTCTCCGGCTTGGCCGAGAACGTCGACGCTGATCCGCCGCCTCGGGCTGGCCGTGCTCTTCTCAGTCCCGCTTTCCTCCTCGTCATCCGAGGACGCCGACGAATAGTTGTAAGGAGCGCAGCGCAGCACATCGTCGACGGTGTTGCGTTCGAAACCGTTGCCGCAAGTGACGTCGGTCACGCGGAACGGCACGGCGCTCTTAATCTTGCAATTCGTACACCGGCTCGTCGAGCCCCGGCTCGCCGGACAGCTTCAGCCGCAGCACCGCGCACCCGGCCATCGGGCACGGGCGTCTTCAGGGCTTGACGGCGTAGGTCTGCTTTGTCGTCGCGCTTGGCCCGCTCCTGGGCGCGGACGGTGAAGTCCTGCGGGCCGAGAGGCTGGCCGCCCGCCGCGTCGAGGCCGGGCGAGGGCCGCAGTTCGATGGAGATGAGCCGCGCCAGCGCTTCGGCCTCCACGGGCGAGGCGAAGGTGAGGGAGACCTCGCTGCAGATCGCTGACGCCGTCCGACTGATCGGCGGGCGAGGACGACACCGGCGCGGGCAGCAGCGAGACGAGCCGCGTGGTCCGGCCGTCGGTGGTGAATTCCACGGTCTGCAGCGGCTTCCAGGCGTCGGCCGGGCGGAATTGCAGCGCCCTGGGCGCCAAGCCACTGCCAGGCGCCGGGCACCGCGGGCTTCATGGTGACGAGCGTCTCGGGATGGTCCTCGGGGCCGCCCGCCGCCGGGCCGGTGTCCTGTCGAAGAAGACGGTCACCGGGTCCCAGCTACGCAGGAAGCTCTCGGGCACGACCTTGGCGCCGTCGGCGCGCTGTAGCTTGTCGAGCTGGCGCCGGGCGTGGCGGCCCGGTTGCCGGGGACGAAGGTAGGCCGGCGCGGGCATGGGCCGTGGCGGGCCTCAACCACCTGAGGCAGACAAACGCGGCGGCCAGCGCTTTGAGCAGTGCATTGATTCTCGTTCTTCATGGCTTTCATCTTCACCGTCCCCAGCTTCCGTTTGACACCAGCCATATCCAGATATTGCTCTTCACATCCGGCGGCGGCCCGGCGGGCGGAGGCGCGACGCCGACAACCGACGGCCGCACGATGGCGGCGCTGCCCGAGCCGGAACCCGCGCCTCGATCACGTAGCGCCCCGGTTCCAGCCGTTGCAGCATGCTCACGCCCTGGCCGAGCGTCTTGCCCTTGCGCGTCCAGCAGCCGCATCTGTGCACGTATCGGGCTCGGAGCGAACCCCAACCCCCACCGGCCCCGGCCTCGTCACCTCGAAGCCGAACAGCGCCGTTCCGCCAGCCGCCAGAGCCACCGGCTCGCCCACCCCTTCGCCAACCGGCGTAACCGGCGCCGAGGACAGCTCCAGCGCGCCGCTCAGCGGTCCGTCATGGGGCGAATACACCCGCAGCTCGGCCTTGCCCGCCGCAACGTAGCGGTGGAACTCGGCCCCCGCCGGATAGAGCTCGGGCCCTCATCCTCAGAGGCCGCCCTGGCTCAGCGCCAGCACGATCACCGGCGCCGTGGTCCGGGCATGCAGCAGCATCGGCGTTTCCGGCGACGATGGCGAAGCTCATGGCCTCGCCTTCCAGCGCCTCGCTCGCGGGCAGGCTTCGCCGTCGCAGCGCGTCGCCGCAGGCCAGGGCGACTGCCCGCCGCGTTCGATCCACGCCGCAACCAGCCCGGCGCCGTGCTCCAGCACCACCTCGCCGGTCCGGTAGAGCACCGCGCCATTGTCGCGCGTCACGCGTCCGTCGAGGCCGGTGAAAACGCCTCGCCGCCGCCCGCCACCAGAGCCGGTCGCCGGCCTGGGCGTCCACCGGCAGCGACAGCGACCCCGTCGCGCCGAAGAAGCGCTTGAACACTTTGCCCGGCGCCAGACTGGTCAGCCATTGCCGGCAGGCGTCACCGTAAGGCGCACGGGCGCGGGCTTGTCGGCGGTGTTGATCAGCAGCACTTCGGACACATGCGCCGTCAGCGTGCGGCTGACCGGCGCGGCGCCGCTCCACACCGTGAACTTGTCCGACACCGCAGCCGTACCGCCTGCGAGATCGAGCAAGATCTGGCCGCCGGACAGTTGCACGGGCTGCGCGGTGAACGGCTGCAACACGGCGGCGAACTGTCCATCCGCTTTGACGGCGGGCAGCTTGGTCACATCCACCGGCGTCGCGGTGAGCCGCAGCGGTTCGCGCCCGCCGGCATTCACCACCGAAGGCCGCGCGCCATTACTGACGATCAGCGCGGAATTTTTGGCGATGCCCACGGCGATATGCGGGCTCCAGCGGCTCGGCGCCTCGCCATGATCCAGCCCGGGCTGACCGAACCTGGACTCCGCCAGCCACAGCCGCAGCTTGCCCTCTGGGACAGGCGCGGCGGGCAGATAAGCGCGCTCACCCTCGGCCAGAGCCAGGGAAAGACCCGCGCCCGGCCACGGCAGCGCTTCCAGCGGCAGCTCCCGTTCCGCATCGCCGCGCGCCAGCAGCCACAGCCGTTCCGATTGCGGCACCAGCACGCCGCCAGTCGCAGGCACCAGCACGCGCGCCCGGCGTGGAACCTTCGCTCAGAGCCTCATGCTGCCCCGCCAGCGCGACGAGGCCGGACTGCGGCACATTCACCAGAGCCGCGCGGACACTGCCCCTGATGCCATCGAGCGCCAGCGGCTTCAGCAGCACCTTGCCCAGCGCCTGCGGCTGGACATCGGCGGCCTGCGCCACAACGTTAATGCGCGCATCGCCGCCATCGACCGTCCAGACCGAAAGCCGCAGGCGTCCGCCCTTGTCATCGGACGGCCACGCCAGCACCGGCGCCATACCCCGCTCGAAGCGGCGACCCAGCATTGTCCGCCCTCCTCACGCTCCAGCGACAGCACGACTTCCGAGTCAGCCTCGGCGGCCGCCACCATCAGCTTGCCCGGCTCGCTCGCGGGTAGCGCGAACTGATGCACGCCCTCGCCGTGATTTTCTCCGGCTGCCCCATAGCCAGCGCCGGAGCGGCCTCGGTTCCCGGCAGCGCCAGCCGTACTTCCACGGCGCGGGCGTTGGACTCATTGGCCGAGCTGTCAGCGGTGGAGCTGTCCGCTTCTCGCCTTCCGCCGCCTCGCTCTCACCGCTGGAGTCGCTGGAATTGCCCGCCGTCCCCGGCTTCGACAGGTCCAGACGATAGGCGCCGGCGGGCAGCCACCGCGACAGGCCGATGTTCCAGTCGTCCGTGCGGCCGGACAGGCGCTCCACCACATGGCCGGCCGCATCCTTCAGGACGCGTTCAGATCGGACGCCCGAAGCTGGTCAGGCTGACGACACGATCCTCAGCGATGGCGAAAGGCACCGTCGCGGGCAGCGTCACGAAGCGCGACACGCCCGGCTGGAGCTCCGTGGAACGCAGCGTGAGCTGGTAATCGAGCCGGTCGTTGCGCCCGAGACTGCGCGTTTCCAGATGATAGCGCCCGGCGGCGAGCTTATCCGAGAAGCCCTGCTTGTGGGCAATGCGCGCGACGGGTTCCGCGGTCCCCTCCTTGAGGAGCTCGCCGGTCATGCCGTCGGTGATGTCGAGCACCACCCTGGCATCGCCGGCCAGCGCGAATTCCCAGAGGTCGGGATCGCGCGGGGCGTCCTTGGCGGCGGGTTCGCGCCATTGATGCGGCTGGGTGTGATCGAAGGCCAGCGGATGCGGACCATGGCCCTCCGTTGGCTTCCGTCACTACCTTGCGCAGGCGCGCCACCAGGCGCGCGTCGATGTCCTCCGGCAGCACCACCAGCCGGTAGCGGCCGGCGGTGAAATGGTCGGTCTGCTGCGCTCATCTGGCCCGGGGACGGCCAGCGGCCAGCCTTCGGCGTCTTCCAGGCGGACGGTGAATTCGCGCTCCAGGCCATAAATATCGAGCCGGTAGTCGCCGTCTTCCTTGATCTCGATCGGAATGACCGCGCCCTTGCCCTCGGCGAGACTGGCGCGCACGTCGCCTTCGGGACGAGCGTCCCGGTCTCGATCAGCGGAGCGGGATCGGCCGTCAGCCCCAGGCGTCCGGCGAACTCCATGACCTTCACACGACATTATAAGAGCCCGCCCGCAGATAGGTCTGCAGCAGCGCGTTATGGCCCGTGCCATTGTTGCTTTCAACGTCGAGATTGGGCAGGAACGGCGTCGCGATGGAGCAGCGATGTCTTCAGCCGGCCGAGCGTCTCGACGCGATAGAGCCCGCCCTTGGCCACGTCGAGACGGAAGTTGCGCTCCTCGTCACGGTTCAGGTTGAAGTGAAACGGCGCTGCCCGGCGGTGAGAGCCTGCGGCGCGGTTTTCTCGACCACGGGCGCGGGCGCATCGGCGCCGGGATTTCTCCGACCAGGACAGGACCACCGTGCGTTCCTCCTTCGAGGACGGAAGCTTGACGGTGAGCGTGCGGCGTCCTTCTCCGCCTTCTCGTCGCTGAAGGTGACCGCGATGGGCGCGCCTTTGGCGTCCGCCGCGGAGATGGTGCCGCCGAGCGGGGCCCGCACCGGGATTTCCAGCGGAACGCGCGGCATCGCGGCGGGCTGGGGCTGGTTTCGCAGGCGGCTTGGGCGCGCCCGTGGTCTGCGGCTGGGGCGATGCGGCCTCAGGCGGGGGCAGGAGAATCGCGACCGGCCCCTTGGTCAGATCGGCGGGGAACGCCACGGCGCTCGGCCCGGCAATCATCCCCGGCCCGGAGCCGGTTAGCGCCGGGAGGTAATCGCCCTTGTCCAGCTGTGCGTCCCGAAAGCGATGGCGGCTCGCGGCGGCGCCGGCGGCTGCGCAGCGGGCATCAGCCCAGGCTGGCCGAAGGTCAGGTCGAGCACACCCGCGGCGCCGTTCACCGGCTCCACGTTCAGGACGTACCAGCCCGCTTCCAGTTCGTATTGCGCCGGCGTCTTGCCGTCGCTGCGCGGCGCGTGTACCGCCGAGCACCGGCTCGATGATCGCGCGCACGGCCGGACCTTCGCCGCGGATCGCCACCGTGCCGGCGGCGGTCATCTCGAACACGATGCTGCTCGGCCCGCGCAGGTTGAACTTGCGCCGCCACGCCTGGCCCGGCCCGATCCGCGGCGCACTGGAGGCGATGACCGTGGTCTTGCCCTTGAGAAGCGCGCCAGCACGGCGCTGGCGCGGGCAGTTCGTCGCCGCCCTCGCCCGCCACATCGACGGAGATCAGATACGGCCCCGCCGTATCGACGCGCACCGACGTCGCGGAACGCAGGGCCCGCAGCTTGTAGCTCTGGCCCTCGAAGCCGACGACTTCGGCGCTGCCCTTGCCCTCGCCGGCGAAGTTCCAGCGATGCGACAGGCTCGCGATTGGTCTTGGAAATCCAGGCGCTGAAGGCTGGCCGCCGCGCTGTCCCCGCAGCGTCGCGGCGACGGGCTCGGGTAGCTCCAGCCGCAAGGAGTTGGCGGACGCGGGTAGTTCGAACCGCTCGACGCCGAACGGGCCGATCACCCCTTCCGCCAGGCCGGCGGCGACGTTGCGACTTGTGGCCTTGCGGATGCGGAACGGCTCCTCCGTGGTCGCCGTTGGTCCAGGGCAGCTTTTCGCCGCCATAGGCCGTGACCACATAAACGCCCGGCTCAACCGTGCCTTCGAGGCGGGCCCGCGTCATCGGCGGTCTGGCTTTCGGCTCGACGGCGGCGATTTCGGGCGTCAGATTGACCAGGTCCGCCCCATCGCGCCACAACCGCAGATCGGAGCGAGCGTCCGATGGCTTCCACCGCCACCTTTCCCGATTTGGCCACCGTCATCACGAACGAGCGCTGCTGCAGATCGCCCAGCTCGCCGGATGTCCCTTGCCAAGCCGGGATGGTCAGCCCGCTTTCATCGAACGGCGCCACGGTGAGCGTGGCCGTGCCGGGCGCCTCCTTGGCGCCGAAGCTGCGGATCTTGTAGACGCCCTTGTCCAGCAGCGCGTCGATGCGGCCATCGCGCGCCCCGGCCTGCCCGGCCATCTTCGCCTGGACCCGCGATCATGTCGACGAGTTGCAGCGCGACGCCGGTCTTGCTGTCGGCGCGGACCGAGAAACGGCCGGGGGCCTCGACATCCAGCAGCGCCTGCCCTTCGCCAGCAGCGGGAACTTCGCTGGACGCCAGCCAGGCGGAGGCCGCGACGGGGGCGGCCATGACCGGCTCGGTTGGGGGCGGCGGCGTCAGGCCAGCGGTTGGACCGGACGGTGCGGCGGCGGCGGGGGCGGCAGCCGCAGGTGCCGGAACCGCCTGTCCTGCGGGAGCAGCCGGAGCGGATGCCGCCGGCCCGCCAGCGGCTTGAACAGGTACGGCCTGCGATGCGCCGCCAGCGGCTGGCGCCACCGTGCTCGGAGCCCACGTACCAGTGCCGGCACCGCCGGGCTTCGGCGCGCCATTGTGCGCCTGCCCATTGGCCGGCCTGGCCGCCGCCTCCAGCTCCATCAGCCGTTTGGCATAGGCTTCGGCCAGGCAGGACGCGATGGCCGCCTGCGGTTTGCCAGCCGCCATGCAGGTGATGTCGCGCCCGGCAATCCAGCGGCGCTGGGCATCGCGCAGACCGGCCGCGTCCGCTGGTCCCTTCGCCAGCGCGCCGATCATCAGCCGCGCGTAGATGTCGCGCAGCGCGCTATCCTGCCTCATCAGCGCCGGAGAGCCGCAAATGGCTTTTTCGACGGGGGCGCGCGCCTTGGTGCAATCCATGGGCTGGGCGGACACCGGGGCCGGAAGAGCTAACAGGACAGGCGCGGCGGAAAGTACCGCGCCACAGAGCCGGGCCAGGATCATTGTCGGTCCCTTATTGTTGGTCCTTTGGCAGGTTGTCGAAAGAAGGACCTGCTAGGTTTCCTTGTTTTCCAAAGAAATTTTCCCCAAATCCGGGAGGGATGGTTTTGGGAACTCTGCTAAACCAGGATGGGTGGCGGGAAGACTGGCGAAAACGGCAGCGGAACCGCTGGCCGTATCCGCCCGCCAGGGAGGCATGGGCGAGAGCGGGCGAGTCTGAGCGCGCGGCTTGAGAAGGTCAATGCGCTTGCCGGTCCCTTCCACATCCAAATAGATGCTGTCGAAGCGCCATTGCTCGCCCTGCTTGGTGCCGTGCACCGTAACGGTGCCCTTGCCCTTCGGTCCCTCCGCGCTGAAATTGATGTCCGCCTCGCAGCCCTTGCCCGCCTCGCAGTTGATGCCCCCTTGCGCCAGACCGGTGGAAATGGGCGATCCCAGCGCGGCAACGGCTTCCGGGTTCGATTGAACGGCGGTCACGCCGGCGCGATAGGCGTCGGAGTTGTTCAGGGAATAAAGGATGGCCGAGACGCAGGCGGCGGGGATCGCCAGCGAAATGAGCAGAATAATCACACCCCACTTCGCCCATTGGCGCTGAACGCGCTGGAAATGCTCGACGCTGTCCCATCGCCGGTTCTGCCACGCCCAGCGGCTACCATTGGCGCCCAGCACGAAAACCATGGGGAGATTGACGAACGGAACCAGCGCCAGAAGCGCAATATAGGTGTCGTTGCCGAGCCCCCAGATCCAATTCAACAGGAATGCGCCCCAATTCCAGCGGTCGATCTCTGGTGGAACGGCAGCCAGCTTCCCCTGACCCGATGTATTTTCCATGGAGGAATACCTTGAAAGCGATTGAAAGAATTTTTCTGGTTGTAACCCCTTAAATATGCCCGCACAACGCGAAATATAGAATGCACCGCGATGAACACCGCGATTCGCGGCGCACCGGCCTGACTTTATGTTCGTGAAGATGAACGGCCGCTGAGCGCGCCTCCCGTCAGGCGGCCGCGAGATGACAGGCAGGGGGGAGGGAGAACCTGCCATCTCGCGTGTGGCGGCCGGACGGAGGAAGCGTCCGGCTGCCCGTGCGCATTTGCGGGGCTGCCGCACCGGAGCCGCGCCGTAGGGTCTGGCTGGCGGCGTTTTCTTCGGAATGCGCCCGGATGGCCTTGTTCCTGTGGAGCGAGGGGGCCGGCCCGAGAGCATGGCCGGTGATCCCGCCGTTCCAGGTTCCAAAGCCTGACCCGTGTTCCGAGTGTACAGGCGCCCGGTTTTCCGGGAGATGTCCGCCACTTTAAGTTTTTGTAATCTCCGGCGCGCCAGCTATCCGCCAGTTGATCTTCATCATGTGTTTCATGATATTGACGGCGCGGCACGGATATCATGTCCTTGCCGCGCCGGCAAAAAACCATCAACGGGGGCGATGCGCAAACGCCGCATCGGAGAAAACTCATAAATCAGCCGCTGGATACGCTGCTTTACACGGCGTCAACCTGGGTTATCCCCGTGCTGCTCGCCATCACCATGCACGAGGCGGCGCACGGCTATGCGGCGCGCCACTTCGGCGACCACACCGCCGCGCTCCAGGGACGCGTCACCCTCAACCCGCTGAAGCATATCGACCTGTTCGGCACCATCCTCCTGCCCGGCATGCTGTTCCTGGCGCACGCGCCCTTCATGTTCGGCTGGGCCAAGCCGGTGCCGGTGAATTTCCGGGCGTTGCGCAATCCGCGCCGCGACATGGTGTGGGTGGCCGCGGCCGGGCCGGCCATCAATATCGCCCTGGCCATCGCCTTCGCGCTGCTGCTTCATGCCGGCCGTCAGATGTCAGGCACCGCCGGGGACTGGCTCTGGGCCACGCTCGTCAACGGCATCGCCCTCAATGTGATGCTCGCCGTGTTCAACATGCTGCCGCTGCCGCCGCTGGATGGCGGACGTGTCGCGGTTGGCCTGCTGCCGGACGTGCTGGCCCGGCCGCTGGCACAACTGGAGCAATACGGCTTCCTGATTATCATCGGCCTGCTGCTCATTCTGCCGATGCTCGGCCGCCAGATGGGCATGGATCTGGATGTGATTTCGTGGGTTCTCACCCGCGCGGCCAGGGCCATCATCACGGTGATCCTGCTGCTGACGGGGAACGCGTGACAGCGCTGGGCTGCCGGAATCAATCCCGCCGCGCCTTCCCTGAGGACGCGCGGCGGGGTTACTGGCGAACGCTCACTCCGGCGAGGTCTTGGGTCCCGGCTTCTCCGCCCGCCCGACGACGTTGAAGCGCGCCTTCTGCTCATCCGTCAGCGAACGGTAAAAGGCGTGAACCGAAGGGCGCACGGTCTCGATGGCCGCGATCAGGGCGGTCACGCGCTGCTCCACGGCATCCAGGCGCGCCGCTGGTGACGACGGTATGGTGGACGGACATGAGACCTTCATCGCCTCGGCGGCCGATGCCGAAACCTGCTTCAGCTTCTCCAGTTCGCCCCGCTGCGCTTCGTCAAGCTGGACCACGCTTTCGATCTGCGCTGCCGGAACATCCGTGACACCCGCCTTGGAACAGGCCGGCGCGCTCTCCGCCTTGGCCTGCGCCACGGTGTCGAGACTCCGCCGCTGCGTATCGGACAGCGTATCGTAGAAGCGCTCCAGCGGCCCGCGAACCGCTTTTGCCGCGCTTTGCATGGCCTTGAGGCGGGTGGCCATGGCGTCCAGCCGGGCCACGGGCGTCAGCGGCGGCATGCTGGAGCACGACCCGTTCATGATCGTGGCGGCCTGGGCGGAAGCCGTGCGCAGTTCCTCAAGGGCAACGCGCTGCTCGCCAACCGGCTTGACGATCTCCTCGAACCGTTGCAGCGGCAGATCGCTCACGCCGGGAGCAACGCCCTTGCAGGCATCGCTGACCGCCTGCTTGCTGACGGGCTGACCGGCGGCCGGCGCCTCATCAGCGGTCTGATCGCCGTCCACCGGCACATTGCCCGCCTGTCCGGCGGCGGCCTGCCGGCTCCCCGTCCGCCCGGACTCCGCCACGCTGGTATTGGACTGCCGGCGCGCGGTCCGGTATCCGCCGTAAATGTCGTATCCGGCGCCGTCGTAATCCTCATATTCATAGTCCGGCTCGCCATTGGGCCAGAACGAGCCCCAGACGATCATGTCCGGCCCGTAGTCCCAGAACACCACGTCGTCTTCATAGGGCCAGAGCGCGTAGGAAAAGACGTCGCCGTAAGCGTAGGGCCAGAACACCGGGCCGGCCCAGGCGTAATAGTGGCCGTGATGCCGCCCGTGATGCCGCCCATGCTGGCCGAAATGCGCGCCGCCATCTTTGCTGCCCCAGAACTTGTTGTGGTGGGTGATCTTGGTATGCGGGGACAGATGCTTGGCTCCCAGGGCGGAGTTCATGCCCTTATGGTGCATACCCTTGATGCCCGGATGCATGCCCTTCAACGCTGGGTTCATGCCCTTGTGGTGCATGCCCATGCCTTTCGCCCCCAGATGCGTGCCGTTTTTAGGCACGCCCTTCAACATGCGATACTGGCCCGCATTGGCCTTGGACATCGAAGGGTGAAATCTGCCGGGCCGGGAGCCAAAATGCTTGCCCCCATGCTGTCCTTTAAAACCACGGGAATTGAAGTGCCGGTTTCCAAACTGGCGGCTGTTGAAATTGTGAGACCGGTAATTGCGGGAATTGAAGTTATTGCCGAAACTCCGGTTGCTAAAGCTGCGATTGCCGAAACTCGGGTTGCTGAAGCTACGGCTGGGGCCGCTGAAGCTGCGGCCGCTGCTGAAACTGCGGCCGCTATAACTGTGGGAACTGAAACCATGGCCGCCCGCGAGTACAACCGGCGCGGCACCAACCTGCAGGTCAAACCACTTCGCCTCGGCCGGTCCGGCAGTCAAAAACACCGGCCACGCCATCAGCGCGGCAGCAAATGCAACAAGAAATGCCCGATACATGGAAGCCCCCCTCCGTCTGGAATTCAGAGTTGCGCCTGGGAGAACACACTCTTGCGCCATTTGTGCGTAAAAAATGTTTCAAAATTTTGTTCAAAAAATAAAATAAACCGCAGTATTCACATGCGCTACAGATACGCATGCACCTGCGTCCCCGATGACAGCGGCAGTGCGGCGGGAATACTACAGACTGATGCCGGAATCGCCCGGACGGGAACCGCGTCCCGGAGCAGCCTTGCGCAGGAGCGGCAGCACCATCCGCTCCAGCATGCCATTGGGCGCAGCGAAAAACTGGTTGTTCACCACGCCGCCCGCATCGACCACATAGGTGATGGGCACAGCCGCGGGCCGGCCGAAACCGTTGACAAGAACCTCGTCGATGGTTGCGGCGGGATAATGCAGCGTGCGCACGGCACTGAGCACCTGCCGGCGGTTCGACGCCTCGTCAACGCTCACGCCGATCATCTCCAGGCCGTCGCCGTGATGGCGCCGGTAAAATGCGTCCAGCACCGGCATTTCCTCGCGGCACGGCGCGCACCACGTCGCCCAGAAATTCACCAGCACCACCTTGCCGCGCAGCTTGTCCAGGTCGAACGGCTCACCGCCCAGCGTCATGGCGGCGAAGGCCGGCGCCGGCTGTCCAATCCGGGCCGCTGCCCGCGCACCCGGACTTGGCCCCAGCAGCGCCAAACCGCTCGCCATGAATGTCAGCACCGTTCTACGGGTAGGATGCATACCGGATATCTCTCCTGTTGCATGGAGACGCTCCGGCTGTCCGGCGCGGCGTTACAGCTTCAACCATAGCGTCCGGCGCGGGGCAGCGGAAGAGCGGCATTGGCAGGCACATGCCCGGCCGCTCAGATCAGCCAATCCCGCACCATCGCCACCAGCGGCTCATCGGCCGGCGGCATGGGGTATTCGCGCAGCCGCTGCGCCCGCACCCAGGCGAGCTTCTGCCCCTCCAGCGGCGTCACCTCGCCCTCCCAGTTGCGGCACATAAACAGCGGCATCAGCAGGTGGAAGCTCTCATAGGCGTGGCTGGCGAAGGTCAGCGGTGCGAGGCAGCGCTGCGGCACAGTGATCCCCAACTCCTCGCGCAACTCGCGGATCAGCGCGGCCTCGGGCGTCTCGCCGTCCTGCACCTTGCCGCCGGGAAACTCCCACAGCCCGGCCATCTCCTTGCCCTCCGGCCGCTGCGCCAGCAGCACCCGGCCGTCGGCGTCGATGAGCGCGACGGCGCTGACGAGAACGACATTAGCCATTGAGGTGTGTCCCTGTTTCGAGATGCGCTGGGCTTTGGTGCGTGAGCAACTGGCCGGAGACCGCCACTGGCGTTGCGCCTGCCGCATTCATTGCCCCAAGCCAGTGTTCTTCTGTTTGGCCAGAGTCTAAGTTTTCGTCGCTCTGTGCTTCGCCCAACCGCTCCTTCGCCCCTCCGGGGCTCAGTACGTTGGCGCGGGGCTCCAGTGCAAAAGCAACTAGCCGGAGACCGCCACTAGCGCCGCACCTGCTGCTTTCACTGCCCCAAGCCGGGGTTCTTCTGCGCGGCCTGAAGTCTTAGTTATCGTCGCTCTGTGCTTCGCCCAACCGCTCCTTCGCGGCTCCGCCGCTCAGTACATTGGGGCAGGGCTCCAGTGCAAAAGCAACTGGCCGGAGACCGCCGCGAGCGCCGCACCTGCCGCTTTCACCGCCCCAAGCCGGGGTTTTTCTGCGCGGCCTGAGTCTAAGTAGTCGTCGCTCTGTGCTGCGCCCAACCGCTTTTTCGCGGCTCCGCCGCTCAATACACTGGCGCGGGGCTCCGGTGTGCGACCAACTGGCCGGCGTTCTCCACTGGTGCTGCGCCTGCCGCTTTCACTGCCCCAAGGTCGCATTCCTTGTTCGGCCGGAAAGCCATTCCTCGTCCCGGCCATGCACAGCATCAATGCTGCCGCGCGGAGGGCGGGTCAAGGGTGCGAAGCACCGGCGGAGCCGGCTTGCCCTTGACGCGCCTGAGCACGGTAGCATGCTTGATGTGCGCTGGGGCTGAAGGCAAACTCCCGCCCCTCAGCTCCGGTAATCCGCGTTAATCGCAATATACTCCGGCGTCAGGTCACACCCCCACACCGTCGCCTTCCCCGGCCCGCCCGTGCCCGCATCGACGCGAATCTCGATCTCCCGCCCCTTGATATAAGTCGCACCGAGCGACTCGCGATAATCCGGGTGCACGAGGCCGTCCTTCGCCACGGCGATATCGCCGAACCAGATGGCCAGCCGGTCGCGGTCCGCCGCCTCACCCGACTTGCCCACAGCCATCACCACACGGCCCCAATTGGGGTCTTCCCCGGCCACCGCCGTCTTCACCAGCGGCGAATTGGCGATGGCAAGACCAATGCGCTGCGCAGCGTCGTCGCTCTCGGCGCCGCTCCACCTCACGGTCATCAGCTTGCTGATCCCCTCGCCGTCCCGGACCACCTGCAACGCCAGATCGTGCAGCAGAGCATGCAGCGCCACGGAGAACCCGGCCAGGTCTCGGATCGTCTCGCACGTCGATCGCGCGGCGCGCCCCGCCGTTGCCGCCGTCGCCAGTGGCGAACAGCAGCAGCGTATCGCTGGTGGAGGTGTCGCTATCGACGGTGATGGAGTTGAACGTCGATTCCACATGCCGCCGCAGCAGCGCCGTCAGCGCCGGCGCCGCAATCGCCGCGTCGGTGAACACGAACGCCAGCATGGTCGCCATGTCCGGCGCGATCATGCCGGAGCCCTTGGCGATGCCGTTGATGCGTCACCTGCACGCCGTCGATTTCGGCGCATGCGCGTCGCGAGCTTGGGAAACGTGTCGGTGGTCATGATGGCGCGGGCGCCGTCGTCGAACTGCCCGCCCTCGGCCGCCAGCGCCAGCTTCGCCAGCACGGCCGCGAACTTGCCGGCGTCGAACGGCTCGCCGATGACGCCGGTTGAGGCGATGTAGATCTCGTCCGGCAGACAGCCGGCGGCCTGCGCCGCGATCTGCGCCGTCGCCTCCACGGTCTCGCGGCCGCGCTGGCCGGTGAAGGCGTTGGAATTGCCGGAGTTCACCACCAGCGCCCGCGCCCTGCCATGGGCGAGCTGGGCCCGGCACCAGTCAACCGGCGCCGACGCGGTTTTCGAGCGTGTCAGCACACCGCCCGCCTCCGTTCCCTCGTGCATCAGCACGAGCAGCACGTCCTTGCGCTTCTTATAACGTATGCCGGCCTCTGCCGCCGCAAGCCTGACCCCCGCGATGGGGGGCAGGTCTTCGACGCTCACCGGCGCGAACGGCGATTTCTTCACCTTCGCCACCTGCCTATTACTGTTTGGCCTTCGCGGCCACCGCGTCACTATCGTCCTGCATGGACTTCTTGACCTCGGCGTCCAGCATTTCGATCTTGGCCGCGGCGCGCAAACCCTTCACCAGCTCCTGCATCTTGGTCTGCACGATGGAGGTGCCGATCTGATCTTTCACTTCCTCGAAGGTCGGCGCGGGACGGTTGCGCTTGTCGTCCACGCGGATAACGTGCCAGCCGAATTCGGTCTGCACCGGCTTGGACATCTCGCCCTTGTTCAGAGCAAACGCCGCGTCCTCGAACGCCTTCACCATCTGATTGCGGGTGAAATAGCCCAGGTCGCCGCCGGACGCGCCGCTGCCGGTGTCGAGCGACTTGGCCTTGGCCAGCGCCGCGAAATCGCCGCCGCCTTCCAGCTCCTTGACGACGGCCTTGGCCTCGTCCTCGGTCTTCACCAGAATATGGCGGGCGGAAATTTCCTGCTCGGCCGGCAGCTTGGCCACCTGCTCCTCATAAAGAGCCCTGGCTGCCGCATCGGTCACCTGCTCCTTGCCCTTCTTCTCGATGAACAGGTCGCGCAGGGCACGCAGCTTGTAATAGTTGACGCGGTGATTGAAATCTTCGGTGGCGTCCAGCTTGTCCTTCTTGGCGGCTTCGGCCAGGAGATGCGCCTCGATCAGATATTCCACGATCACGCGGCGGCGCGCTTCGACCGGCAAGCCGGCGATCACCGAACCGAACTCGGTTTCCGCGACCGTGACCTCGCTGTCGCTGATTTCCTCGCCGTTCACTTTGGCGATGGTGCCGGCGGCGACGGCTGGTGAAAGAGCCGCGAGCACCGCGATGGTGCCAGCTGCGGCGATGAATGATTTGAAGTTCACTGGTCTATCCTCGATGGTTGGCGATGGCTCACAAGCACGAAGGCGGGCAAATTGGCGTCCAAGTTTGTCGAAATTCGCAGTCTGTCGCATTTTCTAACGGAAAATGCTCGGGGGTCTCAGCCTCTCGCGTTTTTAAGGTAAACGCTGGACACACGCCCCGGTACGCCTCTTTTTGTTTGCCGCAAAGCACACAGTCAACCTTGAATGCGTCTTCGCCGCGTTGACAATACCGGCTGGCAATCCTATGTCTCGGCGCAATTGAAGCGTTGGGGCCGACATAAACCCCTTGCACAATTCCCGCGCAAGCTTTTTATACGTCCAGCATCGGATTGCGCGGAGCGTCCGCCCTTGTTATTAACCGGCGGAAACGATGCTTTCGATAAACAATCGTTGCCGTTGGGGCATCTTGGGGGAACGCCCCCCAACTGCGATGCTCAAAATTACGGCAACGGGGTGAGAGGCTTTGACATGTTATCCTTCGGCACTTTGGCCACCCGCATTTTCGGCAGCTCGAACGAGCGCAAGCTGAAGCGCTACGACGGTAATATCGAGGCCATCAACGCGCTCGAAGACGAGGTTGCGGCACTCACCGATGACGAGCTGCGCGCCCGCACAGTGGAATTCCGCCGCCAGCTCGCCGATGGCGCCGATCTGGACAGCCTGCTGGTCCCCGCCTTCGCCACCGTGCGCGAAGCTGCCAAGCGCACCCTCGGCCAGCGCCATTTCGATGTTCAGCTCATGGGCGGCATGGTGCTGCATGACGGCCGCATCGCCGAAATGAAGACCGGCGAAGGCAAAACCCTGGTCGCCACCCTGCCCGTCTATCTCAACGCCCTCACCGGACGCGGCGTGCACGTGGTCACGGTGAACGACTACCTGGCCAGGCGCGACTCCGAGTGGATGGGCCAGATCTACCGCTTTCTCGGCCTCAGCGTCGGCGTCATCCTGCATGACCTGAGCGACGAAGAGCGCCGCACAGCCTACGGCTGCGGACGTCACCTACGGCACCAACAACGAATTCGGCTTCGACTACCTGCGCGACAACATGAAATACAGCATCGCCGACATGGTGCAGTATGGCGGGCGCCCGGCCGCACTGGCGGGCTACAACTTCGCCATCGTGGACGAGGTGGACTCCATCCTCATCGACGAAGCGCGCACGCCGCTGATCATTTCCGGCCCGGTCGAGGACCAGTCGGATCTGTACAACTCCGTCAACAAGATCATCCCGCTCCTCGACAAGGAAGATTTCGAACTCGACGAAAAAACCCGGCAGGTGACGTATACCGAAGCGGGCAACGAGCATGTGGAGGCCCTGCTGCGCGCGGCGGACCTGCTGCCGTCCGAAGGCTCGCTGTACGACATCGAAAACGTCACCATCGTGCATCACGTCAATCAGGCGCTGCGGGCGCACAAGCTGTTCCAGCGCGACCGTGATTACATCGTGCAGAAGAACCAGGTCGTCATCATCGACGAGTTCACCGGCCGCATGATGGAAGGCCGCCGCTATTCGGAGGGGCTGCATCAGGCGCTGGAAGCCAAGGAACACGTGGACATCCAGAGCGAAAGCCAGACGCTCGCCTCCATCACCTTCCAGAACTACTTCCGCCTTTACGCAAAACTCGCCGGCATGACCGGCACGGCCCTCACCGAGGCCAACGAGTTCGTCGACATCTACAAGCTCGAAGTGCTCGAAATCCCGACCAACCGGCCCATGACGCGCAACGATCACGACGACGAGGTCTACCGCACGGCGCGAAGAGAAACACAACGCCATCATCGAGCTGATCAAGGACTGCAGCGAGCGCAAGCAGCCGGTGCTGGTGGGCACGACGTCCATCGAGAAATCCGAAAGCCTGTCGGAGCGGCTGAAGGGCTGAAAGTCCAGCATCAGGTGCTGAACGCGCGCTATCACGAACAGGAAGCCTTCATCATCGCGCAGGCGGGCGTTCCCGGCGCCGTCACCATCGCCACCAACATGGCCGGCCGCGGCACCGACATTCAGCTCGGCGGCAACGTGGAAATGCGTCTGGCCGCATGGCTCCTGGCCGAGCAGAAAGAGGCGCGGAGCCGTCCGACGAGCGAAATCAACGCGCAGCGCGAAGTCATCACCGCCGACGTGGCCGAGAAGAAAGCGGCGGCGCTGGCGGCGGGCGGCCTGTACGTGCGTCGGCACCGAGCGCCACGAATCGCGGCGCATCGACAACCAGCTTCGCGGCCGCTCCGGCCGTCAGGGCGACCCCGGCGACTCCAAGTTCTTCCTGTCGCTGGAAGACGACCTGATGCGCATCTTCGGCTCCGACCGCATGGACGGCATGCTGCGCCGCCTGGGCCTCGAGGAAGGCGAAGCGATCATCCACCCCTGGATCAACAAGGCGCTGGAGAAAGCGCAACAGAAGGTCGAAGCCCGCAACTTCGACATCCGCAAGAACTGCTCAAATTCGACGACGTCATGAACGACCAGCGCAAGGTCATCTTCGAGCAGCGCATCGAGCTGATGCACGACGAAGACGTCAACGAGACCATCGCCGACATGCGCCGTCAGGTGCGTTGGCGACCTGATCGCCAAGCATATCCCGGCCAACAGCTTACGTCGAACGTGGGACTCCGAGGGCTTGCGCACCGACGTCAAGAACATCTTCGACCTCGACCTGCCCATCGCCGATTGGGCGCACGAGGAAGGCATCGCCGACGAGGAAATGCACGACCGCCTGCTGGAGCGCGTGGACGCCGCCGCCGCCAGGAAGGCCGCCGAACTCGGGCCGCAACTCATGCGCCAGATCGAAAAAGCCGTGGTGCTGCAAACGCTTGACCATCTGTGGCGCGAGCATCTCCTGACGCTGGAGCATCTGCGTCAGGTCGTGGGCCTGCGCGGCTATGGCCAGCGCGATCCGCTCAACGAATACAAGAGCGAGGCGTTCACGCTGTTCGAGAGCATGATCGAGCGCATGCGCGAAGCCGTCACCGGCCAGCTCATGCATATCGAACTGGCGTCCCAGCCGCCGGAGCTGGACACCGAACTGCCGCCCATGGCCGCCCACCACGTCAACCCGCTCACCGGCGAGGACGAATTTGACGCTCCGCCGACGGGGAGCAAGGCGGGCAACCGGGCTGCCGGCGCCAGACCGGGGAATGGCGCGCCGCCGAAAAACGGCGCAGTGCAGGCAAAACCTCGCAAAGGCGAAGCCAATCCCAGCGATCCCTCCACCTGGGGCAAGGTCGCGCGCAATGCGGCGTGCCCCTGCGGCTCCGGCAAGAAGTACAAGCATTGCCATGGCGCATTGGTTGAGCACGCCAGATAAGGTGTCTTGACGGCGTGGCACACGCCACGGCGTTATGACCGTCATGACGGTGCTGGTTTCCCTGCTGAAGGGTGTGAATGTTGGCGGCCATAACAAGCTGCCGATGCCGCCCCTGCGGGCGCTTTATGCAGTCCCTCGGCTTCAGCGGCGTGACGACCCTGCTGCAAAGCGGCAACGTGGTTTTCAAGGCGGACGAACCAGACCTGGACGCCGTCAGCCAGCGCATCGGCGAAGCCATCGAAGCCGCCTTCGGCTTCCGTCCCAGCATCATCCTCCGCACCCTGCCCGAACTGCGCGCCATCATCGCCGCCAATCCTTTCGGCACACCGCCCGGCCTCGACCCCGCCAAACTGCTGGTGCTGTTTCTCGCCGCCTCCCCCAGCGAGGCCGCGTGCACAAAACTCCGCGAGATGCCGGCCGCGCCCGAAGATCTGCGTATGGGCAGCCGCGAGTTGTACATCTATTTCCCCGACGGCATAGGCAGATCCAAGCTGTCCATGGCTGCCATCGAGCGAATACTGAAAACACCGGGCACCGGCCGCAACTGGAATACTGCCGCCAAACTCCTCACCCTGGCCGAAACACTGAGCGCGCCGCAATAATCGCCTGCGATGGCATTGTGCGTCATGTGGCGCAAATGCCAAACAAGGCAGAAACCCGGCGTTTTTTGGACGCATCCTGTGAATATAGTCCTTATTGCCTTGATCGACTGTAAAAAATCATTAAGACTGGGCGTATTAGGAAGTTTCATCGTCGCAATTGCATACAACACTTGCCCGCATCCATATAGTAACGCATCTTGTCCGTAGAGTACTGACCACACCATGGCAGAACACGAGTCTGAACCAAATTCCACGTCCCCGGCTGCTTCGTCCGGCAACAATGCGGCGGAACATAGCGAAACCTTGCCGCGCCACGCGGATGAACCAGCCGCCATGCACCAGCCCTGCCAAGCGGAGACACCGCCTGTGGCTCCGCCAAGCATTGACGCGCAGCAGCCAATCGAGGCTGCCGCCAGTGACGCTGGTTCAACGGGCGGCGGCGAAGAACAAGCTCTGGCCAGCGAGCCTCCCGCACGAATCGAGACCGCCGCGCCACCACCCGCCGTAGCACCAACGCCAGCGGAGCCCTTACCAGCCGCCGGATCGCTGATGACGGCCGAGGCCCCGCCACCGGATAATCCACCACCTCAACTCGGGGCACTCCCGTCCGCCGAACCCGCCCCCCCTGCGCCGGTGCAGGCCCCCGAGCCGGCAGTTCCCCCTCCTGGCATTGAACCCGCCACGGCCGGCGGCCCAATCGCGCCCCCGCTACCCGGCAGCGCTCCGCCAGCGACCGATCGCGAGATCGAGCAGATCCGCAACCTCATTTTTGGCGACGCGCAGCGCAGCAACGCCGAGCGCCTTTCCGCCCTGGACACGCGTGTGACGGGGATCGATGAACAGCTTTCCCGTCACGTGGTGGAATTGAACCAGCAGATCGCCCAGCTTGCCGAAAGCACCAGATATTCCAGCCGCGCTATTCTCAGGGAAATTGGCCAGAGCATAGCCGCCCTGGGCGAGCAGCTCATCAAATTCTCCACCGCCGAGCGCTTCCCGGATAAGGCGGAAAATACCCCTGACCAGCGAATTCCGCCGCAATGACCAACGGATTGGCGCCAGGCCAGGAATATCAGAGACTCAAGGAGTTGCTGTTCCACCAGGAGCAGCAAACGCTCCAGGAGGTGAAGGAACTCGTCATCGGCCATCACGAGCGGGCCGGCTTCCGCGAGCGCTTCCAGAAGTCCATGGCCGAGGTCATGCCGGACGCGCTGCGCGACGCCCATGCCATGCAGCACGACGGCCTGACCATCGCCCTGTCGCCGGTGGTCCTCGCCGGACTTAAGCGCGAGCTGGAGCATTCGCCCGGCGAAATCATTGACGCGTTCCATCCCCTCATGGGCCGCCTGATCCTGGCCTATGCCGCCCGGCGCCTGCGTAATTTCGCCGAAGACCTGAACAGCCGCCTTACCGGCCTCCTCACCGGGCGCTTTCTGAGGCTCCGGCTGAGGAGTCTCGTCACAGGCATCCCCTATGCCAAGCTGCTGGCCGCGCAAACCGAGCATTTCCGCATCGATGCCCTGTTCCTGATCCGGCGCGGTTCCGGCATTCTCGTCGATCACTGGCTGGCCTGCCGGATCGCGACGCACCATACAACGGCAACGGCGAGCACCTGACGAGCCCGCTGGTGCCCGCCATCACCGAGTTCGCTCGCGACGCCTTTTCCCATGGCCACCGCGATATGGAGACCCTCGACCTGGGCGACTCCGTCATCTATCTGCGCGCCTCGCCGGATTATCTGCTGGCGGCGAAATGCGCGGGCGCGCGGACGCGGCGGCTGGAGCACCGGCTCGACGCCGGGATGAACACCATCCTGGAGCAGCACGCCGGGGCCCTGGCGCAGGCGGAAAAAGTTATCTGCGGCAACGTCAGCCGGGCCGTCCTGCCGGCGCTGGCGGAGAGGCTCCGCCGTGTTCTCGCCGGGGAGAGGCCGCGCCCCGTTCTGGCCATCGTGTTTCTAACCATGCTGCTGCTCGCCAGCGCCGGATGGATTGGCTCGCACATTCTGGCGGGCATGCGCGCGCGTGCACTGGAGGAGCAAGCCGCCGCCGCCATCGCCGGCATGGACGAACTCAGAGGTTTCCCCATCCGCGTTAGCCTGTCCCCCGGACGCGATATCGCCGTGCTCTCCGGCCTTGTCCCCTCCGAGGAGGCCGGACGCCAGGCCGCCAGCCGGGTGGCCGGGGTTCTGCGGCCCATACCGCTCCGCATCGAACTCACGCCGGTAGCCTCCGCCGCCAGCATCGCCGCATTGACCGCTCAGTCCGCCGCCCTGCGCCAGCAGCTGGACGAACGCCCCTCCCCCGCAATGACCGGCCCCGATCAGAACCGGCCCAGCCTCCAGCAGACCGGCGCCATACAGGAGTCCCCTGACCTGAAACTCACGATGTGGGTGCGCCGGCACGCGATCTTCTTCGTCGAACTGACGAAATTCCGCGATCCCAGCGAGGCCGGCCGTCAGCTCGACGAGCTGCGCGATCTGCTGCTGGCCTCCGGCATGAAAATACGCGTCGCCGGCTATACCGATCCGGCGGGAACGGCGGAGACCAACGGCTCACTGGCGCTGGCGCGCGCTGTGCATGTCATCGGCGAGCTGACCCGCCGTGGCGTGCCCAACGATCAATTGAAGGCCATCGGCCTGCCCAACGGCATCCGTATCAGCCAGGACAAAGGGGCGGGCAGCAACAACCGCCGCGTCGAATTCGAGCCGCTTTTTGCGGGCGAGGCCTTCAAAGACCCCGGCATTCCCGTCACCAGCACCAGCCGCCGGAGGGAATGACGGTGAATTCGCTCGCGCAAAATGACTGGACTTGGCCCCGGCCGCCGCCGGAGCAGGTGGAGCACGCGGTTAGGTGCCACCCATTGGCGCCGGACATCTCGCCGGCTTGTCACCGGGGCGTTCCAGCTCGCCTCGCGCCAAGGGTCCACCGGTCACGGCGCGGATTTCGAAACTGTGTTCCACAATCTCCCGGCTGGCGCTCGCCATGCGCGGGACGAGGTCCGCCGCATCAGTAGCTGCCCCATCGCGAGGCCGGACGGCGCCGCATCCTTCGACAGCGCCTGCCATTTACCTCCGCCTCAGAGCCGCAACGCCGCCAGCACCGCCCCGGTCACGGCGCGGATATCGAAGCTGTGCTCGGCAATCTCCCGGCTGGCGCTCGCCATGCGCGGAATGAGGTCCGGCCGCATCAGTAACTGCGCCATCGCGCGGGCGAGCTGCGCCGCGTCCTGGGGCGGCACCAGATAGCCGTTCACCCCATGCTCGACCGCCTCACGCGTCAGCGGAGAATCCGCCGCGATCACCGGCCGGCCAATCGCCAGGGCAGCGGCCAGCAGAGCGGAGGCGCCGTCGCCAGGGGCATGGGCCGGCATCACCAGGGCATGGCAGCGCTTGACCAGTTGCACCACATCGTCGCGCGGGCCGAGATATTGAACCGCCGAACGGTAGCGCCGCAGCTCGTCCAGCGGGAAAGCGCCCGCGCCGGTCACGGGTTTGCCAGTCAGCAGGCAGCGCACATGACGGGCACGCGTCCGCAACTGCTCGGCAGCCTCGCAGTATTCCAGCACACCCTCGCGGCGGTAAAGGTCGGCCGCCATCAGGAACAACGCCCCCCGGTCCAGCGCCGGCAGCGGCAGCTGGCTGACATATCCCAGGTCGATGCCGGGCGCGGCCACACAGGTTACAGGCAAACTCTCCGGCAGCAGGCCCAGCGAGGCCAGCATCGCTTTGTCACCCGGCGCCGGCAAAATGAGGCCCTGACTGGCCCTAAGCGTCGCCCACCACACCGGCTTCAGCGCCTGCCGCATCGCCCAGGTGCTCTTGTCGCGGGAGCGGAAATAGCCGCCGCCATCCATCAACATGGGCACGATATGGCGGACATGGGCGAGGCGCGCGGCCAGCGTGCTGATCACGGCGGCCTTCATGGAGACGGCCAGCACCGTATGCGGCCGGATTTCCTGGAACGCCGCCCGCAGCCGCAGCATGCAGCGTTCATCGGTGAGCGGTGAATAGCCATTGGCTTTTTGCAGCAGCTCGCGGGGCTTGGCGCCCAGCGCCTGAACCGTGGCCAGGGCGTTGTCGTCCCAATGGGGCGAGAAATAATAAACCTGATGACCGCGCCGCCCGGCTTCGTAAATGAGGTTGGTGCCGAGCTGGGACAGGAAGGCGGGGGAAGGCGCGACGATCGCCAGGCGCCGCTGGCGGCTCTCGATGGCGGCGACGGGGGCGCGGCGCGCAACCAGCGCGGCATTGCCGTGGGCATGGGAAGAACCGAAATGCTGCATCTTCCTCCGCCCGCGCTCGCCCCCAAGTTCGCCGGCCGAGCTTAATGGCTCCGCCCGAAGCTGGCAACGCATTCGCTTCAGGAAAATGGAACCCGGTTGCGGGGGGCGAAAACGGCCCTGGACAACCGCCGTTTCCTGGCACAACCCGCGATTGAATAAAAAAGGCCCCGGCGCGGGGTTGCCGGGGCTTTAAAGGTTATTGTCTGCGGGTAGTCAAAGCTTGCGAGAATCACCTTAGCGCAACATCCCCCCCGTAAAGCAATATTATTGTTGAAAATTCGCCCGATGCCTGACGGCAAAAAGGCGGGTTATCCACAGGAAACATGCGGCGTTTGTGGGGCATTCACCGTCATAATTGCCATCTGTTGTGTGCCCCGGCAGTACTGCCCACAATTTGTGGTGGCGCGGCAACAGCGATCCAGCGGCCGCAATATGTTGTGGACAACGCTGAAGGCTGCATATCGCAGTTGAATTGCCGCCTTTTCAACGCCAGATATTCATCGCGCTTTTAGCAAAAGACACGCAATAAACACCTGTTTTATATGTGTTCTTTGTTGTTTACGCGCAGCGGGGAAATGCGGACAGGATCGCTTCAGCGTCCCGAAATAAAGACAAACAGCCGCCGGGGGCCATGCGCGCCCTGAATAATGGTCTGCTCGATATCGGCGGTGCGCGACGGACCGCTGATGAGATTAACGGTGCGCGGCATCTTACCCCGCCCGGACGTATAGCGGATGCGCCCCCACGCCGCCTCGTAGGAGCCGAGAATATCCTCCGCTGCGATGACGATCATGTGGATTTCCGGCAGGAAGTTCAGCGTGGAGGGATTGGCGGCGCCGGAGGTGAGGAACAGCGTGCCGGTCTCCGCCGCCGCAACCATGGCGTGGCTCAGCGACACCGCGTCGCCAGCCTCCGCCGGACCATGCTTGAGCGTGAAAGGCGCCACATCCCACGGCAGCGATTTAAAAAACGCATCGTCGCCCATCCGCAGTTCCAGCGGCAAATTCATCTCGCGCAGCGCCGCCGCCACGGCTTCCGGCAATTCCGTGTGCTTTTTCAGCCGCGTAACGATGGCGCCCTGCTGCTCCAGCATGGCGATGAAACGCCGGTTGAGCTTGGCCCGGTCCTCCAGCGCCCGCGCCGGGATCAGGCCGCTGGGCGCGCGGTCGATGCGGGTGCGCACCAGCCCGCGCCGGCCGGCTTCGTCGCCGCGCACATGCAGCTTCGCCCGGATGGTGTTCAGGATACGGTCACGGCTGGACATATCGGACATGGGCATCACGCGGCTGATTGTTTCGCGGCCTTGCGGGCCTCGGCTTCCGCCTTCAGGGTCTGGCGCAGCCATAGCGCCTGAAAGGTCGGCCCCTGCGGCACGGGCAGATCGCGGTGCTTCGTCCAGCCGCCCGCGAAGGGCAGCGAACGTATCCGGCCGCGCCGCCCGAAGATCATCGACATCAGGCGCGGCGGCATCTGCATCAGCCAGTGGTACAGCTCGGGACGCTTGGCGATATAGGCCCACGAGCGCAGCAGCAGGCGCGCCAGCCACCCGGTCTCACGCGCCGTGAATTCGCGCTCGCGCCAGTGCCGCATCATTTTCGTCAGCGGAATTTCCATCGGGCAGACGCTCTCGCAGCGCCCGCAAAAGGTGGAGGCGTTGGGCAGATGCCCCGCTTCCTGCACACCGATGAGCAGCGGCGTCAGCACCGCCCCCATGGGACCGGGATAAACCCAGCCGTAAGCGTGCCCGCCCACGGCGTTGTATACCGGGCAATGGTTCAGGCAGGCGCCGCAGCGTATGCAGCGCAGCATGTCCTGGAACTCCGTGCCCAGCATTTCCGCGCGGCCGTTGTCCAGCAGCACCACATGGTACGCCGCCGGGCCGTCGGGATCGCCGCTGCGGCGCGGGCCGGTGGAAAACGTGGTGTAGGTGGTGATCTCCTGGCCAGTCGCCGAGCGTGCCAGCAGGCGCATGATGGCGCTGGCATCCTCCAGCGTCGGCACCAGCTTTTCGATGGTGGCGAGGACGATGTGGGTGCGCGGCAGGAGCTGGGTGAGGTCGCCGTTGCCCTCGTTGGTGACGATGACGGACGAGCCGGTTTCGGCGACGAGGAAATTGGCGCCGGTGATGCCCACATCGGCGGCGATGAATTTCTCCCGCAGCACGGCGCGCGCTTCGGCCACCAGTTGCGCCGCTTCATCAAGCGAGCGCTCACCGGGCAAATCCGTATGCACGCGGCGGAAATCCGCCTCGATCTGGCCGCGGTTCAGATGGATGGCGGGCGCGATAATGTGGCTGGGCGCCTCGCCGCGCAACTGGATGATGTATTCGCCGAGATCGGTCTCGACGACCTCCAGCCCCGCCGCCTCCAGCGCATCGTTGAGGCCGATCTCCTCGGCCACCATGGACTTGCCCTTGGTGACGCTCTTGGCCTCCGCCTGGCGGCACAGGTCCGCGATGATGCGGCAGGCTTCCTCAGCGTTCGCGGCCCAGTGCACCTGACCGCCGCTGGCCACCACCTGGCGCTCGTATTCCTCCAGGTAGATATCGAGATTGGCGAGGGTGTGGTTCTTGATCTCGCGCGCCTGGGTCTTCAGCGCGTCGAACTCCGGCAGCGCCTCGCGGGCCGCCGCGCGTTTGACGACGAAGCCGCCGCGCACATTCCCCAGCGCGCGCTGGAGCTGGGCGTCGCCGAGGGCGCCGGTGGCATTGGCTTTGAAATTCCGTGAGGTAGGCTGCATGGGCTTCAAGCGGATCAAGGTGTTATACGATGCGCACACTGTCGCACATCTTGTGCGCCCTGCCTACCGGCTATGCGGGGAGATCGCAAAGCACCAGATCGCCGTCGATGGTTCCCAGGGCGATCTTCTCCGGCGAAACCGGCACGACGAAAGACTGAACAGGCCCAGGCACCTTATAGCGGCCCGTCTCGTAGCCGCTGTCACGATTGAGCACATGCAGCACATCGTCCAGATCGAGGGCGAACAGCCGCGGCCCCGCGCTCGCCAGTTCAGCCGCCAGCGCGGCCCAGTTGCCGGCGCCGCGCCGGTAGTCGGTGGTGCGATGACGCCACAGCACGCGGCCGCGCACCGTGTCCACCGCGTAGATCCAGCCCGTCGGCGACCAGAAATAGGCAATGCCATCGCTGACATGCTGCGAGTTGATGAAATTCCCGGCGTTGACGCTCCAGAGTTCGCCGCCGTCCCGCAAGGAGAGGCCCAGCAGCTTCTCCTGGTAGGTGCCCGCCACCAGCACATCGCCCGCCACGGTCATCTGACGCAGATATTGCCAGTCGTTCAGCCGGTTCACCGACCAGCGCAGCGCGCCATCGGCGGCGGCCAGCGCGTAGAGGCGGCCATCGCCCGGCCCAACGAAAATGCTGTCCCCCGCCGCGGCTGGACCGTAAGCCACATCCGTGGCCGCGACAGCGGCGAAGGCCCAGAGCACGGCGCCGCTGCGCAAATCCCGCGCCACCAGCCGATTGCCGTCGCCGCAATAGAGCCGCCCGTCATGGATGAGGGGAACGCCGAATTTGGCCGTGGGCTCGGCCTGCCAGAGCGTCGCACCGTCGGCACTGTTCCAGGCCGACAGTCCCGCTCCGCCGCCGGCCACGACCACGCCGCCGCCGGTCCGGGTGCGGAACTGGCAGGGCTGACGCACGGCCTGACGCCAGATCTCGCGGCCGCCCGCGAGATCCAGCGCCCCAACCGTGCGGTCGCCAGCAAAATAAAGACGGTCCCCCTCGATGACGGCTGGCGCCAGCCTGGTACTGCCGGTATGCCAGCGCGCGGACACATTCAGCAGCACGGCACGGTCATTCACCGGCCGGGCGGCCTGCGCAAGCCCGCGCGGCAGCAGCGTCAGCAGCAGAGTGGTGGCGCCGGCCGCCAGAAAGCGCCGGCGCCCGTTGGTCATTCGCACTTCGCCCCTTGTGCGACCCAGCGCAGCAGAAGCTGCACATTCGGGTGATTGCGGTCCTCGGTCGGATCAATCCCCGGCGGCATGCGGTTTTCCACCAGATGCTGGAAGACCCGGCTCTCGTCCGGTTTGCCAGGAACGATCACCTTGGTGGCATGATCCACACCCTTCGCCACGGAATCCGCACCGAGCATGAGGCCTTCGTAGGTCGTCAGGTTCAGCTCGTGAAAGCTGGGCGGTTCCTGGTTCGACATGTGGCATTGCGTGCAGGCCGGCGTATCTGCACCGAAAGTATTAGGCGCCGTGAACAACGGCACCACCTTCTCTTTGAAGGTCTCGTCGTTTTTCGCGCCGGCAATGATCCAGTCGCGGATGGTTACGATTGGGGGGCTGTCGGTGCGGACGTTGAACTTGACGCCCAGCGGCATGCGGTTGTTACGCAGCATGCGTCCGAGCAGTTGAGTGGTTGCATTCTGGCCAGGCGTGAACAGCTTGCGGGCGGGCTCCTCGGTGGCTCCCTTGTTAATGCCCTCGCAGGTGGACAGATTCAGGCCGCGGTAGCTTTTCTTCGGATCGTTCGAGGAATGGCAGATAATGCAGGCCGGACCTTCACCGAAGGCGTTGGGCGTGCGCATCAAGGTCGCCACATAGTCATAGGAAATCGGAATGTCGCGCAGGATGACCAGCGCGTTCACCGCGGAGTGGTCGCCTTCCACCTTGACCTTGCCCGACCTGATGTCGTCGGCAAGTTGCTGATTGAGGCTGGCGCGTATCTTGACTTCACCAGTGATGGACTTGTCATTAGACTTGCCGTTACCATTACCATTGGCGGCGGCGTCTTTCTTCTTCTCCTCACTCTTCTTGGTGGCTTCCGCCTTCGCCTTGCGTTTGGCCGTATGCACCCTTGCCTTTTTCCGGGCGGTATGTGCTTTGGCCTTCTTTCCGTCTGGCGCGGCGGCGGCGTCCTTTCCGGCGTCCTTGCCGGCGTCCTTTCCAAAGGACTCAAGCGATGATTGCCCCGCGGCCTGATGGCTACCCAGGAGTCCCGCGGCGCCCAATCCGAAAACCGCCAGAGCCGCAACCGCAATGATCGTTAATGCACGAGGTACTCTGAACGTCCCCATCCCTTTATTCCTCCCTGTATTATTATATTCGAGAGGTAACTTCTGCAACCTCCCGTATTACTCGGAGGCTGTGGCGTCGTCGTTGTATATATGCCGCGACGTCTTTCAGTCCCGTTTTTGCATTCACATTACAGCCCCAATTTCGCACCAGTTCAATCCATATTCCGCCCCATAGCGTAGTTATTTCGGATGTGCGCCCGAAACTTCACCGTGGCGTCTCCCAGGGGTAACGCAGCTCATGAAGCTGGGTTGAGCGGCCGGGCGCAACCTCCACTCCCGGCTGCAAAATTTATACACTTTCCACGGGAATAAAAAATCTCTTCACAACCCTGGATTTTTCTTGCCGTGTCACAAATGCGCCGCCGAATCAGCTTCACACTAGGGCTGTCGCGAATAACCCGTTGATGCGTATCGCGTCAGTGTTGGGGCCGGTGTATGCGGTCCCGGTGTTGCTAGTACCGAGTGGAGAGTGAAGTGCAAAAGAGTACAGATTGGCAACAGCTAGGTGTCGTGGTGAGCGACGTGATGGAACGGCTTCAACAGCGGCAGCGGGCGCAGGCAAATTTTGCCGGCGGCACGGCAAAAGCGGCCCGCCGCATGACTGCGAGTACGAGGCGAGTGCCCGTACAACTGGAGCTGCCCCTGAACCCGCCCGCACGCGCCGATGGCTCAGCCAGCGTAGGAATAACAGCGGAGACAATGCGATGAAGGGTTCTGACGAATTTGGGACGCAGCAGTGGCAACATGCTTCCCAACTGGCCGCATCTGTATGCGTAAAGGTATCCGAGGCCGGTGGCACGGCTGACGACGCCTTGCGGCTATTCGAAGTGCCCCTGGCCGGGTCGAAAGATGCAGGCTGGAAGCATGCACAGCAGATCATCGCCTTGAGACTGTGCCAGCGCGTCCATTAAGGACATCGGCGGCGGAGTTCCAAAAGCTCCGCCAAGCCTAGAAAGCCTGAGGCGGAGCCGGGGGACTATTCCCGGCTCCGCTGAGTTTTAAGTTTTCGTCGCTCTGTGCTGCGCCCAACCGCTCCTTCGCCCCTCCGGGGCTCAATACATTGGCGCGGGGCTTTGGTGCGTATGCAACTGGCCGGAGTTCACCACTGGCGGCACCTCTGCGGCTTTGACTGCCCCAAGCTGGCGTTTTTCTGTTCGGCTAGAAGTCTTAGTTATCGTCGCTCTGTGCTGCGCCCAACCGCTCCTTCGCCCCTCCGGGGCTCAGTACATTGGCGCGGGGCTTTGGTGCGTATGCAACTGGCCGGAGTTCGCCACTTGCGCTGCGCCTGCGGCTTTCACTGCCCCAAGCAGGGATTCTTTTGTTCGGCCGGAACCATTCTTCCGTCCCGGCCATGCACAAGCTCAATGCTGCCGCGCGCAGGATGGGTCAAGGACGCGCTTCTTCAGCGCGCCCGGAGGGCTTGTCCTTGACGCGGCCGAGCACGGCGGCATGCTTATGTGCGGCGGGGTTACAGCCTCGCTCCCCCTATTCGCTTAACCCCTGCCCGTCCTCCATATGCACGCCGAGATAGCGCCGCTTGGACCCCACAGGCTGCCTGTTCCGCCGTACCGCAATGCGGCGGTACAGGAACCCGAACAACGCCATGGCCAAACCGGCCACGGTCGCCATAATCCCGTAAATAGGCTCGATGGCGCGCGCCTGGATAATCAGCCAATCCCACGCAGTCACGTCCACGTCGATGGCGGCATCCAGCGTTTTGATGAGCACCGGCGGCTTGGTTTCCCCGTCCGCCTGAATGTGCGCGAACAGTTCCAGCTTCAGGCGCTGCGCCGTCCCGGTCTGCGCGGGCGTCACGAACCAGGTCCAGACAGCGGGCGCGCCCGTGGTGATCAGCCGCTCCTGCGCGCCGCCCGGGTCCACATCGAACGCGGCGCCCGCCAGCTTCGCCGACATGATCTGCGTCACCTTGGAACTGCCCTTCTCCACCGCGCCGGGCAGCCCCTTCATCTCCTCCGCCGTATCCTCCGGCGCCGCCGCCCCCTGCCAATCGCTGCGCAGCACCAGCGAAATCTGGGTCTTACGGCCCAATTGCATGGTTCGCGGATGATTGTATTCGATGGGCTTCTGCCGCAGGTTCCTGATGACGGCGGCATAATCGGTGCAATGGCCGATCACACCCAGCGCCGCGCACTCATCGCCGGCGGCAGTTGCGGCGTGCGAGCCGGCACCGGGTTTACCACCCGCCCCGTCACGATCCGCCACGCCCCCGAGATCTATGGATATGGTGGTCTTATTGCTGGCCGCATCGCCGACGGTGACTGGCATTTGCCTCGCCACAACCCCGGAGCTGTCCTTTTTCCGCGGGGCCGGCTCCTCCAGCTTCAACGCCTCTTCCGCGTCGCTCCGCTGAAGGGCGGCCGGGGCTCCACTGGGCGGGGCCTCGTCCAGGCGGGCGTCCCAGGCACCAGCGGCATCCGTTGCATTGGCCAGCGGAGCCACGGGCGCGGGCGGAGGCGCCGGCAGAGCGAGCGGCGGCTCAAACGCAATGCCTCTATTGCCGGATAGGGTATCGCGGGCGGAGGCTTCGGCCAAACTGCTGGCGCCGGGCGGCGCCGGCTCGGTCAGGGAAAAAGCCGGGGACTCCACCGGAGCCGGCGCGGGAGCGCTTCCCGGCAACCCCGGCAGCGGCGCATTCAGCGCCAGCGCCAGCGGCCCGACCGAAGCCTTGAGCCTCTCGCCGGATTGCCCCTGCGCCATCAGCCGGCGGCAAACGGCGGCCACGTAATAGCCCCCGATCTCGGCCGGGGAAATTTGCAGCCCCTCGCTCAGCGACCGCACCTGAGTCTGGGCACGGGCCGACAATGCCGCGATGCGGGCCGGCAGATTGCCTGCCCCCACCAGCCCCAGCGCGCTATCGACGGATTGATCCACGATCCCGGCAACGAAGGAATCGGGCGCCGCCAGCGGCGAAGCGCAGGGAACATCTTGGGCGCGTGCCAGCGCCGGCATCATGAATACCAAGATCGTGATGATCTTGAACATGCCTCCCTCCGTTGCCTCACCAAACCTCATCCCGGCACGGCGGCCTTCGCGGCCGTTAGCAAATACGCCGCGCGATCAAAGACTCCCAGCAGGTTCTTCATTGGCCGTTCCGCAACTCCCCGCTTGTATGCGAGAGGATCACACCCGCATTCACCCCAAGGCGCTCCAGGGAATAGCAAAAAAGCGGCTCCCCGGCGAAAGCGCCATAAAACAATTAGCTAGAGTGCTCTTCTGGCACATTAGAGGCGGAAAACGCGCCCAGCATCCCGCCCGGACACTTAGCACGTCTTGAACGGTGAGGTCATCCACCTTCCGCTGCTTTCACAGCCGAGTGACACAAATGCCGCCCCCGGCTGCCATTCGTCCGGGAACCGGAGGCGGTGGAACGTCCCTCGCGCGCTATCTTTGCAACTGCAACTCGATTTCGCTGACGCTTTGCGGAGCGGACAGAAACTCCAGCGTGAAGTTCGATTTCCCGTGCGGCCCCAGCCGGTCCTTGACCACGGGCGCCGTCGTCTTGGCGATTTCCATGTCCTGATTGTCCCGCACGCTGATGCGCAGCGGCGGCACAACGACATTGGCCCCCGTCTGGTTCACCACCACGCCCTTCACCTCCAGCGCCGAGCGTCCATCGCGGTTGACCCAGGCGTAGGTGACACCGTCGAAGCCGAGCGCGTTGGCGGGCGGCGCCATGCCGATGCGGGCATAGAGCGCGCCGGCCCCCGGCATCGCCTGCACGACGGAATCGCGCATCAGCAGGACGGAGGCGATAAGACCAGCGGCCACCGTGAAATAGATGCCCCAGGCCGCCGCCAGCGCCAGACTGCCGCGCGGACGGCCCGAGTCCTCGTGGCTGTCGAGGGACATGGGCTGCCAGTCGCCGTCGGGGCCGATTTCGCCGAAGGTCTCCTGGCCGCTGTCGCCGAGCGCACGCGAAACCGGACTGTCGCGCCAGAAATCGGCGCCTGTTGCCTCCATGCCGGCAGCGCCCAGCCCTGGTTCCTGGCGCATTCCCGCGACGCTGATCTCCTCTGCGGGGTCTCCGGCACTGCCCTCATGCCCCCGGAATTCGGGCATTGCCCCGCCCCGGTGCATGACCGCGGCCAATTCCGATGCCCAGCCAGGGCCGGCCTGGTGCTCCTCCCCCGCCTGCCCCAAAGCGCCGCTCTGGGCATGACTGGCGGTGAAGCTGCCGAATTCGCCATTCTGCCGGGGGCTGGCGGCAATCGCCGGATCGAAGCCCTGATCGGCGTCGCTGTCGCCGGCAGCCTGATCCTGCTGCCCGCGCTGCCAGAAACTGTCGAGGCGTGTACCGGCGGCTTCCGTACCCCAGGAGTCCTGGTGTGCCGGTTCAGACGCCTGTTGTGCCGCGCCGGCCGTACCCCAGGCCGGTTCCTCGCCGCCGGAGTCGTCCAGCACCGGCGCACTTAGGCCGCCGCGCCGCGCCAAACCGTTGTCATGCGCCTCCGCGCCGGACTGCTGGCCGTACTGGGAGCCAAACGCCGGGTCAGCCTGATAGCCTGCGGCCGCCGCGCCTGCATGCCCCTGAACCGCCGGGCTCTCCTGCTGCTCCTCCAGCGGTTCCAGCATGGACTCGCTTTGATAGCGCCAGATCGTCTGGCAGTTTGGGCACCGCACCTGCTGGCCTTCGGCGATGTCGAACTTCAGCCGGTATCGCGATTGGCAGTTGGGACATTGAATGATCGTCGTCAATTTACGCTCTCTATCGGATTGACCCATGTTAACCCTCGCCGGCGGCATATGACCGGGATGGGTTGACATTGGCGTTGAGCCGTCCTCGAATTGCCACGATACCGCGCCGCAAAACAGGCATTTCTATGCTTCCGGTGCTGGCCGTGCACCAATTTCAACACATCCCCGTGTTGAGTGTGGTGCCGCAATCACAGGCTATGGGACTCGCGCGTTTTTGACACAGCACTGGCATTCCATGAAATCCATTGATACAGACTCCGCAGTCTTTCATAAAGACCGCTTGTACGTGGTAATAGGACTTATCCCTAATTGGGAGGAACTGTTTTGATCCGGTTTGAGAATGTCGCGCTGCGTTACGGAACAGGGCAGGAGACTCTGCGCGATATCAATTTCGATCTGCACCCCGGCTCGTTTCACTTCCTGACCGGCCCGTCCGGCGCCGGCAAAACCACGCTGCTGCGCCTGCTGTTTCTCTCGCTGCACCCCACGCGCGGCGCCATCTCCATGTTCGGCAAGGACATTACCCGCTGCACCACCGAGCAGCGCGCCGATATGCGCCGCCGCATCGGCATCGTGTTCCAGGACTTCCTGCTGCTCGACCACCTGACCACCTGGGAAAACGTCGCCCTGCCCTTGCGCGTGCGCGGCCGCAAGCCCGCCGAATACGCCGAGGACGTCACCGAGCTGCTCAAATGGGTGGGCCTGGGCGATCGTATGCACGCTTATCCGTCGGTGCTCTCGGGCGGTGAGAAGCAGCGCGCCGCCATCGCCCGTGCCGTGATCGGCAAGCCGGAAATCCTGCTGGCCGACGAGCCGACAGGTAACGTTGACCCGCAGATGGGCCGGCGTCTGTTGCGGCTTTTCATCGAGCTGAACCGGCTCGGCACTTCCGTCGTCATCGCCACCCATGATTTTCAGCTCATGACGCAGTATGCTGCGCCCCGGTTGATGCTCGACGGCGGCGTTCTTCAAATTCAGCGGTGATCCCCATGGCCATGCCCGGACGAAACAAATCGCTTCCCGCCGTCGTCGGCAAGAAGGCCGCGTTCGACCCTCTCGCGCGCCGGACCACGCCCATCGTGCCGCCAGGATCGGTCACGGGCCGCTCGCTGACACTGGTGATCGCCATCATGGGCTTCCTCGTATGCCTGACCACGGGCGCGGTATACCTGATCGGCAAATCCGCCGCCGCCTGGCTGCGCGGCATCGACGCCGAAATCACGGTGCAGATCCTGCCCGACGCCGACAGCGCGGCGATGACCAAGCGCGTCGTCGAAGTCGCCACGTTCCTGACGCAGCAGGCCGGCGTCACCCGCGTCACGCCGCTGACGCAGAAGCAGCTCGCCGAACTGGTCAAACCGTGGCTGGGCCACGTCTCCGCGCTCGACGCGCTGCCCATGCCGCAGCTCATCGCCGTGCAGATCGACCCTGGGGCGGGAATCAATATCGGGGCATTGGGCTCCACCATGAGCGCCAAATATCCCGACGCCGTGCTGGACGATCACCGGAGCTGGCGCAAGCAAATCCGCATGGTGACGACGACGCTCGCCATTTCCGGCATCGCCGTCATCGTGCTGGTGACGGCCGCGACCGCCGCCACCATCGTCGCCGCCGCCCGCGCCGCGCTGGCCTCCAACAAGGGCATCGTGGAGGTGCTGCATTTCGTCGGCGCCGAGGAAAAATTCATCGTGCGCCAGTTCGAGGTGCATTTCCTGATGCTGGGCATCAAGGCGGGCGTGGCCGGCGCCACTCTTGCCGCGCTGCTGTTCATGGCCGTGCCGTATGTTACCGACCTGTTCAGCGGCACCGGGTCGGCGGTGGCCGATACCGAGCTGCGCCGTGTGTTTGGCGCCGGCACGCTGGATGCCGTCGGCTATGGCATTCTGGCGGTGATGGTCATCATCATCGCGGTGCTTTGTCAGGTCACATCCCGGATGGGGGTGCGCCGCATTCTAGCCGCCCAGAACCGCTAAACTGTTCAACCGGCGCCGGGCATTGGTTCACAATGCTCGCTTTTCGCTTGCATCTGGCGCAAGCTGTGCTGTCAAACCTTGATTCTGAGACTGTCCTAAGATGGCACAATGCTAGTACAGCCCGATGGCCAAGTTCGCCCCCATTTGCCGCACGCTCTCAAGCGAACTTGCCTCGGATAAGCTGTACTAGAATCAATAAGTTGCTAGTACGCCTTATCGCTGAGAAATCCTATGAACGCCCGCGGCAAATGGGTTAGGATTTCCTGCGGGGCGTACTAGCTGGAGGCGTTACTTGGAAGGAACGCCCTCCTGTTCGAGACAGCGAAACCGGATGCCCGCAGCCAATGAGCCTGATGACCTATTTCATTCGAGGCGGAACGCACGGCTTGGTTTTTGCCGCCCAATGGCTTGGGCATGCGGCCAAGCTGCTCATCGTGGCGGCGGTCATCTTCGGCATCGGCTTCCTGCTGTTCGCCGACTTCATCAAGGATGAGCCGGCCGCGAACATCGGCAAGGCCGACGGCATCGTGGCGCTCACCGGCGGCGAGGCGCGCATCTCCGCCGCCATCCGCCTGCTGTCGGACGAGCACGGCAAGCGGCTGCTGATCTCCGGCGTCAACCCGTCCACCACGCGCGAGCAGCTCATCCGCCTCAATCCCAAAAGCGCCCGCCAGTTCCGCTGCTGCATCGACCTGGACTGGAACGCGCTGGACACCATCGGCAACGCCGAGGAGACCGCCGCCTGGGTGCGCCGGCGCGGTTTCAAGTCGCTGATCGTGGTGACCTCCAGCTATCACATGCCGCGCAGCATCATCGAGCTGCGCCGCGAACTGCCGGACGTGGAACTCATTCCCTATCCGGTGAAATCGCGCGCCTTCGAAAAGGGCGAATGGTGGACGCATCCGGCCGGCCTGCGGCTGCTGCTGACGGAATATCTCAAGCTGTTCCCCACCCTGGTGCGCTTCGCCGCGTCACGGGTCTTCTCCGGCGATGGCGGCGTTTCATCCTCACGCGCGGCCAGCAGCCGGCCCGATACTATGCCTGGCCGCTGACCGCCCTGCCGTTTCACCCATTCGGAACAGGAAAGACTTGATCCAGCGCGGCAAAGAAGGCAGGAAATATCGGAGCACTTCAGTCACATTAATTTCTAGTGGAGCGAATTTGACATTTGAGTCCCCTCTGCCGCGAGCTCTCACTCAAATGTCAAATTCATAAAGCTCCGCTAGATTCAATAAGTTGCTAGTGGTCCTTATGATCCCAACGTTTGCTCTGGAGCCTCGCCGCAAAGGGATGCAAATGTTGGGATCGGACCACTAGTCCGGCCATCGGGGGGCCGTGTCATCATGCTGAGACTGCGTTCGTACATCTATGCGGTTGCATTCTACCTCACCACGGCGGTCATGCTGGCCGTCTGCCTGCCGCTGCTTTTCGGGCCGCGGCGCTGGGCCATGGCGGCTCTGGCGGCTCACGGGCGGGTTCTGGTCTGGTGGCTCAAGGTCATCTGCGGCACCAAACTGATCGTGCGGGGGCATGACAAGCTGCCTGACGGCGCTTGCCTCGTCGCCGCCAAGCATCAGGCCGCCTGGGACACCTTCGCGCTCATCCCCATGCTGCGCGACCCGGCCATCGTCATGAAGAACGAGCTGATGTCGATCCCGGTTTACGGCTGGTTCAGCCGCAAATTCGGCATGATCCCCATCCGGCGCGAACTGGGGCCGAACGCCCTGCGGGTCATGGCGCGCGAGGCGAAGAAGCGTGCGGCGGCGGGGCGTGAAATCCTGATTTTCCCCGAGGGCACACGGCGCACACCCGGCTCGCCGCCGCGCTATCTGCCGGGCATCCTGATGCTTTACGACGAGCTTAAGGTGCCGTGCGTGCCGCTGGCGCTCAATTCCGGCCTCTACTGGCCGCGCCACACGCAGACGCGCTATCCGGGGCACATCATCGTGGAGTTTCTCGACCCGATCCCGCCGGGCCTGCCGCGCGAGGAGTTCGCCAACCTGCTGCGCGAGCGCATCGAGGAGGCGTCGGCGCGGCTGCTGGAGGAGGCGCTGAGCGGGCCGGAGGCGCCGCCGGACCCGCGGCCGTCGATGCGCGCGTCGCGCAAGCCGCAGCGCGGGGTGCGGCGGAAGATGGATGCGTGAAGGGGGGGCGGTTAACCGCTATTTATACGACCCAGCCGATCGGCATCACCTTGCGCCGGGGCTGGCGCCCAACTGCGGCGCAGCAGGTGTTTTGGGAACACTTGTCACTCGCGGCGATGGTGGTTGCTCCACCTTAAGTTCAGCCGTGTGCTGGCGGACTTGCCAGTTGATGAAGAGGAGAAGGATGAAAATTGCTATAAAAAATAGGAAATTGAGGAGTGTATCCAACGTTTCTCTGCGATGATCCGGGTTAAATAATCCCATAAAAAGCCAGTAACACAAATACATCATTAGTGCTGGCATAATGACAGCGGTCATTAGGGTCGTTAAAATAACAGAAAAAGCGAATATCCATTTTTCTGCTGGTGTATCGATCGGTATAGACCGCATAAGGACTGGGATGTCTGACCATATACTAAAGAATGTCTTTCCACTTGTTTTGTAGAGTGAAACATTTACAGCTAAGAATAGGCCTGACCAGAATACCACTATATCGAATACCCAAACGGGGATGGGGCCGAACGGCCAGATGAGATGGCCGATCCAGGCCAGCGGCTGCCGGATCACTGCACGATAGACGTCAATGATATCGTGGAAGAATTTTGCCCAGGTGACGAAGCCGTCTGCGATGCTCGCCATGCCCGACAGGTTCAGCAACGCCGATACGCCAAACCAGACATAAATCCAGACGCTGCGCTGCACCTGTTCAGCCATGATCACCCTCGCCGTGAAAGTGCCGTCAAGGCCGTGGGTTAGCTCCGTTGCGCTGCGCTGGCAAGGGTTGTGCGGATAATCCGCTCATAAAACTCCAGCATGCATCCAAAATCGGAAAACCCTCTGGAAAGTTAAACTTTTCCGGTTTTCTTTTGCCCTTCGTGTGTACACATACGCGAAACTGACCGCGCCCCGCACGGAGAGCTGAACCGCATGGACATGTCGAAACTCGCCTTCATTCCCCAGAACGGGGCCTCCGCCGGCGCGGACGGCCTACACCCCATCGAGGACATCGCCGCCCGGCTTGGCATCCCGGCGGAGGCCGTCTACCGCTACGGGCCGCACAAGGCCAAGATCGCGCTCGATTTTCTCACCCGCCAGCGCGACTCGGGCAACCGCCGCGGCCGCCTGATCCTCGTCACCGCCATCAGCCCCACGCCCGCCGGCGAGGGCAAAACCACCACCACCATCGGCCTCGGCGACGCGCTCACCCGCCTCGGCCAGCGGGCGGCCATCTGCCTGCGCGAGCCCAGCCTCGGCCCGTGCTTCGGCGCCAAGGGCGGCGCGACCGGCGGCGGCAAGGCGCAGATCGCCCCCCAGGACGACATCAACCTGCATTTCACCGGCGACATCCACGCCATCGGCGCGGCGCATAACCTGCTCGCCTCGCTCATCGACAACCACATCTATTGGGGCAACGCGCTGGACATCGACGTGCGGCGCATCGTCTGGCGGCGCGTGGTGGACCTCAACGACCGCGCCCTGCGCGAGACCGTCATCGGCCTCGGCGGCCCTGGCAACGGCTTCCCGCGCAGCGACGGCTTCGACATCACCGTGGCCAGCGAGGTCATGGCGATTTTCTGCCTGGCGCGCTCGGTTGCCGACCTGGAAGAGCGCCTCGGCCACATCATCGTCGGCGAAACGCGCAGCCGTCAGCCCGTCACCGCCCGCGACCTGAAGGCCACCGGCGCCATGACGGCGCTGCTGAAGGACGCGCTCGCCCCCAATCTGGTGCAGTCGCTGGAGGGCACGCCCGCGTTCGTCCACGGCGGCCCGTTCGCCAACATCGCGCATGGCTGCAACTCGGTGCTGGCGACGGAAAGCGCGCTGGCGCTGGCGGATTATGTGGTGACGGAGGCCGGTTTCGGCGCGGACCTCGGCGCGGAGAAGTTCCTCGACATCAAATGCCGCAAGACGGGCCTTGCGCCATCCGCCGTTGTGGTGGTGGCGACCGTGCGGGCGCTGAAAATGCATGGCGGCGTCAAGCTCACGGCGCTGGGCCGCGAGGATGCGGCGGCGGTGGAGCGCGGCGCGTCCAATCTGGCGCGCCACATCGAGAACCTGCAAAAATTCGGCTTGCCCGTCGTGGTGGCGCTCAACCGCTTCACCAGCGATACGCAGGCCGAGCGGCTGGCCGTGGCGCAGGTGGTGGAGCGACTCGGCGTCGAGCTGCACGACTGCAACCACTATGGCGAAGGCGGACGCGGCGCGGAAGGTCTGGCCCACGCGATCATGGCGCTGTCGCGGGACGAGCCGTCACAGCCGCGCTACATCTACGGTGACGACATGCCGCTGGCGCAGAAAATCCGCACCGTCGCGACGCAGCTTTACGGCGCGGCTGATATCTCGCTGGAGGCGGACGTGGCGCGGCGGCTGGCGGAATTCGAGGCGGCGGGCCATGGCCGGCTGCCGGTGTGCATCGCCAAGACGCAATACAGCTTCTCGGCCGATCCGGGGGCACGCGGCGCGCCAAGCGGGCATATCCTGCCGGTGCGCGAGGTGCGGCTGTCGGCGGGCGCGGGCTTCGTCGTGGCGCTGTGCGGCGATGTGCTGACCATGCCGGGGCTGCCGCGCGACCCGGCCGCGCATCACGTTACCGTCGATCCGCAGGGGCACATCGGCGGTTTCTCGTGGTGATACCAAAGCGCGGTTTCCGGGTCAAATCGCCCGGAAACCGCAATATTTCGCGTTACCTGGAGCAGGTGCGCACGCCGATGATGCTGTAAAGCGGGCAGACGCCCACAACAGCCGTCAGCAGCGGCACGATGCCGATGAGCCCGACATAACCCAGCGTGGTGCCCCAATTGGTGTAAGCCACCCACAGCAGAACCACCCCGACAATCACGCGCAGCACGCGGTCGATCATTCCAACGTTCGTCATAACCCAGCCTCTCCTTGCCAATCTCTGGCGCATTCCCTAGGCCGCGAATTATACCACCATAGGGGACGCCGCCGGTAAAATTCCGAGAAGGTGCCCTTCCGCTCAGGAAAAAGTGAAAGCGCCTCTCGACTCTCACCCTAGGCGGTTGTGCATGGCAGGTCTGTGACTAAGTCACGTAGGATTAATGAGATTGCGCCAGCGCCGCGACGGCGTTGCGGTCCGTCAGCGCGATGACGCCGCGCCCGCTCTTCACCCAGCCGCGCCGCTGGAATTCCTGCAACTGCCGGCTGACCACCTCGCGCGCCGAGCCGATTTCCACGGCGAGCTGCTGATGTGTGGCGTTCACCTGCCCCTGGCCATCGGCGCGCTCCACCAGCTTCTGCGCCAGCCGGATATCCAGGCGCTGGAAGGCGATATCCTCAATCACGCGGAAAAGGTCGCCGATGCGGGCGCTGAAGGCAGCGAACACGAAGCGGCGGAACAGGGCTGAGCGGCCCATGAGATCGTCGAAGGTGGCGCGGGGGATGGTTGCCGCCTCGATGGCCGTTTCGGCGACACCATCGGCGAGGTAATTGTCGTAGCCCATCAGGCAGGCGGTCGTCAGCGGACAGCTTTCGCCGGCGGAAACGCGGTAAAGCACGATCTCGCGCCCGTTTTCCGACACCTGCTGCACGCGCACCACGCCATTGAGCAGCAGCAGGAAGCTGGCCGGCGACTGGCCGGGGCCGAAGATGCGCGTGCCCTCGGGGAGGCTGACGACGCGGGTTTCCGTGGCCAGGGTTTTGCGGACATCGTCCGGGAGCTGCGACAGCTCCGCAAAGCGATTCACCCAAGTGTCAGACGAGTGCATTTTCCGTCCCGCGCGTTTGCGTTCCCCGGAAACCATCTCCATCAGCCCGAAGCGGCGGTGTCAACATTTGACCGCTTGAGGCGTCAGGCCACCGCCGTTGCACGGATGGCCGCCGTGGCCGCCGCCAGCCATGCCTTCGCGTCATCGTCAGGAAGCAGCGGCCCGATCTCCTCGCAGATCCGATGGTGATAATCGTTCAGCCAGATGCGCTCGGCGGCGGATGAGCATTTCCGGCTCGATCAGCCGCCGGTCGATGGGCGCCAGCGTCAGCGTCTCGAAGCCCAGCATCGTCGCGCTCGCCGCCCGGCGACCGGCGCGGCGTCGGTCACCAGCAGCAGGTTCTCGATGCGGATGCCGTAGTGCGCCGGTCTTGTAGTAGCCCGGCTCGTTGGAGACGATCATGCCCGGCTCCAGCGCCGCCGTGCTCGCGCCCGCGAGATGCCCTGCGGGCCCTCGTGCACCGAGAGGATAGCTGCCGACGCCGTGGCCGGTGCCGTGGTCGTAGTCGAGGCCGGCCTGCCACAGCGCGCGGCGGGCGAAAGCGTCGAGCTGCGAGCCGCGCGTGCCCTTGGGAAAGCGCGACGTGGAGATGGCGATATGGCCCTTGAGCACCAGCGTGAAATGGCGCGCGCATCGGCCGCGCTCGGCTCGCCGATGGCGACGGTGCGGGTGATGTCGGTGGTGCCGTCGAGGTACTGGGCGCCGGAGTCGATCAGAAAGAGGCTGCCCGGCTCCAGCCGCCGGTTGGTCGCGCGCGTCACGCGGTAGTGCACGATGGCGCCGTTGGGGCCGGCGCCGGAAATGGTGTCGAAGCTGAGGTCGCGCAACTCGGGGCTGGCGCGGCGGAATTCCTCAAGCTTTTCCGCGGCGCCGATCTCGTCGAGCGCCGTTCAGCGCCGCCGTCTCGAGCCAGGCGAGGAAACGGATCATGGCCACGCCGTCGCGGGCGTGGGCGGCGCGGGCGCCGGCGATTTCGCACTCGTTCTTGCGCGCGCGCGGCAGCAGGCACGGGTCGTCGCCCTCGCGAAAGCTTGGCGCCGGCCGCCTTCAGACGCTGGCCGAACCAGACCGGCGTCCGCGGCGGGATCGAGCCGCACCTTCTTGCCGTCCATGACGCCGAAACATTCCTCCAGCCCCTGCGGCGGGTCGATGGTGACGGCATCGGCCAGCGCCGCGCGAACCTCGTCATTCACCTTGGCGGGGGCGATGAAAGAGGCGAGGGCGGCCGTTGGCCGGCACCACGGCGACGGCGAGCGGCAGCGGCGTATGGGCGACATCGCCGCCGCGAATGTTGAACAGCCAGGCGATGGAGGCGGGCGACGTGAGCAGAACCGCGTCGTCGCCCTTCGGCGGCGAGCGTCTTCCGCAGCTCGGCGATTTTTTCGCGCGCCGGCTTGCGCCGGCGATAACGCAGGTCATGCAGAGAAACCGGCGCGGCGGGCGCGGCGGGGCGGTCGCGCCAGATCATGTCGATGGGGTTGCGGTCGACCGGCACCAGCGTGGCGCCGGCCTTCGCGCCGCCTTCTCAGTTGCTGGCGAGCGCATGGAGTATGCAGGCGCGGATCGTAGCCGACCAGCTTGGCGCCCGTCAGCGGCTGTTTCGCCAGCCAGATCTCCGGCGGCGTCCTCGATGGCCTTGACGACTGTGAACACGCTGGTGTCGGTCTGCGCCGGGGCCTGCAGCGTGTAGCGGCCATCGACGAACAGCGCGGCCGTGTCCTTGAACACCAGGCCATGCCCCAGGAGCCGGTGAAGCCGGTGAGCCATGCCAGCCGCCGCGCGGAAGGCGGCGTAATCTCGTTCTGGTATTCGTCGGCCGTGGACAGCAGGAAGCCGTCAACGCCTGCGCAAACCAGCTCCGCCCGCAACTCGCTCACGCGCCGCGCCACCTGCTCCGGCCCGCCAGTCTCGTCAAAATCCTGAAACATGCTGCGCATCCCGTGAAGGGCCATTCCTGCCCTTTGATTTCATGGCGGCTGCGAACGCGGGAGTCCAAGTCTTTGTCAAGGCCGAAGCCGCGACAGCGGTGGCCGCAGGCCAGCCTTTACTAAGACTTGAGACTCCCGCGACACTCCACCCATGAGGTCAATGGTCCGCAGCTTACCGCTACCGCCCGGCACCGCGCAATAGAACCAGCGTGGTCCACCCGTCGATAGAATACCGCCGGACGTAATGGAATCCCGAATTCTGGTAGCGCCCGAGCACCTCCCGCCGCCTGACTGTCCAGCGGCCCCAAGCACCACAGTCGCCCCGCGCGGCGCGAGCACGCGCCGGATAGGACCGGCCAGCTTCAGCAGCGGCCCGGCGAGAATATTGGCCATGACCAGATCGAACGGCCGCCGCGCCATGATCTCCGGGTGCACGGTGCCAATGGCCGTCAGCGTCCGCACCAGCGCGGGCACACCGTTGATCTGGCAGTTCTCCCGCGCCACGCGCACGGCGATGGGGTCGATATCCCCCGCCAGCACCGGCGCGCGGAAAACCTTGGCCGCCGCGATGGCCAGCACGCCCGACCCGGTCCCCAGATCGAGCACGTTTTGCGCCCTGCCCGTCCGCGCCAGATCGTCGATGGCCTTCAGACAGCCTTGCGTGGTGCCGTGGTGGGCCGTGCCGAACGCTTGGCCCGCCTCGATCTCGATGGCATAGCGATGGCCGCGCGCCGCCGCCCGGTCGTGGCTGCCGTGGATCAGGAAGCGGCCGGCGGGAACCGGCGTCAGCCCGCGCTGCACCTCGGCCACCCAGTCCATTTCTGGCACCGCTTCCGAGACGAATTCAACCGTCACGGCATCGCCCGTCACGTCATGCAACAGCGCCTGGAGGCCGGCGATATCCGGCTCCTCCGAAAAATACGCCTCGATGACCCAGGCCCCGCCCGGCTCCTCCAGCGCGGTGACAGCGCAATCGTCATCGCCTGCCTCGGCAATCACCGAGGCAATCAGGCCGGCATGCTGGGCGGTGGTGCGGCAGACGATTTTGCTGGTCATGGATCAAATTTCAAATGTTGGCGAGGGACACGGGACGCCCGCGTTCCAGCGATTGCGACCACAGCCGCATCAGATGCCCGCGCGCCTGCGGCAGAGGCATGACATCGAGAAGGCCGTCGGGCCCGGTGCTCACCAGCCCGGTATCGCGCAGCCGCTGTTCCGCGTCGCGGATGTCCATATCCACCTTGACGCCCCAGTGATGCAGCAGGAACGCTTCGATATCGAGGGCCGCCCGCTCCAGTTGGCCCGGCGCCCGCGCGCCCTTGAGCAGCGACGTGTACAGCAGCATTTCCTCTTTGATGTTCTCTTCCTCCGCCTCGTCGATCAGATAGGCGAGCACGCTCTGGTTGTTGGCCAGACTATGGAAATAGAGATTCTGGGCGAGCTGCATCATATATTTCGTGCGGGTGTTGATAAGATTTATCACCTGCCGGAACAGCACGCCGCCCAGGCCGAAAATGGCCATGACCAGAATGAGCGGCGTCAGCACCGTGGCCGCAACGATTTTACCAACCGCCCCAGCGATGCCCGCGATGGTGGTGCCGCCGCCGCTCAGGAACAACTGCACCTTGTCCCAATAGCGTAATTTGACGTGCGTATTCGGGAACAGCGTCTCCATGTCGAGGATCGGGATGTCCTTGAACATCTTCAGGTATATCTTGTCGGTCGAAGCGTCTTTCGGCAGTGACGAGCGCAGCTTTTTCAACGCCTTCCTGGCTTTTTTCTCGTCGCCAAGATGCTTTTGCCGCAGCTCTTCAAGCCGCACGACGTCCGGCTTGAATTTCACCACCATGAGAAGCCGCTTATACACCTCGATATCAATCTGCTTCTTGAGAAAAAAGGTGCTCCAGTTCCGTATATCCTTCTTCGACGTGCTCTCGCCGCGCGCGTACAGCAGCATCAGATCGAACTCGGTCAGATCCACCTCGACTTCCACGCCTCCCGGCGAGGTCTCGCTCAAAATCCGGTCGAGCTTCGCTTCGGATATGCGCTCGAAATTGCCCGCCTCCACCAGCATTTGTAGCTGGTTGCCGAAGGCATTGAGCAGCGGCTCCAAATCCAAGTGCTCGCGCTCGCCCCCGTTGACCGTCTCGTCATCGGGGTTGAACGGATCGTAATAGGCGGCCATCCGGTCGAGACTGATGCAGGAGTCCTGCTGGCGCAGCCGCGAGAGATAGTGCAGCACGCCCTCGGCGATGGGCAGCTCGTCCTCGGTCCAAGGCACGGTGGAGACCAGCCGCTCATAGATATCCGAACGATCCACCGGAATGAAACGTGTCTGCCCCATATGTGCCGCAGACGCCTGCGGCAATGCCGTTTCCTGAACACTCTTATTCATCGGGCTCCCCCCCAACTCGTATACGCACGGTTCATCCTTGCTTGCCGATTTTCCAGCGCGAGATCAACCGCCGTTGCCGCAAATCATGATTAATTTTGCGGCGAAAAATGTGCCGTTCCGCAAGGTTGGGCCATTTTCGGACAAAGAAATGTCAGGATGCGCGTTCCGCGTGTGTCACGAATGAGGCGACAACGCGCTTTAAGCCCGCTTTTTCGAACTCGATGTGCAGATTGCGGCCGTCGATCTCCGTCACCCGGCCATAACCGAATTTGTCGTGGAAGACGCGGTCGCCGGTGGAAAAGTGCACCACCTCCACGGGCTCGGCGTCGATGACGGGCGGCACCTGACGCTTGGGACGCGCTGCGGCAGTGCTGTTGGCCTGCCAGTAGCTCTGGGCGCGCTGCCAGCCGGGGCTGGAATAACCGCCGCTGGAGAATGCCGCCGCCGCGCTTTCCGCTAGGCCGCTATGCCCGTAAGGGCTGTGCGGACGGCGCGTCCTGCACCACGTCGACATGCGCGTCGGGCAGTTCGTCGACGAAGCGCGACGGCATGGCGCTTTGCCACATGCCATGCACGCGGCGGTTCTGCGCGAAACTGATGCGGGCGCGGCGTCTTGGCGCGCGTGATGCCGACATAGGCGAGGCGGCGCTCCTCCTCCAGGCCCGCCGCGCCGCTTTCGTCGAGCGCGCGCTGATGCGGGAACAGCCCCTCCTCCCAGCCGGGCAGGAACACCGTGTCGAACTCCAGCCCCTTGGCGGCGTGCAGCGTCATCAGGCTGACGCGGTCGCCGTCGGCGTCCTTGCTCGGCGTCCATCACCAGCGAGACGTGCTCCAGGAAGCCGCCCAGGCTGTCGAACTCGTCCATGAAGCGGATGAGTTCCTTCAGGTTTTCCAGCCGCGCGGGCGCCTGCGGCGATCTTGTCGGTCTGCCACATGGCGGTGTAGCCGGACTCGTCGAGGATCAGTCTCGGCCAGCTCGGTGTGACGCATGGTGTCGAGCAGCCCGCGCCAGCGGTCGAACGACGGCGATGAGCGCGGCGAGCGGGTTGCGGGCCTGCGGTTTCAGCTCGTCGGTTTGCATGCAGCGCGCGGGCGGCCTCGAGCAAGCGGCAGGCCCGCGGCGCGCGCATGGCTGTGGATGGCGCGCACGGCGGTTTCGCCCAGGCCGCGCTTGGGCACGTTGACGATGCGCTCGAATTTCAGGTCGTTGGACGGGTTCAGCGTCACCTCCAGATAGGCGATGGCGTCCTTGATTTCCTGGCGCTCGTAGAAGCGCGGGCCGCCGATGACGCGATAGGGCATGCCCGAGCGTGATGAAGCGGTCTTCGAAGGCGCGCATCTGGAAGCTGGCGCGCACCAGGATCGCCATCTCGTTCAGCGCGTGCGCCCTGGCGGTGCAGCCCCTCGATGTCGTCGCCGACGGTGCGGGCTTCGGTCTCGTCGTCCCAGACGCCGCGCAGCGTGAGCTTGTCGCCCGCCTCGCCGTCGGTGCGCAGCGTCTTGCCCAGCCGGCCCCTGATTGTGCGCGATCAGGCCGGAGGCGGCGCCGAGGATGTGGCCGGTCGAGCGGTAATTGTGCTCCAGCCGGATCACCTTGGCGCCGGGGAAATCCGCCTCGAAGCGCAGGATGTTGTCCACCTCGGCGCCGCGCCAGCCGTAGATCGACTGGTCGTCGTCGCCCACGCAGCAGACGTTGTGGTTGCCCTGCGCGAGCAGCCGCAGCCACAGATATTGCGCGACGTTGGTGTCCTGGTACTCGTCCACCAGGATGTAGCGCGAACCGCTCGTGATAGCGCTTCAGCACGTCCGGGTGTTCCAGGAACAGCCGGATGTTTTCCAGCAGCAGGTCGCCGAAATCGACGGCGTTCAGCTCCTTCAGGCGCTTCTGATAGGCGGCGTAAAGCTGTCGCGCCCTTGCCGTTGGCGAAGGCGAACGCCTCGCCCGCCGGCACCTTCTCCGGCAGTGATGCCGCGATTTTTCCAGCTGTCGATCAGGCCGGCGAGGTGGCGCGGCGTCCAGCGCTTCTCGTCCAGCCGCTCAGCCTGGATGACCTGCTTGATCAGGCGCAACTGGTCGTCCGTGTCAAGTACGGTAAACTGCGGCTGCAAGCCCACCAGCTCGGCGTGGTCGCGCAACATCCGGGCGGCGATGGAGTGGAACGTTCCGAGCCACGGCATGCCCTCCACGGAGCCGCCCACGAACTGGCCGACGCGCTCTTTCATCTCGCGCGCGGCCTTGTTGGTGAAGGTCACGGCCAGAATTTGCGACGGGCAGGCCCGCCGCGTCGCGAGGATATGCGCGATGCGCGTGGTGAGCACGCGCGTCTTGCCGGTGCCCGCGCCCGCGAGCACCAGAACCGGGCCGTCGAGCGCTCTCCACGGCCTCGCGCTGCTCGGCGTTGAGGCCCGTCAGATAGGGCGCGCTGCGGCGCCCATGGCCCGCTGCGACAGCGGCACGACGGCCGCGCCACTGGTTTGCGGTTTGGTCACCGGCTGCAACTCATTTTGCTGTTTCCGACTCACTTGCATGGGGCGGACTATAACATGGGGGCGGCGGGCGTAATGCGCGAGGCGCGAGTTTTCCCGCGTGGAATGAGGGAGGGCGCACTTTGCCGGGCAGGAGCCTGACTTTATTAGGCTTCACGTATTGTTAAGTGTTTATTTTTATGATCCCAGATAAGCACAACATTAATTAGACTCAGACTCTGCCTCTATAGCCCATGCGCTCAAAGTAACATTCAATATTAGATGAGATTCCAGCTTAACGCCTGTTTTATACTTACATCTTCTCGGATCGCGCACTGGAGCCATTTTTAAGTAATAATCATCATATCCATATTGCGTAACAACGCACAAATCATACGATCTTCTGTGTGCAATAGTGTGTCCACCATCTTTGTTACAACCATTATATCGTAAAGCGAGCGGCTGCTCGTCATAATAATCAATGAAATCGGGATGACCGTCTATTTTTGAAATTACGACATGTGTTTCATGTGCAGGTGAAAACTTGTTTAGATTTTTAGCGCGCACATGATACCATTTTTCCTTAATAATACCATCATCGCTAAAGCATTTTTTTCTGGGTTCCGGCCTTTCCCAAATAAAACCATCGCGATCAACGATTTCCAGCACAAGTTTTGGCCTAGAAATAACTGAAAAAATCTGATCGCGAAACAAAGCTACAATGACAGCAATAGTTGTTGCCCCTGCTCCCAAAGCCTTAGCAATAGCTCCCGTCGCATCGGCAATATTTATTGATTTATCCAGGCAAATGTCATCACCAAAAAAGTAAAAATATTTAACACAAAGGCTTTCACCACAAAGACCTTTAGCGCAAATACCTTCAGCGCAAACGTCATTAACGCAATGGCTCCCAAAGACATAGGGGACCAAGAAATGCGCAAAGATTGCAGTGCACAAGATAAGTGCGATAAATATGGAAACTATTAGTGGCCATTTAAATTTCTTTAAAAATGCCCACAAAAAATGCACCAAATCAGCGATTTGGCGCAAAGTAGCCCGATAGGCGTAGTTGCTTTTTCTGCCGCTCATCTCCAACTCCGCTACTATCAATAACGCAGTTGGCACTCCAACATATCTCCCTTAAGATTCTGCTTCCACCACAACGCCCGCGTGCCCCCCTCAAGAGCCATTTCCACCAGCGAGGTGGCATGCGCCATCCCCCAACGGTGAGTTTCCCACGTGGGCTGCTCTGCCGCGATCTCAATACGGCACCCCCGCCCGCCGGCACACGAAATGCAGCAGCCACGCCGGCCCGATCAGCAAAAACTGCACATCCTTGAAGAACGACGGCCGCTTGCCCTCCACCGTGTGCCCGATGAACTGGAACACCCACGCCACGGCGAACACTCCGCCCGCGAACTGCCGCAGCGGCCACGCGAAATTCGCCTGATACGCCGCGATCAGCCAGAAGCACAGTGCCGCGAACGCCGCCATGCCGGCGGTGAGCGTCAGCGACAGGCTGAGGTAGTAGAGCACGGCCAGCGCCGCGAACAGCGTCGCCCAGTTCAGCAGCGGCACGCTCGCGAAAACCGCCGGCACCGGCACGGACCACAACAGCGCCAGCACCGTCCAGGTGATGACCGGCACGCATACCCAATGGATGGCCTTGTTCAGCGGATGGCGGTGGCTTTCGCCGTATTCCGCCAGCAGCCGGTCAATCCGCCTCGCGTGCAATTCCGCGCGCATTTCGCCCTCCCTTGCGTTTTTTTGTATGCCAACGAGGTTATACCGCGCCCGCCAAAGCGCAAGGCCGCTATGGTTACCGGCCCGGTTACCAAGACACCGCGAATACATTGCTTCCGCCCGCCAAATTCGCTAAAAGTTTAAGCACGCGCACACCCCCGCTGCACACCCCGCAGCCGCCGCACAGCCGCAAACAGCGGTGCTGCGAAGAAGCGCTTGGGCGAAACGGAAACCCGCGATATTAATGACCCGCCGGGAGCCTTAAATCGGACCATCCCGCCGCATAAACTGACGCATTGCCATTCCTGCAAGCGAATGCCCGCCGCCTTACCCCGGCAGGCGCTCTGGAGACTGACCTTGGGGAAAATTCTCGGCGCCATCGCAACATTGCTGATCCTGCTGCTCGTGGCGGCGTTCGCCGTGCCGTATCTGGTGGACTGGAACGATTACAAGGGCGTCTTCGAAACCGAGGCCGGGCGCCTGATCGGCCGCCGCGTGCAGGTGAAGGGCAACGTCAACCTCACCATCCTGCCCGTGCCGGAGATGCGTTTCGAGTCCATCGCCATTTCCGACGCCAAGGGCAATTTCGGCATCCCCTTCGCGCAGGCGCAGTCGGTGGACGTCACGTTGTCGCTGGCCGCGCTGCTATCCGGCCGCATCGAGGCGAAAAGCGCCCGTGTGGTGAAGCCGGCCATCCACCTGGGCACGGACAAGGACGGGCGCGGCAACTGGGCCGGGCTCGGCAGCGTCGATCCGGCCATCTCGTTCGGCGCGCGCGACGTGATCCTGCGCTCGGTGGAAATCCGCGACGGCAGCGTCAATTTCGCCGATGCCGGCACCAAGCGCACCTGGCGCGTGACCAACTGGAGCGGCGAACTGTCGGCCAACTCGCTCACCGGCCCGTTCAAGTTCAACGGCACGGCCAAGCTGGACGGCGGCTTGCAGGATGTGCGTGTGGCAACCGGCCAGTTCACCGCCGGCAAGCTGCATGTGAAGGCGTCCATCAAGCAGCAAAGGCGCGAGCCGGCCCCCACCACTTACATCTTCGACGGCGATTTCAGCGGCTTCGACGGCCGTCTCACCTATGACGGTCCGCTGGTGGTCAAATCCGCCTTCATGACTGGCGGCGACAAGGGAGTGAGGAACCACGCCATCGACCTGAAAGCGACCGCCCGCCTCACCGCCGCCGAGGCCAAGCTGGAGGACATCGCCGCGACCATCGGCGAGGAAGTCCGCCCGCAGGTGGTGAACGGCCGCGCTTCCGTCACCTGGAATGCCGAGCCGCGTTTTTCCGCCGAGCTGTCCACGCACTGGCTGGACGCCGATGCCCTGAGCGGCTCGACCAGCGGCGCTGATCTCCCCGTGGTGATGGCGGGAACCCTGCCGAGGCTGTTCGATGCCCTGCCCGCCCGGCCGGTGAGCGGCAGCCTCAAGCTGACCGCCGAGCAGATCGGTTTCCGCGGCGACACGCTGCAAAATGTCGAAATCGCGCTGGCGCAGCAGGGCGGCGAAACACAACTTCAGAACCTCTCCATGGCGCTGCCGGGCGACGCCAAGCTGACGGCCTCGGGCAAAATGCGCGGCGCGGGCGCTCAGCTCAAATTCGCCGGCAAGGCTTCGGTGAATGGCAGCAATCTCGGGCGTCTGGCCCGCTGGGTGCTGCAAAGCCAGGAACGCGCCACGCCGGCCACAGCTCAGAATTTCTCGCTGGATAGCGATATCATCGTGACGCCCGCCCGCGTCTCGCTGGAGAACACCACTGGCCAATGGGGCGGCTCTGCGTTCTGGGGCACGATGCACTACGATCTGACTGGCGACGGCGTCATGGCCGTGTCGATGCAGAGCGGCAAGCTTGACCTGTCGGCCGCGCTGGATAGCGGCGATACGCCGGACGACATTGCGGCGGCAGCGCCCGTTGACGGCGGCGAACCGCAGGCAGCGCCGGACGCCCCCTCCCCTGCCCCGCCGGGTCTGACGCTGGCCGGCTTCCTGCGGCAGGTGTTCGCCCATCAGCGGACCACCCTCAACATCAAGGTGCGCGAGCTGCTGCTGCCGGATACCGTGGCGCGCGACGTGGTGGCCGAGATGGAGGCGAGCGACAACCTGCTCAGCATCGCGAAGCTGCAATTCACCACCACGGACGGCCTGCAACTGGCGGCCAGCGGCAAGCTTCAGGGGCTGGACACCGCGCCGTCGGGGGAAATCCGGCTGTCGCTGGAGGCGGCGAAAGGCGTGGGGCTGACCAAGCTGGCGTCCTCCCTCGGTTTCAAGAAGGCGGCGAGCGGGCGGGATACGGCGGACGCGCTGGCGCCCCTGAAAGCCACCGGCACACTCACTGCCAGGGGTGAAAGCTCCGCCAATCCGCGCATGCTGGATTTCCGGCTGGATGGCGTCGCGGCCGCCAGTCCGTTTTCGCTGGCGGGGCGCTTCGAAGGCAATCTCACCAAGTTCTGGGACGGCAGCATCGACACGGAAGGCTGGATCTCCAACACCAAAAGCTCGGTGCTGCTGAAACAGCTCGCCATGGAGCCGAACGGGCGTCATGGTGTTTTGGCCGCCGCTGCGCCCGCGCCGGAGAACGACGGCCAGGGCCTCGTATCCCTGTCGCTGAAGGGACCGCTGAACGGCCCGGCTGACGGCAAACTCAGCGTGCGGACGCCGCAAACCGCCGCCAGTTTCGACGGCAGGCTCAACCTCGGCAAGTCGCCCTGGGAGGCCAGCGGTAGCCTGAGCCTGAAGAGCGCCGACGCCGCGTCCATCACGGGTTTCCTCGGCCCGCAACTGGCCTCCTTCACGCCCGCCGGCCCCTGCCAGCTCACGGCCAGCCTCGACAAGACCGGCGCGGTATACGCCTTCAACGGCCTGAAGGCTGAGTTCGGCGAGGTGACGGCCACGGGCGCGGTGAAAATCGACGCGGCCGGCAGCACGCCCGGCCTCGACGTCAACTTACAAACCGCCGAAGCCTCGCTGCCCAAGCTCGCCGCCTTCCTCTCCGGCGGCCCGCCGCGCGACACCATGGGCATGGCGCAGGCGGCGCTGACAGGCACCTGGTTCGAACGGCCCTTCGCCCCCGCCGTTTTCGACGGGCCGGAACAATCGCTGCGGCTGAAGGTCAAACATCTGGTGACGGGAACCGGGCTGACGCTCAATGACGCCGAACTGGACGCAAAGCTGAAAGGCGGCGCCCTGACGCTGACCAAACTGCGCGGCCGGCTGCTGGAGGGGGATCTCACCGCCGATGGCAAGCTGGAGAAAACCGGCGGCAGATACCGGCTGGCGGGGCGGCTCAGCCTGGAGACCGCCGCGCTCAAGGACTTGGCGCCGCAAGGGACCAAGCCGCTGGCCTCCGGTACGGTTTCGCTGGATGGCCACGTGACGAGCGAAGGTTTCAGTCCGCAGGGGCTGGTTTCGGCACTGTCCGGGCGGGGCAAGCTGACATTCGCCGCCGGCACGCTGCATGGTCTCGCGCCCAGCGCGCCGGACAAGCTGATCAAAACGCAGGCCGCAAGCCCCCGCAAGCTGGCGGACGGCGAATTGGCCAAGCTGCTGGCGCCCGCCATCCGCCGTGGCGATTTCGCCTACAAGCCGTTCCGCGCCGGTCTGACCATCGAAAACGGCATGCTCCAGGTGAAACGCGCTTCCTTCCGGGGCGGTGATTTCATTGTGCGCCTTGCGTTGCTGGCGGATCTCGCCGCGCTGAAGGGCGACGCCGAATTTCAATTGGGGCTGATGCCTGACCAGAACCCGCAGAAGAGCCCGCCGGTGAAGCTGGTCTTCGCCGGGCCGCTGCATGAAATCACCGCGTCCGCCGGCCGTCTCGACGCCTCGGAGGCGGAGCGCTTCATCGCCGTCAAACGCATGGAGCAGGATATGGACCGGCTGGAAAAACTCAACCAGACGAATCAGTTGCCGCCGGCCGAAGCCGCCGTAGCGAAACCGCCTGAAACGCCGGCTCCAAAAGCAGTGGCGCCGAAGGTGCAAAAAAGCTGGGTGGCGACGCCTGTGCCCGCCGCCGTCCCGGACACTCCGGCGTCCGGCGCCACCATCGAGCGCCAGGAGCTGCCGCCTCTGGACACCGGAGCGACGGCGCCGGCGCCCGCAGCCAAACGCCCGCGCGCCCAGGCCGCCGATCCGCTGGCGCCGGTCGCCGGGGATGAGGCCGGCGGCTTCGAAGCCAAGGTGCGCTCCGCCATCGACGGCCAGTCCGCCGCCGCGCCCCGCCAGCCGAAACCGCTGCAACCGGCCAATTGAGCCGCGCCCCATTCTCGCGAATTCGCCATCGCATTCCCCAACTTAGGCCAAGAAGCCGGCCTAAGCAGCGTCGAGTAGCAATCGCCGGCGGAGCGGGCCATGATCGAATGTCTTGAGCGTATTCGCAGGCTGGCCGTGATCCTGGCATTGCCCCTCGCCCTGGCGGCATGCAGCAACGAGGCCCCACGCGGCGGCACCGATGCGGCTCCAAACCGGAGCGCCTCCACCACCTCGGGCGATACAGCGGCGGGCAAACACGTGGCCGTGTCTCACGGCTTCACCCTGCGGCTGCCCGGCGCGGAGATCGAGGCCGCGCAGCAGAAGCACCTCGCCGAGTGCGCCAGGCTCGGCTGTTCCGTGCTGCACACCAGCATCGACCGCGAGGAACACTCGGTCCGCGCCTCGTCGTCGGTGCGCATCGCGCCCGGCGCCTATCCCGCCTTCGCCGGCGCCATCACCGCGCCGCCCGTGCTGGTCCTCAGCCACACGGAAAACGCGGACGACAAAACCGTCGCCGTGCTGGACATCGAAAAGCGCCTGGAGATGAAGACGGCCCTGCGCGACCGGCTGGCCGCCATCCTGCGCGACCCGGCGCCGAAAACCATTGCCGAGCTGGTGACGCTGGAAAAGGAACTGGCCGGCGTGCAGGGCGACATCGAGTTGGGCACCGCCCAGCGCGATTACCTGCGCACCATCACGAAAACCGTCAAGGTGGACATTGCATACCGCAGCGCCGTGGCCGAAGCCGGCGGCGCGGATGTTTCCCCCATCGTCCGGGCGTTCAAGAACATGGGACGCACGTTCATGGGCTCGGTGGCGTCGCTGATCGTGTTCGTGACGTGGGTGGTGCCGTGGCTGCCGCTGATTTACCTCGCCATGTGGGGCATACGGCGCATGTTCCGGCGGTGGAGGGCGCAGAAGGCGGCGCCGTAATGCGCTGGGGCGTTACTGAGGCGGCTGGCCAAGCGGCGTGATCAATGGGCCGCTGGAAGGCCGTCCGGCAAAAGCCGCTGTATAACTGACGCCCGAGACGCCCTGCAAAGCCGTGAACACCACTTCATCCATGCGGAAGCGAGACTGGTTGCCAGGGGATGCAATACCGGCCGAATGGGCGGTGGCGTATTGGTTGAACCACCACCAGAGCCGATCACCCTCAACATAGATATTGGTGGGGCGCAGTTTCAGACTCAGTCCGTCATCCACTCCGCTCGCGCGGGCACCTTTAATTTCGAAAATCATGTTGAAACCCTTGTCGCGAGGCAACGGCGGACAAGGGGTACGGCAACCGCGCCGAGTTCGCCCCGTTGGAACTCACGGCTATGAGTTCCTCCAACTTCTCATCCCAGATCAGCAACTCCATACGAACGTATCCATGCATCGTCAGCGACACGGTGCGATCACCGTTCCTAATGACCGCCGCCATAAGACCGGCCACCCGCCCTTCGAGACCGCCATCGGCCCGAGGCCGTACCGTCACCTCAAGCTCCGCCACCCGGTCTCCGGCGCCGGCCCCGCCCTCCAGTTCCGCTGCCTGTGCCACGCCCGCGCCCAGCATGACGCCGGCCGCAACTGCCGCCGCAATAAGACCGGATGTCCTCATAGCATTCCCTTCCGCATCTCACGGCCCCAGGCCGGGCGCAGTGCATAGAACACGGATGGCTCGATCTTAAGGCAATCGTCCGCTACAGCCGCCCCCCTTTGCGCCGCCTCCCCATGTTGCACCGCACAAGCCATGCGTGCAGTGCAATACTCTCATGCGAAAGTCGCAAGACTATTGCCCAATTTACGCTGCTGCTCCATCGCCCTAGACTTCCTTGCAACCATTAATCAGTCAGTGCTGCGCATTGAGAACGGCAATCGTCAACTTTGCCGCATCTTTCTGCGGGCACGCTGAAGTATCACACCGGCGTCTGCATACCCGCAGTCAAGCCGGTTTTTCCGAGGGAGGCTCAAGAACAAATGTCAACCGAATCGCCGTCGCTTGTGGATCGCCTGAAAGACGATCCCGACTTCAAGGAGCTGGTCGCCAAGCGATCATTCCTCGCCTGGACGCTGTCCATCGTGATGCTGGTCATCTATTTCGGCTTCATCCTCACCATCGCCTTCAAGGCGCAGCTCGGGAACGTCTTCGGCATCCCGCTCGCTCCCGGCCTCGTCACCACCATCGGCATTCCGGTCGGTCTCGGCGTCATCATCTCGGCATTTGTCCTCACCGGCATTTACGTCTGGCGCGCTAACTCCGCGTTCGACGAACTGACCGCGCGGATTGTTGAAAAGGCGAAAAACTGATGCGCGCAACCTCATTGTTTTTGAAGGCGGCGGCAGCGGCAGCGCTCGCCACTTTCACCACCGCCGCGTTTGCGGCGGACGCTCCCGGCGCCGCGGCCAAGACCGCGATCAACTACGAAGCCATCTTCATGTTCCTGGGCTTCGTGGCGATCACGCTCGTCATCACCGCATGGGCGGCGAAACGCACCAAGTTCGGCTGCTGACTTCTACGCGGCTGGCGGCGGCATCACCGGCTTCCAGAACGGCCTCGCCATCGCTGGCGACTATATGTCGGCGGCCTCGTTCCTCGGCATCTCCGGCCTGGTGTTTCGTCAGCGGCTTCGACGGCCTCATCTACTCGGTGGGCTGGCTCGTCGGCTGGCCGATCATCCTGTTCCTGATCGCCGAACGGCTGCGCAACCTCGGCAAGTACACCTTCGCCGACGTGGCAGCCTTCCGTCTCGACGCAACGCCGATCCGCGTGCTGTCGGCCACCGGTACGCTGACCGTGGTCGCTCTTCTACCTGATCGCGCAGATGGTCGGCGCCGGCAAGCTGATCCAGCTTCTGTTCGGCGACTTCATGAAGCAAGCCTTCGGCGGCGCGCTGGTGGGCAATGAGTACCTCGTGGCGGTTTGCCTCGTGGGCGCTCTGATGATCACCTACGTGGCGTTCGGCGGCATGGTGGCCACCACCTGGGTGCAGATCATCAAGGCCTGCCTGCTGCTCGGCGGCGCATCCTTCATGGCGCTGATGGTGCTGATTCACTTCGGCTTCTCGCCGGAAGCGATGTTCAAGAACCGCGGTCCAGGTTCACCCGAAAGCCATCGGTGCCGACGGTGTGGCGGCCAGCAACCCCATAGGTATCATGGGGCCAGGATCGCTCGTGAAAGACCCGATCTCGGCGATCTCGCTCGGTCTCGCGCTGATGTTCGGCACGGCCGGCCTGCCGCACATCCTGATGCGCTTCTTCACCGTGTCCGACGCCAAAGCCGCCCGCAAATCGGTGTTCTATGCCACCGGCTTCATCGGCTACTTCTACATCCTGACCTTCATCATCGGCTTCGGCGCTATCACGCTGCTGATGCAGGACCCGACCTACTTCAAGGCCGGCGCCAAGGCCGCAGCCAACGGCAGCTTCTCGCCTGCTGACATGCTCGGCGCCAACAACATGTCGGCCGTGCATCTGTCCAAGGCCGTCGGCGGCTCGCTGTTCCTACGGCTTCATCTCGGCCGTCGCCTTCGCGACCATCCTGGCGGTGGTGTCCGGCCTGACGCTGGCGGGCGCTTCGGCCGTCAGCCACGACCTCTACGCCTCCGTGATCGCCAAGGGACGCGCCACGGAAGACAAGGAAGTCCGCCATCTCCAAGATCTCGGCCGTCGTCATCGGCATCATCGCCATCTTCCTCGGCTACATCTTCGAGAAGATCAACGTGGCCTTCATGGTGGGTCTGGCCTTCGCCGTGGCGGCAAGCTGCAACTTCCCCGTGCTGCTCATGAGCGTGATGTGGAAGGGCACGACGACGACCGGCGCGCTGGTCGGCGGCTTCCTCGGCCTCATCAGCTCCTCGGTGCTGGTGGTGTTCGGACCGCCCGTGTGGGAAGCCACCCTCGGCCATCCCAAGGGCTCGGCGCCGTTCCCCTACGACAACCCGGCGCTGTTCTCCATGACCATCGCTTTCGTGGGCATCTGGGTCGTCTCCCTGCTCGATCGCAGCGTACGGGCGCAAAAGGAACGCGCCGGCTACGAAGCGCAGTATGTGCGCTCGGAAACGGGCATCGGTTCGGTGGGCGCAGTTTCCCATTGATCGCCGGCTGGGGCGGGTTACGGCTCGCCCCGGTAACTCAATGAAAATCGCGGCCGGTTTGCCAGGAGATGGCGGGCCGGCCGTTTTGGTTTTTTGGTGCGGGCGCTGGCGGCCTGAGTGAGGATGCCGCGGTGCCCGGACCTGTAAAGCTAAGCTGGTTGCGCCAGCCTACCGCATTTATGCTCGCGGGCCGAAATGAGCATTCGCGAAAGATTGCTCGCCGCGCATGGCTTCCGATGACGCACCGAGCCGCAAGGCAGCTTCTTCCGTGGCAAGCCCCGCTCGCGCCTTCAAATCTCATTCTCTCCTTGCACCAAGCCGTTCGTAAAGGCGTTACGCAACATGCGCACATGCTCGCTGGCTCCCTGCGGACCCATGCCAGGCGCTAGACTGGAGGAGTATGCTGGCTCGGAAAACAATAATGGCGCCAGATCCTTTATTGCTGCCGCAGCAAATCTTGCTGGAACCCCATTTGCCGAAGTGAAGATCAGTGGTGCAGCTTCCTTAAGCTGTCCAGTTGCAAAGGCAAGACCAACTTTGTTATCGTTGCTTCCCTCGGAGTTCAGCTCATCTGTAACACGTTGCTGACGTCCGACTATCTCTCCAAGCAGCTGACTGTAGCGCTCACTGCCACCAGTTCCATCATTACCGGGCAGCGCTACGCTCTCGACCGTTTGGAGTAGTGGATTGAGTGCTTCCTGATGATTCGCTCGCACGGTTTCTTTGGCGAACGTGTCATAGGCCTGGCTGAACACGCGATCATTCCGGAAATTACTATAAACAACCTCGGCCGCTGCGGCTTTTTGCGCCGGCGTTAGCGTGGAGTACTGGGAACCCGCGGGAAGGAGCAGAAGACCTGCTTGCTCCATGACCGGGCCGGTCCCGCCGAGCTCGCCTGAACTTTCTGTCAAAAAACTGGTTTCCTTGCCCGCCTCACTTAATTGCGCTGCGACCCCTTCGAAAACTTTCTTCCGGATACCGTAGTCCTGAACGAGGTTGGCGTTTGCGACAATCCGCGCGCCAGTTCCGGTCATGTCATACGCAAACAAGTCTCCGTGCATCCCGCCGTGGAGCCAATCCGTCGTGGTGGCTTTCATAACGGCGCTCACGTCCTGCACAGATAAAGCGCCAAATGCCTGGCTATACCAGCCGCCGGTCTTGGTGTCGGCACGCATTGCGGCCTGATCAAGCGGATTGGGCCCCGCCAGCATCTGCCCGACCAGTCCTGCCACTTCTGGATCTTTGGTGATCAGACCTTGCTGGGCGGCTGCCTTTATGAAATCGGCTTGCCGGGCAGGGTCGCCGCTTTTCAACACGGCCTCGCCCATTTCTCTCGTCACAGGGGCGTAACATACGCCAGCCGGATTCAGGTGAGCTCCCAAATATGCACGGGCGTTTTCCCGGCGCGTTTCGGGATCTATCACAGGCTGTTTGGGCGTCTTTGCCCATTTTGCAGGCACTTTCTTCCCGGCGTTGTCAACAGCGGTATTCCATCCCTTCAATTCGTCATGCAATGCGGGGGGCGTTGCGGACTTGGTGGCGACCTTGCCATTTTCAGTGATAGCCATAGTCAGTTCCTTCACAGTTTCGCACTCAATATTTACATTTACACAGCTTATCGTCTGAAGTAGGGCGAGGTTTGAGTTGGAGTATGCGGTTGAAAGAGGCTCTCAACCAGTAGCCAAAAAATAAAGAAAGAGAAGAGGATTACACCTTCGCGCTCGAAGGCAATAAGAACAGACTTGCGCAAGGACGTCGCTTGTTCTCCGCGGCTCGGGGGAACCGCGAGTGCGGCGAAGGAGCGCACGGGCGGTGCCAAGAGCTACGATACTCAGACGCCTTGCGAAGGTGGCTTGCGTATGGATACGGTGGACGGAAAGAACCGCCGCCGATATTACGGGTAGTATCCATGCCGCAAGCTTTCGATACCCAAAATCCGCCGTTCGACCGGCTGACACATGCCGAGGCGGCCGAACTGCGGGCGCGGCTCGATATCGGCTACTGGTCCACAGGCGAGACTATCGTCGAGCGCGGCAAGCCCGCCGATCAGCTCCATGTCGTCATCAAGGGCGCGGTCGAGGAGCGGTCCGGCGACGATGTCGAGGCGGTGCTCGGCCGCCAAGGACAGTTTCGATGCGCGCGCGCTGGTGCATGGCGCGGCCGGCGACTTCGTTCGTGGCTGCCGAGGAAACGCTTTGCTATCTGGTCCCCAAAGCCATCGTCCTCGACCTCATCAAGCGCAACGCCGGTTTCGCCGCCTTCTTCTATCCGAAGCTGTCGCGCAAACTCGCCAGCTACAACGTGCGTGGACAGCCAGACGGCGGCGTCGATCAGGTGCTGCGCGCCCGCGTCAAGGATGCCCAGCGCCACGACGGCCAGCTTCATCGACGGCGGCGCCACCATCGTCGAAGCCAGCCGCATGATGCGAGTCCCGCAACACCGACAGCCTGTTCGTGCGCGATGGCGAGCGCATTGGCATCATCACCGGCATGAAGCTTGCCAAGGCCGCCGTGCTGTCTGCGCATGCCGCTGGACACCAAGATCCGCGACCTGGCGCATTTCGACATCCAATCCGTGGAAAAGGACGACGTTCATCTTCGAGGCGCTCATCAAGATGACGCGCCACAACAAGCGCCGCCTCGCCGTCACCTCGGGCGGCGAATATGTCGGGCACGCTGGAGGACATCGACATCCTCGGGCTGGTGGCGGGCAACTCGCAGCTCATCCCGGGCCGCATCGACCGCGCCCGCAGCATCGACGACCTGGAGGAGCCCGCCCGCGACATCCAGAATCAGGTGGAGCGCCTGCATCGCCAGGGCGTGAAGGTGGAGGTGATCGCCGAAATCACCTCCGACCTCAACCGCGCGCTGATTTGCCAAGCTCTACGACCTGATCGCGCCGCCATCGATCAAGGAAGCCGGCTGCCTGATGATCATGGGCTCGGAAGGACGCGGCGAGCAGACCGTGCGCACCGACCAGGACAACGGGCTGCTGCTGGCTCACCCGGTGCCGGAGGCCGATCTCGCACAGTTCCGCGCCGAATTCACCGCCGCGCTGGAGCACTTCGGCTTCCCGCCCTGCCTGGGCAACGTCATGGTGCGCAATCCGCAATGGTCGCTGACGCATCGACGAGTTCATCCACCAGCTCAAGGGCTGGATCCTGACGCCCGACGACATGAGCGCCATGAACCTCGGCATCTTCTTCGACGCCGTGGCGGTGACCGGGCGCACCGAACTGGTGGCCAAGGCCAAGACCGTCATGGTCGAACTGATGCGCGGCGAGAGCGCCTATCTCGCCCGCTTCGCCAAGGCCATCGACCAGTTCGAGGACGCCAGCGCCGGCATGTTCACCTCGCTGATGGTGTCGGTCGGCGTCGGCTCCGACGTCGATCCACATCAAGAAATCCGGCACCTTCCCCATCGTGCACGGCGTGCGCATGCTCTCCATCGAGAACGGCGTCATCGAAGCCTCCACCGCCGCAGCGCCTCGACGAGCTTGTGCCGCGGAACGTCCTGGGCGACGAGATCGGCGCGATCTGAAGAGCGCGCTGTCGTTCCTCATGGAGGTGCGGCTGCGATCGCAACTGCGCGCCATGAGCACCGGCCGCCGCGAGGAAGAAGCCATCGTGCGGCTCAGCGAGCTGTCCACCGCGCGACCGCGATCTGCTGCGCGAGGCGCTGAAGGTGGTGAAGCGGTTGCAAGGAGGTGCTGCGCCACCGCTACCATCTCGGGCTGATTTGAGGGAGAGCGCGGCGATGCGGCAACTTCATTGCCAACGCGCAGATCGACTGGATCCAGCTCAACGACCGCTCCTACGAATTCCTGTTCGATCAGACGGACACCGGACGAAGTCGTGTCGCTGGACTGCGAAACCACCGGCCTCAACCCGAGGAAGGACGACATCGTGTCCATCGCGGCGATCACGATCCGGGGCAATCGCATCCTGACCAGCGAAGCCTTCCAGCGTCGCTGATCAACCCGGAAGCCGACCTCGCGGCGCGACGCCATCAAGGTCCACCAGCTCCGCAAGAAGGACGTCGAGGACGAGCGCCCCATCCGCAAGGTGCTGCCGGAACTGCTGCGTTTCATCGGCAACCGCCCGCTGGTGGGCTACTGGATCGACTTCGACGTACGCATGCTGAACAAAGATGTGTTCAGGATGCTGAACATCTGCCTGCACAACCGCGCAGATCGACGTCTGCGACCTGTATTACGACCGGAAATACGGCAACGCGCCGCCGGGCACGCAGCTCGACCTGCGCTTCGCCGCCATCCTCGAAGACCTGAAGCTGCCGCCGCTCCAGGCGCACGACGCCTTCGACGACGCGCTGTCGGCGGCGCAGATGTATGTCATCCTCAACGACATGAAGGCGCGCGGGCTGCGGCTCCGGCGGCCGCGCGCGTGGGAGCAGCCGCAGTCGCCGCATGGGTGATGGCGCCGGTCATTCAACGTCATCGCGCCGTTTGACTATGCAATCCGCAGCACTGCCTTCACGCCCGGCGCGCCCCATCACATGTTCCGCCAGGTTCCTGACGCGCGGCCCCGGCCGGCCGGCGTGGCGCACAAATGGATTGGGCAGCGACGCCGCCAGCAGCGCCGACTTCGGACTCCGTCAGATTCGCCGCGCTTTTGCGGAAATGATGCCGCGCCGCCGCCTCCGCGCCGAATATGCCCGGCCCCCATTCCGCGATGTTGACGTAAACCTCCACGATCCGCCGCTTCGGCCACGTCAGGTTGATGAAATACGCCAGCGGAATTTCCAGCGCCTTGCGCAAATAGCTCTGGCCGGGCCACAGGAACAGGTTCTTGGCCACCTGCATGGGGATGGTGCTGGCGCCGCGCGGCGTCTCGCCCTCCTCGGCGTTATCCATCGCCTCGCCCACCGCGTCCCAATCGACGCCCCAGTGGCGGCACAGCGCCGCATCCTCCGAAATCACCACCGTGCGCGGCAGCGACGGGGCGATCTCGTCCAGATCGCGCCAGCGGTAATGAATGGACGTGCCGCCCAGCGCCCGCCGCACCATCAGGGCCGAAACCGGCGGGTCCACGAAGCGGTAGACCAGCACCAGCACGTAGGGCGCGAGCAGGAAAACCAGCAGCGCGATCAACCCGAGCCGCATGGCGGCGCTGAGCCGAGGGTGTCTGGCACGCCAAACCGCCCATCTTGCACGCATCTCAGCCGCGAAACCGCCACGGCCGGCGGGTATTGTATCTAAGGCTTCGACGCTTCCCGCAGGTTGAGAAACGTGCCGCATGCGCATCGCGCGGCTGAGCCGGGGGTGTCCCGCACGCCACGCCGCCCATCTTGCGCGCAACTTAGCCGCGAAACCGCCACGGCTGCTGGGCATTGTATCTGTGGCTTCGACGCTTCCCGCCGGTTTAGAAGCCAGCCGCCACAGCTTTAAGCGCGTGGACTCGGCCCGCTCTTTCAGGTAACGCAACCTGTCAACGATGAAACCCATGGATAATCGCATGCCCAATTCCGTGTCAGCTCAATCCTTTAACCAGCGTCTGACAGCCTCGGCAAGCCTCATGGAGGCGCGGCTGACGGAATGGCTGACGCCAACGGCGGCCACAGGCTTCGTGCCGGAACGTCTGGCGGCGGCAATGCGGCACGGCGCGCTGGGCGGCGGCAAGCGGTTGCGTCCGTTCCTGGTGATCGAGAGTGCAGCACTGTTCGGCGTGCCGGCAGAAGCCGCGCTCGACGCCGGGGCCGCGCTGGAGTGCATCCATTGTTATTCGCTGGTGCATGACGATCTGCCCGCCATGGACGACGACGACCTGCGGCGCGGACGCCCGACCGTGCACAAGGCGTTCGACGAGGCCACGGCGATCCTGACGGGCGACTCGCTCCTGACGCTGGCATTCGAGATCAT
>CAWHDD010000011.1:0-108590 GCA_963827885.1 uncultured Alphaproteobacteria bacterium | reverse complement strand
GGTGTGCGGCGGGGCTCACGGCAATCGCAGGGACCCGCCAGAAATTCAAACGCGCCCGTCATCAGCTCTCCGCCATCAGCCGGTAGCCCACGCCCGGCTCGTTCTCGATGAAGCGCGGATTGGCCGGGTCGTCGCCGAGCTTCTGGCGCAGATGCCCGACATAAACGCGCAGGTAATGCGTTTCGTGCTCCTGCGCCGGCCCCCACAACGTGCGCAGCATCTGCTGATGCGTGACGATACGGCCGGCGTTTTGCGCCAGCATGCTCAGGATGTCGAACTCCTTGCGCGTCAGCCGCACATCGGCGCCGCCCAACTGCACACGGCGCGCGGCGATGTCGATACACAGCTCGCCGATGCGCACTTCAGCGGCGTCGTCCGCCCTTCCGTTAAGCCGCAGCGCCACGCGCACCCGCGCCAGCAGTTCGCCGATGCCGAACGGCTTGGCCACATAGTCGTTGGCGCCGCGATCCAGCGCGGTAATCTTGTCCTGCTCCGAGCTGCGCACCGACAGCACCACAATCGGCACCTGCGACCGCTCGCGGATGGCGGCAACCACATCGAGGCCGTCCATATCGGGCAGCCCCAGGTCGAGGATGACCAGCGACGGCTTTTCGGCAGCGCATTTCTTGATGCCATCCGCGCCCCGCCCGGCTTCCAGCACACCGTAGCCGTGGGCCGAGAGGCTGATGCGCAGGAAGCGGCGGATCTGCGGCTCGTCGTCAACCACCAGGATGCGCGCCAGGATATTCGGCTGTGTACTCAATGGGTTGTTTTCCCTCTTGTTATTGTTCCCACATCATTCCTGGGGCTGTTCTCCTCTCAGTGCGCGGCCGGATGCTTTTTCTTCGGCTCCAGCTCATCATGTGTCTCGACGAGTTCCGGCATCGCCTTGAGCGGCAGGACGAACTCGATTGTGGTGCCTTTGCCGCCCGGTCCGTCCCGCGCCAGGATGCGGCCGCCATGGGCCTCGACGATACCACGGCAGATGGACAGGCCAAGCCCCGTCCCCGCCACCTGGCTGTCACCGGCGCGCACGCGGTAAAAGATGTCGAATACCGCGTTGCGCGACGGCGCCGGAATCCCCCGGCCATTGTCCGAAATGCGAACCACCAGGTCGTTGTCCGCTGTGTTGCGTCGATGCTGATGACTCCGTCCGGCTTTGTATATTTCGCGGCGTTATCCAGGATGTTGACCATCACCTGTTCGATTAATACCGGATCAATGAACATCGCGGCAGGCTGTCGGGTATATCGACATTGAGCTGGCGGCCGCCGATGACCTTGCGAAGCTGCTTCATGGCGCGCCCGCCGATTTCGCGCAGGTCGTACCACTCGCGTTTCGGCTGTAGCGCGCCATAGCCAAGCCGCGTCATGTCGAGCAGGTTCTGCACGAAGCGGTTGAGGCGCTCGCTTTCGTCCAGGATCGTGTGGACCAGTTCCTCGCGGCTGTTTCGTGGACAGCTTGCCACAGTGTGCAAGCGTCGTCGCCGAACCGACGATGGACACCAGCGGCGTGCGCAGATCGTGCGAAACCGACGACAGCAGCGCCGAGCGCAATTGCTCGGTTTCGGTGAGCAGCCGCGCTTCCTCGATGTCGGAGGCGAGATTGGTGCGCTCCACCGCAACCGCCACCTGATCCGACCAGCGCATCCAGCAGGCGCCATTGATCCGGCGTCAGCGGCGCGCTGCGGTCCTTGAACGACACGCGCCAGCAGGCCCGACCATGCCGCGCCGGGTTTTCATCGGCAGGAACAGCCAGTCGGCGGCGGGCAGCGTGTCCGAGCTTCCAGCCGCGGGACGGCCATGCTCCCACGCCCATTCCGCCGCGCCCCAGTCCTTCAGTTCGAGCTGGTCCTCTGGCGGATAGCCCGATGCCACCTGCAGACGCTTTTCGGCGTCGCGGCAACAGCACCAGCGCACGGCGATTGCAGCGTCGAAGCGACGTGATGCACGGCGGCCCACAACACATCGTCCAGCGAGGCGGCGGCGGCGATCTTGCGGCTGAATTCGTAAAGATTGGCGGTGCGCTGCGCCGAGGGCGCATGGACTGCGATCTGTATCCGCATCCGCGAAGCCATGTTGCCGACCACGACCGACGACATCAGGAACAGGAACGAGCGTCAACACATCGTCGCTGTCGAAAACCAGAGAGGTCGCACTGCTGGTGTGAAGAGAAAGTAATAGGACGAAAAAGCTCAAGGAAGCTGGCGTAAAGCGACGGCCACAGACCGTTATTGATGGCCACCAGGATGACTGCCATCATGAATAATAAGGAGATGTATTTGGCAGCGGCAAGAATCTGTCGACACCATACGCTAGGGCCGGCCGACGAGCACGCTCGCCGTCGCCAGCGCGTATTCGTCCCAACGCCAGCGAACTTAAGCACGCCGCCGCCGATGATCGTCCTTGCGCGGTTCTTCTCTTCCTCGGGCGAAATGATCGTCACTTCAAACTTGGTCGCCTTGCGCAGCAATCTCCTGCGCCACCGTCTCGCGGAACAACCCGGTCCACACGGCGCGGCGCGCTGGCGCCCGACCAGGATGCGCGTAACGTTGCGCTTCAGCGCGATAGGCGATGATCTTCGTCCGCCACATGCGACTCGACGTGGATGCGTGACGACCTCGCCCTCCAGGCGTTCGGCCAGACGCAGCGTCTCGGCGATGCGGTTTTTCGCGGCGTCGGACAGGCTGTCGTAATGCGGTGTGCGGACATAAAGCGCGATCCACGGGATGCGCGGCGCGCTCGGCCATGCGGCGGGCGGTGCGCACGAGGCGCTTGGCACGGGCGACTCGTTGAGGCAGACCAGCAAGCGGTCCTGCGCCGGCCACGGGCCGGGAATGGCGTGCGCGCGCATGTAGTTGACCATCTGCGCGTCCACACGCTCCGCGGCGATGCGCATGGCCAGTTCGCGCAGGGCGGTCAGATTGCCCTTGCTGAAGAAGTGCACGATGGCGCGCGCCCGCCTGCTCGGGCATGTAAACCTTGCCCTGGCGCAGGCGCTGGATGAGATCGTCGGGCGGCAGGTCCACCAGCTCGATTTCGCTCGCCAGCTCCAGCACCTTGTCGGGCAGCGTCTCGCGCACCTGAATGCGGGCGATGCGCGCCACCACGTCGTTCAGGCTCTCGATGTGCTGAATGTTGAGCGTGGTGTAAACGTCGATGCCGGCGGTCAGCAGGTCTTCAACGTCCTGATAGCGCTTTTCGTGGCGGCTGCCGGGGATGTTGGTGTGCGCCAGTTCGTCGACCAGCACGACCTTCGGCTTGCGCTTCAGAAGGCGCGTCGATGTCCATCTCGCCGAAATAGCGGCCCGCGATACTACACCTGCTGGCGCGGGACGATCTCCAGGCCCCGTAACAGCGCCTCGGTTTCGGCGCGGCCGTGCGTCTCGACCACGCCGACGACCACATCCATGCCCTCGCGCACATGCGCCTGCGCCGCTTCGAGCATGGAATAGGTCTTGCCGACGCCAGGATAGGCGCCGAGAAAGATCTTCAGCTTTCCGCGGCGTTCGCGGTTGGCCTCTTCGAGCAGGGCTTCCGGCGTGGGACGCCGGTGTATCTCGTGAATTATTTGGGGCCATGTGCCCTCGCTGATTGGCGCCGATGTGAAATACGGGCGTGAGTATCCCAGGCTGTGCCTTATCGAGGCTTAACGCAACCTGAAGAGAATCGCCAAACCTGGGGAAATCCGCGAAACGCCGTCAAAGCGGCTGTTTTATCTTCTTCGCGATCAGCCCCACCAGACCGTCGCGGAACAGTATCACGCAGGCCACGAAGATGACGCCCTGCAAAATGGTGATCCATTCGCCGAGATTGAGTGTCAGCGTCAGCGCCAGCCCCGGCACCGTCAGCACGATTGTGCCGATTTTACCCAGATAATACTGCATGGATACGATAACCATGGCGCCGGTGATGGGGCCGAAAATGGTGCCCATGCCGCCCACCAGCGTCATCAGGATCACTTCGCCGGACATCATCCAGTGCACATCGGTGAGCGAGGCGAGCTGGAAGACGATGGCCTTGGTGGAACCGGCAAGACCCGCCAGCGCCGCCGACAGCACGAAAACCATGAGCTTGTAACGCGCCGTTTTGTAGCCGAGGGAAATGGCGCGCGGCTCGTTGTCGCGGATGGCCTTCAGCACCTGCCCGAACGGCGAATGCACGATGCGGTAGATGGCCAGCAGCCCCGCCATGAAAATGACGGCGACGACATAGGCGAAGGTGGTGTCGCTGGAGAGGTCGATGAAGCCGAACAGATGCCCGCGCGGCACGGCCTGAATGCCGTCCTCGCCGCCGGTGTAGCGCGTCTGTATGCAGAAGAAATACAGCATCTGCGCCAGGGCCAGCGTAATCATGGCGAAATAGATGCCCTGGCGGCGGATGGCCAGCGCGCCGAACACGAGGCCCAGCGCCGCCGCCGCCGCCGTACCGCTCAGGATGGCGACTTCGGGCGGCGCATGCCAATGCCGGGCGAGATAGGCGGAGACATAGGCCGCTCCGCCGAAAAATGCCGCGTGGCCGAACGACAGCAGCCCGCCATAGCCCAGCAGCAGATTGAAGGCGCAGGCGAACAGCGCGAAACACAGAATCTGCATCAGGAACACAGGGTAGACCACGAGCGGCGCCACCGAGAGCAGCGCGGCGATGCCGATGAGGATCACCAGATGCAGCCGCGCGGCGCTGGCGGTCCCGTGGAGGAGAGCCGCGCCCCCCGCCTGTTTGCTGGCCGTGGCGGTGACGGTCATTACGCGGTCCTCCCGAAAAGCCCGGCTGGCCGGATCAGCAGCACGATGGTCATGATGACGAATACGGCGGTGGAGGCCGCTTCAGGGTAGAAATACTTGGTCAGCCCCTCGACGACGCCCAGGCCGAAGCCGGTGACGACGGAGCCGAGTATCGAGCCCATGCCGCCGATGACCACCACGGCGAACACGACGATAATCAGATGCGCGCCCATTTCCGGGTTCACCGGATAAATCGGCGCCGCCAGCACGCCCGCGAGGCCAGCCAGCGCCACGCCGAAGCCATAGGTCAGCGTCACCAGCAGCGGTACGTTGATGCCGAAGGCGCCGGTCAGCGTGGCATTTTCCGTCGCCGCCCGCAGGTATGCGCCGAGCTTAGTCTTCTCGATGACCAGCCAGGTGAGCAGGCAGACGGTGAGCGAACAGGCCACCACCCAGCCCCGGTAATAGGGCATGAACATGAAGCCGAGATTCTTGGCCCCCACCAGCGCGGAGGGAATTTCGTAAGGCAGGCCCGATATGCCGTAGTTGTAGCGGAAAACGCCTTGGGCGATGAGCGCGAGGCCGAAGGTCAGCAGCAGCCCGTAAAGATGGTCGGCGTGATAGAGCCGCGACAGGAACAGCCGCTCCACGATGACGCCGAGCGCGCCCACGATCAGCGGCGCCAGCAGCAGGGCGTACCAGTAACCGATCCCCGCGTAGTTGAGCAGCATCCAGGCGGCGAAAGCGCCCATCATGTAGAAGGCGCCGTGGGCGAAGTTGATGATGTTCAGCAGGCCGAAGATGATGGCGAGGCCGAGGCTCAGCAGCGCGTAGAACGAGCCGTTGATGAGGCCGAGCAGCAACTGCCCGAACAGCGCGTTCGATGAAATACCGAAAATATCGAGCATCCGCTTTGGCCCCCGGCGCAATCGTCTGATGGAAGGGAAGCGGCCTCCGCCCTGACGGCGAAAGCGCGCCTCCCCGTAGTCTGCTACTGCGCAACCAGCGGACAGCCGCCGTCCTTCATCGGGCGGAAGGCTTCTTCAGCCGGAATCGTCGCCAGCTTGGTGTAATAGTCCCACGCGCCTTTCGACTCGTCGGGCTTCTTCACCTTGAACAGATACATCGGATGGATCTTGCGGCCATCGGCGCGGACCTTGCCCTTGCCGAACACCGGATCGTCGGTCTCGGTTTCCTTCATCTTGGCGACAACCTTGGCCGGGTCTTTGTCGCCATTCTGCGCCGCCACGGATTTCAGGTAATGCGTCACCGCCGAATAGACGCCCGCATGTACCATGGTCGGCATCTTGCCGCCGTGACGCTCGCCGAAACGCTTCGACCACGCGCGCGTGTCGTCGTTCAGATCCCAGTAAAACGACTCCGTCAGCACCAGCCCCTGCGCCGTCTTCAAGCCGAGCGCATGCACGTCGGTGATGAACACCAGCAGCCCGGCGAGGCTTTGCCCCCCTTGCGTGATGCCGAATTCAGCCGCCTGCTTGATGGCGCCGGTGGTGTCGGCACCCGCATTGGCGAGGCCAATGACCTTGGCGCCGGAAGCCTGAGCCTGGAGCAGGAAGGACGAGAAGTCCTGTCCGGGGAACGGATGGGCCACCGAGCCGAGCACCTTGCCGCCCGTCGCCCGCACCACGTCGGCGGTGTCGCGCTCCAGCGCCTTGCCGAAGGCGTAGTCGGCGGTGAGGAAAAACCAGGTATCGCCGCCGGTCTTCACCATGGCCATGCCGGTGCCGTGCGCCAGCGCCCAGGTGTCATAGGTCCAATGCAGCGTATTGGCGTTGCAGGATTTGCCCGTGAGATCGGATGCGGCCGCGCCCGAAACCAGGAAAATCTTGTTCTTCTCCTTGGTGATCTGGCTGACGGCCAGCGCCACCGAAGATGTCGGCGTGTCCACGATGACGTCAACGCCCTCCTGGTCGTACCATTGGCGCGCGATCTGCGAGCCGACGTCCGGCTTGTTCTGATGGTCGCCGCCGATGACGTCCACCTTCAGCCCCTTCTCCGCCGCCTTGAAATCCTCCACCGCCATCTTGGCCGCAACCACGGAACCCTCACCCGACAAATCCGAATAGGTGCCCGAACGGTCGTTCAGCACGCCGATCTTGATGGTAGTCTCAGCCGAAGCGGCGGTTGCCCCGATGAGCAGCGCCACGGCACCCGCGAGCAGAGATTTCATCATTTTTTCAGTCCTCCGTTGTTTTGCGAGGTTTTGTCTCAAACGCCTAAGTAGCGGTGAAGCTTGTCGATATTGCGCTCAAGATCCGCATTGGGGATCATGTCGATGACGCGGCCATGCTCCACCACGTAATGGCGGTCCGCGACGGTCGAGGCGAAATGGAAGTTCTGCTCCACCAGGATGATGGTAAAGCCCTCTTGTTTCAGTTGCGCGATGGTGCGCCCGATCTGCTGCACGATCACCGGCGCGAGGCCCTCGGTCGGCTCGTCCAGCAGCAGGAACTTGGCGCCCGTGCGCAGAATACGGCCGATGGCCAGCATCTGCTGCTCGCCGCCGGAGAGCTTGGTGCCCTGGCTGGACAGGCGCTCCTTGAGGTTGGGGAACAGCTCGAAAATGCGCTCCAGGCTGAGGCCGCCGGGGCGGATCACCGGCGGCAGCGTCAGGTTTTCGGCGACGGACAGGCTGGAGAAGATGCCGCGCTCCTCGGGGCACCAGGCGATGCCGAGCCGGGCGATGGCGCGGGCGGGCAGGCCGATGGTCTCGTGCCCCTCGAACACCACGGAGCCGCGCCGCTGGCCCATCACCCCCATGATGGATTTCATGGTGGTCGTCTTGCCCGCGCCGTTGCGGCCGAGCAGCGTCACGACCTCGCCCGGCGCCACATGGAACGTCATCCCATGCAGCACGTGCGACTCGCCGTACCACGCCTCCAGGCCGTTGACGCTCAGAAGCGGTTTGCTGGCGGCCGCTGTGGCGGCGTGTGCGGCTGTTTCAAGCATGCCCAACCCCGATGTAAGCCTCGATCACGCGGGCGTCCTTCGACACGGTGGCGTAATCCCCCTCGGCCAGGATGCGCCCCCGCGCCAGCACGGTGATGGTCTCGCACAGGCCGGCGACCACCGGCAGGTTATGCTCCACCATGAGAATGGTACGGTTGGCGGAAACCGCGCGGATTAGGCCGGTGATGCGCTCCACGTCCGCCTCGGTCATGCCGGCCATCGGCTCGTCCAGCAGCATCATTTCCGGGTCGAGCGCCAGCGTGGTGGCGATCTCCAGCGCGCGCTTGCGGCCGTAGGACAATTCGCTGGCGAGATTGCCGGCGAAATCGGCGAGGCCCACGGCACTAATCAGCCCCATGGCGTCCTCGTCCAGTTCGCGCAGCACGCTTTGGGAGCGCCAGAAATAGAAACTGTCGCCGCGTTTGCGCTGCAATGCGATACGCACGTTTTCCAGCACCGTCAGATGCGGAAACACCGCCGAAATCTGAAACGAGCGCACCAGCCCCAGCCGCGCGATGCCGGCGGGCGGCATGGCGGTGATGTCGCGGCCGTTGAAGGTGATGCGGCCCTTGGTGGGCGTGAGGAACTTGGTCAGCAGGTTGAAGCAGGTGGTCTTGCCGGCGCCGTTGGGGCCGATGAGCGCGTGGATGGAGCCGCGCCGGATGTTCAGGCTGACGCCGCCGACAGCGGTGAAGCCGGCGAACTCCTTCGTCAGGTTTTCCGTGGCCAGGATGATCCCGTCCGCCATGCCGGCACTCCCCGCGCTTCCCCGCTTATATAATTGGCTAAGTATCAGCATGATGAACTGTCATTGTCAAACGGCGGCGCGGTGTAACCCGCTTGGCGGAAATGCCTTTTTTGTGATGTGAATTGAGCGGGACAACAGAACGCTGGTGCGATGCTCATGCCGGCGATAAGCAGGCCGCCATGGCCGGAGAGCGGCACCCTACACCTGGCCTGCTGCTTCCGATTCCGCGCGCGCGGCGGCTTGCTTCGCCGACCGGACAACGCCGCTCCCGCATCGGGCGGCAACATGGCGAAGAGCAAGGCCGACGCCGCCGTGATGGCCGCCACCACGAAAAAGGCCGGACCGAAATCGTCCGCCGCCAGAACGGGCTGAGCCTTCAACGCCCGCACCACCTCCAGCGCCAGCGCGCCGATCGGCCACCCCCAGCGAAAGCGACACCTGCTGGGCCACGCTGGCGAAACTGGTGGCCCGGCTCATGGCCTGCGGCTCGATGTCGGCGTAGGCGATGGCGTTGACGGCGGTGAATTCGAGGCTGCGGAAGAAGCCGCCCGTCAGCAGTGCAGGGCGATGACCAGGATATGCGGTGTGTTCGGCCGTAAACAGCATGTTCGCCAGCATGAAAAGCGCTGCTAATCAAGGCGTTGACGACCAGCACCCGGCGGAAGCCGAAGCGCCGGATGATCGGGGCGGCCGTGGTTTTCATCACCAGCGCGCCCGGCCGCCGACGTGAAGGTGAGCAAGCCGGACGCGAAGGCCGACAGCCCGAAGCCCACCTGCAAGCAGCAGCGGCATCAGGAACGGGATGGCGCCGACGCCGATGCGGAACAGCGAGGCGCCCACCACCCCGGCGCGGAACGTCGGGATGGCGAGCAGGCGGAGGTCGATGACCGGATGCGGCGCCGTCAGGGCGTGGCGCACGTAAAGCGCCGTCGCGACTGCCCCGATGCCGTTATCGCGGCGGACACCGTGACCGGCAGCAGATTCTGCCCCATGATCGCCAGCCCGAACACCAGCCCCGACAGACCGATGCCCGAAAGCACGGCGCCCTTGGCGTCGAGCGGTGGCGTGCCCGGTTCGCGGATATTGTCAATGAAGCGGCTCACCAGCAGCCATGCCGATGAGGCCGATGGGCACGTTGATGAAGAAGATCCAGCGCCAGTTGAAGTAGGTGGTGATGAATCCGCCGAGCAGCGGCCCCATGATCGGGCCGACCAGCGCGGGGATCGTGAGCCAGGCGAGCGCCGACACCAGCTCCGACTTCGGCACGCTGCGCAAAATGACCAGACGCCCCACCGGAACCATCATCGCTCCGCCCGCGCCCTGAACGACGCGCGCCAGCACGAAGCCAGAGCAGGCTCGGTGGACATGCCGCACAGGATCGAGCCCATGGTGAACACGACGATGGCCGCCCGGAAAATGACGCGGGCGCCGAAGCGGTCGGCCATCCAGCCGCTGACCGGAATGAACACGGCGAGGCTGAGCAGATAGCTGGTCAGCGCCAGCTTCAGCGCGATGGGGTCCTGGCCCAGGTCGGCGGCGATGGCCGGCAGCGACGTGGAGATGACGGTCGCGTCGAGATTCTCCATGAACAGCGCGCAGGCGACGATGAGGGGGATCAGGGCATGGCGTGGCATGAATGGGGGTCACGATCGTGATTGGCGCTTCGGCATCGGGCAGGGCACAATATGGCGTGCATGGAGGCGCGCGCCAATACTGCCGGCATCATCCGGCGTGCGCGGCCGGGATGGGCGTATACTAGCATAAAGGAGAATCGCATGTTGCATCCGCACGTTACCAAGGGCCTGCTGGTAGCTCTCGGCGTCTTCCTGGCGGCGCCGGCGCAGGCCCGCATCGTCTGCCACGGAGACCTCCAGGTGATCCCAGGGCATGGGGAGGTTTCCACGCCCTATTGCGAAAATGAAAATCTGGCGGCGGTCGCACGCAGTTACGGCATGCGCGTCAGCGCTTCGGCGATCAGAAACAGCCCGTCTACGAAGCAGCACGTCTGCCATTTCATCGGTCACGACAACCGGGTGAAGGACGCCTGCATCGGCTACATGCCGGACGATAACGGCTGGGGCAAGTAAGCTTAGGCTTTGCCGCGCGGTTACGCCGCATCCTCCAGCGCCTGAACAAGCTGGCCGGGATCGATATTGAAGGCATTGTGCCGGTTCAAGCTCGGTCCCGCCTCGAAGGCGCGGTAGTCCAGCGCCTTGAGCAGCGCGATGATCCAATAGTCCGCCGTGGCATTTCGCGGCTTGCCAAACGGCCCGTGCGGCGACGGGAAGAACTCGATGATTTTCGTCCCCGGACGGCACCAGGCGATGTTGGTCAGCCCGGCGCCGTGGGGCGCAACCACCAACTCCGCCTCCTGGAACAGCCGCACCTGCTGCGCAAGCGGCATCCCCTTGAGGATGACGGTCTCGAAGCCGTGCGCGGCCAGGAGCGGCGCCAGTTCCGCCTCGTTGGCGACGCGGCGCGCTTTCGCATCGTTGCGGCTGATATAGAGGCGGCGTTTCGCATCCGGCCCCGGCGAGACGCCGCTCAGTTTCTCCGCCAGCATCTTCAAGGCCGCGATGCCCGCCGGCGCGTGCACCACGCCGGGCGTATGGGGCTCCAGCACCGAAACGGCCACGCGGCTGACGGCGAACGCCTCGTCCTGCGGCAGTCCCATGGGCGCGGCCAGACCGTAATTTTCCGCCAGCACCTCAAGGCAGCGCCGCTGCACCTCCGATAGCTTGCCGTTGACGATGAGCTGCACCGGCTCGGCCTCGCGGCGCGACTCCAGCCACGTCATCAGCGGCACCACATAGTCGAACAGCCAATGGAAGATATGCCCCACGGCGGGCACCGGCGGCATCATGACGTAGTAGAGCCCGCCCCCCGGCAGCGGCGTCAGCTTATACCGGCGCGGCCTGAGGGCGATGGGCCAGTTGGGCTTCGGGCGCATGGCGAGCAGCCGGCCGTCCTTGATCAGCGCGCCGGACTGGCCGGTGACGATGACGTCGTGAAACGTGTAGACCCGCTGCACCGCTTCGATGGGCACCGGCCGTTGCAGATATTGGGCGTTGGCCTCCGGCGGCGTTTCGGTGATGGAGCGCGCGGGGAAGCTTTCGGCGCTGGACGCCGCGTCGCGCATCGGGGTCGATTCGACAGGGAACAGCCAGCGCTTTTGCAAGCCGGGCACGGCGCGCACGAGCTGGTCGGTGAGCACGTAGCGCAAATTGCGCAGGGAAAATTTGTCGCGATGGATGCGATTTTTGTATTTCAGCTTCAGCATCGGCCCGCCCGTTTGTGCCCGGAAAACCCAACAGTCCCAGGACATAACGGCCGGCGCGGGCCTTGACAACCGGCAAAGGGCGGGCGCGCGGAACGGCAAGCTGCGGGGATGTGAAAGAAAGCGCAAGAAAGGGGCTGACACCCGGATTAGTCTTTGCTATACACACCCCATCGCGGGCGCTATTGGCGCACCCGCCTTTAAGCTTCCTCGGTAGCTCAGCGGTAGAGCAAGCGGCTGTTAACCGCTAGGTCCGCGGTTCGAATCCGTGCCGGGGAGCCAATTCCCACTATTTCTCCAGGAAATTCAGAGACTTAGCCTGCTCAGCGGCTTATGGAACAGCCGTGGACAATCATGTCCATCGGCCTCCGCCGATGGACACATGGGGGATGGTCAGCGGGATTTAGTATTACCCCGCCACGCCGGCAACCGCCTCGCGAATTGCCGCCATGTTCGCCGCGTAAGCGCCGCCCTTGAACACCGCCGAGCCCGCCACCAGCACATTCGCGCCCGCCGCCACGATCCCCGGCGCCGTCTCCGGCGTCACGCCGCCATCGACCTCCAGATCAATCGCCCGCGTGCCGATCATCTTGCGGATGCGCCGCACCTTCTCCGTCACCGCCGGAATGAACGCCTGCCCGCCGAAGCCGGGGTTCACCGTCATCACCAGAATGAGGTCGACGCGTGTCCAGCACGAATTCGATGACGCTCTCCGGCGTGCACGGATTGAGCGAAACGCCCGCCTTCTTGCCCAAGCCCCGGATCACCTGCAGCGAGCGGTCCAGATGCGGCCCGGCCTCTGCGTGCACGGTGATGATGTCGGAGCCGGCCTTGGCGAAGGCTTCGAGGTAGGGATCGACGGGCGAAATCATCAGATGCACGTCGAGCATCTTCTTCGTCCACGGGCGGATGCATTCAACGAGACGTGGGCCGAATGTAAGGTTGGGCACGAAATGTCCATCCATGACGTCCACGTGCACCCAGTCGCAGCCGGCCTCGTCGATGGCGCGAACCTCCTCGCCGAAGCGCGAGAAATCGGCGGAGAGGATGGACGGCGCGATGAGTGTGGCGGGAGCTGCGGCGGACATGGGGGGTTCCTCGTGTTGTTGTTCGTTGGGCGGACTGGTCAAATGGATACGCGGCGGCAAGGGGTTGTGGACCGCGTGAGGCCGGTGCGAGTTCGCCCCCTCACCCTGTCCCTCTCCCGCGAGGGGAGAGTGGACGATAGCGGCGAGGCTGTGCACACATCCCCTCTCCCCTCGCGGGAGAGTGTGGCCGCGAAGCGGCCGGGTGAGGGGCGATGGGTATGCAAACCCGTCATTTCATCCCGCCTGCTACTGCCCCGGCTTAGGATTTAACCCGCCATTGAATACACGGCTGGCCAGAATGTCGGCGGCGGCGATTTCCGACAGCTCGCTGGCGGTCAGCGGCCCGGTGGAATTGGCGAACAGCCGGTTGGCCTGCCGCAGCCGCGAGCGGTCGAGCGCGTTGCGGATGGAGCGGGCGTTGGCGAAATGCGGCTGCGTGCGGCGCTTGGAGATGTAATCCGTCAGCGCCACGCGCGCGTCGGGCGCCAGCCGGTAATTCTGCTGCTCCAGCATTTTCTCGGCGATGCGCCAGCAACTCGTCGTCGCTGTAATCCGGGAAATCGACGTGGTGCGCGATGCGCGAGCGGAAGCCGGGGTTGGTGGAGAAAAACTTGTCCATCCGGTCTGCATAGCCCGGCGAGCACCACCACCAGATCGTCGCGCTGGTTCTCCATCACCTGGAGCAGAATCTCGATGGCCTCCTGCCCGTAGTCGCGCTCGTTCTCGGCGCGGTGCAGGTAATACGCCTCGTCGATGAACAGCACGCCGCCCATCGCTTTCTTGAGGATTTCCTTCGTCTTCGGCGCCGTATGCCCGATATACTGGCCGACGAGATCGTCGCGCGTCACCGAAACCAGATGGCCTTTGCGCACATAGCCGAGCCGGTGCAGCATATTCGGCCATGCGCAGCGCCACCGTGGTCTTGCCGGTGCCGGGATTGCCGGTGAAGCTCATATGCAGAGTGGGCGTCTCGGTGCGCAAGACCCATGCGCTTGCGGCTGCGCTCCACCAGCAGCAGCGCGGCAATCTCGCGGATGCGCGTCTTCACCGGCGCGAGGCCGATCAGCTCGCGGTCCAGTTCGTCGAGCACCTCGCCGACGCCGGAGTTCGACGAACTCGCGGCGGAGATCGACGCTTTCTTCCGGCACATTGGCTTCAGCCTGGTGTCGCTCATGGTCTTGCATTCCTGCTCGGTCAACTGAGCTTTAAGAATTTCGCATAATCCGCGACAGGATATAGCCGCGCCTTACCGTCGAATACGATCCGTCGCCGGCGTCCAGATCGCGGTGTGCTCGGGCCGGTGGTTTCGATGACGGGAATGCTCTCCCGGCTGTAGAAGCTGCGGGTCGACGAACACCGCATGGTAGATAAAGATGATCTCGTGGCCGGGCCGCCCTCGTAGACAAAGATGTTTTCAACGACATCCAGCAGGCGAAGCTGTTCGACATCCGCGCTAGCTCTTCTCCTAATCTCGCGCCGGAAATGTCTCATCCGACCGCTCACCGAATTCAGTATGCCCGCCCAGCAGCCGGAGATACGCCTCGCCCTTGAACGTTGTCGAGATGCGAACTCGCGAGAAAGCGCCCGTTCGAGACGAACAGGCCCATGGCTTTCACCTTGGGGTATAGTTTGCTCATGGGCCTGTCATAACATCGTCCAGCGCCGATTAATAGCGGCTGCCTTCCGGCTTGTTCGGTGGCGTAGCTGCGCGTCGTGTAGCGGATGTTGCGGCCGTTGACTTCCTGGCGTTCGAGGTGGAAGCCGGGCTCGTTCGCGGGGCGGTTGACGATGAACGACAGCTTCACCGACTCCCAGCCGTGGCTGGCGTCGAACGCCGACATGCGGATGTACATGTTCGCCATATACCTTGCGGCATTCGTTCAGTTCCATACATGACGCCCGCTGCATCCGGCACGTCGAACATCGGCATGCCCCACATCTCCCAATAGGTGTTGCGGGGATGCGGATCGTCCGTGTATTCCAGGTTCACGGCGTAGCCGTTCGTCAGGCAGTATTCGACTCTGCTTCTTGATCTGCTCGTCCGTCAGGTCCGGCAGGAACGAGAACGTGCCTTGTGTAATGCGCATTTGTCTTGGCTCCTAATTCCATAGCCCGCAGGCCATGAGGCAAAATTTCATCGGTTCATTGCGAGGCGCCTGGGCGGCCGGCCGGAGTCCCGATCCCCGGCCCGCGCGGCCCGGCAGCCTCGCAATGAGGGCGTTACCCGGCGGGCGTCACAGTTGGCACATAGTCCGGCGTGTCCGTCGAGGTGTAGTTGAATGTCACGTCCTTCCAGGTCTCCAGCGCCTGTTTCAGCGGCGTGCACATTGCGCGCGGCGTCGGCCAGGATTTGCGGGCCCTCGTTCAGGTAATCGCGGCCTTCGTTGCGGGCCAGGACCATGGCTTCCAGCGCCACGCGGTTGGCCGTCGCGCCGGCCGCGATGCCGCCCGGATGGCCGATGGTGCCGCCGCCGAACTGCATGATCGTGTCTTCGCCGAGCAGGTGGAGAAGCTGGTGCATCTGGCCGGCGTGAATGCCGCCCGAAGCCACCGGCATCACCTTGTCGAGGCTCGCCCAATGCTGGTCGAAGAAGATGCCGTTCTCAAGCTGCATCGGGTTGAAGTCCTCGCGGCAGATGTCGTAATAGCCGCGCGTGGTCGCCGGATCGCCTTCGAGCTTGCCGACGACGGTGCCGGCGTGGATGTGGTCAACGCCCGCCAGACGCATCCACTTGGTGATGACGCGGAACGAAACGCCGTGGTTCTTCTGCCGCGTATACGTCGAGTGGCCGGCGCGATGCAGATGCACGATCATGTCGTTCTTGCGCGCCCATTTCGCGATGGACTGGATCGCCACGTAGCCGATAACCAGGTCGATCATGACCACGACGCTGCCCAGTTCCTTGGCGAAGTCGGCGCGCTTGTACATCTCCTCCATGGTGCCGGCGGTGATGTTGAGGTACGTGCCTTTCACCTCGCCGGTCTCGGCCTGGGCCTTGTTCACGGCTTCCATGCAATACAGGAAGCGCTCGCGCCAATGCATGAAGGCTTGGGAGTTGATATTCTCGTCGTCCTTGGTGAAGTCGAGGCCGCCTTTCAGCGCTTCGTACACCACGCGGCCGTAATTGCGTCCAGACAGGCCGAGCTTGGGCTTGATGGTGGCGCCCAGCAGCGGACGGCCGAACTTGTCGAGACGCTCGCGTTCCACCACGATGCCGGTCGGCGGACCCTGGAACGTCTTCACGTATGCAACGGGGAAGCGCATGTCTTCCAGACGCAGCGCCTTGAGCGGCTTGAAGCCGAACACGTTGCCGATGATCGACGCGGTGAGGTTGGAAATCGAGCCGCCTTCGAACAGGTCGATGTCATAGGCGATGTATGCGAAATACTGGCCGGGTGCATTCGGCACCGGATCGACGCGATAGCATTTCGCGCGGTATTTCTCCGTCGCGGTCAGGCGGTCGGTCCACACCACGGTCCACGTCGCGGTGGAGGACTTCACCGGCGACGGCAGCCGACGCCTCGATCGGGTCAACGCCATCCTGCGGCGTGACGCGGAACAGGGCGATGAGGTCGGTGTCCTTGGGCTCGTAATCCGGCTCCCAATACCCCATTTTGCGGTATTCCATGACGCCCGCTTTGTAACGGTCCTTGCCGGTGACAGTCTTGGTGTTGTCTTCCATGTGTTTCTCTCCATCGTGGCGCCAGACGAGCGCCGTATCAACGTTGTGTCACTTACCTTCTATTCCGGCTTCATGCTGGTGACACAACATCAAGCTCCGTTCAGGGTGAGCGCTCCCGTGCCGGCAAATGAGATCATTTGCCGGTTTGGCTGCACTCGTATCGAATTACCGCGGCTTTTACTTGCCCATCACAGGATCGAGCGAACCGGCCGCGTACCGTTTGGCCATTTCCGGCAGCGGAATGACCTTGATTTTCGAAGCCTGCCCTGCCGTTCCGAACTGTTCGTAGCGGAGCTTGCAGAGCGCCTTCATCGCATCCATCGCCGGCTTCAGGAATTTGCGCGGATCGAATTCGGCCTTTTCCAGGGTCGCAATCTTGCGGAATTGGCCGGTCATGGCGAGACGGCAGTCGGTGTCGATGTTCACCTTGCGAACGCCGAACTTGATGCCGTGCACGATTTCCTCAATCGGCACGCCGTAGGTTTCGCGCATGCCGCCGCCATATTCGTTGAACAGGTCCTGCAACTCCTGCGGCACGGAGGACGAGCCGTGCATCACCAGATGCGTGTTGGGCAGCTTGGCATGGATCGCCTCGACGACGTTCATGGCCAGCACATCGCCCGTGGGCTTCTTGGTGAACTTGTAGGCGCCGTGGGACGTGCCGATGGCCACGGCCAGGGCGTCAACCTTCGTCGCGGCCACGAATTCGGCCGCCTGCACCGGATCGGTGAGCAGCTTGTCGTGGCTGAGCTTGCCTTCGAAGCCGTGGCCGTCCTCGGCCTCGCCGCCGCCGGTCTCCAGGCTGCCGAGACAGCCCAGCTCGCCTTCGACGGACACGCCGACCCAGTGCGCCGCTTCCGTCACCTTCTTGGTGATGCCGACATTATATTCGTAGGACGCCGGCGTTTTGGCGTCGGCCATCAGCGAGCCGTCCATCATCACGGAGGTAAAGCCGTGCTGGATGGCGGTGAGGCAGGTGGCTTCGTTGTTGCCGTGGTCCTGATGGACGCAGAGCGGGATATTCGGATAGATCGCCTCCGCCGCCTCGACCATCTTGGCCAGCATGATGTCGTTTGCATACGACCGCGCGCCCCGGCTCGCCTGGATGATGACCGGCGAATTGGTCGCCTTGGCCGCCTCCATGATCGCGAGAACCTGCTCCATGTTGTTGATATTGAACGCCGGCAGGCCGTAGCTGTGTTCCGCAGCGTGATCCAGGAGCTGTCTTAGTGTGATGCGAGCCATGTCTTATTCTCCTCAAGCCTTTTCGATGCTCGTTTCAGGACGGCGACGCCGGGCAACTCTTTGCCCTCAATATACTCAAGAAAAGCCCCGCCAGCGGTTGATACATAGCTGAAGCTTCCGGTCACGCCGGCAGCATTCAGTGCAGCAACGGTATCGCCTCCGCCGGCCACCGTGACAAGCTGACCTTTTGTCGTCAGCTCAGCGGCGGTGCGTGCAACTTCAAAGGTTCCAAATCCGAACGGGTCAAGTTCGAACACACCGAGCGGGCCGTTCCAAAGCAATGTGTGGCAGGCGGCGAGGCGGGTTTTCAGCGCCTCGACGGAGCGCGGGCCGATATCGAAAATCAGCCCCTCGCCCGTCAGTTCGTTGACATCCTCGACCCAGTTGCGGGCGTTCGCCTCGAACTTTTCGCCCAGCACCACGTCAACCGGCAGGATGATGGACGTGCCGGTCGCCTCGGCCGTGGCCATGATGGCGCGCGCGGTATCGGCCTCCCCCGGTTCCGCCAGCGACTTGCCGGTGTTGCGGCCCTGCGCCAGCAGGAAAGTGTTGGCCATGCCGCCGCCGATGACGAGCACATCGACCTTTTTCAGCAGGTGTTGCAGCACGTCGATCTTGGAGGAGACCTTCGAGCCGCCGACCAGCGCCGCCACCGGGCGCTGCGGATTTTCCAGCACCATGTTGAGCGCATCCAGCTCCGCCATCATCGCCGGGCCGGCGTAGGACGGCAGGATTTCGGCGATGGCGTGCAGCGAGGCGTGGGCGCGATGGGCGCAGGAGAATGCATCGTTGACGAAGATGTCGCCAAGGCTGGCGAGCTTGCGTGCAAACTCGGGATCGTCGGCCTCCTCCTCGGCGTAGAAGCGCAGATTTTCCAGCACCGCAACCTTGCCGTAGGGGAGCGACGCCACGTAAGCGGCGGTATCCGGGCCGGCGCAGTCGTTGATGAACAGCACCGGCTCACCCAGGGCGGCTTGCAGCGCATCGCTCGCCGGACGCAGCGATTGCGTCAGGTCGCGCTTGCCCTTCGGCCGGCCGAAATGGCTCATGATCACCACGCGCGCACCCCTGGCGGCCAGCGCCTTCACAGTCGGCGCAAAACGGTCGATGCGGGTGGTATCCGTGACCTTGCCGTCGCTCGTTGGTACGTTGAGATCGGCACGGACAAGAACTGTGCGCCCGTTTACATCGGCCTGGGTAATATTTTTAATGGTTTCCATTTGGGCTCCCTTACGCCGGACTACGATTTTGAGCTCATTAACGTCTTGGCCGCACTCACAGCGGCGGCAGCGGTAATTCCGAAATGTTTATACAGATCATTGATGGGTGCGGAAGCGCCAAAACCTTTCATGCCGATGAAAGCGCCGTCGAAGCCGATATACTTGTCCCAGCCCTGCTGGATCGCCGCCTCGATGGCGACACGGGGGGCGCGACCCAGAACCGCATCGCGGTAGTCGCGCGGCTGACGGTCGAACAGCTCGAAGCACGGCATCGACACGACAGCCGCTTTCACGCCCTCGTCCGCCAGCAGCTTGGCCGCGTCGAGCGCGATGGCGACTTCGGAGCCGGTGGCCAGCAGCGTCACGTCGCGGCCGCCCTGGGGCTCAACCAGTACATACGCGCCGAACGCCGTGGCATTACCGCCGTCGCCGCTTGTACGCACGGTGGGCAGACCCTGGCGCGACAGGCAGAGCACGCTCGGCCCGCCGGTGTTTTCCAGGGCGCAGAGCCAGGATTCCGCCGTCTCGACGGAGTCGGCAGGGCGGAACACCAGCGTGTTGGGCATGGCGCGCAGCGAGGCGATGGTTTCCACCGGCTGATGCGTCGGGCCGTCCTCGCCGAGGCCGATGGAGTCGTGCGTCATGACGTAGACCACGCGCTGTTCCATCAGCGCCGCCAGCCGGATGGAGGGGCGGCAGTAGTCGGCGAACACCAGGAACGTGCCGCCGTAGGGGATGAAGCCGCCATGCAGCGCGATGCCGTTCATCGCCGCCGCCATGCCATGCTCGCGCACGCCGTAATGGATGTAGCTGCCGGAGAAATCCTCCGGCGTGATGGATTTCTGGCCCTTGGCCAGCGTCAGGTTGGAGTGTGTCAGGTCGGCCGAGCCGCCCAGCAGGTTGGGCTGTGCGCCTGCGAGGGCGTCCAGCACCTTTTGCGAACACTGGCGCGTGGCGAGCTTCGGCTTATCGGCAGCGAAGGAGCGTTTCAGGTCGTCGATGGCGACCTGCACCGCCGGGGAAAGCACGCCGCGCAGGTCATCCTGGAAGCGCTCGCGCCGTGCGGCGTCGAGTTCGGCAAGGCGGCCCTGCCAGACTTCACGGGCAGCCGCGCCGCGCGAACCAGCCGTGCGCCAGGCCGAGAGGATGTCCGCCGGAATTTCGAACGGTGCATGCGGCCAGCCGAGATAGGCGCGGGCGGCGGCGATTTCGTCCTTGCCCAGCGGCGCGCCGTGGGTTTTCTCGCTGCCCTGCTTGTTGGGGGCGCCGAAGCCGATGATCGTCTTGCAGGCGATGAGCGACGGGCGGTTACTCTTCTTCGCCGCGGCGATAGCGGCCTCAATGGCCTCCGGGGCGTGGCCATCGACGCGGGTGACGGCCCAGCCGGCCGCGGTGAAGCGGCCTAGCTGGTCCATCGATGTCGCAAGGGAAGTCGCGCCGTCAATGGAAATGGAGTTGTCGTCCCACAGGACGATGAGCTTGGAGAGCTTCAGATGCCCGGCGAGGTCGATGGCCTCGTGGCTGATGCCCTCCATCAGGCAGCCGTCGCCAACGATCACATAAGTATGGTGATCGACGATGGGGGCGCCGAAGCGTTCGGCCAGCATGCGTTCCGCCAGCGCCATGCCCACGGCGGTGGCGATGCCCTGGCCGAGCGGGCCGGTGGTCGTCTCGACACCCGCAATATGGCCGTATTCGGGATGGCCGGCGGTCTTGGCGCCCATCTGGCGGAAGCGCTTCAGCTCGTCAATGGTGACGTCCGCGTAGCCGGTGAGATGCAGCAGCGAATACAGCAGCATCGAGCCATGGCCGGCCGACAGCACGAAGCGGTCGCGGTCGGGCCACTGCGGATTGGCGGCGTCGAACTTCAGGAACTTGGTGAACAGCACCGTGGCCACGTCGGCCATGCCCATGGGCATGCCGGGATGGCCGGAGTTGGCGGCTTCCACGCCGTCCATCGCCAGCGCCCGGACAGCGTTCGCCATATCGCGGACCGAGGGAGCCGCACCTGTCAGATTTGCTTCGTTATTCATCTCGTATTCCCTCAAGGTGTCACGCGCGCCGTTTTTGCGAAACCAGCTTCAAGATCAAAGGAGTCAGAATGAGTTGCATTGCCAGATCGAGCTTGCCGCCTGGAACGACGATGGAATTTGCCCGCGACATGAAGCTGTCGTGCAGCATCGACTTGAGGTACGGGAAGTCGATGCCGTGCGGGTCCTTGAAGCGGATCACCACCAGCGATTCATCCGCCGTGGGGATGCTGCGGGCGACGAACGGGTTCGACGTATCGACCGTCGGCACGCGCTGGAAGTTGATGTCCGTCTCCGAAAACTGCGGGCAGATGTAGTCCACATAGTCAGGCATGCGGCGCAGGATCGTGTGCGTCACCGCCTCGGTTGTGTAACCGCGCGAAGCCTTGTCGCGGTGAAGCTTTTGTATCCATTCCAGGTTGATGACCGGCACGACGCCGACTTTCAGGTCCGCATAACGGGCCAGATCGAACTGCCCTGGCACCATGACCGCACCATGCAAGCCTTCGTAGAACAGCAGGTCCGAACCGGCCGGCAAATCCCGCCAGGGCGTGAACGTGCCCGGCGGGCAGCCGAATTCCTCCGCCTCGATGTCGTCGTGTATATAGGTGCGCGTGCGGCCGGTGCCGGTTTGGCCGTACTGCTTGAACGTGTTCTCCAACTCGTCGAGGAGGTTGGCATTCGCCCCGAAATGGCTGAAATGATTGTTGCCGAGCATCTCCTGCTTTGCGATTTCAGCTTTCATCTCGACCCGGTCAAAGCGGTGAAAGGCGTCGCCCTCGATGTAGGCCGCGTTGACTTCTTCGCGCCGGAAAATCTGCTCGAAGGTGCGCTTCACGGATGAGGTGCCCGCGCCCGACGAGCCAGTGACCGATATAATGGGATGTTTGGCCGACATTACTTTCCTCAACCTTGAGCTTATGAGCGGAACAGGCCGCGCTGACCGAAAAGCGGCGAACGCTCGCCGGTATTGTGGGGCGCCTGGATCTGGTGGTCTATCTCGGCCACCTCGTTCAGCGAGCCGAAAATCAGCGGCACGCGCTGGTGCAGCTCCGACGGCACGATGTCTAGCATGCGCTCGCGGCCAGTCGTGCATGCACCGCCGGCCTGTTCGATAATCATGCCGATGGGATTGGCTTCATAGAGGAGGCGCAGACGGCCGTTGCGATAGCCTTCGCGCTGGTCGCCGGGATAGATATACACGCCGCCGCGCGTCAGGATGCGGAACGTGTCGGCCACCAGCGAGCCGATCCAGCGCATGTTGAAGTCCTTCTTGCGCGGACCTTCCTTGCCGGCGATCACGTCGTTTTTGTAGACCTTCATCCCCACGTCCCAATGCCGGAAATTGGAACTGTTAACCGCATACTCCTTGGTGTCCGCCGGGATGACGACATTGCGGCGGACCAGCAGGAACGTCTTGGTATCCGGATCGAGGAAGAAGATATGCGTGCCCTCGCCAACTGTGAGCACCATCGCGGTTTGCGGGCCGTAGACGATGTAGCCGGCGGCCAGTTGCCGCGAGCCCGGCTGAAGCAGCGGCTGCGCCCCATCGTTGGGCAGGATGGAGAAAATGGTGCCGATGGAGACGTTCGTGTCGATATTGGACGAGCCGTCCAGCGGATCGACGTTCACGGCCAGCGGCGCGCCGGCGTTCAACTGCACGGCTTCGGGGTCTTCCTCCGAGCCGAGCCAGGCGACGGGCGAAGCCTGGAGCGCTTCACGCACCATTTTGTCGGTGATGGCGTCGAGCTGCTTCTGTGCGTCGCCGCCGCCGGCATCGCCCGTGACGGAAGCCATGTCGCCGGCCAGCGGACCTCTGGCGATGAGCGCTGCGATCTTGACCCCGGCCTCTCCAAGCGAAAGAATAGTAGCGGCCACGGCGCGGCGGCCAGCGTCTGCCCCGCTCCAGGAGTTCAAGTAGCCGGCCAGTGCCGGAAATGCTGTCATCGCGCAATTCTCCCTGATCGGATTTGCCGCAGCCGCTCGCGCCTGCCGTTCTCTATATATAGAGTGGACATTTGCTGCACCTACCAGATTCCGCAAACCATTTTTCTTTTGTTATGTGCGAAATGCCGCTATAAGTAAATTTGAAAGTTTTAGCTCAACATTTAAGTTTTTCTAAAGGCATGGAGGACGATGAGAAGTGTCACATTGAAGCAGCTCCGGGCACTGACCGCGGTCATGAAGACCGGGTCGATGACTGGTGCGGCTCGGGAGCTGAACGTTACGCCGCCCGCCATAACTATACAGATGCAACTGCTGGAGCAGATCATCGGCATGCCGCTTTTCGAGCGCGCCTCCGACGGGCCGGTGATCACCCCTGCGGGCGGCAAGGTCATGCTGGCGGCCCAGCTCATCGACGCCGCGCTGACCGACTGCGCGCAGGAGCTGGCCGTGCTGAAGGGGCTGCGGGGCGGCAAGGTTTCGGTCGGCGTGGTGAGTACGGCGAAATATTTCGCCCCGCAGGCGCTGGCGGCGTTTCAGAAGAATCACCCCAAGATCGAGGTGCGGCTGGTGGTGGGCAATCGCGGCGAGGCGATCAAATCGCTTCAGGCGTTCGCGGTGGATGTCGCCATCATGGGACGGCCGCCGGATGAACTGGAGGTCGAGAGCGAGACCATCGGCGAGCATCCGCATATCGTCATCGCGCCCCCGGACCATCGTTTGGCGGGACGGACCGGCTTGCCTCCCTCGGAACTGGCGAACGAAATATTCCTGGTGCGCGAGAACGGTTCCGGCACGCGCGTGCTGATGGAGCGGTTCTTCGCCGAGGAGCGCGTCAATCCCTCCATCGGCATGGAGATCGGCTCCAACGAAACCATCAAGCAGGCGGTGATCGCGGGGCTGGGGGTCGCGTTTATCTCGGCGCACACGGTGGCGGCGGAAATCGCGGACGGGCGGCTGATTGCCCTCAACGTGAAGGGGTTGCCATTGCAGCGGCAATGGTTCGTGGTGCGCCGCGCCGACAAACGGCTGATGCCGGCCAGCGAGGCCATGTGGCAATTCCTAGTGGCGGAGGGAAAGCGGTTCCTGCCCCATGCGGGTTGACGCAGATCAGGCGATGCGGAGGGGCTTCCGGCCAAACCGCATCGCATAATCCGGCATATCGCTAAAATGCAACAGGTTCACTCCTGCCGGCATTTCCCACCCAATTGCCGTTGAGCCACACTTGCGGCAATCCGGCGACTTATCTCACAATGCCGTCTCTGGAGCCGCCAGGGTGATTGGAAACCTGTCGCGGACCAGGAAGCCGTGGACGCTCGGCGGGAAGTTTTATGTGTACCTGTTTAGTTTCGCGTTGGAAATTTCACCAATATGGGGCTGATCATGTCGCTCGACTCAACCGTTGAAATGTTAGAGCAAATCCCGATCTTCAACGGATTGTCCCATTTGCAGCTCACCGCGATCCTGTCGATCGGCAAAAAGACCTTCTTCACCGAAGGGCAGAACATCCTTGAGGCGGACAAAACCGGCGAGGCCGCCTACATCCTGCTGAGCGGCAAAGCTGAAAGCAAGACTGGCGAGCCCGGCGCCGAGCTGACGGAAACTCTGCTGCCCGGTTCGCTCCTGGGGGAGCTGGGGATGCTGGTGGAGATGGTCCACACCATGACCGTCGTGGCGGTCGAGCGGGTGCGGGCGCTGGAAATCACGCGCGCGGCACTGCTGACGGTGCTGGAGGCGGACCCCACCATGGCGCAGCATTTTTCCGACAAGCTGATGCAGCGCTTGCAGGATCTGGCCAACGAGCTGATGGCCGTGGACGCGCAGGTCGCCGCTATCGAGGCGTCGCTCCAGGCCGCCGCTGGCTGATAAATCCCTGATTATCCTGATATTTCTGCTGTCTGCACAATAACCCCCTCACCCTGTCCCTCTCCCTCGATGGGAGAGGGTGGCGCATAGCGCCGGGTGAGAGTGGGGCCACACATTCGATGTCAGCCAGCGAAAACATCGAGGCAATCAGCATCCCTTAAAGATCAAAGTCCGCGATCACCGGCACGTGGTCCGATGACTGCGGCCAGTCGCGCGTGACGTCGGCGATCCTGATGCCGGTCATGGTGCTGGCGACGTCCGGCGTTGACCAGATGTGATCAAGCCGGCGCCCGCGGTTCGACGTCCGCCAATCCTGCGCACGATAGCTCCACCAGGTGTACACCTTCTGATCGGGCGGGAAATGCTGCCGCACCGAATCAACCCACCCGCATGACGCCTGCACGCGCAACAGCCGCTCCACCTCCACGGGCGTGTGACTGACGACCTTCAGCAACTGCTTGTGAGACCAGACGTCGTTTTCCAGCGGCGCCACGTTCAGGTCGCCGGCCAGCAGCATGCGCTCGTCCTGGTTCTGCGCGGCCGCGAACCACGCCGCCAGGGCATCGAGATATTTCAGTTTCTGGCGGAACTTCGGGTTCTCATCCGGGTCGGCAATGTCGCCGCCGGACGGCACGTAGAAATTATGCACGGTCAACGGCGCGGTGCCGCCCGGCCTCCACGGCGACCGCAACATGGCGTGCCTCGCCGGTGCCGCAGAAGTTCTCCGACCCAAGCCGCCGCAAGGGCCAGCGCGACAGCGTGGCGACGCCGTGGTAGCCGGGCTGGCCGTTGATCTCCATGTGGGGGAAGCCGCTTTCAGCCAGCGCCTCGCGCGGGAACAGCTCTTCCCGGCATTTGATTTCCTGGAGGCAGAGGATGTCGGGCGAGAATTCCGCGGCGAATTGCTGGATGAGGGGCAGGCGTAAACGGGCGGAATTGATATTCCATGTGGCGATACGGAATTTCATCAAATACCTGCGGAGGAACGGACGGGTTGAGCTATTGCGGCTTCAAAATGCGAAAATCATGAAAAAAGCGCCCAACCCCGGCGAAGGTTGGGCGCTCTACTGTACACGCGGTTACACCGGGAGGGAGCCGGTGCATGCTAGCGCGTCGTTCGGCTAGACGGGGGGCACAACCGACGATGACTGACGCGCATCGCTTCCTAGTACATAAACAAATCTACCACACATCAAACGGCAAATGCAAATAAAAGTGTAAGCTCACTTGACTGTGGCAGTTTCGCCTCACGAATTTGTAATTCGCTCGCTCCGGGAATACCTTGGGCGCCGCGGTTGGCGCCTAAGGTCAACCAGCTAGCGCAAATTCGGCATCGCGAAATCCGCAAATTTGAACATATCGTCGGGAACCGGCTTGTTCGTTTCGGCGTCTTTCAGCTCCACGCGGGTGTTCGCGCCCTGCGGATCGGTGATGATCCACTCCTTCAACTGCAAGCTGGGATAGGTGAAGAACAAGCGGATGCGGCCGGCCGTATCCGAGGTTTTGTCCTCCACCGTCAGGACCAGCACATCCGGCCCCTCATCGACGCCGAGAATGTTCGCGTCGCGCAGAAAATCGACGTTCGGCAGCAGCAGCAGGCGGAACGGCGTGCTCTCCAGCGGATAGCGGTCGGACGTGTTCAGGTCGCGATCCTCGACAGCCAGATATTTGCCGTCGGAAACGATCTTCTGGCGGCTGGGCGAGGCATAATCGAAGCGGATCTTACCAGGGCGGGAGAAGTAGAACTTGCCCTTCTTTTCCTTGTTGTCCGGGTCGGTCTGAACGAAGTTGCCCTGCAAGGCGGCCATCTTGTTAAAGTAGTCGTTGACCTGCTGAACCAGGGTGACGGATTTACCGTCCGTCAGGCTTGGCGCCTGATTGGCGGGCTGGGTCTTGGTTTCCCAGGCAGCGCCGGCGCCGACAGGGCTGGCGGGTTTCACGGGCGCGGCGGCGGGAGTCGCTGGCTGCGCGGCGGGCTGTGCGGCGGCAGGCACGGCGGCAGGCGCAGCAGCCGGTGCCGCAGGCGCAGGCTGTGCAGCCGCGGGCGCGGGTTGCGCCGGAGCCGGGGCCGGTGTCGTCTTGCCAACTTGCGACGTGCCCTGGGCGTATGCGCTCTCGCGCGCGAAATCGGCCTGGCATAAGGCAAACACGGAAAGGCCGGCCCAGGCGGCCGTGGCCAGGTTGCGGCATATTCTGCGCGGCGAGGGTATGATCATCCCGTTCTTCCTAAAGTTTGACGCGCCCGTTTCTGATCCCTGGCGGCACGATCCAGATATTCGCTGTCGATACAAACGCCAGACCAATGTCCGAAAAGACCGGGCCGGGGAACAAACACCTGCTGCTGGCTGCCTTCGCGGCGGATGTCAGCATCCATTGAAGGCGGACCACAACATTCAAGCTTATTCAAGTCGCAAGCGGGCGCACCGTCCCATCCTGCCACAGCTATAAAGCCGAGCGATTGTGACTTTGCAAGAGCTTCTTGGAGATGAAAGTTTTGTGACGCTGTTACGGGAGGGATCGGCCGGCCTGGGACGCGGCGGCGTTAACCAAACCGCGCCCGTGTTCACGATCCGTTAAGCAGCCGGTCGGCAAATCCTTGTGCCAAAGTGACTTCAGGGCTAAATTGCTATCATTGCAAAAAGCGCCGCCTCACCCCCGCCGCTCGTGGAAAAAATCGTAAATCTGCTGCGCCATCGCCGCGCTGATGCCGCGACGGCCTGCAGATCCGTCAGCCCGCGCGCGGCTCACCGCCTTCGCCGAGCCGAAATGCTTCAGCAGCGCGCGCTTGCGCGACGGGCCGATGCCGGCGATCTCGTCGAGCGGATTGGCGCCCATGGCCTTGGCGCGCTTGGCGCGGTGCGTGCCGATGGCGAAGCGGTGCGCCTCGTCGCGCAGGCGCTGCACGAAGTAGAGCACCGGATCGCGCGGCTCGCAGCATGAACGGCGGCGGCCCGGCATGAAGAAGTGCTCGCGGCCGGCGTTGCGGTCCGGGCCCTTGGCGATGCCGATCAGCGGCATGTCGGTCAGGCCGAGGTCGTCCAGCACCTCGTGCGCGGCGGCGAGCTGGCCCGCGCCGCCGTCGACAGACGAGATCGCGCGCCCATGTGGATGCAATACCCCGGCTGGGTGCATCCGCATCGTCGCCGTCCGCATTCTGCCATCCCCGGCGCGGCAAACGTGTCCTCGCCTGCGCAGCAGCCTCTGCCGCCGCCTTCTCCTTCACCAGCCGCTTGAACCGCCGCGTCAGCACCTCGCGCATCATGGCGAAGTCGTCGCCGGGCGTCAGTGTCTACGGACTTGATGTTGAACTTGCGGTACTGGTTCTTCACGAAGCCCTCCGGCCCGGCGACGATCATGGCGCCGACCGCGTTGGTGCCCTGAATGTGGCTGTTGTCGTACACCTCGATGCGCCGCGGCGTCCGCTCCAGCCCGAACACCGTCCGCCACGCCCTCCAGCAGCTTGCGCCTGCGACTGGACGCCTCCGCCAGCTTGCGGCCCAGCGCCTCGCTGGCGTTCGTCAGCGCGTGCTCGACCAGCGCCGCGCTTCTCGCCGCGCTGCGGCACGCGGATCTCCACCTTGCGCTCGGCCTTGATGCGACAGCGCCTCCGCCAGCAGCTCGCGCTCGGGCACCTCGTGGGACAGCAGAATGCTGCGCGGCACCGGCTTGTCGTCGTAGAACTGCGCGATGAAGGCGCTCGAGCACCTCCTCGACGCTCGACGCTGCTGTCGGCGCGCGGGAAATAGGCGCGGTTGCCCCAGTTCTGGCCGTTGCGGAAGAAGAACACCTGGATGCAGGTCTGCCCGCCTTCCTGATGGGCGGCGAACACGTCCGCCTCCTCGACGCCGCGCGGGATTGATGCCCTGTGCGGCCTGAACGTGCGCCAGCGCCCACAGCCGGTTGCGGTATTCCGCGGCGCGCTCGAATTCGAGCGCCTCGCTCGCCTCCGCCATCAGCTGCGTTGAGCTTCTTCTGCACAGCGTCGGTCTTGCCCTTCGAGGAAGCGCATCGGCCTCGTCCACGAGCTTGCCGTAGTCCTCGAGCGAGATCTCGCCCGTGCACGGCGCCGAGCAGCGCTTGATCTGATGCAGCAGGCACGGCCGCGTGCGGCTTTCGTAAACGCTGTCCGAGCAGATGCGCAGCAGAAACGCGCGCTGCAGCATGTTGATCGTGCGGTTGACGGCGCCCGCCGACGCGAACGGGCCGAAATAGTCGCCCTTGACCGTCGCGCGCGCCGCGATGCTTGATGATCTGCGGCGCTGCCGTGTGTCGCGCGCGATGAGGATGTAGGGAAACGACTTGTCGTCGCGCATCAGCACGTTGTAACGCGGCTTGAAGCGCTTGATGAGGTTGGCTTCGAGCAGCAGCGCCTCGGCCTCGGTCGCGGTGGTGACGAACTCCATCGACGCCGTCGAGCCGATCATCGCGGCGATGCGGTTGGTATGGCCGGTGAGCCGCGCGTAATTCTGCACGCGGTTCTTGAGATTGCGCGCCTTGCCGACATAGATCACCTCGCCGGCCTTATCCATCATGCGGTAGACGCCGGGGCCGCTGCCCAGGTGCTTGAGATAGCGCGCAATGACCTCCGGGCCGGTGACGGCGTTCTCCGCCGCCTCACCCTCCGGGCCAGTGCTGGAATTGTTGGGATCGTCCTGCTGCATGGCATCTTTATGGCCCGCCCCGGCGCGGTTTCCAAGGGCGGATTACGGCTGCGGAGATGCAAGCCCGCGGCAAAGCTGGTCCACCCGGCGGAGGAGCGTGGGGATACGAAAACGGCCGTGCATGTTTTGTATATTAGCCGCAGCTTCCGCCAGCGGCATGCCGGCCGCGGATATATAAAGTGGTGTGCCGCTTTCTCCCCTGGTGATCTCCACGGCTGCGCCCGCGTGGCGGAATCGGGTTTTCGCCACCCCGATCACCGCAACCCTTTGCTCAAGCGCCGCATATAAATGACCGCCAAGGCCAGGCTCGCTCTCGTCCGCCAGCCAGACGTAACCGTCGATAACAATAATCCCCGGCAGTTGTTCAAGCTTTCGCAGCACAGCCAGGATGCAAGGCAGCTCGCGGCGGAAAAATTGGCCGGGCTCATAGGGCTCGGCGTCCGAGACTTCGCATGTGGTCTCAACGGCAGCCGCATGATCCATCCAGTGCTGGAAAAGCACACATGCGACGACCGCCCCGCGGGACCGGTATGCAACATCAGCAGCGGCAATCATGACGCGCCGGCTCCCTCAAGATATCTCACGTATCGCCACTTATAGTTGTTGCGTGAAGCTTCTGCTCGTAGTAAGTGTAACTCCGAACCACAGATAAGAAAGATTTAGTGGTTTGCTTGCAGCTCTCAAGCGGCGTCCCTGAAGGGGTAGGCTTGCTAAAGCCCGCCCTCGCAACACGCCCTCCCACGATCCTGCAGGCGTTTGCGTAAAGGACTATAACTTGGCACGTCATTTCCTCCCACAATGGCGTCCCCCGTTTGGTCCTCTCCCTCTTTAGTGCCCTGGCCGGATCCCACCCCCAATGGGATCCGGCACCTGTTTTAACGGTAGCGTTCCCAGTGTCATTTCCTCTCAAAAAATTTCCCAAAAATAGCTGCGAATATACTCGCCGGCAACGAGTCCTTAACAATGCTCGTGCATTCTGCTTTTCACGCCGGCAGACGGCGCCGGATGAACCCACCCACATATCAACTTGAAGTCACGCCTCCCGGCGTCGCGGGGAATATTATGCGTATAAGGTTTTTTATCGTAGCCATATTGGTGTTCTGGATTGCAGCTGAGAGCCGCTTCAGCCCAGCATTTTTCCGCGTGACGGTGGAATCCAGCTTAGCGAGCCTGGAGCAGACGCTGACTCCGCAGGCTTCCCGCAATGGGCGCATGGAAATCACTGCCGCCCCGGCCGCTCCGTCGTGGGAGCCGCGCCCGTTCAATGCGGATCTTGAGCCCTTCCGCACGGTTGCCGTTTATGATCAACGCTGATCCGCGTTTCTCAGGTCAATCGCAGATCTTCTCCGCTTTGGTCAGCGCCGCAATATCGCTGAACACGGCGAAAAACATCTCCTCGGTAAGTCTGCCGGTGTTCGTATTATAGCGTGAACAATGGTAAGAATCGATCAGCGTTACACCGCCCCCTACATCATGCGCGGCGCGATGCGCAAACGGAAATCGCGACACCCGCAGACCCAGTGCCCGCAGCACGCTGTCATGTGCAAGGCGGCCCAGCGCGAGCGTTATCTTGAGATTCGGCATCGCCTTGATGCGCGCCGTCAGGAAGCCGAGGCAGTTGCTGGCTTCCGCAGGGGTGGGCTTGTTCTCCGGCGGCACACACCGTACCGCGTTAGTGATCATCGCCCCTGCCAAGGTGTATCCATCATCGGCGCGCGCCTGATACGCACCCACGCCCCAGCCAAAATTCGACAGCGTTTTATAAAGCAAATCACCTGCGTAATCGCCGGTAAAGGGCCGCCCGGTCCGGTTGGCTCCCTTGAGTCCTGGTGCGAGACCAACGACCAGCAGCCGCGCCCCCGCTTCGCCGAACGACGGCACGGGCGCATTAAACCAATCGGGAAAACGCCGCGCATTTTCCACGCAATACGCCCTCAGCCGGATACACCGCTCACAATCGAGCGGCGCTTCCGGCGAGGTGATCTCAGTCGAATCGAGACGGGCGCCAGCCATGCGGCTAGATATTCAGGAACTCGTCATCGTCATGGTGCGGCTCACGCGGCGGCAGGCGATTGGGCAACTCGCGCAACGGCCGCTCCGCCGCGCCTTCACGGCAGATTTCCGGCACCAAATCGGAGATGTCGATGAACTGATCGGCCTGGCGGCGCAATTCGTCCGCAACCATCGGCGGCTGTGTATTGAGCGTAGACACCACGCTGACGCGCTTGCCTTTATGCTGCAATGCCTCCACCAAGGTACGGAAATCACCATCACCGGAGAACAGCACGATATGATCGAGATGCTCGGCCAGCTCCATGGAATCGACCGCCAATTCGATGTCCATGTTGCCTTTAATCTTGCGCCGCCCCGACGCGTCGGTAAATTCCTTGGTGGGTTTCGTCACCATGGTATACCCGTTATAGTCCAGCCAATCGATCAACGGCCGGATGGACGAGTACTCCTGATCCTCAGCCAGCGCCGTGTAGTACAGCGCGCGAATGAGCTGTCCCTTCTTGCGGAACAGCACCAAAAGCCGTTTGTAGTCAATATCGAAGCCCAGAGCCTTGGCGGTAGCGTAAAGATTCGCTCCATCGATAAAAAGAGCAATACGTTCTGTCGGATAAAAATTCATCAGCTTGTCCTCATTGCGTCATATCTTCAACTATATTTCATTTTCGTCAAAAACAAGACGCATTACCTGTTTTATTGAGTTGTTGCATATGGGTTACCATCATCAATCTGTCAATTGCTTTCACGGTGTCTTGAAATCATGATTCTCATCGGACTGGGCGCAAATATCGGCGGCACATGGGGCGCCCCCGAAGCCACACTAGGCCGTGTTCACGAATTATTTGAGCAAAATCGGGTGGTTACGAAGGCGTTCTCGCCTCTCTTCGTGTCTGAACCACTCGGGCCGTCCCAACCTGCGTACACCAACGCAACCGCGCTCGTGGAGACCGCCCTACCGGCTTTCACCTTACTCTTAAAACTTAAACATATCGAGGCAAAAGCAGGGCGGCGGGTTCGCGAACGGAAATTCGGAAAACGCTGGGGCGCCAGACCCTTGGACCTCGACCTTCTCACCTATCACGACATCGTTATCAACTGGGACCGCCACAATGGCAAGGCCATTCCGCGTCAGGGCCATCAGCTCATTCTACCGCACCCGGAACTGCATAAACGGCCGTTCGTGCTAGAGCCGTTATCACAAATCGCACCTTCCTGGCGTCATCCAATATTCAGGTTAACAGCCAGGGAGATGCTAAGGGCGTTAAAGCACCAGCATCACGGGCGCATCCTCGGTGAGTTGTAGTGGACTGTCAACAGTGTATCGTATTAAAGTCTTCATTATATCATCAGCGTAAAAACTCAACCTGGAAATGCGCTCTTCGTGGATAAAATAAAAGTCGAAGTATGCAGCTTTTGCATAAGCAGTATAATCGCTGGTCATGAATATTAACGGAGGAAATTCGCAGCGAAGATTGTACCCGCGACGGGAGGTTGCCTCACAGTGAACAGCCGCGCCGGGCAGCCCCGCTAGCCAGGAGACGGCGACGGCGTCGCGAGAGGAGGGCTCATCGCGATATTTTCGTTCCCGTTTGCGCGGCGGGCTGGGACTAATCCGGCCGCCATTCCGTTTTGAACTAGGAGGACTTTTCCACTGGAAAACCCGGAGAATCAACAGCCTGCGCCAAGTTTTTTCTTTTCCTCAGGGTGGAAATTGCTCTAAAGTTGGCGTCGTCTAAAAAGTGTGCGATGTTGTATGCGCGTCATCGCGAGGGAGGTGTTCATGAGCGTCGATTTAAACGATGCCAGTCCGCATATGGACTACCGCATGCATATGGAGAGCTATCAGCTTTTCACCAGTATCGCCAAATACGGCACAGCGGCGGCTGTGACAATCCTGCTCTTGATGGCGATCTTCCTCCTGTAGCACACTTCCATCCATCCTCCGCGGCCGTTCCGCCGCAATTCCTCGTCATTTCAGACTGGGGTGCCCAATGTCCATAATCGGTGTCGTGTCCGAAAGCCAAGGCGAGACCCGCGTGGCTCTGTCGCCCGAGACTGCCAAGAAATTCACGGGGCTCGGCTTCACGGTGAAAATCCTCGCCGGCGCCGGCAGCCGTTCTCATTTCTCCGACGATGCCTATGCGCAAAACGGCGCCCAGGTGGTGCCGTCGGCTGAAGACGCCCTGCGCGGCGCTGACATTATGTTAAAGGTCGGACGGCCAACGGAGGCCGAGGTGAAGCTACTCGCGCCCGGCGCCTTCGCGGCGTCCATGCTCGATCCATACGGCGCGCGCGAGGATCTGGCCGCGCTGGCGCAAACCGGGGTGACGGCCTTCTCCATGGAATTCATGCCGCGCATTTCGCGCGCGCAGACCATGGACGTACTGTCGTCGCAGTCCAACCTTGCCGGCTATAAGGCTGTGATCGACGCGGCGAGCGCCTTCGGGCGCGCCATGCCCATGATGATGACCGCGGCGGGCACTGTTCCCGCCGCCCGCGTATTCGTCATGGGCGTTGGTGTCGCCGGTTTGCAGGCGGTGGCTACGGCGCGCCGTCTCGGAGCCATGGTGTCGGCGACGGACGTGCGCCCGGCAACGAAGGAACAGGTCAGCTCGCTCGGCGCCAAGTTCATCGCCGTGGAAGACGACGAATTCAAGCAGGCCCAGACGGCCGCGGGTTACGCCAAGCCGATGTCGGCCGAGTATCAGAAGAAGCAGGCCGAACTGGTGGCCTCGCACATCGCCGCTCAGGACATCGTCATCACCACCGCGCTGATCCCCGGCCGCCCGGCGCCGCGCCTGATCACGCGGGAGATGGTGGAAAGCATGAAGCCCGGCTCCATCGTCGTCGATCTGGCGGCGGAACGCGGCGGCAACTGCGAAGTGACCAAGCCCGGCGGGAACGCGGACCATAACGGCGTGCTCATCATGGGGCCGCTCAATCTGGCGGCGACGGTGCCGGGAAACGCTTCCAGCCTGTATGCGCGCAATCTGTTCGCCTTCATCGAAACCATGTTCGACAAGACGCAGAAGGCGCTTGCCATCAACTGGGACGACGAGATCGTCAAGGGAACGCTGGTGATGAAGGGTGGTCAGCTCGTTCATCCGGCGCTGCAACCGAAGGAATAGGGAATGCTGGGAAATCGGAAAGCTTGGGGCCTGGCAGCCGGCTTGGCTGTTTCGGCGCTCCTTATGCCCACGGCCGCCATGGCGGCGGAGGCCGGTGGCGATGTATCGCCGTTCATCTATCGCCTGTCGGTTTTCGTGATGGCGATTTTCGTCGGCTATTACGTGGTGTGGAGCGTTACGCCGGCGCTGCATACACCGCTGATGTCCGTGACCAACGCCATTTCCTCGGTGATCGTCGTGGGCGCGTTGCTGGCGGTCGCCACCGAGCATCACGGCTTCGGCATGCCGGGCTCCGTTGACGATGCGATCAACTCGAAAATCTTCGGCCTCCTCGCTCTTGTCATGGCGTCGGTGAACATTTTCGGCGGCTTTCTGGTCACCAGCCGCATGCTCGCCATGTACAAGAAAAAAGAGAAGAAATAACTCAGACTTACGGGGACGCTTTCAATGTCGGCCAATCTGGTTTCGCTTCTCTACCTGGTGTCGGGCGTGCTCTTCATCCTCGCATTGCGCGGGTTGTCGAGCCCTGAGACATCGCGTCAGGGCAACACCTACGGTATGATCGGGATGGCGCTGGCCATTGCCACCACGCTTGGCGTGGCGGTGCCAACCATGGGCGGCACCTGGGTCATGATCATCGGCGGACTGGCCGTTGGCGGCGGCATCGGCGCGGTCATCGCGCGGCGCATCGCCATGACCGCCATGCCGCAACTGGTGGCGGCGTTCCACTCGCTGGTCGGTCTGGCGGCCGTGTTCGTGGCGGCGGCGGCTCTCAACGCGCCAGAAGCGTTCGGCATCGGCACACCGGAACACCTCCACCCCGACAGTCTGGTTGAAATGTCCCTCGGTGTCGCCATCGGCGCCATCACCTTCTCCGGCTCGATCATCGCTTTCCTGAAGCTCAACGCCAACATGTCCGGCGCGCCGATCATTCTGCCGGCGCGCCATCTGGTGAATATTGCGCTGGCCGCGACTCTGGTGCTGCTGATCGTCTGGTTCTGCATCAGCGGTTCTCAGACGGCGTTCTGGCTGATCACGGCGGTTTCACTGCTCCTGGGCGTGCTGATCATTGTCCCCATCGGCGGTGCGGATATGCCGGTGGTGGTGTCGATGCTGAACTCCTATTCGGGCTGGGCAGCGGCGGGCATCGGCTTCACGCTGGGCAATTCGGCGCTCATTATTACGGGCGCGCTGGTGGGCTCGTCGGGCGCGATCCTGTCCTACATTATGTGTAAGGGTATGAACCGCTCGTTCATTTCGGTGATCCTGGGCGGCTTTGGCGGCGAAACGTCCGTGGCTGCCGGTTCGAAAGAGGCGCGGCCCGTGAAACAGGGCTCCGCCGAGGACGCAGCGTTCATTCTCAAGAACTCCTCCAAGGTCATCATCGTGCCCGGCTATGGCATGGCGGTGGCGCAGGCCCAGCACGCGCTGCGCGAGATGGCCGACAGCCTCAAAAAGGCCGGCGTGGAAGTCTCCTACGCCATTCACCCGGTCGCCGGGCGCATGCCGGGACACATGAACGTGCTGCTGGCGGAAGCCAACGTGCCCTATGACGAGGTGTTCGAGCTGGAAGACATCAACAGCGCCTTCAAGCAGGCCGATGTCGCCTATGTCATCGGCGCCAACGACGTGACCAACCCGTCGGCGAAGGATGACCCCACATCTCCCATCTACGGCATGCCGGTGCTGGAGGTTTGGAACGCGGGCACGGTGATGTTCATCAAGCGGTCGCTGTCGTCGGGCTATGCGGGGGTCGATAATCCGCTGTTCTATCGCGACAACACGATGATGTTGTTCGGCGATGCGAAAAAAATGACTGAAGAAATCGTCAAGGCTCTGTAATACCGCGCACGAACTCGTTAGCCTGCCTGCGGAATCAGCTTCCCAGGCAGGGTTAATATGATCGCATCCTTCACGCTTTGGCTTCAGGCCGCCGTGATTTTCATCGTTGCGGTCTATGTTTTGGCGGGTGTCCTGCTTTTTGTCTATCAGCGTCGGCTGATGTACTTCCCCGAGACCCAGCGCATTCCACCCGGCATCGCCCGGCTGACGGGGATCGAGGAGGTCAGGCTGACAACGCCTGACGGTGAAATCCTCATCGCCTGGTATGGGAAAGCCGCGCCGGGCAAGCCGGTGCTGCTCTATTTCCACGGCAACGCCGGAGGTCTGCGCCGCCGAGCCGATCGCATCCGCCGCTTCCAGATGGCGGGCCTCGGGATCTTCATCCTCGCCTATCGCGGCTATTCCGGCTCCACCGGCAGACCATCAGAGCGCGCTAACGTGGCCGACGCGCTGCTCGCCTATGAGGTGCTGCGTCAGCGCGGCGTGCCGGCCAGCGAGATCGCGGTTTACGGCGAGTCCCTCGGCACCGGCGTCGCCACCCAGCTCGCGGCAGCCCGGCCGGCGGCGGCCCTCATCCTGGACGCGCCCTATACCTCGCTCGCGGCGGTGGCTCAGCGGCTGTTCCCGGTGTTCCCGGTCCGCCCGTTCCTGCGGGACAGCTATCGTAGCGAGCGGTACATCAAGGCCGTTCGCGCTCCTATCCTCATTCTGCACGGCGCCCGGGATTTGCTTGTTCCCGCCGCGCAGGGCAGGGCGCTGTTCGGCCTCGCGCCGGAGCCGAAGGAAATCGCCATTTTCCCCCATGGCGGGCATTGGGATCTGTATAATCACGGCGCACTGAGCCGCGTGCTGGCCTTCCTGGAGAAGTACCTGCCGCGAACGCCAGAAAGCGCGGAAATGACTGGCCCGCTGCCAGATGCCTCCATTTTCAAGCAGACCTTTTACCCCGGCGTCTCCGCAGCCGGCGTATCCTCCCCCGCCCTTGATGTAAAGAGGCAGGGAGTGGGGTGAAACCCCGCCGTTTGCGCGAGTTTTTCATCCCCCTCGTGCAGCGGCGCAAACAAAAGTTTTCCACGCGAAGGTTGTCTTTTGTCTGCAAAAGTCGCTGCACAAACAAAAGGTTAGCTAGGGCGCCGGGTTGACACTCGTGTATCCAATGTCAGAGCCGGTGCACTAGCCGCCCCCATCAAGAGGAAGGCGGAGGGGAGCACATCGAGACAATCGCGCAAGCTGAAAGCACGCGCTTCCGCCGGCCTTCAGTAGGCGCGGCTGACGCAGAAGCCGATCGCATCCAGCATCGCCGTTTTCGCCGCTCCATCGTCAAATATGGCCAGCGCATCCCGTGCGATGGCGCCGTAATGGGCCGCCCGCTTGACGGTGTCGTCGATGGTGCCGTGTTTGCGCATGAGGCTGACCGCGCGTTCGAGGTCGCCGTCGTGGATGTCGGCCTCCTCCAGCGTGCGCCGCCAGAAGCCGCGTTCCTCGTCGTTGCCCCGCCGGTAAGCCAGCACGATGGGCAGCGTCATCTTGCCTTCGCGGAAATCGTCGCCCACGTGTCTTGCCGAGCTTGGCCGCTTCGCCCGAATAATCCAGCGCGTCGTCGATCAGCTGGAAGGCCACGCCCAGATACTTGCCGTACGAGCGCAGCGCCGCCTGTTCGGCCGCCGGACGCGTCCGGCGATCACGGCGCCCATCTCGGCCGCGGCGGCGAACAGCGCCGGCGGTCTTGGCGTCGATGACCGCCAGTACTCGCTCCTCGGTGGTGGTCGATGTTCTTCGCCGCCGACAGCTGCATGACCTCGCCCTCGGCGATGACGGCGGCGGCGTTGGACAGAATGCGCCAGCGCGCCCAGCGACCCCACGTCCACCATCATCTTGAACGCCTGTCCCAGCAGGAAATCGCCCACCAGCACGCTGGCCTGATTGCCCCACAGCGAGACGCGCGGTCTTCTTGCCCCGGCGCATGTCGCTCTCGTCCACCACATCGTCGTGCAGCAGCGTGGCGGTGTGCATGAACTCGACGCTGGCGGCCAGCATGATATGGCCCGTCGCCCTCATAGCCGCAGAGCTTGGCGGCGGCGATGGTCAGCATTGGACGCATGCGCTTGCCGCCGCTGTCGATGAGGTGGTGCGCCAGCTCGGGGATCAGATCGACATCGGAGCGGGCTTCATTCAGAATAATCTGGTTGACGCCTGCCATGTCCGTTTCGACGAGACGCAGCATCGGCTCAAGCGAAGCCCTGGCGTCCTTCGGCTCATTAAGCGGCACAACCACCCCCACTGGCAATCCTCCCCAGTTTGACGAATTCATGACACCACTATATCCAAGGCTGCGCCGGGCGGGTCAAGCTGTTACGATGAATCGCCGGAGAGGCTCGCGATTTACCGTTTATGCCTCACGGCGGGAGGCGTGTATGCAGGAAATATGCAGAACCAACGATGTGGTGAAGCTGTCGTATATCAAAGTGCTCCTGAAAGACGCCGGCATTTCCTACACGATTTTCGACGAACAATTCAGCGCCGTCGAGGGCGCGCTCGCGCCTTTCCCGCGGCGCGTGCTCGTGGATGATGATCGCGCCGGGGAGGCCGCGCGCCTTCTCGATGAGGCTGGGATCGAGCACTAAAATGACTGCCACTGCCGCCAGTGAAACCTGTAACATCTTGACAGAAGACCGTTTTCTCGACGGCCGTGTCATGCTGCTACAGCCGGCGAAGGGACCGCGCGCCGCCATCGACGCCGTGTTTCTGGCGGCCGCCTGCCCGGATGGCGGCGGACGCGAGCTGCGGGTTCTGGAGGCCGGCGCGGGTAGCGGCGCGGTGTCGATTATGGTGGCCCGCCGGCTGCCGGCGGCGCAGGTTACGGGCGTTGAAATCGACGGCGGGATGGTGGCGCTGGCCCAGAAAAATATCCTGCGGAATGGTTTTGGCGGACGTGTGCAAATTGTCGCAGGCGACATTACAGCCCCTTTTGGCCTCCTGGCACAGGCGGGAATCAAGCCGGAAAGCTTCGGCCATGTGCTTGCCAATCCGCCGTTTTACGAGAGCGGGCGGGTGCACGAGCCGCCGGGGGCGCAAAAGCGACGCGCCCATGTCGCCGCCAAAGGAGACATGGCGCGCTGGGCAGGATTTCTGGCTGCCTGTGCGGCTGCCAAGGGCGGCATGACGATGATCCACCAGCCGGGCGCACTGCCGGAACTGCTGAAGCTGTTCCAGGGGCGTTTCGGGGCGCTGACGGTGTTTCCGCTCTTCCCTCGCGAGGGCGCACCCGCGATTCGCATCCTCATTCAGGGCGTGAAGGGCAGCCGCGCGCCGCTGAGGCTGTTGAACGGCATGGTGCTGCATAATGCCGCAGGGGCATTCACACCGGCGGCACAGGCCATCCTGCGCGACGGCGAGCGTCTGACGATGGCCTAAGGGCTTGCCTGCCTGGTGAAAAAACTCAGCTAAAACATGAAGCCCCGGCAATCCAGCGGTTCTACTGGCGCGTAGCCTCCTCATCGGGTTTGACGGTTCCCCCCATGGCGGCGAGTTTTGCCGGCTGGTGGCGGCCATGGAAGAGAGAGGCCAGGAGGTGAACGGTATCTTTCAGGAGGCTGCGATCTTCCACTTCTCTCAACTGCCGGTACGACTCCACCACCCTTGGCAGGGCAATACACCAGAACAGCCCGGCGAGATAACCGGCCTGGAATACGGCGAGAAGTCCAAATACCATCAAAGCGGCTTCCGCGATACTCCAGTTACTCAGCAAGCTTATCGGGATCAACGCCAAAAATATTAGAACAGAAAATGCTACGAGGGCAGCCGCCTTGAAACGGCTCCCGCATATTATTCCTGCGGCACCAGCTGCGATAAAGAAATAAAACATTTGCTGTCCCCGCGCTGAACTCCACTACGTTTCGTTTGCCGCTGACGATCAATGGGTAAAAGTAAATCTCTACGCTTCACGCAAGAATACAACAACCGGGTTGCCAGTTTTTCGCACTTCAGCGCTGTCTTCAGAGTTAAGGCATTGCTGCTGCGAAAAAGGCAGCCCCGCGCAAAGGCCGTTAAACGGCTGGTAACACCGCCGGAACATTATTGCTCCCCCTCAACCGCCGGCATGAATTGCAGCGATTCCCTCTGCCTGCGACGGAGGTGAAAGCCGCATGACTAACAGTCATGTCTTTCACCTGGCAGTGCCATTGCTCGGGCAATCAACGTCCCAGGGCAATAGCTTGAGCCATCGCGGCATCCACGGATTTGACCTCCAGCGGACACGCTTGCACCCCCACCCCTGACATTATGCATTCAATCGGGATCGACTTGCAACGGGATAAAACTGGCGGAGTTTTGGTCCGTGGACGCGTTCGCGGGGCTGGAGTGCGGCCGCCGCCGCGTATAGCGAAAGCGGGCGCACTACTAGTGCAGTGACGCAGACACTTGATTCACCCTGGCGGCGAACTCGCAAATCAAGTGTCTGCGTCGTAAACTGCACTAGAATCAATAAGTTGCTAGTGCTCTTTGAGGCGCGGGACATTTGGTCTCGACCTAGCCGCAAGGTACACCAAATGTTTGCGCCAGAGCACTAGCGGCAGCCCTCAGTACCCGCCCTTACGGCGGCTTTCCGGCAGACCGGCGATGCGTCCGCCCTGCTTGGAGGGATCGAGAGGAAACAGCTCATAGAGCGCCCTCTGATCGAGCTTCTCGTCCCATTTCTCCGACATCGCCTTGAGGATCGCGCGGGTGTTGGGGGAATTCTGATTATTGTTGAAAAATTCGTCGCGCAGATAGTCGATGAGATCCCAATGCCGGGGCGTGAGCGAGATTTGTTCCAGGCCGGCGATATGTTCCGCCAGCCCCTTGCTCCAGTCGTCCTGATTGATGAGGTAGCCGGTGGCGTTGGTCTCGATGGTCTTACCCTCGAATGTGTATGTCATGGCATTTCCCATTTAAATTTCTGAGTTTGCGGGAGCACTCCGGGCCGTTCCAGCCAGGCTCCCGATCCAACCATCCCTGCACCATTCGCACGGCCGGGCTTCCTTCCAGCCGGCGGAATGCGCGGTTCGGCATAATATCAAAAGATGCGAATGTGTGTATCTCAAAAAAACGCGCCGCCGGACTCCCGCGCTCACTGCAAATTAAACCGCACCGGCGCCACGACGCTGACATGTGCGCCCGGCAGGTCTGGCGGCGGCGGCGGGAAGGGGCCGGAGCGGTGCAGCAGGCTGATGGCCTCGTCATCCAGCGCCGCGTGTCCCGAGCTGCGGACGATATGGCTCGATTGCAGCCTGCCCAGCTTGTCCACCACGAACGACACCAGCACCACCCCCTGCTCGCGGCGGTTCTGCGCGGCGCCGGGATAGCGCTTGTTGCGCTCCAGGATGGTCTCCAGCCGGTGCTGCCACTTCGGCAGGGCATCGGACGGGGCGGCTTTCGGCGCGGCCTGCACCGGCGCTTGAGCAACCGGCCCCTGTTGATCGGATAGCGCTTGCACCGCGGAAGTGACTGGCGCGGGGAGCTGCGGCTGGGGGGCCTGCTTCGGTTGCGCGGGCGGCTTTTCCGCCTGGGGGAGCGCTGCCTCCGCATCCGGGGCGCTGGCAAGCGGCAGCACGGGCTTCTCCTCAGCGGCCGGCGCCGGCTGCTCCTCGGTTTTTTCGGCCTGCTTTTCCTCCGGCGCTTGCTGCACCGCCTCGCTCTGCACCTGATCCGGGCCGGGCGCGATATCCAGCGGCACATCCATGCGCGTCACGGCGAGCGGCGCCAGCTCCATGACAACGGCGCCGGACGGCTCGCCGTCATCGTCCGGCTCCTCCCGCCACGCCACGAACCCGGCCGCCAATGCCGCATGCGCCATGACCGCCACGGTGCCGCACAAGACCCAGCGAATGAATTCGCGCATGGGGAACGACATAGCTGACCTCATGGCGCGGCGGCTTGTTCCAGCGCCACGAGCGCCACCTTGAGGAATCCCGCCGTGCGCAGCAGATTCATCACCTTCATCACCTCGCCATACGGGACGGTCTTGTCGGCGCGCAGGAAAATGCGCGTGCCTTTGTCACCGTTCGCGGCCTGGCTCAAAACCTGCCCCACGGCCTCGCGGGGCACGGTTTCCTCGCCGGCCGCCAGCGTGAGATCGGCTTTCACGGTGAGGAACAGCGGCTTCGGCGGCCGTGGTTGCGGCATGACGGCGGCGGCCGGCAGATCCACCGCCACATCCACCGTGGAGAGCGGCGCCGCCACCATGAAAATGATCAGCAGCACCAGCATCACGTCGATGAACGGCGTGACGTTGATCTCGTGCATTTCGTCCAGGTTATGGTCGTCCTGATTGAAGCGGATGCTCATGTGTTTACTCCGCTGACAGCCGGTGGACGGAAGCGGATGCATGTCTGCCCGCGTGCGCGTAATCCAGATCGCGGCTGGCGAGCCGCAGCACTTCGGCGGCGCGCATCGCCGAGCAGCGCGCGGTAGCCGGCGATGGAGCGCGCGAACACGTTGTAGATGACCACGGCGGGAATGGCCGCCGCCAGCCCGATGGCCGTCGCCAGCAGCGCCTCGGCGATGCCGGGCGCGACGACGGCGAGGTTGGTGGTGTGGTGCTTCGAGATGTCGACGAAGCTGTTCATGATGCCCCAGACCGTGCCGAACAGGCCGACGAACGGCGCGGTTGCGCCGATGGTGGCGAGCACGCCGGTGCCGCGCGCGATGCGCCGCCCGTATTCGGCCTCGATGCGTTGCAGATGGAGGGCGATGCGCTCCTTGACGCCAGCGATTTCGGGGAGGTCCGCGGAGAGCGCCAGCTCGGCCTTGGCGGCATCGAGAAACCGCCCGATGGCGTTTGCGGCGGCGCCGATGCGGATTGCCGCCTTGTCCAGCGAGCGCGCCCCGGCGATGTTGCGCAGCGCGGCGCGTGTGCGGCGTTTGGCGGCGAACAGCTCCAGGCTCTTGGCCAGCCAGACCGTCCAGGTGATGACCGACGCGAGCACAAGCCCGATGAGAATGGCCTGCACCACAGGGTCGGCGTTGACGAACATGCCCCAGGGCGTGAGGTCGCGCACGAGTGTGACGTTATCCATGGCGCGGCCTCCTGGACGCGGGTTCCGCCCCCGCCCACACGCCCAGGGTGCATTTTAGTGCCGCCGCTCCGGGCTGCATCCAATCAGCCTTCTCACCGCTCCAGGTTTCATTCCTTGTTCGGCCGGAAAGCCATTCCTTGCCCCGGCCATGCACAAGCCCAATGCTACCGCGCGCAGGAGGGGTCAAGGCTGCGCAGCACCGCCGGAGGCGGCTTGGCCTTGACGCCTCCGAGCACGGTAGCATGCTTAATGTGCGCCGGGCTGAAGGCAATCTCCCCAACTGCACTGGCAGCAGGCTGTACCGGAAATCGAGCGCGCTATTTCGCATCCTTGCCCTCCGGCACGTAAATCATCGTCCCATCCTTCAGCCGGTAGGCCGCGCCGGCCTTGACGCCCTGGCCCTCGCCGATCTTGCCGGACGCCTTGTAATGCTTCAGCTCGTGCCCATCCTTGATGAGCATCTCCATGTTCTCCTTGCCGGGGTTCTTCACCACCATGGCGTCCTGCGCGGTGAACGGGTTGAGCGGGTTCTCCAGCACCGCGATCAGCAGCACCGCGATGACGACCAGGAACACGTCCACGATGTTCACCACCGACAGGATGGGATCGTCGCCGTCCTCGTCTTCGAGGATATTCAGCGGGCGGTGCTCAGCCATGGGCCACCTCCGTCAGATGCATCGGCGCACCGTTGGCGCCGGCGGCGCGGCTCAGCAGCTCGTTCAGCTCCTCCAGCAGCCAGCGGCGCCGGATGGACAGCACCGTGAAGGTGATCGCCGCCGCCAGCAGCGCCACGATCACCGCCGAGAACGCCACCACCAGATTGGAGGCGATGCCCTTGCGTATTCGCCCGACGACACCGCGACCAGCGCCGGTCCCATGGGGATCATGGTCGCCACCAGCCCGAGCATGGGCGCAACGCGGCTGGTGATGCGCAACGGCTCGATCAGCTTCAGGAGATGCAGCTCCAGCGCCTCCTGATTGGCGGACGGGTTGTCGCGCGCATAGCGCGTCAGCGTGCGCACGCCCCGCCCGCCGGACGCCGCGTAGCATCAGCTCGAACAGCAGCGTGCCGAGGTAAAACAGCGACAGCACGAACATCAGGCACAGCACCACCAGCACCGGCGTGAGGAAGAACTTCGTGATTTCGTGCAGAAAGGCTTCAAGCGTATTCATGACATCTCAGCTTTCAAATGGGGGTTGCGCGTGCGCCAGGACTGCCACGCCTGCCAGAGCATGCCGGCCGCGACCACGGCGAGCAGCACCCAGGCGTAGGCCCAGATCAGGCCGGCGAGCGGCTGATCCTTCTTCACCTCGGCGAGTTCCTGGCCCTTCACCGGCTGCGACGGCGCGGGCGGGGCGGCTTCCGGCTGCGGCGCGGCGGGCGGCGGAGGCGTCGGCGGCGGCGGTCTTCACCGGCGCATCCAGGCCGAAGCCCTTCGCCTGATCGGCCACATACGTCATGAACGTCTCGTTCGCCGTGTGCACGTCGTGCTGCGCCGCCAGCTCCTGATAGAGCTGCACCAGCTCGCGCCGCGTCTGCTCGTCCGCCTTCCAGTAGTCCTTGCGGATGGCCTCCAGCATGCGCTCGGTGATCTGCGCCAGCGCCGTCGGGTTCGACTTCTCGAACCACTCGCGCATGCCCAGCTTGTAGCGGTCCTTCACGTAGACTTCGTGGAACTCCTGCCACTGGTCGTCGCGGACCACGTTGCGGTCCATCGCCTGCCAGCCCCAGAAGTTGTTGACCGTGTTGAGCATGCGCGAGCGTGCCGGCATAGCCCTCCTTCTGCATCTCCGCCATCCAGCGCGGGTGCTGGTAGACGGCGCGCAGCTCGGTGGCGAGGAACTTCTCCGCCGTCTCCAGCTTGGCATGCGGGCCGGGTCGCGCATGTTGGAGATGTAGAGCTGCGGGGCGGCGCCATCGAGATGGCGCACGGCCAGCGAAATGCCGCCGAGATACTCGAACGGATGATCGCGGTCGAGCAGCCCCTTCAGGTTGGACGAGCGCGAGAACACCGCCGCATCCGTGCCGCGCAACTGCTCGGCGTAGACGTTGACCTCCGCGCCCGCGCCGTCATGCAGCTTCTGGCTCCACTGGCTGACATCCGGCCCGTAGCCCCAGGACATGCGCGACAGATAGACGCCCGGCCAGCTTGCCGTCCTTCTCGTCCCACTTGTCCGAGGCGAGCGTGGCCTTCGGCAGGTTGGTGCCGTAGTTGCCGCTCTCGTTGCCGAAAATGCGGGTGAGCGCGAAATTGCGTGCAACGTCCGGCTTGACGCCGCGGCTTTCCAGCGCCGCCTGTATGCGCAGCGGGTTGGCGCGGACGCGGTTGACATCCGGCGCTTCCTCCAGCGCCGCCACCAGCACGATGGCCTCGTTCAAGCGCTCCATGACGTTGGGGAACTGGTCGCGGTAGAGCCCGGTGAGCGAGATCACCGGCGTCGATGCGCGGCCGCCCCAGCTCCGTCTGCGGGATGACCTCCACGCCGGTGACGCGCCCGCCCTCGTCCCACACCGGACGCACGCCCATGGCCGCCAGGATCTGCGCCTCGAGCATGCCCAGATGGCGCATGGTCTCGGTGCTCCAGAGCGTGAAGGTGAGCTTTTCCGGGAACTTGCCCTTGTGCGTCCTTGTGCGTGGCGATGAGCTGTTCGATGGCCTCGCGGCCCGGCGTCGTAGGCGGCGCGGGTCGGCACGCGCGACGGGTCGAAGCCGTACATGTTGCGGCCCGTGGGCAGCGCGTCCGGGTTGCGGATCGGGATCGCCGCCGTAGGACGGATCGACCCAGCGCGCGGCGAGGCCGAGGCTGACGGCCTTGGTCTCCCAATCCGCGCGCAGATCCGTGGCGTATTTGCGCCCCTTCTCCGCCAGCGCGCGCAGGCGCTCGTCCGGCTGCTCCGCCAGCGGACGGGCTGAAAACACCCACTCCTGCACGAAGCGGTAGGGCGCGGTCTGCTGCAACTGCTTGTAATCGCCGCGGAAGGCGGCGCGGGCATTCTTCACGCCGGTCGCCTCGTAAAGCGGCTGGCCGAGCATCTGCATCACCGTGCTGACGGAGATGCGCCTGCTCCGCGTCCTCGCCCGAGCGTGTGCAGGCCGAGCGGCTGCATGCGCCGCGCCGAGATCCTCCAGGTAATTCTCCACCTCGCGCAGCAGCGCCTCGAAATCGCGCTCCAGATCTTGCGGGATCGAGCTTCAGGTCCTTGTGGATGTTCATCCGCACCGCCTGCTCGATGATGTGCCGTGCGGTTGTGCGCCTTCACCGGCCCGTCGTCGACCGAGCGGTATTCGCGGATCAGATCGTTGATGCGCACGAAATCGTCGGACAGCCCCGCGGGCGCGAAAGCCGGCGTCTGGTGGCTGACGATCACGCCGCGCCCGCGCCGCTTGACGTGGATCGCCTCGCTGATGTTGTCCACGATGTAGGGGTAGACGACCGGCACGTTGCCAACGAGGATGTTGGGATAGTCGTACGCCCACAGCCCGCGCTCCTTGCCCGGCGTCCATTCCTGGCTGCCGTGCGTGCCGAAATGCACGATGGCGCTGGCGGCGAACTGCTGGCGTATCCAGAGATAGGCCGCCATGTAGCTGTGCGAGAGCGGCACCTTCACGTCGTGGAAGAGCTTCTTCTCGTCCTCGTCGTCCGCCATCTCGCCGCGCGCGGGCTGCGGCATGACCACGAGATTGCCGAGCTGCATGCGCGGCACCACGAAGCCCTGAACGCCGTCATGCGTGCGCGATCCACGGGCTTTTCTCCGGCGCGCCCCAGTATTTCTCCACATCGGCGCGCACGCGTTTCGGGCAGCTCCGCATACCAGCGCGGTATATCAGCCAGCGGCACGAAAGCCCAATGCGGCGTGCGCATCAGCTCCGCCACACCGCCTCGTGGCGGTAGGCGGGCGCAGCATCTGCGCGGCGGCGTCGATGATCTGCTGCTCGCCGGCCTGATCGAAGGCGTAGCCTTCCGCCTTCAGACCGCTTGATCAGCTGCTCGATGGAGCGCGGCACATTCATGATGCGAGGCGCTGAAATTTTTCTCGCCGGGCGGGCGTGTTCCAGAACAGCAGCGCCACGCGCTTGTCCGCATTGGCCCCCGTTTGCAGCCGCGCGAGGTTCACCGCCTTGCCCGCCAGCATGTCGAGTCTGCTCGGGGATGGCGCGCAACTCGCCGCCCTCGTTGGTGTAGAGCATCACCGGGTCTTGCATGCCGATGTATTCGGACATGGTGAGCGTGAACGGCAGCATGAAGCTGTTCACGCCGGCGGTGTCCTTCATGTAGGCGGCGCGGTCGCCGTGGCGGTAGCTGAGCGTATAGATGACGGGAATGCCCATCGCCTGATGCCAGGCTTTGCGCTTGTCCGGGCCGCCGCCGATGAAGGTGTTGACCAGCAGCACGTTGGGCAGCAGCTTGCCGTCGAGCATGATGAGCGGCTCGTTGAGCTCCTGCGGCGGCAGGTCCTTGGGGTTGGGGAAACCGTGTCCGGGAAACGCGGCGTCGCGCGCCCTGGCGCCGGCGCTCTGCGGACGGCCGGACGGCATGCCTTCGGCGGCCTGCGGACGGCCTGACGGCCGCCCCGGCGCCGCCGCGCCTTCGGGCTTGCACCCTCCGACGCGCCCTCTCGGCGGCTTGCCGCGCTTCCTGCGGTTTGCGGCCTGCCGACGGCGTCCCTCGGGCCGTCCGCTCTCCGTGCAGCGTCGCGGGCGCCCGCTGCGGCGTTCGCCGGTTTGCGCGTCCGCCGCCGCACTTTCTGCGGTCTGCGGTCTGCCGGAAGGCGCCTCGGGGCGTGCCTCTGCGGGCGGAGCGCCGGTTTCAGCGGTTTGCGGCCTGCCCGACGGACGTCCCTCGGGTTGTCCGCTTTCGGGGCGGGCTTCGGCGGGACGGCCACTGCGGCGCTCGCCGGGTTGCGCATCTGCTGCGGCGTTTTCCGCCGTCTGCGGTCTGCCGGATGGGCGTCCGCTGCGGCGTTCGCCGGTCTGTGTATCCGCTGCGGCGTTTGCTTCAGCCGGTTGCGGTTTGCCCTCGGCGGGTGCGCCGGTTTCGGCTGCCTGCGGTCTGCCAGAGGGACGGCCTTGCGCATCGGCCGGCGCCGCCGCTTCGGACGGCGCGCGCGACACGCGGGCCTTGCGGTAGAACACCAGCGGCACGCGCGCCGTGTTTCTCGATGGCGGCGATGGTCTCGTCGAGTTTGCGCGTCTGGCCGTCGGAGATGTAGGACGACGACATCTCCATCGCGATCACCGGCCTGCCCTGCCACGGCGCCCGGCGCGCGCTCTCCCACCACGCCAGATAGTCCGGCAGCGTTGTCGAAGATGCGGTCGTGTGCCGCGATGGTAGATGCCGCCATTGGGCAGCGTCACCGGCGGCTTCAACCGCGGCAGTATCGCCGCCCGCCATCCACACCTTCAGGAACTTCATCAGCCGTTCGTGGTTCACCGCCGTGCCGCCGACGTAATACTCGTACAGCCGCTGCGCGACGGCGGCGTCCAGGTTCGCCGCGTTGAACTGCGCGGGGACGTCGCAAACACGATGATGTGCAGTGTCGGCGTGGCGCCGTCGCGCAACCGCTTGCCCGCGAAGCGCTCGATCTGCGCCTTGTCCTCGGTGCGCGGCGCATCGACGATCACCAGACGGGCGCCGTCCAGCGCGCGCCGAACGCCCGCCTCGCCGTCGCGGTCCACGATGCGCCCAGGCCAGTTCGACGCCCTGCGGCGCGGGCCGCCTCCTCCAGGAGCGTGAACTTGCGTTCAAGCACGAAGGAGGTGGACAGCACCGCGATCTTGATCGGCGGCCATCGCCGCGCCCGCCGCGCAAACCAGCGAACAGCGCAGCCGGCAAGCAGTTCGCATCGAGCGTTTCATTATGCCCTCACCACTTGAAGGAAATGCCGGCGCGCACGGTCAGCGGGTGATAGCCCTCGCTGTAGGTGCGCGCCCGTGGAGCTGATCGAAACGCGCTCGGCGTATTTGACGTCGAACAGATTGTAGGCATGCGCCCACAGTTCCATGCCGCCTTCCATCTTGTAGCCGATGCGCATGTTGTAGAGCGACGGGCCGCTGATAGGTGTCGGTGTTGGCGATGTTGGTGAAGTAGCGGCTGATGTAATCGGCCTCCAGCTCCACGCTCAGACCGCTTCATCGGGATAGACCGTGACGCGCGCGTTCAGATGATGATCCGGGCTGTAGTAGTAGATCTTGCCGGCATAGTCGCCGCTGCTGTCCTTGATACTCGACGAAGGTGTTCAGCGCATAGGTGTGCGACGCGCTGAGCTTGAACAGATCGATCGGCCGCCAGGAAACGCGTGGTCTCCATGCCCTCGAACACCAACCTTGCCCGCCGCCACGGATAGGTGTCGCGCGAAGTCGCAGCTGTCCGGACACTGCGGTGCTTTTGCCGTCTGCGGGCACGGCATGGAAACGCGCCATGTCATTGATGGTGGTGTGATAATAGCCGATGTCGTAGGTGAGGCGCATGCCCGGCCAGCGTGCCGCGAATACCGGCGCTGTAGGTGAGCGACGTTTCCGGCGGCAGATCCGTGCGCATTGGTGCCGCTCACCGTATCGGTCGGTGCTGGGCACGTAGAAGCCTTCGCGCGATGCCGCCCCAGATGTAGTGATTGTTCGCGTACTCGTAGGTCACGCCGCCCTTGCGCACCAGATCGTCGAATAGGTCTTGCTGCCGTCCTTGTTGGTCGGCGCATGCGGTCGTCCACGTCGAGCGTCGTAATTTTCGTCGCGCACGCCGAGCGGTGAAGCGCAGGCGCTCCAGCGGCGAGAACTCGTACTGCGCGAACGGCGCAATGGTGGTTTCGTTCATGATATAGGATTTGTTGAGATCCAGCCGCGTGGAAGTTCTTGCGGTTGTACGTGTCGTCGTTCTTCTCGCTCAGGAAGGCGTCAACGCCGGCATAGACGCGCGACTTCAGGAAATCGAAATCCTGCCGGTAGACGCCGCGCAGATTGTCGTCTGTCGTAATCCATCTCGACTTGCGTGGTCGCCTGCCGCGCGTGCTGGAGCATCCGGCCGGACAGGCGTTGAGTGCCCCACTTGCTTGTGGTTGACCCAGGCCAAAGTCAGTTCGCCGCCGCTGCCGATGCGGCGCTTCACGTCGATCATGGTGGTCTAATAGTGCAGGTCCTCGTAAAGGTTCTGCTATTGCGCCTTGCGCCAGTTCTTGTTCGAACTGCGCCTCGGTGAGCGCGCCGGGATATTCCCTGTACGCGTCCACATATTCGGAGCGGAACGTGACCTTGGTGTCGGCGTCGGGCTTCATCACGAACTTGCCGCTGATGGATTGCTTTTCGCGCTCGGAGCGGTCGCGCCAGCCTTCGTCCTGCAGGTGCAATTGGCGTTGACCGAAAGTCCGAGCGCGCCATTCTCCGACGAACCCGCCGCGTGCGCGCCGAGGCGCCGCAGGCCGTAGCTGCCCGCATCGCCCCACACGCCCATTTCTGGCGTTGCGCGGCGGGTCGCGGGTGATGACGTTGATGGTGCCGCCGACCGCCTTCGAGCTGTAGAGCACCGAGCCGGGGCCGCGCGTGATCTCGATGCTCTCGATGTCGGCGGTGTTGACCTCGTCGAGGAAGCCCACGTTGCCGAGCGTGGCCGACTTCATCGAATAGCCGTCCATCAGGTCGTTGGTGTAGCGCCTTGCCGCCGATGGGGATGCGCAGGTTGCGCACCATGCTGACGCCGGGCACCTGCGGCAGCAGCTCGCGCTGCATGTCGGCGGGGCGGACGTCTTCGAGCTGCTCGCGCTCGACGGTGGTGCCGGCGACGGGCGTGGCCGTGGTCAGGCGGCCGAGCTGCGTCCTGGCCTGCACGGGCACGGGGACTGCGGGCAGCGTCTGGGCGGCGGTTTGCGCGGGCGCGCCGGTGATCGTGCGCTTCTTGGCCTTGCGCGGCTTGGCGGCGTTCACATCAATGGGGCGGATGGTGACTTGCGCCGGCGCCTGGGCGTCCACGGCGGGCGGGGCGGCGTTCTGCGGCTGCTGCGATTGAGCGTGCGCCGCACTCCACATGACCATGAGGGCGATGGCGCTGCTGGCGGAGATGAGGCTTGCGCGATGACGCAGAACTAGCGTCAACGGCCGCCGTGTGAACGGGGACGAAGTAAACATGGATGGACCGATCGTAACGGGCCGGCAAACGGCCGGATGACAGCTACCGCGCGATCGTGCTCACCGCAGCCCGATGGAAAACGGGCATGGCGGCATGCTGCGACCGGCAAGTGAGAAACTGATCAATCAGGCGGTTGCTGGAGGGGCACGGCTCGGCGGGAGCACGGCGGCGATGTGCGGCACCGTGGTGCTGGCGGTTATCGTCAGCCGGGGCGTGTCCAGGGCGGGCGCATGAAGCGCGGGCGTATCCGCGCTGGTCAGCGCAACACCCGGCGCGGCCCCGAGGCAGACCGGGCATTTGGAGACGCTTTGCGAGGGATTGGGCTGGTTCGGAGTTTGGGCGTCAGCCTGCTGTTCAACGGGAACATTGCACATTACGCCGAACGGAATGGCCTGTTCCTGGTGCAACGCGGCCGCCAGCATGGAGTTGTTATGGCGAACGATCAGCCCGGCGTGCAGAAGCACACCCAGCAACGCCACAAAACTTGCCCAGCGGCTAACGCGCATTGCAATCCCCCTTACATCACTTCACCATAAAAATGAATTCAAACGCAACGGTTTCCTGACCGGATGGCAGAATCAGGCTCAAAATGTTGCTGGAAAGACAAACTGAGCGTCGGTAGGGCAGGGGGGCGATTTTGCTCCCCGGCGAAAAAGGCCCGGCCGCAGGACCTTCGCCACCTGCATTACGGCCGCGCAACCTCCGGCGCCAGCGGCTTGATCCGGAACCACGTCACGTAGAGCGCCGGCAGGAACACCAGCGTCAGCAGCGTGGCGACGACCAGCCCGCCCATGACCGCGTAGGCCATCGGTCCCCAGAACACCGTCGGCGCGATGGGGATCATGCCGAGGATGGCGGCCGCCGCCGTCAGCAGGATCGGCCGCAGGCGATGCTCGGTGGCGCTGATCACCGCCGACCACGGATGCTCGCCGTCGGCGATGTGCTGGTCGATCTGCACGATCAGGATCACCGAATTGCGGATCACCATGCCGATCAGCGAGATGACGCCGAGGATGGCGACGAAGCCCATGGGCACGCGCGAAGATCAGCAGCGCGCCCGCCACGCCGATCAGCGCCAGCGGCGCCGTCAGCAGCACCAGGAACAGGCGCTGGAAGCTCATGCAGCTGCACCATCAGAATGGTGACCATCAGCAGCAGCATGAGCGGGAAGACCGACGAAGATGCTGGCCTGCGCCTTGGCGCTGTCCTCGATGGTGCCGCCGGCGACGACGGCGTAGCCGGCCGGCAGCTTGCGCCCGGAAAGCCGCGATCGCCGGCTCAAGCTGCTTGACGACGGTCGTCGCCTCGATGCCGGGCGCGACGTCGGCCTGCACCGTGACGGTCGGCAGGCGCTGCCGGCGCCAGATCAGCGGCGGCTCCAGCGCGTAGGACAGCGTGGCGATCTGCGCCAGCGGCACGCTGCGCCCGCCGGACGTATCGAGCATCAGATTGCGCAGCGTCTCGAGCTTGGCCCGCTCCTCGGGGACGGCGCGCGCAACGATGTCGATCGAGGTAGGTCGCGTCGCGCACCTGCGTGATGGTGGTGCCGGAGAGCACGGCGTTGATGTTGTTCGCCAGTTGCTGCGAGCGTGATGCCGAGCGCGCGGGCGCGATCCTGATCGACCTCGACCTTGATCGACCTTGGCGGGCTCGTTCCAGTCGTAGTTGATGTTGCGACGTGCTGGGTTCTGCGCCGATGGCGCTGGGCGAAGGCCTGCGCCAGTTCGCGCGTCTTGACCGCGATCGGGACCGCTGACGCGGAACTTCACCGGCCAGCCGACCGGCGGCCCCAGTTCCAGCGGCGCTAACGCGCGTCAGCACGTTGTCGAAGCCGGACCGGCGAAGCGCCTTCTCCAGCCGCGCCTGCACGCCGGCGCGCTGCTCGAAGCCCTTGGTGACGACGACCGCCTGGGCGAAGAAATCGTTGGCGAGCTGCGCATCGAGCGGCAGATAGAAGCGGACGGCGCCCTGGCCGACATAGAAGCTCCAGTGACTCGATATCGGGATCGTCCTTGAACAGCTTCTCGACGCGCGTCGACGATTTCCTGCGTGGCGTTGAGCGAGGCGTTCTGCGGCAGGGTCAGATTGACCAGCAGCTCGGGCCGGTCGGAGGCCGGGAAGAACTGCTGCTGCACGAAGCTGCATGCCGACGAGCGACGAGCACGAACAGCGCCGCCGTCGCCGCCAGCACCAGCCATTTGCGCGCGCAGCGCCCGTCCAGCATGCCGCGGAACCAGCGCGAGAAGCGCGGAGCGCGCCGTGCCCGCCGTGGCCCTTCATCGTGTCGGGCAGGATGAAGACGCCGGTCAGCGGCGTGAACAGCACCGCCACGACCCACGACACGATCAGCGCGATGGCCGACCACGGCGAACAGCGTGAAGCAGTATTCGCCGGCGCCGCTCGTCGCGAAGCCGACCGGCACGAAGCCGGCGATCGTGACCAGCGTGCCGGTCAGCATCGGGAAGGCGGTGGAGGTGTAGGCGTAGGTCGCGGCCTTGACCTTGTCGTAGCCCTCCTCCAGCTTGGTGATCATCATCTCGACGGCGATCATGGCGTCGTCGACCAGCAGGCCGAGCGCGATGATCAGCGCGCCGAGCGAGATGCGCTGCAGCGAGATGCCGAACAGCTGCATGACCACGAACGTCACCGCCAGCACCAGCGGAATGGCGATCGCCACCACGATGCCCGGCCGCCAGCCGAGCGCCAGGAAGCTCACCGCCAGCACGATGGCGATCGGCTTCCATCAGCGTCTTGGTGAACTCGCCGACCGCTTCGTTCGACCACGTGCGGCTGGTCGGCGACCAGATGCAGGTCGATGCCGATCGGGCAGATCGGCGGTCAGCCCGCTCGAGCGCGCTCCTTGATGTGCTTGCCCAGCGCCAGCACGTCGCCGCCCGGCGGCCATGGAGATCGCCAGCCCGATGGCCGGCTGGCCGTTGTAGCGGAACATCGGCTGCGGCGGATCGACGTAGCCGCGCCTGATCTGTGGCGATGTCGCTCAGCCGGTAGAAGCGGTCGTTGGAGCGGAAGTTGATGGCCTTCAGGCTCTCCTCGCGAGGTGAAACTGCCCGAAACGCGGATGGCGATCCGCTCGGGTCCGGCATCCACCGTGCCGCTGGGCGCGACGGCGTTCTGCGCCTGCAGCGCCTGCACCAGCGTCGTCGACGTCGATGCCGAGCGCGGCCATCTGCTGGGTCGAGAACTCCAGATAGATCTTCTCGTCCTGCATGCCGATGAGATCGACCTTGGCGACGTCGGGAACGCGCAGCAGCTCGGTGCGCACGCTGCTCGGCATAGTCGCGCAGCTCGCGATGGGTGAAGCCGTCGGACGTGAAGCGCGTAGATGATGGAATAGGTGTCGCCGAACTCGTCGTTGAAGAACGGGCCCGACGATGCCCGACGGCAGGGTCTGGCGGATGTCGCCGATCTTCTTGCGCACCTGATACCACAGGTCCGGCACGGCGGACGGCGCGCACGTTGTCCTTGAGATTGACGAACACCACGGACTCGCCCGGCTTGGTGTAGCTGCGCACGTAATCGAGATGCGGCACCTCCTCCAGCTTCTTCTCGATGCGATCGGTGACCTGGCTCAACGTGTCGGTGGTGGTGGCACCGGGCCACAGCGTCTTGACCACCATGGTCTTGATGGTGAAGGGCGGGTCTTCCTCGCGGCCCAGCCGGTTGTAGGCCATAAAGCCCGGCGATGGCCGAGACCAGCATGAGATAGACGACGAAGCTCTTGTGGCGCAGCGCCCAGTCCGACAGATTGAAGCTGCTCATTGTGCCGGCGCCTTCGGCCAGCCGCACCTTCTGCCCTTCGCGCAGCCGGTTGACGCCGGCCGTGACGACGATGTCGCCCTTGGTCAGACCGTCGCTGACGACGACGCGGTCCGTCTCATAGCGCGCGACCACACGGGCTTGAGTGTGACCGCGCCTGGCGGCGGATCGACCACCCAGACGGCCGGCTTGCCCGCCTTGTCGAACAGCGCGCTGGCCGGCAGCACCACGACGGGCGCGGTCGACGGCCTTGAGCCGGCCGACGACGCTGGCGCCGAAGCGCATCTGCTCGGGCGGCGACTTCGAGTGTCACCTTGACCTGATAGGTGCGCGTCACCGGATCGGCGACCGGCGAGATTTCGCGCACGACGCCGTCAGCCGTGATGCCGGGATTGGCCAGCAGCGCGACGATGATCCTCGAGGCTCGTCCTCCTTCGGGCGGTCCTTGAAGGCGGACTTCGGCGATATTGAAGACGGCGTCCTTGTCGCTCGGGCTGCGCCAGACGGACGATCATCTGCCCGACGTTGACGACCTGCCCCGGCTCGGCGCCCGTCGCCGTGACGATGCCGTCGAAGTCCGCGTGCAGTTCCGTGTATGCTGAGCTGATCCTTGGCGAGATCGCGCGCGGCCTTGGCGGAGGTCGAGCTTGGCCTCGGCTGAACGCAGATTCGTCAGGGCGCTGTCGTAATTGGCCTGCGTCGTGGTGCCGGAGGCCAGCAGTTGACGCGAACGGTCCTCCGCGCCCTTGCGCCTCCACCAGCACGGCGTCGGCCGAGGCGACATCCGCCTCCGCCGATTGCAGCTTGTTGCGGTATTCCTGGTCGTCGAGCCGGGCCAGGACATCGCCCTTCTTGACCGCAGCGCCGACGTCAACCGCCGCGAAATCACCTTGCCGGCGACGCGGAAGCCCAGATCGCTTTCATAGCGCGGCGCGGATCTCGCCGACGGCCTGGCGGTCGTCGTCGATGGGCTTGGGATCGACGGTCATGACGCGCACCGGGCGCACTTCCGCCACGCGCGGCGCCTCATCGCGGCACCCCGCGATGGACAACGCCGCCGCTGCCGCCAATAATATCGCGCCCCATTTCATGGTCATCCTCCCCATTTGCCGGGTGCGCCCATGTATACGCAGGGCTTGTGTTCATAGTTCAGTGACAAACACGCATATCACAGCCGCTGTTTTGCAATCATTAACTGGCGGCGGCAATTTGTCTGGCAGGCGTAATCGCGGTGTATCCGCTCAACGCTCCGCAAACGCCAGCTTGGCGCCGAGGGCGACGAAGGCGCCGGCGAATGTGCGGCGCATCCAGGTCAGCACCCGCGGGCGGGACACCACGTAATCGCGCACCGAGGCGGCAAATATCCCGTAGACGGCGAAAACGGCGAAGGTCATCAGCATGAACGCGGCGCTGAGCAGCAGCATGCGCGGCAGCGGGCTTGCCTCGTCCGCGCTCACGAATTGCGGCAGGAAGGCCAGGAAGAAAATCGACAGCTTGGGATTGAGGATGTTGATGAGGATGGCCGTGAGCATCACCTGGGCGGCCGGGCGCGGGCTGACATCCTTCTCGACCTTCAGCGCGCCCGTCTCGCGCAGCGCGTTCCAGGCCATGTAGAGGAGGTAGACGACGCCGGCGTATTTGAAGAGCTGAAACGCCACGGCGCTGGTGTGGAGGAGCGCCGCCAGTCCGATGATCGCCGCCGCAATGTGCGGAACGATGCCGAGCGTGCAGCCGAATGCCGCCACGATGCTGGCGCGGGCGCCGCGCGAGAGGCCGGCCGCCAGTGTGTAGACCACGCCGGTGCCGGGGGATGCCACGATGATGAGCGAAGTGAGCAGGAATTCGAGGCTCATGGCGGGTCTCCCCTCGGAGTTTTTTTCAGAGAGGGGACCAGATTACTTCCCCGGTCACAGCCCGTCATCCCCGAAAAACGCGGCGCGGTGCCCTTTTGCTCAGAAACAAGGAGGTGCCACAGGCTGCATCTCAAATATGCGGTCATGTCTTGCATTTTAATCAAATCGCATCACGCCGAGGGCAGGCCGCTTGCAAACCGGATTTGCGCAAGGCGGCGATTGCGGATAATCCAGGCTGGATGTGAGGCCCGGCGCGGCAAAGGATGACCACCATGGATATGCGGCATTTCAATTCCGATGGCGTCGATATCGCCTACATGGACCAGGGCGAGGGCGCGCCGGTCCTGCTCATTCACGGCTTCGCCTCCAATGTGCGGATAAACTGGGGCTCCCCCGGCTGGATCAGCGCGCTGACGGACGCTGGCTACCGCATTATCGCCTTCGACAATCGCGGCCACGGCCAGAGCGCCAAGCTGTACGATGAGGCCGCCTACGGCGCGCCGCTGATGGCGGAGGACGCCCGCCGGCTGCTCGATCATCTGCACATCGAGCGCGCCCATGTCATGGGCTATTCCATGGGCTCGCGCATCTCCACATTCCTCGCTGTCAACCATCCGTCGCGGGTGCAAAGCCTGATCCTGGGCGGTGTGGGCAGCAATCTGGTGCAGGGGTTGAAGGTGCGCGGCGCCGTCGCCGATGCGCTGGAGGCGCCAAGCGCCGATGACGTCGCCAACCCCGCCGCCCGCAGCTTCCGCGTTTTCGCCGAGGAAACCGGGAGCGACCTGAAAGCGCTGGCGGCCTGCATGCGCTCGCCGGGGCAGAAGATCACGCCGGAGATGCTGGCGGCGCTGGCCATGCCGGTGCTGGTGGCCGTGGGGACGGAGGACACCATCGCGGGGGAGGCCGGGGCACTGGTGGCGCTCATTCCCGGCGCGGAGCTGCTGGATATTCCGCGCCGCGATCATATGAAGGCCGTCGGCGACCGGGTATACAAGAACGGCGTGCTGGCGTTCCTCGCCCGTCACGCGGCGGCCTGAGCGGACGCCGGGAACGAATCAGGCACCCCACCCCGCGAGGGCCTTGACCTCCAGGTACTCCTCGAAGCCGATGCGGCCGCATTCACGGCCGTTCCCCGACTGCTTGTAGCCGCCGAATGGCGCGCCCCGGACGTTGTACGCGCCATTGAGGTTGACGTTGCCCGCGCGCAGCCGCCGCGCCACCCGCCGCGCCCGCGCGATGTCGCCAGACACCACGTAGCCCGCCAGACCGTAAGACGTGTCATTGGCGATCCGCACGGCGTCGTCCTCGCCGCGATAGCCGATGATGGACAGCACCGGCCCGAAAATCTCCTCCCGCGCGATGGTCATTTCGTTGCTGACATGCGCGAACACCGTCGGGCGCACGTAGAAACCTTTGCTCAGCCCGTCCGGCCGCCCCGGACCGCCGGCGGCGAGCACCGCGCCTTCGTCGATGCCCTTCTGGATGAGCCCCTGAATTTTCTCCCACTGCACCCGGTTGACCACCGGCCCGATGACCGTATCCGCCGCGCGCGGATCGCCCGCTTTGGTCCGCCCGGCCACGGCGGCGGCGATGGCGGCGGCCTCGTCCATGCGATCCAGCGGCACCAGCAGGCGCGTTGGCGCGTTGCAGGATTGCCCGGAATTGTTGAAGCAATGGCCCGTGCAATTGCTGACCGCCTTCTCGAAATCCGCGTCCTCCAGAACGATGCAGGGCGACTTGCCGCCCAGTTCCTGGCTCACGCGCTTCACCGTGGGTGCGGCGCGCTGCATGACGTCGATGCCGGCCCGCGTCGAGCCGGTGAAGGAGATCATGTCGAGGCCGGAGTGCGCGCTCATGGCCGCGCCGGCCTCCGGCCCGAGGCCGTTGACGAGGTTGAACACGCCCGCCGGCACGCCTGCCTCGTGCAGCACCTCGGCGAAAATCAGAGCGGAGGATGGCGTGTATTCCGAGGGCTTCAGCACCATGGTGCAGCCAGCGGCGAGCGCTGGCGCCACCTTGCAAGCGATCTGGTTGAGCGGCCAGTTCCACGGCGTAATCATGCCGGCCACGCCCACGGGCTCGCGCAGCAGCATGGCTGAGCCGAGCCGCTCCTCGAAGGGGTAGGTCTGCAAAACATCGAGCGTGGTCGTCAGGTGCATGAGCCCCGCGCCGGCTTGCGAGCGTTCGGCCAATGGCAGCGGCGCGCCCATTTCATCGCTGATGGCGGCCCCGATCTCCTTGGCGCGGCTCTGGTAGACTTCGATGATACGGGCGAGCAGCGCGGCGCGTTCCTCGCGCGTGTTGAGGGAGAAGGTCTCGAAGGCGCGCCGGGCGGCGGCAACGGCGGCGTCGATGTCCTGCGGTCCGCCCAGCGCGACCTCGTAGAGCGTCTCCTCCGTAGCGGGATTGACAACGGACATGGTTTTCAAGGCGATGGGATCGCGCCACGCGCCGTCGATGTAGAACTGGAGAAGATTGGCCATGCTCTCGCCTCCGCTGCTGGCGTTTCCCTTGATTCATGCCTGATCCGCGCGGGAAAGGAAACGTCCGCCGGTTGATGGCGCATTTCGGTACGCCGGTGTTGCGTCATGAGACGGCGGCAGTTCAATCGCGCAACATGCTGAATTTATGAATGGATTTCTCTCCCGGCAGGTGCAAAATCACGGTTTGGCCGAAGTTCGCACTCACAAGGGCATTCTCGAAGCCACACATATAAAACACAGGGGGAAACATGCGCGCGATTCTGACAGGTATCTTTTTTCTTGGGCTGCTTCTGGTCACGGCGGGCGGTGCCTTCGCCGCCGGGGACACGGACGCCGGCCTTGCGGAGGTTGAAAACGGCTGCCTCCAGGGATGTTCGCCGGAGGGCAAGGACATGGAATACTGCAAGGCGTATTGCGCGTGCTTCACCGGCGCGATCCGCGGCAAGATCACCAGTCCGGGAAAGGCGTCCAACGCGGTGTTGCAGAGTGCCGTGGCCACTTGCGCGGGCAGCGTCGGGCTTTCGCAGGTGCTGAAGACCTGCGAGTCCAATTGCAAGGACGACGCGGCTTGCAAACAGCGGTGCCCTTGCCTCAAGGAGAAATTCAATGCCGTGGGGGATGAAGCCGCCATCGGCAAGTTCCTCACCGATCTCGGCAATAACGACAAGGCCGCGCAGGCAAAAATGGACGGGATCAACAAAGCCTGCGAACTGGGCAAGCGATAATCTCCAACGCCGCCGGGGGCCAGCCGCCGAAATCGCGGCAGCGCCTCCGCCGCCTGCTGCGGACACAAAAAAACTCGCGGGGAACATCCGCCCCCGCGAGTTTCTCGATAAACGTTCCGCTCGCCGCGCTTAGCGCTTCGAGAACTGGAAGCTGCGGCGGGCCTTGGCCTTGCCGTACTTCTTGCGTTCCACCACACGGCTGTCGCGGGTGAGGAACCCGGCTTTCTTCAGCACGCCGCGCAGTTCCGGCTCGAAATAGGTGAGCGCCTTGGACAGGCCGTGACGTACCGCGCCCGCCTGACCGGACAGACCGCCGCCAGCAACCGTGCACACCACATCATACTGGCTGGCGCGGTTGGCTGTGATCAGCGGCTGCTTCAGGATCATTTGCAGCACGGGCCGGGCGAAATAGGCAGCGAATTCCTTGTCATTGACGGTGATGCGGCCAACGCCGGGCTTCACCCACACGCGCGCGACGGCGTTCTTGCGCTTGCCCGTGGCATAGGCGCGGCCGTATTTGTCGAGCTTCTGCACGGCAACCGGTGCTGCCGGTGTGGCGACTTGAATTTCGAGCATTATTTCGCCCTCGCAAGGTTCTTCTTATTCATTGCAGCGATATCCAATTTCTCCGGCTCCTGCGCCTCGTGCGGGTGAGTCTCGCCGGCATAGACGCGCAAATTCGTCAACTGGCGCCGCTTCAGCACGCCGCCCGGCAGCATGCGCTCAACGGCTTTCGTCAGCACCCGCTCGGGGAAACGGCCGTCCAAAATCTTGTCGGCGGTACGGCTCTTGATGCCGCCCGGATAGCCGGTGTGCCAGTAATAGATTTTGTCGGTGCGCTTTTTGCCGGTAAACACGACCTTGTCGGCGTTCACCACAATAACGTTGTCGCCGCAATCCATGTGCGGCGTGAATGTCGGTTTGTGCTTGCCCCTCAGACGCATGGCGATGATGGAGGCGAGGCGCCCGACGACAAGACCGCGGCCGTCGATCAGCACCCAGCGCTTCTCGATATCCGACGGTTTGGCTGTATAGGTTTTCATAGAATGATCCCGTTGGTCGCGTAATTCGCGAGGCCGTTGCTAACGTGGATTGCAACTCAAGTCAAGATTCTCCTGGCGTTGCAGGGGTTTTTTGTGGTGGTAAAATAATACCACATGAAGCGGGCGGCATGCCGCCACGTTGATTGCCGCCCGCCATCCAAGGCAGAGTATTGGCGGCGGGCTAAATTCGTGCCATCCATCGGGCTTCACCTTTTTTAGGCCGTGGCATCCGTGTAATCATGCCGCGAACATCGCCACAGGGAGTGATACCGATGGCTCTTAATATCAACCTCCGGCTGGCCGCGCGCGCGGCGTTGATCGCCGTCTGCATCTGCGCCGCCGTTTTCACCGTTTCCAGTGCTGACGCCGGCAAACCCAAGAACGGGCAGATCCCGCTGACCAAGGAGAGCGTCACGCGCTGGCTGAAAGCCTATCCCGCCATGCGCAATCTCGCCATCCGGCAGGCCGCCGCCAAGGGCGCCAACGCCGCCAAGATGAAAGATCCGCTGGAAGCGCTGATGCTGTTCGCCGGCGACGACGCCGCGCGCGCCGAGGCCGACGCCACGGTGAAAACCCACGGCTTCAAGGATAGCGGCGAGTGGCTGTCCGTCACCTACTCGGCCGCGCTGGCCTATGGCCGCCTGAAGTCCGGCGATGCCAAGCCGGTTTCTGACAAGGACGCGGCCAAAGTCGCCAAGCAGATCAACGACATGCCGTTCCTCAACGAAAAGCAGAAGCGCAAGCTGCTGGCGGAAGCGCAAAAGCAAATGGGAGACGAGGGCGTCCTCGCACCGCTGCCAGAAAATCTGGAGATTGTACGCGGCATGGAAAAAGCTATCGATGCCGAGGTCAATAAAGGGCTAAAATAACTGTGACGCTGTAATTGGGGCGGCTGGTACGCCTTATCCGATGGCCAAGTTCGCCTGAGCCCACGCGGCGAATGGGGGGCGAACTTGGCCATCGGGCTGTACTAGACCGCTCCCCGGTCATGTAAGGAATGCTGATGCCGAAAGTCCGTAATGAGTGTGTGCTGCTTCACGAAAATCGCGGCCCCGTGGCCGTGCTCACCCTCAACCGGCCGGAGGCACGCAACTGCCTGTCCGAAGCGCTGCTCGTTTCGCTGGAGGAAGCCTTTGAACGTCTGAGCGGCGAAGGGGATATCCGGGCCGTGGTGCTGACCGGCGCGCCGCCCGCATTCTGCTCGGGCCACGACCTGAAGGAAATGACCGCCCGCCGCGACGATCCCGATGGCGGCGAAGCTTATTTCGCACACATCTTCGGCCTCTGCTCGCAGGTGATGCAGAGCATCGCCGCCTGCCCCAAGCCGGTCATCGCCGCCGTGAACGGCATCGCCAGCGCGGCGGGATGCCAGCTCGTCGCGGCGTGCGATCTGGCGATTGCGGCAACCGATGTGAAATTCTGCACGCCCGGCGTCAACATCGGCCTGTTCTGCTCGACGCCCGCCGTGGCGCTGTCGCGGACCGTGGCAAAGAAGCACGCGGCGGAGATGCTGCTCACGGGCGAGATGATCGGTGCGGAGCGGGCCGCCGCCATGGGGCTGGTCAACCGCGTCGTTCCCGGCGCGCGGCTGATGGACGAGACAATGGCGCTGGCGAACCTCATCGCAACGAAATCACCGGAGGCGATGGCGCTGGGCAAGCAGGCGCTTTACGGACAGATGGGCATGCCGCTGGACGAAGCTTATGCCTGTAACAGCGCCATCATGGCGGACAACATGCTGATGCCGGACGCCGTGGAAGGCATCGGCGCCTTCATGGCTAAGCGCGCGCCCCGCTGGCCGTCCGAGTGAGCGGCGCATTGATGGATTTTCCCCATGAACCATGACAGCTATTCCGACGATTACATCCGCTCGATCCTGACGTCCTGCAAGACGTTCGCCATGGTGGGCGCCAGCAACAATCCCGTGCGGCCGAGCTATTTCGTGCAGAAATACCTGCTCGCCAAAGGCTATCGCGTCATCCCGGTCAATCCCGGACAGGCGGGCGGCGAAATCCTGGGGCAGAAAGTCTATGCCGGATTGCGCGATATCCCGGAGCCGGTGGACGTGGTGGACATCTTCCGCAACGCCGAGGCCGCGCTTGCCATCACCAGGGATGCCATCGCCATCGGCGCCAAGGTGGTGTGGATGCAGCTCACGGTGCGCAATGACGAGGCGGCGGCGCTGGCCGAGGCGGCGGGCCTCAAGGTGGTGATGAACCGCTGCCCGAAGATCGAGTTCGGGCGGCTGTCGGGCGAAATCGGCTGGGCAGGCGTGAATGTGCGCACGGTGTCCAGCCTGAAGCCGATCCTCGGGCCGAAGGGGCATCAGAATTTGACGCTGCGGGCCAGAGACGGCGAGACATGAACCGCCGGGAAGCAATGCAAAGCGTTGATGTTTATTTATATTGTCTGAAATAATTAGTACATTCTGAGAGCTTTACTTTGCGGCGGTGGATAAATGCCGCTCCCCCTCAATACATCCCCAAAATTGCTTTTGACAACCGCCGCATGAACAATGCATTCATGCGGCTCCGGGGTCTCTGCGGCACCGCCACGGCAAAGTACGAGCGCAAAACTCGGCGGCCAGTCCCGGTTGCCGGGCGCGATGGGCATCTTTGCAATAAAAAGGCCCCTCATAATGCGTGCCATGTTCGAGACCATCGCTACTCTCGACGCGAAGGGCGATTACCACGGCCTCCACGCCCTGCTCCAGGACGCGCTGAGCCAGGTCAATCAGCTCATCTCCGCCAACGGCCAGTTGCTGATCAGGGCGCGTTACCAGGCCGCCTACCTGGTGAGCAAGCATCTGGCCGCCGCCGGGGTCCGCCACCCGATCGCGGCATTCGCGCAAGGAATCGGTGGGGTGCTCTTCGGCGACGAGACCTGGGAGGCGGTTGGCCGCTCCCATCTGGCGGCAGCGGTGGACGCCTTCACCCCGGCGCAACAGGCCATGTTTTTCAACAAGGTGGTTCAGCCGGTGACCTACAGGCTGATCGACTGGCATATCGCCCATGGGCAGACTGGCACCCTGCCGCGTCTGCTGGAAATTCTGAAAGCCGGAACGCCCGGACTGCGCGAGGTTTTCGACCTGACGGCCGAGGCGCCGCCTTTCGATATCCAGGAGCGGGTCCGGGCCGGCCGGGAACGGGCCCGGCTGGTTGAGTACGAGTGTCCGCCGGCAGGAGCGCGGGGGGAGCCGAAGAAGGCCGTCGTAGCCATGCGGCGGCTGTATTTCGAGGACAATCCGAAGTCCCGCCCCCATGACGTTGGGCCGCGAATATGCGCCGCCATGAACGCCTATGGCTGGAAGGCCGATTTCTGCGGCTTCGACAGCCGCAACGCGGAGGAAGGCTGCCGCGCCATCGCCGGATTTTGCCTGCGTGAACAGCCGGATGTGCTCATCCTCGACGATCACATTCTTATGGTGGCCAATGCCCAGAAAGCCCGTGACAGCCTGATCGCTGCACTCAGACAGCGGCTGCCATCCCTTAAAACCGTGGCCGTCCACCTGGATGCCTGGCTGCTGCCTCCCGCCTCGCTGAAGGCGTCCGCCGGTTCATTTGATCTGTTCTGGCTGGGAGGAGGGGCAGGCATGCCGGTGTGGGAGGAACCCGTATTTCGCGGCAGGATTTTCAACATGCCGCTGCCGCATGCGGGCAATTTCGCCGCACCCGCCGGACCGCTGCCGGAGCACATGAGCTTTCAGGGAGCATTTGAGGCATACAACTGGCATCGTATCTGCTGGTGGACCGCCGCGCGGCAAAGGCAACTGCCAATCGGCTGGCAGGTATCGGCGCACACGGATGACGGCCTGTCCGCGCTCGATAGTTACGCCGCCTATATGCGCCGGATCGCGGCGGCGGGGATTTCCCTCAATTTTTCCATGCGGCCCGACCTATCGAAGATCGTGACGGGGCGCGTATGGGAAGCGCTCGTCAGCGGTGCCCTGCTGGTGACGGAAAACTGCGCGGATATGGACCGTTATTTAATTTCCGGCGAGCATTACCTGGGGTTCTCCACTCTGCCGGAACTCGCGTCTATTGCACGCTTCCTCGTGGAGTACCCGAAGCAGGCGGAGACCGTCCGCCGCCAGGGGCATGCGTTCGTGCGGGAACACTATAACGACGATCGTATCATCGGATGCCTCGACCGGCTGCTGCACCACCCCGCTTGCCCCGCTCATCCCAACACATGAAATAAACAGTAAAATCAAGATTAAATAGCTCGATAATACGTATAATATACTCTATCCGCGTCACAACAGTGGAAAAGTGCGGACACCCCTCGATTTGCGTCAATGAATACTTTTGACAGCGGACACATGAACGATGCATTCATGAACCATCGAATTCTTCGCGGCCCGTTTACTCAAGTCAACGGACTTCGTCCTGCCCGGCGTTTGCGCCCCCATGGCGCAGGTAAGCCGAAACGCCAGAGCAATGCCCGGCTCCCCAGCAGGGTGCGATGGTCCCTGACATATGAATAGGACACTCATCATGGATGCCTTGCTAGAGACCATTTCCGCACTTGACGCCAAGGGCGATTATCAAGGCATTCACGCCGAACTTCAGAACACCCTGGGCGAAGTCGATCAGCTCATCTTCGCAACGGGGCAGCTGCTGATCGGGGGGCGTTATCAGGCCGCCTACCTGGTGAGCAAGCGGCTCTTTTGCGCGGGCGTCCGCCATCCGATCGCGGCGTTCGCTCAAGGTATCGGCGGGGTGCTTTTCGACGAACCAGGCGAGGAAGCTCTCGGCCGTTCCCAACTGGCGTCGCTGGTGGACGGCTTCAACCCCACGCAACAGGTGACCTTCTTCAAGAAGGTGGTGGAGCCGGTCACGTACAAGCTGACCGATTGGCATTTCGCCAAATCCAAGATTGATGTCCTGCTGCGGCTGCTGGAGGTACTGAAAGCGGGAACGCCGCCGCTGCGCGAGGTTTTCGACCTGACGGCCGATGTACCGCCCTTCAATCTGGCGGGGCATATTCAAGCCAGCCGGGAGCGGGCGCGGCTGATCGAGTATAAAAGCCCCCCGCAGGACGCTCCGCGCCAGCCCAAAAAGGCCATCGTCGCGATGCGGGAGCTGATCTTTCCCCGCGACCCGAACTCACGGCCATTCGATATCGGGCCGCGGATCACTGCCGCCATGAACGCCTATGGCTGGAATGCGGCTTTCCACGGCTTGCAATGCGTGGCCGAAATCGACGATTACGCCCGGCTGGCGGCCGATTGCATCAAGGAAAAGCCTGATGTGCTGGTGATTGATGATCACCTGATCCAGGTGCCGGAACTGCGCCGCCCGCGCGCGGAAATGATCGCTTTCCTCCGCCAAACTCAGCCCGCGCTCAAAATCGTCGCATTCGACCCTGACCCCTGGGAATTCGATGTGAATACGCTTCGGGAAGCGTCCTCGGTTGTTGACGCTGTGTGGACGGGAGCAGCTTCCCTCCCAGTATGGAACTATCCCGATCTTCAGGCGAAGGTCATCAAGATGCCGCTGACGCATGCGGGTAATTACTGCGAACCGGCCGGCCCGCTACCCGAGCGCCTCACATTTGTTGGCAGCATAAAGGGGTTCAATTACCACCGCGTTTATTGGCTGGTCACTACCACCGCCTATGGCCTGCCGGTCGATTGGAAACTGTCCAACCACAAGGGGGACGGCCTGCCCGCGCTCGATAGTTTCGCGGCATACATGCAACGGATCGCCGCTGCGGGAATTTCGCTCAACTTCTCCATGCGCCCCGACCTGTCGCGAATCGCCACTGGCCGGGTTTTCGAAACGCTGCTTAGTGGAGCTTTGCTGGTAACCGAGCACTCGCCTGATATGGATTATCATTTCGTGTCGGGGGAACACTATCTAGGGTTTTCTAGTTTCTCCGAGCTGCGTTCTATTATACAATTTATCAAGGAGCATCCAGAGGAGGCCAACGCGATCCGCCGCCGGGGCTATGCCTTTGCCCGCGAGCACTACAGTGACGCTAAAATTATTGGATACCTGGATAATATTCTTTATCCTGAGCCGGCGGCATAAGTCTCAAGGCGGCTTCAGGGCAAAAGTCCATCAGTAACCAGGACATGGAGTGAGTGATGCCAAACGATATGCTCAAATCCGCTGAATTTTCCAAAAACATTCCATCGTCCGCCACGAACTTCAAATTTTTCAAGAAAAAACTCAGCGAGGCTGAGATTGTCGATATTCTCAGCGACCTAAAACATCGCATTTTTCCGCGCCCCTTCGAGAGGCTGTCAAAAATTCACAATAAAAAAGGCCTGATAGGGGTTGAGATAGGAGTGTATGGTGGAGAGCACGCTCTATCAATGCTGGAGCACCTGGATGTAGAGCGCCTTTATTGCATAGACCCTTATGAGTTGTATGATGACTACACGGCATACGTAAAACGCATTGGCGTGGATATAGCCCCTCTTTCTGCAGCAGAGATGCGAGCCAAGGAACTATTAAAAGATCATCGAGACAAATTGACGTGGATTAAAAAAATGTCCGCCGATGCCGTGAGTGATATCGCGGGAGAAGTTGACTTTGTGTATATCGATGGAAATCACCTCGAATCTTATGTGAAGTCAGACTTGGAAAATTATTTAAAGGTTCTAAAGAAGGGGGGCGTTATTGGTGGGCATGATTTCTACAACGGCTTCCAGCGGCAGCACGATGGCGTTATAGATGCAGTGACGAAATTTATCGCCAATACGGAATACAAACTACAAGTCGAGCTACCAGATTGGTGGATCGAAACATAAGAAGTTCACTCGATGTAAGAGCCTGACTTGAAAGTCCTTAAGTCCAGAGAGCCGGTTATGATTCTGTATGGGGCGGCCAATCGGGGGGGAGTGATCTAGCCTAGAAAAATCAATAGGATAGATTGGCTAACAGGCGATTTTGGCCCCACTGTTTTCTAAGGGGGATTTTCGCCTTTGGCTAACGCCCTTTCGGCTTTTGGAAGCAACCATGTAGTTCGAATCCTGCGTTAGGATTCGAACTCGATATCGAGGTGGCGGTGCGACGGCCACGAACATGAAACGAACGCCGTCGATGAGGTGCCGCAGGCCAGGAGATGCTTCCCAAAAAGCGGAACAGAAACCTTCACGCCATTCCGCCGACAAACCCCTCCGTGTCGTCGAACAGCATGGCAATCCGCACCGGGCCGCGACAGAAAGAATTCGAGCAGCGCAAGCGCGTCTCCACTTCGTCGAGATAAAGCTGCCGGTATTCCGGTTTCGCCATGAGCGCGCTGCTGTCCTCGTAATGCATGAGGCCGCATTTTTTGCAGGTGCATTCGATCTGCGTGTCCTCGTCGAGATCGGCGAGTTTCAGGTCGGTTTTCCAGCTCACCAGAAATCCTCCGCGCGTGGAATGCGTGTGTAGGAGATTTTGCCCCCGGCGTGTCCGCCCGCTGGCGGTTTCCAGGGACCAAGCGAAACAAGCGTCCGGCCGTATTTGCCGTTGATCCTGTCGATGACGCCGGAAACCTTCTCGCATTTCCGGCGATCCGCTACAAGGTGAGGCCCAGTGCACGCCGCACGAAATCATGTCGGTGAGCGGGCACGAGACGTTGAAAGAAGTGGAGCGCTACACGAAAGCCGCCAACATGGCGCGGCTCGCCAACAGCGCCATGGCGGCCCTGCAAACGGCGCAGAAGGAGGGCGCTCAGCCGGGAAAGTCCGATACGAAATTGGCTAACATGGACGGAACGGTTAGCCAAAGCATCAAGCAACTTATTGAATTTACGTGGAAAAAATCAGGCCATGGCGGAGAGGGAGGGATTCGAACCGCAATGACAACCATTTGTAATTCATCAATATTATAAGTTTTCCATCCGGGTTTGCGTCACGGTTTGTGTCGCAGTTTGCGTCACTCCTTGTTTACACCAAATTTTGTGCGTAGTGAGGCTCACGAATGCCCAATTGTTATTTCAGCCGCAATGGTGTCGCGGGATTTTATGCGGCGTCCCTCCCGAGCGAACAGCGGGATGTTCTGGACTGAAAGCCGCCAGATCCCAATGGCGGTTCTGGAATAGCGTGTGTGTACCGCCGGCTGCTTTCGATGGAGGCGGTTGTAAACACGTCGTAGCAGGCGGTGAGATTTTCTCGGATTGTCAGGCGGCAATATCATCGCTGTAACCAGATTGCTGCAACCAACGACGGGCAATTTGCAGAGGCTCACCAATGATTTCGTTATCAGCATCGAATGCCTCAAACGCCGCGACCTTGCATCTAGCCTGTGTATGGTTCGGCTGATGCTGTACTGCCAGACGAAGCGCCCAGTACAGATTCCAATCGGGTGTACCTTCGTCGTTTGGCGTAAGCAAATAAGACATGGCGCATATTTTTTCAGCCGCTAAATACGCCGCGCGATACATGTGTCCTTCTGCGCGCTCGATTTCCCTCTTCCACTCATGGCGGCGTTTGTTGCGCTGATATTTGCTTTCTTGCCCGTAAAAAGAAGCACCGGGCGGAGACAGCCGTATCTTGCGCGCGGCTTCATGCCAGTGCTGGTGAGCATGGCAGAGCTGTACGAGCTGACAAAAATGGTGCCATACGCCATCAGACAACGTACCTTGGCTGAACTGCGTCCAGTCGATGGCGGGATGCCAATATTGCAGGACGTCCATCACTCGTTCTCCGTCTCGTTCGCGCGAGTATTCCGCTCACGCTAGGTTTGCCCTGTAGGATATGTTTTTGTTGCGCGCCTACCCACGTGTCCGAATGGAGAGCCGGGTGACAAAAGGATGCTGGGGGTTAAATCGCGTCAGCACTTGCCTTTGCCAAACCCGGCAGCCCGCAAAATCACTTCCGTTTTCCTGCACCGTTATGGGCGGGGCGGTGAATAGCGTACCCTTGGCCAGCCTTGGGTGTTGGCGGGAGAGGCTTGCCCCGGACAGCAGTCCGTTCTTGCCCGGTGTCACCGCCGCGGGGGCCAATGATTTCATATTCGCCGGAAACAGGGGCGCTTTCGCCCGGGCGATAGATTTTTGTCATGTTCACAAGTCCTTAACCGTGACTGGATTTCTTAGCCCGAACTCGGGCAGCTACCGATTGCAAATGTGTCAAGCAAAGCGTAAAGTGTCAAGTGAATTGTCAAGCGAGGGGAACCATGGGACAGAAACTGAAAAATCCGCCGATTTTTTTTAGCGTGATTCAGGCGCGCTTTAATCCGCTCTTTGCGCTGGAGAGTTACGCCGCGCAGATACAGGATCGGTTGCGTCAGGAAGGCTTTCCGGATGCCAGCAAGAATCCTTTTGCTACCTTCAGTCTCAATGTCTTAGCTGGCGCGCAAATTCCCGGCCCAATTCCCGTGACGCAAAGTGTTCGTTATATTTTTGGAAATATGGAGAAAACGTCAGGCTTCGTCCTGGATAAATCCGCCCTGACGTTTCAAACGACTTCTTATGATACATTCGAGGTCTTCCTGGATCAATTTTTGATGGGCTTGCGAATTGTGAACGAAGCTGCAAGCCTTAATTTCATAGAGCGAATGGGCGTGCGCTATTTGAATGCTATCTTTCCGACCGATGAAAAGGGGTTACCCAACTATATCGCCCCGTCTCTCCTTGGCTTGGCAGGGAAACTCGATGGAAACCTGGCGCACACTTTTTCGGAAACGCACGTCAAATCCGACAGTGTACATCTTCTCGTCCGCGCCGTGATCCGTGACGGCGAGATCAGGATTCCCGCCTGACCTTGCGCCTGGAACTCTCGAAGTTGCCCAGCGCTTCCGGGAAATCAAAGGTGAGCACGCAATTCTTGACATTGACGGATGGCGTGAATCCCGCGAAGGTTTTGATCTGGTTCAGGTCAAATCCCGACTAGTAAAAATCCATGATGGAGTTGAAAATGCCTTTCATGCAGCAACAACTCCGTATGCGTTGAAGGTATGGGCATGACAACTCAAGTTCTCAACATGAATATCACGTCTATTCCCTATGTCAGAGGAACAGGACTGGCCATCGCAGCGACATTGGTCATTGGGATGCATGTTGGGACGGGAGGTGCCGAGACGCTTTCCTATTACAACCAAAGAAGCGGGATGGGCTATCCGCTTACGGCAATTCGTAGGCCGATCGAAAGGGTCGTACTAAATGCTTTGCGCGATCCCTCGGGTGATCTTGAGCATATCAAAAAAACACTTCGTATATCGGTTACCAGTCTTGCCAAGATATTAGGCGTATCAAGACAGGCGGTTTATGACTGGCAGTCAGGCAAACCGATTGCAGATGAAAACGCCGAACGTCTAGCCGATTTGGCTCGGGCAGCCGACGTGTTTGTTGAAGCGAACATCGAGCCGTCAGCGCAACTCTTTCGGCGAACAATCTTGTCTGGAAAAGGGCTGCTCGACATTGTGCAGGATGGCAGCTCTGCCGAAAGTACCGCGCGTAAGCTCGTGGATATTTTGCGCAGCGAGGCGCGGCAACGCGAACGTTTGCAGGTGCGTCTGGCGACACGCACTTCCGTCGATTACAGCGATGCCGGCATTCCGATGTTGGATGAGGAGTCCTGATAACAAATGGGGGGCAGAAGTTCAGAGACACCGTGGCGGCAAGGCTCAGTTATTCCGACTGAGAGTGCCGTCGCGCTTGGTCTTTTCGGGGAGGAAGAGGCTTCGACGCAGGTGGCCCTCGTCATTTCTCACGATTGCGATCTCACCCAGGAGAGCGACGTTGAACCTGTTGTCGAAGTGATCGTGGGGATGCGGGTAACGGAAGCAAACGGCAACTATACGCACGCAAAGAATCCGCGGAGGCTCCATCTATATTTGGAAGAGGGAGGTAACGAAACAATCATCGAATTACAGGCCAGAGCAAAAGTGCAGGTGCAGAAGGAACGGCTTGCGCAGGAAATTCCAGATGAGAGGTTTGTTATTTGTGCTAAACAACACGCGATTTTGCAGGCATGGCTGGCCGCACGGTATCGCCGCGCGGCGTTTCCGGATGAATTCGAGAGGCGGCTTAAAGCTGCGAAGCTTCATGAGGCCATCGCCAAAATTCTCAAACCGCTTGGGGACGATATCGTAGCGATCTTTTTCGACGTTGATGAGGGGCGAAGCGCTGTCGAGAGGACCGAAGCGGATGATCCTTACACCCTCTCCATCAGCATTCTGTACAGTACAAGCGGGGACCCATCGAAGGCGGAAACTGCAGCGACCGGAGCGTCTTCAAAGATTAAATCTGCGTTTGAGAAAGCTTATTTTATCTCAGAGAAGAACATCTGGCAAAACATTGAGCTTCTCGAATGCGAAGCAATATCTGACGAGGCTTTGACTTATGCAATGGCTGCTCAACTTAAAAAATGGAATCTTGACTATATCTCACTTCGCGAAAAACCCGATAGCACAATGGTCGTCTGACCGATGCGGCTACGCGCGCAAGAACTGTCGATGGGATACCCCCCACAGCGCGATGAAGGTGGGCGCCAGTATTTATGTATGAGCAGTCCAAATAGTCTTTATGCAGTTTTTGTTATTAATCGAAGCAGTTGTGGTCAAGATAGAGAGCGATATGATGGGATACACAATAAATTTCGCTCCAATAAAATTCCAAGGCAACACATCTATTCACGTCGGGAGACAACCTTACGACAGCGACCGCTTAGATGAGCTGCGTCGCGAGTTCCGCGAAACTCATGTGTTTCAGCGTGACCGGACGGATGATGTCATCATTGATATTCCGATACTCGCCGGACAAAATCCAATCGGGAATGTACAAGAAGAAGTCGACCTCACCCGGCAGTACAATCTGTTGCCGGCGTTACTGTCGGCAACGTTGATCAGATCTTTCAACGGTGTCCGAGATATCATATCTGACAGGCCCGTCAGCGTGCTCGGAGCAGAATCGCGGGGGCTTGCGAGACACCCTGATCTTCCGGGATGGATACAAAAACGTACCCTGCTGAAATTCGAAACGCGCTCTATATACGGGACGAGCAAGAAGAGAATGCTTGGCTTAATATGTGAGACGCGGGTGAAGAACCTCATTCTAGGGTCCTGCGCGAAATTGCTTGCGCTCGAATTCTCTCCTCTCGGCCGATATGTTCAGGTGGAGCAAGAAGCGCCCGATCCTCGGCTGATGAAAAGACGACGGTTGGTCGGCAGGGTGGTATCCATCCAAGGCGACAAGTTGATACTTGAAGACCATGAGGAAGGCTTTGAAACGGTTTCTGCTGCTGAAGCTTTTATCGAGGCTCGCCGGGAAACATTTTATGACTGCGTGAGACGTATTCTAGGAAACAGTGCAAGTTTAGTACTTGAAAAGGCCGAGAATGAGGCCGCCGCTCTTCATTCAGGGCCGGGTCGAAAGAAGCAAATTGACGATATTCTGAAATATCTATCCGAAACGTCTGTGCTTGAGCCTGTACCTGGTGTGCGCATGACTTTCGGTCCGATGCTTTCGTCTAGCAGCAAAGAGTTTCCTGTCATGGAGACGATCCCGAAGCCGATCTTGGTTTTCGATCCAAGCGGTTCTCGCAAGGATGAATGGAATGAACGCGGACTTAAGCACAATGGGCCGTATGATCAGAGAACTTTTAGCCCAAAACAGCTCCGAATAGCTGTTATCTGCCAGGCAAGATATGAAGGTCAGGTAGATCGCTTTGTGGCCAAGTTCCTCGATGGAATGCCCGACGTTCTGACCGGCCATGAGCAGCGCCTCACCGCACGATATGGCGACGGCTTTCTTCGGCGGTTCTGCCTCGAAAAGCCCAATGTGGCTTTCTTCACTGCGCCGAGTGCCAGTGTTGATGATTACCGTACGGCAAGCCGACAGGCCTTGGAGCAGGCAGTCAATGAAGGCTTCAAATGGAATCTAGCTCTCGTTCAAGTTGAAGAAGAGTTTAAGAGTTTGGACGGTGAGGAGAATCCATACTTCGCTACGAAATCTCTTTTTTTGAAACGCGACGTTCCCGTTCAGAGCATTCGCATGGAAACGATGGCGCAGAATGATAGTCAATTGGTTTTTTCATTAAATCATATGAGCCTTGCGACCTATGCGAAATTGGGTGGTGTTCCATGGCTCCTTGCGTCGCAACAGACCGTCGCACACGAATTGGTTATTGGTCTCGGCTCTCATTCTGTATCGAATAGTCGGATTGGTTCTCGGCGCAGGTTTGTTGGCATTACGACGGTATTCTCTAGCGATGGAAGCTATCTGCTTAGCGACAAGACTGCTGTCGTTCCTTTTGAAGATTATGCGGGTGTGCTCTACGAGACCTTAAAACGCTCGATTATGACGGTTCGCAAGCAAGATAACTGGCGCAGTACGGATAAAGTCCGGCTTGTATTTCATATGTTCAAGCCCCCTAAAGATGCCGAGGCCGATGCGATCAAACGAACAGTGGAAGACCTAAAACTCGATAACGTGACTTTTGCCTTCATTCATGTTGCGCCAAGCCATCCCTACGTGGTTTTTGATCTGTCCCAGCGCGGGATCGGATACCGTGATCCCAAGAAAGGTGTTTTGGGACCAGCACGCGGCCTTCATCTGAAACTAAGCGATTATGAATCGCTGGTTGTTTTTTCGGGCGCTTCAGAATTGAAGCAGCCAAGTGACGGGATGCCGAGACCTTGCCTGCTCAAGCTCCATCGCCATTCAACCTTCACTGACATGACGTACTTGGCGCGACAGGCGTTCGAGTTTTCTGGGCATTCGTGGCGCATGTTGTCCCCCGAGCCGTTTCCGATCACGGTTCGGTACTCCGACTTAATTGCTGAGAGATTAGCTGGATTAAGCACGGTATCCGATTGGGATACAGACGCGATACGCTTCGGTCAAATCAGTCGCACCTTATGGTTTTTATAGATCATGATAGGCTTGTTAGACATACGCGCAGCACTTGTTGCTGAACTTGGCAAGAATAATGCGCTTCCGTGCCACGTCGGTGCGTTTTGCGCCTGGATACATTCGGATGGTGAAGCGCTCCGTGAATGTGTCGATCAGGCGCTTCAATTTTCTGGGCAAATGCGCCACCCCGAACATGTAGCCGCGTTCGGCTATGGCGCAGCAAGCGGGGTATTGACGCCGGAGGAGTGCGAAATATGCCGGAGCGAAATTGACCACTTAAGTGGAAGAGCTTTTTTCGTACCTGGCCGACCACTTCGCTTCGAGGCCGATGGCATCGCGTTGCTTGGCGTATCGCTTGGCGCTACCAAGCTGGCCGCTGGTGCGAACAGCCAGTGGTTGACATCTCTGCTGACGCGCTCTGCAGAGGAAGTGTCGGGTGATCAGTGGCAATTAGGGCTGGTCAGGTCGGCCCGCCTTGCAATTGGCGAACGGGAGCTTCGGATTGTGCCGCCCGATCTTGCGATTGCCATGAAAGCCAGAGAAATCGGCGAGCTTCGCGACGACGACTTTTCCGCAGGCTGGCAGATGACGGTGCAACTTTCACCTCATAAGTCTGGCCCTGCGCGTGACGCAGTACGGCTTGCTGTATTGGACTATGCGCTTGCACGGCTGGGTGGGATTACTATCGCCGGAACAACAAGGGATGATCTGGTTAAACTACTCCAGAATATCTCTCGTTCGATGCGACATTGGACCTTCGAGACTAAACCACGGACACCAAAATCGAGCATAGCTAAGTGGGACATCGAAAACGAGTATCACGTCCAGAATTTACTTTGGTCTGCTTTGGCTCCTCTGTTTCCAGACCTTGAAGACGAGGAAAATTTGCCGTCTGTTGGACATAAGAACCCGCGAGCCGATCTTGGGATTCCGTCACTGAAAACAATCATCGAGGCGAAATTCATGCGGAACGCAGGTCAAGCCGCATGTGCCAAAATCATTGAGGAGATTGCTGCAGATGCAAGCCTCTATTTAAGCAAAACAACGATATATGATAACATTATAGCATTCGTATGGGACGACTGTGCTCAAACTGAGCAGCACCACGAACTCAGGACTGGGTTGGAATCAATAAAAGGTATTACTGCCGCAATTGTTCTGCCGCGCCCATCGAAAATGGTGCGTCCAAAAGAGAAGACCACAGAATAATACGATGAAAACTACCTCGGCCCCAATATTTATGAAGTGCTCCTATTCAGAAAAATTAAAGAAGCTTGCTCCTGACCCCGTTAGCGTCTCAACCAGCAAAGCTCGATCGAGATAAAGGTTGCGCTTTTCGCAGCTCGTCTCGGCGATGAGGAGGCAACCATGACATGCGGCTCCATGCAAGGCGCGGTCGTCGTCGCGTTCGTGGGGTTCGTGATCGGCGCAAATAGGATCATTTGAGCAAATCCGGAGACGCTCCAGCGCAGCCCGCAATATGATTGCGAAACGAGGCGCTAACCCAACGAGCCCGCCCAATGTTCCGAGTGTTCCTGCGGTCGCGGTGTAAATGAGAATGCCGCATCGACTGAAGCGGTCCTGTGTGTCCGGATCACGCAAGGCGTAGACGCGCTCTTTCAAGGAACTGGCTGGATAACCGCATTCCATGGCGATTTCAGCCATCAGCGCGTGAGAAAGGCTGTGCAACATCACGTATGGCAGCCCTGGAAATTGGACGTGCCGCGCCCTTGACTTCGCTTTCCATTTTTCGTGGCCATCGACCAATTTTAATGCGCGCTCTGTCACTTTTGATTGTGTCAGCCAACTCGCGATTTGGGTTTCATCAAAATGGATAAATAGCCCTTCGCCGAACTGTTCCATGGCTGGCAGCCAGTCCCTGTCCACGCTGATGGGCGCACCATCTACGGCAAGGCGGATGTCGTCGAGCTCGTCATCCATGATCGAGGGAGCAGCCTCAAACCGCGTGAAGCCGTATAAGCAGACAACTTCGCGCAGCCGATGGACAGCGACCAAATTCTTGACGGGCGAAAGATCAACCCCGACGTTCCTCTCCCACAGGTTGCGGGGCAACGTTTGGGCGAATAGCCGTGCATTCGCGCTGTCCTCGCCGATGACATCTTTGCCGCTTGCAAGAATGTCGAACTCGGCCAATTTCGGCGACCCTCCGGCTGTGATTGCGGCCTGTGATCGCGCTGCTTCCAAACGCGCGAATACGTCAGCATCACTGATGCCTTCCAGCGTCGTTTTCACTTTGGGGTTAAACTTGCGCGCCATCGCGAGCTCGGCGACAGATGTAACTTCTGCCAACTGATCTGCGACTGACGCAACGAGCTTAGAAATATCGTCTTCGCCAATCGGGAGGGAGATGACGGTTGCAACCTGCGGGAAATATGTATTTGTTGCGGAACGTGTCAGAAGCCGAAGCGGATGACCTTCCGGACAAGTCTTTGTGGGTTCGTCCTGCGAAAGCCAGGGACGCCGCCCATAGCATTGCCCGAGGCGGCCCGGCTGAAACGCCTGCTCAAGCGAAAGCGATTTTCCGCAACTGCAGACAATTGAAGTGTTAGCCGGGTCTGCGCTGGTTCCGCGCTCCTCGACCCACATTGGCCGGTCACACTTCTCGCTTCCATGAACCACCCATTTCCAGTCGATGTCCTGGAGATGGCCCTGTTCGCAAGCGGCAACGAAACGTATGGGCGAGACATCGACTTTTTTGCCCTCGTCATTGACGAATTGACGCCGCCCGCCCTCAGGCCGCAGGTCTGTCCATCGCACAAGGCGCCGGCCTTTCCGGTCCGGGGCGCCTGACCCTATCGGCTCGACCTGATCACACACGAACCACGTTGGAAAAACGGTAACCTCAACGCCAGGAATTTCGCCGCGGTCATGCACCCTGAACACCGTTTCGTTCCGAGCCAGACCGGGCATCAAGTCGGCCCAAAGCCCGTCAAGCGCGTGAAGCACGGCTTGATAATCGTGGACGGTCGGCAGCGTTGCCCGGCGCTGCACGGAACCACCGCGCATTTCGAGTGAAAGCCACAAGGCGTCGGCGTACCAGCCATCCCGCCGCAGACGACGGGCGGCTTTGGTCAACAGCAGGCGCGACATGTCGCGGGCGTCACTGAGGCGGCGCGCTTCGCCGACAGCGCCATGGACGCGCTGAAAATGGCACAAAAAGAGGTCGTACTGCCGGGAAAGTCAAACTCGGAATTGGCTAACATGGGCGGAACGGTTAGCCAATCGACAAGCCAAGATATTGATTTCTCAGGGGTAAAATTCACGGGATGGCGGAGAGGGAGGGATTCGAACCAAAATTGCAACTAACTGATATTACATAATTTTATAACTTTTCCATCCGGGTTTGCGTCACAGTTTGTGTCGCAGTATGCGTCACGCATTTCCACTCCAAATTTCGTGCGTCGGGAGGCACCTGGATAGGGTGTTCACAAGTTCTTGCGGCGTTCTTTCGCCCAATCGAGTATGGGTTCTCCCACTGGTGTATAAGCAGGAGTACCTTGCCTGCTTGCTGCCGTGTTGTCTCCTGGCATGGCTTAGGAAAACCGACTTTTTCGGCCTTGCACCATGTGCGGACTCTCGGGATGATCGAGTGAACTCGCGTGCGGATTGGGGCAAGTATACACGAGCGTACATCGGCTGGCTCAAACTGAGAGGATTGATCGAATCTTTGATCGCGTCTGCTACAACAGGGTGCAAAGCGTTCGACGACAGGAAGCAGGATCGTGTTCCTGCTTTCAGATGTCAATATTCTCTACGATCTTAATATCGAGTCCGAGAATACAATCGCGCAATGAATTGGAACGCTAGTGTAGTGTCTCACGCAACGCTTTACAATTGAGCGAAAAGGAACTATAGTGGGCTGCATGTGGACAAGCAGTGCGGCACTGGCGATTACAGCTGAAGACAGGATAGAACTTGAACGGATTGTCCGCTCCGGGAGAACGGAGCAGCGTCACGCCCTGCGCGCCCGGATTGTTCTTGGAGCTGCGGATGGGCAATCCAATAACGCGCTGGCCAAAGAGCTTGGAACATCGCGCCCGACGGTGCTGGACTGGCGCTCGCGGTTTGAAGCCGGAGGCGTGAAGGCGCTTTATGAAGACCGCCCCCGAGGAAAGAGCTTTGCCCCCGTCGCTCGTGCCAAAGAAGCCGAGATTATCGCGAAGACGCAAAAAGAACCTGTGCATGCCACCCAGTGGAGTTGCCGCAGCATGGCAAAGGCCGGAGGCATTAGCAAAGCATCCGTGCAGCGGATCTGGCAGGCCAACGGGTTAAAGCCCCATCTGGTTCGGACGTTCAAAATCTCAAACGATCCGCATTTCATCGAGAAACTGGAAGATGTTATTGGACTTTATCTCAGCCCGCCCGAACACGCCCTTGTGTTCTGCGTGGATGAAAAAAGCCAGATACAAGCACTGGACCGCACGCAGCCCGGCCTGCCGATGAAGAAAGGCCGCGCAGGCACGATGACGCATGATTATAAACGGAACGGCACAACAACGCTTTTTGCGGCGTTGAACGTTTTGAACGGCGAAGTCATTGGTCGGTGCATGCCACGACATCGGCATCAGGAGTTTTTGAAGTTTCTGAAGGCCATGGATAGCGCAACGCCAAAGCATCTGGATCTTCACTGCATCGCCGACAACTACGGTACGCATAAGCACCCGAACGTTCAGGCATGGTTGGACGCGCATCCGCGCTTTCACTTCCACTTCATTCCCACATCGTCATCGTGGCTCAATCTTGTTGAACGCTGGTTCGGAAAAATCACGACCGACCGCATCCGGCGTGGTGTTTTCAAGAGCGTGGCCGAACTCGAACAAACCATCAACGACTACATCAAGCACAACAACGCCAATCCGAAGCCTTTCGTCTGGACAAAATCGGCAGATGACATCCTTCTCAAGGTCAACCGTGGCCGTGCCGCCCTCAACAAATCCAAACTCGTCCGTCGCGGTTAATTGTAAGCCTTTGCGTGAGACACTACACTAGCACTATCAATTCTTGCTTGTTTATAGCCATGTGTGTTCTGTAAGCTGTCCGCCTGACGCATTACAAACCAGCCTGCCAAACCCACTAGAGGGGCCACATTATGATTGATAGGTTCCAAGGAGCGAACAGGCCTAATCTCCTCGCTGCGGTTCTTCGCGTGGCTTTCGTTCAGAATAAGAACGATATCGCTGAAGCGCTTATCGCGGTTGGAACACTTTTGGAATTCAAGCCTGGCGAAACTCTCATTGTCCAGAACGATGGCACGAACGATGTGTTTCTGATCGCCGCGGGAACCGTGCAGGTGAAGGCACATGGTATTGAGACGCGAACCCTCGGTGCGGACGCTCACGTCGGCGAAATGTCTGCCATTCATCCGTCCAACCCGCGTTCTGCAACGGTGACCGCAACGACGGTGGTCGTTGCGGTTAAGGTCCCCGGGACTAAATTTGTCGAGATTTGCGACGAGCACGAGGGAACGTGGAAATTCATCGCGCAAGAACTGTCCCATCGACTTTATGACCGCAATCGCCTCATCAAGCCGCCGAACGACAAGTCGAAAGTATTCATCATGTCGTCGAGTGAGGCGGTCGATGTCGCGAATGAAATTCAATCCGGCCTGCAGCGCGATGCGCTGGCAACCGTATGGACAAATGGCGTCTTCTGGGCCAGCAGTTATCCGCTCGAAGTCCTCGAGTCTGCTGTCGAAAATTCAGATTTTGGTGTTGCCATCGCCAAATTCGAAGATGAAGTTCAGACGCGGGGGAACGCTCACCCCGCAATGCGCGATAACGTCGTGTTTGAACTCGGCATGTTCATTGGCCGTCTTGGTAGGCATCGCACATTCCTTATTCATCCCAACATCAAAGACTTGGTTCTGCCATCGGACCTGAAGGGCATAACAACCTTGTCTTACATCCCGCCAACCAAGTCGGAGGAATTGACGCTGCAAATCGCGCCGGTCTGCACAGAAATTATCAAAATCATTCGTCAACGAGGCGTGCGGAAGCACGTCGGTGCGTAACATTGGCTTACCAAAGGGCGTCGAGAAAGCGTGACAATATACCGGAATTAATGACGTTGTTACGATCCTGCTCAACCCCAATTGGAACCGCTTCTGGGATGTAGCCGGGACGGAAAAAGGGTCGCGGATAACGGTTAACGCTCGACGCATAGATCCACAGATGACATCAGGCCATATTTCAGACGTTCGGTGAGTCGGCAAATCATCTGGGCGTAAATGATGCAGATTGCATCATAATGTTGCAAGCTGATGCATTGGCGCATAGCATTCGGGAATTCTATGGAGAATCTGATGACTGGGCGCACCCGTAAATCAACTCGACTGACCGTAAGCCTAGATGAGGCAGACTATGGCGCGCTCAACGAAATTGCTTCGCAGAAGGACGTTTCGTTGTCCTGGATCATACGGCAGGCTATTCGGCAATTTATAGAGGGTAACAAAAATATCGAGGTGCGGAAAGGAGGTAAGCGGAATGTCGGCCCATCAAGCTAAAAATACTACGCGGGCCGTCAAGACTTATCCACGAAAAGCTCCGGTTGAGCCATTGGTCTGGATAGGTCCGAAGGCATCCGCTACAGGGATCGAAAAGTTTGGCGTTCGGCTCAATGGGGGCGGTCCACATCAGTCTAAGACCATGATGCTCGCTGAGCTTAAAGCGCTGCTTTCAACGCGGGACAGAACGCCAGTGGCGCTCAAGCAAGCGGTCATCGACGATAACATTCTCGGTAAGGCTACTGCCAACACGCGGGCGCTTACCTATCGCCACATAGCCGCACTTTACGGGCTAAATACGCAACCGATCCTTACACGCGCTTTTTTTTCCTTGTGGCGTGCATGTCCAGAGAATTGGCCGTTGCTGGCTCTTCTGGTGGCTCTGGCACGGGATCCGCTGTTGCGGGATACAGGGCGGGTTGTCACCGAAGGTGCCGTGGGGTCGCGTATCCAACGACCCGCGTTTGAAGACGTGCTGTTGGCCAAGCACCCTGGGCGTTTTTCCTCGAGCATGATGCGCTCACTTTCTCAAAACTGTGCGTCAACCTGGACGCAAAGCGGCCATCTCGTTGGCCCGGTGCGCAAAGTACGTCAGCGCGTGACTCCGACGCCTCAGGTGGTTGCGCTTGCAGCTTTGTTGGCGACGGTGTGCGGATTTGGCGGACCAGCGATGCTTAGTTCTGGCTGGATGAAGGTTCTGGATCTGTCGGCGGACCAAGCTTTGGATTTGCTGCGCAAGGCAGAAGGCCAGGGGCTTGCCCGTGTCCGGTCGGCTGGTGATGTCACTGAGATTTCTGTTCGGCCACAAATGGCCTCAACGTTGGGGGTGGCGGAACTTGAATACGTTTGATGACATCCTTTCGGCCTATGTCCGGCAAGTGGAGCTTCCTTGGGCGAGCGATACGCCGCCAGCAGGTCGCATCTGGGTGCTCTGGTACGATAAGACTTTACAACGACGGTTCACGGGGCGGCTCTGCGACTTCGAGCAGGCCACGCGGAAGGCCGGCCATGGCTGGCATCGCTTTGATCTCTCGCCCTGGGTCGGGCGCTGGCTGGCCCAGCACGAGTTTTTCGATGCGCTGATGCGTGAGCCACGCGAACTGCGCGGCTTACTGCCGGACATCGAGATGGACTTGGTCCGTGATCTACGCGATGCCCTTGCCACCTGCGGCGAGCAAGACGTGTTGGCTATCGATGGCTGTGGTTCCTTGTTTGGTGTGCTGCGAATTTCAAACATGCTAAGCCGGTTGGCCGACCACATTCCTGGGCGGCTGTTGCTCGGTTTTCCCGGCAAGCACGCGGTCGGCGTCTACCGCCTGTTTGATGCGCGCGACGGCTGGAACTACCACGCAATTCCTATTCCGTCGGACAACGCATACTGAGGCAAAGGCACATGCTAAACAAAGATACTTTCCAGACAGATCCGGCCGACTATCGCCTCGCAAATCAGGGCGTCGCCAAGATATCGTTCCCGCCCAACGCGGAAGTACTGGAGACTTTGCGTGGCGAGTTGTCGACATTCATCTGCGATGGCGCGTATGCAAATGGACTCTCCAGAATTCTTGAAGCTTTCCTCGGATCTATTGGCAAGAAGGGCGGCTCGCCGGCCGTGTGGATCTCGGGATTTTATGGATCAGGAAAATCGCATTTGGCTAGCATGCTGGCTGCGTTATGGACGAATTTGGAATTCGACGATGGGGCCACCGCAGAAGGCCTCATTCCTCACATACCTCCCGAAGTAGCCGCACCTCTGAAGGAACTACGCGCGGCGGCCAAACGGCTCGGCGGGGTGATTGCGGCTGGTGACACGCTGGGCATAGGTCCTTCAGACCCAGCTGAAGCAACTCTTAGTATCCTGCTGCGAGCGGCCGGACTCCCCAGCGATCTGCGGGCGGCGCAAGTGGCGCTATGGTTGGCCGATGAGGGTATTCTTGATGCAGTAAGACTGGAACTATCAGGAACATTCGAGACTGATATCCGAAATTTTATACTCTCGCCGCGCTTCTCTGCTGCGGTTTTGCGCGCGAAGCCCGAACTTGCTAGCTCGGCACAGGAGCTCAGCACCAGTCTGCGCGCGCAGTTCCCAGATCCGCCGCCGGTAACCGTGGATTTGGTCGAATCCATGGGCCGCCAAGCCCTGATGTTAGGGCGCAAGCAACTTCCGCTCACGCTCGTCGTGCTTGATGAGGTGCAGCAGTTCATCCGGCAGGACCCTGGTTTGACGCTCAAAATCCAGACCTTGGCTGAGCGACTTTCGGGCCGCTTCGATGGCCGGTTTCTGCTCGTGGCGACAGGGCAACAGGCACTGAGCGATGTCCCTAATCTGCAGAAGTTGCTTGATCGTTTCCCTGTACAAATTGCCCTTGGGGAGGCCGACGTGGATGCCGTCATTCGGAAGACGGTGCTCCGCAAGAAAACGACAGCCGAGATCCCGATCAGGGAGATGCTCGGCAAAAACGCTGGCGAAATCAGTCGTCACCTTAGAGGAAGCCGTCTGGCGCATACAGTACAAGACGATGGTGAGGCGGTGCTCGATTGGCCCTTGCTTCCCGCCCGTCGCCGCGTGTGGGAGAAAATTCTGCGCGAGCTTGATCGCACGGGACTGGGCGGGACACTTCGCGGTCAGTTAAGGACGACGCTCGACGCCGCCAAAACATATGGCGACCGACCGTTGGGCCACGCTGTTCCGGTTGATTTTCTTTATGGGCGGTTTGCCAGTGAAGCTTACAACGCTGGCCTGCTACCCAGTGAGACACGAAACCGTATTGAGGCTCTTAGCGGAGGCGATGCGACCGACAAGCTCAAGTCTCGTATTCTGATGCTCGTTTATATGCTCGGTCGCATTGCAGCCGAAGCTGACCACCACGGTGTGTTGGTCCAGCCGGAGACCATCGCGGATTTGCTCATCGTCGATCTGGGGGGCGACGATGAACTGAGGAAGGATGTGCCTCAGTTGCTTGTGGCTCTGCAGAACGATGGGGCTGTAATCGAGGTTGGAGGTGAATGGCGGCTGCAAACCAAGGAGAGCGCCGAGTGGGAGGCTGCTTACCGTACCGAGGAACGGAGCTGTCTTGCAGATCCATCAGTCCTGCCACGGCTTCGACGCGATCTGCTTGGGCAAGCGATCGAGACGGGACTTTCTGGTGCAACTGCTGTTCCTCATGGTCAAAGTAAACAACAAAGGCGCATTCATCGCCTCCAGCCTACAGATAAGATTCCCAGCGATGGCATTGCGCTACGTATGCACAGTGGTTGGGACGAAGAACTTGCTGCCACAGAGCGAGAAATCACCGCTGCGTCGACGAATGATCCAACGGTTCACCTTCTTATTCCCCGGCATCGCAATGATGAGTTGTCGCGGGCATTGACGACACGGCGTGCGGCCGAGCAGGTGTTGCAGCTGCGCGGTGTTCCGCAGACGGATGCCGGACGAGAGGCACAGGCGGCGATGCAATCGCGCGCTAACAAAGCTCTATCCGCCGCCAACGAAATTGTTCGCGAAGCTGTAGGGCAGGCCAAGGTCATGCAGGCCGGTGGCAAGATTATTCAGGGGGCACTTGTCGACGCGGTGAAGGCGGCTGCGAGCAACGCGCTCGCACGACTTTATCCGCAATTCGCAGATGGTGACCATGTCGGCTGGGAAAAGGTGCGCGAGAAGGCGGCGCGCAAAGACCCAGATGCATTAAAGGCCGTCGATCATGCAGGTGCGCCAGAGACTTATCCGGTGTGCAAAATATTGCTTTCTGATCTTGGGGCCGGGCGCAAAGGATCGGATCTGCGTAACAAACTAACGAGCCCGCCGTATGGCTGGTCGCAGGATGTGGTGGACGGGGCGTTGATGGTTCTGGCCAATGCCGGTCTAGTGCGCGTCACCGGCGATGACGGCAGGCCTGCGTCGCTGCCTGACTTGCCGCGCCAGAAGATCGGCACCTGCACGTTCCGAAACGAAACCACGGTTGTGACGGTCACGCAGCGGGTCGCAATTCGCGGGCTTCTCGGCGATGCTGGTGTTTCATTCGAGAACGGCCAGGAGGCTTTTGCTCTTTCTGCGCTCCTTGAGCGACTGGAGACTTTTGCGGCGCGATCGGGCGGCGAGGCACCAGCGCCAGCGCCCGATCCGGTGCCCGAGATGGCTAAGTACAAGGGCTTGTCGGGCAATGATTTGCTTGCTGCGTTGGCTAGTGCTGCGACGTTACTCAGAGATAAGATCAAGGCTTGGCAGCAAGCTGCACAAAAGATAAAGGCGCGCGAGGACAACTGGCAACTCGCCGCGCAGCTTGTGAGGCTCGGGGCTGAAGGCGCGCGGGCTGATCTCGAAAATATTTGCGGGCAGCGACTATTGCTTGCCGACCCTGATCCGGTTCCGCCTGTAATCGCGGCGGCCGCCAATACATTGCGGGCAAAGGTCAACGCCACCCATGCGCTTTGGGAAGTTGCCTGGGCAGCGGGCGAGCAGCGCCTCGGCAGTGATGCTACTTGGGCGAGACTGTCACCCGATCAAAAACACGCAATACGAAATGACAGTGGGCTGCTGCTGGTTACGAAGCCGATCGTCGATACACCACAAGCCATCGCAGAGACATTGCACGGACGTAGTCTCTCGGAATGGGAGAACATGGTCAAGGCTTTGCCGGCGCGCATCGACGATGCGCTAGCAGCTGCGGCGGCACTTCTCGAGCCCAAGGCGCACTCGGTTCAATTGCCTAGTGCTCTTGTGAAATCCGAAGAGGAACTCGACGCGTGGCTAAAAAAGGTTCGCGCGCAGATCGTCGGCGCATTGGCAGATGGTCCGGTTATTCCGAAGGTGTGAGGCTATGAGCAATCGCTATCTAAGCACATCATTGCGCCGAAGCCTCGAGAAGACGATTAAGGATGCGCGTATCATTGCCGAAGATGGCGCGCGTGACGCCATTCGCCGGCTTGGCGTTGCCGAGGCAAAGCCACCCAGCTATCTGGGTGAACGCGAGAAGGATTTGCGACGACGGCTTCGCGCTCATGCGCGTGCGCTTGGTGATCCTCTTGATAAGGCGAGCGACGAACAGGCGATCAAGAAGCTGGTCGAAGCTACTGCCTATGCCCATTGGCATCGGATGTTGTTTGCCAGGTTTCTGGCGGAACGCAACCTGCTCCGCCATCCAACGCTCAACGCTGCGGTGACCATTGAGGAATGCCGTGAGCTGGCCGCAGAGGAAGGCCTCGCCGATGGTTGGGCCATTGCTGAGCGTTATGCGGCGGCCATGCTGCCCGCAGTGTTTCGTATTGAAGACCCCGTGCTGGGGCTCGACTTCGATCCCGCGCATACGCAGAAACTCAGTCGCCTGGTGACCACCCTGGATGCCGAAACTTTCCAGGCCGAGGACAGTCTCGGATGGACATATCAGTTCTGGCGTTCGGCCGAGAAAGAGGCTGTGAACGCGTCGGGTGTTAAGATCGGTGCTGATGAATTGCCTGCGGTTACGCAGCTTTTCACCGAGCCTTACATGGTGCGTTTTCTGTTGCACAATACGCTTGGAGCGTGGTGGGCCGGGAAGCGCCTAGCTGCAGATCCGAAGCTCGCCCAGACTGCCGTCGACGAGGATGCCTTGCGTACCGTTTGCTCACCATCCAACTATTGCTTCGACATGCTCCGCTTCGTCAAGGACGAACCAAAGGATGTGCAACTCGCACGTTGGCGACCTGCCGCCGGCGAATACCTCGGATGGCCGAAAGATGCCAAGTCCATCACGATGCTTGATCCATGTTGCGGTTCGGGACATTTCCTCACCGAAGCGCTGACGATCCTCGCTTCTTTGAGACAAGAGGAAGAGGGGCTGGTGCCAGCAGAAGCGGTCTCGGCGGTGCTGTATGAGAACCTGCATGGTCTCGAGATCGACGGTCGATGCGTGCAGATCGCGGCGTTCGCCGTAGCACTGACCGCCTGGCGCATCGGAGGATGGAAATCACTTCCCCAACCGCATATCGCATGGGTCGGCGCGCCGCCGCCATTACCGAAAGCGGAGTTTGTGGCACTCGCGGACGGCGATGTTGATCTAGAGAGGGCCTTGGCAGCGCTCCACGATCTTTTCGCGCAAGCGCCGATATTAGGAAGTCTACTGAAGCCCACAGGTGGCGACCTCGTTGATCCAATGAGGATTGCAAACGTGGAAGCTTTGCTTGGTCGGCTGGTCGGCAAGACGCGTTTAGCTGAACCAGAGCAAATGGAGGGGGTCGTAGCGGCGCGCGGTATGGCCGATGCCGTCACGCTGCTTTCGAGGCATTATACAATTCAAGCCACGAATGTTCCCTACTTAGGACGCGGGAAACAAGATCCTGTTCTCGCAGCGTTTATCGACGCGCGATATCGTGATGCTCGTGCTGACTTGGCAACTGCCATGATCGAAAGGATGCGATTGCTTGCTGAACGTGGCGGCACCGTGTGTGAAGTGACACCTCAGAGCTGGCTATTCCTTGGAAGTTACAAAAGAATGCGTGCCTCTTTGTTGTCGCAGGCAGAGCTGAATATCATTTGCGATTTAGGGCCTGCTGCATTCAACGACATGAATTGGTGGGCCGCTAGAACAGCACTGATTGCTACGAGCGAAGTCAAAGCGCGAGATAACGGTGCCTATCTTGGAGTGAGCGCAGATACCGGTAGAGAACTGGCTCGCAAGCCCGACCTGATGCGAAATGGCCCATTCAAGATTATTGATCAGGAGAGCCAGAGGAGTAATCCAGATAGCCGGATTGCGGTAACTGAGGCGATCAAGGGATCACTTCTTTCTCAATATGCTGATGCATATGTCGGTTTTCAGAATGGGGATACTCCGCGATGGGTGAATAAATTTTGGGAGCATCGACCAGAAGACAGGAGTTGGTCACTCTTCCAGCTAACTTCTGACAATACTGCATATTTTGATGGACGTCACTCTGTTCTCAACTGGGCAATGGGTGATGGAGAGTTGGCGAGATCGGAGCAAGCTAGAATACAGGGTACTGAAGCTTGGGGTCGAGTAGGCGTTATTATTCGCCATATGGGAGGGCTCCCCGCCGGCCTATACCAAGGTGACTTATATGATCAATCGAGTGCCGCGATTATTCCCAAAGATATCATAAATCTTCCAGCAATCTGGTGCTATTGCTCGTCGAGCGACTTCCACGACAATGTTCGCGCCATTGATCAGTCGCTAAAGGTTACCAACGCAACGCTTGTCAAGGTGCCGTTTAACCTACAAAAATGGAAAACGTTGGCCGAAGAATGCTATCCGGAAGGTTTGCCGGAGCCGTTTTCGGCTAATCCAACACAATGGCTGTTTCACGGACATCCTGCTGGAGGCGAAGAAGGATCAGCTCTCCACGTTGCTCTAGCCCGGCTCTGCGGTTACCGCTGGCCAGCAGAATCCGACCAAAAGATGAGGCTTTCCAAAGAGGCTCGGGAGTGGGTGGCCAAGACAGCGAAGCTTCCTACTGGCGATAGTGATGGTCTCCTCGGAATTCCTTCTGTCGGGGGTGAGTTAGCTCTAGCCGATCGATTGCGCAGCTACCTTTCGGCCGCGTTTGGTGGCGCATGGTCTGACGCACTGGAAGGTCGTTTGATCTCAAAAGCAGACGAAGTCATCGACAAAAAGCTGGCAAAAGAAATCTCTCTCGAAGCTTGGCTGCGGGACCGTGCATTTCGTCAGCATTGCACACTGTTCCATCAGCGTCCTTTCATATGGCAGATTTGGGATGGCCAGAAGGAAGGATTCTCAGTGTTCGTCCACTATCATCGCTTCGATCAGGCGGCTCTACGCAAGCTGACCTACACAGTGTTGGGGGACTGGTTGGCGCGCGCAAAGGCCGAGAAGAACGAACTGCGCTACGAGAAGGCCAGTGAGCTTCAACAGAAGCTTGAAAAGATCCTCGAAGGTGAGAAACCCTACGACATTTTCGTGCGCTGGAAATCGCTCGCTGAGCTGCCGATTGGTTGGGACACTGACCTTGATGATGGCGTGCGTATGAACATCCGACCCTTCGTGGAAGCCGGAGTACTGCGAGAGGCGCCGAAGATCAAATGGGCCAAGGACCGCGGTTCGGATGTTGTATCGGCACCGTGGTATCCGGTCTTTATAGGCGAGCGGATCAATGACCATCATACTAGTCTCGCCGAAAAGAAGGCCGCGCGCGAACAGCCTAAGAAGATGGCTGGAGGGCGGACATGACGACCCCCTCGACGCGCTGATTGCTGCTCTTAGAGATGCCGCGAGCTACAACGCCGCTGCCGAGTCAGCTCCTGAGGCCGTGCTTTGGTGCGACGAGAACAGCGAGTTTCTGCCGCTGTTGCCATCGCTGCGCGAGCGCATGCCCGAACTGCTAACATACGGAGATATTGAACTTGGCACTCGAACTGGCCCCGCCATCTGGCTCCGGGTCTTGGTTGCGCGCGCTATTCCACAATTAGTGCTGCCAGCAGAGGTAACCCCTATCATCTACCTGCCGGGCGTAGGTCGTGAAACGCTAAAAGGGGCAGAAGACTGCCCGTTGCTGCTGCAGCCTCTGGTCTGGCTCACGGTGGCTGGCAACATTTTTGGTCACGTCAACGGCAAGGACTGGACACTCCGCGGTTTTCTTGCGGCAGAGCGGGGGCGACTGAAATCTGAACATCGCCGATGATGTGGCAACACGCACCGCTCTCAGTCACACAGCAGTGCGACTGTGTTCGCGTCCGGTTGAAGAACTACGCCATAAACGTTGGGACGCTGATACGCTCAACGCGCTGCTAGCTCCTGATCTTGATGCCGACATGCTCGACTGGATGGACGGTACGTTCGTTCAATCGGCCGACCGGGGCAGATTTGCTGCGTTTGCAAGTATCGCGGCAAAGGAGTTGAAATTTGATCCCAACAAACTGTCGCGTCAGGATGCCGCCAAGCGGCTGGCACAACGCAAGGGCAAGTGGAATTCTGTCTGGACGCGCTTCGCGTCCAGTACAGGTTATGACGGGATTATTCAGTTGCTTAACGCCGAAGAACCTGCCGATCTCCTCGCGGACAAATCGCCTTTTCCAAAGATCAATACAAACGACGAGCGACAACTGCGCGACGCGCTGACGAAGCTCGATAAGTGCTCTCGTGCCGATGCTGCCGCACAGATTGCCCTCCTTGAGCAATCACATGCGTGGAGGCGCGGTACAGTGTGGGCTCGTCGTGGTGAAGCCCCCCTCGCTCATGCCCTCTATTTTCTCGTTCAGGTCGTGGCCGCGAAGCCGCTTGCAGTCTACGATGGCGGCGCGCTTGCTGAATCCTACGTATCCCATGGCGCTGCTATTGATTGGGCCGCGATGCGCGCACTGGCACTAGTGCCACGCGAGGTTGATAGGGTAGCTGTCGCAGCCGCTCTCAAAGCCATCTATTTGCCGTGGATCGAGGATGCGGCTTGCGCGCTTCAGGAACTGGTCCGCAGCGGCAAAGCAGTGCTCGCAGATACTGGCTCAAGCTATGATTCAAAGACGTCGACAATCGTGTTTGTCGATGGTCTGCGGATGGACTTGGCGCACGAGCTGGTTCGACTGATTGCCGATCAGGGGGTGGGGATCAAGCTGAGATGGTGCTGGTCCGGCTTTCCGACGGTGACCGCCACATGCAAGCCCTTGGTTTCGCCTGTTGCAAGAAGTCTTAGTGGGGCGACGAGCACCACAGATGTGCTGCCACTAGCTCCGGATGGGCGGCCAGCCACTAAAGCAGTACTGTTCAAGTTGATGAACGCGGAAGGGTGGAACACCGACGGCAATTTTCCACCTGACGGACTGGCATGGACGGAGACGGGCCGCTTCGATGATGAGGGGCACGCGCTCGGCGCGCGCCTTGCGGAGCGATTGGTTTCCGGTATCAGAGATTGTGTTGATCACATTGTTGCATTGGTGCGTGCTGGTCGGCACGTTCGGATCGTTACGGATCACGGGTGGCTTTTGATGCCTGGCGGCCTTCCGACGGCTAGGCTCGATGTCGGACTCGTAGAGCCTCAGGGAAAGCGCTCGCGCTGTGCCATGGTGAAGTCTGGGGCTACGACCGGCTATCTGCAAATCCCGTGGACGTGGAACAGGGATGTTTTCGTCGCGACGGCGACTGGCGCCCGCTGTTTTTTTGCTGGCCAGGAGTATGCTCATGGCGGCATCAGTCCTCAGGAATGCGTGCTTCCGGTCATTGAGGTGGCGGCGAGTGGAATGGTCGCTGACGTATCGATCACACAAGCCCGTTGGGAAGGGCTACGCCTTCGCATCGAGGTTTCAGGTGCGGCCGACAATCGGATTGATGTACGGCTCGGGAGCGAGACGGGAGGCCCCAGCGTAATCAAGGGTGGACGAGTGCTCGATGAAACGGGCCGGACATCAGTGCTGGTGAGTGATGAATACGAACGCAAGGCAGTTTGCCTTGTTGTTCTGGACGACAGTGATCTCGTCCGTGCGCACCGAACGCTTATCGTTGGAGGAGAGTAGAAATGCAGCTCGATGACCTTGACCAAAAGGCTGCAAGCGCCTTCACCGGACATGTAGTTCGCAAGGATTTGGTACGCCGCTTCCGCGGGCAGTTCCCTGTGCCAACCTATGTTGTAGAATTCATGCTCGGACGCTATTGCGCCAGCACCGATCAACAGGAGATCGATGAGGGCCTGCAGATGGTGCAGTCGCAACTGTCCGACCGAACTGTGCGCGCCGGTGAGGAAGAACTCTTCAAGGCCCGCGCACGTGAACGGGGATCGGTTCGCATTATTGACATTGTGACTGCACGTCTGGACGCCAAGAGCGATAGCTATCTGGCTAGCTTGCCGAGCCTGCGGCTGACGGACGTCAGGATACCGGACAAAATCGTTCAAGATCACGAGCGCATGCTAACAGGCGGCTTTTATGCCGAGATTGAGCTTGGTTATGACGGTAGTATTGCCCAGGAAAAAGGTGGTCGTCCATTCGAGATCATGAACCTACGCGAGATACAGCTCTCCACGCGCGACATTCTTGAAAAGGTTGCCGATGGACGCTCTAAGCTCACCACGGCGGAATGGAAAGCCTTCCTGCTCCGGAGTGTGGGCCTCGAACCTGGCCAGTTGAACGCTCGTGCTCAGGACGCCATGCTGCTTCGCATGGTGCCGTTTGTCGAGAGCAACTACAATCTTGTTGAGCTTGGGCCCGCGCGGCACTGGCAAGAGCCATTTGTTCCAGCAAGTTTCGCCTTATGCCCATCTAGTGTCGGGCGGCAAGGCGACCGTCGCACGCATGTTTGTCAACATGGCGAACGGTCAACGAGGCCTCGTTTGCCAGTACGACGTAGTGTGCTTCGACGAGGTGTCGGGTATCTCCTTCGATCAGAAGGACGGTGTCAACATCATGAAAGGCTACATGGAGTCTGGGGAGTTCTCGCGTGGCCGCGAGAGCATCCGCGCCAACTGGCAGCATCGTCATGGTGGGCAACTTCGATGTCGACGTTCAGCATCAGCAACGGGTTGGGCATCTGTTCGGGCCCGATGCCACCGGAGATGCGCAACGACACGGCGTTCATGGACCGCATCCACTGTTACCTCCCTGGATGGGCCATCCCGAAAATCAGCAAGGAACTATTTACTGACCGATTTCGGATTGGTAAGCGATGTTCTCGCCGAATGCTTCTCGCGGTTACGCGCGCAGAGCCGCATCAACGTCCTTCAAGGCCGGGTGCATTTTGGCGGTGCTCTTTCCGGACGCGACCAGAATGCTGTCAACAAGACTGTTTCAGGGTTGCTGAAGCTTATCTATCCGGATGCCAAGGCAGTTGTATCGGACGAGGACCTCGAATGGGCAGTTCGGCTTGCTCTGGAAGTCAGGCGGCGCGTGAAGGAGCAACAGAAGCGCGTTGGCTCAGCAGAGTTCAGGAACACTCAGTTCAGCTACATGATGGGCTTGGACGGCGTCGAGAAGTTCGTCGGCACTCCGGAATTGCAGAGCGAGGATAGCATCGGGACTGACCCGCTACCTGCGGGGCAGGTGTGGTCGATAAGCCCTGGCGGCCAAGATGAGGCCATCGGGTTGTTTCGTATCGAGATATCGGAAAGCCCTGGTAGTGGAGTTCGGATTTTAAATCAGTCGCCGCCAGCGCCGTTCCGGGAGAGTGTGCGGTTTGCTGAGCAGAACTTGTACGCCCGTGCGCGCGACCTAGTCGGCGATCGAAATCCACGAGAGCACGAGTTCGCCGTGCAGGTTAGATCGTTCGATGCCGCCAAGAGCGGTAGCCAAGTGGGTGTTGGGGTACTCGCTGCGCTTTGCTCTGCGTTATTGGGTAAGCCGTTGAAGGGAGGGCTCATTGTCGTCGGCGGGATCAACCTGGGTGGATCGATTGAACCAATCCATAACCCGATTGATGTTGTCGAGCTTGCTCTTGAGAAAGGCGCATCGACAGTCATGATGCCGGTCTCGTGCCGCAGACCGCTGATCGATCTTTCTGACGATGTGGCAACCCGTGTGCAGATACTGTTCTATGCCGATGCAGCTGATGCGTTGCGGAGAGCTTTGCACGAGTAAAACGTTGACCGAGCAGCGACATTTCTAATGGTGAGAGGTGTGACAGCTCTGATGGTGATTTATACGTAAGCTTCCGGAGAAGGACGTCTTCCAAACCCGATGCGATTTGTGGTTGCTTTGCGAGCGCTCTGAGTGCGTCTCTTATGACTGGTCATAGGAGCGTCATCGAGAGCAGTCGCAGGAGGGCAGATGGCGCAGATTCAATTGATTACAGGAGATGATTGTCGACGCCGATGGACGGACGAAGAGAAGTCCGGCATTTTGGCGCAAGTATTTACAGCGGGCGTTCCAGTCAGAGAAATAGCGCGGCGATTAGGGATATCGACCGGATTGCTCTACACATGGCGCAAGAAGCTGTGGAAGGGCAGCACGCATGGTTTTGCCCAAGTCATGGCGGTTGCAGAGCCATCCCCGGCGCGTCCATGCGAAAAGGAACCCGTGATTGAGATTGAAATCAACGGTTGCCATGTCAAAATTCCAGCGATGATGCCCCCTGCACTTGCCGCCGCTGTTATCAGCGCTCTGGTGCAGCGATGATCCCCATGGCAGGCAATGCGCGTGTGTGGCTGGCAACCGGAACGACCGATATGCGGCGCGGCATGAACGGGTTGGCCCTTCAGGTACAACAGATGCACCAGCGTGATCCGCACGCCGGTGATCTCTTTGTCTTTCGCGGCAAACGCGGCGACCAGATCAAGATGATCTGGCATGATGGGCTTGGCATGTCGCTGTACGTGAAGCGACTTGAACAAGGAAAATTTATCTGGCCGCCATCGGTGAAAGGCATCGTTGCTATTTCATCTGCTCAACTCGGTTATATGCTCTCCGGTATCGACTGGCGGAACCCAAATTATACATTTCGTCCTGCCATCGCGGGCTGAGAAAAAGATTCTAAAAACGCTTTTATTTTCCTGCAGAAATTGGAGCGCAAGTATAATTCAATTTCACTATGGAATTGACAAAGTCGCGTTCAAGGTCGGAGTGTATCGAAGGTCTGCAGGCCGCATTGGCTGCCATGCAGATCGCGCGCGACGCGGCGGTTGCCGAGCGTGATGCTGTGGCAGCTCACCTCGCGGCGGAACGGTCTGCGACCCAGGCAGAAATCGCCCACCTCAAGTTGGTCATCGCCAAACTGCAGCGGGACAAATACGGCGTTCGTTCCGAGCGGTCATCGCGCCTGCTTGACCAGTTCGAATTGCAGTTGGAAGAAGCGGAAGCCGCTGCGAGCGAAGATGATATTGCCGCCGAGGCTGCTGTCCGTAAAACGACGAACGTGGCTTCGTTTGTGCGCAAGAAACCTGCGCGCAAGCCGTTTCCTGAGCATCTACCGCGTGAGCGCATTATTGTGCCGGGTCAACCATCCTGTGCTTGCTGCGGCGGTTCGCGTCTCTCCAAGCTGGGCGAAGACATCACCGAAACGCTGGAGGTGATCCCCCGCCAATGGAAAGTTATCCAGCATGTGCGCGAGAAGTTTACCTGCCGCGATTGCGAGCGCATCAGCCAGGCACCCGCGCCGTTCCACGTTATCCCGCGCGGCCATGCCGGACCCAGTTTGCTGGCTATGATCCTGTTCGAGAAATTCGGGCAGCATCAACCGCTGAACCGTCAGTCCGAACGCTATGCGCATGAAGGCATCGACCTCAGCGTGTCGACCCTGGCCGATCATGTGGGTGCCTGCAGCAGCGTGTTGCGTCCGATTTTTCAGCGCATCGAAGCGCATGTTCTCGCCGCCGAACGGCTGCACGGCGACGACACGACGGTGCCGGTACTCGCTGTGAACGCCGGTCAAAAAACGTACATAAACGCCGGAATGCTGGACGGATGCCAATTTTCCCGCTGACGCCGGCGGTGTGACGGCGTCATGCAGTGGGATTACATTTCAGGGCCAGCGATCAGTGGCTGATGCCCAAGCCACACGGTGGTCTGCCTCCTGCGAAGCAAACCGCACCTTAACGGCGCCGGCATAAAAGTCCGCCTGAGTTTTGAACCAGGCGCGACGCCGATCCCAAACCGCCAAGTCTAACATCGACGCCGCGCCCCTAACCGTGCACTGCACGGAAGCGGGGGCAGTATTCCACTATTCGCAACCACGGTCCACGCGGGATCGACGGCCGTTGCAGAACTGGCGGGATCATCCGCCAGGTTCTTCTACTGTGCTCTCTGCCGCACTCTGGCGGCCATCTGTCCGTGTTGCGACCGGGGGCATCGCTATTGCTCGCCTGCCTGCGCCACAACGGCCCGGCGGCGATCATTGGCCGAAGCCAATAAACGCTACGCCGCGACGTTGAGGGGCGGCATGGCCCGCGCTCACGCCTCGCGCCGGTACAGGTCCCGCGTAAATAAAGTGATAGATCAGGGTTCACCCGCACGGCCTCTGGATGGTTTGTTTGTCCAGAGCCCGGCAGCGGTTGAAGAACTATCCCCGCCGGATAGCGATGTACTGGCGCAAAGGCCGGTGCAGACAACTTGGCATTGCTGCCAGTGCAGCCGCCGCTGTCCGGATTTTTTCCGCTGGGATTTTCTGCGCCGCCGCCGGGCTCATCGAAACAGCACTCAACCAAACAAGAGAGGAGGCGGCGGTGACCATCCCCCCTGATACCGAGGCGCAAATCCTGCGCTACTACCATGTCGAGAAGTGGCGCATCGGAACGATCGCCCGCCAGTTGCATCTGCATTACGGCACTGTGGCCAGGGTCCTGGCCCAGGCTGGCCTGCCGCGCCACGGACCGCCGCCAAGGCGGTCGAAAGCCGATCCCTATCTGCCCTTCATCCGCCGGACCCTGGAGAAGTTCCCCACGCTGACAGCCGCCCGTCTGTACGCCATGGTCTGCGAGCGCGGCTACAGCGGAAGCCCCGGCCATTTCCGCTCCATCATCGCCCAGCAGCGGCCGGCACCCAAGGCGGAAGCGTATTTGCGCCTGCGCACCCTGCCGGGAGAGCAGGCACAAGTGGACTGGGGTCACTTCGGCCACCTCACCATCGGCCGCGCCAAGCGTCCGCTGATGGCCTTCGTCATGGTGCTGAGCTGGTCGCGGATGATTTACCTGCGCTTCTATCTCAACGCCCGTATGGAGAACTTCCTCCGCGGGCATGCCGGTGCCTTCGCCGCCTGGGATGGCGTGCCCAGGGTCCTGCTGTACGACAACCTCAAAAGTGCCGTGCTGGAGCGCCAGGGCGAAGCCATCCGCTTCAACCCCGGCCTCATTGAGTTTGCCAGACGCTACCGCTTCGAGCCGCGACCGGTGGCCGTGGCCCGCGGCAACGAGAAGGGACGTGTGGAACGCGCCATCCGCTATGTCCGCGACAACTTCTTCGCTGCCCGCCAGTTCACCGGTCTGGATGACTTGAACGCTCAAGCCAAAGACTGGTGCCTGAGTGCCGCGGCCGCCCGTCCCTGCCCGGAGGACAGAGCAATCACCGTCGGCGAGGCATTCGATCAGGAAGCGCCCAAACTGATGGCGAGGCCCGATGAGCCGTATCCCTTGTTCGAACGCACCGAGGTCAAAGCCGGCAAGACGCCCTACGTCCGTTTCGATGGCAACGACTACTCCATCCCTCACACCCAGGTGCGCAAAGCGCTCACTGTATTTGCCGGTCTCCACGACCTGAGCATCACCGATAAACAAGACGTCGTCGCCTGCCATCCGCGCAGCTACGATAAGGGCGCCCAGATCGAGGACGCCGCACACATCCAGGCGCTTGTTGAACACAAGCGCGCCGCCGGCCGGCAGCGGGCGGCGGACAGGCTCGTCCAGGCCGTGCCGGCCTGCCGCGACCTGTTGCTCCGCGCGGCGGCACGCAACGAGAATCTCGGCTCTCTCACCGCCGCCATGATGAAGCTCCTGGAGCGTTACGGCGCCGCCGAGCTGCAGGAGGCTGTCCTTGAAGCCCTCAGCCGCGGCACCCCGCATCATACTTCCGTGCGCTGCGCCCTCGACCGGCGCCGGGAAGCCCGCAAATTGCCGCCGCCGCTCGCCGTCAATCTCTCCGAAAGCGCCAAGGCCAAGGACGCCGCTGTCCGCTCTCACAATCTTGCCTCGTATGACGCCATCGAAAGGACCGGAGATGAATGACCGTCCCGCCGCTCCGCTGCCTGCGGAAAACCTGCGCCGCAGAGCCCGCGCCCTCAATCTTTATGGCCTGCTGGACCATTGGCCGGAGGCCGGCGCTTCCCCATGGGTTCAGGAACTGCTCCAGTGGGAAGAAGATGAGCGTGCCCGCCGGAGTTTAGAGCGCCGCCTCCGGGCAGCCCGCATCGGCCGGTTCAAGCCCTTGTGTGACTTCGACTGGAACTGGCCGGTAAAGTGCGACCGCGCCGCGATCGAGGAACTCATGTCCCTCGATTTCCTCGGCGAGAACGCCAATGCCGTTCTCAGGGGGCCGAACGGCATCGGAAAGACCATGATCGCCCAGAACATCGCGCATCAAGCGGTGATCCAGGGCCACACCGCCATCTTCACCAGTGCCGGACAACTGTTCAGCGAACTCGCGGCCATCGACAGCGCCATCGCCCTCAAATACAGGCTGAGCCGGTATGTCAGGCCGGCGCTCCTAGTCATCGACGAGGTGGGATACTTATCCTATTCCAACCGGGCGGCCGATCTGTTCTTCGAACTCGTCAGCCGACGCTACCAATCCAAAAGCACCATCATCACGACGAACAAGCCGTTCGCCGAGTGGAATGACGTCTTCCCGAACGCGGCGTGTGTCGTCTCGCTCGTCGACCGGCTCGTCCACAACGCCGAAGTCGTCGATCTGAACGGTGAGTCCTACCGCAATAAGGAGGCGCAGGAACGCGCCGAAATGCGCGCCAAAAAGCGCAAAAGAACAAAGTCGTAATGCCGGCAGCCTGGCGGAAAGCCGGTCAGCGCCATCTCTCCGGGGCATTCCTTGTTCGGCCGGGCTGCCATTCCTCGTCCCGGCCATGCACAAACCCCATGCTGCCGCACGCAGGACGGGTCAAGGATGCGCGATCTTGCGCACGGCGAAGCCGCTTGTCCTTGACGCGTCCGAGTACGGTAGCATGCTGGTGTGCGCTGGGGCAGACCGCAATCGTTGTGCACACCGCCACAGTTGTCGTGCAACTGTCCAATTCCGGCGTTTATTTACGGTTCGTGGCCTGCGCTAACACTCGCCAAAGGCAAAACCCGCACGGGTCGCCTCTGGACCTATGTTCGCGATGATCGACCGTATGGCGGGCAGACCCCGCCCGCCGCGATCTACTATTACTCTGCGGATCGCACTGCCGAGCATCCGCAGGCGCATCTTGCAACCTATGCCGGAATTCTTCAAGCCGATGCCTATGGTGGATACAATGACTTGTTCCGTGGTGAACGCAGCGTGGGCAGCATCACGCCTGCTTATTGTATGGCGCATGCGCGGCGCTATTTCTTTGAACTTGCTGATATCGAGCGTGCGGAGCACGCACGAGCCGAAGGCAAGACCGTGAAGGCGGTGTCACCGATCGCGATTGAAGTGGTGAAACGTCTCGATGAGATATTCGCCATCGATCGCGGCGTTTCAGGCAAAAACGCGACCGAACGCCTTGCGGTTCGTCAAACCGAAAGCGCGCCACGGATGGCAACACTCGAAACATACCTGCGCGAACAACGTGCGATGATGTCGAAGCATGCCGATCCCGCCAAGGCCATTGATTATATGCTCAAGCGTTGGGACGGCTTCATCGCTTTTTTGAGCGATGGACGGATATGCCTCAGCAACAATGCCGCTGAGAGAGCCCTGCGCGGCATCGCTGTGGGCAGAAAAAATTGGATGTTTTGCGGTTCTGATCGTGGCGGCGAACGCGCCGCGATCATGTATAGTTTGATTGTCTCCTGTAAGATGAATGACATCGATCCCCAGGCATGGCTTGCTGACGTGCTCGCGCGTATCGCCGATCACCCGGCACGCCAAATCGATGACCTGTTGCCATGGAATTGGAAGCGCTGCAACGTCTCATCGATGGCCGCTTGAGTTGCGCGTCCCACACCACGTGAAAACCATCGCCCTTGTCGCCGAAGAACTCGGCGTGAGCGAAGACCTCATCTGGGAGATCAGCGACTGGATGGATCAGGTTGAGGGCTTCGTGTGGGTCTACGACATCGACGGCAAGCAAATTGCAACATTCACTGATTACGGTATTGAAAATCTCGAAACCGCTTTGACCGACCGCGACCCCAACTGGCGGCGGCCAAATCCCCCGGAAGGAAACCCGTCGGAGCGATCATAACAGCGATCATAAGGCCGCCCTTACGAGTTTAATGCCATTCTGCCAAGCGCAAAAGTCGTGGCTCTCGCCGTATGCTTACATTTATACTATCAAAACTGAGAAATAAGCTAAGCCATGTTCTCCGTTGAGGCGGATCCAGGTTTAATCTGTATGGGCGTTCCGAACTGAAATGATCGAGCATAGATTTCGCCGAAGCCGGAGGTGATAGATATCCTGATCGCTGGCGGGCGCACGGTGCGCGTTGGCGAGGCTATCGGCGAGTTCGAAAAGCTGCCTCCTTGCATGGGAGGATGCAACTCGAGTTGGGATTGCGGGCTGCGCAGTATAGTCAATCGACTCTTTGAAGCAAACACCTTTTCATCGTCCCGCAGCAGCGTTTACCTTCTTGAGATAGCTTATTTACGACTTCGGCTTCGAATTTTTGTCGTCGATGCTCATGCAGAACCAACTCCTCGACAGTGTCTCGATTTGGGCATTCGGCGCGTAGGATGGGCTTATGTTTCTTTCCGCAATCCGAATAGCAAGTTTCCGAACCGCAAGACTTCTTGCGCAGGAGCTTATGCTTCCACGTACAACCCCGCGGACAAGGTGTTTGCGAGTTCAATACGCGGTCGATTTTCCTGGAAACGCGAGGCAGTCGCTCAGCCAGCCAGCCTCTGCCTCGAAACATCGCCAGCAGGATCTTCATCTTTCCAGCCAACTGACTCGGCCAAGTTTTCCATGGCAAGCTGCTCGTGGGCGGCATCGCCATGGCTCAGTCCGGATTCCAATGGCCAGACGCGGTGCTTTTCCGCGTAAATCTGATTGTTGAGAAAGGTGCCTAGGCTCGACCACCATGATCTAGCCGCGTCTTCGTCGCCTAGCTTAGCTACAAAGTCGAGATACAGGCAAAATGTACTGTCGGCATTGATGTGACGTTCCAGGCAGAATTCCGGTAGTTGCCGGTGTTCTGGCTGCTCCATCACGACAACACCCTGCTGGTTCGAAGGCAGTAGCTCCAGGTGAAAAGTGCGTGGAGACTTGCCGCCGACCGCAGGCGGGGAGGCGGAATACGTACCCCCTCCATTCGTTTTTCCTCGATCTCTACCCAGGGCGGTCTGTTCTGGAGAATAAGATTGAGCGAATTCATTCAGAACTGAAATGCGCGCGTGGTTGAGCGGTATCCGCGGGCACATGCGCGCGGACATAGATCGGGCTCGATACGGCCGCTGGAGCCGCAGACAGGCAAACGGCAACTTCACCATAGTCCATCTCGGCGCAATATCCTGCTTCATCCACCAAGTCTTCAAGTGCCGCTGGACCAACTCGAAGGGCGTCAGGCCCGAATTTTACACCATTGTGCTCGCACTCATGCTGCATTTGCTCTGAGCGCGTGGTTGCGATGCTTGATGCAACACGGACAGACCGATCACCACGAATCCCGATCCTTGAAATCGGCGTCGGACCAAATTCGAGTCCAATCGCCAAGCCAAGGCTGTCAAGATGCCCCAGTTCGGCCTTGCACAGTCCAAATGAGGAATGCAGTCCCCCGGCACATTGCGCTGCCAAAGATACACTTTTCCGTGCGTCGGTTTCGGTCCGCGAGCCTTCGGCAATAACTGCATGAATGCAGTCCCCGATGAACCGGACCTTTCTGCCGCCGAAGTCCTCCTCGACAACATTCTGAAACTCTTGCCGGATCACATACAACGCGCGAACTGCCTCGCGGATATCACCTGAAGCAACGGCGCGATCAATATAATTGGTATAGCCGGACAGATCGGCAAAGATGGAAGCCAATGGCATCCTGATCGACCGGCTAGGCTGAAGTTGTGCGTAGTCAATCTCGCTCAACGGAGGCTCCTTGTACGAGAATCTGAAGGTAGGGTCCGTGAGGTCGGGAAGCTCACCACGGCGGATCTCATCACGCCAGCTTGCTACGACCTGCTGGGTATAGGCTTGGCGGTTTTGAACGCCGAAAACGAGTTGGTTATTAGCGTCGCGACGGGCGGAGTTTACTGAAACATCCGCGTCGGAAAGGCCTAGGAACTCGCCGGTAATCCTGAATTCCTGAAAGCCAAGAAGTTTACGCACTCCGTCGGATACGTACACACCGGGTTCATTGCCGGAGGCAAGTTTGGCAGCATGGTTTGCTGCACTGCCCAGGAACATGGGTTCCTGCTCGCAGCCCGTACCGTTATTTATAGCCACACAGGTGCCAACATCGACTCCGATGCGGAAGGACACATTGAACTCACTTTTGGCAAGTTCGCGGTTGGCGGCACCTGCGACCCGCTTGAAGTCATCAATGAACGCGAATGCCTGGGCGATGGTCTCACGTGTGACGCCCTGTTTGCCGCGCTCCAATACGACGGCATGCACGCGCCCGTTATGAAAATCTACGCGCTGCGCCGCCGAATCCTCGATCGCGCGGTCGGCGGCGCTGTAGTACAGGTGCAGCAGCCTCATTGCACGTTCGTGAGACGCTTCAGTCTCCCGGCCTTCGTCAAGACGGTATTCATCATAGTTGGTGACGGCGATGTAGATTTGCACAGTGTCTACGACAACCGCTTTGCCTTTGGGCAAGCTGAAGAGTGGTGGCGTAGCTGGTTGCTTCTTCGAGGCGCGGATCGCTTGGTCAGCCTCATAGAGTGGCCGGTAGTCTTCGAAGCTTTGAACATCGAAATCGGGAACTTGCCCCTTCAATTTTTTAATGCGTGCGAGCGCTGTTGCCCTATTCCAGGCCATATCAGTCTTCCTTTCATCACGCGGCCCTACGTCGCGTCGATGCTATAAATTAGTGTTATGCTATATTTTAGGACTTTATCAAAATTTGTCAATATGCTAAAAGCTAGCATGGATGGGAGCGCACCATGAAGCATGAGGGCATCAAGCTGGGCCAGCGAAGGCGATACGAGTTCATTGAGTTTCAGCTTAAGTGGGGGGGGACAGTCGGGCGCAAGCAGCTGCAGCAGAAGTTTGAGATTTCGCCGCAGCAAGCCACGCTGGACCTTACATCCTATCTGGACTTGGCCCCGAAGAACATGAATTACGATCCTCGCCGAAGGACGTATGTGGCCTACTCAGACTTCCGGCCGATCTTCCTGAGGGGTGAAGCTTCGGAATACCTGCTCCATCTTGAAATGCTTCATCACGGCTATCGCGAGGCCGATGAAATCTGGCCTGGCACCATTCCGCCTTTTGACGCCGTTGCAGTTGTATCTCGGAAGACCGATCCATTGGTGTTAAAGACGGTCCTGCACGCTATTCGTGATCGTCAGTGCGTGGAGGTCATGTATGTTTCCCTCAGTTCGGAATCCGAAGGGCCAAGACATCTTTTTCCGCATGCCATTGCCAGCGATGGTCATCGTTGGCACGTGCGCGCGTTTGACGGGGATAAGAAGCGGTACTCCGATTTCGTATTGTCGCGGATCGAAAAGATTAGCCTTAAAGACTGCGATTCAAGCGAGATCCCCGAAGACACGAGTTGGTCTTCATTTATTCAGCTCCGCTTGCAACCTGATCCTGATTTGTCAGAGCGTCAGAAAGAACGTCTTCAAATCGAGTATAACATGACTGATGGCAAGCTCTTGATTGAAGTTCGCCAGGCGATGTTGTTTTACTATTTGCGTTCCTATGGCTTCAATCCTCATGACATGGATGGCAAATCCATTCGCAATAAAAGTAGCTTTAATCTAAATATATTAAATACAGAAGAAGTTGAAAAATGCCTTGAAAGACGATAGCGGAAAAGAATGCTGCGTCGTACATAAAAAGTGTTTCCGATAAGTCATGTATAACCCTGAGCACGATTCAGGTTTTTCCATGATGACGGATCACGGCCGAAGAAGCAACGCGGTCAGACACTTTTTAGACGGATCGCTTCCATCAGCGCCGCCACACAGTCCTGGCGATTGTCAGCGAGGCGAGCGAGCTGTAGCGGCGTGGAGGATACGTGACGAAACCAAATTTGAAATGCTGGATTTGCGGCGGTGATGCTTCGTCCGGTGAGCACAAGACCAAGAAGACAGACCTTCTTTCCGTTTTTGGAAAATGGACGCAGGCAAACCCGTTATACTATCATGACGCCGACAGGGCGAACCAACTAGTTCGCGGACCAAAATCGGATGTTCTGAAGTCTCCAAGCCTGATTTGTGCTCATTGCAATAATGAACGGACACAACCGCATGATCGAGCATGGGAGGTTATGTCCTCGTGGTTTCGTCAGAACCTTCCTGCTATGCCGACAGGAAGCGTCGTGCGTGCCACTCGCATTTTTCCATACGATACCAAACGTCAGATGCTCAATGTTCATCTGTTTTTTCTGAAGCTGTTTGGCTGTGCGCTTTTAGAAGCGGCCGGAAAAATTCCGATTGATTTGGAGCCATTTGCGAGTGCAATCATGCGAGGAAGGGCCCACCCCGACGTCTACCTAAAGTTTGGTCATGGTCCGGCAATCGTCGGCAGAGCCAACCTTCGCAACGAGCAAACTTCGGACAAAACGCATCAGATTGCTGGCTGGTCTTATCTATTGGATGGCTTCGAGGTACAGGTACTATTTGCCAAGTCAATTGCGTCGATTATTAGTGAATGGGTAAAAGCAACGCACGCGTGGCATCCTAGATTAGGAACGAACAAGCTGATAGTCGCGGATTACCGATGAGCGGCGCCATTACCACAAGCTTATCATCGACGTGAATTCCCGCAGGATCACCAGCACCGCGCGGCAGCGTCAGGACGAGCACCCGCGTGGCGGCCGGTAATCGGGGTGACGCGCGCGCCAGTCGCGATAAGCTGCCACGCCGACGTCAAGTTCGTGATTGATCCTTTGGCCGGAATCGTCGATGAACCCGGCTTCGATGTCGGCTGCGACGCAGTGCCAGTACCGATCGACATCGGCGGCCAGTTCCGCCTCGGATTGGCAGAAACGGCGCAGATCGCGTTCGCAAATCGCGCGGGCAAGAGGCTCGATGTTGTTGAGTGAAGTTGTCATTCACGAGAGCATAGTATAAGAGATGGGGCGTTCCAAGAGCTTTCAAAAAATCCCCGTGCGACGCAGTCTCCTTGCGTGGGCAACATTCGCGCACGATCAAGCCATCCCGCCGACGAACCCTTCGGTGTCGTCGTATAGCAGGGCGATCCGCACCGGGCCGCGGCAGAACGATTTCGAGCACCGCAACCGTGTTTCCACTTCGTCGAGGTAAAGCTGATCATATTGCGGCTGGCCCATGAGCGCGGTGCTGTCCTCGTAATGCGCGTGGCCGCATTTCTTGCAGGTGCATTCGATTTGAGTGTGTTCGTCGAGATCGCTCAGTTTCAGATCGGTTTTCCAGTTCACCAGAAATCCTCCGCGCGTGGTATCCGTGTGTAGGAGATTTTGCCACCTGCGTGTCCTCCGGCTGGTGGCTTCCAGGTTCCCAGCGAAACAATCGTCTGGCCGTATTTGGCGTTGATCTGATCGATTGCCGTTGAGGTGTTCTCCCATTTGCGGCGGACCGGATCGTCGTCGAGCAGCAAATCGAGTTGACGCGCGCTGGCCGGTGTCAAATCAAGCAGCGCAACATGCACCCGGAACACCAACTCGCGCTTTGCCAGGCGCGGCATGATCTCCACCCACAGCCCATCCAGCGCATGAAGCACGGCCTGGTAGTCGTGCACATCCGGAAGCGTCGTCGTGCGCTGCATCGAACCGCCGCGTATTTCGAGGGAGAGCCACAATGCGCCTGCGTACCAGCCGTCCCGCCTCAGGCGGCGGGCGGCCTTGGTCAGCAACAACCGCGACATGTCCTGCGCATCCACGGGGCGACGGGATTCCGGCGGCATGACGCGGCCATGCCCGTACATGCTGCGGCCGGACGGCGGGGTTTGCAGGGCGTAGCCGTGCAGCGCATACCAGAGACGTTCGCCCGTCACATTACCCCACAGCAGGCGCAGCTGTTTGGGCTGAGTTGCGAGAAGCTGCGCCATGCTGAGGATGCCGCTTTGGAGCAGGCGCCGCAGCATGTTGGTGCCGACGCCGGGAATGTCCTCCAGCGGAAGCGGCAGAAGCGGGGCCGGCATATCGGGCGGATGCCAGACCAGCAACCCGTCACCATAGGAACCATCACGGCGTTTGCTTGCCTTGCATGCCATCTTGGCGAGCTGGCGGTTTGCGGCGAACCCCATGGAGCAGGTAATCCATGGGCCGATGTTTTCAACGATGCGCCGCTTGATGCGTTCGCCGAGCGCGTGAGGGGAGGCGCGATCAGAGTGCTGAACCTTGCAGGCGATTTCATCGATGGATTTGACGGCGTCGATCGGATTGACGGCGGAGATTTCGGACAGCAGCGCATTATGCGCCCGCCGGTATAAATCCGGCTTCTGCGGCACCAGCACCAAATCCGGGCACTGCCGCCTGGCCTCCTCGACGTTCATGACATTCTTGATGCCGTAGCGTTTGGCCTCGCGCGAGCAGGCGATGACGCAGGTCCGTGTCGTGCCCGCAAACGGCACGATGCCCACGGGACGCCCGCGCAGGCGCCTGTCCGCCTGTTGTTCGACGCTGGCGAAAAAGCCATCAAAGTCGAGGTAGAGAACTTCAATCTCAGATGGCCGACGCACTGCTCCACACCCGCCAATTTCAAATGGGTTCGCATTTTGTTCTCGCGCCCGTGTGAAATCAATGACGGCATCGGTGAAAAGGCGGCTTTTGCACGGCCAACGAGACTGAGTATGTGGTGGGGTGATCGCCGATGCTGGCTCTAATTTAAGCTCGCTTACGTTAGCTGGCGGCTTATTAAAGGAAACGCGTGTTTTTTTACTAACCAACCGAGCCGCATTCCTGCCAGCACCTTATGGGCGATGTCTGGCCGCCGTTCGAGTTCTGTGGCTCACCGTCGACGAGATCGGTTCCGTCAACGTTGAACATTGAATTTTCCATTCCTGTATGCTATTGTCATACAGATGAGCGATCTTACAGGAACACCTGCCATGACCACTACCGTGCTGAGCGTGCGTGTCAGCCAGGAGGAGCGCGCCATTCTTGAGGCGGCCAGTGAGCAGGCTCACACCAGCCTCAGCGAATTTGTGCGCCGCAAAGCTGTCGACGCGGCTGAGAGTGACATGCTGGAACGGCGCATCATCACGATCCCGGCCAAGGACTGGGAAGCGTTTGAAGCGTGGAGCAACGAACCTGCGCGGGAAATTCCGGCCCTCAAGGAACTCGCTGCCAAGGAACCGACATGGCAGCGGTGACGCCGCCGCGTCCGCTTGCCGAGAATGACGACCGCAGCGGATTTGACTGCGGGCGGGATTCACTGAACAACTGGTTTCATCAGCGCGCATGGGCGAACCATGTGACCGGCGTCTCGCGCACGAATGTCATTTGTGATGTTGAGACGGGCGAGATCGTCGGCTACGTCACGTTGAGCGCGGCGCAGATCGAGCGCGCTTATCTGCCAAAGCCGCATCAACGCAACAAACCCGATCCGGTGCCCGTCACGCTCCTTGGACAGCTGGCCATCCACAAAGATCATCAAGGACAAGGGCATGCGCGATCGCTTCTGCTTTTCGCGCTCAAGACGGCGATCCGTGCCTCACGCGAGATTGGCAGTTTTGGCGTCATCACGCATCCGATCGACGATACAGTACGCGCCTTCTATCGCCGCTGGGGATTTGACGATTTGCCGGGTGATCCACGGGGCGCCATGATCGTGCGCATCATCGACCTTGAGGCCAGTGGTATTGCCTCATGATTTTTTTCCATGGCCTCACAACCCAGACAATAAGAGATGCCGGAACATGGTCGGGTTGAAACAGGACTTGGAAGCGATGGCAAAAATTCTTGATGCCAGCGGTCGGTACAGAGTTCTCCGCCGTCTTCAATCCCGCACTACGATTGCCGAACCCGATAACTCGGAGAAACGTCTTGGTTTGTTTGTTGACATCGAGACGACGGGCCTTGACCCATCTCAGGATGAAATTATTGAGTTGGCTATGGTTCCATTTACCTACAGCCTTGATGGCCGATATTTGATATCCAAAAGCCCTTTGAACGCCTCCGGCAACCTGAGCGGCCCATCCCACCAGACGTGACTAC
>CAWHDD010000010.1:0-204238 GCA_963827885.1 uncultured Alphaproteobacteria bacterium | reverse complement strand
AAAATACACACACACACACACACACACACACACACACACACACACACACACACACACACACACACACACACACACACACACACACACACACACACACACAGCTGCGGAAGGCCATCTGCTGCGTCTGGCCGAACCCGACGAAGTCAACGCCGGCCTGGAAGTGCTGGTCCTGCGCCCTGCTCAAGCCGGACGGCCTCTATCCGACCCGCCCGGCCGCGCAAGGCAACAAGCCCGCCAAACTCAAGGCCATCGCCGACGCGCTCAAGACCTGCGATCAGGTCATCCTCGCCACCGACTGCGACCGCGAAGGCCAGCTCATCGGCCAGGAGATCCTGGAGCATTTCCGCTATCGCGGCCCGGTCCAGCGGGCGCTGTTCACGGCGCAGGACCCCAAGACGCTGCAACAGGCGTTCGCCGCGCTCAAGCCGAACCACGAGATGCGCCCGCTATACGAGGCGGCCGTGGCGCGCCAGCAGTCCGACCAGATCTTCAATCTCTCGCTGACCCGCACCGCCACCAAGACGCTCCTGGCGCCAGGGAACGCGCGGCGTCATCGGCATTGGCCGGGTGAAGACGCCGACGCTCGGCATCGTCTGCCTGCGCGAACTGGAAATCCGCGACTTCCGCCCCGAGGACTATTTCGAGATCGTCGCCACGGCGAACGCCGCGGGCGGCGCGTTCGCTCATGCGCTGCGCGCCCCCGCCGAAGCATCGCATCAAGGACCGGGCGCGGGCGGAGGCGATCCGCCGGGCCGCGAACGGCCATCGCGGCCCGCTCGGCGTGTCGGTCGAGCGATTGCCGGCAGGGGCCGCCCAAGCTGTTCGATCTGCCGTCGCTGCAAAAGACCTGCGGTCAGCGCTGGGGCTGGACCGCCGACAAGACGCTGTCCATCGCCCAGGAGCTCTACGACGGCGACGGCAAGAAGCTCATCACCTATCCGAGGGCCGAGGCCCGCTATCTGACGCGAGAACCAGATCGCCGACGTCCCCGCCATCACCGGCGCGCTGACGCGGCTGCGCGGCTTTGCTCATCTCGATCTCAGCAAGCCCGTGATCCGCAGGGGCAAGTCCGGCCATTTCTGCGACAAGGCGCTGGAGGGCGTGTCGCATCACGCCATCGTCCCCAACGTCAATGTGCTCGACGACCTGGAGCAGCGGATCGCGCGGCTGAGCGACGACGAGAAGCGGCTGTTCGCCCTCATCTGCCGCGTCCTATCTGGCCGCCGTCATGCCCGACTTCGAGTATCGCCAGACGGTCGTCACCATGCAGGTTCCCGTTCCGGCCGAAGGCGCGCGGAGGCGGAATTCCGCGCGTCGGGCCGCATCCCGCTTGTGCCAGGGCTGGAAGGCCGTCTACGGCGCCACCGATCCGGAGGCGCGAGAGCGAGGCCGAGCAGACGCTGCCGCCGCTGACCGATGGCGAACCGGCGACGCTGACCGATCCGCGCGTCGAGGCCAAGAAGACCCAGCCGCCGCCGCGCTACAACGAAGGCACGCTGATCGACGCCATGCAGAACGCCTGGCGCTTCGTGGAAGCGCCCGCCATGCGCGAACGGCTGAAGGAAGCCAAGGGCATCGGCACTCCCGCGACGCGCGCCGAAATCATCAAGGGGCTGAAGCGGCAGAACCTGCTCGCGGCCGACGGCAAGCTGGTGGTCCCGACCGAGGCCGGGCTGCAACTGTTCGAACTGCTGCGCGGCGCCGCGCCCGCGCTGGTCGATCCCGGCACGACCGCCGAATGGGAGATGCAACTGGACGCCGTCGTCACCGGCAAGGCGGATTTCCGGGCGGTGATCGACGGCATCGCCGCCGAAGCGGACAAGCTGATCTCGGTGTTACGGAGCCGCTCGGGTGGCGCACTGCAATTGCAAGCTTCGCCGCCCGCCGCTGAGCCCGCCAAACGCCGTTCGCGTGCTTCCCGCGCTCCGGCTGAGGGCGGCGCTGACGTCAAAACGCCCCGCCGGCGCGCGTCCACCGCCAAAAAGCGTGCGCCGAAAGATACGGCCGCCGATGCGGAAGCCACCCCTTCCGCTCAGCCCGCCTCACGAAGCGCACCCCCCACCGCCCGCATGGTCAGCTTTGCGCAAAGTCTGGCGAAATCCAGGAACCTCACCTTGCCTCCCGGCTATGACCGCGATTTCGACGCCTGCCGCCGCTTCCTCGATCAGCATGCATGATTAATCCAAACGCCAGTGAGGGGCGTAAATCCGGCATGAACCTCGTCAAAATCGGATGGCCGTGAGTGCTGGGAAACATCCCCGGCGGCCATCGTTCCGGTGGACGAGCAAAAGCAGAGGCCGTCATGTCAATCCGCCCCGTCAAGCGCATCAGTCAGTCCCAGCCCGCAATCGAAGGTGGAGGTGTAAAGCTGCGGCGTGCCTTCGGGTTTGGCGGCACCGCTGAATTCGATCCGTTCCTGCTGTTCGACGATTTCCGCGGCGACCGGCCGGAAGACTACCGCGCCGGCTTTCCCTGGCATCCGCATCGCGGCATCGAGACCATCACCTATGTGCTAGCCGGAACGGTCGAACATAAGGACAGCCTGGGCAACACGGGTGTCCTCGGTGCCGGTGACGTGCAGTGGATGACCGCCGGCAGCGGTATCCTGCACCAGGAGATGCCGCAAGGCGATGCGCAGGGGCGCATGCACGGCTTCCAGCTCTGGGCCAACCTGCCGTCCTCGCTCAAAATGACGGCGCCGCGCTACCAGGACATCAAGGCGGCGGAAATACCGGAAACTGTGGATGATGACGGCGTGCGGGTGCGCATCATTTGCGGGGAATTCTGGGGCAAGCGCGGGCCGGTGGAAGGCGTCGCGGCGGACCCGAGTTTATCTCGACGTCTCTATTCCGCCCGGCCAGCGTAAGACTTTGCCCGTCGAAACGGAGCGGCACGCTTTCGCCTATGTATTCGCCGGCTCCGGCTCATTTCTCTCTGCGTCGCAGCCCATGGGCGTGCTCACGGAGAGGGACACCGGCGGCGGGGAAACGCTGATCCGCGAGCAGACAGGGAACCGCTCGCTGGTGCTTTTCGATAGCGGCGACAGCGTTACGGTCCAGGCGGGCGGCGAAGGCATCCGCTTCCTGCTGGTTTCGGGCAAGCCGATCCGTGAGCCGGTTGCCTGGCACGGCCCCATCGTCATGAACACACAAGCCGAGTTGCGGCAGGCGGCGGAGGAGCTTCGCGACGGGACGTTCATCAAGAAGCGGTGAAACTGTGCGGCCGGTGATGGAATGGAAGCGGTGCACCGCAGCATGTTGCTGCGGTGCCGTGCAAATTCGCGGTTAGCTGAGCGGATGGCCATCGCCGCGCGGCAGCGAGCGCAAAAACTGGCGCGCGTAGTAATGGAACGTCGCCTGCGAACGCTTCTCTTGCAGGATCCAGTCGTGTGCGCTCTGGCCAAGCGCGGGTTCGATATCCTTGATGGTCGCCCGCGCTCTCGGCGATAAGCTGCAAGCTCGGCGGCCCGTTCGAACATCACCGCGACGGCGCAGGCTTCCTCGACCGTGCGTCCCGGTCACCAGCAGGCCGTGGTGAGCGAGCAGCATCGCGCGCTTATCGGCCAGCGTTTCCGCAATCACCTTGCCCTCCTCGTTGCCGACCGGAACGCCGGTCCAGATGGGCAGGAAAGCGACGTCGTCGTAGAGAACGCAAACGTCCATGAAAGCGATCTTCAGCGGCCGCTCCAGCATGGCCAGCGCCACCGAATGCGTCGCATGCGTGTGGATGATGCAGTTGATGTCCGGGCGGGCGCGGTAGACCCAGGTGTGGAAGCGGTTGGCGGGGTTCGCCATGCCGTCGCCTTCGAGGACGTTGAGATCGTCAGTCGACCTTCAAAAGATTCGAGGCGTGATTTCGTCGAAGCCGAGGCCCAGTTGCTGCGTGATACAGCGTGCCCGGGGTTTCGCCGCGCCCGGAAATCTGCCCGGCCAGGCCGGATTCGTGGCCCTTGCTGTGCAGGATGCGGCAGGTGAGCGCCAGCTTCTGGCGCACGGACCACGCCGGCATGGACAGATGCTGCAGCATTCTCTTCTTGGCGATATCGATCAGTTCAGGTTTTGACAGCGTCTTCGGGTTTGGCTCACGGGTTCCTCCGCGGAAAAAGCGAGGTGAATTGTGCGAGGGACAACGCGCGAGATGCGCCGCGCTGTCCCAGGAGGTCAGAAGGATTGCACACTTTCAGAGTCTAGCCGGCGGCGGAAAGCGTCCGCGACGCCTCCTCAACGGACGTGAAGAAGGCCATCCGGGCGTCCACGAGGTCCCGGCCCGCAGCCACCATGTTGGCGATTTCCTCGGGTTTGTCCTTCGCGATGGAGGCCATGATCTCGCCCAGCGTCGTGGCGTGGCCGTCGTCAACCGTGATGTGGAGCGTGAAAAATGTGAGCTGGTCTTCGTTCACGCCGCAGTTCACGAAGCCCTTGACGATGTCGGTATACAAGGCGGGCACCAGCGCCTCGGCGCCGAGGCAAAGCGCGCCGGTTCCAAACGCCGGGTTCTCGTTGCGGCAATGGCGGAACATCGCGTTGATCAGCTGTAACCGTTCCGCTCGTTGGCACCGCACCCTTCAGGCTCAGGCCGAAGGTTTCGAGCATCTCGTCGTAGATGACCGCGTGCGGTTTTGTCCCGCTGAAGCCGGCTTCGTCGAAAAGGTTCTGCGCGAGGGGGCGGATTTCGGCATTGCTTGGCAGATTTGACATCGCTGCGCAAAGATATTTTGTGAAGTTTGTGGCGTATAGTCCTTGCTGGACAAGAAATATCTTAAGTTCTCCAAGCGTAATCGAGCCATCACGGCAACGTTGTAGAAATGGATGTGTTCTGATCTTTTCTGTGAGTGCGTCAAGTTCCGTTTCAAGCTGCTCGATATAAAGTTTCATGCCAAACCTCCCAGTTTCAGCAAACGTTTGGACGTCAAGTAAGTATGCTGGTTCCTTTGAAAAATCAGCATTGTGGTCGAAAAGCCGTGCCGCCATGGCAATTTTTTCGATGAGTACAACCAACTACCGGGAAGGACCGCCTCTGGCGTCCTGCCTCTCAAATGCTGCTTGCAATATGCGATAGGTACAATAGACAATTTGTGCGCATATTAGGCGAAAAATACGGCGATATAAAAGATTATATGCGGATGCAGCGCTGTTATCCCTGATGAATTATTGACAATCTTCAAAATCCAGGCGTTAACTGCACCGCTATGCAGAGCGGCATATCAACGGTCGCAGGCCAAACGAAGGCTAGCCGCCAACCGTCTGGAAATTTGACATAAATCGCTTTTTTTCTGGCGTGATGGTCGCACTTGTTTGATTATTGGTCAATCCAGACATTTCGAGTTGCGGCAACCGGACGCATTATGTATCACTAATAGAGAATTGATCGCTTTGTATATTGGCATGCTATTGATATTCATTCTAAATATGATAGGCTAATCTACAAATATATTAATATGTTAGGCGTGGAGTGCACGATATGACCATTGATAAATGTCAGTAAAATACAATCGGCGGAGAGTTGCCTTTGTCTCGATTTGGATTTCAATGGTTGCCAAAACTCTGGAAAGGCAGGCGTAACTTGCCACAGCAAGCCCCGGATGATGAGCGTAACGCCCCGGCGCTGCCTGGCAATTTTGCACATTCCGCCCTGTGGGCCGCTCCTCCTTGCTGGCGTGAGGCGGCCGCTGAGCGCTGGTTCCGGCGCGCCGGCGTGCCCGGTCCGGCGAACGAGCACGTCTTTCAATATCTCCTGAGCAAACGCACGCGCGGGGACACCAAAGGCGCGGACCTGTTCTATGAGCGCCAATACCGGCAATACCTGAACCCAGCCATGGGCGCCTACGCGGCGACGGCGGCGCTCGCGCTGCTGGGCTGTGGCGGAAAACACCGTGGCCGCCTTTGGGGCAGGCATCGTCCGCTATATGCCGCCACAGTGGAAGAGGCCGGGGGCGCGGCCCCCATCCTGGTGCTCGACAGGCAAACCGTCGCCGTCGCCTTGCTGCTGCCGGCACCGTCTGGCCCTGACACGGTGGACGGCGTTGGCCAGTGGCTGTCAGGACGGCGGGCGATGCCCCGGAGTTACAGCGAACGCGCCACGGGCGAAGACGTGCGCTGCGCAACACCTGGAGCACGTGCGAGGCGCATCAGCGCGGCCGGGGCGCTCATTAAGCTGGCCGATGAGGTGCGGCACACAGGCAAGCTCGCCATTCTCGCCTTGCATCCGCACGACCCCGATGCAATGGGCCTGCACATCACGCTGTTCGGAACGCAGATCCTGTCGCCGGAAGCGCTGGCGGCGGAATATGGGCTTGAAAACGAAGTCCTGAGCCCTTGGCGCGAGGCGGCAGCGGCGCGGAATGCCGTGCTGCACTTTTTCGTTGGGGCCACGGAAGAGCTGTTCGCCCATTGCTCGCTGAACCTCTTCGTCAAGCGCCGGGTATCGTACCCGGAAGGCGCGCCCGAGGCGTGGTGCCCCGCCGATCCGCTGGAAAAACTGCTGGCGAAACAGTTCGAGCTGTTTCAAGTGACGGTTTCCGCGTCGGGCCTGCCGGGCATCTCACCCCGCAATGGCGATGCCGGCAAGGCTGGCTTCCTGGTCCGCAACGGGGGCAAGGCGAGCATTCTCATGCCCTACTTCACCGGAAACTTCATTCACGGCCACGCCGCGAAACTGTGGTCCAACCGCCAGGGTGCGCTGATGATCCGGGACGATCACACCGCCCTCAGCCTGATCGTCATTCACGGCAGCGCCCATACGGCCGGCCACGGCTGGGTGCAAAGACACTTCCCGGACATTGCCGGATGGGCCTCCGCGCGCAGCAAGCAGAGCGGCGAGCCGGCGGGAGACCCTGAGTACTGGTTCGTGCAGGAGGTTTCGGAAATCCTGCAACAGGATGAGCCGCTCGCCGCCAATGCGCTGGACCCGGTGCGGCCGGCAAACACCATTCACGCGGCGGGTCCGGCACATTACGGCAAGAAGGCCCACTATTTCGAGACCGCCAATCTGCCTGCCTACGATCAGGCGGGGCAGCATGAGCGCGAGCATGCTGGCCGCCCGGCCGATCCCAGCGGCGCTTCGTATCGCCATTGGCGGGAGGAGACGGCCGGCGCTTTGGCCGCCCGCCGCGCGCACCTTGAAGGTATCGGCTCGGCACAAGCTATGCCGGAAAGCTGCTGACGGCTATCGCGCGGCAATCTGGATGAGAACGGGCGGAACGCTGTCATGGCGCCGTGTCCGATGTTTGCCCTGTGATCAGCTCGAATTTTGTGTTGTCTCCCCAGAAGGCGAGAGGTTCGTAATCTGGGTAGGGAAAATGCCCCAGATTCAACTCCAGATGCCAATCGTTCTCGCGCATCCAGCCCTCCACCAGAGCGCGCACTGAACGAGGCCTCCCCGAACATACGTTGACGATGCCGGCGTCCTTCTGCTGGAGCGCAAGGGCGGCGAGCCGCGCGGCTACGTCCGTAACGGCCAGGAAGTCACGCAATTGCTCGCCTCCCGACATATTGAAACGCCTCTCGCCCCTGGCCGCCGCGCTTTCAAGCTGGCTGTAAAGCGATGCCGGGGCTTGCCCCTGCCCATACATATAGAACAGCCGCGCCCAGGTTAAATTGAATGGCGACGTCTGCTTTAGAAATACGAGCTGCTTCCGCAGAGCATCCTTGGCAAATCCGTAGGGATTATCCGGCCTGGCGTCCAAATCCTCCGAAAGTTTCCCACTCTGCATTCCATATTCAAAGCATGTCCCTGTCACCACCAGCGATTTCAGGCCAGCCGTGATTACGCTCCGCAAAAACCCGTATTGCGCGGGCAATTCCTGCTCGAAATGGCGCAGGGAACGGTAATTGGGCAGTCCGTCCCAGGCCAGATGCAGCAGCACATCATGCCCCGCCAGTTCCTGGCACAACCCAGCGTCCGCCGCTGCGATATCGCCTTCGAGGACGGCAATCCGCCCGTCAATATCGCGAAGCCGTGCCCGGTCTCTTGTCACCGCCGAAATGCTGACATCATAGTTCAGCAGTGCGTCAAGGACGTGGCGTCCGATAAACCCGCTCGCCCCCGTTACCACGATCTTCAGGCGATTCCCCATGACGCAGCCTCAGAAGACCGAAAGGGACGGCACGGCGGTCACAAACTTCGCCCCCCATTCCCGCGTGTAAACAAGCTGCTGAGACAATTCTTCCTTCAGGTTCCAAGGCAGAATTATGATGTAATCCGGCCTTTCATCCTTCAACCTCTGCTCTGTCACGATAGGAATACGGCTGCCGGGCATGAACTGGTTCTGCTTGGCCGGATTTTTGTCAACGACATAGGGCAGCAGGTCAGGACGCACACCGCCGAAATTCAGCAGCGTGTTGCCCTTGGCGGCGGCGCCGTAGCCCGCGGTCTTCTTGCCCTGCCGCCTGGCGTCGATGAGAAACGCGACCATATCGTTTTTGATCTTTTCGGCCCGTTCCTGGAAGGCGCGGTAAAATGCAGGCGCCGTCATTCCGGCCTGGCGTTCCCGCTCCAGCATGAGCGCGACGGCGGGAGAAATTTCCTGCCGGCCGGCGTCCGAACGCTGAGCGAAGACCCGCAGGCTGCCGCCATGGGTGGGCCATTCCTGAACGTCGAAAACGGTCAGGCCATTGGCGGAGAAGATCGCCTGTACGGCTGTCAGCGACAGATAAGAGTAGTGCTCGTGGTAGGCCGTATCGAATTGATTGTGAGCCGCCATCTGCATGAGGTGGGGGAATTCGAAGGTCGAGACGCCATGCGGCTTGAGCAGCATGGCGAAACCGGCAACGAAACCGTTGATATCCGGCACATGCGCAAGGACGTTGTTGGCGGCGGTCAGGTCCGCCGCGCGGCCTTCTTTCAGCAGCCGTTCCGCCAGCGGCACGCCGAAGAACTCTTCGACGATCTCCAATCCCTTGGCCCGCGCCGCCGCCGCCGTGCTGGCGGTGGGTTCGACACCGTAGCAGGGGATACCGGCGCGCTGGAAATATTGCAGCAGATAACCGTCATTGGCGGCCACCTCGCACACCATCGCCTGCGGTCCGAGGCCGAAGCGCGCGGTCATCTCCGTGGTATAGCGCTCGCTGTGAGCCAGCCACGAAGACGAGAACGAACTGAAATAGGCGTAATCGGCGGTGAAGAGTTCGTCGCTGGCGGCGTAGTCCTCCACCTGCACCAGCCAGCATTGCTCGCACACCAGGAGGCGCAAAGGCAGCCAGGTTTCCGGCCCGTTCAAGGCCGCCTTGGACAGGTAGGCGTTCGATGGCGGAGCCGTCCCCAGATCGAGAAAGTTCAGGGAGAGCGGTGATTGGCAATGGCGGCACTTCAAAGACGCAATCCTTCGAATTCGGGGGTGAGCAGAGGGTGAGCACGGTCGCGATCCGACATGGTGCCGGCGGGCAGGGGCCACGGGATCGCCAGGCGTGGATCGAGGGGAGACACGCCTCCCTCCGATGGGGCGTGATAGGCTTCGCTATGGAAATAGAGAATTTCCACGTCGTCCGTCAGGGCCTGAAATCCGTGCGCGCAGCCCTCCGGTATCAGCAGCGCCCGGTTATTCTCCGCCGACAGAACCTCGCAATGGTGCTTGAGGAATGACGCCGGGCCGTGGCGCAAATCCGCCGCCACGTCGCAGATCGCTCCCCGGATACAGGTTACCAGCTTTTTCTCGGCTTTTGGCGGGTGCTGGAAATGCATGCCCCGGATGGTACCCTTTGCGGCGGTGAAGGTGTGGTTTATCTGCGCAATGGGTTTGTCCCAGCCGGCCGCCGCGAGTTCCTCCGCGCAGAACAGGCGGGTGAGAAATCCCCGGTGGTCGCCGAGTTTCTGCCGTTCGACAACCACAACGCCCGCGACCGGCGTCCGGGTCAGCGTGAAGCGCCCGCTCATGGTGCCGCCTCGAACGCGGCGATGTCCCCGGTGCACAGTTCCGCCGCAGGAACCCCGCCGTCGAAACTCTTATACCACTGCATGGTCCGCTCAACCGACAGGTTCAGATCCCAACGCGGCACGACTCCGAGAACAGCCCGTGCCTTTGCGGTTTCGAGGGCCAGGAGGCCAGCCTCGTGCGGGCCGGTCACTTCCGCTCCGAATTCCGTCTGCCCCTTGCCGTAGCAACATTGCGCCAGGTTCACGACTGTGCGGACGCTGGCCATTTCGCCGCTGGCGGGGCCGATATTAAAGGCGCCCGCCAGGGATGGATCTTTCCATAACCGCTCCGCCAGCACCAGATAGGCATTGGCCGGCTCCAGAACGTGCTGCCAGGGCCGGACCGCGTCTGGACGGCGGATGCGCAGAGTGCCTCCGTCCCGCCACGCGCGGACGGCATCGGGAATCAGCCGGTCCTTCGACCAGTCGCCGCCGCCGATGACATTCCCCGCCCGCACGCTGGCAACCGCAATGCCCTGCTGCTCCAGGAACGACAGGCGGTAGCTGGCGATGGCGTGTTCACACGCCGCCTTGCTGGACGAATAGGGGTCGTGCCCCCCGAGATGATCGTCTTCCCGGTATGGGTAAGATCCATTCGCGGTTGGAATACACCTTATCCGTCGTAATCATCACCGCCACTCTGACGCCGCCCAGGTCGCGGAGCGCGTCGAGAACGTGCACCGTCCCCATGACGTTGGCGGCGAAGGTCTCGACTGGCTGCTGATAGCTTTCCCGGACCAGCGCCTGCGCGGCGAGATGGAAGACGATTTCGGGGCGGGCCTCATGGATCTGGGCGCGGGTATTCGCGGCGTCCCGTATGTCGCCGGTGCGGCTGTCCACGGCGGCGCCGATGGCGGCGGTGTTGAAAAGGCTGGGTAACGTCTGCGGCGGCAAGGCAAGGCCGGTGACCTGTGCGCCCATGCGGGCCAGCCATAGTGCGAGCCAGCCGCCCTTGAAGCCGGTATGGCCGGTGAGGAAAACCCGCCGGCCGCGCCAGAAGCTGCCGTCCGGTCTCGCGCCGCCGGCCGTCACCACATCTTCCATGGCGCTTTGCCTCCCGCCCACAGCTCCTCCAGCAGGTTCTTTTCGCGCAGAGTATCCATCGGCTGCCAGAAGCCGTGGTGCTCATAGGCCATGAGTTCGCCCGTCGCGGAAAGGCGCTGAAGCGGCTCGCTTTCCCATGGCATGCCGTCGCCTTCGATCTCGTCGATCACGGCAGGCGACAGCACGAAAAAGCCGCCGTTGATCAGCGCGCCATCTCCGCGAGGCTTTTCGGTAAAGCTCTCGACCCGCTGCTGGGCAATATTGAGTGCGCCATAACGCCCCGGCGGCTGCACCGCGGTGACGGTGGCTTTGCGCCCATGCGCGCGGTGGAAGGCGATCAGGCCGGAAATGTCGATATCCGCAACACCATCGCCGTAGGTGAAGCAGAAAGCGTCTTCGTTGTTGAGGTAGGAGGCCACGCGCTTCAGACGCCCCCCGGTCATGGTGTTGTCGCCGGTATCGACCAGCGTCACGCGCCAGGGCTCCGCATTCTTCTGATGCACCTCCATGGCGTTGTGCTCCATGTCGAAGGTGACGTCGGACATGTGAAGGAAGTAGTTGGCGAAGTATTCCTTGATAATGTAGCCCTTATAGCCGCAGCATATGATGAACTCATTCACGCCGTGCGCTGAGTATATCTTCATAATATGCCACAGAATCGGCCTGCCGCCGATTTCGATCATCGGCTTGGGTTTCAGGTGGGTTTCCTCGGAAATCCGCGTTCCGAGCCCGCCGGCGAGTATGACTGCTTTCATTATGCTTCCTCAAGAATACTCGCGATTAATCCAGCATAACCGCCATTCTTTAAATGCAGATAGATAGGCCCCTGTGCGGCTGTTGAATAACTTATGAACCGCAACATGAGCATATTCAGCCCTCACAGGCGCTTCTAACGGCTGATCGAATAGAGTTCTTCCGCGTAGCCCTGTTCCATCCAATAGGGATGGCGGCTGAGACGCTTAAACCCTCCTATTTCGGCGAGCAGGCGAGGGACGACGCACTGTTGAAAACCTTTCCAATTTCGATTGGCTTCCTGGTTCACTGAAAGGAATAATTTTGCCCGGTGCTGGATGAGTTTCACGTAGTCGCCAGCCTCGGCTATCTCAGGTAGTGAATCCATATTAACAACGAGTTCATAGGATGCCGCCAGAGTTTCTTTGGCTGTGGAAGGCACGATGCGGATCGGGGCTGACGGCTCCTCTCCGTGGAGGCTTACAATGTCTTCGCCGAGATCATCCGCGAGGAACGCAGCCTGAATGGCGTTCGCAAAGGGCAGGTCTATGATGGTGTAATTGCGGAAGCCCCTGAGATACGCGTAGCGCGCAACACATCCAAAACCTCCGCCGATTTCGAGGATCGCCGCATCGTTCGCGATACCAAGCTGCTGAATACGATACATTATATATGCATGGCGGATGGCATCGGGATTGAGGTGCCATTTTCCAGCTTCCGCCACAGGCGGTCCTCCAAGTGAGGGGGGCTCAATGGAATGCCCTAGCGCAGCCTCAACTTCAGCTAAAAGTGGCGCGAGATCGCCGTTCAATCCATCGGCATAGTCCCCCCACGGCGTCTGCTGGTTGGACGTCAGACCGCGCACAGCCAGCGCCTCGGCGAGAGCTAACAGGGCGTCCCGGCAGCGCAGCGGAAAATAATCGGTGCCATAAGGGCTATCTGACTGCAAAAAGCGTGCGGTATGTGCCATGCCCCACAGCGCGGTACCGCCGAAGAGATCGGAGAATTGCTCACGCAAGAGGCCCAAATCAGATGACTGGAGAGCTGCGCGAAAACTGGCGCTCTGCCCCGCGAGATTTTCCCAGATATCAGGATTGGCCGACAATTCCGCAGCTTGGTACGCCCTGCACAATCGCCTCAGGAAGTCATCCGACAGCACACAGACTTGATCGAGCCGCTTCGTCCTCAGGCGCGGAGGATCGAACATCATGTGAGTTAGGGTGGGAAAACGCACAAAACGCGCATTCCGCACTTTTGCCAGCCACGCGCGCACGTTTTTCAGCGTCATTGTACGCAATCCCCCTTACCAACTATACATCCAATCTGTTATCTAACGGCTCGCCTCAACGCAAGGGTCGAACCCGCACAGGCAGGACAGGGGATGCACATCTGAAGGGGATGCGAAGGCTTATACCGTTCCCGAAACACCCGGCATGTTCCGCATAGCTGCCCCCGAAACCGGCATCTACACGCCTGTCGCTGCGCGGATAGGCGTGCCGATCGTGATCGAAACATAAACCAGACGCCAACTGGCTTGCTGTCTGGTTTCCCCTGTTTGCAGTTGACATGGCTGGCATCAGAGAGCCAGCCATGTCCGAGCGAACGAAGCAGTCAGACAAGGTGCGCGATCCGAAGTTCCGCGGCAGCGAGTTCTTCGATCCGCACGACGCCGTGCAGGTCAAATACGAGATGCTGCGTCGCGTCTCCATCGACAACGTGCCGGTGACGGAGGCCTCGGGCGAATATGGGGTCTCCAGGCCGGCCTACTACCAGGCCAAGGCGAACTTCGACATAGCCGGGATTGCCGGATTGGTGCCAGCAAAGCCGGGCCCCCGCAGCCCCCACAAAATCGGCGACGAAGTCCTGGCATTCCTGCAGGCCCGGCTGGTCCCAGGCGAACCCGTTCGCGCTCGGGAATTGGCGAAGCGGTGCGCAGCGAACTCGATATCGAGCTTCATCCCAGAACGATCGAGCGGGTGTTAAAAAAAACCGGCAGATGAACATTGCCGCGACATCGGCGGGTTCATCATCGGTCATCGCGGCTCAGTACGAGGTACTGCGTGGAGCGGCCCTCGGCGAAGCTCTGCCGCTCAAGGCCCGTAGCGGCCTCATGCTTTTCCTGCGCCGGGGCATGTGGGGATGGGCCAAGGCGCTGCCGGTAACAGCAAGCTTCCCTCGAGAGCAGAATTCATCCATCGTCAGTCGCTTGGCCGGCGCATGGCGAACACAGTGCCGCCGTTCACGTCCTTGCGGCAATCGCCATGTGCATCAACGATCGGAGATCACCATGAATGCACACCTCAAAGTCCAGCCTCGTCACCCTAAACGTCCTGCGCCACGATGGTGATGTTCAGCACCGCCGGCAGGAGGAAGAGCGCGCCGGTGAGAAAGGTGCCGGCCACGCCCGTCCGCCACAAACGTGAGAAAAATCCCGGCACTGGGCTCTCCGTGATCGTTGGGGCGGTGTGAGATCACACTATGCCAGGAACACGCAGGATATGCGCGAAAGGGTTTTGCGGCCAGCCGTCAGCCATCGAACACCTGCATCAGGTCGCTGATCTTCATCGTGGCGAAATTGGAGAAGGTGTCGGATATCGCGTAGGGGAGGATAATCTGGTTGCCGTGGCGCAGGGCGCCGCAGGTGTAAACGACGTTCGGCACATAGCCGTCGCGCTCGGTTGGCCCCGGCCGGACCAGCGGTTCGCGCGAGCGGGCGATGACCTTCGACGGGTCGTCCTTGTCCAGGAGCACCGCGCCGATGGAGTATTTCCGCACCGGCCCCACGCCGTGGATCAGCAGCAGCCAGCCGTCATCGAGTTCGACAGGCGAGCCGCAATTGCCGATCTGGAAGAACTCCCACGGATATTCCGGCTGGAGGATTTGCCGGCCGCCCTCCCAGACATACAGGTTATCGGAATAGATCAAATCCAGGTTCTCGTTGTCCTGGCGCCCGATCATGGCGTAGCGGCCGTTGATCTTCCGCGGGAACAGCGCCATGCCCTTGTTGCGCGCCACTGGGCCGGCCAGCGGCGTCATGCGGAACGACCTGAAATCGGCCGTCTCGATCAGCTCCGAGCGGATGGCGCCGCCGCTGTAAGCCGTGTACGTGGCGTAGAAGGTTTTGCGTCCATCGTCATCGAACTCGACGAAGCGGGCGTCCTCGATGCCGTTGGATTGGGCCTCGGTCACGGGGAAGATGACGCGCTCGCTCAGTTCGTCGTCCGGCTTGAACAGCAAATCGACCACATCGCCGGCCGGTCCGGTCCTCCGGTCCTGTATGGCCGGCACCGAAGCCAGACGCGCCGCCGGATCGACGCTGATGGAACCGTCGCCGGCGATGCTCCCGGAGCGGAACGTCAGCGAGGAAATATGCCCCTCGCCCACAGCCCGCAGGCTGAGGATGAAACGGCAGCCGTTCTCCGGCGCGCCGGTCTGGTCGGGATGGCGGACGATGCTGGGGTTGAACAGCGCCGACGCCTCGAACGAGTATTCATGGAGGAAATACGCGCCGAGCAGACGGCAGTGCGTCTTGCTCAGCACGGCATGCGGTTTGAAGGCGTCTTCCATTTCCGCCGCGCGCGCCTCGAAGATCGCCAGGAGGTTCTTGTGACGGCCGTCGAAATTCTCCAGCACATCGGCCAGTTGCCGCTCCGCCGCATCGGGAGTGAGCGCCAGAACCCGGCTGACGATGTTATTCGCCCGCGTCTTGTCGGTGGCGTTGAGATCGCGCGGTTCGGTCGCCGGCTTGAAGGGCCTGACGACGACTCTGGCCGGGTCCGGGCGCAGATACAGGGCTTGGCGATTTAGAAACCTGGAATGGGGCAAAGCAGTCCTCGGATGATGTTATGGTGCAATGGAGCGATCCTCCACGCTGTGTAGCAGCCTGGAGGTGAATTTCGTGTCGTCATTTGCGGTCGCGTGCTCGAATTCGCGGATCTCGATCAGGCCGAGAAGATACGCCAGTGCCGACTCCGCGCCCATGTTCCCGTTCACCCTGTCAGGGTGGAGCCCATCCGCGCAGCCGCCCGTGCTGGGGTCGATCAGCGTGGTGCGTAGGTCGTTTTCGCCCAGGAACCAGCCGAAGGCACGCATTGCGCCGGCCCGCCATTCCGCACGGGCGTCTGGCCGCTGTTCCACCCGCCACGCGGCCATGCAGGCGGAAATCGCCGCCGCCGCCTCAAGAGGCTGCTGGTCGAAGGCCGCCGGCTTCTGGCGCAACTGGCCGAAGCTGTCGCTGCCCACGGGCCTGAAGCATCCTGATGGCGCGGTTTGCAGCGTCATCAGCCAGCGCAACGAACTCAGGCCGGCCTCCAGATAGGGCGGCGTGCGTGTCGTCCCGCCGGTCTGGATCAGCGCCTGGCAAAGACGCGCGTTGTCATAGGCCAGCCCGTCTTCGAACCAGCGCCAGTCCTTCGTCTGCTTCGCGGACCACAGCGCCATCAGCCTGTCCGCCAGGAGCCGGCGCAGGCGATGGGCGGCGGGAGCCTGGCTGACATGTCCGCAATAGGCGTCCAGCCCCAGCAGTGTGAAGGCCCAGGCGCGCGGCGAGGTAAAGCTCTCCACAGCGGGTAGCGCGGTTTTGAACAGCGCGGCGGCCCAGGTGCGGCGGGATCGGTCCGCGCCGCTGCGGGCGTATTCGCCCAAGGCCCACAGCGTCCGGCCGTGACTGTCCTCGGAGCCAACCGGCTCCAGCCAGCGGCGGTCATAGCTCATGAAGTTGCGGAAACGCTGCGTGTCCGGGTTCCATGAGTGCTGGATGAAGGAGGCGAAACGCGCGGTCATCACCTCGGACAGCGGCGCCTCGCTGCTGCCGCTCAGCGCCGCCGAAAACAGCAGCGCGCGGGCGTTGTCATCGACGCAATAGCCGTGGAGGCGGTCGGGCACGGAGTAGACGGCGTGTTGCAGGATGCCTGTGCTGTCGCAGAGCGCATGGAAGTGGCCGGTCCGCATCTCGGGGAGCGTATGCCCCTGTTGCCAGGAACCGCCCCGGCCGTTCTGTGCGGATTTCTCAGGCCGCTTGCCGCCGCGCACCGTGCTGAACACGGTGAGATAGCGGTGCGCGGTTTGCGCCCAGGTCATGGAGCGGCTGGCGGCATAGGCGCGCTTGCGCATCGAATGCCGCCGCACGTCGTTGGTCAGCAGGCTGCCGATTTCGTGGCTCAACGCCTTGGCGTTCGCGAACGGCACCAGAATGCCGAGCCCGTCGCCGAGCAGTTCCTGCGCGTGCCAGTAGGGCGTCGAGATGACGGCCTTGCCGAGCCCGAAGCTGTAGGCGAGCGTGCCGGAGGTCATTTGCTCTTCGTGGAGGTAGGGCGTCACGTAGACATCGCACGCGGAGATGAAGTCCAGCAGCGTGGACTGCTCGACGAACTGATTGAAGAACACCACATGTTCATCAATGCCCAGCTCCCGCACCCGCGCCGTCAGGCTGTCGCGATAGACTTCGCCGTGCTGGCGCACCAGGTTCGGATGGGTGGCGCCGAGGATGACATAGATGGCGTCCGGGCAGCGTTCGATGATGGCCGGCATGGCGTCGAGCATGGTCTCGATGCCCTTGTTCGGCGACAGCAGGCCGAAGGTGAGGATGACCTTCCTGCCCTCGAAGCCGAATTTGGCTTTGCCGTGTCGCGTTTCGAGAAAGGGTACGTCGGGGATGCCATGCGGGATCACCTCGATGCGGTGCGGCGGCACATTGTGCACGGAGTGCAGCAGCTCGCGGCCCTTCTCCGACATGACGATGATCTTGGCGGACACGTCGCTGATGCGCTGCATGACATCGCGCTGGGCGTTCGTGGGCTGCGCGAGTACGGTGTGCAGCGTGGTGACAACCGGGATTTTCAGCCGGGACAGCAACTCGATGATATTGCCGCCGGCCTCGCCGCCGAAGATGCCGTATTCGTGCTGAAGGCAAACCACGTCGTAGCGCGCCGCGTTCAGGAAATCGGCCGCACGGGCATAATCGCCGGTACTCTCCTCGCTGATTTCGAAGCGCACGCTTGGCGGATAGACGTAACTCCGCCCTGGATCGGTCATCGCGACAACGGAGGTGTCGAGATCGGGACGCGCCGCCGAGACGGCTTGATGCAGATCCTGCGTGAAGGTGGCGATGCCGCAGAGGCGCGGGAGATAGTTGCCGATGAAGGCCACACGCTGAAGCTGGTTCATGGCGTGTGCTCCAGTTGGCGGCTGGCTGGCGGCAGCGGCATACCGGCGCTCCCGAAGCGCTGCTGCAACTGCGGAGCCGGGCCGCCCGCGGTATAGGCCGCGAGGCACACCATGCCCGCGGGGCCGGCGTGGATGTTGATGCTGTCCGATTGCGCGAAAATCGCGGTGCCGGGGGAAACATTGATGGAACCGGCCGTTCCGTCACCAGCGGCGATCAGAAGCCACGTCTCCTGCTGCGCGTCCAGGCACCACGCAGTGCCCGGCGGCAGTTGCAGCCGCTCGAACACGAAATGCGCATTGGAGACGAGGACCGCCCGCTCGTCCGCGAGCCGGCTGGGGGCAGCGCCGGTTTCAGCCGGGCCGGCGTCCGCAGCCGCAATGGCGCGCTCGATGTGGAGTTCGCGGCGGCGGCCGTGATCGAACAGGCGGAACGTGGCGTCGCTGCGCTGCTGGATCTCCGCGATGACAAGCCCCGCGCCGATGGCGTGGATCGTACCGGCGGGCACGTGAAAAACGTCTTCCGCATGCGCGTCCTGCCAGTGCACGAGGTCAGCGATGGAACCGTCGTCAACAGCCTGGCGGATTTGCTGCGGTTTGAGGCGCCGCGTGAGGCCGAGGGCGACCTTGGCGCCGGGCGCCGCGCTGAGGACGTACCACGCCTCCGTCTTGCCGTTGGGCAGGCCGATGGAGCGCGCATACTCGTCGCCGGGGTGCACCTGGATGGAAAGCGGCTGGCCGGTGAACAGCAGTTTCAGCATCAATTGCGGTTCCGGCGCGGCGGCGCCGCAACGATCGTAACGCAGTTCGCCAATCAGAATGCCGTCATGCCCTGCCTTGCTCCACGGCCGCAGGTCAGCGGCGCCCCACGGCTTGACGAAGGCGTTTACGCGGGCTCGTTCGATCGCCATGATGGGCCACCTTTGGTTGAGGGTTCAGCGTCAGCAGGCGAGGGAGCGGCAAGGCGCCGGAGAATGAGGCGCCGGAGCGATGGGACAGTGTCCGCCAAAAGCAATAGACGGCCCGGATGAGCCGCTTCCTGCCGCTGTCCGGCGCACATATCGGGACCGCATCACGTTTGCGGCGGCGTAAGCACCGTGTCGATCACTTGAACGAAGCCGTTGGTGGCCAGGATGTTCTCCGTGACCACCCTCACCTTGTTGACGGTGAAGCCATTCGTGCCGTCGAGCATGAGTTCCGGCCCATACACGGTTTTCCGGCCGAACTTTTTGCCCAGCACGTAGTTCGACATCACCTTGCCGGCCACGAGATGGTAGGTCAGGAAGCTCGTCAGCTCTTCGGCGTTTTCCGGTTTGAGCAGCCGGTCCAGCGTTCCGGCCGGCAGCTTCTTGAAGGCGGCGTTCGTGGGGGCGAAGAGCGTGAAGGGGCCGTGGCCTCTGAGCGTGTCCGTGAGGCTGGCGGCTTTAATGGCAGTCATGAGATTTGTTAAGGAATCAGTATTTCCAATAGCATCGATAATGTCGCCGGCGTGTGCCGCCGCGACCTTCAAGGGGGTGCTCATAAATCTCACTTTGTTTGAGGAATTAACCAGAAAGCCTGGCGCAGTTACATCAGTAAAAAGCTATTTTTGATCGCCATAGGCTTTGGTCAATATTCCACATGTGGTGATAAAATAAAATAATTCAAGGGGTGCCGGGGAGAGAGGATTACGCTTGACGTGTTCCGGCGCTCAATTAAAGCGGCTCCTCCCGTTGGTTCCGGTAGGACCGTGTCTGCCGCAACATCTGGTTTGCTGTGGCCGGATATTGCTTGATGTCGAACCGATGGAAGCATGACAAGCCGATGTCGAGGACGAGGTGCCGCTGTGCTCCAAGCATGACCCCATCGCGCATCACGGAATCCCCTCACCCCCGCCCTACTTCCTCCGCCAGCCTCTCCAGCTCCGGCCACCGCTCCTCCGCGGGCGCGCTGGCGGCGTTCCTGGCCGGCGGCTGACATGTGAAACGCGCTGCAACGCGCATTTCCGCAAAAGTCCCGGAATGCCCCGCTGCCGCAGGCGGAATCCGCATTTCGCGCCGTGTTTCACTGGAAGCCCTGCGGCTCTGGGGAATTTTCGCTGTGCTGGCCAAGCTTGGCTCGTTGGAGTCTGGAAAGGGGGCGTACCGTTCCGGGCGGCCGCCGCTGAAGGTGCATTCGAAGTCCACCGTGCTGGCGGGCATCGAATTCGCGCGCTCGACGGGGATCGGCTTTAATCTTGCATACATCGGCAAGGATTTTCACACCAATGCGCCGGCGGGGCTCAATGCGGAATACATGCGCGCGATGTATGCATACGGCCACATGCGCGTGACGGCGGTGGTGCAGGTGATGCGGTAGGCGGGCGGCTGACACGCCAGCAGTTCTACCCTCGTCATTAGCGGCGAGTGTGCCATCTCGCCCGAAATGGCGGTGCGCCTGGAGCAAGGCATCGGCAGCAGCGCCGCCGCGTGGCTGAAGATCCAGATGAATTACGATCTCGCGCAGGTTCGGGAGCAGGCGGGGGGGGCGGTGAGGCGGCATGCGCCAGGGGAAGCTGTGTGACGATGCCGACGCAGGCTTGGCGTAAGAAAACTCGTCGTTGACACAAGTTTCAGATAAGCCAACTCACTCTTTATTAACCTTGCTGTGGATAATTAGGGGCGAAGCTAAACGAGCGCTTTACCAAGCCTGTGGGGGCGTTCTGCTGGCAATCGTCTACCAAAAGTTTCATGGGGACAACTCGCCAAGCGTCAACACGCAAGAGTTGTACGGCGTTAAGATTACGTTAAGGATTGGAGCTAGCTTAGGCTGTGTCGGGACTGAGGGGCATTGGGCTAAACCAGAACGCACATTGGGTGTGCGTTCTGGCTGGCGTTAGTTTTGACGGTGGAACTTTACGCAAAACGTGCCCCGCACTGTCACGCCACTAGCGGTAGAGTTTTTTGCCACTAGCAATCTGATTAACAATGCGATGATCGCCACCAACACTAACATGCCTAAGAGAAGATGTGTAACCATCCTCGCCTCCTAGGTTTTGTTAGCGGCCCTGCTGGCACGTACACGTGGGCCACAATACAGCCAGCAGGGCATAACATCGCATGAGCCGACCAGCTTCACAACTAAAAATTGTGCATTGCGACATATACCCCATTTGATTTGTAAGCTGTGTGGCTATTTTTCACCCCCGCCCCACTTCCTCCGCCAGCATCTCCAACTCCAGCCACCGCTCCTCCGCCGCCGCCAGCTCCCCCTCCGCCCGCGTCAACTCCGCCGACGCCTTGTCGAACGCCCCGCGGTCGCGTGCATACAACCCGGCGTCCGACAGCGTCTCGCGCAACCGCGCCACCTGCACCTCCAGCGCCGCAATCGCCTTCGGCAGCGTCTCCAGCGCGTGCTTGTCCTTGAAACTCAGCCGCCGCTTCTCCGCCTTCACCGGCGCGGGCGTCTTCGCCTCCGCCTCCGGCTTTGCATCCACCCGCTTCCCCGCCGCCGGCGTGCTGAAATCCCGGCCGCGCTGTGACAGCATATCCGTATACCCGCCCGCATATTCCACCCACACGCCGTCCCCCTCCGGCGCGAAGGAGGCGTTGACGATGCGGTCGAGGAAATCGCGGTCGTGGCTGATCAGGATCACCGTGCCCTGATACGCGCCGAGCATGTCCTCCAGCACGTCGAGCGTCTCGATGTCGAGGTCGTTGGTCGGCTCGTCGAGCACCAGCAGGTTGGAGGGCTTGGCCAGTGCACGCGCCAGCATGATGCGTGCACGCTCGCCGCCGGATAGCACACGCAACGGCGTGCGCGCCTGCTCCGGCCGGAACAGGAAGTCGCCCATGTATGCGACGACGTGCTTGGTCTCGCCGCCGATGGTGACCTGGTCGCCGCGCCCGCCGGTCAGCGCCTCGGCCAGCGTCCAGTTGGGGTTGAGGCTGTCGCGGTTCTGCTCCAGATGCGCCACGTGCAGGTTGGCGCCGAACCGCGCGCGGCCGCTGTCCGGGCTCCAGTTCGCCGGTCAGCAGGCCGAGCAGCGTCGTCTTGCCCGCGCCGTTGGGGCCAACGATGCCGATGCGGTCGCCGCGATTGATGCGGGTGGTGAAGTCGCGGACGATGGCGCGGCCGTCATAGGCTTTCGCCACGCCCTCCACCTCGATCACCAGCTTGCCCGACAGCGCGAACTCGGCGGCGGCGAGCACGGCCTTGCCGGTCACCTGCCGCGCGGTGCGGCGGTCCTCGCGCATTTTCGCCAGCGTTGCCAGCCGCTTGACGTTGCGCTTGCGCCGCCCGGACACGCCATAGCGCACCCAATCCTCCTCCGCCGCAATCTTCCGGCCGAGCTTGTGCCGCTCCATCTCCTCCTCCGCCAGCACCTGATCGCGCCACGCCTCGAATTTGCCGAAGCCGAGGTCGAGATGGCGCGCCTTGCCCCGGTCGATCCACAGGCAGGAGCGCGACAGGTTGGTCAGAAAGCGCCGGTCATGGCTGATGAGTACAAGCGCGCTCGGCAGGGATGCAAGTTCGCGCTCCAGCCATTCAATGGCGGCGACGTCGAGATGGTTGGTCGGTTCGTCCAGCAGCAGGATGTCGGGCTTGGGGGCCAGCACACGCGCCAGCGCCGCGCGCCGCGCCTCGCCGCCGGAGAGCGTGGCCGGCGTCTCCTCGCCCGTCAGGCCGAGCTGCTCCAGCAGATAGCGGGCGCGATAGGGATCGTCGCTCGGGCCAAGGCCGGCTTCCACATAGCTCAGCGTGGTGGCGTGGGCGCCGAAATCCGGCTCCTGCGGCAGGTAGCGCATGGTAGCGCCGGGCTGGGCGAAACGCTGGCCGCGATCCGGCTCCATCATGCCGGCGGCGATCTTCAGCAGCGTGGATTTGCCCGAACCGTTGCGCCCGACGACGCACAGCCGCTGGCCCGCCTCGACCGTCATCTCCACGCCGTCGAGCAGCGGTTCCGCGCCGAGTTTGAGGGCGATGTCTTGCAGGGTGAGCAGCGGCGGGGCCATGGCGGAATCCGGTTGAGCGTTTGTCCATCGCCCTTACCACAAATGGCGGCCAGGGCAGATGAGAAAAAGCCGCATTGCAGCGGTCGGCGACAAAACTGTTTCACAATTGTATAATAAAAAAAGAATCAAGCTTTCCAGCGACTTCCGGCGCGCTTTCCGGGTTTTCCCAGGCGCAGCGGCAGCAACGGAATAAAGCTTAAATTTGAAAAGCTTGCCTGAATATTTTGATTTCCTGCGGGAGCAATACGGCGATCTTGCCGCGCGGGAGCGGAACGAAGAGCATTGGGGGGCGCCTAGCATGACACTCGACCTGACCATCATTCAGCCGTCGCATTATAAAGCACGCGGCGACCGCACGGTGTACAAGAGCCGCCGCCGCTCCGTGGTGCCGCTGACACTGCCCTATCTCGCCGCGCTGACGCCGCCGGAATGGCGCGTGACGCTGGTGGACGAGCAGGTGCAGGAACTCGACTATGAGCGCCACGCCGATGTGGTGGCCATTAGCATGTGGACCGTGCACTCACGCCGCGCATACGATATCGCCGCCGCATACCGCAAACGCGGCGTGACGGTGATCATGGGCGGACCGCATGTATTTTTCCACCCGCAGGAGGCGCTTGAGCACTGCGACGTCAATCGGCATCGGCGAGGCGGAGCCGATCTGGGCGCGGATGCTGTACGACGCGGCCGCCGGACGCCTGCAACGCGAATACCGCGCGGACCAGCACGAGTTGAACGGCCTGCCCAAGCCGCGCTACGACCTGCTGGACATCTCCCGCTACGGCCCGTTCCGCACCTACGCGCTGCAATCGTCGCGCGGCTGCACGCTGCGCTGCGATTTCTGCTCCGAACGCCTGTATCTCGGGTCCGGCTACCGCTGGCGCCCGGCGGAGGAAGTGGTGGACGACGTGCGCCACACCGGCAGCCGCAACATCTTCTTCGGCGAAAGCAATTTCGGCGGCAAACGCGCCCGCGCCATGGAGCTGATGGAGGCGCTGATCCCCGCCAAGGTGCGCTGGTCCACGCTGTGGTCGTCGCATCTGTGCCTCGACGACGAATTCCTGGATCTGGCCAAGCGCAGCGGCGTGCTGCACGTGAACATCGGCATCGAGAGCATCAGCCGCGAGGCGCTGGCCGGCATGAACAAGCGCGTCAACAAGGTGGACCGTTACGCCGAAATGTTCGCCAAACTGCGCCAGCGCGGCATAAGCTATTCGCTGAACTTCATTTTCGGCTGGGACAGCGAGACGCCGGACGTGTTCCCCGCGACGCTGGAATTCCTGGAGCGGCACAAGGTTCCGGCGGCGTATTTCAACATTCTGACGCCGATGCCGGGCACGGTGCTGTACGACAAGCTGCACGCCGAGGGGCGCATTATTAATGCCCACGAAATCGAGCGCTGGCCGGGGCAGTTCTGCCATGTGCAGCCGCTGTGGTGCACGCCGGCGGAGCTGGAGCAGAACGTGCAATGGATGTACCGCCGCTTTTATCGTGTGCGTTCGATGATTTCGCGTCTGCCGCCGCCGGTGACGCAGGCGAATATCGCCTCGTGGGTGGTGAATGTGTCCGAGCGGCGCATGGCGCGGTCGTCGGCGGGGAATAATGACTTCGATGGGTATTGAGGGGGCTCAGGGGAATCGGGTGAACGCTTCGACTTCATGCAGCGGCGAGGCTAAGAAGCCACGCATAAATAGCGTATCCATTTATGTCGAAGAATGAGGTGCGATGGTGTAATTCCATTCCTCGTGGAAGACGTGGTAGTTTAGCTGAGCCAGCATGAGTTGTTCGTCAACAATCATGATGGCTTTCTGGCATTTTCCTTCGTCGAGTTCTGTATGCACCTTGAGGCCGATCTTGATTGTGGTAGAGCCGATCAATTCAACAACCGTCCTGTAGCTGCGCAACGGCTTGCCACGCCAGTTGATGGTGTGAACGAAAAGAGCCGATGCTCGATCTTGTTCCATTTGCTGGTGCCGGGCGGAAAGTGGCAGACGATGATGGAAAGCCCCAGTTCATCCGCCAGTTTCTGCATCTCGACTTTCCACAGTCGCAGACGGGAGCCATTGCTGCCTCCGCCATCGGCGGTGATCATCAGGCGCTTCGCATTCGGATAGCGTTCTTTGCCCATCGTGAGCCACCAGCGCCGGATAGCGTTGCCGAAGCGCGTTCACGCGCGTGTTGCTCAAACCGCGAAGGCGGCGGTGTCGTGATCGCTGCCAAGCTGCCCCATCCGGCGTTGCCGCCGATGTCATAAACGCCATAAGGAACGGCGCGCCCCAGTTCGGGATCGGCGAAATCATGAACACGGACGTCCTCCGGTGTGCCTTTCGGCCTCCAATCCCGCCCATTGTTTTTGACGCCGCCCGCCATTTCCTTCTTCTTGGTAGCAACGGAAATGACAGGATCGCCGGCTGATAAACGATCTTTGGCTTGATCATCGAGATCGTTGAACTGGGCGTCGCGATCCTCATGATGGCTGCCTTCGTGCGTTTTACGATGGCTCTGCAAGCTGTAGCCCATACCGCACAGCAGCTTGCGGATGACATTCGGGCAAGCCCATCTACCTCGGCGGCGATTTTTTCTCGCGCCAGCCTCTATGCGAGGCGGTGAAGGCCGCTGGCGGTGATTTCATCTTCGTCTGCAAGCCGTCTTCTCACTCGCTGATCGAGGAGTATGTTGCCGGGGCGGAGCTTTCCACCTGCGGGAAGACAGTCAAACGAGCCCGAAGCGTTCCATCCACCGCTACCGCTGGCTCTGCGGTATTCCGCTGCGCGATGGTCAGGATGCCTTGGCGGTCAACTGGTTCGAGATCACCGATGCCGCGGGTAAGGTCACATACCGCAACAGCTTCATCGCGAATTCTCGATATCCATGCCGGAAATGCTGCCGAGCTTGCGGATTGCGGGCGCGCCAGGTGGAAGATCGAGAATGAGACCTTCAACGTCCTCAAGACGAAAGGGTATCACCTCGAGCACAATTTCGGACACGGTAAGAAAAATCTCTCCTCCGTTCTCGTGGCGCTAAACCTGCTCGCCTTCGCCATGCACACGATATGCGAGAGCATGGATGATCTCTGGCGTCTGGCCCGCCAGAAGCACGGTTCGCGGAGCCAGTTCCTCAACGCCATCGCCGCCGTGACAGCCTTTCTGTTCTTTCCGTCCTGGGAAGATTTTCTCCAGACCATCGCTTTCGTTAGACCTCCCCCTGCACCGCCATGAGGCCGCAAGGCCTTCAATTGGATGTGCGGGAGGCGGAAAATATGAGAAAATGCCAAATTGAGAGATGCTGCTATCCCATCGTTTCCTTTGCATTCTCCCGGCCGCGTCCCTATAAAACGCCGTTGGCCGCGCTGCCGTTGCGCGCGTGCCATTTTCAAGGAGATATGCGGTGTCCGCCGCCAGTGTGCTTCAGCCTCGTCAAAGCTTATACGAGATCGACCCTTACGTCCCCGGCCGCAGCAAGATTGCCGGCGCGGTGGCGCCCATCAAGCTGTCGTCGAACGAAACGCCGCTGGGGCCGTCCCCGCTGGCGGCGCGGCATACGCCAAGGCGGCTGCGCATCTGACCGCTATCCCGACGGCGCGCACACCGCGCTTCGCGAGGCGCTGGGCGCGGCGCATGGGCTCGACCCGGCGCGGATCGTCTGCGGCAACGGCTCCGACGAGCTGTTCCACATCCTGGCGCAGGCCTATCTCGGGCCGGGCGACGAGGCGATTTATACCGCGCACGGCTTCCTGGTGTACCGCATCGCGATCCTGGCCACGGCGCCGTCGCCCGTGGTCGCGCCCGAGCGTGAACCTCACCGCCGACGTGACGGCGATCCTGAACCGCGTCACGCCGCGCACCCGCGCCGTCTTCATCGCGAACCCGAACAACCCGACCGGCACCTATCTCCGCGCAACGAGATGCGGCTGCTTGCGGAACGCGCTGCCGGACAACGTGCTGCTGGTGATCGACGCGGCCTATGGCGAATATGTGCACCGCAACGACTACGAGCCCGGCATCGAGCTGGTGTCGACCGCCGACAACACGATCATGACGCGCACCTTCTCCAAGATCTTCGGCCTCGCCGCGGCGCGCGTCGGCTGGGCCTACTGCGCCGCGGACGTGGCGCAGGCAATGAACCGATTCCGCAGCCCGTTCAACCTGGCCGGCGCCGTCGATGGCGGCGGCCGTGGCGGCGCTGGACGACAAGGCGCATATCGCACACGCCAAGGCGCACAACGAGAATGGCGCGACTGGGTGACGGTGGAACTCCGCAAGATTGGCACGACGTGCGGACAGCGCGGCGAATTTCGTGCTGATCCCGCTTCCCCCGGAGCCGGGCCGCACCGCCAAGGACGCCGACGAATTCCTGCTGACGCGCAACCTGATCGTGCGCCAGCTGGACGTCCTACGGCCTGCCGGACGGCTGCGCCTCACCGTCGGCCTCGAGCATGAAAACCGCGCCGTGGTCAACGCGCTCGCCGCATTCGTGGAGAGCCGCCGCGGCTGACCGCTACCAGTACAGCCCGATGCTAGTTCGCTCCCAATGGCCGGGACTGCTCATAGGAGCTTGCATCGGATAAGCTGCACTTACAAAGTTAAAGCTCGAGTGTGGCTTGTCTCGCAATCGCCTTCGCGAGTTTCGCCACGAAAAGGGGTAGGCAATTGCGTGACGCCACACTAGTTGACAAGCTCTGCGTCATCGGCGCGGGGCACATCGGCTCGTCGATCCTGCGCGCGGTGAACGAGCGCGGGCTAGCGCGCACGATCTCCGTCAGCGATGCGTCGGAGGCCGTCTGCGAGCGCATCATCGAGCTGGGCCTCGCGGATGAAGTCGCCACCGATCCCAAACTGGCGGTCAGCGAGTGCGACATCGTCATCCTCTGCGTGCCGGTTGGGCAGCTGGGCGCGGTCGCGGCCGGACATCGCGCCGCATTTGAAAGAGGGCGCCATCCTCTCCGATGTCGGCTCGGTCAAGGCCGCGGTGATATCCGCCCTGGCCCCGCACCTGCCGCCGCATGCACATCTCGTTCCCGCGCATCCCGTGGCTGGCCTGGAGTTCTCCGGCCCGGACTCCGGTATCGCCCGCCTGTTCGATAACCGCTGGTGCATCCTGACGCCGCCGCCGGGGAGCGCTCCGCAAGCCATCGAGCGCGTCTCCGCCCTCTGGCGGGCCATGGGCGCCAACATCGACGTGATGACGCCGGAACATCATGACCTGGTGCTCGCCATCACCAGCCATGTGCCGCATCTGATCGCCTACAACCTCGTCGGCACCGCCTCCGACCTGGAGACGGTGACGGAGAAGGAGGTCATCAAATACTCCGCCGGCGGTTTCCGCGACGCCACCCGCGTCGCCGCCTCCGACCCGACCATGTGGCGCGACATCTTCCTCAACAATAAGGATGCCGTGCTGGAAATGCTGGGCCGCTTCAGCGAGGATCTGACCGCCTTGCAGCGCGCCATCCGCTGGGGCGACGGCGATGCGCTGTTCGACCTGTTCACGCGCACAAGGCACATCCGCCGCGAGGTGATCGAGGCCGGGCAGGCCGGTCTGCCGCCGCCCGACAAGCCCAACGGCCCGCCACGGCGTGCACCCAAGAAGCGCGGCTGACGTGTCCGGGAACTGGGTCTTCGCATACGGTTCGCTGATGTGGCAGCCGGGATTCGTCTACGAAGCCGCCGTCCCGGCCCGCCTCCACGGCGCACACCGTGCTTTGTGCATTTACTCACACCACTATCGCGGCACCAAGGCCGCGCCAGGGCTGGTGCTCGGGCTGGACATGTCCGGGGCTTGCGACGGCATGGCGTTTCTGATCCCGCCGGAGCTGTGGGCGCAAACCACCGGCTATCTGCATCGCCGCGAGATGATTACCAACGTCTATTGCCCGGCCATGCGCCCGGTGACACTCGCGGACGGCGGCATGGTGCAGGCGCTCGCCTTCCTCGCCAACCGGCGGCACCGGCAATATGCCGGCCAACTGCCGCCGCAAGTGGAAGCCGCGATTGTGCGCAGGGCACGCGGTGTGGCCGGCGCCAATGCCGATTATGTGATCAATACCGTGGAGCATCTGCGGGCGCTGGGCATCCGTGACCGGCGGCTGGAGCGGCTGATGCACCTGCTCGGCCGGCGGTCCTGATTGACGCGCACCGCGCCGATTCTAACGCTGTGATTGCCGTGAGCCCCGCCGCACACCAGCATGCCGCCGTGCTCGGACGCGTCAAGGACAAGCCCTCCGGGCGCGCAAGGCCGCGCGTCCTTGACCCATCCTCCGCGCGGCGGCATTGGGCTTGTGCATGGCCGGGACGAAGCGGCTGTCTTGGAAGTCAAGCGTTTTGCCATGATTTTTGGTCCCTGACGATGGCGTTGAGAATGGTCAGCAGCTTACGGGCAACGGCAATGAGTGCCACCATCTTGGGCTTTCCGGCTGCCACGAGGCGGTCGAAGAAGGCTTTCAGGATGGGGTTGTGCCGTTTGGCCACCTGGGCGCCCATGAACAGAACCGTGCGGACCACGCCGCGCCCGCCGCCAATGAGGCTGCGTCCCCGCCATTGGCCGGACTGCCGGGTGAATGGTGCCAGCCCGGCAAGGGCAGCGATCTGCTTGCGGGAAAGCGTGCCAAGCTCGGGCAGCAACGCGACCAGTGTGCTGGAAATCACCGGGCCTACACCGGGAACCGATGTGAGCAGTTCCTCCTTCTCCCGCCAAGCGGGACAGGAACGTATCGCATCATCAATATCGCCGTCAGCGCTTGATAGTTCTTTCTTCAGCGCCGTGATCAACCGCTCGATGCTCTTCTTGAGGCTGCTGGTTCTGGCCCGCTGCAAACGCTGGCTCTCGGCTCCGATCATCTCGACGATCTGCCGCCGCCGGGCCACCAGATCGGCCAGCAGTTGCGTGGCGTCATCCGGTACGGCTCGCGGTGCAAGCTTCACCGCCTCGGCAAAATGCGCGATAACGGCGGCGTCGATGGGGTCCGTCTTGGCCCGCTTGCCCAGAGCCTTGGCGAAAGCGCGGACCTGGGCAGGGTTGACCACGGCAACCGGCAAGCCGGCCGCCGCCAGCGCCGCGGCGGCAATGGTCTCGTATCCGCCGGTGGCTTCCAGCGCCACAATATGCGGCATCAGACCCTTCAGCCGGGCAGTGAGCTGGTCCAAACCGGCGGCATCACGCGCCACCGCGAAGGTCTCCCCGCTGGGACGCAGGGCGATATCAAGCTTCTGTTTCGATACGTCAATACCAACAATAATGCTTTCCATGGTGACCCGTCCTTGCATAATCGGGCTCGCATTGCGGCCCCGGCGGCTGTTCGGGTTCGATGGAATAACGGGCGGGGTGCCAGGCTTCGTCACGGTCTTCAGAGACCAAGGAATGACCGGACTCCCGCCCGTAACCGCGCTCATGAGAATGCCAGAGTCGGCTGGGGGAAAGTTACAAGGAATGGCACACCGGCCGAACAAAGGAATCGACCTGCATACAGTATTGCGGTGGGGACAGGGCAAGATGGCTGGCGTACCCGCTCAAAATTGAAGAGAGGCTCATCTTTTCCGTGCACCTGCTGCCGGAGACAATCCGCCCCGTTGACTTGCGCGCCCCGCAGCCTCACTTAATGCCCATCGTAATCATCGCGGAGACTGGCATCATGCTCGACACCTCCACCCCTCGCGGCAAGATCGCTGACGCTGCCCTGCGCCTTGCGGGCACCAAAGGCTGGCGCGATCTCTCGCTTCAGGACATCGCCACCGAAGCCGGCGTCACGCTCGTTGACCTCCGCCGCCAGTTTCATTCGAAGACGCAAATCCTCACGGTGTTCACCCGCCTCATCGACGACGCCGTGCTCAGCACGTTGCAGGCGAACGACGCGGACGCCACCACGCGCGACCGGCTTTTCGACGTGCTGATGACCCGCTTCGAGGTCATGGCGCCGTATAAGGCCGGCCTGAAACACGTCGCCGCCGGCCTGCGGCTCAGCCCCGGCACGGCGCTGACGCAACTCATCCCCGTGCTTCAGTCGCAATACTGGATGCTGGCGGCGGCGGGCATCAGCGGCGACGGCTGGCGCGGGCGTATGCGCGTGAAGGGCCTCGCGGCGCTTTATGGCAGCTTGCTGGACATCTGGCTGCATGACGACGACCCGGCCATGGCCAAGACCATGGCGGCGCTGGATCGCAAGCTGCGCCGCGCGGGGAACGCCGAGCACCGCTTCGATGCCGTTTGCGAAAGCGGCGGGCAGTTCCTCAAGAGCCTGCGCGGCCTCGTTCACGTTTGCGATACAAGCGTTGCCAGCGAGACGCCGCCGCCTGCTGCGGCTGCGCCCCAGTCCGAGGCTGGCGCTGCCAGCGCCTGAAACGGCAGGGCTTGCGGTTTTCCTAATGCCGGGGCGGCGCGCTGATTGCCCCGGCGCCCTGAATTGTAACGGCAGGGAGCTATTCTACGCTTCCCGCCGGTACGCGCTGTATGCTCCTCACAGCAAATTGTGTGGCGGCCTTCGCCCCGTCCCTATACCGTTCAGCTTTATTGAACCGACTGCGGCTTCTGCTATCTTTCTCCCGCGCCTCCAGCCGCGAGTGGCGAAAAGCCGTTTTCCTACCGGCGCCAGCAGGGTATGAGGACGGGATACCGGCGGCAACACCGCTGTCCGGCCGCAGGCCCGGCAGTTGTCCGAAAAGCGAGACTTGAGTCCCATGAGTTCCCACGCGAAATTCATAGCCGCATTCCTTCTCACAGCGCTATTGGCCGGCTGCGATCAGCCGAAGCAGCAGGCCGGACCGCCGCAGCAGCCGCCCGCGCCGGTCACTGTCGTGCGCCCGGTCGAGCAGATGGTGACGGAATGGGACGAGTTCACCGGCCGCTTCGATGCCGTCGATACGGTGGAGTTGCGCGCGCGTGTCAGCGGTCTGCTGAACGAAGTGAAGTTCATGGACGGCGACAACGTCAAGAAGGGCGATGTGCTGTTCGTCATCGACCCGCGCCCGTATACGCGCATCCTGGAGAAGGAGAAGGCCAATCTCGCCGTCGCGCAGGTGAATGCAGAGTTCACCGCCAGGGATCTGGAACGCGCCCAGCCGCTGGCCAAGACCTCGGCGATTTCCGAACAGGTTCTCGACCAGCGCACGCAAGCCGCGCGTCAGGCCGCCGCCACCATGCGCTCGATGGAAGCCAGCGTTCACTCCGCCGAGCTGGACGTGGAATTCACCCGCATCGTCGCGCCCGTTTCTGGCCGCATCAGCCGCAAGCTGGTGAGCGAGGGCAACTATGTCACCGGCGGTTCCGGCACGGGGACACTGCTGACCACCATCGTGTCCACCGATCCCATCTATTTCTATTTCGACCTGAGCGAGGGCGACTACCTGAAATACAAGCGGTTCGCGGAAATGAAGGGCAGCGATCCGGCCGCCATAAAAGACCCCGTGTTCCTGGCGCTCCAGGACGAGACCGGCTTCCCCCATCCTGGCACGCTGAATTTCGTCGACAACCGCATCGACCAGGCGACGGGCACTCTCCGGGTGCGCGCCGTGTTTGACAATCCGCAAGGGCTGTTTTCGCCCGGCCTGTTCGCGCGCGTCCGGCATGCGGGCGGCGGCGAGCACAAGGCGATCCTGCTGCCCGACAACGCCATCGCCTCCGACCAGTCGAACCGCTTCGTTTTCGCCGTCAACGATGACGGCTCGTGGAAGCCGAAGCCGGTGGAGCTCGGTCCGATGGTCGACGGCCTGCGCGTCATCCGCAACGGCGTGGAACTGACCGACTGGGTGATCGTCAACGGCGTGCAGCCCCGGCCCGGCACGAAGGTCAAGCCCGAGGAAAAGCCCCTCGACGGCAATCGTAAAGCGGCGGCGCTGCCATGAAATTCAGCCACGTTTTTATCGACCGGCCGATCTTCGCCTCGGTGCTCGCCATCTTCATCATGCTGGTGGGCGGGATCGCCTATATGCGGCTGCCCGTGGCGCAGTTTCCCGACATCGTGCCGCCGACGATCGTGGTCAACGCCTCCTATCCCGGCGCCAGCGCGCAGACCGTCGCCGACACGGTCGCGACGCCCATCGAGCAGGAGATCAACGGCGTCGAGGGCATGATCTACATGTACTCGCAGTCGACCGACGACGGCGCACTGTCGCTCACCGTCACCTTCGACATCGGCACCGACATCGACAAGGCGCAGGTGCTGGTGCAGAACCGCGTCGCCATCGCCGAGCCGCGCCTGCCCGACGAGGTGCGCCGCAACGGCGTCGACCGTGCGCAAGCGCTCGCCCGACCTGCTGCTGGTCGTGCACCTGCATCTCGCCCGACAACACCTACGACCAGGTCTACATCTCCAACTACGCGCTGCTCAACGTGCGCGACGAGCTGGCGCGCGTCCACGGCGTCGGCGACGTCTCGCTGTTCGGCGTGCGCGAATACTCGATGCGCATCTGGCTCGACCCCGAGCGCATCGCGCTGCGCGGCCTGACGGCCGAGCGAGGTGCTCGCAGGCGCTGCGCGCGCAGAACGTGCAGGTGGCCGGCGGCGCGCTCGGCCGAGCCGCCCGTCGACCACACCGAGCGCCTTCCAGATCTCGCTGCAGCTGAAGGGCCGCCTGACGACAGCCGAGCGAGTTCGAGAACATCGTCGTCAAGACCGGCGCCGACGGCCGCGTCGTGCGCGTCAAGGACGTCGGCCGCGTCGAGCTGGGCGCGCTGAGCTACCCACCAACGGCTACCTCGACGGCTAGCCGGCCGTCGTCGATGCTGGTCGATCCAGCAGCCGGGCTCCAACGCGCTGGCCGCCGCGCAGAGCATCAAGGACGGCCATGGCCGAGACTGGCCGAGCAGCTTCCCCAAGGGCCTCGAATACCGCATCGTCTATAACCCGACCGAGTTCATCGCAGGTCTCGATCGACGAGCTCTACATGCACGATCCTCGAGGCCGTCGCGCTGGTCGTGCTCGTGGTGCTGCTGTTCCTGCAGACGTGGCGCGCGACGCATCATTCCGCTCGTCGCCATCCCGGTGTCGCTGATCGGCACCTTCGCGGTGATGGCAGGCGTTCGGCTTCTCCCTCAACATGCTGACGCTGTTCGGGCTGGTGCTCGCGGTCGGCATCGTCGTCGACGACGCCATCGTCGTGGTCGAGAACGTCGAGCGCAAGCTGCGCGACGGGCTGACGCCCCGGCAGGCCGCGCGCGTCACCATGGACGAAGTGGGCACGGCGCTGATCGCCATCGCGCTGGTGCTGTCCGCGGTGTTCATTCCGACCGCGTTCATCGGCGGCATCACCGGGCAGTTCTACCGGCAGTTCGCGGTGACCATCGCGGTGGCGACCGTCATCTCGGCCTTCAACTCGCTGACGCTCAGCCCGGCGCTGTGCGCCATTCTGCTGCAGCCGCACGGCCGAGCACGCCAGGGAAGCCGCTGACCCGATGCGGCCGGTGCACGCGTTCTTCGGCGGCTTCAACCCGCGTTCGACTGCGCTCGCGCGCGGCTACGGCCGCGCCGTGGCGGGCCATCGTCCGCATCAGCGCCGTGATGCTGATCGTCTATGCGGGGCTGATCGGCCTCGCCGGCTGCTGTTCGTCACCGTGCCGAAAGGGTTCATCCCGAGCAGGACCAGGGCGTCATGTTCATCGCCATCGCAGCTGCCGCCCGGCGCCTCGCTCGCGCGCACCGACGAGGTGGTGCAGCGCGTCGAGCAGATCCTGCGCGAAACGCCGGGCGTTGCCCATACGGCGGCCTTCGCGGGCTTCTCCGGCGCGACGTGCACCATGTCGCCGACCTCCGGCGCCGTGTTGTTCCCGCTGGCCCCGTTCGAGGAGCGCGCCAAGAAGGGGCTGACCGTCGACAAGCTGCTGCGGCATCCGAGAGGCAAGGCGGCGCAGATTCGAGGAAGCCAATATCATCGTCATCCCGCCGCCGCCGGTGCGCGGCATGGGCACCGCGGCGGCTTCTCCATGCGCCTGCAGGACCGGGCCGGGCGCGGCCTGCCGGCGCTGACGCAGGCAACGTATGCGCTGATGATGGCCGCCAACAAGACGCCGGGCCTCACGCAGCGTGTTCACCACCTTCACCGCGACCACGCCGCAGGTCTACGTCGACGTCGACCGCGACAAGGCGCAGATGCTGAAGGTGCCGGTGGACAATATCTTCGAGACGCTGCGCATCTATCTCGGCTCGGCCTACGTCAACGACTTCAACATGTTCGGCCGCACCTTCCGCGTCACGGCGCAGGCCGACGGCAGTTCCGCCTCACCAAGGAAGACATCGCGCGGCTGCAGGTGCGCAGCGCCGACGGGGCCGATGGTGCCGCTCGGCATCCTCGTCACCTTCCGCGATATCGCCGGGCCGGACCGGCGTGCCGCGCTACAATCTGTTCCCCGCCGTCGAGGTGCAGGGCGCACGCAGCCGGGCATCAGTTCGGGCCGGCGCTGCAGATGATGGGAGCGCTCGCCGGCGAAATGCTGCCGGACGGCATCACCTTCGAGTGGACCGACCTGTCCTATCAGGAGAAGCTGGCGAGCGGCCGGCTATTACATCTTCGCGCTGTCCGTGCTGTTCGTGTTCCTGGCGCTGGCCGCGCAATACGAGAGCTGGTCGCTGCCGCTCGCCATCATCCTGATCGTGCCGATGTGCCTGCTCGTCGGCGATCTTCGGCGTCTGGCTGCACGGCAGGACATCAACATCCTCACGCAGATCGGCTTCGTCGTGCTGATCGGGCTGGCGGCGAAGAACGCCATTCTGATCGTGGAGTTCGCGCGCCAGCTCGAGGAGCAGGGGCGCGACCGCTTCGAGGCGGCGGTCGAAGCCTGCCGGCTGCGCCTGCGGCCGATCCTGATGACGTCGCTCGCCTTCACGCTCGGCGTGGTGCCGCTCTACGTGGCGACCGGCGCGCGGCGCGGAGATGCGCAGGCGCTGGGCACGGCGGTGTTCTGCGGCATGATCGGCGTGACGCTGTTCGGGCTGATCTTCACGCCGGTGTTCTACGTCGTCATTCGCGGGCTTTTCCCCGGACATGCCCGCGACGGCGGCGAAGCGCCGGCGAAGGCGCAGCCGGCGGAGTAAGTTTACCCGCGTTACGGGTGCCGCAAACGTGAACACGCCCGTGTTGACGCATAATAGCTGTTTTTCCAAGATAAGCCGCTCATCACGGCAGAAGGAGCGCGCTCCATGACACGCTTTACTTTGAACGGCGAGGAACGCACCGCCACCGCCGCGCCCGATACGCCGCTCTTATGGGTGATCCGCGACGAGCTGGGGCTGACAGGCACCAAGTTCGGCTGCGGCGTCGGCCAGTGCGGCGTCTGCCGCGTGCATGTGGACGGCGAGCTGACGGCCTCCTGCATGACGCCGCTGTCCGCAGTGGAAGGCAAAAAGGTGACCACCATCGAGGGGCTTGCCGGCAAGATCGCCGAAGCCGTGTTCACCGCCTGGGAGAAAAACCAGGTCATCCAATGCGGCTACTGCCAGCCCGGCCAGATCATGGCGGCCACGGCGCTGCTCACCAAACATCCCAAACCGACGGACGAGCAGATTAATTCCGAGGATTGGATGGGCCGCAACGTCTGCCGCTGCGCCACATACGCCCGCATCCGTGACGCGATCCACGACGCCGCCAAAAGCCTGGAGGGCTGACCATGCGCGAAATTTCCCCAACGGCTTCGGGCCGCCGCGACTTTCTCAAGCTTAGTGCGCTCATCGGCGCCGGGCTGATCGTCGGCTTCCGCCTGGGCGCGGACGGCGAAGCGCAGGCCGCGACGGGCGACCTCGTTGCCAACCCGTTCGTGCGCATCACGCCGGACGACACCGTCGTCATCTACTCCAAGCACATCGAATTCGGCCAGGGCAGCTTCACCGGCCTCGCCACCCTCGCCGCCGAGGAACTGGACGCCGATTGGGCGCAGATCAAAATTGAGGCAGCCCCCGCCGATGCCTCCAAATACGCCAACCTGAATTGGGGCAAGGTGCAGGGCACGGGCGGCAGCAGCGCCATGAACAACTCGTACATGCAGTACCGGCAGGCCGGCGCCATGGCCCGCGCGCTGCTGGTGGAGGCCGCCGCGCAGACCTGGAGCGTGCCGGCGTCCGAGCTTACGGTGGCCAAGGGCGTGGTGAGCCACGCCGCGTCTGGCCGCACGGCTTCCTTCGGCTCATTCGCCGCCAAAGCCTCCCAATTGACACCGCCGGCCACGGTGAAGCTGAAAGACCCGGCGCAGTTCACGCTTGTCGGCAAGGTGGACCTGAAGCGCAAGGACACCATGGACAAAGCGCGCGGCCGCGCCAAATTCACCATGGATATCAGGCTGCCCGGCATGCTGACGGCGGTCATCGCCCGGCCGCCGAAGTTCGGCGCCACGGTGAAATCGTTCGACGCCACGGACGCCAAGGCGATCAAGGGCGTCACGGACGTGATCCAGATCCCGCAGGGCGTGGCGGTGCTCGGCGAAAATTTCTGGGCCGTGAAGCAGGCGCGCGACGTGCTCAAGGTCGAGTGGGACGACAGCAAGGCCGAAACGCGCGGCTCGGCGGAAATTATCGCGGAATTCCGCGCGCTGCTCGCCAGGCCGGGCGTCGAGGCCCGCAAGGAGGGCGACGCCGATGGCGCGCTGAAGGGCGCGGTCAAGGTGGTCGGCGGCGTATTCGAATTCCCCTACCTCGCACACGCGCCGATGGAGCCGCTCGACTGCGTGGTGAAACTTGACGGCGATAAGTGCACCATCTGGTCCGGCTCGCAGATGCCGACCGCCGATCAGATGACCGCCGCCGCCATCGCCGGAGTTAAGCCGGAGAACGTCACGCTCAACACCCAATACGCCGGCGGCAGTTTCGGCCGCCGCGCCGTGCCCGATGCCGCCTGGACCGCCGAAGCCGTGACCATCGCCAAGGCCATCAACGGCCGTGCAGCCGTCAAGCTGGTGTATACGCGCGAGGACGACATCCAGGGCGGGCGCTACCGGCCCATCTTTGTGCACGAGGTGCGCGCCGGGGTGGACAAGGACGGCAATGTCGTGGGCTGGCAGCAGCGCATTGTCGGCCAGTCCTTCATCAAGGGCACGGCAATGGAAGCCGGGATGATCAAGAACGGCGTTGATATCACCGCCGTGGAAGGCGCGTCGAACCTCGCCTATGCCGTGCCCAACATCGCCGTTGACCTGCACCTGCCGGATGTGGGCGTGCCGACGCTGTGGTGGCGCTCGGTCGGGCATACGCATACGGCGTATGTGGTGGAAACCGTGATCGACCAGCTCGCGGAAGCGGCCGGCGCCGATCCGGTGGAATTCCGGCGCAAGCTGCTGGCCCATAAGCCGCGCCATCTGGGCGTGCTCAACCTGGCGGCGGAGAAGGCGGGCTGGGGTCAGCCGGTGCCGGAAGGCGTGGCGCGCGGCGTCGCTGTGCACGAGTCGTTCAAGAGCTTCGTGGCGCAGGTCGTCGATGTACGCATCGGCGCGGACGGGAAGGTCAAAGTCGAGCGTGTTGTGTGCGCGGTTGACTGCGGTGTCGCCATCAACCCGGATGTCATCAAGGCGCAGATGGAAGGCGGCATCGGCTTCGGCCTTGGCGCGGTGCTGTACGGCGCCATCACGATGACCGGCGGCGTCGTGGACCAGTCGAATTTCCACGATTACCTGCCGCTGCGCATCGGCGACATGCCGAAGATCGAGGTGCATATCGTGCCGTCGGCGGAGGCGCCCACGGGCGTCGGCGAACCGGGGACGCCGCCCATTGGACCGGCGGTCGCCAATGCTGTGTACCGGCTGACCAAGAAGCGTATCCAGACGCTGCCCTTCAGCCAGAACGAGCTGGGCAAGGCGTGATTGCACATGCTGCTGAGCGAGGCGGTCACTGACGCCGGGCCGGCCGGAAGCGCGGCTCCCGAGTACGCCGAAACGGTGCTGCCGGCGCTTGCCCGCTGGGCGGCATCCGGCATACGAACGGCGCTCGTCAGCCTCGCCGGCATCGACGGCGGCGCGCCCCGGCCCATCGGCGCGCAGATGGCCGTGGCCGAGGATGGCCGCGCCGTTGGCTACATCTCCGGCGGCTGTCTGGAGGGCGCGCTCATCGCGGAGGCGCGGGCGGCGATGGCCGAGGGACGCAACCGGCTGGTGCGCTACGGCGCGGGGTCGCCATACATAGATGTGCGCCTGCCCTGCGGCGGCGGTCTCGACATTTACGTCGATCAGCAGTTGCCGCAACTGTTCGCCGGCGAGATGGCCGCGCGCTTCGAGTCCCGCCTGCCGTTCCGGCTGGAGACCGATATCGGTTCGGGGATGTCGCGGCTGCTTCCCTGGAGCATCGGCGCCAAGCCGCCAGCCATTTCGCAGAGCGGCCGTGTGTTCACCCGCATCTATTGGCCGCAAATGCGCCTCGCGCTGAGCGGTGCGGGACCGGCGGTGCCCATTCTGGCGGCACTCGCGGCCGAGGCCGGCTGGCTGGTGGACGTGACGACGCCGCATGCGCCAGCGCCGCGCCTGCGCACACTCGACGGTGTGAGTGTGCAGCAATCGCATGGAGCGCTTCTGGCCAGCGCCGTTCGCGCCGACGCATGGACCGCCGCCGCCGTCATCTTCCACGACCATGAATGGGAAATTCCGCTGCTCAAGGCGCTGTTGCGGACGGATTGCTTCTATATCGGCGCCGTTGGCAGCAGCCGCGTGCACGCGCAGCGGCTCGGGAAACTGCGCGGCGAGGGCGCGGGCGAACCGGAACTGGCGCGCATTCGCGGCCCCGCCGGGCTGATCGGCCAGACGAGGAGCCCGGTGACGCTGGCGATTTCGATCCTGGCGGAAATCGCGGCAACGGCGCGCGACAAGGGGTACATCGCATGACGGCACCGGGCGATCTTGGCGCGATCATCCTCGCCGCCGGGCGCTCCACCCGCATGGGCGGGCCAAATAAGCTGCTGACGCCCGTCAAAGGCCGGCCGCTGCTGGAACATACCATCGCGACGATCGCATCGCTCGTGCTCGGCGATGCCGTGGTGGTTACCGGCCACATGTGCGATGAGGTCGAAAAGCTCGCCTCCCTCTGGCGCGTCCGCACTGTGCACAATCCGCGCTTCGCCGATGGCATGGGCACGTCCATCGCCGCCGGCATGGCCGCGCTGAAGCCGTCGCTCGCCGGCGTGTTCGTGGTGCTGGGCGACATGCCGTTCATCGAGCCGCGCGATTACGCCGCCCTGGCCGCGAGCTTTTCGCCCGCGACGGGCGGCGACATCTGCGTAACCGTGCATGGCGGACGCCGGGGGCATCCGGTGCTGTTCGGCCGGCCCTATTTCAGCGGCCTGTCCGGTCTCGCGGGCGCCAAAGGTGCGGCTGCGCTGGTACAGGGGCACGGCTCCTGCGTGGTCGAGGTGCCGGTGGATTCGCCGCGCATTTTCACCGATTTCGACGAGCCGGGCGACTTCAGCCGCTGACAGACGCCGCAGCGGCGCCGCAAATTAGACATTCACTGCGGCCGCGCATGGCAATTCCGCCATAATCCGTCTATATTTTAGCCCCGTTCATCAACACCTTTGAGATTGCCATGCTGCCCGCCCCCCAGTGTTACGACCTTGTCATCGTTGGAGCCAGTTTCTCCGGTCTCGTCGCCGCCAAAACCGCCGCCATGCGCGGTCTGAAAGTCGCGGTCATCGACTCCAAGCCGGAAGCTGGTCACAGGGTCGCGACGACTGGCATCCTGGTCAAGGAGGCGGCCGAGGAACTGGACATCCCGCACCAGCTCACCCGGCGTGTGCACGGCGTGCGGCTCTACGCACCCAACCTGAAGCACATCGACCTGTTTTCGCCGGGTTATTTCTTCCTGACCACGGATACGGGCAATCTTCTGCGCTGGCTGGCGCGCGAAGCGGTGCGGGCGGGCGCGACCATCCTCTGGCGCACGCCCTTTACCGGCGCCGGGCGCGAAGGCGGCATTTTCCGTTTCACCGGGCTGAACATCACCGCGCGCTATATCCTTGGCGCCGACGGCGCGAGATCGGCTGTCGCGCGGCATTTCGGGCTGGGGCGCAATACGCAGTTCCTCATCGGCGCCGAGGTGGAATATGAGGGGCTGGAGCATGCGGACCCGCGCTTCCTCCACTGCTTCCTCGATTCACGGCTGGCGCCGGGTTATCTCGCCTGGGTGGCGCCGGGACCGTCGATTATGCAGGCGGGGCTTGCCGTCGGGCCAGGACGGCGGCCATCGCTGCGCAAGTTTCTGGAGCACACCGAGCCGATTTTCCACTTCAGGGAGGCGCAGGTCGTGGGGCGGCGCGCGGGGCGCATTCCCTGCGGCGGCATGGTGAAACCCTTCGCGGCGGAGGGCGTCATGCTGGTGGGGGATGCGGCGGGGATGGTGTCGCCGGCAACGGGCGGCGGTATCAAGCTGGCGTTCCAGTTCGGCCGCCGTTCGGCGCAGGCCATCGCGGATCATCTGTTGCATCTGGGGCCGAAGCCCGAAGTGGCGCTGGCGCCGGAACTGCCCAGATTCGCCGTGAAGCGGATGATGCGCTTTGTGCTGGACCGGACGCCCGCCAACCGGTTGCTTTCCACCGCGCTCGGTACGGCACCCATGCGCTGGCTGGCGCAGCAGGTCTATTTCCACCGGCGCGGAACCAATGGCCTGAGCTTTGAGGAGTTCGAGGCGCGCCTGCGTGCAACGCAGATTGCGGATACCTGATGGGATGGCGTGGCGGTTCAGGCGGTGGCCGCTACCATGAATTGAACGGCCGCCTGGCCAGTCCGGCATTGTAATACCGCTGCTCGCTGGTCACTTCGCTGCCCAGCCAGGCGGGCCGGTCTATCGCCTGATCCACGCGATCAAGCTCAACTTCGGCGACCACCAGCCCCTGGTTAGCCCCGAGGAACTCGTCAACCTCCCAGGTCAGCCCGCCGTGCGGCACGTCGTGGCGCAGCTTTTCGACGATATTCCCTTCGCACAGGCCGAGAAGCGACTCAGCGTCCGCCACGGGAATGGCATACTCGAATTCCTGACGCCGAGCGCCTTGCTCCGCACTCTTGATGGTCAGAAAAGCGCGGTCATCGCCGGCGCAGCGAACGCGGACGGACGACACCCCATTGTTGGATAGATAGCCCTGCCTGATACGGCGCGTCCGCGACACCGCCGTCCGCCAGCCGTTATCCGCAACCAGAAATTTCCGTTCGATTTCAATAGCCATGCATCACATAGGTATGGAACGCAGCCGGGGCGCCAGGGTTGCCGGCTTACCGGCCGATCAGTTCAAACTCCAGCGTATCCGTCATATAGTCCATCACGCGGCAATTGCGATCCACTCTGGGGGCTTGTCCCCGCAATACGACGCGCCGGTAATTGTCCAGGATGGGGCCGCTGACGTGATAGCCGATGGAGCCGCACCGGCGGTTGAAGATGTAAGCGGTGCCGTCATAAGTATTGCCCGCCGCTTCCCCGCTGAACAACAGCGAACCCGGCCGCGCTCCGGCTTCCAGCATCCCTGGACGCGGCCTGTCGTAGTAGAACTCGCGCACCGCGCCGTTCGCCAGCAGGTACACCGTTGAGCCGTTGTGGTTCCAATAGCTCGGGGGCGGCGAGCCGGGCGGCCGGGTGCCGCCGGAAGTCTGGCAGCGCTTGAGCTGATAATGCAGTTCCGTCGAAAATCCCAGCGGGGATACATACACGTCCAGGGAATGCGGGGACAGGCGCCGGATGTCGATATCGCCGCTTCCGCGTGCGCCGCCGCCCTTTTCGCAGTCCACGCGGAGGAAGGCGCCATCGGCGTTGGGCCGGACGTTCCTGATATCGCAGCTAATTTCGTACCAGCTAATGTCGTTGGGGCCGATATCGAAAACGGTTACGCCCTCGTCCTGATTGCCGGTGCAACTGGTCTGGCTGTCCGACCATTGACCTTGCAAATCCGTCGGCATCTGCGCAAAAGCGGGCGCTGTGAGGAGGGTGATGAGAATGAGTGCCGCCACAGCCGTTATGTAGCGTTTGACAAAATCCGGCACCTGGAACATCAGCCGCAATTGGCGCATGGCCGCCCTCGCTCCCCTAGCAATGGGTTAGATTGCGCGCATATCCTTACCAAAGAACGAAACCGGCGGTTCAGGCGTGCAGCACCGAGGCCGTCACCCCTGAACGCTGTGCACGGCCTTTTTCCAGGTGCGGCTGATCCAGGAGCCGGAGTCTTCGTGCGGCTCAAGCCCGCCGCCCTTCAGCAGAGCGTAGGATTCCTTGTACCACTTGCTCTCGGGGAAATTGTGCCCCAGCACCGCCGCCGCCGTCTGCGCCTCGTTGACGATGCCGAGCGACAGATAGCACTCGGTCAGGCGCATCAGGGCTTCTTCCACGTGCGCGGTGGACTGGTAGTCCGTCACCACCGACTTGTAGCGGTTCACGGCGGCGAGGAAATTGCCCTGCTTCTGGTAGTAACGGGCGACATCCATCTCGGCACCGGCCAGCACGTCGCGCGAGAGCTTCAAACGCCGCTTGGCAGTCTCGACATACTGGCTGTCGGGATAGCGGCGAATCAGCGTTTCCAGCTCGGTCAGGGCCTTTTTCGTGTCGGTCTGGTCGCGCTTGGGATCATTGATGCGGTCGAAATAGCACGAGGTGATGATGTGCTGGGCCAGGGCGGCTTCCTTGGTGCCCGGATGCATGGCGATGTAGCGGCGCGCGGCGGCCACGGCTTCCACGGACTTGCCGGCCTTCTCGTAAGCGAAAGCAGCCATCACGATGGAGCGGCGCGCTTCCTGGGCATAAGGGTGCTGCCGGTCCACTTCCTCGAAGCGTTCGGCCGCCTTGGTCCACTCGGACTTGTCCAGCAGGGCGTTGGCCTCGGCGAAGAGCTTATCCGGTGGCGTATCGGGCGAAAGCTCTTTTTTGTCGCCCCACATCGACCCGCAGGCGGCCAATTGTAATGCCAGTACCGCTGCGAAGATCGAACCTGCCAGCTTTCCAATACGCATTGCCGCTGCTGTCCCTTGTTACCCGTCGAGCCTGCCCGTCTGTCGAGCAGTAGCAAACTCGCCAGCGAATTTCGACCTTCATGATAGCGAAATTATGGTGTTTTCATAGCCGCCGGCCCGGCAAAATGCCGCTGGAGCACTTTTCGGGGGAATAAGAACCGGATTTGCACAAGAACGTCTGCCCGAATATTGACCTGGAGCACGCTGGCATTCCGGCAACAAAAAAGGAGCGGTCTGACTAGCGCGCCGCTCCTTTTCTTTGGGGGGACTTGAATTTCTCAGTTGGTCGTGGGGGCAAATGCCATCTGCGGCATGGCCATCCCCATATCCGCGTGCACGGCCACTTCGCGACGGCGCGGCTTGACGGCGCCACCTTCCACCACATCCCAGGCGGACTTATTGCTGTAAAGCGCGTGCAGCATGGAGGAGTTCAGCTTGTGGCCGCCGCGCACCGAGCGGAAATGGCCGAGAAGCGGAGCGCCAGCCAGCGCCAGATCGCCAACCGCGTCGAGAGCCTTGTGGCGGACGAATTCGTTTTCGTAACGCAGACCTTCCGGGTTCATGACGTGATCGTCACCCAGGGCGACGGTGTTTTCCAGCGAGGCGCCGAGCGCGCGGCCGCAGGCCCAGAGCTTTTTCACGTCGCGCATGAAACCGAAGGTGCGGGCGCGGGACAGTTCGCGGCGGAAGCTGTAGGGCGTCACGTCGAGCACCAGACGCTGACGGCCGATCAGGGCGGTGTTGAAGTCGATTTCGATGTCGATCTTGAAGCCGTCGTAAGGGGTGAAGACGGCCGACATGCCGCCCTCGTCGCTCACTTCGATGGGTTTCAGCACACGGATATAGCGGCGCGGCTCGCTCAGTTCGCGGATGCCGGCCTCGTCGATGGCGTCCACGAAAGGTTCGGCGCTGCCGTCCATCACCGGCACTTCGTTGCAATCCACTTCGATGTCCACGTTATCGACACCGAGGCCGCGCAGCGCGGCGAGCAGATGTTCGACGGTGGCGATGCTGGCGCCCTTGCCGTCGCCGACGACCGTGCACAGTTGCACGTTTGTGACGGCGCGGAAATCGCCGGGGATATGAGCCCAGCTCTCACCGGAATTGAGATAGAAGTTGTAGCCGGAATTTGCCGCTGCGGGATGAAGAATGAGAGAGACGGGCTTTCCGCTATGGACCCCGATGCCGTTCAGAACGATTTCGCGGCGGATCGTGGTTTGGTAATTGCCCCAGCCATTCAAGCTCATGGATTCCGTGCCGTGTTGCCGTTTGCCCCTCGAAGCGGATACCGCTCCAAACCCTGCACATCCAACCCGCAACTGACTTTTGACTTGTTCTTAACGCCGATGGTTCGAATGTGATGGGACACTAGCCCGCGAACCGGCAGCCCTCAAATCACGCTTGTTTACATTCTGTTACCAAGCGGGAAAACGCGGCGGCGGAGCGCTGGAGCATGGCGCGCGCGCATCGCGGCGGGCCTCCAGGGAGACCCGCGGCGGCATGCGGCCAGCAGGATTGGCAGCGTGGTGTGCTCAACCGTTGGGGCGCTTGAAAAACTCTGGAATTTCAATGGGATCGTTCAACTCAAACGTCCCTTTCCGCCCCCCCAGGGATGGCTCGCCGCGCGACCTCATACCGCCATCTTCATCGCCGTTTCTGGGGTCTCCCAGGCGTTCAATAATAACCGGCGATTGGCCGCCACTTTTTCCGCCATGTGGCTTTTCTGGCACAGAACCGCTCTGGCTAGCAGTGTCCCGCCCGCGGTTCTTGCCCGACATCCAATCGAAAATACTGCTCCGCTTGCCGCCACGGCGCTGATTCGAGGCACCTGATTCGCCTCCGCGTCCGCTCAGTTCTGGAAAATCGTCGCTGGTCAGCGGCCGGCGCGGCGGCTTGATGGGCGTTTGCGGCGCGGCCGGGCTCGAAATGTCCCGGATTGACGGGGGCCTGACGCATACCGGGCCGGGGTTCTGGTGCACGCTGCTGCTGCTGTGGTGCGCCGCGCGGCGCTTCCTGCTGCTTGGCGCCATTGCCGTAAAGCCTGCTGGTCAGCGGCTCCTTCTGCTCGGGCGGGCGCCGCATATTGCCATAGACGAGGCTGCTTTCGATGCCCGTCGCGACCACGGACACCCGGATGCGCCCCTCCAGCTCGGGATCGAAGGTGGCGCCGACGATAATATTAATGTCGGGATTCGAATCGGGGTCCACCTCGCGGCGGATGCGCGATGCGGCTTCCTCGACCTCGTACAGCGTCATGTCGTGGCTGCCGGTGATGCTGACCAGCAGGCCCTTGGCGCCGCGCATGGTAACCTCGCCCAGCAGCGGATTGGTGATGGCGGCCTCCGCCGACTTCAGCGCGCGCTTTTCGCCCGTCGCCTCGCCCGTTCCCATCAGCGCTGTGCCCATGTTCTGCATGACTGTGCGCACGTCGGCGAAATCGAGATTGATCAGGCCCTCTTTCACCATCAGGTCGGTGATGCAGGACACGCCGGAGCGCAGCACATCGTCGGCGCGCTGGAAGGCGTCGACGAACGTCGTCTTTTCGTTGGCGATGCGGAACAGGTTCTGGTTGGGGATGACGATGAGCGTGTCCACATATTTGCGACAGCTCGGCGACGCCCATATCGGCCACGCGCATACGGCGCTGGCCTTCGAATTCGAACGGCTTCGACACCACGGCGACCGTCAGCACGCCCAGTTCCTTGGCCGCCCGCGCGATGACCGGCGCGCCGCCCGTGCCCGTGCCGCCGCCCATGCCAGCGGTGATGAACAGCATGTGCGAGCCGTCGATGGCCGCGCGGATTTCCTCGATGGCCTCCTCGGCCGCCGCCGCGCCGATCTCCGGCTTCGACCCTGCCCCCAGCCCTTCGGTGATGCTGACGCCCATCTGAATGCGGTTGCCCGCGCTCGACATGGCAAGGGCCTGCGCGTCGGTGTTGGCGGCGATGAACTCGACGCCCTCAATTCCCGCGTGGATCATGTTGTTGACCGCATTGCCGCCCGCGCCGCCAGCGCCGATCACGACAATGCGCGGCCGCAGCTCCGTCAGATCCGGCAGTTTCAGTTTAATGCTCATGATCCCCTCACGGAAATTGAACGGCTTAAGTTTGTTAGGCGCGCTTTACCGCCGGATACCGCATACGCATCTGCAGAAAGCGCGTCAGCCGCGCCGCCAATTCGATTCGCGCAGTATTCTAGCACTTTTTCAATACTTGCAACGAAGAAGGGCAGTGGCGAGGCGTTACCCCCGCCATTTATAGTTAAAACCCTTGCCGCAGCCATTCTCCGACGCGCGCCAGATAGTTCTGGTTCGTCCCCTCGTCCGCCGTGACGGGGCGGAAATCCCAGTCGTCTTCATGCAAATGGCTCAGCAGGCCCGCAGCCGCCGCGAAAGCGGGGCCGATAGTCGGCGACGGTCCGCCGGCGAATGGCCGCGGCCCCGCCAAGCGCACGGGACAGCCGAACATGCGCCCGGCCAGTGGCGCCACGCCCACAAGCTGGCTCGCTCCTCCCGTTAAAACCAGGCAGCGCGCCTGCGCGGTGCTGATACCGGCGGTGTCCAGGCATTCGATAAAGTGGGCGAAGATTTCCTCCTGTCTGTGGCGGACAACACCGCACAGCTCCGATTTCGAAAGCGAAAGCCAGCGCTCCTGGCTGACCCGGTCGGTCGTCGGCAGCAACACGGGGTCGCTGGCGTCGTGCGGATCGAGAACGACGTTGCCATACAGCGACTTCAGCCGTTCCGCCTCGCCTGCGCTCACACCGAACACCTTGGCCAGATCGTGGGTGATGGTGCGTCCGCCGCGTTTTATATTGCCGGCGTAAACCATGCAGCCGCCGGCATAGGCGCTCAGATTGGTCGTCCCCGCGCCCATGTCGATGACGATCACCCCCGCCTCGGCCTCCTCGGGCGTGATCACAGCCAGGGCACTGACCTGGGCGGCGGCGGCAAATCCGGCGAACGTCAGATGGCCGCGTTCGACACAGAGCTTCAAATTCGCCAGCGTCTGCGGCTCGACGAGAATCGAGTGCACATTCACGGCCAGCATTTCGCCCGCAAGCCCGCGCGGGTCTTGGATATTCTTTTCCGGGCCGACGCTGAAGCCAACCGGATGCGTTGCGAGCGCAACCTTGCCTTGCCCGGCGGCAAACTGGCGGGCGGCGCTCAGGGCACGGACAACGTCGGCGTCTTTCACCACCCCGCTGGGCAGCGGCACCTTGGCGGCCAAGGTTTCGCTGGCGATCTGGCCCGCCGAGGCCGTGACATAAATCTTCTCCACCGCCAGATCGGCCATGCGCTCGGCCTTGGCGATCACCTGACGCACGGCGCGCTCGGCGGCCTGCATGTCAACGATGGCGCCGCCGGCGATGCCTTCGGATTGGCGGTAGGAATAACCGAGAAGCTGGACTTTTGCGGGTGAGGCTTTCGATTTTAAAGGCGGAGGCTGAACGCGGCCGATCAGGCAGCAGAGTTTATGACTGCCGGCGTCTAGGACAGCGGCAATTTGGGTCTGCTGGCTGGATTTGCGAGGCTTAAACCACACCGTCCGCAGCTCATCTGGTTCATGATCCGTCGATTACCCAATTTACAACTTACCTTATTCATCCCGTTCCGCATCGCAGCGAGGAACCCTTACAATCCTGGCTGGCGCGCTGCGGCCGAGAGCGAAGTCAACACTTTCTGACGCACGTCCTTGGCGTTGGTCTTGAGGTGCAACGCCATCTGACTAGGCGCGCGCAGGTCCATCACCGACAGATCGGCCAGCGGCAGCCGCTGGCTGTCAATCAACTGCCCCAATTGCGCCAGCGCCTCACCCAGTCCGCTCTCCGGCAGCTTCACACGCGCGCCGCCCTCAAGCACGAGATCCCAGCGGCGGCCGGAAATGCGCTCAGCCTGGGTAATCAGCGCTTTGATTTCTTTGTACGGCTCCAATGCACCCGTTAATTCCTGCGCGGCGGAGGCGGCACCATCGCCGGCGACACGAATCTGGCGCGGAAAGGCGCCCGGCTCGACCGGGCCAAGCATAACTCCCTCTGCATCGACAGCCTTCAGCACCGCGCCATCCTGCCAGAGAGCTACGGGCTGGCGCTCCACGATGCGCACAACCAGCGTCGATGGCCACAGCCGCTGGAGTTCGGCCGTCTTGACCCAGCCCACCTGCTGAAGCCGCGTCATGGCCGCGCGTGTGTCAAAAATCAGCATCGACTGCCCTTGCGCGGCAAGAGCGGTATAAATCTCAGCCTCCGGCGTATGCGCGCGGCCATGAATGACGATACGGCTGATGGACAGGCCCGCACTCACTGCCAGTTCGTTGGCGGCTGTGCGGGAGGCATGCGGCAGGCTTTGTATGGAGCCGTTCAGCATCGTCGCATAGACCATCGTCAGGGCCAGAAATCCCATACTGGCCGCAAAGCCCATTTTCGCCGCCAGATCGCCATGCCGGCAGCACCAGGCAAACCACATTTCCTCACTCCCATCACGCGTCACGCTGCGAGCATGGACGCGCCGCCGCAAACGCGGGGCAGGTCCATTCAACGTAACTTGTAGCGGAGTTTCAGAAACAATCAACGGTTGCAAGAAGCATCCTCCACAATCCAGCGCGCTAAATCACCGAATGTTAGTCCAGCGTGGCCCGCAAGTTCCGGTACGAGCGATGTCGCGGTCATACCCGGCTGGGTATTGACCTCAAGACAGATCAGTTCGCCCGTGCCGCCTGGACGGTCGTCGAACCGGAAATCGGTCCGGCTGACGCCGCGGCAGCCCAGCGCCTGATGCGCCCTGACCGACAGAGTCTGGATCAACTGGTAAATATTCGGTGTAAGTTGCGCTGGAAGGACGTGCCTTGAACCTCCTGGTGCGTATTTTGCCTGGTAGTCGTAAAATTGCATGCCGTCGGCCGGCAGGATTTCGGTGACGCCGAGGGCGCGATCGCCCATGACGGCGCAGGTGAGTTCGCGGCCCGCCACGTAGCGTTCGGCCATCAGTTCGTCGCCATGGGGCCAATCGGGGGAATTCAGCTCCTGCGGCGGGTGGGCGTGGTCCGCCGGCACGATATAGACGCCGAAGCTCGACCCTTCCGACACCGGCTTCAGCACGTAGGGCGGCCGCATGGGGTGTTCGCGGGCGGCGAACTCGCGCGTGACCACGACGCTTTCCGCCACGGGTACACCGGCTGCGCGCATAACTGTCTTGGCGCGCTCCTTGTGCATGGCGAGCGCGGAGGCTAGCACACCGGAATGGGTGTAAGGTATGCTGAGCGTTTCCAGCACGCCCTGCACGCAGCCGTCTTCGCCCCATTTGCCGTGCAGCGCGTTGAAGCACGCGTCGGGGCGCACCTCCGCCAGCTTTTGCGGCAGGTCCGGTCCCACGTCGATGGTGGTGACCAGATAACCCACGTCTTTCAATGCCTTGGCGCAGGCGGCGCCGGAGCGCAGCGACACATCGCGTTCAGCCGAACGGCCACCCATCAGGACGGCGATATGATGAAATTTATGGGTCATTCCGCCGTCACCACTTCTTTCGCTGGAGCCGCCACGCCGAGGCGCTTGATCTCCCATTCGAGTTCAATGCCGCTGTGTTCGTATACCCGCGTGCGCACCGTGTCGCCGAGCACTTCGATGTCGGCGGCGGTGGCGTCGCGGTCGTTGATGAGAAAATTGCAATGCATTTCAGAGACATGGGCACCGCCCACGCGCAAGCCCCGGCAGCCGGCCGCGTCGATCAGCTTCCAGGCGCTGTGGCCGGGCGGGTTCTTGAAGGTCGAACCGCCGGTGCGGCCTTGGTGGGCTGATTGGCCTCGCGATAGGCGGCAACGTCCTCCATCTCGCGTTCGAGAATGGCCGGATCGCCTGCTTCGCCCTGAAACAGCGCCTCGGTGAAGATGAAATCAGCGGGGACGCCGCAATGGCGATAGGTGAATTGCATATCGGCGTTGGAGAACACGTGTACACGGCCGCCGGCGGTCCACGGCGCGGGCTTCCACCAGCACCTGCCTTGCGTCTCGCCGCCATGAGCGCCGGCATTCATGCGCAGCGCGCCGCCGACGGTGCCGGGAATGCCGCGATAGAACGACAGCCGCCCGATGCCCAGCTTGGCTGCCGCCTGCGCCAGCCGCATGTCGGGGACAGCGGCGCCGACGCGGATGCACGTGCCGTCTACGATCTGTATACCGGAGAAGCCGCGCCCTAAACGGATGACCACGCCGGGGATACCGCCGTCGCGCACCAGCAGATTGGAGCCCACGCCGATGACGGTGACGGCCAGCGGGCCGCGATGCCGCATGAAATAGGCGAGATCGGGCTCATCGGCGGGAGTGTATAGCAGTTGCGCGGGACCGCCGGCGCGAAACCAGGTGATGTCCGCCAGTGGAGCATTGGCCGTCAGCCGCCCCCGCAATTCGGGCATTTGCTGCGCGATGTCCGCCGCCAGATCAGGAAACGCCATACTGTCCCCGTGCATACATTAAGAGAAACAGCTCTCTCACTAAACGGGCGTTCTCAAAATATCAATGATTTACGCCGCCGCACTCAACCGCAGCGCGACGGGAAGCCGCTACTCCGCCGCCGCGCTTGGCATGGCGCCGCCAGTCCCGGCGTGCTCTTTGAGGCGCGCGGGCAGGGCGTTAACCCATTCCGTAATGGTCCCCGCGCCGAGGCCGATCACCAGATCGCCCGGACGCGCCAGCCCGGCGACCGCCGCCGCCAGGGCTTCGTCGCCGCTGATTGTATGCACATCAGCGTGGCCTGTCGCCACGATGGCCGCCGCCAGCGTCTCATGATCGACGCCGTTGGGCTTTTCGCCCGCCGAATAGACGGGCGTCAGGATCACAGCCGCCGCGTCGGCGAAGCAGGCGGAGAATTCCTCGAACAGCCCCTTCAGACGCGAATAGCGGTGAGGCTGGGCCACGGCGATCACCCGGCCGGGGGTAGCCTGCCGCGCGGCCTTCAGCACGGCGGCAATTTCGGCCGGATGGTGGGCATAATCGTCATAAAATTCAACGCCGTTCCACGAGCCGACGCGCGAGAAACGCCGCTTCACGCCGGAAAAACTCTCCAGCGCCTCGCGCAGCGGCCCGTCCTCGACGCCCGCTTCCGCCGCCACGGCAATCGAGGCCAGTGCGTTCAGCACATTATAATGACCGGGAACTTGCAGATGCACATCGCTAAGCGTCCGCGCGCCACCGGGCACCTTATCGCTGAGCACGGCGTCAAATGTCATGCCCCGGCCATCGGCGCGGATATTCAGCGCCCGCACGTCCGCCGCCGGAGCTTCGCCAAACGTCACCAGCCGCCGGCCGTTGTCCACCGTGCCGATGCGGTCGATGATTTCGCGCACCACGGGGTGGTCGATGCCGGCCACGGCAACGCCGTAAAACGGGATGTTGGCGAAGAAAATTTCGAACGCCTCGTGCAGGCCGTCCAGCGTCCCGTAATAATCCAGATGCTCGGGGTCGATGTTGGTGACGACGCCGATGAAGGTCGGCAGTTTGATGAACGTGCCGTCCGACTCGTCGGCCTCCACCACCATCCAGTCGCCGCCGCCGACGCGCGCGTTGGTGCCCCAACCATTGATGATGCCGCCGGCGATCACGGTCGGGTCGAGGCCCGCTTTCTCGAATACCCACGACACCATGGAAGTGGTCGTCGTCTTGCCGTGGCTGCCGGTGATGGCGACGGTGCGGTGTATGCGCATCAGCTCGGCCAGCATTTCGGCGCGGGAAATCACCGGAATGCGGGCGGCGCGCGCGGCGTCCAGCTCGGGGTTGCCCGGCTTCACGGCGGAGGAAATCACCACCCGCTTCGCGCCCTCAAGGTGCGCCGGATCGTGGCTGGCGAACACTTTGATGCCCTTGGCCGCCAGACGCTGCAGATTGGCGCTGTCCTTCTGGTCGCTGCCCTGCACTTCGAAGCCGTGGCTATGCAGAATGTCGGCGATGGCGCTCATGCCGATGCCGCCAACACCAATGATGTGATACGGCCCGGTGTTCTTCGGCATGATCATCTTTGCGGTACCTCGTCTGCAACATCGCCCGGTTTGCCAGCTTTCTCCGGCGGCGTCATGGCTAAATGCATGACCAGATTGGCTAATTTATCCACGGCGTTGAAATGCGCCATGGCTGTGGCCTTGCGTCGTGGCCTTCACCAGCGTCAGGGGCTCCTCGAACAGGCGGCGGATGGTGCCCGCCATGCGTTCGGGCGTCAGCGTCGCCTGCTCCATGCACCAGCCCGCGCCGCCGGCTTCGAAACGCCGCGCGTTTTCAAGCTGATCGTTGTCTATGGCGTGGGGCAGCGGCACGATCAGCGCCGGCCGGCCAATGGCGCACAGCTCGGCGATGGTGGTGGCGCCGCCGCGCGAAATGACCAGATGCGTCTCGAAAATCTTCTGCGGCAAGTCCTCGAAGAAGGTCGAAAGCTCGGCCGCCACGCCCGCCGCTTCGTACATGTCGAAAACGCGGTCGATATCCTCGGCGCGGCATTGCTGCACCACCATCAGGCGGTCGCGCATGTCGGACGGCAGCAGCGACAGCGCCGCCGGCATGATGTCGGAGAAGAATTGCGCGCCCTGGCTGCCGCCGAACACCAGCAGATTGAGCTGCGACGACGACGACGGCGGACGGTACGCCTGGCCGCGCAGCTTAATCACGGAATCGCGCAGCGGCGTGCCGATGAGATGGGCTTTGGCGAGCAGCTTGCCTTCCAGGAATTTCGTCTGGTCGAACGAGCAGCCGATGGCTTTGACGAACGGCGCCAGCACGCGGTTGGCGCGGCCCATGACGGCGTTCTGCTCGTGGATCGAGGTCGGGATGCCGCGCAGCGCGCCGGCCAGCATGGGGGCCAGCGTCGGATAGCCGCCGAAGCCGACGATGGCATTGGGCTTGATCTGGCCCAGCACGTTGTAGGCCATCTTGAAGCCGTTGGAATTGGTGGCCATGGTGCGCATGGCTTCCAGCGGCGAGCGGCCCCGGAAGGTGGCCGCCGGAACCCTGTGGATGCTGCGGGAGGGGAAGTCGGAGCCAAACACCGTGCCGCGCATGTCGGTGATGAGGTCGATCTGAAAACCGCGCCGCACCAGCGCTTGCGCCAAAGCCAGGGCCGGGAAGAGATGTCCGCCCGAACCTCCGGCCGCCATCATGACTGAAGCTTCCATCAGACTAGCACCTACTCTAAGTTTATTCAAAAATAATCGTGCAATCCCCGGTTGGAAAAGCCGTACCCGTACAACATTTTCAACGCCTTCACCGGCAACGATTATTTCCCGCGGGGGAAGATACAGCCTGCCCGCTGTTCCTCCAGCCGCTGAAGATCGCCGAGCCGCTGGCTTCCGGGCGCCTTCGCGACAGGCCGAGGACCAGTCCGAGCGCCAGGGCCACCGAAATCAGCGACGATCCGCCATAGGAGATGAGCGGTAGCGTCACCCCCTTGGACGGAATCAAATTCACATTCACCGCCATATTCGTCAGCGCCTGGAAAACCAGCATCAGCGTCAGGCCGGTTTTTGCCAGATTCACGAAATCGCGGCTCTCGCCCGAACGAAGCGTTAAACCTCTCCAAGCAATTAACGCATAAAGAGCGGCGAGGAAAAGGCAAGAGATAATCCCGAATTCCTCCCCTACCACGGAAAAAACATAGTCCGTATTCGCGTCCGGCAGTTTCGTTTTGATCACCCCCTCGCCGGGGCCGCGTCCCAGCCAGCCGCCCTCCTGGAAGGCGGAAAGCGCCAGATCGGTCTGCCGGTTGGCGGCGGGCGGCGGGGCGTGCATAAAGTGTTCCACGCGGGCGCGCACATGTGGAAAAGTCGTGTATGCGGCGAAGGCCCCGGCGGCCATGATCGCGCCGAGGGCGAATAAACCTTTCAGGCCGTAGCCGGCGAGGAAGAACAGCGTTCCCCACACCAGCACGATGAGCACCGTCTGCCCCACGTCCGGCTCGACCACCAGAAGCGCCGCGAACAGGGCGAGGAGTGCGAGCGACAGCGACAGGGCCGGCACGTCGTTGCGCCGCACGCCTTCGGACAGCAGCCACGCCGAGACGACGACGAAGACGGGCTTGCCCAGTTCCGACGGCTGCCAGATCATGCCGCCGATGGACACCCAGCGCGTGGCGCCATTGCGCTCGACGCCTTGCACCAGCACCAGCACCATCAGCCCCAGCGCCACCGCGAGCAGCACCAGGCAAAGGCGGCGCATGGAGCGCGGGCTGAACAGCGACACCGTCAGGAATACCGGCAGCGCCACGGCGACGAAAATTGCGTGTTTGATGACGAAATGGGACGCCGGCAGCCCGTGCCTGAGCGCCATGGGCGGGCCGGCGGCGAAGGAAATCACCAGCCCCGCCGCCATCAGCAGCAGGGTCGCGCTCAGCAATGTGCGGTCGATGGAGAACCACCAGTCGGAAACGAGGCTGCGATCGGCGCGCGAAAGCCTCATGCCGCTGCGGCCTCGTGGAGCGAGATGCCGTCGAGCGCCGTCACCAGGGCGCGGAAGTGATCGCCGCGCGCCATGAAATTGGGGTATTGGTCGTAGGACGCGCAGGCCGGCGACAGCAGCACCACCGGCTCGGCCTCGCCGCCCGCCGCGGCGTCGCGCGCGGCTTTGGCGACGGCGGCGTCCAGCGTGCCGCATTTTTCCACCGGCATGGCGCCGTCCAGCGTGCGGGCAAAGTCGTCCTGCGCGTCGCCGATCAGATAGGTTTTGCAGATTTGGGGTAGAACGCTTCCAGCCCGGCGAGGCCGCCCGTCTTCGGCAGGCCGCCGGCGATCCAATAGATGCGTTCGAACGAGGCGAGCGCCTTGGCGGCGGCATCGACGTTGGTGGCCTTGGAATCGTTGACGAAAAGGACGCGGCCCAGGCGCCCCACCTCTTCCATGCGATGGGCGAGGCCGGGAAAGGTGCGCAGGCCCGCGGCGATTTCGGCGGCGGAAAGGCCCAGCGCCGCGCGCCATGGCGAAGGCGGCGGCAGCGTTCTGCCAGTTGTGCACACCGCGCAGCGAGCCAATGCCGGCGAGGCTGATGGGGGCGCTCTCGCGGCCGTCCGCCACCTCGATCAGTTGCGCGTCCCGCACATAAACGCCGTCGCCAAGCGCAGCGAGGCAGGAAATCGGCCGGATGCGCGCGGGCGTTTGCAGCCCTTCCGCGATGCCGGCCGTGATCAGATCGTCAACACCGATGACCGCCGTGCCGCCGGCGTCGAGCCGGGCGAAAATCCGCGCCTTGACCTCCGCGTAATGCTCAATCGTGCCATGCCGGTCGATATGGTCCGGCGTGACGTTGAGCAGGCAGGCGGTGGTGGCGTCCAGCGACGGCGTCAGGTCGATCTGGAACGACGAATATTCGATGACATAATGCATGTCGTCGCTGAACGGCGGCAGGTCGAGCACGGCGGTGCCGAAATTGCCGCCCAGCGCGGTTTTGCCGGCCGGCCGTCTGTAAGATGTGTGCAGTGAGCGCCGTGGTGGTGGATTTGCCGTTGGTGCCGGTGATGGCGATGATCCTGGCGCGGCTGCCCAGCCGGCGCCGCTCGCGGTGAAAAAGCTCCGTATCGCCAATGACTTCGACGCCCGCCTCTTGTGCGCGGACAACCGTCCAATGCGGCTCGGGGTGGGTGAGCGGCACGCCGGGCGACAGTATCAGCGCGGCAAGCGCGGACCAGTCCAGCCCCGCGCAAATCTTCCACCTGGAAGCCCGCCGCACGCGCCTTTTCCTGCCCGCTGGCGCTATCGTCCCAGAAAACCACGTCCGAGCCGCCCGCCTTCAGCGCGCGCGCAGCCGCCAGCCCCGAGAGCCCCACCCCGAACACCGCGACCTTGTCGTCCCTGAAAGACTGCGACTGGAATCATGCTTCGACCTTAACGCAATTTGAGTGTCGATAAACCGGCTAACGCCAATATCACGGCGATGATCCAGAACCTGCACCACCACCGTCGCTTCGGCCCAGCCTTTCTGTTCGAAGTGATGATGCAGCGGCGCCATTCGGAACACGCGCTTGCCCGTCAGCTTGAACGATACCACCTGCACGATCACCGACACCGTTTCCAGCACGAACAGCCCGCCGACGATGGCCAGCACGATCTCGTGCTTGATGGCCACCGCGATGGTGCCCAGCGCGCCGCCCAGGGCCAGCGACCCGGTGTCGCCCATGAAAATCATGGCCGGCGGCGCGTTGAACCACAGGAAGCCCAGCCCCGCGCCGAGCAGCGCGCCGCAGACCACCGCCAGTTCGCCGGCGCCGGGCACGTAATGCAGGTCCAGATATTCGGCGAACACCTTGTTGCCGACGAGATAGGCGATGATGCCGAACGTCGCCGCCGCGATCATCACCGGCACGATGGCCAGACCGTCGAGGCCGTCCGTGAAGTTGACCGCGTTGCCCGCCCCCGCGATGACGAGCATGCCGAAGATCACGAACACGATCAGGCCGAGATCGAGGAAGACAGGTCTTGAAGAACGGCACGGTCAGCGAGCGTGGAATCGGCGATGTACACCGATGTGCGCGATGAAGTATGCGGCCGCCGGCGGCGATCAGCAGCTCGAAAAACAGCCTGACGCGGCCGGAGAAACCCGCAGTGGTGCGCTTCGTCACCTTGAGGAAGTCGTCGTAAAAGCCGATCAGCCCGTAGGACAGCGTCACCGCCAGCACCACCCAGACGTAGCGGTTGGACAGATTGGCCCACAGGATCGTCGGCAACGCCGACGCCGAGCAGGATCATCAGCCCGCCCATGGTCGGCGTGCCCGCTTGGTGAGCAGGTGCCCTTGCGGCCCGTCCTCGCGGATCGGCTGGCCCTTGCCCTGGCTGAGGCGCATCAGATTGATGAGCGCGGGGCCGAAAATGAACACGACCAGCAGCGCCGTCATGATGGCGCCGCCGGTGCGGAAGGTCATGTAGCGGAACAGGTTGAAGGCTTGAAACTGGTCGCTGAGCTGGTAGAGCAAATGGAACATGGACGCGCCTTCTTCCCCTAATAATTATGCGGCTGCCAGGGTTAGCTGTTCCGCAGATGCTGTTTGAGGAGCCCGGCGAGCGGACCCATGCGGCTCCCGAGCGAGCCTTTGATCATCACCGCGTCGCCCGGCTGGATGGCCGCGAGCAGCTCCTCTTGCAAAGCGGCGGAGTTTTCCGCATAGGCGCCGCGTTTGGCGCGCGGCAATGCCTCGAAAAGGTTTCGCATCTGCGGTCCACAGGCAAACACAACATCCACCCCCGCTTCGTCAATGGGGCCGGCGAGTTTTGCATGCAACTCTGCGGAAGCGTGTCCCAACTCCAACATATCGCCCAGTACGGCGATGCGGCGGGCATGGCGTTCGCGCGGCAGCGAGCCGAGCACAGCGATGGCGGCGGCGATGGAGGCCGGGTTGGCGTTGTAGCTTTCGTCGATGACCAGCACCTCGCCGCCGGCGAAGGGCGAAAGTCTCGCGCACGCCCCGGCCTTCGGGCACGGCGTAGGCGGCGAGGGCTTCGATGGTGTGGAGGCTGGCGCCGGTGAGCTTCAGCGCGGCGATGACAGCCAGTGAATTCAGCACCAGATGCCGGCCGGGCGCGGCGATGGTGTAGCGCAGCGTTTCGCCGAATGCCTGCGCCGTGACGGTGGAGGTGTCGCTGTTCAGCGTCACGGCGGTGAGGCGGACGGTGGCGGCGGCGTCCTCGCCGAAGCTGACGATGGTTGCCGCGCCGGCCTGTTTCGCCCGCTGTTCCAGCAGCGGAAAATGCTCCGTATCGCGGTTGATGACGGCCGCGCCGCCCGGCTCAAGCCCTGAGAAAATCTCGGCTTTCGCCTCGGCGATGGCGGCCGTGCCGGCGAAGAACTCCAGGTGCACCGGCGCGATGGTGGTGATAACGGCGATGTGCGGCCGCACCAGACGCGTCAGTGGCGTGATTTCGCCCGCGTGGTTCATGCCGATCTCGAAAACGCCGTAGCACGCAGCTTGCGGCATACGAGCGAGCGAAAGCGGCACACCCCAGAGATTGTTGTAGGACTTTTCCGAGGCGTGCGTGGCACCGCTGGCGCTGAGAACTGTACGCAGCATCTCTTTGGTGCTGGTTTTGCCCACGCTGCCGGTGACGGCCACGATCTTCGCCGCCGAACGCTGCCGCGCCGCCGTGCCCAGCAAATTGAGCGCCTCCAGCGGATCGTCCACGCGGATCAGCGGCCCGGCGTTGCCTTCGTATCCACGCGCAACCACAGCCGCCGCAGCGCCTTTGCCCAGCGCGTTGTCCACATAGGCGTGGCCGTCGGTGCGGTCGCTGATGGCGAAGAACAGGTCGCCCGGCTCCAGCGTGCGGCTGTCGATGGAAACGCCGTTCGCCGTGGCGGGCAACGCGCCGCTGGCCTCACCCCCGGTCGCGGCGAGCACGTCTGCCAATGTCCAAAGCGGCTCACTCATGAACGATTCCTGTGTTTTTCCAGCGTGGCGAGCGATCTCGCGACGGCCTCGTGGTCAGAAAAAGCGAGCACCGCGCCGCCAACATACTGCCCGGTCTCGTGCCCCTTGCCGGCCACCAGCAGCACGTCGCCGGCGGCAAGCTCCGCGATGGCGTCGGCGATGGCCTGCTCGCGGTCGCCGATCTCGATGGCGCCGGGCGCGGCCTCCAGGATCGCGGCGCGTATGCCGGCGGGAACTTCGCTGCGCGGATTGTCGTCGGTCACGTATACGCGATCGGCCAGTTTGGTTGCGATGGCGCCCATCTGCGGACGTTTGCCGCGATCCCGGTCGCCGCCGCAGCCGAACACCACGGCAAGCTTGCCCGTGGCGTAAGGGCGCAAAGTCTCGAACGCCTTTTGCAGCGCGTCCGGCGTGTGGGCGTAGTCGATGAACACGGGCGCACCGTCCATTGTGCGGCCGGCCAGCTCCAGACGGCCCTTGGCGCCTTCGATTGTGGACAGCGCCGCGAACACCTGCGGCCGGTTCGCCCCCCGCCGCCAGCACCAGCCCCGCCGCAACAAGCGCGTTCGACGCCTGGAAGTCCGCCCGCCAGCGGCAGCACGAATGTATGCCGCACGCCCTGCCACTCCACCTCAAGCCGCTGCGCCAAGCCCTGCTGCTCCGCGCGCACCAGCTTCAGCGCCGTGCCCTGATGCCCAACCGTCAGCACCCTGTGACCGCGCGCCGTGGCCGCCTCGACGACGCGCCCGGCCTCCGGCTGATCGGCGTTGATGACCGCACCGCCGCCCGGCGGCAGCAGCTCCGTATACAACCGCAGCTTGGCCGCGAAATAGTCAGTCGAAATCGCCGTGATAATCGAGATGATCGCGCGTGAGGTTGGTGAAGGCGGCGGCGGCGAGCTGCAGCCCGTCGAGCCGGTACTGCGCCAGCCCGTGGCTCGACGCCTCCAGCGCCAGATGCTCCACGCCGCCGGTGGCGATCTCCGCCAGCAGGCGGTGCAGCGTCACCGGATCGGGCGTTGTATGCGCGATGGGCGTCTGGCCGAGGGGCGAGACGAGGCCGACCGTGCCGAGGCTGGCGGCGGGATGCCCGGTTTTCTCCCAAATCTGCCGGACGAAGGCGGCGACGGACGTCTTGCCGTTGGTGCCGGTCACGGCGACGATGGTGCGCGGCTGGCGGCCGTAAAATTTCGCGGCCATGAGCGCGAGCCGCCGGCGCGGATTGGCGTCGCTGATGCACGGAACGGCCGGATGTGGATGCACGCCCTCGCCAATGAGAATCGCGGCCGCGCCGCGCTTCACCGCGTCCTCGATGAATTTCGAGCCGTCAGCCTTCACGCCGGCGAGCGCGGCGAACAGCCAGCCGGGCTTCACCTCGCGGCTGTCGGAGGTGATGCCGGAAATTTCTACGCTGCCACCGGCGGCCGGGCCGGCATCAGGATCGAGGAGGTCTCTAAGCTGCATGTTTTTTCAGGGGTTGCGCGGACCCGTTCGTCCACTGCGAGCATGTAGGATGAGAATGCGGCGTTTCGTTGAGCGGTTCTTAGGCCGCGCCGGGAGTTTCGTCAATTTGTGACGGTTCGCCGGCTCGCCACAGCCAAAATCCCCGCCAGCGCCAAGGCGCTGAACGCCGCCCCCGCGAAAAATGTCATCGCCGGACCGTATACATCCCACAGCGCCCCCGCCGCCATACTGGCCAGCAGGATCGCCACACCGCAGACGAGGTTGAACAGCCCGAACGCCGTGCCGCGCAAATCCGCCGGCGCGGTATCGGCCACCAGCGTTGCCAGCAGCCCTTGCGTTAGGCCCATATGCAGCCCCCAAATCATGGTGCCGAGCAGCAATCCGCTCACGCTAGGGACGAGCGCCAGCGCCAGATCGGCGGCGATGAGCAGACCTGCACCGCTGGCGAGCATGCCGTACCGCCCCAGCCGGTCCGACAGCACGCCCGCCGGATAGGCCGACAGCGCGTAGGCGATATTCATCACCACCAGCACGGCCGGCACCAGCGCCAGTGTCACGCCAACATTTTGTGCGCGCAGGATCAGGAATGCCTCGCTGAAGCGCGCGAGCGTCAGCACCGCCGCCACGCCCGTCACGGCCCAGAACAATCGCGGCAGCCGCCGCACGTCCGTAAAACGCAGACGGTGCGCGCGTTTCCGGTCATTCGCCGCCGCCTTCTCCTTCACCGCGAACAGGATGAGGCCGAAGGAGATGAAGGCCGGGATCACGGCGAACCAGAACACGGCCGTGAAATTGCCCTGGGTCAGCACCATCAGCGCCATCGCCAGCAGCGGCCCGGTGAACGCGCCAACCGTGTCGAGCGACTGGCGCAGGCCATAGGCCGCCCCGCGCAGGTGCGGCGGCGAAAGGTCGGCCACCAGCGCGTCACGCGGCGCGCCCCGGACGCCTTTGCCGACGCGGTCGATGAAACGCGCGGCCACCACCCAGCCGAGGCTCGGCGCCAGCGGGAAAATCGGTTTGGTGAGCGCCGCCATACCGTAGCCGATGGCCGCCAGCAGCTTGCGCCTGCCCAGCCAGTCGGACAGCGCGCCGGAGAACACCTTGACCATCATCGCCGTGGCTTCGGCCACCCCCTCGATGAAGCCGACCATCAGGGTGGACGCGCCCATGGCCGTGACCAGATAGAGCGGCAGCAGCGCGTGGATCATCTCCGACGAGATGTCCATGAACAGGCTGACGAAGCCGAGCGCCCAGATGCCGCGCGGCAGCTTCTCCCGCCGGGCTGGCGCCGGTTCAGACATCGTGTGGAGCCTTGAAATCGTTGACCATCGGCCACGGGGGGAGGGGCGCACGGCGGAGCGCGGATGAAATCGCCGTGGAGACGGTCTAATCGCGGCCGGCAGGTTTGTCGAGCGGCACGGCGCGGGGCATAGGACGGGAAACACCGTCCGCCGTCAGTCTACGGCCCTGACGATCAGCGGAGCGCCGCCGGAGGAGAGCTGATCCGCAATGGCCACCGCCTCGGATACGGAGGCGGCGCCGCTGACGGCGAGCACTTCGCCCAGGATTGGTTCCCGCAGTTTCGCCCGCATGAGCACTTTGCCGCCGAATTCGATTTCCAGCGTCCGGCCGGTATTCGCTCTGGTGAAGCTGGCGAGTTTCTCCCGCCCCGCCGGATCGAGGCGGATAGTGACCCCCGGCGCATCGGTATGGAAGGCGCGCGCCGAAAGAACCTTCAGCGAAATTTCACTGGCATCGTCAGCCGCGGCGCGCCAGGGCATCGCCGCGGCGAGCAGCATCAGCACCAGAAGGCCGCGCAACATTGAACGTATCACGCGCGAACCTCCCCGCCGGATGGGCGCGCGCACAGCCCCGCTATCAACGCAGCAGCCACTGCTTCAGCGTGTCGATCTTCACCTTGGCCGACTCGATGCCGCCGTCCACCGCCTTCTTGTACCATTCGAACGCCAGGGCCGGATCGGGCTTGCCGGTTTTTATCTGCAATTGCTCGAAATAGAGCGGATCGTAGGAGCGGCCCATGGCCAGCGCGGCCTCGGGATCGCCCAGGCCAACCGCCTGCTGATAAAGCTTGCGGGACGCCAGGATGTCGCCGTCACGCATGAGCTTGTTGCCTTCCCGGACGAGTTGCACACTCTTCACCGGGTCGGTGGATGTTCTTAGCGCCACCTGGCGCGCACCTGGCGCCTGCGCCGGTTTCGCCTTGGTATCGCCCAGGACAGCCCACGGATTGTCGCCGCCGCGTCCCTCGCCAACGCTGACCACAAAGGCGCGCGGCTCGGAAATGGGCGTGCGCCCGTCGGAGCGCAGCAGTTGCGCCTGAAGCTCACTGCGCGCGGGGGCCGATTTCGGCAGCGTCAATTGAAGCCCGTCGAGACGATCCGCCGGCATCAGCCAGGCGCCGCTGCCGATATCGAAACCAGCCGACAGCTTAGCCTCTTTCGGCAATCCCTTGATGGTGACGAGCGCGTTGTCGGCTTGATAACTTTCCGCCACGCCAATGGACAGCCTTATCGATTCGCCGGGAGTGCCGGCAGCATCAGTCACGCTCAACGGATCGCTGCTGGAGGCGGGATTGGCGGCCGGGTTAACTCTGATAACGGTGTTCGTGTCGCTCTTTCCGCTGTCCGCCGCCAGATTGCGCCCGTAAAGCGAGGCGGTATCGGTTCTGCTGTCGCCGGCCCCTGCTTCCCGTTCGGCGCCGTAATTGCTCACCAGAAACGCCGCCAGAATGCCCGCCAGCGCGATGCCGCCGATCAGCCCCAGACCAGCGGCGCCCAGCAGACGTCCGCTTTCGCGTTCCGACATGTCGGCCCGGTTCATGGTGGTGGCCGGGGGCATGGAAACCATACCTGTGCCGGCGCGCGCGGACTGCGGCATCATGGCGCCGAATCGCTGCTCGAAGCTGTTGCCGATATCGGTCACGCCGAACTGGGTTGGCGCGGGCTGGTATCCGCCGGATTCGCCCAGCGTGGATGACGGGAAGCCTTGCGGCTCGCTGTCGCCGAACGAACTCAGCCCTCCGCGGTTCGGTCTGATGCCGTCGGGGATGGTATCCTGCGGCTCGCCGCCTTCGTACTGGCGCCAGAAGTTCGCCGCCTCGCTGGCGCCCTGATGGTCGCGCGGCTCGTTCAGCAAATTCGGGACATTGATGGTGCTGGATGGCTGTATGGGAGAACGGTCGCTGCCGGGCACGTGATGCTCATAGAGATAGCTCAGCACGGCTTCGGTGGTGGTGTCGTCGATTTCCGGCGTGCCAGCGCGGCGCGGGTCGTCGCTGTAGTTGCGGTTCAACCCCTCCCAGGCAGCGGCGGCGTTGGCAACGATCGGGTTGTCGTATTGCTCGTCGTCCTGCTCCGGCGCACGGAAGCCGAGGGCCGAACCTTGGGCGTCGCCACGGCTGCCAGCCGCCGCGGCCGCGGCATCGCCACCATAAATGTTGCGCAGCGCGGACTGAACGGCGTCGGAGAGCACATCCACCGCCTCGGACGACGGTCCCGCCTCCTGCTGATGCGAGCGGAACATAGCCGGAAGATCGGACGCGCGATCGGAGAAGGATTCAAATGCGTGATTGGCGTTCGTGTCCCGCCGCTCGTCATCGCCGGAGCTGGTTTCAGCGAAGCCGAACGATCCGCCGGACGCGGAACCGCTGTCCGGCATGGAGCGGACACCGAAGACCGTCTCGTATCCGGTGGACGCGGGCTCTTCGTCCGGCATCCGCCGCGTGCCGAAGACTGTCTCGTAGCCGCCGGACGCGGGTTCCTCTTCCGGCATGCGCCGCGTACCGAAAACCGTATCGTAGCCGCTGCTGGGCGCCGGGTCGTTGTCCGGCATCAGCCGGGTGCCAAAAACCGTGTCGTAGCCGCTGGACGCGGGCTCTTCCTCCGGCATCCGCCTTGTGCCGAAAACGGTGTCATAGCCGCCGGACGCGGGTTCGCTGTCCGGTGTCCGGCGGGCGCTGAATGACGTCTCGAATGGGGTGGAGCCGCTCACCAGCCTTGGACCCGAGGGCGCGGCGTCGTCGCCGCCGTCTTCCGGCAGCGAACGCGAGCCGAACAGCGTCTCATAGGGGGATGTGTCACTCACCAGCCTTGGCCCAGCGGGGGTAGCCGCAGGCTTGCGCGTGCTGGCGGCGGGACGGTCAGGCTCGCTTAGCGGCCAGCCGCCGGCGAGCTGTTCGTGAAAATCATTGCTGGGGCTGGGAAAATCTCCAGGACGCCCATAAACCGGATCAATGCTCTCTGGAATGAACGGCGGCGAACCGAAACTATCGTCCCTCCCGCTCTCGTTATCACCCGGTGCGGCGGCCGTCTCCGGCGCCTTGTCCACGAAGAGATTTAAAACGGCATTGTCCGCCTGGTCATTCGGGGGGGTCTCAGGCATACCGGGCCCAGTGGCCGCCTCGGGTTTCGGATGATCGCCACCCTGCGCCGCCGATTTCTCAGTGTCATTGGATACCGTCATCTTAACACGAGTCCCTCGATAGCTTGGATTACCGGAACCTCAGCTGGCGGCTGAACCTGTTGACCAAATCTGCGGGGCAGCGGACCGCAGTCTCCAGTCACCCTGTTCCACCGGCTTCCACTGGTCGAGATTCCTGGCGCGCGGCCATGAAACTGGACAAGTGGATAGGTGATTTCCCAATCCGTTTCCAACTTTCCTGGAGTGAGGCGCGGCTCGAATCCGCCACTCCGCCCGGCATGCGAATGAATTATCCGGGAACAGCGCGCATGACACGTCTTCGCGCAACAATTTCCGCACGGATAGTTAACGATTCGACCGCCGCTTAGGCACCTTTGCGATATCTTAAATATCTTAAAAGTTCCCCACGCCTTTTAACGATTAGCTCAATGCTTCAGATATGCGTTGAGCCAGCCTCCACGAGCCTCGCCCGCCTCTTTGGAACGGCATTCCTCAAAACGGAGCGGATAACCGTCTTTCATAGCCCCCGCCGGGCTATGGTTCAACGAAAATGACACACGCCGTCCGCAATCGCGTTTGCCGGACTCCAGGGGCAGGGCTCACTGCTCCTTCTGTATTTCATACCAGCGAACAAATTGGTTGAACAGTTCCTCGCGGTCTGTTTGACCATTTTTCCCTTGCGTCTCCATAAATTGTTTCAAAGCCGCCCGGACTTTCTCGGCATTCTGGACGCTTTCCGCCGACGCATTGGGGCCTGACTTCGGGGTCCGCAGGGCCGCTTCCACAGATTCGGCCTTGGCGAGAACCGCGGCGTTATTGGCGAGCCAAGCCTTCGCGGCATTGTATCTCTGCCAATCCTGTAAGGGGGTCTTGATGTTCACTTCCTGCCATTTTGGATGAAACGGCTTTGATTTCATTTTTCTTATGTTGCGGAAAAGCTTTTCAACCAGCGCCGCCATATTGCGATATTGCTGCGAATGGGTGCGCCGGTCGGCCATCACCAGCACGGAACCGACGGAAATGGTGCTGACCGTCTCTTCGTCGGCGATCAGGTCCGGGTAGTCCTCATGGGTCAGGATGCCCGGCACATAGTCCTGGCGCAACGGGTCGATGAAGTCCACGTCGAGGAAATGCACCTTGTCGATATACCTCAGGCGCTGGAATGCCGGCGAGGGCTTGCCGCCTACATACACCATGGCGTCGATTTCGCCGTTCCTGAGCTTCTCGAACGCCTCGGACTGCTCCAGATAAAGCGGCTGCGGCTTGACGTTGAAGGCCTCGAACAGCGCCTGCGCGGTCACACCCGCGCCGCTGCCCTGAGCGCCGAAGCTGACCCTGCGCCCGTTCAGATCGCTCAGGCACATGAACTGCATGCGGGCCAGGACGTGCACCTCCTCGCTGTACAGCCTTGTAATGTATTGCAGCTTACTTTGTATGCCGGGGATGCGCTGCGTCCGTTTGAAGTTCGCCAGCACGTCCGATTGCACCACCGCCGCGTTGACCGACTGCATGCTCAGCAAATCGCCGATGCTCTGCACCGAGCCCTGCCCCACCAGCGGAATAACGCGAACAGTTCCACCTCTGTTCACCAGTCTGGCGAGTTCGTTCACGACCTGCGCTTCGGTGCTGTCCATCTCCGGCGTCTCGATGACCAGAGCCCGGCTCGCCGCAACCGTACCCGTGTCATTCTGCGCGTATCCCTGCCCCATTCCGGCAAGGAGACACAGAACGCCAGCCACCAGAGCCACCACGGCTGTCCAACTATCGCGTATCACCCAACATATTCCTTTGAAGACGAACCAAAATCCCGGATACCTCGATCTCCCCGGCGCATACCTTGAACGTCACCCAGGCCGCTATCAAATGACAATTGCGCGGTTTCCGTTGACATATGGTGCACGGACACCGCCTTCCACGCCATCAAACGGAGCAACTGTCTTCTGAACGGACCTTTAAAGCATTTTCCGCCTCTGCCAGGCCGGAATGCTGCTTCTCAAGTTCTTAGTCTTGCCGTGCTTTCCAGCGGAAACCCGGTTCCCGCTTTTTCAGGAGTTGAAAATGGTGAGACGCCGCGCTAGCCCCATGCGGCTTTTGCGTCTCTCTGTTCCCTTCCCGATGAGGCGCGAAGCAGCTAAATATTGTGGCACTATGGCCGTCGATCATGACGAAATTTAGAGAACTTTATAGCACCGGAGAATGGCCCGTGGCGGCGTCAAAAAGACGCGATGACGCTTTTGAACGGCTGGCGGCGGTGCCTGACGGTGTGCGCGTGTTCGCCATTGGCGATATTCATGGCCGGCTCGATCTGCTGGACGCGCTCATGGAGAAAATCGTGGCGTATCACACGGCTGCGCGCGCGGCCGCCCATCCCATCGTAGTCTGCCTTGGCGATTACGTGGACCGCGGCCCCGACAGCAAGGGTGTCATCAGCCGCCTGATCGAGTGGCGGGAGGCAGGGCTTGAGGCGGTGTTTCTCAAGGGGAACCATGAAGCGATGTTCGAGGCGGCGCTGCTGACCGGCGAGGAGTTCGGCCGCTGGGTTGGTAATGGCGGCGCCATGACGCTGGAGTCCTACGGTTTCGGTGACTGGCGCTGGCCGGCGCCGGATAGCGGCGAGCTTACGCAGGAGCTGCGGGAGGCGGCAATGCGCGAAATGCCGGCGGGGCACCTGGAGTTTCTGCGGGACGCTCCGCTGAGCTATACGCTTGGCGATTATTTCTTCGCTCACGCCGGCGTCCGGCCGGATGTCCCCCTGGAGGCGCAGGAGGAAGATGATCTGCTCTGGATACGGGGCGATTTCCTGAACCACGCCGGCAATTTCGGCAAGGTCATCGTGCACGGCCACACCCCCATGCGGCATCCCGAGGTCCGGCCCAACCGCATCGGCATCGACACGGGAGCGTTTTTCACCGGCCGCCTGACGGCTCTGGTGCTGGAAGGGGAAGATCACGAATTTCTGACGACCTGAGCACTCAGGAGTTGCTGGCCTCGGGGACGCTCATCAGTCGCGACATGAGCGAACGCGCGCCCTTCTTCAGCTCTTCATTCTCCCCGGAGGACGTGGACGGCTCACCACGGCTTTCCTGCCCGTTGGAGCTGAAGGCGCTGGTGGCAATGTATGCAGGCCGGCCATACGCCGTCGCATCCTCACCCTTCCCGGCGGCTTCCGGTTCCGCCGGCGCAGCCTTGGCCACGGCAGCAGCGGCTTGCGGTGTTTCCCCGGCCTCGCTCGCTTCATAGGAACGGTAGGCCGCCTGAACCGCCGGTAATGGCGCCACGCCTGCGGCAGGCCCGTCAACGGCTGCAACTGCCTCCTCCGGCGCCGCCACAGGCTCGCCGTCTCCCGCCGCAATGCCGTCACTCGCAGACGTCAGCACCGGCGTGACGAGCGTCGCGTGTTCCTCTTTCGCCACGGCTGGCTGCTCCAGGAGCTGCTGGCTGATGACCGGCGCCGTCATGCTGACGCGTTCGGCGGACATCGGCAAGGCCGCTTCCAGCACTTCCTCCAGGGACTTGTTGGCGAAATCGTCGAGGCGCGCCGAGGAAAAAGGCGATGGCCGCTGGGTATCGAACGGCCTGACGGTTTGCCCCTTCTCCAGCGGCTCGGCTTCAACCTGCGCCGCCGCCACCTTGGGCCACGGCTCGGTGCTCGTCACCCGTTTGGAGACCGCACGGCGGATAATAGCCGGACGGGGCGCGGGACGGCTCACCAGACTGTCGTCAGCACGCGCGGCCTCCGCCTGATGTGCCGGCGCCGAGGCAGATCCGGCCGCCGGCGTTGCCACTGACATCATGATCTGCTCGCCGAGCTGTTGCAGTTCCGTCTTCAGGAAGCTGATCTGGTGCGCTTCACGGTCATAGGCGGCGGCAAGCTGCTCGCGGAGCTTGGACATCTCGCCATTGAGGCGGTCATATTCGGAACGGTATTCTTCCAGCTCCCATTGCGCGGGCCGCTTCTTGAACCGCCCGGCACTTTCGGCGCCGCTCTTGTCCATGGCCTCGCGCAGACGGGCAACCTCGGCTTCCTGCATCCCCGCCAGCCGTTGCGCCTCGATCAGCGCTTCCTCGCGGCGGCGGACCTTGTTTTGCAGGTCGCCAATCTCGTACACCTTCTGGTTCAGCGCGGTTTGGGCGGTGGAAAGGCTTCCCTCCAGCTCGGGCAAGCGCTTTTTGATGGTGAGTTCGAACACCTCGGCGGCGTTGCGGCGTTCGCCCAGCGCGCGCTCCAGCGATGCAGCGTGATCCGCCATTTCCATCATGCTCATTTGCAGACGGCTCATTTCGACGAGCTGGTGGGCGGATTTTTCCTTGGCTTTCGTCAGCGACGCCTCAAGCCGGCGCAGCTTCACCGCGTACATGCCGCGAAGCTGGTCCTTGTCTGCCTCGATTTCCGACAGCGTCAACGGCATGGCCGTTTCCATGCGCTTTTTGGTCAGACGCACCGCGCGGGCCCAGAACGAGGGCGCAATCAACACAAAGAGCAGACTGGCCAGGAAGAAACCCAAAGCCACCAGCATGACGTACTGGATCATCGTTCGCGGTTCCTTCCGCTGGCCGTGCGTGGCGGCATTTGTACAGTGCCGGACCGCAAAACGGACATTAACACGTTCCCGGTGCTCATGTACTGAATGTACACCCCGCTCCGCCCGCCGTAATGCCCGCTTTTCGCCTCGGTATTACACAAATGCCGGCACGTCCTATCACATCGGCCAGTCTGCCGTTGGTCTAACCGTTCAATTCGGTTACACGGCACGCGCCAAATAATGCCGCGTACCCGCTCATAGTATTCCACGCCAGGGCGAAAAACCCCGCAGCTTCCAAAAACGTGCACCGGCACCGCGAACGGTGCCCAACCGATTATGCTTGCTTCCTTAACACCGACTCAGAAGGGATTCCAAGTCGGTTCGGAGGTGTATTTCAGATAACCGACATTCGCCCCCAGACGCAGCCCGACGCCGGCGCGGATCGGCGCCAGCACCACGTCGCCATAGCGCTGGAACGTCATGCCGACACCGCCGACGAAATAAGCCGAGCCATCGACGCCCGCGAAACGGTGATACATCTGATTGGGATGGGCGAGATGATAGACGAGCACCATCGTCTTGGAGCCGTCGCCGCCGACATCGTAGCCAATCGACGGACCTTGCCAGTACACCTTGTGCTTGCCGAGGGTTTTGGTATGCAGCGTCCCTTCGCCGTAGCGCAGGCCGGCCACGAAGGCACCGCCGGCTTCCTCGCCGAGGATGTAGCCTATCGGGCGGCCCTCTTCGGCGAAGGCGTGTTCGACGACGCTGGCCAGGCCGCTGGAAACGCTGCCGAAAAAGTGATGTCCGGCGTCGATGATCTCGTTGGAGGAGTAGAAGCGGCTATCGTCGGACGGCGGTCCGTCACCGGCATCGGAGCCCTTCTGATACCGCTCGTAGCGGGCGCCGCCATTGGACGGCGGGGGCGCGGCCTGGGTATCCCCGCGGCGGGGCGAGATGTTGCGCGGCGCATTGGGATCGGACGAACCGCTCTGGCCGGGCGGCAGGTAGCTGCCTTCAACCGGGATGAGCAGTGACTTGCGCGGACCGTAGAGGTTCTGGCCCGCAGCGGCCGCGCCTGGATCGGCAGCGGAAACACTGGCGGCGGGGGTCATGGCCGCAAGGAACAGACCGGCGGCGAAGATCGCAATCCGCGATGTGCACCAGCCCTTATGCATGATCGTCTTGCCTGGCATTCTGGTATTCCTCAATCGCTGATCCATACTAATGACACTACCAGCGCGGATGTAACAAATTGCATCTGGCGACTCATTCTCAGGAAACGCATTTTACCGGCCAACTTAGGCGGTTCGCCGGCCGCGATTCCGTTAGGCTATCTTTCTTACCAAATTCGCCTCAATCAGGCGAATCTATGGCTCCTGCCATTCTCCGGCGACATGACCCCAGGCAACGTAGTCTGGATTAACATAATTCGCTTCACGCTTACCGTAAACGAACACATCGCCGCTGGTGGTCAGCAGGCAGCCGCCCGAGGCCCTCAGGATCGCGTCGCCCGCCGCCGTGTCCCACTCGCAGGTGCGCCCGAAGCGTGGATAAACGTCGGCGCGGCCCGAGGCAATCAGGCAGAACTTGAGCGACGAGCCGGCTGAAACCGTGTGTGCAACACCCAGCTTGCGCAGGAATTGTTCCGTCTCCTCATTATTATGGGAGCGGCTGACGGCGGCGGTGAGGTTCGCGGCATCCCAGGGGCGCACGTGCATCGGCTTGAGTTTCGCGTGGTCCAGGGCGGAGGCGCCGGCCGTAGCCGGTATAACCGCCGATACCGCCTCAGCGGGGGACAGCGTGAAATACAGCTCCCCCGATACCGGCGCATAAATCACGCCGGCACACGGAATACCATCATCAACCAGCGCGATGTTCACAGTAAATTCACCGTTGCGCTTGATAAACTCCTTCGTGCCGTCCAGCGGATCGACGAGGAAAAACCGCGGCGCGGCATCGCCGAGTTGCCCCTTGGCCGTGGCTTCCTCGGCAATGACGGGAATTCCCGGAGCGAGACGCCGCAGATCCTCCAGGATCAACGCTTCGGCTTCCTGGTCAGCAGCCGTGACCGGCGAGCCGTCCTGCTTGTAGGAAACCGCGATGTCTGGGCTATAATGTTCGAGTATCACGGCGCCGGCCTTGAGCGCGGTTGCAGCCAAAGCAAAAGCCAGTTCTTTGCCAACAAGGGACATCCGCAGTTCCATGCTCAAGGGAAGGTTCCGCCAACAACTACCAGTTTCACGGGCAGACCGCCACCGATTTGCGTGCACATTTTTAGGCCGCCATGCGCCGCGCTTCGAGGTTTTCCCAATAATTTTACGGAAAATACAAACTTCGGCAATAGGTTAGCACACTAGTAGTTCCGCATCTGGCGGAACGCGGAAAAGCCGGTTAAGCACGGCTTCGAATCAAATCGTTAACGCCCCCCGCGCGGACATCTGGAGCGAACATGGCAACAATCACCGAACTGAGCGAGCTTGACCTGGCGGCCCTGATGTCGAGCAAAATCTGCCACGATATCGTCGGCCCCGTCGGCGCCATCAACAACGGCCTCGAACTCCTCGAAGAGGAGGAGGACGAGCAGACCCGCGCCTACGCCCTCCAGCTCATCCAGAACAGCGCCCGCTCGGCGGCGGCGCGGCTGGAATTCGCCCGGCTCGCATTCGGCGCCTCCAGCGGTCTCGGCGGCAACATCGACCTCGGCATGGCGGAGCGCGTGGCGCGCGGCTTCGTCGAGGAGGGCAAGCACCGGCTTGCCTGGACCGGCACAGGCACGCTGCCGAAAAATCAGGCGCGGCTGGTGCTGATGCTGCTCACCGTGTCGATGCTTACCATCCCCGGCGGCGGGCAGATCACGCTGACCATTTCGGCGAAAGAGCCCAACTTTGAAATCCGCAGCGAAGGCAAGTCGATCCGCATCCCGGATTTGATCGACACCATTTTCAACGGCGGCGTGCCCGACGGCATCGACGCGCGGATGATCATTCCGTACTACGCCATGCGGCTGGCGACGGAGCAGGGGATAAAGCTGAGCATTAAGAAGAGCGGGTCGCAGGTGATCCTGGCGGCGAAGCGGTAGGAAGTTGCGCTCTATTGAATTTCGAGCGGCTTGTAGCGATTGCCGTGAACCCCGCCGCACCTAAGCATGCCGCCGTGCTCGGACGCGTCAAGGGTAAACGGCCTCCGGCCGCGCTACGCGCCGTTGACCCGTCCTGCGCGCGGCAGCATTGGGCTTGTGCATGGCCGGGGCGAAAGAATGGTTCCGGCCGAACAAAAGAATGCCGGCTTGGGGCAGTGAAGGCGGCAACGGTGACGCCCGTGGCGGACTCCGGCCAGTTGCTTTCACACCGGAGCCCCGCGCCAATGTACTGAGGCCCGGAGGGCCGAAGGAGCGGTTGGGCGCAGCACAGAGCGACGACTACTAAAACAGGCCCGGAGGGCCGAAGGAGCGCCGAAGGCCGTTTACGGCCGTCTTGCGCCAGACTCGCGAAGCACAGAGCGACGATAACTTAAAACCGCCGCGACGAGAGCGCGCGCCCGGATTGGCTTGACGCGCAGGCCGGAGTTTTGCGACACAGGCTGAGAAGTCTTATCGCATGCGTCCGCATCCTCACGCAGGCCACCCTAACACCATGAGCCCACTCCTCAATCTGCGCTATCTGGCCGAATACGGCCTTCTGCGAGGCATTATCGCGCTCGTCCGGCTGATGCCGCTCGACACGGCCACCCGCTTTTCGGCGTTCCTCTGGCGTAATCTGGCGGCGCGCGGACGGCGGCACCGGCGCGCCCTCGACAATCTCGCCATCGCCTTTCCCGAGAAAACGCCCGCCGAGCGCGAGGCCATCGCCATCGCCATGTGGGAAAATCTCGGCCGCGTCATGGCCGAAACCATGCTGCTCGACCGCATCCTCGACGAGCCAGAGCGTATGGAGGTCGAGACGCCCGCGCTGGTGAAGACTTATCGCGGCAAGCTCGGCGCGGTGGTGTGCGCGTCGATGCATATGGGCAACTGGGAGCTGGCCATGTGGCCGCTGACGCAGATGGGCGCTAAGCCCGGCGCGGTGTACCGGCTGGTGGAAAACCCGTATGTCGATATGTACCTGCGCTCGCAGCGGTCGGCGTTATACCCCGGCGGTTTGTTTGCGCGCGGCAAGATGAAAGAAATGCTCGCCGGACACAACACCGCGCTCATGATCGGCGCTCATGTGCGCAAGGGCGGGCGGCTGGGCTTTCTCGCCGACATCCACGACCGCAAGGGCGTGGCGGTGCCGTTCTTCGGCAAGCCCGCGCCGACCACGATGATCCCGGCAATGCTGGCCCGCCGCGCCGGTGCGCGTCTGTGGGTGGGCCGCTGCATCCGCGTGGGCAAGGGCTCGCATTTCAAGGTGACGATCCGCGAGCTGAAGGTGCCGTGGACCGATGACGCTAACGCCGACATCACGGCCGCCACCGCCACCATGCAGGCCCAGTTCGAAGCGTGGATTCGCGAGCATCCCGAGCAATGGATGTGGTCCAACCGGCGCTGGTCGTGACGGCTGGCCGGGCGCGAAACGGAAGTTGGGCGGATATGAAGGGCGAGAAGCGATATAGCGGACCGTGCCCCTGCGGCAGCCGCCGGGCTTACGCCAGATGCTGCCAGCGCTGGCATGACGGCGAAGCGGCGGCGGACGCGGAAAACCTGATGCGCTCGCGCTATGCGGCGTACGTGCTGGGTCTGGAAGACTATCTGCTGGCCACCTGGCATCCCCGGACGCGGCCGGCGGAACCCGGCTTCGCCGCGCAGTCCCCCCGCTGGCTGGGGCTCAAGGTTCTGCGGCACGAGGCCGCCACACCGGACACGGCCATCGTTGAATTCACCGCCCGTTACAAGGCCGGCGGCCGAGCGCACGAAATGCACGAAGTCAGCCGGTTCGTCCGCGAAAACGGCCGCTGGCTATACGTGGACGGCGATACCGCCGGCGCGGATTAGCGGACAACCCCGCAGCAGCCCCCGCCCAGCACGCAAAACGTGGCGCAATAGGGATGGGCCAGCGCCACCGGCTTCATGGCCTCCTCCAGGCTTTGCCCCAGCTCGAACCGCTCGTCATAAGGCAGCAGCGTGCAGGCCACCACGGCCGGATGCGCCGCGCCCCGCCGTTTCACCACCATGCGCGCACTGGCACACATCACATCCTCCGGCGACTTGCGCAGAATATCCCAGCACGCCCCGGTGATCTCGGGCGGATCGGTGTCCGGCGTCATTTCCGGCAGGAATAGCAGCACCTGGCTGTCGCCGCTGTCGAGCGTGATGCCGTGCTCCGCGAACAGCCGGCCATATCCCGTGCGCAGGGCGGTCTCGTCCTCAGCCGACAGGAACCGCCCCGCGACCTCGACCGCGACACCATTCCGGTTCAGCCAGATCAGCCCGGCAAGGCTCTTGGCGAACGAGCCGGCACAGCGCTCGGCGTCGTGGATTTCCGGCCGCCAGCTATCCAGCGACACGCGCAGACGCAGCCGCTCGCCGTAAACCTCCGCCAGCGCGGCGATGCGCGCGAGGGCGTGTTCCATCGGCTTCATGGCATTGGTGAGCGTCAGCGTCTGGAAGCCGCGCGCCAGTGTTGCTTCCAGGATCTCCAGGAAATCCGGGTTCATGAACGGCTCGCCACCGGTGAAGCCGATCAGCCGCGTCCCCAGCCGCTTCCGCTCGATTTCGTCCAGATAGCGGACCACATCGGCCAGCGGCAGGTAAACGAGGCGGTTGTTGAGCGGCGAACTCTCGATGTAGCAATTGACGCAAGCGATATTGCAGAGGGTGCCGGTGTTGAACCAGAGCGTGTCCAGGCGCTTGGGCTCGACAGCGGCGCGGCGCTCGCCCTTGGCGGTCCACGTCAGATCGGAGAATTTTGCGGCGGGCGGGAATGTTGCCGGCGTGTGAGCGTCAATTTGCATTGATGGGTTCCCGTTGTGTATGCCGTCCCATATACGCCAGCCGCGCGGACCTGTGTTACATCGCACCTGCTCTGTTCACAGCCTTGTTATCCACTGCCCGCGGCGGCGTTGTGGCAGGCTGCCTGTGTACGGCCCATTTTGCAAATATTCGATATTTCTCCTGATGTTATCCCGCACTGCGCAGCTTGCATGCAACAACGCCGGAAAATATGGTATTTTGAATGCAATCTATGCATACAACAAACCCAAGGATTGCACATTTTGCTACTCGATAAGTTTCTGCGTTCGCGCTTTTTTATTTGCATAGAATTCGTATGGTTGCATTGACACTGAGGAGATGCTTCAATAAAAACGAATATGCACAATAAAAATTAATAAGGCAAAGCGAGACGGTTTCGCGAAAGTTGAGTTGCATTTGGTGTTACAGCAAAGGGTGTAGTGATGAGTTGGCTTTTCCGGCCCTGGAATATATTTCTTCGAAACAGCCTTTGGTTGTGCGCATTAACCGGTACATGTCTATCCTGCCAGACCGCCGCCATGGCCCAAACCTGCGGCACCGACTATGTGATCAAGGAAGACGAGCTGCTCGGCGATATCGCCGCCCGCGTCTACGGCAGCACCTCGCAATGGACCATTCTCTTCTACGCCAATCAGGACCGTATCGGCGCGAACGGCTCGCTGCTGGTGCCGGGGCTGAAAATCCGGGTTCCCTGTGTCGGGTTTCAGAACATCCCCGCCGCGCCGGCTCCCGCCATGGCGCTGGCCGTGGCGCCGGCAGCCTCGCCGCTGACCTCCCCTGGCGCTAGCCCGGATGCCGGGGATTTCGAATATTCCTCGCTGGTGAAGCGCATCGAATTTCTGACAGCCGACGGCTCCTCGCCCTTCACAGACCGCTCGCTGCCCGGCGGCGGCATGATCACGCAGATCGTCAGCGCCTCCATGGATCAGATCAAGGAGAAGTCCAACGGCAATTTCGAATATAGCGTGTCCTGGATCAACGACTGGTCGGCGCATCTCAATCCGCTGCTGATCACGCGCGCCTTCGACGTGGGCTTTCCCTGGCCAAACCCCGATTGCGACCGGCCGTCGGAACTGTCGCAGGACGGCAAATACCGCTGCCAGAAATTCTTCTTTTCCGAGCCGCTCTATGAGGCTTTCACCGTCCTTTTCGTGAAGAAAAACTCCAGCCTTACGTTTGCGAAGGACGATGAAATTCCCGGAAAAACGCTCTGCCAGCCTGCGGGATATCCAACCAACGCGCTGGACAAAAGCGGGCGCAACTGGGTGAAGGAAAACAAGATCACGCTGCTCCGGCCGCAGACGGTCGAGGAGTGTTTCAGGCTGCTGGATAACGGCTCGGTCAACGCCGTGGTGGCATCCGACCTCACGGGCAAAGCGGCTGTCGCGGCTCTGGGGCTCGGCAATCGGGTCAAGGCCCTGCAACGGCCGGTGGCGATCGGCACAATGCACCTGATTGTTGCCAAAACGCATCCCCGCGCCAGCACGATCCTTTATTACGTCAACACGGGGGTGACACGGCTGAAGGAAAGCGGTGAATACGATAAAATTGTGGAAACTCACCTGGCGCGTTTCTGGAAAACGCAGGAAGGGAAATAGACGGCCGGAAGTTCATCGTTTCGTCTCGTTTTCTTGCGAAGAAGCGGTATCCGCTTTCCCGGAGAACGCTTTGATGAAGCGGGTGAACCCGGTGGTGTCCGCTGCGTCTGAGCAGGCATTTACTGGTCGGCCAATGGGAACCATTCGCCGGCCAGGAGCAATTTGCCGATCGGATGCCAGACGTTGGTGAGCGGCCAGATTGTGGTGAACCAGAGACGGGCATGGAGTTTAGCCTGTTGCGTTATCTGGACGTGCGAGCGTATTTCCGCTATCGGTGAAAAACGCTTTGGGAATGATGGGATATACGGAGATATTATGATGCGTCTGCAAGTGCTCGCGTTCCTTGCCCTAATGCTCTGCCTGTTCAATGCCGGCGACACGCAGGCGGCGGAAGTTGTGCTGCGTCTCAACGTGCAGCAAGCAGCCTCCGAGCCGATCGGACAAAATATCCTCAGCTTCAAGCGCGAGGTCGAGGCCGGAACCAATGGCACCGTGAAAATCGAGATTGCCGGCAAGGGCAGATCCTTCCCGACCATCAGGTGCCCGAGGCGGTCAGCAAAGGCACCGTTGAAATGGGCGGCGCGCCGCTCGCGCAATATGCGGGCAAGAGCCTCGCCGCCAGCATGTTCCTGCAACCGTTCCTTTTTAATTTCGACGCCATCGTGCGTGTCGCCGCCGACCCGTCCAGCGAAATCCGCCGCGCCGTCGATGCCGAGTTGCTCAAGCAGTCGGGTGTGCAGGTTCTCTGGTGGCAGCCGGCTGGCTGGAATGCGATTTTCTCCAAGGGGCCGATGGCCAATCCAGATGCCATGAACAATCGCAACATCCGCGTCTACGGCGATGTGGCAGCCGAGTTCGTGACGCTCTGCGGAGGAACGCCGCACACGATCCCGGACTCCAAGCAGAAAGAAGCGCTGGAGACCAATATGGTGGACGCCAGCATCGGCAGCATCTCCGCTGTCAAGGATTATGAGCTGTGGCGGAAGTTGGATACGCTCACCAACGTGCGGTATTCCGAAAACATCCAGATGATCATCATCAATGCCAACTCGTGGAGATCGCTGACGCCCGATCAGCAGAAGATCGTCGTAAGTGCCGCGCGTAAGGCCGAGAAGGAGATTTGGGAAAAGCACCCGGCGGTCCAGGCCGATATTTACGCCTTCGCCGCCGCCAAGGGGATGAAAGTCCAGGATTTGACCGCCGACGACACTGTCGCATGGCGCATTTGCAGCTCGTCCATCCTGGAGCAGTTCATGGCGCGGTCGGGTGCCCAGGGGGCGAAACTTCTCGCGGCTTACGGGAAACTGCGGGCCAATCCGGCGGTTCTAGCCGCAACGCGCTGACCGGATATCGAGGTATTCCAGTTCCCCCCGGCAGGCATCTCTGGATGTCCGCCGGGGGAACTCCCGTCTTACGCCCCGGCCTTCTCCGGCGTGTCATCCCGCAGCACGACGTAGATGGCCGGGATCACCAGCACGGTCAGCAAGGTCGACGACGCGAGGCCGAACAGCAGCGAGATCGCCAGACCCTGGAAGATCGGGTCGAGCAGGATCGTCGCCGCGCCGATCATCGCCGCCAGCGCCGTCAGCAGAATCGGCTTGAAGCGCACCGCGCCGGCCTCCAGCAGCACCTCGCGCAACGGTCTTGCCCGTGCCGCGCCGTGGCGGATGAAATCCACCAGCAGGATCGAGTTGCGCACGATGATGCCGGCCAGCGCGATGAAGCCGATCATCGAGGTGGCCGTGAACGGCGCGCCGAACAGCCAATGGCCGAGCACGATGCCGATCAGCGTCAGCGGGATCGGCGTCAGGATCACCAGCGGCAGCTTGAAACTGCCGAACTGCGCCACCACCAGGATGTAGATGCCGAGAATCGCCACCACGAAGGCGGCGCCCATGTCGCGGAAGGTCACGTAGGTGATCTCCCACTCGCCGTCCCACAGCATGGCCGGCTTGCTTTCGTCCTCCGGCTGGCCGTGGAAGCGGATGGCCGGCTTCGGCAGAGTGCCCCAATCGTGGGCGTCGATCCGCTTGTCGACGTCCAGCATGCCGTAGATCGGCGCCTCGTAGGCGCCCGCCAGTTCCGCCATCACCATGTCGGCGAAGTGCCCGTCGCGGCGGAAGATGCGTCGGCGACCCAGTTCTCTGCGTGACGCGCACCACGTCGCCCAGCTCGACCACGGTCTTGTTGCCCGGAATGCTATTGGCCGGGACCGGCGTCGAAGCCAGCGCTTCCGCTCCAGGTCAGATCGCGCTTCGGCAGCCGCACCGACGATCTCGATCGGATTGCGACCTTCGCCGCGATGCGAATAGCCGACCGCGATGCCGCCGAACAACGCGCGCGATGGTGTCGTAGACATCGCGCTGCTCGACGCCGAAGAATTCCAGCTGGTCCTGGTCGATGGAGATGCGCAGACGCGGTCGCGGCTCGCCGATCGAAGTCGTCGACGTCGACGATGATAGGGCACCGAGTTGAAGATTTTCTTCACCTCGCCGATCGACCGCGCGCCGCGTCGTCGAGCGTCGGGGCCGTAGACTTCGGCCAGCAGCGTCGCCAGCACCGGCGGCCCCGGCGGCACCTCGACCACCCGGGCGACCGGTGCCCTGCGGGCAGCTTGACCGCCTTCAGCCGCTCGCGCAGATCGAGAGCGATGGCATGGCTGGTGCGCGTGCGCTCGCCGCGCGGCGCCAGATTGATCTGCAACTCGCCCAGTTCGGGCAATTCGCGCACGTAATAATGGCGCACCAGGCCGTTGAAATTGAACGGCGCCGGCGTGCCGGCATAGGTCTCGATCGAGCGGATTTCCGGCAGTTGCCGCGTGCGATACGCCGGCGATCGCGAACAGCGTGCGCTCGGTATCCTCCAGGTGGCGCCCTCGGGCAGATCGACGACCACCGCCATTTCCGACTTGTTGTCGAACGGCAGCAGCTTGACCGTGACGCTCTTGGTGACGAACAGCACGCACGACAGCAGGTCGCGACGCCGACCGCGATCAGGAACTTCCACGCCGATCGCGCGCGAGCGGACGATCGGGCGCGGCGATGCGGCGATAGATGCGGCCAAGAATGCCTTCGCCGTGCGCGGCGTCGTGTTCATGGACCGGCCGTCCCTTGCCGGCGCAGCGCGCAGCATCAGCCACGGCGCGATCACCATGGCGACGAAGAACGAGAACAACATCGCCGCCGACGCATTGGCCGGGATCGGCGCCATATAGGGCCCCATCAGGCCGGAGACGAACAGCATCGGCAGCAGCGCCGCCACCACCGTCAGCGTGGCGACGATGGTCGGATTGCCGACTTCGGCCACCGCCTCGATGGCCGCCTGCATGACGCGAGCGGCCATCGTTCATGCGCCCAATGGCGGGCGATGTTCTCGATCACCACGATGGCGTCGTCGACCAGGATGCCGATGGAGAAGATCAGCGCGAACAGGCTGACGCGGTTGATGGTGTAGCCCATCAGATTGGCGGCGAACAACGTCAGCAGAATGGTCGTCGGAATGACGACCAGCGTGACCACCGCCTCGCGCCAGCCGATGGCGAAGGCGATGAGCACGACGATCGACACCGTCGCCAGGCCGAGATGGAACAACAGCTCGTTCGCCTTGTCGTTGGCCGTCTCGCCGTAATCGCGCGTCACCGTCACGTTCACGTCGGCGGGGATCAGCTCGCCCTTCCACGCGTCTGCAGCCGGTGCCATGATGTTCTCGGCGACCACGACGGCATTGGCGCCGGTCGCGCTTGGCGAAGGCGACGCTGACCGCCGGCACGCGCTGCCAGTGGCCGCCTTTGTCGGCGCATCTCATCCACACGCGATGCTCCTGCGGGCTCGGGCCGATGACGACCGAAGCAACGTCGCGCACGTAGACGGGGCGGCCGTCGCGCGTGGTGACCAGCAACAGCCCGATATCGGGAATGCCGGCGAGTGTCTGCCCGGCCGCGATGTGCGCGTCACGGCCGTTGTCGCGCACCTGCCCGGCTGGAACGAGCGGTTGGCGTCGCGCACTTTCGCGACCAGCTGCTGCAGCGTGACGCCGAACAGCGCGAGCTTCTCCGGGTCGGGCTCGACGCGGATTTGCTGCGGACTGCCGCCGGAAATGTAGGTCAGGCCGACATTGTCGATCTTCACCAGTTCGGAGTGCAGCTTGTCGGCGAGTTCATACAGATCCTTGTCGGTCCAGCGCGCGGCGGCCTCCGGCTTCGGCGACAGCGTCAGCACCACGATGGCGACATCGTTGATGCCGCGCCCGACGATCAGCGGCTCGGGAATTCCGATCGGGATGCGGTCGATGTTGGCGCGCATCTTCTCGTGCACACGCAGAATCGCGTCGTCGGCCTTGGTGCCGACCAGGAAGCGCGCCGTCACCATGACGCGATCGTCCACCGTCTGGCTGTAGACGTGCTCGACCCCGTCGATGCCCTTGACGATGGCTTCCAGCGGCTTGGTCACGAGTTCGACGGCATCGGCGGCCTTGAGGCCGTCGGCGTTGACGCGGATATCGACCATGGGCACGCTGATCTGCGGCTCCTCCTCGCGCGGGATCGTGAAGAGCGCGATCAAGCCGACCGCGAGCGCCGCCAGCAGAAACAGCGGCGTCAGCGGCGAACGGATCGTGGCTTTGGTGAGATGTCCCGAGAGACCGAGTTTCACGGCCGCACCAAGACGTCACCGGCATTAAGGCCGGAAAGGATTTCAAGAGCATCGGGCATGTCCGGGCGCGGCGCCATGCGTCCGCGCTGCACCGGCACGTCGACGGTGCGCTCGCCCTGGCGATACACGCACGTAATCGATGCCGAAGCGGGTGGTGATGAAGCTCGCGGGGACGATGAAGGCTGGGCGCTCGCCATCGGCGATCCACACCCGGATGCGCTCGCCGACGAAATAGTCGCCGAGACCTGTGACCACGGCATCGGCGATCACGCGGCCATCCTCGATCTGCGGATAGACCAGGCGGATGGTGCCGAAGCGCGGGGTCGGTGTCGCCAAGCTCGTTGCCATCGATCGCGCACCGTATCGCCCACCTTGAGAAAATGGGCATGCCGCTCCGGCACGCGTAGACGCAGGACGAAATTCTGTTCGGCGATGCTCACAACGGGTTCGCCGGGCATGACCACACTGCCGACAGTGACCGGCTTCTTCAGTACACGGCCAGCGGTCGGCGCCAAGCACGTCGCCTTCCTGAGCTGCTGCTGGATGACGGAGCGCTCGGCGATGCGCGGCGTTCAGTGTATCCTGAGCCACGTTGAGAGATGTACGCGCCTCATCGAGCTGTGTACGCGGCGTGGTGCCGCGCTGAACAAGTCCCTCGACGCGGTCGAAATCCGTCTGCGCCTGTGCAAGCTGGGCTTCCAGGCCGGCGATCTGCGCATCGAGCGACTTCATCTGCAGCACCAGTTTCTCGTCGCCGATGGTGGCGACGACCTGGCCGCGTTTGACGTGGTCACCCTCTTTCACGGCGAGCTTGAGCCACGGTGCCGCCGATGCGCGCCCGCGCCGGCACGACATTGACGCTTTCCACCGTGGCGAAGACCGCCTTGGGGTCGCCAACCATGGTTTTGGTCACGTTGAAGGTTTCGGCAGCGAGGGCCGGCAGGCTGCCCGCGCCGATGAGGCTGGCGACAATGGCCAGCGCACTGGCGCGGCCAAACAAATGCGAGACGCGCATCATTGCCCCTTCTCCTGTTCTGACTTCATATCGTCCCCCTGTATCGGTTCATGCTTGTCCGGCGCTTCGCAGACCGGAGAGGTTTCGCAAAAAATATTGTAGAGCGTCTCCAGAAGCTTGCGGGCGCGCTCGCTGGCGATGGAGTACCAAATGGTTTGTCCGTCGCGCCGGCTGGCGACGAGACCGTCGCGCCTCAACAGCGCCAGATGCTGGGACACGGTGGAGTCGCGGATGTCGAGGAAGGCCGCGAGTTCGCCCACGGAGCGTTCGCCGTCGATGAGCTGGCAGATGATGAGGAGGCGGTAGCGGTTGGCCAGCGCCTTCAGCAGTTCGCTCGCCTCGTCTGCATTGGCCTGCATGTCTTCCGGTTTTATCTTCATACTTGCGCATATACGTATTTACGAAGATACTGTCAATGCCCGGCGAGCGGTAGCCTGGGGATTGGTGAAGAAGCTGGTTTCCACCGCCGCGTGATCCGCTGACACCCTGCGGCACAGTGTCCAGCATTGAGACGGTTTGCCGCACGGCGGAGCGGTTTGGCGAAATATGTGATAATGGCTTTCATGAAGCGCCCTGGCAGATATACCGGCTGCCGGCGCGCGCGGTGCGAAGTTACATTCATACTTGCGCATATATGAAGTTATGAATACAGTATGAATGCCGCAAGGCCAATTCGACGCGGGGCAAGCCGCAAAAATGCTGCCCCAGCGGTTATGTGGGAGGAATATGCATGGCAGAAGTCGTGGTGCTGGGCGCGGGCCTAAGCGGGACGTTGATGGCCTATGAAATGGTGCAGGAGCTGCGCCAGGGCGATCAATTAACCGTGATCTCGCAAGGACCGCATTATCATTTCGTACCGTCTAACCCGTGGGTGGCGGTCGGCTGGCGCGAGAAGAAGGACATCGAGGTCGATCTGTCCGAGGTGATGCGGAAGAAGAACATCCGGCTGCTGACGCAGGGCGCGCGGCGGGTGCATCCGCAGGAAAACCGCATCGAGCTGGAAGATGGCACCAACGTTAATTACGACTATCTCGTCATCGCCACCGGCCCCGATCTGGCGTTCGACGAAGTGCCTGGCCTCGGTCCCAATGGCTACACGCAGTCGATCTGCGTCACGGATCACGCCGTCAAGGCGAAGGCCGCCTTCGATCAGTTCGTCGCCAATCCCGGCCCGGTCATCATCGGCGCGGCGCAGGGTGCATCCTGCTTCGGACCTGCATACGAATTCCTGTTCATCGTCGAAACCGAACTGCGCCGCCGCAAGATCCGCGACCGCGTGCCCATGACGTTCGTCACGTCGGAGCCGTATGTCGGCCATCTGGGCCTGGACGGCGTGGGCGATACCAAGGGGCTGCTGGAGAGCGAGTTGCGCGACCGCCACATCAAGTGGATCACCAACGCGCGCATGAAGGAAGTTCAACCCGGCAACATGGTGGTCGAGGAACTTGGCGAGGACGGCGCCCTCCGCAAAACCCACGACGTGCCGTTTGCATACTCCATGATGCTGCCTGCGTTCCGCGGCGTCAGTGCTGTGCGCGGCATCGAAGGGCTGACCAATCCGCGCGGTTTCATCCTGGTGGACAAGCACCAGCGCAATCCGGCCTATCCCGAATGTGTTCTCCATCGGCGTGTGCGTGGCGATTCCGCCGCTCGGGCCGACGCCGGTGCCGGTGGGCGTGCCGAAGACGGGGTTCATGATTGAATCCATGGTCACGGCCACGGCGCACAATATCGGCGCGCTGCTGAACGGCAAGCAGCCGGAAGCACAGCCGACCTGGAACGCCGTATGCCTCGCCGACTTCGGCGACACGGGTGTGGCCTTCCTGGCGCAGCCGCAGATCCCGCCGCGCAACGTCAACTGGTCGTCCAAGGGCAAGTGGGTGCATTACGCCAAGGAAGGCTTCGAGCGCTTCTTCCTGCGCAAAATCCGCAAAGGCCAGAGCGATCATTTCTTCGAGCGGCTGGTGCTGCACCGTCTCGACATTCGCAAGATCAAGGAGCCGAATTGAGCGAACATCTCATCGTTTGCGGCCATTGCGGCCAGATCAACCGCGTTTTGGCCGAACAAGCCGGCGAGCGAGGCGAAATGCGGCGGCTGTCACAAGGCGCTGTTCGACGGGCATCCCATCGCGGTGGACGATGCCGGCTTCGAGCGGCACGTGACGCAAGGGACGCTGCCGGTGCTCGTCGATGTGTGGGCGGAGTGGTGCGGGCCGTGCCGGATGATGGCGCCGGAGTTCGAGCGTGCGGCGGGCATGCTGGAGCCGGACGTGCGGCTGGTGAAACTCAACTCCGACGAGGCGCAGCGGACGGCCGGGCGCTTGCAGATCCGGGGCATCCCGACGCTGCTGCTAATGCAAGGCGGGCGGGAGATTGCGCGCAACGCCGGCGCCATGAATGCAGAACGCATCGTAGCGTGGACGCGGACCAATCTCGGTGCCGGTAGCGCCTGACGCGGCATGCAATACAAAAACCAGGGCGCTTTCCGCAAGCGGACGGCGCTCTCAACTGCTTGAGGAGAATGTCATGAATATTGATCGGGCCGTATTCGCATTCGCGGGCATCATGATCCTGCTGAGCGTGGCGCTCACCGTACTGGTCAGCCCCTATTGGCTGCTGTTTACCGCGTTCATCGGCGTCAACATGCTGCAATCGGCGTTCACCGGCTTCTGCCCGGCGGCGATCATCTTCAAAAAGCTGGGCATCGGCAGCGGCTGCGCTTTCAATTAACGACTGCTCAGGCTGTCAGACACGTCTCTTTTGCCCTCTCCCCTCGCGGGAGAGGGTGGCGCAAACCGCCGGGTGATGGGGCGTTTTTAAGCCGCACCCGTGCCGCGCCCCCGTAACAGGCAAAAATATCAACAGCTTGGCGTATGCCGCCCTCCCTCACCCAGCTAGGCCGGTCCGCCCTCTCCCGCGAGGAGGGAGGGCAAGTGCGGCGTGACACCTGTTTGATGGCCGGGCTAGTAAAAACGTCGATACATGTGGATGGCCGCAGCCTGCGGCCAGGCGCGTGCTGGCGAATCGCCTAAGCTTTCCCCTCAACAATCCGGGCAGGATGGGGGAAAGATCATGGCTAATTTCAACACGCATCTGCTGGCCGGCGCGCTCGCTTCGGGGCTCGCCGCCACCATGACCATGGCGGCCGATGTCGTGCCGCAGCAGGAAATTCTCGGCCTGACCGTCGTCGGCTTGGTCGCGAGCATCCTGCCGGACATGGACCTGGAGCACACCGAGCCGTCCAAGCTGCTGTTCGGCGGGCTGGGCATGGCGCTCGGCTTTGCAACGCTGTTCCATTTCCACGGCACATATTCCATAGCCGAGCTGTGGGTGGTTTGGCTGGGCGTGTTCGCCTTGATCCGCTACGGGGTGTTCTGGATTTTCCACAAGCGCACCCGGCATCGCGGCATTTTCCATTCGCTGCTGGCCGCCGCGTTCTTCGCCGCGCTGACGGCGGCGGTATACAGCCACATCTTCCTGAAAGACCCGCTGGTTTCCTGGTTCGCCGGGCTGTTCATGTTCGGCGGCTATCTCGTGCATCTGATTTTGGACGAAGTATATGCCGTCAATTATGAGGGCATGAGGCTGAAAAGCTCGTTCGGCACGGCGCTGAAGGTTATCGACCACCATTCATGGCCGGCGACCGGCCTCATGGCGGCGGCGCTGGTGGCGGCGGTGCTGATCGCGCCACCGTCGCGCGGCTTCTTCCAGACCGTATCCACCCATAACGTGCACGCCTTCCTGACGGAGCGGCTGATGCCGAAGGGCGGCTGGTTCCGCTCGCTCGGCAGCGAGCGAATCAATCTGGCGCCGATGACGAAGGCGGATTAACGGCTACAGACGCGGACGCTTCAGGCGCGCGCAGGGCTCGTGCCTGTGGCAGTCCGCGATGTGATCGTTCACCAGCCCGACGGCCTGCATCATGGCGTAAACCGTTGTCGGGCCGACGAATTTGAAGCCGCGCGTGCGCAGTTCCTTGGAGATCTGCTGGCTGAGCGGCGTTTGGGCGGGGACGTCCTTCAAGGTGCGCGGGCGGTTCTGGATGGCCTCGCCATCGACGAACGCCCAGAGGAAATGCGCGAGGTCCGTGCCGGTATCCCGGAGGGCGAGGAATGCACGCGCGTTGGCCACAGCCGCCTCCACCTTGCCGCGATGGCGTATAATGCCGGGATCGGCCACCAGCGCCTCGATTTTCGCCGCGTCATAGCGCGCCATCTTGCCGGCGTCGAAATTGTCGAAGACGCGGCGGAAATGCTCGCGCTTGCGCAGGATGGTGATCCAGGACAGCCCCGCCTGGAAGCCCTCCAGGATGATTTTCTCGAACAGCGCGCGGCTATCGGTTTGGGGAACGCCCCATTCCTGGTCGTGGTAGGCGACATAAAGCGGCTCGGCGCCAACCCAGCCGCAGCGGTTTGGTTCCTCAGCCGTCATGCGTCCGTCTTCGTGTCAAGCATGTCGTAATGCGCCCAATCCGGCTTTTTCACGCGCACGGTGACGCCGCCCGCCGTGATCGTCTCGCCCTTCTCCACCGTTTCGGCGACCCTGTCCAGCCGGACGAGGCCGATACCGCGCACGCCATCCACGGAACTGAGCGTGCCGATAGGGAAATCGCCCGCGCGGATCTCGCTGCCCTGCGTCAGCGGGCCGTCGCCTTCGATGGCCACGATGCGCCGTTTGGCCGTGCTGCGATGCTGCATACGCGAGACGACTTCCTGGCCAACGTAACAGCCCTTTTTGAAACTCACGCCGTTCAACTGGTCGTAGCACGCCTCGTGCGGAAACGTGTCGCCGTAGGGGTAATCGGCGCCGCCCTCGGGCACGGCCAGGGCGATGCGATGGGCGTGATAGGCGTCCTCCGTGACCTGCGGACGTCCCTCCAGCATGGTGAGGCGCAACAGCGCGGTGCGCGGCAGGATCAGCCGCAGCCCCAGCGGCGCATATCGCGGATCGGGAAAATTGGTGTCGAAGCCCGCCAGCGTCTCCTCGCCGCCCTCGCCCCATAGCGCGGCCACGGCGAAATCGGCGGAAACATCGGTGATGGTGACGTCCGCGCGCAGCTTGTAGAAGTTGAGCCGCTTGGTCAGATCGGCGATTTGCCCCACCCGGCAGTCGATCAAATAGGCGTCGCCGCGCCGGTGCAGCAGGAAATCGAACAGGATTTTACCCTGCGGATTGAGCAGGCCGGTGAAAATGCCGGTGAACACGGGCGCGCCGGACTTGAGGGCGTCCACATCGTTGGTCAGCAGACCTTGCAGGAACTCCGGCGCGTCGCGGCCGGCGATTTCGATGACACCGCGATGGGCGAGTTGCGCGATGGCGGGGGTGGTCATGGGGGTGCTCCCAGGGTTGCGGGTTGGGGGCATTGTAATGTGATTTGGGGGGGAATGGGGAGAGGGGGATTGCGGGGCGGTTAATGGTGACCGTCGGATGGCGTCAGGCCGTTATTGCGATGCGGATCGAAAGGGGGGCATCATAGAATAATTTTGTATAAGAGGGGTGAAATATGGGGTGTGGTGATAGTGTTGAATTAATTTGGATATCTCCTCCTGTCAATTGTATATCCTTTTTGATTTAGAAATACGTTAACATCCATACTCTCTAGAGAAAGTAGCAATTTGTCTGAAAATTTTTCCCAACCGTTGCTTTCGCTAACTTCAATTACGCAATTCTTGTGATTTTCATCGAATTTATCAGTTGGATACCAAGCGAACTTGTTGTGATTTTTGCCTATTATGACAATCCCGTGATAGTAGGTATTACACATATCGTCGTTAGCCATAATTGAAGTTACGGCTTTTCTTAGATCAACAATCTTAGTGTCAAATGCCATTATATAAGAGCGCGGAGGGAGTTTGCTGGGAACGATCTCAAAAGTTGCATGTCGCTTACCCTCGATAAGGCGAAGATATGATTTATTTTCCGCTAAACATCTTATATGCTTGATGCTTCTAAATGTTTTGTATAATCCTGTGGGGATATTTTTGTTTTTTGATTTAGTTCTCACGCCCTTTTCGAGAGTGGTCTTGACCTCAATCGTTGCATAAACAGACTCAATCGGAAAAATGCCTCCAACAGCGGTTGCTAAAATGGGGGTGCAGTGATGATTGTCGTATATGATTATGTCCTGTTGACTACTAAGCTCTAAGTTTTTTCCATCTCGCACCGCAGCTACAAAGCCACTTCCTATCGAATATTTTTGAGGAAGCACAATTTTTAACCATTCTGATATCACGAACTCAGCTAGGCGTCCCTTTTCTCCGGGGTGAGAAATGAATTGAACTAGTTGACTTAGGCGATCAATCACGCTATCTATGCTGCGTTTATTGTGCATTATTTTCCTCCTGGTCTTTCGCAGCTCGCCGGTAGAATGCGGTGCCCCATGCCCCAAACATACGACCTCATTATCCGCAACGCCACCGCCGTCACCCCTGACGGCATCGCCGCCCGCGACATCGGCGTGCGCAATGGCCGAATTGCACACATCGGCGCCATCCCCGCCGGCACGGCGGCCGAAACGTTCGACGCGCGCGGCCTCACCGTGCTGCCCGGCGTGATCGACACGCAGGTGCATTTCCGCGAGCCGGGGCTGGAGCACAAGGAAGACCTGGAGACCGGCAGCCGCGCCGCGGTGCTGGGCGGCGTGACGGCCGTCTTCGAGATGCCCAACACCAAGCCCGCCGACCACCAGCGCCGCCGCGCTCGCCGACAAGGTTGCACGCGCCCGCAACCGCATGTTCTGCGATTTCGCCTTCTACGTCGGCGCCACGAGCGACAACGTCGACGAGCTGCCCGAACTGGAGCGCCTGGAAGGCTGCGGCGGGCGTCAAGGTGTTCATGGGCTCCTCCACCGGCGACCTGCTGGTGGACGACGAGGCCGTCTCGCGCGCGATTCTCGCCAGGATCAGCCGCCGCGCCGCGTTCCACTCCGAGGACGAGGCGCGGCTGAAGGAGCGCGCCGCCCTGCGCGCAGCGCCGGCGACCCGCAGCCATCCTGTGTGGCGCGACGACGAGGCCGCGCTGCATCGCCACGCGGCGGCTGCTGCGCCTCGCCGCGCGAGGCGGGCCACCGCGTCCACGTGCTGCACGTGTCGACGGCGGAGGAGATGGCGCTCCTGGCCGACCACAAGGATGTGGCCACGCGTCGAGGTGACGCCGCATCATCTGACGCTGGTCGCGCCCGAGTGCTACCAGCGGCTCGGCACGCTGCGCGCAGATGAACCCGCCGATGCGCGACGCGCGCCACCGCGCAGGCGCTGTGGGCAGGCGGTCGCGCAGGGCGTCGTCGACGTGCTCGGCTCCGACCACGCGCCGCACACGCTGCGAGGAAAAGACCAAGCCGTATCCCGACAATCGCCCTCCGGCATGCCCGGCGTGCAGACGCTGGTGCCGATCGATGCTCGACCATGTGCACGCCGGCCGCCTCGACGCTGCAGCGCTTCGTCGACCTCACCAGCGCCGGCCCGCGCGCGTCTTCGGCATCGCGAACAAGGGCCGCATCGCCGTCGGCTACGATGCCGACTTCACCATCGTGGACCTGAAGGCCGAGCGCACCATCAGCAACGCCTGGATCGCCAGCCGCTGCGGCTGGACGCCCTACGACGGTCAGCGCGTAACCGGCTGGCCGGTCGCCACCATCCTGCGCGGCCAAACCGTCATGCGCGACGGCGCGCTGCTCGCCCCCGCCGGCCAGCCCATCCGTTTCCTGGAGGCGCTGAAACCGTAGGGTTCAGCCGCCCATTCTATTCCGCTGCCACTCGTCCCGCGTGAGTTCCCAGAATCTCATGCTCCGTGTATGCAGGATCGACGAATTTCGCGGGCTCGACGCGGCGAAGGTGCGCGCCGCTCTTCTCCTTGATGCGTGCCGACCGTGTATTGCCGGCAGCGTTGGAAAACACCAGCCGTTCAAAGCCCAATTCATTGAACGCATAATCCGTCACCGGCTCCACCGCTTCGGTCATGAGCCCGCGCCCCCAGAACTTCCGCCCGAGCCAGAAGCCGCGATTTTCAGGATGCCCGTCGCGCCACAGCTCGAACTCCGCCGATGATCGCACCGGGCTCCTCCTTCAGGAACAGGCCCCACATCCATTTGTCACGGCCTTGTCTCGGCAGAACCTGCGTGCGGAGGTAGTCCAAAACTCCGCCTTCGGGATACGGCCACGGCACCTGAGCCCCAAGATGACGGATCACCTCGTAATCCACGAAATGCTCCGTGTAGCCGGGCGCATCGTCCCCGGTTGCGCCGCGAAGAATGAGCCGTCCGGTTTCGAAAACCGGAAGCGCCGTCATTTATGCCTCACCACAGAGTTGCGCCGGATGCTGGCGGGCGGCAGGAGCGCCGCCGGTGCTTTCCAGTCCTGGCAATCCCGCCTGAAACGCCGCCTTCGCTACTCCGCCGGCCCGAAATAATGCCACACGCCCTTGGCGCTGATGCCGATGCGATATCCGTCGTATTTGCCCTTCGCCCGCATCTCCTTCACCCGCGCCGGCGGCACCAGCGTCAGCAGCTCCACCTGCTGCGAGGGCGTCAGCTTGTCCAGCGGCGTCTCGGCGAAGTACGGCCAGACGATCATCTCGTTCGGCGTCCCCGCATCCTTGCGCACAAAGCCGGTGCGGAAAAGCTGCACCAGGATCGCCAGCATCTCCCGCCCCTCGCCATCGCCGGAGCGCTGTTTCAGGAAAGCCACAGCATCCGTGATCTTTTCCTTGCCGAACACCGGCGGGATCTCGTTCATCTGGATCGGTATACGCAGCGCCTCGATATCGCCCGACATCGCGGCGCCAGTGATCGCCTCGCGCATACGGCGCACCTCCGGCGGCAGCACGCTCGCGTCCCGCAGGACATCGGGCGCAGTGGTGGCGGCGGCAGGCGAAGATGTCCCGCCTGCCTCTGCAACGGGAAGATGGACAAAACACAAAAGCGCCGCTAGGACTGCCGCAGCAAAATAGTGCTCGGCACACCCGGCATTTTTTACGCAAGGCGGATGTTGCGGACACACAAATCGTCTATATCTGCTGCTCATCTTATGCGTTCCCCCAAAAATTGCGGCCAACATCACCGCTGACGGTGGATTTGTCGAGTTTTTTGAGCGGCTTTGGAACTTGTGAGCCCGTCCAGACGCGGAAGGCTTGAGGGAAGGACATTTTGAACGGCGAACCGGTATTCACCGCTGTCTATTTGATGCTGGCCGGTCTGGTCGTCGGTGTCCTCATCGCCGCGCCGGTGGGGCCGGTGAACGTCGTCTGCATACAGCGGACCCTGGAGCGCGGCTTCTGGGCCGGGTTCGCGGCTGGCCTCGGCGCGGTGCTGGGCGACGGCCTGATCTGCACGGTCGCCGCCTTCGGTATCACGGCCATTTCCTCCACCATGGCGGCCCACAAACTCAAGATCAATTTCATCGGCGCGGCGGTCATGATCGCCTTCGGCCTGAAGCTGATCCTGATGGAGCCGAAGGTCATGGCGACGGCCACGACCAACATGGCGCGCCTGCGCCGTATCGTGGAACTCATCCCCGATTTCCTCCGCCCGACGCTGCGGCTCAGCGTCTGGCGCATCATGCCGCACGCCACCGTCATCCCGCAGACTTTCTTCCTCACCGTCACCAATCTGGGCGCGATTCTGGGCGTTTTCGCCATTTTCGGCTGGATCGAGTCGGTAATCGGCGGCATCCACCAGACGACGGGCCACGCGCTAGTTCTGGTGGGTTCGGTGATGACGGGCAGCATCCTGTGGTGGGCGGGGCTGGCGAGTGTCATCGCCCGCATCAGGCACCGCCTCAGCCACAAGCGGCTGCGGATCATCAATCAGGTGGCCGGCGTCATCCTGCTGGTATCCGGCGCGGCGCTGTTCGTACAGTTCACGGCCAGCCTCATCGACCACTACCGGAGTGTAGGGGCAGCCCCGGCGAGCAGGACCATCGAAAGCCCCGCCACGCCGTTTCAGTTGCCGACGTCGCTCACGGGCCTAGGAAGGTGAACGGCTGGGCGGGAGCGAATTCGCCGCTCATCTCGCCCTCGCGAGGCTTGCCGTCTGACATTGGCAGCATCTTCACCGCCGCGCCTTCGTTGAAATCCAGCTTGGCGAGTTCGACCGAAATCGTCTTCGTCCCCGGCACCGGCGAGAAGTAATAAATGCCGCTGGTGGCGTCGGAGATGGTGCGCCAGATGGTCGGTGAACCGGCGCGGTGATTGGCTTTGATGCCGCCGTAAGGCTCCGTCACCTCTTCCAATATGGCCGTCATCCTGGTGAACGCCTCGCGCGCGTCCGCCGTCGCGGGGATTTGCCCGGCCTGATAGGCCGCGCGGGCAAAACGCGCCGTGCCGGAGTCGGTACGCGGCAGCGGAGTTTTACCGCCAAGCCCTTGAAAAGTCTTGATTGCGGCGAGCTGCTGGGGCAGCGGCGGCGAATTGGTCATGACGTTGAACTCGCGGCCATGATGGACCACCAGCTTGCCGCCCAGATATTCCAGGATGGCGGAATCGCCGCTCTTGTCGGAGATGGACAAATGCAGCGAGCCCAGCGTCTCCTTCTTGATGCCATAGGCGAAGGTGGCAATCTGGAACGGCTCGCTCCTGGTGGCCTCGACCGCCTCGGCGACGGTGGCGAAGTTATCGAGATAATATTGCGTCCACAGCGACACTGACAGCCCCGGCCGGGCTCGCATCGCGCTTGCCGTAATCGGTCTCGCGTAGGAACAGCACGTTGGCGGTCAGCCCCTTCTCGTTGATGCCGTCCACGGTGCCGATGTCGTAGGCGCCGGCGGTCAGACTGCCGTATTTCGAGGTCCAGGCGAGCGCGTTCTCCTTCACCACGCCGTCACGCTTCATGCCGCGCGGAAAAACCCACAGATTGGTGCGCAGATCCTCATGCCAGTCCATGTTCCGGCCGGTGATGGCGATGCCGGCCGGGTTGGCATAAACGATGCGGCTGCACGCGGTTACGGGCGCCGGCGGCAGGAAGCTGGAGGCCAGTGCCAGAGCGCCGGCGCCTGCAACCATAAGTATTCGCTTGGTGTATGTCACGGGAACTCCAATCATTTCCAGGCCGCGCCAGGGGAGGCGGGATCAACAGCGGCCGTAATATTGGCTCTGCCGGAACTGGCGGGCAACTTGTTTAGCGGGCACGCGGTTTCAAGCTTATTTCTCTATAACCGAGCCGCCCCGATGCAGGAACGTTTATCGCAGGCGATAGGATTGCTGGGGAAAAGTGGCGTGAGTTTGGGGATAAATTGCGCGCAACGGTTGTTTTTGCAGTGGATAACCGCCTAACGGTTGGTCCGCACGAGAATGTCCATCAGTTCCGCGATTTTGCGGCGCTGATCGTCTGTATCGCCGCTGGCGATGGCATTCTCGACACAATGCCCGACATGCGTCTTCAGCAGTTCTTCCTCCGCACTTTTCAGTGCCGCCCGCGCCGCCATCATTTGGTTGACAACGTCAATACAATAACGGTCCTCCTCGACCATGCGGGAGATACCGCGCACTTGGCCTTCAATCTTTTTCAGCCGTTGCAGAGTAAGGCTCTTGGTTTCGTGTTTCATAATGGCTATATACCCCCCCTGGGTATGAGTATCAAGCCGGACAGAGGTTTTTTCCATGACTGAGCAGATGGCGCCGCCTTCGGGACCAAATGAGATGCCGTCCAGCGGCGCGGATGCAGCCAGCGGCCAATGCTGCTGTTCGGGCAAAGCCTCTCCCCCGCCATCGCCGGAGCCGGCCTCATGCTGCGGCGGAAAAGACACCGCCCCGCAGATCGACCCCATTTGCGGCATGTCCGTCGATCCGCTGACGGCCAAACACCGCGCGGAACACGAGGGGCAGAGCTATTATTTCTGCTGCGGCGGCTGCCGCGAGAAGTTCGTCGCCGATCCCGCGCGTTATCTCGCTCCCAAACCGGCGGCCGTCCCCGCGCAGGCCGCGTCCTGCTGCGGCGGCGCGGCGGCTGAAATCCGCACGGGCACGGTAATCGACCCCATTTGCGGCATGTCCGTCGATCCGCTGACCACCAAACACCGCGCGGAACACGCCGGGCAGAGCTATTATTTCTGCTGCGGCGGCTGCCGCGAGAAGTTCGTCGCCGATCCCGCGCGTTATCTCGCTCCCAAGCCGGCTGCCGTTCCCGCGCAGGCATCGTCCTGCTGCGGCGGCGCGGCGGCTGTCCCCGCGCAGGCGTCGTCCTGCTGTGGCGGCGCAGCGGCCGAAATCCGCGGCGGCACAGTCATCGACCCCGTCTGCGGCATGAGCGTCGATCCGGCAACCGCCAAGCACCACACGGAACACGCCGGGCAGAGCTATTATTTCTGCCACCCCGGCTGCCTGCAAAAATTCACCGCCGATCCGCAGCGCTATCTCGATCCCTCGCGGGCCGTGGTGGAGGATGTGCCCGAAGGTACGATGTTCACCTGCCCCATGGACCCGGAAATCCAGCAGATCGGGCCGGGCACCTGCCCCATCTGCGGCATGGCGCTGGAGCCCATGGGCGTGCCGGTTGATACCGGGCCGAACCCAGAACTCTTTGATATGACACGGCGTTTCTGGATCGGGCTGGCCTTCACGCTGCCAGTGTTTCTGCTGGAAATGGCGGGACATGCCGTCAACCTGCACGATTGGATCGCCCCGCAGACCATGAACTGGCTGCAATTCGCGCTGGCCACGCCCGTGGTGCTATGGGCGGGCTGGCCGTTTCTGGAGCGCGGCTGGAAGTCGCTGCAAACGCGCTACTTCAATATGTTCACACTGGTCGCCATGGGAACCGGCGTCGCGTGGAGCTACAGCGTTTTCGCCACCCTGGCGCCGGGCCTGTTCCCCGAGGCGTTCCGCGATGCCCATGGCTCCGTGCCCATCTATTTCGAAGCGGCCGCCGTCATCACCGTGCTGGTGCTGCTCGGCCAGGTGCTGGAGTTGCGGGCGCGGCAGCGGACCAGCGGCGCCCTCCGCGCGCTGCTCGACCTGACGCCGGCCACCGCGCGCCGTATCCGCGCCGATGGTTCAGACGAAGAGGTGGCGCTGGACCATGTGCATGCAGGTGATATGCTGCGCGTGCGTCCGGGCGACAAGGTGCCGGTGGATGGCGAGCTGACCGAAGGTTACAGCGCCGTCGATGAATCCATGGTGACTGGCGAGTCCATGCCGGTCTCGAAGGCGCTGGGCGCGAAAGTGATCGGCGGCACGCTGAACCAGTCCGGCAGCTTCGTCATGCGCGCGGAAAAGGTCGGCCGCGACACCATGCTGGCGCGCATCGTTGGCATGGTCGCCGAGGCTCAGCGCAGCCGCGCGCCCATACAGCGCCTCGCCGACCGCGTGTCCGGCTGGTTCGTGCCCGCCGTGGTCAGCGTCGCGGTGGTGGCGTTCGCGGCCTGGGCGGTCTTCGGGCCGGAGCCGCGTTACGCCTACGCGCTGCTGGCCGCCGTGTCGGTACTGATCATCGCCTGCCCGTGTGCCCTCGGTTTGGCGACGCCCATGTCGATCATGGTGGGCGTGGGGCGCGCGGCGCAGTTGGGCATTCTAGTCAAGAGCGCCGAGGCGCTGGAGCGGCTGGAGAAAGTGGACACGCTCGTCGTCGATAAGACCGGGACGCTCACCGAGGGCAAGCCGAAGGTGACGACGGTGCGCGCGGCGGAGAGCGGTGGCGAGAAAGAGCTGCTGCGGCTGGCGGCGAGCCTTGAACGCGGCAGCGAGCATCCCATCGGCTCGGCGATCGTCAAGGCGGCGGGCGAACGCGGGCTGGCGCTGTCCAGTGCCGGCGATTTCGAGGCGCGTCATGGCAAAGGCGTGGCCGGGACCGTCGATGGACGCCGCGTGCTGCTGGGCAACCGGCGGCTGCTGGCGGATGCGGGGGTGGACGCTGATTCGCTTGATGCCGAGGCCGAGCGGCTGCGCGCCGACGGGGCAACCGCGATTTTCGTGGCGCTGGACGGCAAGGCGGCGGGTATCATCGCCGTTGCCGATCCGGTCAAGGCGACCACGGCCCGCGCCATGGAATCGCTGCGGCAGGCGGGCATACGCGTCGTCATGCTGACGGGCGACAACCGGACCACGGCGCTGGCGGTGGCGCGCCGGCTGGGCATCGAAGAGGTCGAGGCCGATGTTTTGCCGGAAGACAAGGTGCGTGCCGTCCAGCATCTGCGCGAGGAGGGCCGGGTGGTGGCGATGGCGGGCGATGGCGTAAACGATGCGCCGGCGCTGGCGGCTGCCGATGTCGGCATCGCCATGGGCACGGGCACGGATGTGGCCATCGAGAGCGCCGGAATTACGCTGCTGAAGGGCGACCTGGAGGGCATCGTCAGGGCGCGGCTGCTGTCGGCCGCGATCATGGGCAATGTGCGGCAGAATTTGTTTTTCGCCTTCGTTTATAACCTGGCGGGTGTGCCAATCGCGGCGGGGCTGCTGTACCCGGTGTTTGGCGTGCTGCTATCGCCTGTGATCGCGGCGGCCGCCATGACGTTCAGCTCGGTTAGCGTGATCAGTAACGCGCTGCGGTTGAGGAGCGTGAAGCTGGACCGGGCAGACCGGTAGAGACTTTATACGCTAGCGGCACATTTCTTTGCCGCAATCTGGGGTAATCAGCCCGGCTTTTGCACCTCGCGAAAGCCGGGTTTTTTTTGTATCCCAGAGCTGTAAATCTAGGCGGGGCCTAACATATCAACCGCCAGACCACTGAAACAATGTGCCTTTTGTGACCGCCGGACGTGGCCATTCGGCAACGCATGCGGCATTTGACCACTGCGAGCGTCACAATTGAATTTGATTTACCGCAAATTTTCGGTATGCATATGACGTTACACAGGCATGCATATCCGGGTTAACCGGCTTTTTGGCGATATTGAACTGGACGGATTGTCTAAGAAAAAAATCTTTCTGACCAAAGCCTTAAGATGTTTTCGCAGATCGCATAAAGCAACAGATGATGACGACGAACAAACTGGGGGAGATGCTAATGCTTAGTAAGAAACACCTGATAGCGTCGACTGCCACTGCCGCCCTTCTGGCGTGCGGCGTGGCTTTCTCGACGGGCTTTTCCACGGCGGCTCATGCCGACTCGACGGACGAGCTTCTGGACATCCTGAAGAAAAAGAACGCGATCACCGACACCGAATACAACAAGATCAAAACCCGGCATGAAGCCGAAGTCGCTGCTCAGAAGCAGCAGAAGGCTTTGACCGAGCAGGTCGTCGCGCAGCAGCAGCAGTTGTCGGCCCGCGCACCGGCTGGTTCGTCGCTGTCCTACAAGGACGGTCCGGGCGAGTACGTTCGCGCTCTGCCGGGTAAAGTCGGCTGGCGCGTCGGCGACGTTGATTTCGTCGTGCATGGCGACATCAGCTTCTTCGCGCTGGAGCAGTTCCCTGACTCCAACAACAAAGGGACCACGGTCACCGGCGGTTTGGCTGCGACGGGCAAGAACAACTCCAACTCCATCCGCGGCGGTCTTCTGCCCAGCTCGTTGCAGTTCGGCCTGAGCACCACGCAGCGCGGCTATGACATCGGCGCCTATTTCGGCATGTATGTCGGCGGCAACAACGTGGATTGGAACACTGGCGCCAACTCCGGCGGCTATCCCTGGGCTCTCGGCAGCTCCGGCATCGACTTCCGTCAGGCTTACGGCACCATCGGCACCAAGGACATGGGCACGTTCAAGTTCGGCCGTGACATCGGCATCTTCGGTGCTGAAGCCATCCTGAACGACGCCACGCTGTTTGGCGCGGGCTCGCCGAATGGCAATGCTTCACCGAGCAACACCACGCTTGGCCGCATCGGCATCGGTTATGTCTACACCGACTTCATGCCGCAGTTCTCCTATACCTCGCCTGACCGCGGTGGTTTCACCTGGTCTGCTGGTGTCATGACCCCGCTCAACACGGGTGCCATCGACGGCCAGACCATCACCGGCAAGTCCGAGCCGATGGTGCAGGCCCGCTTGAAGTATGCTGCCAAAGTGCGCGACAACCTGAAGGTCACTTTGTGGACCAGCGGTGTCGAGCAGGGCCACGAGGCGGAGACGGCTTTTGGCACGCATAAGGTTGGCGACGAATTCCGCAGCTGGGGCTGGGATGCCGGTGCACGCGTCGATTGGGGTGCTTTGACGGTGGTTGGCTACGGCTACACCGGCACTGGTCTCGGCACGACCGGCCTGTTCCTCGGCGGCTTCGCAGCCGGAACCGGCAATGCCCGCGACTCGCAGGGCGGCTATGTGCAGGCCAGCTATGCCTTCACCGATCGCCTGTCACTCGGCGGAAGCTGGGGCGTGAGCCAGCTCGACCTGGCTTCGAAGGAAGTCAACGCCAACCTGGTCAAGCAGAACGAGTCCGAAATCGCATTCGCCAAGTACAAGCTGACCAACTGGGTCAACCTGCAGGCTGAATACGTCCACACCGACTCCGAGAACCATGGCGGCAAGTCGCTGTCCGACGACGCGATCATCGCCGGCACCACGTTCTTCTGGTAGCCGCAGCGAAAAGTGGCCGGATCCCCGGTCACTTCCACAGACCTGATGAGGGCCGCCCCAAAAGGGCGGCCTTTTTTATGCCGCAAGCTCCTGCGCCACAGATGCGGGAGGCGTCATTTCCTTGCGGACCACATTGATGATCACCTTGCCGTCCCCAGCGCTGAAATCGACAGCCCCGCCGCGTTCCCCAGACGCGGCCGCCAGAGACATCAGGTAACGATAGGCCTCCGCAAGCTCTAGCATGGCGCCAGTATCGGGCGGTTGCGCGCCGTCCGCGCCAGGATTGTGCAGACGCTCCAGGCGCTGAAAGGCGGACATGATATCGCTGGCACCAGCCATCGGGCCCAGCTCAAGGAGCTTACAAGCGCGCTCCGTGACGCTGGGGGAAGGGAAGCTCACCTCCACCGTAGCGAAACTGGCGGGCGGCAGCGGGCCGATGCTGCGGAACGTCAGCGTTCCGGCCATCTCGGTATCGAGACGCTTCAGCACGCCATCCAGCAGGCCGGCATTCAGCCGGTTGAGTAGCAGAGCCGCATTGAGCGCCATCCGGTCGTCCATCAGCGGATTGGCGGCGATACCGGCGGCAATCGTGCCCAGCGCGGCGCAGATTTTGTCCGACAAAACCGCGCGGCGGCGTTCCAGCGCGCTTTTTACCGCCTGACCGAGCCGCACGCCAGCGCTGGCGCCACCGCTGGTTTCGGCGGCGCGGCGCAGCTCGGCGATCCCGGCTTCCTGGGCGATCTCCGCGAACACCTGATCGAGCTGCCATTGCACGACGACCTCCATCTGCACGCAGCCAGCCAGCTCCGCCAGCCGCGTGCTCAGCAGCCCGGCGCCCTGGCTCAGCATGCGGCGGACAGCAGCTTTATCCGGCGCCACGGTGCCGAATTTTACCGGCAGGATGGTGGTTTGGGCAGTGGCCTCCTCAAGTACGCGCTGGTGCTTGAGCAGCAGCCGCACCGCCTGCTCGCGTTGCAGGCCATGAAAGCCATTCCCAGGCATGGCGCCGGCGACGACGCCCACGTCACCGTCGAAAATCACGTGCACACCGCCCGCCAGCCCCTCCGTTTCGAATGCCGGAATTGGTCCGGCGCCGATCACACCATAAAGATAGTATCCGTTCATCGTCCCGTGTTCCATTCTGTCATGTGTTGCTAGCGCGGACTTTCTGCCTACCCGGCGAATGCAATCGAAGTATTTTCTTCCTTGCATGGTTCTGACAAAAGAAGTCTGGCTAAATTAATCGATATATTACGTATTTTTCGCGAAGAGCAGCATGATGCTCTTGATTGTTGTTTCTGCGTGGTCAGGTGTTTATTCTGGACACGCTGACGGTGTCACGCCAGCTTCGCGACATGTGCATACATATGCCGCAGCGCTAAGTTCGAGACTCAGCACGTTGGCGTACAGGGGCGGGGAGGAAGGAAGTCTGAGCACGCTTCCGCTGAGGGAGCCAGCAACCGCCTGCTCAGTTCCGATGCCTGATACTGCTGGCGGTTAGCTGAACTTCAGCCGCCGGCGGGAGGCATCCAGCAGAGGATATGGGGGAGCCAGGGGTTCGCGCATCGGGGCCGGAACCTCGTTGCGGAACAGTACGATCAGCTTGTCATTGTTGTAGTACGGCGGGGTGGCGTCCGGCGCAGGTATGTTGGGGCGCTCGGAATGGTTCGTCTTCACGAACAGCCCGGAGGAGAAATATTTGAAGTACGGACGCAGGGCTTCGTTGTAGCGCTCTTCGTCCCATTCGCAGAACACGTCCTCAATGCACATGATCCCGCCTGGCTTCATGAACGCCAAGCCAATCTGGACGAACCAGATTTGATGATGAAAGGCGTGGGTAGAGTCGTCTATCAAGACATCAAAGTATGTTTTGGCGTTATTCAGTCCGTTAAATATGGAATCCGGCTCATTCATGTTGAGTTTTATGTATTCAACATTCGGCAAATGGTGAGATCTGGCGTTCTCTATTTGCAAATCGAAGCAGTCGAAGCCGTAGAGCATGGCCCTGGTAAAATAGGCGCGCCAGATATGGAAGGACATATTGGCTGCCACTCCGATTTCACCGACGTGCAGCGGCTCATAGCGCTTGGCTGAAAACAGGAAGTCGTAGACGGCGGAATAGGGATGTCCGACCTCCAGGGCCGATACGTAGGGCGATTTGTCGGTGGGATACTGGGCGCCCAGGACGCATAAATCGGTGATGGCATCGGATGAGTCGATGACGAGACGGTTCAGTTTTTCCATATGATGTTCCCTGTCGGACCCCAAGCCCATATATAGAGACTGCGGGGAAGGCAGACCGGCCCGGCGGCAACGCCTGAAACATCGCAATGGAAGCTGGCGGGGTTTCTTTTGGCGAAATTACTCGGCCACCTCACCCGAATTCAACGAGGTGTCCAGGCAAAACGGACGCGATGTGAGCCATATATTGCTGATGACGCAATATTTGACCTTCCTGGCAATCTCCTGTCTCCAAAGGCAAGGGCGTGGATTGTTTGAAAAGCAATCTATCAGATCCCGCGCAGGATGCGAGGACTTCTCTCGCGTAATCACCAGCTCATATTTAGGTGTGGAGGTTTGAAAATTTTTCTATTGTGTGGATTGTTGGGCTTAAAAAATGTTGTTATTGGAGAGTGGATATACGTTAGTGATCGTGATGGCGGGAGTTATTAATGAACAATTTTAATTAATCTTGATGAGTGCGCCTCTGCCGAGGGGCGCCGAGACCTATATAAGGCACCTACGGTTATCTGCGAACACTCTGGCAGTATATGGCGAGCATTCCTGTGACGCTTGGGCTAAAATCCCTACGCCACCCCGTGCCGCTCCAGAATGTTCTGAATATCCCGCACCGAGTGAATCTCCATCATCTCGTCCATCGACAGCGAAATCTTGAAGGTATCCTCCAGCGCCGCCACCAGCGCGATGTTTTGCAGCGAATCCCACTTCTCGATGTCGTCCGCCTTGGTCTCCGGCGTGATGTCGCCCGTGTGCTGGAAGACGTCCTCGAAAATGCCGGGAAGCTCAGGATGTACGGTTCCGTTGATCTGCGAATGCAATTCTCAAGCCTCCCAATGCACTTCCACGAAACCAGAGCACGGCTCGTCCGCCTCCCCAGCTTTCCATGTCCATAGACTGCGCTCGCCATCGGCGCCACCGCTGGTGAAGCCGTTCTGCGCGTAAAACTCGCGCACCATAGCGTTCTTCGCCGTGGGAATATAGGTCGCCTCTATGGCCGTTATGCCACGCTTGCGCAGGAATCCGACCAGCTCGCCAAGGAACGCCCGCTCCACCTCGCGGCCGATGACGCGGCAGCTCATGAGGAAACTCAGGATTTCGGCAGTGTTGCCGTTGAGGCGCGCCGTCGCCGCGATGACGATGCCGTGGTCGCCGAATTTATCGGCGAGGCGGCCCAGCAGCACGGCATGATGCGCGCCGTCGTCCAGCATGGCGCCGATGTCCGCCTCGCCGTAGCGCGCGGTGGTCAGGTTGAACTGGTTGGTGCGCAAATGCATCTGCGCGACGCGCGGCGAGCGTGCGCGGGCCGGCGCATTCGATGGTCAGCCGCTGTTCCAGGCCGGCGAGATAATCGTCGAGGCTGCTGGATTGCTGGCGCAGCACCTTGGCCTTGCGCTCGACTGCGTACATATCGGAGCGGCGTTCGTCCTCCTCCGTCAGCCGCACCGGCCACGTCGCGGCGATCGTACGCAGCCACGCGGGACGCCGCGCCGGGTCGTCGGGCAGCTCCGGCACCAGCACGCTCGGGCACAGCCGCCGCATGGCCTCGCGCTCGTGCGGGCTGTCGTCGAGGAAAATGAAGCTGTCGAGGCCGAGATTGAGCTCATCGGCGAGGCGGCGGATATTGTCCGGCTTCGGCTCCCAGTTGATGGCGGTGGCGACGAAATCGCTCTCCCGCAGCGCCATGCCGGGGTGATCGGCGAAGGCGGTGATGGCGTCGGGGTTGTTCTTGCTGAGCAAAGTACGAGCAGCATGCCTTGGCTCTTCAGCCGCAGACATTCCTCCTGGAACGGCCTTGAAGGCGTTGCCCGGCGGATCGTCGCCGCAGTGCAGATCCGCCACGCCGTCCTCGCCGAAAATGCCGCCCCACAGCGTGTTGTCGAAGTCGAGCGCGAGCACCTTGGCCGGGCCGCGTTTCAGCAGGTCCCAGGCGCGGGCGACGGCGGCGGCCAGGGCGCGCGTGGCGTCGGCGGTGTAGGCGAGACGGCCGTAAAACCACAGCTTCGGGTCGCTGCGGCGCGACGGGCGCGATGTCCGCCAGCGCATGGTCGGCGTCGATGAGGATCACCTGCGGCTGGCGGGCGGCCAGCTCAGCCAGCGCGCGGTTGATGGTCTCGACAGTACGCAGCGCGCCGCCGGGATGGCGGTTGTCGATCAGGCCGGAGGCGGGTGCGGCCGGCGCGGGCAGCGTGGTGATGAACAACGGTTGCTGACGTTCGCGCAGGAAATGCTCCACCGCGGATGCAAGACCGGCGAGTTTGTCCTCCAGCAGCGCCGTGGCGTCTTCGGACGCGCTGCGCCAGTCGCGTGTATGGAGGCTCAGCGGATCGAGGAACAGCAGACAGGCGTCCGCATCCCCGGCCGGCCGCAGCAGTTCGGGGATGACCTCGCCGAAATTGCCCTGGCTCGCCTCCGCCCGCCAGCCGAGCGCGGCGAACGCGGGCGTCAGTTCGTCCTTCAACGTGTCCGTGGTCGAAAAGCCGAGGATGCGCAGCTTCGCGGCCGGGTATTCCGCCAGCGCGGCGGCCAGCGGCTTGGCGACGAAGCGCAGCGCACGGGGGACGTGCAGCCAATGGGCGAGGGCGAGCGTGGCGGCGAGCGCACCCTGCCCCTGCGCCGCCAGCGCCTTCACCGCAGCCGTCACCATCTCGGCATCAAGACCAGCGCGTAATGCAGAGATCCGCAGCGGCGGAGTCCAGGCCGACCGCATCGCGCCGGTTGATGACGTTCAGCGCACGCAATTCCGGCGTCGAGTGCATCATGCGCATCGCCGAGCGCATGCCCGCCGATCAGCAGCGCCTTCGCCAGCCACGCCGGCAGCGCCACCTTCGCCTCCGCCAGCACCGCCAACAGCCGTTCCACCTGCGCCGGCGCGGCCTTGCTCCAGTCGATGGTATGCAAAAACATGCGGTGGCGCACGCAGGACGGCGCCGCGCCAATGGCCAAGTCGATCAACGCTTGCGCGTCTGGTTGCGTGCTCATGGAGAACCCCCCGTTTGTGCGGCGGTGCGCGGCCCCACCCCCATCAATGGGAAGGATCTGGTCTCCCCTCCATCGGGAGGGGGCGCCACGTCAGCCGCCCCACCTACAACATCACATCGCCGCCCGTCACCAGCAGGTTCTCGCCCGTGACGAAATCCGCATAGGGCGAGGCCAGCATCAGCACCGCGCCGGCCACATCCTCCACCGTCGCCAGCCGCCGCAGCGGCGTGCGCGCCGTCATCATCTGCCGGATTTTCTCCGGCACGCCCGCCACCAGATCGGTATCCACCAGCGACGGCGACACCATGTTCACCGCACGCCCGCCGGCCCAAGCTCCTGCGCCAGGTTCTTGCTCATGGCCAGCAGCGCGGCCTTCGCCGTCACATAGGGCAGCCAGTTGTGCGACGTGCGCCCCAGCGCGGCCGACGTCAGTATATTAATGACCTTGCCCCGGCTTTTCTTCAGCGCCGGCAGGCGGCGCCTGTGTGACGCGGAAGATGCTGCCGACGATGTTCGTGAAGGCTGCATCCATATCGCCCCAGTCAGCTTATCGAACGGCGCGGAATGTATTTTCGGCCCGGCGTTGTTCACCAGGATATCCAGATCGCCGCCGCGCGTAACCTCGGCGAGCATCCGCTGCACATCGGCGTCGTCCGTCACATCCGCCTTGCATGATCTCACCCGCGCCGCCGCCCGCGCGTATCTCGTCGCCAACCCGCCCGCCGCGCCGGCGCTGCTGATGGTAATTGATCCACACATGCGCCCCATGCGCCGCCAGCGTCATGGCAATCGCCCGCCCGATGCCCCGCGACGCGCCCGTCACCAGGCGCGTTTTTCCCCGACAGCAATTGCTCCATGCCGCTCGCCTTTCCCGCCGCCGCCGGGCCGCCGCTCCGGCGCCAGACGCAGCACCTTCACCCTCGCCTCGCCGCGCAGAACGCATTCGCCGCGCTGGTTGACGATCTCCATGCGCACGCCGATGACGCGCGTATTATTGTCGATACTCTCTATAGTCCCGCGCGCCTCGACCGTGTCGCCGATGAACACCGGGCGTGTAAAATCAATGGTTTGCGACAGATACAGCGCGCCGCGCCCCGGAATTTTCATGCCCACCAGCGTGGACAGCAGGCTTGCATGCAAAAAGCCGTGCACCACACGCTGTTCGAACTCCGTGCGAGCCGCAAACTCGTCGTCTACATGCAGCGCGTTGTAATCGCCCGACAGCCGCGCGAACGCCGCCACGTCCTCAGCCGTAATCGTGCGGCTCAGGCTGTCCGTGTAGCCAACGTGCAACTCCTCTAAACGGTCAGTTCCCGCTCTTGTCCGGCGCCGTCACCGCATTTCCCTCGAATTTCTCTGTCATCCAGGGGAAACACATAGCGCCGGGACGAGCAATCCGCTAGCTGCGAGTATCAACTCGCGTGTATGCAGCCGGCTATATCGGTGCATTGGTGACACTGGTTATCCACATTCACACGTTAATCACGTCGCGAGGCGCGACGCGGCCGCCGTGAAATGGTACGAGCTTCGCCACGATTTTGCCCATTTCCGGCGTTTCACGACTGTATATAAAGCGAAACGCCGCGAATGGGCGCCTGCCCATGGCCAGATGTGAAGAGAAACGGGGAGATCCCAATGCCGTCGACCTTTGAGAAAGTGGCTGCCATTATTGCTTCGACCAGCGATGTCGAGCTGGACCGCGTCACGCCAGACAGCCACATCATCAAGGACCTCGAAATCGACAGCCTCGCCTTTCTCGACATCGCCTTCGAGATCGACCAGGCGTTCAGCATCCAGCTCCCCGTCGAGAAGTGGATGGAGGAAATCAACCAGGGCAAGGCGTCCACGGATGATTATTTCATCCTGAAGAACCTGTGCGCAAAGATCGACAATCTGGCGGCTGAACCCGTAGCTTAAGGCGGACACGCCATGCGCCTCGAATATTTCCAGATGCTGGACGCGCTGGAGAAACTGGACCGCGAGGAGGCGTCCATCGTGGCGCGCGCCCGCGTGCCGGACGCCAGCCCGGTGTTCGAGGGGCATTTTCCGGGATATCCGCTGGTGCCGGGCGTGCTGCTGGTGGAAACGATGGCGCAGGCTGTCCGGCTATCTGCTACTGGCTGCTGGACGGGCTGAAGCGCATGGTATTCCTGGCGAAGGTGAAGGAAGCCAATTTCCGCAATTTTGTGCGTCCCGGCGCGGATTTGACGGTGGAGGCCACGCGCATACATGACGGCTCCGGCTACGCGGTGACGCGGGCGAGCGATCAGCGAGGGCGGCAAAAAGCTGTGCGATGCGGAGCTGATGTTCCGGCTGGTGCCGTATGCAACGCCGGAGCTTGAACAGCACGTGCGGCGGGAGGCGGCCCGGCTCGGTTTCGGCCCGGCGGCGGGATGACCGGCGGCAGCGAAGTTTGGATTACCGGCATCGGGCTGATCAGTTCGCTCGGCGAAGGGCATGCGGCGCATTGGGCGCGGCTCGGCGGGGCGGAGAGGGCGGCGCCGGTGGTGGATGAGGCGAGTTTCGCGCCGTATCCCGTGCATCCGCTAGCGGCGGTGGATTTCTCCAAACAGGTTCCCAAACGCAGCGACCAGAACCAGATGGGGCCGTGGCAGCTCACCAGCGTCACGGCGGCGGGGCTGGCGCTGGCCGATGCGGGGCTGGCGGGCAACGCGGAACTGCTGGACAAATGTGACCTCGTGATCGCGGCCGGCAACGGCGAGCGCGACATCGCCGCTGATCGCAAGGTGCTCGACGGCATGGCGGGGCAGGCGGATGTGGAGCGTTACCTCAACGAGACGCTGCCCCGCGCGCTGCGGCCGACGCTGTATCTCGCCGAGCTGTCCAACCTGCTGGCGGGCAATATTTCCATCATTCACGGCGCGACCGGCTCCTCGCGGACCTTCAAGGGCGAGGAACTTGCGGGCGTGTCGGTGGTGGAGGATGCGTTCCGGCGTATACGTTCGGGGCAGAATGAGCTGTTTCTGGTTGGTGGCGCGTATAATGCGCAGCGCGCGGACCAGCAATTGATCTTCGAACTTGGGCAGGAACTTTGGCGCGGCGCATACAAGCCGGTGTGGGAGCGGCAGGGGCAGGGCGGCATGGTGCTCGGCAGCCTGGGGGCGTTCCTGGTGATCGAGTCGAAGGCGCATGCGCAGGCACGCGGGGCGAAGGCGTATGCACGCATTGCGGATGTGGTATCCGGCCGCTGCGGGCGCGCCGGCGGAGAGACTGAGGCCAGTATGCGCGGGCTGTTCGAGCGGCTGGAGTCGAAGCCATCCGGGCGAACTGCCGGTGTTGAGCGGGGCCAGTGGCGTGGAACCGGCGTTGAGCGATGAACTCGCCTTCCTGCGCGGCCTGGACACAAATCCCGTCATCCGCGCATACGGAACCGTCCTCGGCCATTCCGTGGAGGCGCATTTCCCCGCCGGTGTCGCCCTCGCTGCGCTCGCCGTCTCGCATGGTGCATTCTACTGGCCATTCGATGCATCCGGCGTTGAGGCAGACGCGGACATCACGCCGGACTCCGTACTCGTCACCAGCGCCGGCCATTGGCGCGGCGAAGGCTTGGCCCTCGTCACCACCGCAAATTGAGGGCGCCATGGCAAGCCACATCACCGATGCGAAAGGCCGTCCCGTCGCCGTTGTCACGGGGCTGGGGCTGGTCACACCGCTGGGCCGGGGCGTCGCGGACAACTGGGCGGGGCTGATCGCGGGCCGCTCAGGCGTGCGCCGCATCACGCGCTTCCCCACGGACGGGCTGAAGACCACCATCGCCGGCACCATAGATTTCATGGGGTTAGAGCCGTACAACGCCGTGGCGCTGTCCGAGGCCATCGCCCTGGCGGCGGCGGAGGAGGCCATCGCGCAGGCCGGCATCGGCGGCAAAGCGCGTTTCCCTGGGCCGCTGTTCATCGCCACGCCGCCGTCGGAATTCGAATGGCCGCAGCTCCAGCGCCTGTATGCCGCCGGCGATGCCACCGCGCCCGGCTATCAGCCGCTCCTCGCCGCCGCGCGCACTGGCCAGTTCGCGGACATGGCCGCCCCCCTCCGTTTTGCGAGCATCGCCGAGCATCTGGCCGTCCGCTTCGGCACCGCGGCGCGCCCATCACCGTCTGCACCGCCTGTGCGTCCGGCGCGACCACCATCCAGCTCGGCGTCGAGGCCATCCGGCGCGGGGAAACCAGCGCCGCCCTCTGCATCGGCACCGACGCCACCGTGCATGTCGAGGGGCTGATCCGCTTCTCGCTGCTCTCCGCGCTGTCCACGCAGCAACGATGCGCCGGAAAAAGCCTCCAAGCCGTTCGCCAAAAACCGCGACGGCTTCGTCATCTCCGAGGGCGCGGCCGCGCTGGTGCTGGAGTCCTACGAGTCCGCCCGTGCACGCGGCGCGCCCATTCTCGGCGTGGTGCGCGGCTGCGGCGAGAAGGCCGACAGCTTCCACCGCACGCGCTCCAAGCCCGACGGCAGCGCCATCATCGGCGCCATCCGCAAGACGCTGGCCGACGCAGCCATGACGCCGGACCAGATCGGCTATATCAACGCCCACGGCACTTCCACCGCCGAAAACGACAAGATGGAATACACCTCGCTGCGCGCTGTATTCGGCGATGCCATCTCGCGCGTACCCATCAGCTCCAACAAGTCGATGGTGGGGCACACGCTGATTGCGGCGGGCGCCGTCGAGGCGGTATTCTCGCTGATGACGATGCAAACCGGCATCCTGCCGCCAACCATCAACTATGACATGCCCGACCCGGATATCCCGCTGGACGTGGTGCCCAATGTGAAGCGCGACGCGGCGGTGACGGCGGTGCTGTCCAACTCCTTCGGCTTCGGCGGGCAGAACGCCTGTCTGGTTCTCGCCGCCGAACCGGCCTGAGACGAAAGCCAAACGTAAGGCGCTGCGGGTAAATTGGCTGTTCTGATGTTTCTGCCGGCTGACGTCGAATACACGGCTCCCCCTCACCCGGCGCTTTGCGCCACCCTCTCCCGCGAGGGGAGAGGGGAAGAAAGAGGCGCTTTCGCACTTTCCCGTCTCACTTGATTGGAGGAAAGAGGGACGCGCCTGCTTACCTTCCCTCTCCCTTGATGGGAGAGGGTGGCCGCGGAAGCGGCCGGGTGAGGGTGGGGCCGCGCATTCGGCGCCAGCCAGAGGAAACATCAGGGCAACCCGGACCGGAAATTCGCCCGCCTGGACACACATCAACCGGCAGCGTGCGCAATTCAACAACAATAGGGATGACCCCGCGATGACATCCACACAAGGCAAACAAGTGTTCGTAACCGGCGGCGGCCGGGGCATCGGCGGCGCGCTGGTGCGGCGGCTGGCGGATTGCGGCTACGACGTGACCTTCACCTACCACGCGTCCAAGGCGCTGGCCGAGGCGCTGGCGGCCGAACTGAGCAGCGAATGTCCCGGCCAGCGCTTCGAGGCGCGCCATCTCGACCTCGGCGACCGCGCGCAGGTGGAGGCAACCGCCTCCGATCTGGCGGCGTCGGCGCAGCTATACGCCTTCGTACACAACGCTGGCGCCACTTACGACGCGCTGTGCGCCGTGATGAACCAGGACCGCGCCGCCGAACTGATGCAGGTGAATTTCTGGTCGATGACCTGCCTCGCCGCCAGCGCCATGCGGCCGATGATCCGCGCGCGCAAGGGGCGCATCGTCAGCACCGGCTCGATTACGGCGATGCTGGGTACGGCGGGAAATGCCGCCTACGCCGCGTCGAAGGGGGCGATGCAGAGCTACATGAAGACGCTGGCGGTGGAACTGGCCGGCAAGGGCGTCACGGTCAACGTGGTGGCGCCGGGGTACGTGGATACGGACATGATGGCGCCGTATGCCGGTTTGCGGTTTGGGGTTGAGAAGCAGATCCCGGCGGGGCGGTATGCGCAGGCGGACGAGATCGCGGCGCTGATTGAGTATCTACTGGGCGCGGATGCGGGGTATGTGACGGGGGCAGTGATTCCGATTGATGGGGGGCTGAGCGCGGCGGTGGGGGTGGGGCGGTAGCGCACCGCCCGCCCGGCCGCTGCTACCCAGACGGCGGCGTTGCTGCCCCGATCTCAAGCAGCGCGCCGGTAATCATCGACGCCTGCCGCAGCGTCAGATCGCGAAAGCCGGCGGGCTCGACGGGTTCGCTGGATTCGGGAGCGCAGGCCATCATGAGCGCGCCACGCCGGGAACCAAAGCGGCTGAGAAAATACGGCGACAGCGCCGCCGCATGCGCGTCATGCCAGTCCCGCGCCACGGCCTCGATGGCTTGCCGCATGGTGCCGGTTCCAGCAGCATCGCGCGGCGTACCGGCATCCCGCACGCGCCGGAAAAGCGCCGCCAGCAGGTGCGCGTCCTGCTCATGCGCGTCCGCCGGGCAAAGCATGAAGACGGCAGCCGGCAGCAGGACGAAGCAGACCGGCGGCACTTCCCGAAAATGGGCCGCCAGCGTTGTGCAGATCCGCCTGATGGCGCGCAGCTTGGCGTCCTCGAACAGATAACCCCGGTGATACGGCGGATATCCGGCCATGTCCCGGCCGCCCCAATGCAGATGCGCGGTGAATGGCGCGTTTAGGCCCGCCGCCGGCAGATCGGGATAATGCGTTTGCAACACCGCCGACAGGACCGCCGTCAGCAGGTTCGAGACCACCGGCAGCAGCGGCGGCAGCGAGCCGGCGGCGGCGAAGAAATCGCGCGGCGCGGCCACGGCCTGGAACGGAACCATCGCCTGCGCGGCAAGCGCCTCCGCGGAAGGGTAATAGCATTCGCCGAGCCGGTAGCCATTACCGTCCTTGGCGAGTTGCGCGCGCGTCAGGGCGCCATCGGGCGTCACGGCATGGCTGATGAGGTCTTGCAGCGCCCGCCCGTGATTGGCGCGGCCGCCGGCATCCTCGATGAGCACGGCGAGCATGGGCCGCACCCTGTCCTCATGCCGCGCGATGACGGCCTGCTCCAGGCGGAAGCGCAACGGCGCGAGGCGGCTCAGGCGCTCCTGGTGCAGCTCGATGAGCGGACGCAACCCGCCGTCAAACTCCGCCTGCGCGAACGGCGTGAACAGCGGACGCTCGTGCGGCTCGGGGGCGAACGCCGTGCCGTTCCATGTATGCAGCCGCAGCGGCATCCGCTGGTCCCGCTCAACCAGCGAGCCGGGCATATAGCCCCAATCGCCGGCCTTTGGCTCGCCCGCTTCCGTCTGCGTGAAGCAATAGAGCAGCGGATGGCCGTAGCCTGGGGCGCAGATGGCCTTGTTGAAATCCTGGGCGCCCGAGCGTCCCAGCGCGATATTTTCCCAGTTGCCGATATGCCCCGTGCGCGGCGGCGACAGGGCCGGATCGGCGCGGATGAGATCGAGCAGCGTTCCGATTTCGACATCGCGCATACCCATGTGGACGGCGCTGAAGGCGCAAGCCCGGCTGGCCATCGCCTCGGTGTCCACGGCGGACGCAAGCCCGAGGCTGGTGACGATTTGCTGCGGTGTGAGGTGAACCGGGGCGCTGCTCATCATATTGTCCTCTCAAACCGGCGGAAGTCTTGATAGCCGGCTCTTTCGAATCCTGAGTGGGGTGCAGAGATTGCCGTGAGCCCCGCCGCACATCAGCATGCTACCGTGCTCGGAGGCGTCAAGGCCAAGCCGCCTCCGGCGGTGCTGCGCAGCCTTGACCCCTCCTGCGCGCGGTAGCATTCAACTTGTGCATGGCCGGGACGAAGCGGCTGTCTTGGAAGTCAAGCGTTTTGCCATGATTTTTGGTCCCTGACGATGGCGTTGAGAATGGTCAGCAGCTTACGGGCAACGGCAATGAGTGCCACCATCTTGGGCTTTCCGGCTGCCACGAGGCGGTCGAAGAAGGCTTTCAGGATGGGGTTGTGCCGTTTGGCCACCTGGGCGCCCATGAACAGAACCGTGCGGACCACGCCGCGCCCGCCGCCAATGAGGCTGCGTCCCCGCCATTGGCCGGACTGCCGGGTGAATGGTGCCAGCCCGGCAAGGGCAGCGATCTGCTTGCGGGAAAGCGTGCCAAGCTCGGGCAGCAACGCGACCAGTGTGCTGGAAATCACCGGGCCTACACCGGGAACCGATGTGAGCAGTTCCTCCTTCTCCCGCCAAGCGGGACAGGAACGTATCGCATCATCAATATCGCCGTCAGCGCTTGATAGTTCTTTCTTCAGCGCCGTGATCAACCGCTCGATGCTCTTCTTGAGGCTGCTGGTTCTGGCCCGCTGCAAACGCTGGCTCTCGGCTCCGATCATCTCGACGATCTGCCGCCGCCGGGCCACCAGATCGGCCAGCAGTTGCGTGGCGTCATCCGGTACGGCTCGCGGTGCAAGCTTCACCGCCTCGGCAAAATGCGCGATAACGGCGGCGTCGATGGGGTCCGTCTTGGCCCGCTTGCCCAGAGCCTTGGCGAAAGCGCGGACCTGGGCAGGGTTGACCACGGCAACCGGCAAGCCGGCCGCCGCCAGCGCCGCGGCGGCAATGGTCTCGTATCCGCCGGTGGCTTCCAGCGCCACAATATGCGGCATCAGACCCTTCAGCCGGGCAGTGAGCTGGTCCAAACCGGCGGCATCACGCGCCACCGCGAAGGTCTCCCCGCTGGGACGCAGGGCGATATCAAGCTGCTGTTTCGAAACGTCAATGCCAACAATAGTGCTTTCCATGATGACCCGTCCTTGCATAATCGGGCTCGCATTGCGGCCCCGGCGGCTGTTCGGGTTCGATGGAATAACGGGCGGGGTGCCAAGCTTCGTCACGGTCTTCAGAGACCAAGGAATGACCGGACTCCCGCCCGTAACCGCGCTCACAAAATTACGCGAGTCGGTCAGGGGTGAGTTACAAGGAATGGCAGCCCGGCCGAACAAAGGAATCCACCCTGCATACAGTCATGCGGAGAGGGTAGTGCAGGAGGCACGGGGACCCGCTCGAAATTTGAACGAGGCATCAGGGCAATCAAGGCGGAAGCTGCGCGTCGCCCGTCTTGCGGCGGCCTCCCGCGATGATGGCTCCGGCTACGAAGACTCCGCACATCGCCGCCGCGATGAGGAGCGAGGCGGCAGAACCGGACTGTGCAGCCGCTGAAATCAGCGGAACCAGCGGCGCGATGATGATGGCGGTGATGCCGTTGCGCAGCATCCCGATCCGCCCCAGCGCTTCGGGCGGCGCCGCCGCTTGAACCGTGGAAAGGGCGATGGTCCAGGACACCGTATTGAAGGCCCCGAGCATGACCGCCAGGGTGACGGCGGACGACGGCTGCCCTACCACCGCCAGCAGGGCGAAGGCGAGCGCCTGGCCGCAAAGCCCGAGAATAATGGCATTCCGCCAGCCGCACGCCCGGTTCAGGGCCGTGACCACGGCGGACGAGGCCAGGGCGCCAAAGGCAAAGGCGCCGGCGATCATGGAAAGCCAGCCGGCGCTGCCGCCCCATCGTTCGGCGGTAAGCGGCGCCAGGGTCATGTTGAACATCGCGAACGCCACGTTGTCGGCGGTGCTGAGGATGAGGAGGCCGGCGATGCGCGGCTCCCTCCAGAGGACCGCGAAGATCTCCAGCCATGCGCCGGTGAGGTGGCGAAAGACCGGCCCTCGGGGCGAACCGGGCACTGCCGTTTGCGGCGGCAGCGCCAGGAGCGAGGCGGCGGAAATCAGGAACGTGACGCCGTTCAGGAGGAATACCGCCGGCATGCCTGCGCGGTCCACGATCAGGCCGGCCGCGAACAGCCCGAGAAGCTGCCCGCCCTGCTGGCAGGCGCTGAACCAGCTATTGAGACGCGCTAGCCCGCCGGCCTGCGCCAGCGCGGGCGTCAGCGCGAAAATTCCCGCCCGGTGAAACGGGTGCAGCACGCGAATGACCACAGTCATCGCCAAAATCCATGCAAACGCGCTCCCCGTGCCGGCGAAGAGGAAGAGCATGCCGCTGAGCAGGCAGACGAGCATGCCGCGCACCATCTCGGCGGCGATCGCGGCGTTTCGCGCATTGCCGCGATCGGTATAGGGGCCGGCAATCGCCTGCGTCAGAAACGTCAGCGCCTGTTCGGCGAAGATCACGGCGCCGAACGCCGCCATGGACCCCGTTTCCCGGTACAGCAGCAGGCCGGCGGTCAGCGTGTGCATGGCGTCGCCGGCGCTGCTCACGAAGGTGCCGCCGAGGAAGAAGGTTTCAGCGGTTCGCCAGCGGGAGGGTTCCGGCATTGCGGCGGGCGATTGGCTCATGACGATTGCGGCGGCGTGCCGCGACCGCGAGGCGCATAGGTTCGCGCCGCGGGTCCCTCATAGTGCAGTAACGGGCGGATCAGGATGTTGCTGGCCCGCTGTTCGAGCGCCTGCGCCAGCCAGCCCGCCATCCGGCCCGCCGCGAAGATGGCGGTCGCCAGGTCATCGGGAAGGCCGAGCAGGCGGTAGGTGAGGCCGGCGTACAGATCGACATTGGCGCCGATGCCAAGGCGCGCCATGGGCTGCATGGCGGCGGCCAGCGCCTCGGCGGTCTCCAGCGTGCGCGCGTTGCCCGTTTGCAGGCTCAACTCGCGCGCTGTCCGGCGGAAGTGGCGGACGCGCGGGTCCTCGCCGCGATAGACGCGGTGGCCGAAGCCCGCGACGGGTTCGTTGCGGCTCAGCCGTTCGCGCACATAGGCGGCGGCGTTTTCCGGCGCGCCGATGTCATCGAGCTGCCGGAGAACGGTCTCCATGGCGCCGCCATGCAACGGGCCGCCGAACACGGCGAGCGCGGCCGTCACCGCGTCATGCAGCCCGCCTCCCGTGCTGATGGCGACGCGCGCCGCGAAGGCGGAGGCGTTGGAGCCATGATCGGCGTGCACGATCATGTCCTGGCTGAATACGCGCACCGCGTGTTCCGGCGGCTCGCGGCCCAGCAGCATGCGCAGAAAGTCATGGGCAAGCGGCAGTTCCGGCTGAGGCGGCAGCGGGGCGCGTCCCTGGCGGAAGGCGTGGTGGGCGGCGATCAGCACCGGCACCTGCGCGATGAGCCGCAATGAGGCACGCCGTTGCGCCACGGGCGAGCCATCGTCCCCGCCGTCCGCCAGCGCGCCGGCCACGGAAACGCCCGCCCGCAGCGCCTGCATGGGATGGGCGTGCTTGAGGGATTCGAGCACGGCGAGCACAGGGGCGGGTGCGAAGCGGAATTCGGCGAGTTCGTCCCGGAGCTGAGCCAGTTCGCCCGGTTCCGGCAGCTCGCCGCTCAGCAGCAGCCAGACGATTTCCTCGAAACTGGCGTGCGCCGTCAGATCGTGAACATCGTAGCCGCGATAGGCGAGCCGGCCATTGCCGCTGTCGATGTCCGTGATCGCGGTACGATCCAGGTAAACCCCGCTGAGGCCGCGCGAGATCGCCGGGCGCTCCGTCGCGGCAGGCGGCTGTTCAATCGCGGCGCACTTCTGCTGGCGGCCATTGATGAAGCTGCCAATGGCGCGCGCCGAGGTGAGTTGAAGCGTCAGTTCGTTGGTGATCTGCACGCCGAATTCCGTCTCCAGCGCCAGCATGAGCTGAACGTGCCCGAATGAGTCCCATTCGGGGATGTCCTGGTAGGAAAGTCCGGCGGTCACGGCATGAACATCGACGTTCAGCGAGCGCGCAATGATCGTTTCAATGGTGGTCATGTTCCGTCTCCGCACAAGTTTAGGTCACGCTCCGCTCTATGGTTTCAGGCTCTTTCGAATTTCGAGCGGGTTGCAGAGATTGCCGTGAGCCCCGCCGCACACCAGCATGCTACCGTGCTCGGACGCGTCAAGGGCAAGCCGGCTTCGCCGGTGCTTCGCACCCTTGACCCGTCCTGCGCGCGGTAGCATGTCGCTTTTGCATGGCCGGGACGAGGAATGGTTCCGGCCGAACAAGGAATGAAACCTTGGGGCAGTGGAGACGGCAGAGCTGGCCGCTCGAAATTTGAAAGAGGCTGGATTCAGCATTCATCCCACAGCGCGCATCTCCCCGCTGGCAAGCCACCGGCTCAGCGCCTGGCGGTCCACCTTGCCGTTGGCGTTCAGGGGCATTTCGCCGATGACATGAATGGCGCGCGGCGTCATGTAGACCGGCAAACGGCTCCGGGCGGCGGCGTAGAGCGGGGCAAGATCGGCCGCGCCGGAAACCACGGCGACGATGTGGCCGGGCTGCTGAGCGTCCGCTTGCACCATCGCCACCGCCTCCGTGCAGCCGGCCTGCCGCAACACGCCCTCGATTTCGCCGAGTTCGACACGGTGCCCGCCAATCTTGACCTGGGTATCCCGCCGGCCGATGTAGACGAGGCCGCCCTCCCGCCGCATGACGAGATCGCCGGTGCGGTGGAACCAGCGGAGCGCCCCGTCATGGCCGGTGCGTTCGAAAAAGCGGGCCGCCGTCCGCCGCGCGTCACCCCAGTAGCCGGGCGATGTCTGAGGCCCCGCCACGCACAGTTCGCCAATCGCGCCGGGTGCGGCATCGCGAAGGGCCTCATCAGCGATGATGGCTTCATGGCCGGGGAAAATCTCGCCGATGGGCACGAGACCGTTGACGCATTGCTCCGGCGAGCGCGCCGGGTCCCAGCGGTAAACCGAGCAGGCGATGGTCAGCTCCGTCGGGCCGTAAAGGTTCTCGACAACCGACTGCGGCGCCGCCTTCTGCCACGCCTCGGCCGTAGCCCTGGGCAGCCCCTCGCCGCAGAACAGGCTCCAGCGCAGCGTGGGCATGCTGCCGGGCTTGAGCGCATTGCGCTTGATGAGCAGCGCCGCGGCGGAGGGCACGGAGAACCACACCGTGATGTTGTTCCTGATGAGGAACTCGAACGGCGCCAGCAATTCGACCGGCTGCATGGAACACGCGGCGGCACCGCTTTCCCAGGCCATGAACAGGTCGAAAACCGACAGGTCGAAGGTCTGGTCGAAGGTTTGCGTCAGCCGGTCCTCAGCGGTCAGCCGGTAGCGGGCCTTGCAGACGTCGAGAAAGGCGCGGACATTGCCATGCGTGATGGGGACGCCGCTGGGAACGCCGGTGCTGCCCGAGGTGAACAGCAGATAGGCGAGACTGTGCGGGGCCGTCTCCGGCAGCTCCGTCAGGGCATCGGCGTGCGCGAGGTCTTCGCGGCCAAACACCCTGGCGGGAAAATCATGAGGCAGCGCGGATCTGGGCGCATCCGGCAGCAGCAGAACGGGCATCCGCGGAAGGCCGCGCAGAACGCTTTGAAGCTGCGGCAGCGACTCGCTGTCCACGATCAGGGCGTCAACATCGGCCAGTTGCAGCATCATGCGCGTCCGCTCGGGCGGAAACTTGCGGTTCAGCGGCACGAACGCAGCCCCGGCGTACAGGCTGGCCAGGACACCGGCATAGGATGTCAGGTTGCGGGAGGCGAAAACGCCAACACGGCACGGGCGTCCTCCGGGGACGTCCAGCAGCCGGGACGCCCAGCGGCGGGCGATGGCGTCCAGCGCGGCGTAGGTATAGCTCGCGCCATTCACGATCAGGGCTGGATTGCCGGGCGTCTGCCTGGCCTGGTGCACGAAACCGGCATGAAGGCAATGGGGCGCGATCTGTGACAAGCTATCCTCCCTCTAATCCCGCAATCTCAAGTGTTGCGATGAAATCAGGATTAGCACAGTGCGAGTAGACGCCCGCTGACAGCTCTTGTTAGTGATATTTCAGGTGGCGAGGCGGGAGCGGGGCAGAGGCGCCGGGAGCCAGGCACGGAATACACGGAGGCTGACAGCCGCGCGGCCGGTTCAGCCGCGCTCCCCAAATCGAAGCAGGGCTTGGCCTATTTCACCGTCACCGTATATTTCCAAACGACATTGATGCCGAATGGCCCGAACAGCTCCACCTCGAAGGGATCTTTGCCGGTATAGTTCTCCGCGGACGTGTAGCTGATCCTCACCCCCTGCGTCAGCCGCTTGTTGCAGCCATAACGCTGGTTTCTCTCCGGGTAGAACGTGTAGCCGGCGCCGTGCTCGATTTCGACGGTCCCATGCTTGGGCGGCTTGACCAGTCTGGCTTCGATGTCGCCGGCCGGGGAGCAGTCGGCATTCAGCATTGCCACAAACCCGAGCTGCCGCTGGATTCCCGATGGCACGACGGGCGTCAAGTTCGCCGGCGGATAGCTCTGGGCGAAGGCATCCTGGCCGGCGGCGAGCAGGAATAACGCGGGTACGAGTAAGTATTTCAATAGCGTCCGGCGCATGAGGCAATCTCCATCATTGGGCGGTTTGCTGCCCCGGCTAAGGTTCTGCGGCATCAAGCTTCACTTGACGGTGACGTGATACTTCCAAACGAAGGCGCCGCCGAGCGGTCCGAAGATCTCGACTTCAAAATGGTCCTGGCCGGTGAACCCTTCTTTCGAGGTGTAGATGAACCGCAAGCCTTGAGATTGCTTCACATTGCAAACATATCTTTGATTTTTTTCGGGAAAATTGGTGAAGCCCGCGCCGTTTTCGATGGTCACGCTGCCGTTCTTCGGCTGTTTCGTAATCCGCGCCTCCGCGTCGCCGGAGGAGGAACAATCGGGATTGACGGCGGCAAAGAAGCCGATCTGCCGTTTGATGCCGGAAGGCACGACTGGAGCGAAGGTCGCTGGCGGAAAGCTTTGGGCAAGCGCCGCACAGGCGGCCGCACCAGACAGCAGTGCTGTCAGCAGAAGGCGTCTCATAGAAAGTTCCCCCCAATTTTGTTATGGCGGCCCGGCAGGCCGCTTGGGAGGAATAACTACGTGTCGAAATTATCATAAATATGACGCAGTGACCATAATTGGGACACCGTGCCGCCGCGCACGGCCCCTACTTCCCCCCAACCCGCTTAATCGTCTTGATCGCCCCGCGCGGACGCCCTGACCGCTCGGCGATCTCCCGGTCCTGCGCTTCGATGATCGACTTGGCGGGGGCGTCCCCTTCGAGGCCACTCAATTCCACGCCCGGCACGCGCCGGTTGGAGCTGGCCGTACCATCCTCATAAATCACGTCGAACAGAACGAACTCGGCTTTGCTACTCGGCTTTTTGCGAGCCATACCAATATTCCATCTTTGTATGTGTTGATCCTGGTGCAGACATACACCTGTCATGCTCACAGCACCAGTTCGCATTCCCCGGCGGCGCACCCGGCAATGCACACCAGCGGCACGCGCCTTGCATACCATTCCTCGCAAATTGATCCAGATCAACAAATCATGACATACATCATCGAAAATACGCTCCACCGCCTTGCCGCCTAACCCTCACCCCTGTAGGGATATAATCTCGATGAACAATGCGAGCCATCGGCCTGCCATGCCCCTGATAAAATCCTCCGTCCTCGATCTCATCGGCAACACGCCGCTCCTGCACCTGGAGCGGGCCTCCCGTGAGACAGGCTGCGATATCCTGGGCAAATGCGAGTTCCTCAATCCGGGCCAGTCGATCAAGGATCGCGCCGGACTGTTCATCATCGAGGACGCCGTGGCGCGGGGCCAGCTCAAGCCGGGCGGCATCGTGGTGGAGGGGACGGCCGGCAATACCGGCATCGGCCTGGCGCTGGTGGCGAGCGTCATGGGCTATCGCACCGTGATCGTCATCCCCGAAACGCAGTCGCAGGAGAAGAAGGACGCCCTGCGCTCCATGGGGGCGGCGCTGGTGGAGGTTCCGGCGGTTCCGTACAAAGATCCGAACAATTATGTGAAATATTCCGGGCGTTTGGCCGAGGCGCTGAACGCCAGCCATCCCGCCGGCGCCATCTGGGCCAATCAGTTCGACAACGTGGCCAACCGCAACGGGCATATCAAAACCACGGCGGAGGAGATCTGGCGGCAAACGGGCGGCAAGGTGGATGCCTTCATCTGCGCGGCCGGCACGGGCGGCACGCTGGGCGGCGTGTCCATGGGGCTGAAGGCGAAGCGGAACGATATCGTCATCGGCCTCGCCGACCCGTTCGGTGCCGCGCTGTACAGCTATTACACCACGGGCGAGCTGAAGGCCGAGGGCTCCTCCATCACCGAGGGCATCGGCCAGGGCCGCATCACGGCCAACCTGGAAGGCGTCGTGGTGGATCGCGCCTATCAAATCCCCGACAGCGAGGCCGTCGCCATCCTGTTCCAGCTCATTGAGGAGGAGGGCATGTGCCTGGGCGGTTCGACGGGCATCAACATCGCCGGCGCCATCCGCCTCGCGCGCGACCTCGGGCCGGGACATACCATCGTGACAGTGCTGTGCGATTACGGCGCGCGCTATCAGAGCAAGCTGTTCAACCCGGTGTTCCTGCGCGGGAAGGGGCTGCCGGCGCCGGAGTGGCTGGAGCACGGCGCGGCGGGGCTGCCCGAGGTTTATGCTTAACGGCGGTTAACGCTATCCCTGGTTTTTCAACAACTTCGCATGGATTTGTGCTACAACGGCACGAAAGAGGCTGAGCATGAAATCGCCCCTTTCCCGCCGCAACCCCGGTCATGGCGCTACCGCAATTAACGGCTAATTGTCCGCTGCCGCATAAGCTCGCCACAGTGCAGCGTTCAAACATCCCTCCCCCAGGGAAAGAGCAAAAAAAATGAAAAAAATCATCGCCCTCCTCTTCGCCACCGGGTTCGCCGCCATGACAACAGGTTCCGCGCAAGCCTCCGAACTGCCGCTGAAGCGCGTCGTCCTCTCCACCTCCGGCCTCGCGCAGTTCACCCACGCCGGGCAGGCCGCCGCCGGAGCGTCGCTCGACCTTGTCCGTGCGCCTCGATCAGGTGGACGACCTCTTGAAAAGTCTGACCATCTTCGACCGTGAAGGGGCCGTTGGCGCGGTGAGCCTGCAAGGCAAGTCGCCGCTCGCCGAGCTGTTCCGCGATCTCCCCTTCGGCCCGGACGCGCTGACCTCGCAGGCGGCGCTGCTCAACGCGCTGGTAGGCGCGGAAATCGAGATCGAGGGCCAGGTCAAGGCGCAGGGCAAGGTCTTCCGCGTCGAGGAGGAGCGCACGCAACTGCCCGGCAACGGCGGCACCATCACGCGCCACCGGCTGACGATGCTCACCGCCGACAAGGGCTTCGTGCAGGCCGTGCTGGAGGAGCTTTCGGGCTTACGCTTCACCGAGCCGCAGACGAAGGCGCAGATCGAGCGCGCGCTGACCGGCCTCGCGCAGAACCGCGCCAAGGAACGCCGCTCGCTGTCGATCTCGCTGGCGGGGAAGGGCACGCGCGACGTTGGCTTCACCTACGTCGTGCCGGCGCCGGTGTGGAAGACGGCGTACCGGCTGGTGCTGCCGAAAGAGGGCGGCAAGGCCCGGCTGCAAGGCTGGGGCGTGGTGGAAAATCTGAGCGGCGGCGATTGGAAAGATGTCGAGCTGTCGCTGATTTCCGGCAATCCGGTGGCGCTCAAGCAGCCGCTGTATACCGCGTATTATGTGGACCGCCCGGAAATCCCGGTCACGGCGTCGCTGCGGGTCGTGCCGCGCAAGGACGATGCGGAGGATGCCAAGCCGGCGGAAGCAAGGGCCGGCGCGGACTACAGAAAAAGCGTTCTGTCGCCGCTGCCTCGCCGCCCGCTCCCGTGCAGGCGATGGGAAAATTTGCAAATGGTGACGCCGATTATGGCGGTGTGCCGATGCTCCGCGAGATATTGCCGGACCGGATGAGCCAATCCGCCATCGCCGTCGAGGCCGAGGAGGCCGCCACCCAGGTCATCTTCCGCTTCCCGGCCAAGGTGACGCTGAACGCCGGCTCCACCATGATGGTGCCGTTCGCCGACCAGGAAATCACAGCCTCCCGCACCTGGCTGTACCAGCCGGACACCAACGCCATACGCCCGCTCGCCGCCGTGCGCCTGGTGAACGACGCCGGGACGCCGCTGCCCGCCGGCATCATCACCGCCTTCGACGCCGGAGCCGATGGCGCGGCGAATTTCGCGGGCGACGCGCAATTGCCGCTGATGTCGAAGGGCAGCTCGAAGTTCGTCACCTTCGCGCTGGATTCCAAAACCGAAATCCGCCGCACCGACAAGGGCGTCAAGGAAACCCGGCTCGGCAAGGCCGTCAACGGCCAGTTGACCGTGACGGTGAAGTCGCGCCGGACCATCGACTACGAAATCACCCCGCCGGCGGACGAGGATCGCGAGATCGTCATCGACGAGGCGCGCGGCAGCGGCTGGAAACCGTCGGGCGATACCGCCGGCATCGAGGAAACCACGGCGCGCCTGCGCTACAAGGTGGCCGCCGCCAAGGGCAAGACCACCAAGGCGGCGCTGAACCTGGAACGCGAGACGCAGGAAGACGTGACGCTCACCGATCAGGACCCCGAGGAACTGCTGGCGGCCGTCAGCGGCCTCAGCAACGAGAGCGCCGTGCTCAAGGACGTGGTGGCCCGGCTCGGCGCGCTGGTGGCCGACATGAACAAGGCCAATGCGCGGCGCGAGGAACTGGAGAAGGAGCGCAACAAGATCGGCGAGGATCAGGAGCGCATCCGCAAGAACCTGCAAACCGTCGGGCAGGGTTCCGATCTGGGCCGCCGCTATCTGGAGACGCTCAAGACGCAGGAAGACCGGCTGACCGCCATCAACGCGGCGGACAAGGCGATTGACGTGGAACTGGCCGCCAAGCGCAGGGCGGCCGAGGATCTGGCGAAAGCGCTGACGCTGTAAGCATGCGGGTGAGGCGCGCGATAAATTCGCCGCCGTCATCCCAGGAGAGGCGCGAGCGTGCGCCAGGATGAACGCCGCGACCGGCCGCACGAGTGTGATGGCGCTCTCACGCCGGTTGGCGGCGGCGTAGATTGCGCATGGGTGCCTCCCGGCCTGGTCTCCCTCCGTTGACGGAAAAGAGGGCGAATGGATATCCTGATTACCCAGATGCCTCCGCTCCCCAGCGCCGGAGTGCGTGGCCCCACCCTCACCCGGCCGCTTCGCGGCCACCCTCTCCCATCGAGGGAGAGGGGAAGCGGCGAGGGGGCGGCGGCATAGGGGAAATCAGGAAGGATATTGCGCTGCTATGCGCATAGGCGCATATTAGCATAATGAAACGAGCAGTCGATATCCTATCCGCCCTGGCCGAGCCGACACGGCTGGCCGCGTTGCGCATCATCTGGGACGGGCACGAACGCTGCGTCTGCGAACTGATGCGCGAACTTGGCGCCAGCCAGTCGCGCATGTCGCGGCATATGGGCGTGCTCAAGAACGCGGGCCTCGTCACCGACCGGCGCGACGCGCAATGGGTGCGCTACGCCCGCGCGGCCAGCCTCCCCGCCGAGGTTGTGGCGCTGGTTGAGGCCGCGCTGGCCCTGATCCCCGCAAACGCCTCGCCCCGCGAAAGGCAGCCCGCATGAGCATTGATCCCGCCGAAAACGCCGCGAAGCCCTCCTGCCTGCCGTCGCGCCAGCACTGCCCCGGCGGAGGACGCAACAGTCACCGGCAACAGCCGGAACGCGAAGTGGCTCGCCGGAACTCTGGCCGCGCTCCTCGCATGGGCCGCGCTCTACAGCCAGCTCGTGCCGTTCTCCGAATGGGCCGTCTCGGCTCTGCCCGTGGAACGCCACAGCCGCATTGGCGAGGCCATCGCCTTCTTCCTCTACGACGCGCCGAAAGTGCTCCTGCTCCTCGCGCTCGTGGTGTTCGCCATGGGCGTGGTGCGCAGCTATTTCTCCGCCGAACGCACGCGCGCGCTGCTCAGCGGCCGCCGCGAAGGCATCGGCAACGTGATGGCCGGCAGCGCTCGGCATCGTGACGCCGTTCTGCTCGTGCTCGGCGGTGCCGCTGTTCATCGGCTTCGTCAGCGCGGGCGTGCCGCTGGGCGTGACGTTCTCGTTCCTCATCTCCGCGCCAATGGTCAACGAGGTGGCGCTGGCTCTGCTGGTGGGCCTGCTGGGCTGGAAAGTGGCGCTCACCTATCTCGCCTTCGGGCTGGGCGTCGCCATCGTGTCGGGCTGGGTGATCGGGCGGCTGCACCTGGAGCATTGGCTTGAGGACTGGGTGCGCAATGTCCGCGCCGGCGCCGTCGATGTGCCGTCCGCGCAGCTCGACATGGTGGACCGTCTCAAGGCCGGACTTGATGCCGTGCGCGACATCGTGGGCAAGGTCTGGCCGTGGATGCTGGCCGGTATCGGCGCGGGCGCGCTGATCCACGGCTATGCGCCCGCCGATACGCTCGCCGCCATCATGGGCCGCGATGCGTGGTGGTCGGTGCCCGCGGCGGTCGTCATCGGCATCCCCATGTATTCCAACGCGGCGGGCATCATCCCCGTCGTGGAAGCCCTCCTCGGCAAGGGCGCGGCGCTCGGCACGGTGCTGGCGTTCATGATGTCGGTGATCGCGCTGTCGCTGCCCGAAATGATCATCCTGCGCAAGGTGCTGAAGCTGCGGCTGCTCGCGGTGTTCGTCGGCGTGGTGGGCGTGGGCATTCTCGCCGTAGGCTTCCTGTTCAACGCATTGTTCTAATTGAAGGAAACTGAGCATGAAAGACGTGAAAGTTCTCGGCCCCGGCTGTGCGCGCTGCAATACCACGGCCGAAATGGTGAAGGCCGAGGCCGAAAAGGCGGGCATCGCCGTGACGATCGAGAAGATCACCGATTATGCGGCCATCGCGGGCTATGGCATCGCCTCGACGCCGGGCATCGTCATCGACGGCAAGGTCGTGCACGCGGGCGGACTGCCGAAGGCCGAAGATGTGGCCAAGTGGCTGAAAGCATGACGGCGCGCGGCATCCGGCGGGGTTGACTGCGCCGCCGCAGCGAATGGAGCCAGCCGCTGACGGCCGCCCGTCCGGCCATGGACGGGGCGGCCTATACTGTCATCATTTCTTCTTGCCGCCGTCCTTCGACCCGGCCGGTTTCCCCGCGGTGCTTCCGAACGGATTCGTCGAGGACGCCGCGACCTTGGGCTTTTCCTTCTTCGGCTTCTTGACTTCTTTTGTGCTGCGTTGCTGACCTTTGGCCATCGCAATTGTCCTTTGTTTGAGGCTCGCCATTCCGTTCTGCCAGCAGCCGCGCAAATCGGCGAGCCGCTGTCACAGAACTGCAATTCCTTTAGTGCGTTTTTCTCTTGACGCCAACATTCCATTGCAACTCCCGCCGGAGCCGGTGCGCTTCTCGCCGCCGGCTGCCATGCCGCACAGCTACCGGGTAGAATTTGCTTAATATTTCCTCTCCATGCCGGTATCGTGAGCATGGTAGCCGCGACCGGCGCTAACCGGACAGGCATCACCGCCCATTCTGCCATCATTTGCCGGGATTTTACCCATGAAGCTCCTCATCGCCGTCATACAGCCCCACAAACTCGACGAAGTCCGCGAAGCCCTGGCGCAAGTCGGCATCAGCGGCATGACCGTCGCGGAAGTGAAAGGCTACGGCCGCCAGAAAGGCCACACCGAAATCTACCGGGGCGCCGAATACACCGTAAATTTCGTGCCTAAGCTGCGGCTGGAGGTGGCGCTGCCGGCCGCCCGTGTCGATCAGGCCATTGAAGCCATCACCAACGCCGCGCGCACTGGCCGCATTGGCGACGGCAAGATTTTCGTCGCTACGCTGGAGCACGCCGTCCGCATCCGCACCGGCGAAACCGACGGCGAAGCAATTTAACGGGTTCACACACACATTTTCCACGAGGGACACATGACGACATTCGTGCCGCAGCGCTGGACTTTGCGCGCTGCCATCGCCGCCAGCCTGGCGCTGACCGCCACGCCGGCCCTTGCTGACGCCCCCAAGATCGACGGCGCCGACACCGCCTGGATGACCGTCGCCACCGGCCTGGTGCTGATGATGACCATTCCCGGCCTGGCGCTGTTCTACAGCGGCATGGTACGCAAGAAGAACGTGCTGGCGACCATGGCGCAGAGCCTGGCCTCCGTGGCGCTGGTGTCGGTGCTGTGGATGGTCATCGGCTACAGCCTGGCCTTCACCGGCGACGCGCCATACATCGGTTCGCTCCGGCGCAGTCGTTCCTGGGCGGCATGGGCATGGAGTCGGTCAGTCCCTTCGCCAAGACCATCCCCGAAAGCCTGTTCATGATCTACCAGATGACCTTCGCCATCATCACGGTGGCGCTGGTGGCGGGATCGGTGGCGGATCGCATGAGCTTCTCGGCATTCATGTTGTTCTCGACGCTCTGGCTGCTGGTGGTCTACGTACCGCTGGCGCATTGGGTGTGGGGCGGCGGCTTCCTGCCAACGATGGGCGTGCTCGATTTGCGGGCGGCACGGTCGTGCACATCAACGCGGGCGTCGCGGGGCTGGTCGCGGCCCTGGTGATCGGCAACCGGCGCGGCTATGGCAGCGAAAACCTCGCGCCATACGACCTGTCCATGGCGGTGGTCGGCACGGGCCTGCTGTGGGTCGGCTGGTTCGGCTTCAACGGCGGCTCGGCCTACGCGGCCAACTCCCACGCCACCATGGCCATCGTGGCGACGCATCTGGCCGCCAGCGCGGGCGCCCTCACCTGGATGGGGCTGGAATGGGTGACGCGGCGGCAGCCGTCGGTGCTCGGCATGATTTCCGGCGCGGTCGCCGGTCTCGGCACCATCACACCGGCCTCCGGTTTCGTGCTGCCGTGGCACGGGCTGGTCATCGGCATCATCGCGGCAGGCGTGTGTTTCTATGCCTGTACGGCGCTGAAGCAGCGCTTCGGCTATGACGACTCGCTGGACGTCTTCGGCGTGCATGGCGTCGGCGGCATCACGGGCACGCTGCTGTGCGGCGTGTTCGCCACGGCCGCCGTTTCCATGAGCGCGGATGTCCCGGCGGGCCTGCCGGGGCTGCTGGAAGGCAATCCGCACCAGTTGCTGCTGCAATTCTACGGCGTGGCGGCAACCGTTCTGTGGAGCGGCGGGGCGACGTTCTTGCTGCTGAAGCTGATCAATGTCTTCACACCGCTGCGCGTTTCGAACGAGCTGGAACAGCAGGGCCTCGACATCACGCAGCACGGCGAATCGATCCACGCCTAACCTTCGGGGAGACGAAGGGGCGCCCCGCATGCTGAAAGGCGTGGGGGGCGTCTTTATTTTTGCGTTTGGATAGGTCCGCGCCGGGGGATACACTGCGAGTCAACGTGACCGCCAGCCGGATAATCGCGGTACAGCAAGGAGGAACCCCATGGCCGAGACCAAGCAGCCCGAGATCCCGCAGGAGATGCGCGACCTCGCCATGCAAAGCATCAACCAGGCCCGCGCAGCCTACGCCCAGCTCATGGACGCAACGCGCAAAGCCCAGGAGATGATGAAAACCGCCACCCCGTCGAGCCCGATGGCCACCGGATTGGACGATGTTCAGGAACGCATGATGCGTTTCACGCAGCAGAACCTCGACGCAAGTTTCTCGCTGGCCAATGAGCTGACCAAGGCGAAGGACCTCAAGGAGGCACTGCAAATCCAGAGCCGGCATGCGCAGTTGCAGATGCACGCCTATGCCCTTCAGGCGCAGGAACTCGGCGCGATGGTGAATGAGGCGGCGCAGAAGGCCAAGCCGGGACAGTGATATCCTGCAGGCGGTGCCGGAAAAGTTTGGCTGGGGCGCCAGGGATCGAACCTGGGAATGCCGGAATCAAAATCCGGTGCCTTACCGCTTGGCGACGCCCCAAAAAAAGCCCGCACGGCAAGCTTTTTGACTTTCACGAAGGCGTTATATGTCTGTTTGGCACAGCCTTCAAGCGCGAAGGACTGCCGTCCGGGGAATTTGCCTGGGAAAAGGAACAGGGGCGAGACATCCCGCCCGCCGCCCGGTCACAAAACGGGCGCCGGTATTCCATATAAACGCGCGGCGAGACAAGTACAGCCCGCGAGGCAAGTTCGCTTGCGAGCGAGCTTGCCTTCAATCCTCGGCCAGCCTTGCCCCCGCCGCGGCGAATATCAGCACCAGGCCGGTGAAGACCATATTCACCCCCACCAGCAGGCCAAGAATCCAGTCCGCTGTGCCGGGCCAGCCCGCGACGATGATGCCCGCGAGCACCATATCCACCAGCCCCGACAGCAGCATCCACGGCCAGCGGTCGGTGCTGGTGCGGATGGCGTAGGCGAACACGAAGCTGGCGATGCCATGGGCGAAGAAGTAGACCACCAGAACCATGGTCAGCGTCAATGCGCCTTTCACCGGCGCCAGAGCCAGAATGACGCCGAGCAGCACCGTGAACGCGGCGATCAGCACCAGCCCCCAGAATCCGGGCACATGCTTGGCGTTGAACAGGGACACGAGCCGCATGCCGCCGGCGGCAATGAGCAGCCAGCCGATGAAGAAGGCTATGGCGACCGTGGCGATGTGCGGCACGACGATGGCCACGGCGCCCGCGGCCGCCAGCAGGATGCCCTGCAAAAGAAATAAATGCCAATGATCCTTGAGGGTGCGGCGGACCTCTTTTTCGAAATTCGCGTCACGCAGGGATAAATCGTCACTCATCACCCAACGTCCTTTTGTAAACAGGCAGGTCTTCTATTATTACAACATTTAAGAACTGATCTGCCGGGATCAAGCCGGTTATCAAAATGCGCGCGGCAATCGCGTGGAACCCGCGCCAGTCACTTCACTATACGCGGCAATTGTGACCATCGCTTGCGCAGATGTGAACCCGGCTGCGACATCACGCGCGAGACTTATGCTGACCGCGTGGCCGCAGGCATCAATAAGGGATTGATTTTCGTCTCCGGCACCGATACTTGGCATGTATTGGTCACGCGCCGCATGATGGGCGTGCGCGGGACGCTGATATTCAACTTTGCCGGGCCGGGATGACGCACTCGCCAGGAGCTGCGTTTCCCAGCCCCCTTTTGCGCAACGAGGTTCCCATCTCCACGATAGCCGCACATGATGACGCCCAGCGCCGCCGGTCCCTCAATGGCAAGGCGCCTGATGCTTCGCCGTGGGACGCCGGCGGCCTGACCTGCTGGGTGGCCACCACAGGCGATACCGGCACGGTGAACCAGGCAAAGGGGCTGGCTCAGGCGATCACCCCGCAATTCAGCCTGAAGACGCTGCTCCGGCCGCCTGCGCTGTGGCGGCTGCTGCCGGGGCATTGGACCGCGCGCCTGCGTCCGCTGGAGCGTATGCTGCCTGCGGATATGCGCGCGCCCTGGCCCGGCCTGCTAATCACCTGCGGCGCGCGCGCGGCGCCGGCGGCCATCGCGATCAAGCGGGCCAGCGGCGGGAGCACCTTCACGGTGCACATCCAGGACCCGCGCGTGCCGCCGCATTATTTCGACATGGTTGTGCCGCCGGAACATGACGGGCTCACGGGGCCGGACGTTTTCCCCACCATGGGCGCCTTGCATCACATAACCAGCGACGCTATCGCCAAGGCGGTAGAGCGCTTCCGCGAACCTTTTGCACTGCTGCCAAGACCTCTGGTCGCGGTGCTGATCGGCGGCAAGTCCAAGAACCATAGCCTGACGCCGGAGCGCATGCGCGAACTGGCGGAACAGCTCAAGGCGGTGGTCGCCAATCACGGCGCCGGGCTGATCGTGACCACATCGCGCCGCACGGGGCCGGAGTGCGCCGCGATCCTGCGCGCGACGCTGGCGGGGACGGGCGCCCTGGTCTGGGATGGCAAGGGCGACAACCCCTATTTCGGTATGCTGGCGCTGGCGGATTGGATCATCGTGACCGAGGATTTCGGCCTCAATGCTGTCGGAAGCGTGCTTCACTGGCAAGCCGGTATACGTCGCCAAGCTGAATGGCGGCAGCAAGCGGTTCGACCATATGCACCGCTCATTCCAGGACGCGGGCATCACCCGGCCCTTCACGGGAAAACTCGAAACCTGGAGCTACAAGCCGCTGGACGAGACGCGCCGTATCGCCGCCATCGTTCGCGAACGGCTGGCGCAGCATCGTGCGAACCGTCAGCCGTTGAGCTGCCAGAACGCGAAATTCAGCAGCCCGGCGTAGCACACCCAGACCAGATACGGCACGAACAGCAGCGAGGCACGCTTGTCCACGCGCAGCGCGGCAATCGTGAAGGCGAGGATGAACAACCCCAGCGCGGCCAGCTCGATGAGCGCCTTATCGATTTTGTGCTCGATGAAGAAGACGTGGGACCAGGTCGCGTTCAGGAGAAGCTGCATCACCCAGAAAAACAGCGCGTATTTCGCTGTCCGCAATGGCGCGAGCCAAACCAGCCAGCCGGCCAGTGCGATCAGGATGTATAGCCCGGTCCAGATCAGCGGAAACAGCCAGCCATGCGGTGCGTAAGGGGGCTTGACGAGCTGTTCGTACCAGGGATTGGTGTCCCAGCCGCCACCCAGCGCTCCGCCCCCCATGACCAGCACCATGAATACGAACAGGCTGAAGATTGAACTGACTTTAACCGGCATGGATTCCCGCTCCCTGCTTCTTGTTTTACGTCACTGACACCTCAGCCGCGCTGCGTATTATAGCCGAGATCCCCGTTCAATTTCCGCAGCAAATCCGCCGCCGCCGTGGAGATCACCGTGCCAGGGCCGAAAATCGCACGGGCTCCCGCGCCCAGCAGCTCGTCGTAATCCTGCGGCGGCACCACACCGCCCACGGCGATCATGATGTCGGGCCGGCCCTGCGTCTCCAGCTCGGCCTTCAGCTCCGGCACCAGCGTCAGATGCGCGGCAGCGAGCGACGACACGCCGATGATATGCACGTCGTTCTCGATCGCCTGACGCGCCGCCTCGGCCGGCGTGGCGAACAGCGCGCCGATATCCACATCGAAGCCCAGATCGGCGAACGCCGAGGCGATCACCTTCTGGCCGCGGTCGTGCCCGTCCTGCCCGATCTTGGCGACGAGAATACGCGGGCGCCGCCCGTCGTGCTTCTCGAATTCCTCGGCCATGGCGATGACCTTGGCCACCTGCTCGTCCATCTGCCCGATCTCCTGGCGGTATACACCGCTGATGGTGCGTGTTTCGGCGCGGTGGCGGCCGTACACCTTCTCCATCGCTTCCGAAATTTCGCCCACCGTCGCCATGGCCCGCGCGGCCTTCACCGACAGTTCCAGCAGATTGCCGGAACCGGCGGCGGCGTTGGTCAGCTCCGACAGCGCCTGCTGGCAGGCGTCCTCGTCGCGTTCGGCGCGCAGCCGCTCCAGCTTGTCGATCTGCACCGTGCGCACCGCCGAATTGTCTACCTTCAGCACGTCGATGGGCTTTTCATCGCGCGTCAGGTATTTATTGACGCCGGCGATGATCTGCTTGCCGGAGTCGATGCGCGCCTGCGTTCGCGCGGCGGCTTCCTCGATGCGCTGCTTCGGCAGGCCGGCGTCGATGGCCTTGGCCATGCCGCCCAGCTTCTCCACCTCGTCAATATGCTGCATGGCGCGCTGGGCGAGATCGTGCGTCAGCCGCTCCACGTAATAGCTGCCGCCCCAGGGGTCGATGACGCGGCAGGTGCCGGTCTCGTGCTGGAGGAAAAGCTGGGTGTTGCGGGCGATGCGTGCGGAAAAGTCGGTCGGCAGTGCCAGCGCCTCGTCGAGCGCATTCGTGTGCAGCGACTGCGTTGCCCCTGCGTGGCCGCCATCGCCTCGATGCAGGTGCGCGTGACGTTGTTGAAGACGTCCTGCGCCGTGAGGCTCCAGCCGGAGGTCTGGCAGTGGGTACGCAACGACAGCGAGCGCGGATTCTTCGCGCCCAGATCCTTCATGAACTTCGCCCACAGCAGCCGCGCGGCGCGCATCTTGGCCACTTCCATGAAGAAATTCATGCCGACGGCCCAGAAGAACGACAGGCGCGGCGCGAAGGCGTCGATGTCGAGCCCGGCCTTCGAGCCCGGCGCGGACGTATTCGATGCCGTCGGCCAGCGTGTAGGCCAGTTCCAGATCGGCGGTGGCGCCGGCTTCCTGCATGTGGTAGCCGGAAATCGAGATGGAGTTGAATTTCGGCATGTTCGTCGAAGTGTAGGCGAAGATGTCGGAAATGATCCGCATCGAGGGCGTTGGCGGGTAAATATAGGTGTTCCGGACCATGAATTCCTTGAGAATGTCGTTCTGAATGGTTCCGGAAAGCTGCTTCCGGCGATACGCCCTGTTCTTCGGCGGCCACGATATACAGCGCCAGCACCGGCAGCACCGCGCCGTTCATCGTCATGGACACGCTCATTTCGCGCAGCGGAATGCCGTCGAACAGCGTGCGCATGTCGTAGATGGAATCGATCGCCACGCCCGCCATGCCCACGTCGCCGTTCACGCGCGGGTGGTCGCTATCGTAGCCGCGATGGGTGGCGAGGTCGAAGGCGATGGACAGCCCCTTCTGGCCGGCGGCCAGGTTGCGCCGGTAGAAGGCGTTGGAGTCCTCGGCGGTGGAGAAGCCTGCATACTGGCGGATCGTCCACGGCTGCTCGACATACATGGTTGGATACGGGCCGCGCAAGAATGGCGCAATGCCGGGGAAGGTGTCGAGAAAATCAATACCGGCGAGATCGGCTTCGCTGTATAGCGTCTTGACATCAATGCCCTCGGGCGTCAGCCAGGGCTCGCCGGCTGCCGGTTCGCCGCCGCAATGGGCCGGCAGGCTCCAGGGAATGTCTTTGAAACTGGCAATTCCGCTCATCGCGTCCTCATGCGGCACAGATTGGCGGCCGGTTAAATCTCTTCCAACTGATCGTAATTCTCGTAGGCCATGCTGCCCATTTCCTCGACCCGCATGATGTGATGCAGTTCTTCCAGCATGCTCAGCATGTCGCAGCCTTCGTAAATCACGCGGTCGATGCCGCGCGCGCTGCTGCCGAACAGTTTCAGCACCGAAGGCGGGGCGGCGAGATACACGGCGGCGGCTCCTGCATCCTTCAACGCCTGCGCGGCATCCGGCAGGAACGAATAGCCCTCGTCGCTGGAGCACAGGCAGGCAACCGGCGCGGGGCTGTCCTGGAAATCGCGTTGCAGCGCATCGAGGCTGTTGAGGCCGGACCCCACCAGGATCTCGAAGCCGCCGGCTTCGAAAAAGTTCTTCACCCAGGCGAGGCGCGAGGCGAATTCCGAGGGAGTACCAAGCGCGGCGACGAACACCGGCGGACGCGCGCCAACCCGGTGCTGCGCCAGATCGGATGTGCGCCGCAAACGCTCGAAGGGTTCGGATTGCCGGATGGTCCCCGGCGACAGCAATTGACGGCGCTCGTAGACACGTTCCAGCGCGCGTTCCAGGCCCCGCAACGTGGCGCCCTGGCGCGCCGCATCCACCATGGCGGCGAAGCGTGCGCCCTGCCCCGGCTCCGGCAGCACCGGCACATCGCCCTCTCGGTTGAGGGCCTCCAGATCGACGCTCACCTCGCCCTCATAGGCGCACACCGGCCTCTCGAACAGATCGGGGAACATCGAAATGCCGGTGATCGGGTCGCCAGCCGTCCGCACCGCGCGTTCGCGCCGCTGACGCGTGAGCCAGATGGAGTCACCCACCATGCCGTCTTCCAGCGCGGGCAGCAGGCCGCCTTTGGCCTCGATGTCGCGGAAATTGCTCCAGGCCCTCGCCGCCAGTTCGCTTGTGAGCTGCTCGGCATACCAGGAGCCGCCCGCCGCATCCGCGACCCGCCCCAGATGCGATTCTTCCCGGAGAATTGCATGCGTATTGCGTGCGAGGCGCCGGGCAAAGGCGTCCGGCGTGCCGGCCCGCGTGTTGAACGGAATGAGCAGAAGGCCGCCAGCGCCGCCAATCAGCGCACCGAAGGCCGCCGCCGTGCCCCGCAGCAGGTTCACATAGGGGTCGCGCTCGGCGACCATGCGGAAGGACATTTCGGCGAAAATATTGGCGCATGACGGCGCGGCGCCCGCCACCTCCGCCGCCCGCGCCCACAACAGGCGCGCGGCCCGGAATTTGGCGATAGTGAGAAACAGGTCGGCGTCCGCCGTCAGCGTCACATCGACGGCGCGCACCGCGTCGTAAATGGTGAAACCGCTCTCCACCAGCTTGCGCCAGTATGTGACCGTGGCCGCCAGCGTGCAGGCCAGTTCGCAGGCAGCAGAGGCACCCGCCTGATGCCAGGCGCGGCCGGATGCGGTGAACGGCCTCCAGCCATGGCCCTTGCTCTTCAGATAATGCGCCGCATCGACGGAATTGGAGAAAATCTGATCGCGGTCCGCCGGAACGTAGCCGCTCGCCACGACGATGCTCAGCGGGTCGAGGCCGGCCGAGCCGCGCAACTTCAAGGAGGGGCCGCCCCGCAATTCGGACAGGGCGGCGATGAGCGCGCAGCCGGGCAGCGTGTCGAACCCGCCGGACATGCGGATGTCGAAGCTGTCCAGCGGCAGGTCGGCGAACACCAGCGCGAATTCCTCGACCGTGCGCGCTGCCGTGTACGCGCCGCCATAGGGAATGTTGCCGCCCAGCTGGATCACGATGCTGTTGACGCCATTTTCCAGGTCTTCGCGAAGCTGACGGTTTGCCTCGGTGAAATCGAAATGGTCGAGGAGCTGGATGATGCTCCACTCCCGCCCGGCGCCCGGCCGCGTGCACCCGCGCAGGGCAGCCGGATAGGTCACGCCGCCCGAGCCCGCTTTCAGCGCCTCGAAGTCCTCGCGCGTGTAGAGCGGATTGACCCGCATCCCCTCGTATAGCTCGCTGACCAGTGCATCGTCGAATGACGCGCCTTTCAGCCCGGCCTCCACAAGTTTCAGCCAGTCGGCTTTCGAAGTTGCGGCGAATGAACTCGCGAACGAAGAAGAAGACATCAGCGCCTTGACCGGATTAATCGGCATTTGAGGGATATCCGGCGCATTTATAGGGGACTGCGGCGTAAGCGTGAAGCTAATTCTCGGGGGGCACCGCCTCGTCTACGACCAATATCCGAGACAGTGTACGGCGGGATACAATGACCAGGCAACCGTCACGGCACGCACGGGGACTATTAAGGCCGTCCATCACTGCCTTTTGACCACGCCACGCAGGCAATACCCCCGCCATGGCTACAGATTGAACACGCGCAGCGGCTGCAATTCACCGTTCTCCACGTCGCCCACCGCCACCAGCATACCGCCGCAAAGCGCGTAAACCGTGCCGCCGTTGACCGGCGCGTCCCGGCCCTTCAGCAGGATCGAACGGCCGCGTTTGAGCTGGGCCGCATCCTGCGGACTGACCGTGATCGACATGAGGCCGCCCAGCGCTGCTTCCACCGGCGAGATGACATGGAGCGGCGGCGCATCCGGGTTCGCGGCTGCGAGTTCCTCGATTTTCTCAAGCGGAACGGAGGCGTCCTCGTGGAAAGCGCCGACGCGAGTGCGCCGGAGCGCGATCACATGGCCGTAACAGCCCAGCGCCTCGCCCATGTCGCGCGCCAGCGAGCGGACATAGGTGCCCTTGCCGCAATCGGCGGCCAGCACGCATTCATCGGCGCTGGGAATGTCCACAATAGACAGCCGCATGACGTTCACCGGCCGCTTCTCCAACTCGAACACCTCGCCGTCGCGCGCGAGATCGTAGGCACGTTCGCCGGCGACCTTGATGGCGGAAAAGCGCGGCGGCGCCTGCTGAATTTCGCCCACGAAGGCGGGCAGGATGGCCTCGATTTCGTCGCGCGAAGGCCGGCGCTCGCTCTCCTTGATCGCTTTGCCGTCGGCGTCGTCGGTATCGGTGGCGATGCCCCAGCGCACGGTGAAGCGATAGCTTTTCGAGCTGTCCACCACGTGGGCGACGGTCTTGGTCGCCTCACCGAAAGCGATGGGCAGGATGCCGGTCGCCAGCGGGTCGAGGATGCCCGCCATGCCGGCTTTCTGCGGCTCGAAAATGCGCTTCAAGCGGTTCAGCGCCTGGTTGGAAATCAGGCCCTTGGGCTTGTCCAGAATGAGCCAGCCGTTCAGCCGGCGGCCTCGATTGCGCGCCATTCAATATCCTTTCGGCCCCGGAAAGGGCCGGGACGACGGTTTACCGGAAATCCCGAGTTTTTAAGAAATTCAGTGCAGATCGCGTTCGACTTCGGGCGAGTGCAAAATTTCTTCGATGCGCCGCGCATTGTCGAACGAGCCGTCGAGTGCGAAGGCCAGTTCCGGCACATAACGGAGTTCGATGCGCCGGGCAAGCTCACCGCGCAGGAATTTCTTGTGCCGCGCGACGGCGGCCACGGCTTTTTGCTGGTCGGCCGCGCCGGACGGCATCAGGAACACCGTCGCGTGGCGCAGATCGGGGCTGGCCTTCACTTCAGTGACGGTCAGCAGGACGCCCTTCAACTCGTCGTCGCTGACGCTGTCGCGCAGGAAGAAATCCGCCAGCGCGTGGCGGATCAGCTCGCCGACCCGGAGCTGGCGCTGCGATATCCCTTTGGAGCCGTGGGTTTTGCTCATGATGTGCCTCTTAAATCCCTCTCCCTCGCTGGGTGGGGGGCAAATATCAATGCTAAGGGCGTGAAGCCGCCATCGCCGTAAAGAAAAATCCCCCTCATCCAGCTCCAAACCGGCCGCGCTTCCGTTCCCGGAAAACGCGCCGGCGGGAGAGGAGAGATTAAAGCGTCCGCTGCACTTCCTGCACGTGGAAGCACTCGATCACGTCGCGCTCTTTCAGGTCGTGGTAGGACTCGAAGGCCATACCGCATTCCTGTCCGCCCAGGACTTCCTTCACCTCGTCCTTGAAGCGCTTCAGCGTCGAAAGTTTGCCTTCGTGAATGACCACGTTGTCGCGAACCAGGCGAACCCTGGCGCCGCGCTCGACCTTGCCTTCGGTCACACGGCAGCCGGCCACCTTGCCCACTTTGTGGATGTCGAACACCTGCAGAACTTCGGCGTTGCCGAGGAAGTCCTCGCGGATGCTGGGCGGCAGCATGCCGGACATGGCCGCTTTCACATCGTCCACGAGATTGTAGATGACGTTGTAATAGCGGATTTCCACGCCATCGTGTTCGGCGGCAGCGCGAGCCTGTGTGTTGGCGCGCACGTTGAAGCCGATGATGGCGGCATTGGCCGTTGCCGCGAGCGAAATATCCGACTCGGTAATACCGCCGACGCCCGCATGAACCACGCGCGCCGATACTTCGTCATTGCCAAGTTTGTCGAGCGCTGAGGTGATCGCTTCGACCGAGCCTTGCACGTCGCCCTTGATGATGAGCAGGAACTCTTTCTTGCCGGCTTTGGCGAGCTGGCCCATCATCTGTTCCAGCGACGAACGCGAACCGGCGCCTGTCGCTTTCACATCGCGCAGCTTGCGCAGACGGTAGGCCGTGAGTTCACGGGCGCGCGCTTCGCTTTCCACCACCGCGACCTGATCGCCCGCTTCCGGTGCGCTGTCGAAACCGAGCACCTCCACCGGCACCGATGGGCCGGCCGAAACCACATGCGCGCCCTTGTCGTCGATGAGCGCGCGAACCCGGCCCCAGGCCCGGCCCGCCACCACGATCTGCCCGACCTTCAGCGTACCGCGCTGCACCAGCACCGTGCCGACCGGCCCGCGTCCGCGTTCCAGCTTGGCCTCGATCACCACGCCCTCGGCGTCGCGATTGCGGTTGGCGCTCAGTTGCAGCACTTCTGCTTGCAGGTGGATGGCTTCCAGCACCTTGTCGAGATTGAGACGCTGTTTCGCCGACACTTCCACTTCAAGCGTGTCACCGCTCATGCTTTCCACCACGACCTCGTGATGCAGCAGATCGGTGCGCACGCGCTGCGGATCGGCGCTGGGCTTGTCGATCTTGTTGATGGCGACGATCAGCGGCACGCCGGCCGCCTTCGCGTGATTGATGGCCTCGATGGTCTGCGGCATCACGCCGTCGTCGGCCGCCACCACCAGCACGACGATATCCGTCACCTTGGCGCCGCGGGCACGCATGGCGGTAAAGGCCGCGTGGCCCGGCGTGTCGATGAAGGTGATCGGATGCGCCATCGTCTGTGACCACCTGATAAGCACCGATATGCTGGGTAATGCCGCCCGCTTCGCCGGACACCACATTCGTATGGCGCAGGGCGTCGAGCAGCGAGGTCTTGCCGTGATCGACGTGGCCCATGATGGTCACGACCGGAGCGCGCGGCTCCAGCGTTTCCTCGGCATCCCGTTCGCCGATGAAGCCCTCTTCGACGTCGGCTTCGGAGACGCGCCGCACCGTATGACCGAACTCGGTAGCGATCAGTTCGGCCGTATCGGCGTCGATCACGTCGTTGATCTTATGCATATGTCCCTGTTTCATCAGGAACTTGATGATATCGACGGCGCGCTCGGCCATGCGGTTGGCCAGCTCTTGAATGGTGATGACTTCCGGGAGCTGGACCTCGCGCACGATTTTCTTGCGTTCCTCTTGGATGCCGAGCGCCTGCTTTTTGGCGCGCTCCTGCCGCCGGCGGAGCGAGGCAAGACTGCGCTCGCGCTGTTCCTCCAGGGCGGTAGTGATGGTCAGCTTGCCGCGCGGACGGACCTCGGGCGTTGTCTTGGCGCGCACCGGAGCGCGTTCGGGACCGCGCGGACCAGCGCCGCCACCAGGGCCGCGCGGACCGGGCCCGCCAGCGGGCCCCGTGCTCTTCTTGCGATCTGCGCTGCGATCATCGTCCGTACCGGCCCGGCGAAGCGTGCGGGGAACCGCAGTCGCGTCGGCGGGAGCGGGGGAGCGCCCGGCGCCCGGCGAACCGGGGCGCCTGTGCCCGGCTGATCGCGGCGCGCATCGGGAGCCGTGCCCGCAGGCCGTGCCGAAGCCGCCGCGCGCGGAGCGGGTGCCTGCGGTTGAGGTGGTGGTGCGGCCGGCGGCTCGGGAGCTTCGGCCTGACGCAGCTTGGCTTCCGCTTCGGCTTCAAGCCTCAAGCGTTCTTCCTCGGCGGCGCGGCGGCGCATCTCCTCTTCGCGGAGCTTTGCCTCCTTCTCGCGCTGAGCACGCTCACCTTCCTCGCGCTTGCGCGCTTCCGAAAGGGCACGGGAGCGGGCCTCGGTCTCGCCGGCGGAAAGCTGGCGCGCCTGAGTGCGCGGATCGGGCCGGACAGCCGCGGGCTTCTGCGCTGGACGATGCACCTTCGGCGCCGGAGCGGCGGCGGCCGGGGCTGCTGCTGTTGCGGCAGGAGCTGCCGGCGGTGAGCTGGCTTCAGGCGTTTCAGACGCTTCGGGCGCGCCTACAATGCGCTTGCGCTTCTTCTCGACAACCACGGCTTTCGACCGGCCATGGCTGAAGCTCTGCCGAACCTGTCCCTGTTCAACAGTTCGCTTCACGTTGAGGGTCATCGTCGGCCGGCCCCTGACGTGCTCTTATTATCGGTCTCTTTCGTTCCGGTCATTCATCGTCCTGACTGGTGCTCAAGCTGTCGGGCGCTTCAGCTGGTGCCCCTAATGGTTCAACGCCGTTATAAATCAGCCAACGGCAGGTTAGCTTGAGAAATTTCTCACTCACGGCGGCTTTTTTCGCTACCGCATGTATCACATTTTCCCGTCCCAGCGCCAAGCTCAATTCCGAGTTGGAAAAAGCTCGCACAATGACCGGCGCATCCCTGCGCTTGACATTGACGGCCCTGCACTTCCGGTCCAGCTTAACGCAACCGTCCTCTCCTGCTTCCGCCGCATGCAGAAGCATGATCACGCGGCCCCGGCCTGCAAGCAACTGCTTCTCCACATTGACGTAGCCGGTGATGACCTGGCCCGCCTTGTTCGCCATGGCCAGAGCCTGCAACGCGGACTTGCGCAGCAGGGTTTCCGTCAGATCCGGCAAGCTCTCGCTCGCGGTTACTTGCGCCTTCAGGCCCCGGGCGAACACCTTCCGGCGCACGCCTTCAGCCACGGCATCCTTCGTCGCTGTTACCCAGACACCACGCCCAGGCAATTTGCGGGCGATGTCAGGGACGATGCATTGCTGCGGATCGGCAACGAAGCGGAGAAGTTCGCTTTCATGACGGCGATTACGCGTGAGGGCGCACATGCGGATTGCTCCATCCGCACAGTCTTCGCTCTCCACAGCTTCTTTTGCAATCACCGTCACATTGTCCCATGAGGGTTATCAAAAACTTAATTCGCATCCCGTGATGACACGGAATTGCGTGAAAATCGTCATTCAAGCACAACGCCCTGTTAAGGCATGCCGCGCTTGACACCTCAGGCTTCCGGGGGGGCGGCCGCTTCCTCAGCGGCGTGCTCATCCTCAGCCAATTCTTCCTCAACCTCGGGGTCCGCCTCGATCCAGCCGAGCGCGATACGGGCCTGCTTGATCAGTTGATTGGCATCTTCGCGGCTCACCTCGAAGACCTGCAGAAAGCCCTCGTGCTTCTTGGTGCCGTCCGCCGTCTTTTCGCTCCAGCCGATCAGGTCGTCCGTGGCGCAGTCGGCCAGGTCTTCCATGGTCTTGACGCCGTTTTCGCCCAGTGCCACCAGCATGGCATTGGTGAGCCCCGGCAGGGTCAGCAGTTCCCCGGAGACGCCCAGGCTATCGCGCTTCTCGACCAGATCAGCCTCGCGGCGTTCCAGGAAGTCCCTGGCGCGCGACTGGATTTCCTCGCCCATCGCCTCGTCGAAGCCCTCGATGGTGGCGACTTCGCGCGGCTCGACATAGGCCAGTTCTTCCACCGTGGCGAAACCTTCCGAGGCCAGGAGCTGCGCGATCATTTCGTCCACGTCGAGGACTTCCATGAACAGGTGCGAGCGTTCGTTGAATTCCTTCTGGCGGCGCTCGGATTCCTCGGCTTCGGTCAGAATGTCGATGGCCCAGCCGGTCAACTGCGAGGCAAGGCGCACATTCTGGCCGCGCCGGCCGATGGCGAGGCTCAACTGCTCGTCGGGCACCACCACTTCGATGCGTTCGCTGTCCTCGTCCAGCACCACCTTGGAGACTTCGGCGGGGGCAAGCGCATTAACGATGAAGGTTGCGGCGTCGGGCGACCACTGAATGATGTCGATCTTCTCGCCCTGCAACTCGTTGACGACGGCCTGCACGCGGCTGCCGCGCATACCGACGCAGGCGCCGACCGGATCAATGGAGGCATCCTTGGACGCAACGGCGATTTTGGCACGGCTGCCAGGGTCGCGTGCCACGGCTTTGATCTCGACGATATTGTCGTAGATTTCCGGCACTTCCATGGAAAACAGCTTCGACATGAACTCCGGCCGGGAGCGCGATAGGAAAATTTGCGGACCACGCGTTTCGCGGCGCACATCGTAAAGATAGGCGCGAACGCGGTCGCCATACTTATATGTCTCGCGCGGCAGCGTCTCGTCGCGGCGGATCACGGCCTCGCCGCGGCCCATGTCGATGACGACGTTGCCGTATTCCACGCGCTTGACCTGGCCGTTGACGATTTCGCCGACGCGATCCTGGTATTCACTATATTGACGCTCGCGCTCGGCCTCGCGCACCTTCTGCACGATGACCTGCTTGGCGTTCTGCGCGGCGACACGGCCGAAATCCAGCGGCGGCAGCGGCTCGGCGATCTGGTCTCCCACCGCCGCGGTGGGGCTGCGCTTCTTGGCTTCCTTCAGCGAAATCTCGGTGGCGTCCTCGCTCACGCGCTCGACCACGGTCAGCAGCCGGTTGAGACGGATCTCGCCGGTCTTCAGGTCGATCTCGGCGCGGATTTCGTTCTCGCTGCCGTAGCGCGACTTCGCCGCCTTCTGGATGGCATCTTCCATCGCCTGAATGACCAGCACCTTGTCGATGGATTTCTCCCGCGCTACCGCCTCGGCGATTTGCAGAAGTTCCAGTTTGTTCGCGCTTACACCTTGCTGCGCCATTAAGCCGTCTCCAGATCGTTGTCGTTCGTGTCCTGCGCGCCGTCTTTGCCCAAGGGCGATTTCCCGGCCAGCGATGCTCTGATCAGCTCGTCAGTCAGGACGAGTTTTGCTTCCTGTATCAATGCGCCCGGCAGGCCGATGACCTGCCGTTCGCTCTCTCCAGGCACTTCCACCTTCAAGCGGGCCTCGCCGTTCTCAAAGCCATCAACGATTCCCCGGAACCGTCTGCGGCCAGCGAGCAGCTCGCGTAATTCTACTTTCACCTCGAACCCGGCCCAGTCTTCGAAATCCGACGGCCTCACCAGCGGCCGGTCCATACCGGGCGATGAAACCTCCAGATCGTAACCGCCCGGCACCGGGTCGTTCACATCCAAGAGCGGCGACAGGCGCCGGCTGATGATGGCGCAGTCCTCAATGGCAAAACCGCCGCCGGCGCGGTCAGCCATGATCTGCACCGTGGTTCTGTCGCCAGCGATGATCTTAACCCTGACCAGCCTGTAGCCCAGCTCCGTGAGCACGGGTTCCGCGATACCGGCGACGATGCCGGCGGCACCTTCCTCCCGGATAAAACGCGTGTTGCTGTCGGGGTTAACGTTATCTGTCATGCCTGTTGTCAAATCATGAAGTGGTGTCGAAACGCCTAAATAAAAAGAGCGGGCCTTTTCAGGAGCCCACTCTTGGTCAGAGAGCGATGATCACGAGCAGATTGCAGAGTACGTAAAATTTCGCGGGCGGGCAAGGGGGTTCAGGACAGGTTTCGCGGGAATACGCAGCATTCTACATGCGCCGCCCCAGCCGGCCCGCCAGTTCCTGACAGAATTGCCACGCCACGCGCCCCGAGCGCGAACCTCTGGCCATGGACCAGGCGAGCGCCTCCCGCTCCAGTTCCCGCGCCTCGACGGCCAGGCCGTAATGCTCCGCATAGCCGCGAATCATCGCCAGATAGTCGCTCTGGCTGCAATTGTGGAAGCCTATCCACAGGCCGAAACGATCGGACAGCGACACTTTTTCCTCAATGGTCTCCGACGGATTGATGGCCGTGGAGCGTTCGTTTTCCATCATATCGCGCGGCAAGAGATGGCGGCGGTTGGATGTGGCGTAGAAGATGACGTTCTCCGGCCGCCCCTCAATGCCGCCTTCCAGCACGGCTTTCAGCGATTTGTAAGACGTATCGCCACTATCGAAGGAGAGGTCGTCGCAAAAAACGATGAAGCGGTAGGCAGCATTGCGCATAAATCCTAGGCAAACGGGCAGCGACGCGATGTCCTCGCGGTGGATTTCGACCAGTTTCAATCCAGGATGGCTGCCATTGCCAGCCCCGGTCTCACTGGCAACTGCCGCATAAACCGCCTTCACCAGCGAACTTTTGCCCATACCGCGCGCGCCCCACAACAGGGCGTTGTTGGCCGGAAGCCCCCCGGCGAAGCGGCGGGTATTTTCATACAGGGCGTCGCGCATGCGATCGACGGACTTCAGCAGTTGCAGCGGCACACGGTTGATGGCGGGGACAGGCTGAAAGCGACAACTTTCCGCCAGCCAGATGAACCCCTCGGCGGCGCTGAAATCCGGCGCGGGCAGAGGAGGAGGCGCCAGACGCTCCAGCGCGGAAGCAATGCGTTCGAGAAGCAGGGTATGTTGATCGAGGCTCATGGGTTTCCGGTTAATTCCCAGCAGGATGTCTTGGGAGAATGCGATTGCCCGGCACGGAACGCCGGCGCGGCAAGACATACATCCTCGCGGTGCGCTCAACAACCGCGCTGTTAAATGTCCCGTTTTGACGCTGGGCTGGCGCGCAGCAGTTCCAGCGAATTGTTTTGGGACACCGGACGCGGTGTGACGGTTAACAGGTGGCAATCCCAACCTTTTGATGGCACGCCGATTGCAGCATTTTGATTAAAATGTATTGATTACCGGATGGGGTGATGGCATACCTACCGGGACTGGCGGGGGCCGGCAAAAATAAGCACGAATGAATGCCGCGATTGTCACACTCCTATTTTAACCATGCATTACAGTAACCTTAATGGTATTGACGGTGTAACAATATGAACATCCCCCCCCGAAAACACTCTAATTCTCCCCCTTGCTTTAGCTCTGGACGCCCCCTGCGGCCATTTAACGTATTAATTTTACCACAAATTCATTATAGGCTCCCCGTCCAAACGGATAGTGTGTAGGTTCAATCCACCGAAGCTTGAAATTTGCAATCCATTAAGGAGTTCAAGTGGTTAACACTTACACATGGAGATCGCACATTAAGAAGGTGCGGCTCACCTGCTGATCTTTTTTAAAAAACCTCGCCTTGTGGAGCGGTCATCACATTAACGAAGGTTAATAATAATGAGTACAGTGTTAAATAACGACGTTATTTCAAGCCTCTCAAAAAATGAAATCATTCGCGACCTAGCGCAGAGCGAATGCAAAATTCAGGCTGCGCGCCCCGTCGGCGGCTGGCAGAAGCGCACCCTTGATGTGACCATCGCCGCGTGCGCGCTGATAGCTCTGGCTCCCATCATGCTGATGGTGTCTGCGCTGATCTACTTCACCATGGGCGGTCCGGTCGTGTTCGCGCACAAGCGCATCGGCTTCAACCGGCGCGTTTTCAAGTGCTACAAGTTCCGCACCATGGTGACGAACGCCGAGGAAAAGCTGGCAGCGCATCTGGCCACCGATCCCGAGGCCGCGCGCATGTGGCAGGAATCCCAGAAACTCATGAACGATCCGCGCGTCACCTGGCTTGGCCGCATTCTGCGCAAGTCGAGCCTGGATGAGCTGCCGCAGCTCTTCAATGTGCTGCGCGGTGATATGAGCTGCATCGGCCCCCGGCCTGTGGTTGCCGCCGAGCTGACGCGTTATGGCCAGTCTGCGGAGAGCTATCTGCGCGCCCGCCCCGGTGTGGCCGGCATCTGGCAGGTCAGCGGCCGGAGCCGCCGCAGTTACGCCGAGCGCGTGGCCATGGACCGGTACTATGTCCGCCACTGGTCGCTCGGGATGGACATCAAAATTCTGGTGAAGATCATTCCAGCGGTTCTGCGGTTCGACGAAGCGGCATAACTCACGTGACAGGTTTGCCGCCGTCGAACGAACGCCAGACGCGGATAGCATATTTCTGGGCGATGTGATTGTCCCGCTCGCGCAAGCGCGCAATCCTCGCCCGGATTTTCCGCACCAGGAAGCTCAGCAGCAGCCCCGCGATATATCCCATTTGAAACGCGGTAAGGCAGCCCATGATGGCAAGGGCCGATTGTCCCAGTGACCAGCCCTGATAAGCGCTCACGGCAATCATGATGAATAAAATCATGACCGAGAACGCCACGACCGCCTGCGCTTTGAAACGGCACCCAACAAGGATGCCAGTGGCGGTCATTGCGATCAAAATCCAGAGCATGAATTTGTTAACCTGTGATTCGAGTAGTCATCCATCCATCGTCTTGAGGCGGGCGATGCCTGGGAATACTCGCGCGGCCAATGCTGACCACCCGCGCCCCCATCGGCTCCTCAATAAAAAGTGATATATATTATATTCCGCAGAATTATGACCGTAAAATGCAAATTTGCGGGAAGATAATGGCAATAGTTAACACCCCTCTGAATTGATGCACGAGCGGATTGTTTGTGACCAATCCACGATAATTTGTGTCCTATTCCAGCGCCATTGTGGCCACACTGAAGTTCTCCTCGCCCTCACGGGGCAAGGAGATCATCGGACGGATTGGAATGGGTGTCGCGGATGGAGGGAATTTCCGCGTCGCGCGTCACTCGCCCAGGACGCGGGCGAAGATCGTATCCACATGCTTGGTGTGGTAGCCGAGGTCGAACAGCGCTTCGAGCGCCTCGGGTTTCAGCGCCGCGGCAACCTCGGGATCGGCCTTCAGCAGTGTGAGGAAATCGCCGCCGCCTTGCCACGCCTGCATGGCGTTGCGCTGCACCAGCCGGTATGCATCCTCGCGGGCAACGCCCGCCTGTGTCAGCGCCAGCAGCACGCGCTGCGAATGAACGATGCCGCCGGCCGTTCGAGGTTCGCGCGCATTCGCTCCGGGTACACCACCAGCTTGTCGATCACGCCCGCCAGCCGCGCCAGCGCGAAATCGAGCGTCACGGTGGCGTCGGGACCGATCATGCGCTCCACGCGACGAATGCGAAATGTCGCGCTCGTGCCAGAGCGCCACGTTCTCCATGGCCGGGCACGGCATAGCCGCGCACCATGCGCGCCAGGCCGGTGAGATTTTCCGTCAGCACCGGGTTGCGCTTATGCGGCATGGCCGACGAACCCTTCTGGCCGGGCGAGAAGAACTCCTCCGCCTCGCCCACCTCGGTGCGCTGCAAATGGCGGATTTCCACCGCCAGCCGCTCCACCGATGACGCGATCACGCCGAGCGTCGCGAAAAACATCGCGTGCCGGTCGCGCGGGATGATCTGCGTCGAAACCGGCTCGACCTTCAGGCCCAGCTTCTCCGCCACATAGGCTTCAACGCGCGGATCGACGTTGGCGAACGTGCCGACAGCGCCGGAAATTTTCACCGTGGCGATTTCCTCGCGGGCGCGCACCAGCCGCTCGCGGGCGCGGGCGAATTCGGCGTAGGCGTAGGCGAGCTTCACGCCGAACGTGGTCGGCTCGGCGTGGATGCCGTGGCTGCGGCCGATGGTGACGGTGTGCTTGTGCTCCACCGCCCGGCGCTTTAACGCGGCCAGCAGCGCATCCATATCCTCCAGCAGGATGTCGGACGCGCGCGCCAGTTGCACATTGAGGCAGGTGTCCAGCACGTCGGACGAGGTCATGCCCTGGTGCATGAAGCGCGCCTCGGGGCCTACGTGCTCGGCGACGCTGGTGAGGAAGGCGATGACGTCGTGTTTCACCTCGGCCTCGATCGCGTCGATGCGCTCGATGTCGAACGCACCGCGCTGGCGCAGCGCCACAGCCGCCTCTTTGGGCACCACGCCCAGTTCCGCCATGGCCTCCGTCGCCAGGGTCTCGATTTCCAGCCAGATTTCGAATTTCGAGCGGTCAGCCCAGAGGGCGGCCATGCGCGGCCGGCTGTAGCGTGGGATCATGGAGTTTTCCTTACGATTGTTGCGCCACTTTGGCGCCGATGGGCCATAGGAGGGTCTCGCCGGGCGTGCTGTCAACGCCGGGCTGCGGAGCGGACGCGAGACTTAAGCCGTAATGGGAGATAAGGGCCAGCACCGGCGGCGCGGGCGTGGCGCCGGAGGTGAAAACCATGGTGCCCTGGGGACGGTGCGCGCCGACGCCGACGACGAAGCCCGCATCGGCCAGCACATTGGCGGCGCGCCGGGCGATGGCGGGGGCCGGATCGAGCCAGGTCACAGGCCACTGCGCCATGTGCCCCAGCCGTTCGATCAGCAGCGGATAATGTGTGCAGGCCAGCACCACCACATCGGTGCGCCTGGCCGTCCCGCTTGACGAAGCAGGGCGCGATCTCGCTGGCGATGTCCTCGTCTGAAACACGCTCGCCGGCCACGTAACGTTCCGCGATCCCGGCCAGCCGGTCCGCCCCCACCAGCGTGAAATCGCAGTCCTGGCCGTGCTCGGCGATGAGGCCGTGAGTATAGTCGCGCGTCACCGTCCCCGGCGTGGCCAGCACCGAAATGAGACGCGAACGGCTGATGGCGGCGGCGGGCTTGATGGCCGGCACTGTGCCGATGAAGGGCAACTCGAAGCGCTCGCGCAGGTGGGACAGGGCCAGCGTGGACGCCGTGTTGCAGGCGACGATGACGGCGTCGGGCGCGGTTGCTGCGATGGCCTCGCGAACGATCTTCATCACGCGCGCCACCAGCGCCTCGCCGCTGAGGGCACCATAGGGAAAGCCGGCGTCGTCGGCAATGTAGGAGATCACCGCCTCTGGAACGGCCTCGCGGATGGCGCGGAGTACCGTCAGGCCGCCCAGCCCCGAATCGAAAATCAGCAGGCGCGGCGCGGGCTTAGGCGATTGTGCTGGTTCAGTCATGTTCGTGCCCCACCCGGCTTGACTGCGTTTCCGCGAAACGCGGACAGGCAACGGCCGGGAATTCCGTTCATACCATCGTGCCGGACGTTTTTCCAACCGCGAACCGCGCCGCGGTATTGGGCAATCCGGCTATCCGGGGATGAAACGGGCACGGAATGCGGCTGTGGTTCAAAGATTGGCCTTGGCGACTTTCTGCCAATCCCGGTCAGCGGCGCTCACCAGCAGCGGGCGGGCGCCTGCCGCGCGAGCCACGTCCTCGAACAGAGCGCGGGCTTTGGCGGGCTCACCACGGCGCAGCAGCAGCAAAGCATAACGGGTACGGGCCTCCAAACCGGCATAATAGCGCGATACCGCCGCATATTCCTCCTCCGCCTCATTGAGGCGTCCCTGTGCTTCCACGGCGCGGGCGTAAAGCAGGTGTGCTTCCTGGTGGTCCAAATCGGGATGCGCCGCACGCAGCCGGTTAAGCGTATCCTCCGCCGCCCCAGCGTCACCCGCCCCTATCTGGGAGCGCGCCAGTCCGAGCAGCACCGCCGGGTCATCGGCGAAAACGCCGTCGGCCGCCGCTTTATATAGAGTGATAGCCTCCTGCCACATGCCCTTGCGCTCGCACTCCTCGGCCAAAGCGCGCTTGGTATCGACCGAGTTGGTGCGGGCGGCCTCCTCGCGGCGGCGGCGCCATTCCCGGTCGGGGTCGATAATATCGGTGATGCCGCCCGCCACCTGCCGGGCGCGCCGCGTGTGGGCAAACTCGGGGAGCAGCTCGAATAGCACATAGGCGATGGAGCCCACGAGCGGCACGAAGATAAGGATGTACAGCCAATATTGCGGCCTGCCCGATTTCATCGCGTGAACGGCAAATCCAATGGCAATCAATAAATGCAATAGGCCCATCAACGGCATGAGCGCGCTCTCCACGATAAAAATCCGGCCATGACGCGCGGTCAGCCGGAGAAGCAAACAAAATTTTGTGCCGCCTCACAAGCCGGAATACCAGGGATGGAATCGGCACGGGGCGTAACGGTTAACAAGCCGTAACCGGGCATTATGGCAAGAAGTGGTAAGCCCGGCCGGTGAGCCGGCAGCGACGCAAGCCTCGGTAAAGTCAACGCTCGCATAATGCCAGCCTTGGATTTTGCCTATTTTCGAGAGACACGCACCTTGGCCATCACCCCCGCTTCGGACATCGTGCTTGATGTTGCCCGAGCCGCCGACCCGTCGAAATATCAGGCGGCTGCGGCGCGGCTTGCGCGCATGGGCGGATCAGCGGCGGAAACGCAAACGGCCGATGCTCCAGACTGGGCCGCAAGCCTGGAAGCCGCGGATGGCACAGCCTCCAGGGGCGCGCCCCGCTATACCCAACCGGCGGCGGTGCCATCGCGGCCGGTCATAACCACTGCCGGACCGGCTGCGCGCATCAAAGCCGATCCGTTCAAGCAGTTCGAGGCTTTTGTGCTGCAAAACTTCATCCAGCTCATGCTCCCCAAGCAGGCCGAAAGCGTTTTCGGCAGCGGCACCTCGGGCGAGATCTGGAAATCCATGCTGGCCGACAAGCTGGGCAGCCAGATCGCCGCGAAAGGCGGCATCGGCATCGCCGCGCGGCTTGCCAAGGATGCCGAAGCCCGCAAGGCCCGCACGATACAGCCCGCGGACCAGCCCGCCGTCAGCCAGCTCCCAACCGGCGGCACGCTGGCGGGCACACTGCCATATATCCAGGATACGTTGCGCGTCAGGGCCAATCCGGCCCCCCTTCAACCCGCAACGCCTGACCGGGGATGATCGCCATGCGTGGACCCTATCCATTCACACCGCCATTTACTGTCCACGCGCGGCCGGACAGCCAGACCGCTTCATCACTATACGCGCAGGGCACCGGGCCGGCACCGGATGACCGCGAACCGGGAGGCGGTGCATTTCTGCTCAAGGTCATCGAACGCCTGGAAGATGTCATCGACCAGGAAACTGCCGCCCTGCAAAGCCGCACAAAATACGACCTCAAGGACTTCAACGACCGCAAGAGCCATGGGCTGCTGGAGCTGAGCCGGGCGATCCGCTTCCTCAACGGCGCCGGTCCCGATGAGATCGTGAAGTCGCGCATGGCCACCTTGCGCGGCAAGCTGGAGACCAACCGCGCCGTGCTGAAAATGCATCTCGACGCCGTGCGCGAAATTTCCACCATCGTGGCCGACGCCATTCGCGATGCCGAGTTCGGATGGCACCTATTCCATTTCCATCCGCAACAGTCAGCCTCAAGGGCGCAATGCCGGCTTGCTAAGAAACTACGACCTGTAAACCGGCACGAAAGGGGGAAGCCATGATCAAGGCCCTGATCGCCGGTCTGTGGTTTTGCGCAGTGACGCTCGGCGCGGTTTACTACTCGCTAGCCTGGCAACTGGGACAGGCGCATGACGAAGGCCCAGACAAGACCCGCGCCGCGCTTGAGTCCAAGAAGCCCAAAATGCTGAGCGTGCCGGTCATCCAGGACGGCGCGGTTCAGGGCTACATCGTTGCCCAGTTCGTGTTCGTGATCGACGTACCGCTGGCCAAGCATCTCTCCGTGCCGCTGGACGCCTTCCTGGTGGATGAAGGCATCAAGGCCATCTACGGCGGCGACATCCCGGATTACCACAAGATCAAACGGCAGGATCTGGTGGCTATGACGAAATTGATCGCGGACAACATCAATAAGCGGTTCGGTGCTCCGCTGGTGCAGGATGTGCTCATCCAGGAGCTGAGTTATCTGCCCAAGGAAAAGGCGCGCGGCGGAGCAAAGCAGTGATCGAAGGGAAGCAGACGCGCAAACTGGAAGGCACCGAAAAGGTTGCGGCGCTGCTGCTGGCGATGGGCAAACCATCCGCCGACCGCCTGCTCAAGCATTTCGAGGAAGGGGAAATCAAGGCCATCGCCCAATCGGCGGCGGACCTTGGGATCGTGCCGAAGACGACGCTGGATGAACTGGTCGATGAATTTACCAGCGCCGTGGAGAGCAGCAGCGGCCTGCAAGGCACAGCGGGCGAGGCCGAGGGGCTGCTGACGGGAAATCTGTCCGCCGAACAGGTCGTAGAGATCATGTCCACACTCAAGGGGCATGCAAGCCACGCGATCTGGCAGAAGCTGTCGCAAATCCCGGAAACGGCCGTCGCCCAGTTCCTGGTAAAGGAGCATCCGCAGGTGGTGGCGCTGGTCATGTCCAAGGTGGCTCCCTCCGGCGCCGCCGGATTGCTGGCGCGCCTGCCCGCCGAACTGCGCAATCAGGTCATGCGGCGCATGCTCGCCATCGAGCCGGTCATGGACCGCCCCATGCGCATCCTGGAAACATTGCTGCAAAATGAAGTGCTGGTGAAGGTCGCCCGCAGCACCGGTCAGGATATCCACGCCCGCATCGCCGACATCCTGAACCGGATGGAACGGGCGCACATGGACGAGATTTTCAAGAGCCTCGACGATACGCGCCCCAAGGACGCCAAGATCATCAAGGGGCTGCTGTTCACCTTCGACGATATCGTCAAGCTCTCGGAAGCCGCACGCACCAGGCTGTTCGATTCGATCCCGCCGGATCGCGTCATCCTGGCATTGAGGGGCGCCGAGGCCCGCATGAGCGATCTGGTTCTGTCCTGCCTGGGCGGACGCGCCCGGCGCATGATCGAGCAGGAACTGGCGACGCAGATCCAGGTCAATCAGAGGGATGTGGTCAAGGCGCGGCGCGCCATCGCCGACGTTGCGCTCGACCTGGCGGAAAAGGGGCTGATCGAAATCAACCGCGAGGAAGAGTTGTAGTCCCGCATGTCACAGCCCGTGCAGGTGACGCGGCGGCCTCAAACACGGTAATAGTCCCGGTACCATGCCACGAACCGGTTGATCCCCTCGGCAATGGGCGTCCTCGGCCTGAATCCCGTCGCCTGTTGCAGCTCGTCGGCATTGGCGCAAGCGGTCAGCACGTCGCCAAGCTGGAGCGGCAGCAGGTTGATCTTCGCTGTCCTGCCCGTCGCCTCCTCGATGCAGCCGATGAAATCCATCAGTTGCACCGGATCGCTGTTGCCGATGTTGTAAATGCGGTAAGGCGCGGACGACGACGCGGGATCGGGCGCGGTACTATCCCAGGCGGGATCGGCCATCGGCACCACGTCGCTCACACGCACCACCCCCTCGACGATATCATCTACATAAGTGAAATCGCGCCAGTGATTGCCGTAGTTGAACACGTCGATGGGTTCGCCGGCGAGGATCTTGCGCGTGAACAGGAACGGCGGCACATCGGGGCGGCCCCAGGGACCGTAGACCGTAAAAAAGCGCAAGCCCGTCATGGGCAGGCCGAACAGATGCGCGTAGGCGTGCGCCATCATTTCGTTGGATTTCTTGGTCGCGCCGTCCAGGCTCACCGGGTGACTGGTGCTGTGATGCTCGCTGAACGGCGTATCCGTGCTGGCGCCGTAAACGGCACCGGACGAGGCGAAAACCAGATGGCTGGTTTCCTGGCGCCGGCATCCCTCCAGAATATTGAGAAATCCGTAGATGTTCGACTCGATATAGGCATGCGGATTTTCCAGCGAATAACGCACGCCGGCCTGAGCGGCGAGATGGAAGACGCGGTCGAAGCGCTCCCCGCCGAACAGCCCCTCCATGGCAGCGCGATCGGCGATATCGGCCTCGACAAAGCGGAACGCCTCATATCCCTTGAGCTGCGCCAGCCTGCCGCGTTTCAGCGCAGGGTCGTAATAGGCGTTCATATTGTCAACGCCGGTAACTTCATCCCCCCGGTCAAGCAGCGCTTTCGCGACGAAGAAGCCGATGAACCCCGCAACGCCCGTGAGCAGAACCCTCATTTTTCACCTCGGCGATTGTGCAAAATGGGGTTTATCAAACAATCGATCACATTGGCTATTAGGCAGAGTGTTGACGTGGACGCCGTAGACCGATATATCCCGATCCGGTAAATGTGAGTGCGGCATGGCTCGCGACTCAAAGATTAGTCAAAGCTCTTTAAATCTCAGGTTCCTGAATGGCCAATACCCAATCCGCGAAAAAGGCTGCACGGCAAACGCTGCGCCGTACCGCGATCAATAAAGCCCGCCGTAGCCGTATGCGTACCTTCGTGCGCAAGGTTGAGGAAGCAATCGCCAGCGGTGACAAGACCGCTGCGGAAACCGCTCTCCGCGCGGCGCAGCCCGAACTTATGCGTTCGGCCCAGAAAAACGTCATCCATGTGAATGCCGCGTCGCGGAAAATATCCCGCCTCTCGTCACGCATCAAAGCGCTGGCGTCTTAAGCCTGATTCCTCAAAGTGGTCTTCCCGGTTCCGGGAACGCCACAGCAGCCAAGAGACCACTTTCCGCCCATGCCGGGCCGAAAGGGGTTTTTCGGCGTTTGCGGAGCAGTGCTGTTGCAGACACGGAGGCTCGCGGCATGCTGCGGCATGTTCGCGCGCGTTGGGCTGCGTCCCGCCATCCTGATTTCACGGCGCTGAGTGCTCCCCGTGGCCTTGCGTTGCCGGGCTGGACCGCTCAATTTGGGCGCCGCCTTGTCCCGAGCCGCTCAAGCAAGCATGCACCGCAGCAAAATCTCTCTCTGTGACGTTTGTGTTACAGGCTGAGCGGGAGCCCTAGGAGCCCGCTGATTTCTGAGGCTGCGGTTTTTAAGCGGAATCAGTCCATTAGCCCGGCGATACAGTGGATCAACCCAAGGTTGAAACACTCACACGAACTCAAAATTCAAAAAAATGGGCACAATCGCCAAATTTAATTGACCGGCCTCATTTTTGCCGCCGATGCGATTGAGGCCAATTTTTATTTGGATTCATAAGCTTAAATGGGGTGTCAGGCACCATCCCCAATTCGACAGCCCGCCCGCCAGCCCCCGTTCCTCCGCCAAACGCCTCCGCCGCGTGCCGACTAGGGGTTGCATAAGCCCCCTCGCCAAGCTATAGTGTGCCTTATCCGAACGGGGGTTATCCCCTGCTGAACATTCTAATGTAGTGCGTTAGCTTTATAAGTCTTGGGAGAGTTTGTTCCAGGACTCAATGAGCGGTTGAAATGGCTGGTTCATGTTACATGGGCTTTGCTAAGCGGGTCGTGTTTCGGCCTTTAACTCGTGTTGCGTCTGGCTCGATGTTTCCGCTGGCTTTGATCTCAAGGGCAGGAGGAAAAATTGTTTTCTAATTTGCGATCGCACTGCATGGTAGGCGGCGGGGACGAAAGTGCCTGGGCTGCTTTACGCCTTGCGGGAGCGTGTCGGCCTGCCTATCACCGGGCAGACCGGACGCATTCAGCAACACTTGTCAAAGCCTCACCCGAACGGGTAAGCGCGCCTGCTGAGCCACAGACTTGGCGAGAAGGGTTGAGAACCCTGTTTTGCCGGAGTCTGGCGCGCGCCATTAGCGATGTCATCTTTATGCCGGAGGGGCAGGCCGTCTTCACTGCGGACGGCTCGGATCTGCAGGTCTCACCGCAACTGGCACTCGATATATTGCCCACATCCTGGCTTCAGGTCGGCGTTCGTCCGGCCACTGCCAAGGTGGACCGTCTGCGGGCGGCAATTTTCGAGCGGCTGGACTGGCTTCATCAGGCCGAAGCCGCGGGACGGCAGCGTCGAGAGCACCAATCCATCATTTTGGATAAGGCTGCCTGACGGCAACAACGCCATTTTTCAAAGCATGCCAAAAAAACAGGGGGCTGGGGCCTACCCAGTTGAATAATAACTGCGCGTTAAATGCGCATAATAACAAATGCGGGGTAACAAAGTGGAAACGACTGAAATTGCAGAAAGCGTCACGATCAAAGACAGATGGCGCAGAATTCAGACGCGGCTTCGTACGGAACTCGGCGAAGATGTATTTACAAGCTGGTTCGGCCGGGTGGAACTAAACTCATATGATGGCCGGGTTGTACAGGTGTCCGTGCCCACCAAATTCTTGCGGAACTGGCTACAGTCCCACTATTCTGAAAAATTGATGTCGTGCTGTACTGCGGAGTTGAACGGCGCGAACCGTCTGGAATTCCGCGTGCGCCAGCCTTGCGCCGCCACTGCGCCTGCTGCGCGGCCGGTGGAACGTCCCGAGCCGAAGACGGATGCCCCGCGTCCGCAGGTGCCGTTCGCCGAGGAACGGACCAAGGACGAGCGCACTGGTTGCGACGGCTTCGACGGCTCGCCGCTGGACAGCCGCTTCACCTTCAACTCGTTCGTCGTCGGCGCTTCCAACCGCCTGGCGCACGCTGCCGCCATGCAGGTGACTGAGACTGTCGCCGAGCAGCCGCTGCGGTACAATCCGCTTTACGTCCATTCGAAGGTCGGCATGGGCAAGTCCCATCTGCTGCATGCCATCGCCTGGGAAGTGAAGCGCCGTAAACCGCGCGCCAAGGTTCTGTACCTGACCGCCGAGCGCTTCATGTACAGCTTCGCCGAGGCATTACAGACGAAGGATGCGCCTGCATTCAAGGACAAGCTGCGCGGCATCGATCTGATGCTCATCGACGACATGGAGTTCCTACAGGGCCGCACCTTCCAGCAGGAGTTCTGCCACACGCTAAATTCGCTGATCGACGGCGGCAAGCAGGTGGTGGTCGCGGCGGATTGTGCGCCGATGCAACTGGAAAGCTTCGACGCGCGCATGCGCTCCCGGCTATCCGGTGGACTCGTCACCGAAGTTGGCGCTATCGACTACGATCTGCGCGTCAAGATCCTGAAGCACCGCAACGCTGAGAAGGCGCAGCAGCTTCCGGGCTTCTCCATCCCGGATGACGTGATCTCGTATCTGGCCTCGCAACTGACGGAAAGCGGCCGCGAACTGGAAGGTGCGGTGACACGTCTCTCCGCCGCCTATCAGCTCACCGGCCTGCGCATCACCATTGATGCAGCGGAGTCCATCATTGCCGATCTGGTGCGCGGCAAAGATCCGAAACGCGTCAAGATCGACGACATTCTGCGGGTTCTGACCAAGCATTTCGGCGTACAGCGGGGCGACCTGCTCTCCAGCCGGCGCAACCGCTCCATCGTGCGTCCGCGCCAGATCGGCATGTATCTGGCCAAGACACTGACCGCACGCTCTCTGCCGGAGATCGGCCGCCGCTTTGGCGGACGCGATCATACGACAGTTCTGCATGCGATCCGCAAGGTTGAGGAACTGCTCCGGGCGGATCCCTCGCTGGGGGATGAGGTGGAAACTTTGAAGCGGATGCTGCGCGACTGATGTTTGCTGTCAGCCGGCGGGGGGAGAACGCCTCGCCGGTTATGGTAAATGGAGCATTGCCTGAGATCGTCCATGGTAAGGCCTTGCCTTTGGCCGCGGGCTTCTGCACCACAGCCGTATGGCGCTTGAGGGAGAGATCCGGCAAGAACCCGTCCCGGCTATGCTGTAGCCCGAGTTACCCACATCGGAATAGCCCAAACTGTGGTCTTGCGGCCCTGGTTTGGGTTTTTTTGCCTGTTGTAACGTCTTTATCTGATATAGTTTTCGCTGGTGGAGCCCAAGATTCGAGGGCATCGCTCCGCGCCACCCGGGCCGCTGGTTTGCAATTCCCGATCATCACTCTGGAGAATGGCCGCGGCCTGCGTAATGCATGACATCGGTTGTCTCAAAAATGACGTTCAAGAACACTGACGAGAAAGATTGAGGGCGCCCATGCGATTGGCAATTGACAAAGCGGCCTTTCTGAAAGCCTTGCAGCATGTGACAGGCGTGGTCGAGCGCAAGGGGACCATTCCGATCCTGTCCAACGTTCTCATCAGTGCCGGGGACGGCCGCCTGAGCCTGCGCGCCACCGACCTGGACATCGAAGTCATTGATACACTCGCCGCCGAGGTCATCACCCCCGGCGCGACGACTGTTTCTGCGCACCTGATGCACGACATCGTGCGCAAACTGCCCGACGCCGCACGCATCGAGTTGCATCGCAATGCCGACGAGGGGCGCATCACGCTCAGTTCCGGCCGCTCCCATTTTTCGCTGTCCTGCCTCGCAGCAGACGACTTCCCCGATCTCGGCCAGAGTGACCTCGGGCATCGTTTCAGTATCCCGGCAGGTGATCTGAGGCGGCTGATCGAGCGCACACGCTTCGCCATTTCGTCCGACGACTCGCGCTACTACCTGCACGGGATTTATCTTCACGTGGCCGAGACACAAGCCGGTCCGCTGCTGCGCGCCGTGACCACCGACGGCCATCGTCTGGCGCAGATGGACGTACCGCTGCCCGAGGGTGCGCAAGGCATGCCCGGCGTTATCGTACCGCGAAAAACCGTGATGGAAGCCCATAAGCTCGTGAGCGATAAGGATTTGCTGGCCGGCGTCGAGCTGTCTGAAACCCGCATCCGCTTCCTCGCGGGCGATACGATCCTCACCTCCAAGCTGATCGATGGAACCTTCCCTGATTACGCACGCGTCATTCCCGCCCATAACGACAAGGTGATGAGGGTCGCCAACGCGCAATTCATCGGCGCGGTTGACCGTGTGTCGACGCTGTCGAGCGAAAAGGGACGCGCGGTGAAACTGGAGGTCGCGGCGGATAAGGTGACGCTTTCCGTGACCAATCCCGACTCTGGCTCGGCCACCGAGGAAATTCCCGCCGAATATGCGGACACGCCTCTAGAAATTGGCTTCAACGCTCGCTATCTACTTGATATATCTTCTCAGTTCGACGCTGAGACGCTGGAGTTCAAGCTCTCCGATCCAAGTTCGCCCGCCGTTATCCAGGACTCCGCGGACGGCTCATCGCTGTATGTGCTTATGCCCATGCGCGTTTAAGGCTCTCGTGTACAAGGCACAAGGCAGACACATGCACCAGCAGTCGCGGCGCACATCGGTTGGGCGGTTGACGTTGACGGATTTCCGCAACTTCAGCGCCATGACTGTTGAGTGCTCGCCGCAATGCGTGGTGCTGACGGGCACCAATGGCTCAGGCAAGACCAATTGCCTGGAGGCGGTGTCGCTGCTATCGCCGGGCAAGGGTCTGCGCGGCGCGGCGGCGCCGGAGCTGGCGCGCCGCAAGGGAGCGGGCGGCTGGAGCGTGTCGGCAAAGCTCATCGCAGGCGACAGAATATTGACACTCGGCACGGGGCTGGCGGCAGAGACGGCATCCGAGCCGCGCAAGGCCTCGCGGCGGCAGGTGAAAATCGACGGTGAAATGGCGGCAAGTTCCACCGCGCTGGGCGACGCCGCCGCTGTTGTCTGGCTGACACCGGCCATGGACGGCCTGTTCACCGGCCCAGCCTCAGACCGCCGCCGCTTTCTGGACCGGCTGACCTCGGGCTGCAACCCCGCCCATCGCGGCCTTCTTGCCCGGTACGATCTGGCCATGCGCCAGCGCAACCGCCTGTTATGGCTCGGGGAAACTAACCCGCGCTATTACGAATCCTACGAGCGGCTGATGGCCGAAGCGGGGGTTGCCATCGCCGCCGCCAGGGTCGAAACCATCGACCGGCTGACGGCCCTGATTCAGCGCCGCCGCATGCTGGGAGAGGTGCCGTTTCCGTGGGCGGCAGTCGCCGTCGAGGGCGATCTGGAGGAAGCCATCCAGCACACCCCCGCCGTCGAGGTCGAGGACGGTTACGCCATGCGTCTGGCCATCACTCGCGAACAGGATCGCGTCTCGCGCCGTACAACCGCCGGACCCCATTGCTCCGATCTCGACGTTGGCTTCGGTCCCAAGGAAATGCCGGCCCGCCTGTGTTCGACGGGTGAGCAAAAAGCGTTGCTGATCGGCCTCATTCTCGCCCAAACAGACCTGATAAAACAGGCCCGTAACGGTGCCGCGCCAATCATTTTGCTGGATGAAATTGCTGCCCATCTGGACGAGTACCGCCGCGAGGCTTTATTCAAGGAAATCTTGAATTTAGACGGTCAGGCGTGGATGACCGGCACGGACGGGGCGGCCTTCGCGGCGCTCGGCGCGGCAGCGCAGTTTCTGAATGTTTCGGACGGGGTGATCGAGGCCACCTGGCCCTTCCATACTCACGCCAAAGGGCGGACCGCCTCGGTTAAGTAAAGGATACGCGCTCCATGAATACACCGCTCGCCCGGATCGACGCATCCGAAGCCTATGGCGCGGATTCGATCAAGGTTCTCAAGGGCCTCGACGCCGTACGCAAACGGCCAGGGATGTATATCGGCGACACTGACGACGGCAGTGGTCTGCACCACATGGTATACGAGGTGGTGGACAACGCCATCGACGAGGCGCTGGCCGGCCACTGCGACCGTGTGATCGTAATGCTGAACGCTGACGGCTCCGTGACAGTCGAAGACAACGGCCGCGGCATCCCAACCGACATCCACACCGAAGAGGGCATCTCCGCCGCGGAAGTCATCATGACACAACTGCACGCGGGCGGCAAATTCGACCAGAACAGCTACAAGGTGTCGGGCGGCCTGCACGGCGTGGGCGTGTCGGTGGTGAACGCGCTGTCGTCGCGGCTGGACCTCACCGTCTGGCGCGACGGTAAAGAGCACGCCATGTCCTTCGCACATGGCGTAGCGCTGGAGCCGTTGAAGATCGTGGGTGACGCGCCCGGCGGCCGCAAAGGCACCCGCGTCACATTCACTCCGTCCACCGAGACCTTCACCAAGATCGATTTCGACTACGCCACGCTGGAGCACCGCCTGCGCGAACTGGCGTTCCTCAATTCCGGCGTCCACATCCTTCTGGAAGACCTGCGCGGTGTCGAGCCGAAGCGCGAAGAACTCATGTACGAGGGCGGGCTGGAAGCGTTCGTGCGCTATCTCGACCGCGCCCGCACCCCCATCCTCGGTGCGCCCATCACCGTCAAAGGCGAGCGCGATGGCATCGTCGTCGAAGCCGCGCTGTGGTGGAACGACAGCTACCACGAAAACGTGCTGTGCTTCACCAACAACATCCCGCAGCGCGACGGCGGTACACACATGGCTGGCTTCCGCGCCGCGCTGACACGCACGGTGAACACATATGCCGGCGAGTTCGGCATCGCCAAGAAGGAGAAGGTGGCCATCGTCGGCGACGATGCACGCGAGGGGCTGAGCTGCGTGCTATCGGTGAAGGTGCCCGATCCGAAATTTTCCAGCCAGACCAAGGAGAAGCTGGTCTCCTCGGAAGTGCGCCCCGTCGTCGAGGCGGCGATGGCCGAAGCGCTGAGCACTTGGTTCGAGGAACACCCGTCCGATGCCAAGGCCATCGTGCAGAAGATCGCCGAAGCGGCGCTGGCGCGCGAAGCCGCCCGCAAGGCCCGCGAACTGACGCGGCGCAAGGGCGCGCTCGACATGGCCAGCCTGCCCGGCAAGCTCGCCGACTGCCAGGAGCGCGACCCCGCCAAATCCGAAATCTTCATCGTCGAGGGTGACTTCGGCCGGTGGCTCGGCCAAACAGGGGCGCGACCGCGCCTTTCAGGCAGTGCTGCCGTTGCGCGGCAAGATCCTCAACGTGGAGCGCGCCCGCTTCGATAAAATGCTGTCGTCCGAGCAGATCGGCACGCTGATCACCGCGCTCGGCACCGGCATCGGCCGCGACGATTTCGACATCGGCAAGCTGCGCTACCACAAGATCATCATCATGACCGACGCCGACGTGGACGGCGCCCACATTCGCACGCTGCTGCTGACGTTCTTCTACCGGCAGATGCCATCGCTCATCGAGGGTGGCTATCTCTACATCGCCCAGCCGCCGCTGTTCAAGGTGAAGCGCGGCCACTCGGAAAGCTACCTGAAGGACCAGCACGCTTTCGAGGACTTCCTCATCGAAGGCGGCACCGACGAAGCCCGGCTGCAACTCGCCTCGGGCGAGACGCTCGCGGGAGCCGACCTGCGGCAGATCGTGGACAAGGCACGGCGAGCCTCGGCTATTTTCGACAGCCTGCATACGCGTTACGCCCGCTTCGTTGTCGAACAGGCGGCCATTGCCGGCGCGCTCAATCCCAAATTGCTCACGGACGACGCAGCGATGCTCGCGCTTGCCGCAAAGGTCGCCGCGCGTCTTGACGGCGTGTCGGACGAAACCGAACGCGGCTGGCGCGGCGAACTGAGCGACGAGGGCGGACTGTTGCTCAGCCGCGAACTGCGTGGCGTGCGGGAAGCACATCACCTCGATAAGGGGCTTATCAACTCGGCCGATGCGCGCAAACTCAATCAGGCGGGTGACGGCTTTGCTGAGATCTACGGCGCGGCAGCCGTTCTGAAACGCAAAGGCGACGAGACCGCGGTGCATGGCCCGGTGGGGCTGCTGCAAGCGGTCTACGCCGCCGGACGCAAGGGTGTCAGTATGCAGCGATACAAAGGGCTGGGCGAAATGAACCCCGAGCAGCTCTGGGAAACCACGCTCGACATTAATGCACGCACTTTGTTGCAAGTGAAAATCGGCGAACTCGACGAGGCCGACGAGATTTTCTCGAAGCTCATGGGCGATGTGGTGGAGCCGCGGCGCGAATTCATTCAGATGAATGCGTTGAATGTGGCCAATCTTGACGTGTAGCCGCGTTCGCCGGCCTCATTCACCCCGCTGTAAAATGGGGCCGGAAATTTGGAATGGCGCACGCTGCGAAGTTGAGCCTTTGGAACACCGGGAAGTGATGTTATACGATCCGCCGCCGCGAAAGGACTTCGAACCTTGGCCGGTAGACAATAGGACGTAATCTGAGCGGCTTTAACCCCAAGTGCGCTTGGCTTGGCACCATATGGTATCCGACGCGCATCTATTGAGTGCGCGCGGGTTCCGTTATAGCCCGCCCCCATGTCCGCAACGCTGCCGCCCAGTGCCAGCCGCCGCAACTGCGTCCATCTGAGCTTTGAAACATCAACGGGCTGCTGCTACAGTCCGCCGGCACCGGCTGCGCTCAGGATGCGGCGCAAGTGATTGTGACAACACCACTTTCGCCGTTTCGTTAGCCGCTGCTTCAGGCCCCGCGAGAGACGCGCGGCCGCTTCCGTATGCCAAGAGGGCGCCGGAAAACCGGGGGAAATGACATGTCTGCGGAAAAAAAAGGCGATACAGATACACTGGCGCTGCTGACGCTGGTTTTGCGGGTGGCTTTGTACCTGCTGGCAGCCATCGCGGCCGTGGAATTCATCACCTCCCTCGCGATTTTCAGCATGCCCGCGCGACTGAAGACTCCCGAAGCCATCGCCGCAGGGGCGGGAAGCACGCTCAACGCCATTTTCGAGGGCGCATTTCGCGGCGAGCTGATCGTGGGGGGCATCACCGCGATCATCTTCCTCGCCTGGGTCTACCTGGCCAAAGCCGCCACGTTGCGCCTTGGCGCGACGGACCTGAAAGTCAGCCCAGCCTGGGCGGTGGCCTGGTATTTGATCCCCATTGCCAATTTCTGGAAGCCCTGCCAGACCATGGACGAGACATGGCAGGCCAGCGCCGATCCGGCCAACTGGCGGGAGCAAAAGGTGGGAACGACGGCGCAGCGCTGGTCGTTTCTCTGGCTGGCGGGTGTCGTGGCCTGGCTGTTTCTCGCGCGCGAGGGCGGCAAACAACCCAGTCCCCAGCAGAGCCAGATGCTGGGCGTCGCCATGACCATCAGCGTCGCAGTTCACGTGGCGTTTTTCGTCGTGACGGCGCAGGCCGTCCAGGAGATATACAAATTGCAGGTGGAGGCATGGAAGCGGCGTAAGTAAACTCGTTTACGCCGCCACCGTTATTCAAAGTCTACGCCGCCCGCGCCGCCGGCAGATACCGGGTATACACAAGCGGCTTAGTCTGTGCATAGGCGGGGCGCGTCAGCCAGCTTGCGCGCGCATTGGGCCTCACAATCAGGAACCAGATCAGGAACGGCGTCGTCAGCGCATGCGACACGTGCGGCGTCCAGACCGGCAGAACGCCGGTCAGGTCCACCAGCAAGCCGGTCGCCGCATGGGCACCAAAACCGCCGAGCATGGGGAGGCGATACCAGTAGTAGGTGGCGACGGCCGCAGTCGCGAAGATTTTGACCAGCATGCTACGCGCGGGCTTGGACGGGAAAATCCGTTGTGCCGCCATATAGATGGCCAACGATATCAGTGCGCAGCCGAAGGGCCAGCCATAGGACTTGGCCATTTCGGCCCAGCCGATGTGCCCCAGGTGATCCCCGACCTGGAACCACCCCCAGACGAAGCCGGCGAAACTCCCGATCATGATGGTTCCAGCCATCCGCTCGACCGGCGTGGGGCCTGTAACGGCAGGCGTCACCGACAGTGTGCAATCGGGACAGGGCGCGGTACACTTTCCGCACATGCCGCATTGCGCATTGGGAAAACTCAGTATCGGCGACGACCCGTAAAGCTTCTCCACCGGGTGGATTGGACACAACGAGGCGCACCAGCCGCTGCGGCCCTTGAACACCATCCCCACGAGAAAGGCGGCGGCGGACGCCAGAACCAGCATTGCAGCCGTCATCGGCCCGTTGAAGTTCAGCATCACATGCCGCGCGGGCACGATCAGATACAGCCCCGCGATACTGAGCATCGCCATCCAGCCCACCCACTCCTTTGGCACGGCATAATCGCGGGAAATGCCGAGTTGCCTCGGCAGAAGGCTTAGGGTTGCCATCGGGCAGATGTTGCGCCAAAGCCCCGGTAGCAGCACAACCGTAATGGGCGCCACTGGAATCAGAACATTCCAGAAGACTTTCAGCCCAATATTGGGCAAGAACAGCAGCAGTCCTACTGCCGCCACTCCAACGGCCAGTAATACATACTGCAACGCAGACCAGATGCCCTGCCACTTTTGCGGAATGGCGGCAGGCTGCCAGTTGTATGATGGAATATGCGTCCGCCGGTAATGCCGGTGGACCAAAGGTCTAACGGATGCACGCAAAGCAGTTCCCCCTTAGTCGAAATGCACTCATCCGCGGCTATCTCCCGCGCCCCCCGGCCGCGATGGGCGTAACGGTCCCTTCCACCACCTCCCGGTTCGGAATAGTTCCCATAACCATTTGGCAGCTTCGTGTTCATTCCATTCCGGCTGAAATTTTCTGGCCGGCAGTTTGATGTTAGGCCGGAAGGTCCATGGATTTCTGTAACTTAAGGCACATATATCTACCCCATATCTGCTGCGGCAGGGCTTTCCCGCGCGCCCTTCCGGTACACGCGCACCACATTCCCGCCATAGGACCATAATCCCGCCATAAAGAACGAACATTCGTTTTCGATGGCAAAACTCGACCAGCAAACCCAGCAGGCCCGCCGCGACCGCATCCTCGACGCCGCCGAGCGCTGTTTTGTGCACCGCGGCTTCCACCGCTCCAGCATGCACGACATCTGCCGCGAAGCGGGCATCAGCCCCGGCGCGCTGTATATTTATTTCGCCTCCAAGGAGGAGCTGATCGCCGGGCTGTGCGAACGCGAAACGGTGCAGTTCGCCGAACATTTGGGGCAGCTTCGCGACGCAACGGACTTCATGGCCGCGCTGCGCGGGCTCGCCGAGCACTACTGCTTCAGCCAGCCGCAGGAGAAACTGCGGCTGCATATCGAGATCGGCGCCGAGGCCGGGCGCAACGAAGCGGTGCGCACCAGGGTGCTGGAAATCGACGCCTTCGTCGCGCGCCGCTTCGAGGAGCTGATTGACCGCCTGCGCGAAGCGGGCCGCATCGCGCCCGCCGTGGATAGCGCCGTGCTCAGCCGCATCCTGTCTATTGTGGGCGACGGCCTGTTCTGGCACCGTGCGCTCAACCCCGAATTCGACACGCGCGCTGTGCTGCCGGCTTTGATGACGATGATCGAGACTTTGATCAATCCCGTAACCGCCAGTGCCCAACTCCCCGCCATCGCTGCGCCCAGTGGAAAAAAGACCATGAAGAAGACTAGGCTGCTGCCGCTGCTCGCAGCAATAATGGCGGGCTCTGGCATTGCCGCCCTTGCCGCGCCCGCCCATGCCGAGGCCGTCGCGGTGGCGCAAGTTTCGCAGGCGCCCTCCGTCAGCGTCACCGGAGCGCGGCGCGCCACGCTCACCGAAACGATTCTCGTCACCGGCTCGCTGGTGGCGCGCGAGGAAGTGCTGGTCACGCCGCAAATCGACGGCTTGCGGCTGATGGAGGTCCACGGCGAACAGGGCGACCGGGTGAAAAAGGGGCAGCTTCTGGCCCGCCTCGACCGCACCACGCTGGACGCGCAACTGGCGCGGCTGGAGGCGCAGGACAAGCGTTCGGAGGCCGCCATCGCCCAGGCTCGCAACCAGATTGCCTCACCGCCGAGGCGACCGTCAAACAGGCCACCGCCGCTTTCCAGCGGACAACCGACCTGCTCAAGACCGGCGCGTCAACCCAGGCGAGCTACGACGAGCGCGAGGCCGCATCGCGTACCGCCAACTCGACATTGGCGGCCGCGAGAGACGGTTTGCAACTGGCCGAGGCCGACAAGGTGGCCAATCAGGCGCAAATCCGCGAGGCGAAATTGAAACTCGCCTTTGCCGAAATCACCGCGCCCGCCGATGGCATCATCAGCCGCCGCACCGCGAAGGTGGGCGCCACGACCAGCGGCATGGGCGACGCCCTGTTCCGCATCGTGGAGAAGGGCGATGTGGAATTGGATGCAGAAATCCCCGAATTGTACCTTCCCAACCTGAAAGCCGGCATGGCGGTGCGCGTTCAGGCGGCCGGGCTGCCGGAGAAAAAGGGCACGCTGCGGCTGATCTCGCCGGAAATCGACAAAGCGACGCGCCTTGGCCGCGTGCGCATCCTGCTCGGCGACGACACAACACTGCGCGTCGGCGCCTTCGCGCGCGGGCAAATCGAAACATCGCGCAAGGAGGGGCTCGCCGTGCCCGCCGGCGCGGTGATGCACAACGCCGCCGGCGCGTTCGTCCAAGTGGTGCGCGACGAAAAGGTCGAAACCCGCGCCGTGCGCACGGGCATGCGCTCCGGCGCCCTCGTTGAGATCATCGACGGGCTGAAGGAAGGCGAAAATGTCGTCGCGCGGTCAGGCACGCTGCTGCGCGAGGGCGACACCGTCCGATCCGTGTTAACGCCCTTGAGCGAGGTCCGCTGATGCGTCTCAATGTTTCCGCCTGGTCGATCCGCCGTCCGATCCCCGCCATCATCCTGTTCATCATTCTGTCGATCCTGGGCATCATCGCGTTCCGGGCACTGCCGGTCGAGCGCTTCCCCAACATCGACTTCCCGCTGATCTCGGTGACGGTCACACAGGCCGGCGCCTCGCCGTCCGAGCTGGAAACGCAGGTGACGCGCCGGGTGGAGGATGCCGTGTCGTCGGTCGTGGGCGTGAAGCACATCACGTCGGTGCTCACCGACGGCAGCCTCCGTCACGCACCATCGAATTCCAGCTTGAGACCAACGCCGACCGCGCGCTCAACGACGTCAAGGACGCCATCACCCGCATCCGCACCGATCTGCCGCGCACCATCAACGAGCCGATCATTTCGCGCATCGACGTCGACGACCATGCCCATCGTCACCTACGCCGTTTCCGCGCCGCAAATGACGCTGGAGGAGCTGTCGTGGTTCATCGACGACAAGGTGAACGCGCGAGTTGCAGGCCGTGCGCGGCGTGGCGCAGATCTGGCGCATCGGCGGCGTGGACCGCGAGATCCGCATGTCGCTCGACCCGTACCGGCTGCTGGCGCTCGGCATCACGGCGGGCGATGTGAACGCACAGCTGCGCGGCACCAAACGTCGACCTCTCCGGCGGGCGCAGCGAAATCGGCGGCACCGAGCAGACCATCCGCACGCTGGGCAGCGCGCTGCACCGTCGAACGGCTGGCGGCCACGTCCATCACGCTGCCGGGCGGGCGCAAGGTGCGGCTCGACGAGCTGGGCACCGTCACCGACAGTTACGAAGAGCCGCGAACCTTCGCCGCGCCTGAACGGCAAGCCCATCGTCGCGCTTCAGCATTCTGCGCGCCAAGGGCGCCAGCGATCTGGAGGTGGCGACCGGGTTGCGGCTAAGGCGCGAGCTGGCCAAGAGGTATCGCCGCGCACAGGTGCGCGAAGGAGCCGGCGGAAAAGTACACCGGAGGCGAAATTCTCCAAGATCGACGCCACCGTCGATTACACCGCCGGCAATTACCACGCGACCATGAACACGCTGCTGGAAGGCGCGGTGCTGGCCATCATCGTGGTGTTCATCTTCCTGCGCGACTGGCGCGCGACCCTCATCGCGGCCATCGCGCTGCCGCTGTCGATCCTGCCGGCGTTCTGGGCCATGCAGGCGCTGGGCTTCTCGCTCAACCTCGTGACGCTGCTGGCGCTGACGCTCGTGACGGGCATCCTGGTGGACGACGCCATCGTGGAAATCGAGAACATCGTCCGCCACATGCGCATGGGCAAGATCCGCCTACCGCGCCGCGCTGGAGGCCGCCGACGAAATCGGCCTCGCCGTCATCGCCATCACCTTGACCATCATCGCGGTGTTCGTGCCGGTGAGCTTCATGGGCGGCATCGCCGGGCAGTATTTCAAGCAGTTCGGCATCACGGTCGCGGCGGCGGTGTTCTTCTCGCTGCTGGTGGCGCGGCTGCTGACGCCGATGCTCGCCGCCTATTTCATGCGCGACCACGGCGAGGAGCACAACGGCGACGGCTGGCTGATGCAGCGCTATACGCGGCTGCTTCGACTGGTCGGTGCATCACCGCTCAAGGCGGTCGCCATCGGCGTGGCGATTCTTCGCCGTGTCGTTCGCCAGCACCAGCTTTCTGTCCTCCGGCTTCATGCCCGCCGAGGACGCCAACCGCATCCTGATCGCCGCCGAGCTGCCGCCGGGCTCGCGCCTCGCCGACATGCAGAAGGCCAGCGAGCGCCATGACCAAAACGGTCGCGCGCCATGGCGAGGTGACGAATGTGTTCGTCATCGGCGGGCGTATTCTGGCGGTGGCCGGCGGCGGCGAGGAGGTGCGCAAGGCCACGCTGCATCGTCAACCTGACCGACAAGACGCGAACGCAGCGTCAGCCAGCGGCAGCTTGAGCAGGCCATCAGCGCCGAGCTGGCGGAGCTGCCCGACGTGCGCTCCTGGATCCTGAAGGACAACGGCGAGCGCGACGCTGTCGTTCGTCGTCTCCGGGCCGGACAATGCCGCCGTCATGGCAAGCGGCCTCCAGCATCGTCCAGCCAGATGCAGGCGCAGTCCCCGAATGCTGACGCAACGTGCGTGACCAACTCGGCGCTGGACCGGCCGGAACTGCGCTTCCGTCCGCGCGAGGCCGTGGCCGCCGAGCTGGGCGTGTCCACCGAGGCGCTGTCCGAGGCGATCCGCATCGCCACCATCGGCGACATCAGCGCCAATCTCGCCAAGTTCAACGTCGGCGACCGGCAGGTGCCGATCCGCGTGCAGCTCGACGAGAGCGCGCGCGCGGCGACCGGCGCATGCTGGAGTCGCTGAAGGTGACGACCGGCAGCGGGCGCGGCGGTGCCGCTGGTCAGCGTGGCCGCGCATCGAGATGGGGCAGGGGCCGTCGTCCATCGACCGCTACGACCGCAGCGCCGCGTCATGATCGGCGCCGACCTCGTCGGCACCGATGCGCTCGGCAAGGCGGTGAACGCGGTGATGGCGCTGCCGGCGGTCGAAGAAGCGGCCGGCGGGCGTCGACGTTCAAGCAGTCCGGCGACGCCGAGATCATGGGCGAGGTGTTCGAGAGCTTCGGCCTAGGCCATGGGCGCCGGCGTGCATGATGGTGTTCGCGCGTGCTGGTGCTGCTGTTCGGCAGCTTCCTGCAGCCGATCACCATCCTGTTCTCGCTGCCGCTCTCCGATCGGCGGCGCCATCGTCGCGCTGCTGGTCACCGGCCGGCCGATCAGCATGCCGGTGGTCATCGGCATGCTGATGCTGATGGGCATCGTGACCAAGAACGCCATCATGCTGGTGGATTTCGCCATCGAGGAGATCGCGCGCGGCGTGCCGCGCTACGACGCCATCGTCGACGCGGGGCGCAAGCGCGCGCGGCCCATCGTCATGACCACCATCGCCATGGTGGGCGGCATGCTGCCGAGCGCGCATGGCGTTCGGGGCGGGCGGCGAGTTCCGCTCGCCGATGGCCATCGCGGTGATCGGCGGGCTGATCGCTGTCCACGATGCTGTCGCTGGTGTTCGTGCCGGCGGTGTTCATCGTGATGGACGATCTGGGCAACTGATGTGGCGCGGCTTCGGCCGCTTCGTCGGGCCGGCGGATGAAGAAGAGGCGCCGGAAGATGCCGGCAACGGCAAACCTGCCCTGCTCGCGCCGCCGCTCAAGGAAGTTCCAACGGCAAAAGCGGCCGAGTAACCGGCGGCCGCTCCTTCAAACGTTTGGGACAACACATCAAATTGTGTTTTCCGCTCTGGAGTTTGCCATAAATCTGGCGCAAGCCTGTCCCACTTTGACCCCGCCGGGGAGAAACAGGACAGATAATGATGAACAAACCAATCCACCGGCCCCTGCTAGGGGTGGCAGGGATATTTATTGGTCTGGCGCTTTTTGCATTGTCACCCGCCCAGGCCATTGAAAACCCGCCAAAATTGAAGACAGATCAAGAGTATTTGGATGCGACGGGCAAGAAGCACGCCCTCGACGTCAAAGACCACATGGCGGTGCTCGGCTTTATTCTCAACAGCCTGCCGGATCGCGTGAAGGTCTACCCCACCGAGAATTACTACTACTTCTCCTTCATCGCCAACGGCCTGAATTACGAGGGCAATATCCGCCTCGATGCGTCCGACCGCGACCAGGGCTTCGTCAGCTTCGCCTTCGTCGAACAGCCGCAGCTATGGCGGCACGTGGACGAAGACAATTACCATCATCTGAGCGCGAGCGACGGCATCAAGCTGGAGAAGCTGGCGGACTTGTCCTACAAGCTAACCTACAAAGACCGCTCCGTCATCTTCGACCTGAACGACCTGAGCAAAGTCAAGCCGCCGGAGGGTATGCTGAACACCAATGAGGTCTATATCGGCCCGTCATTCGACGAGTCCGGCATGGCGTTCTATCTGGTATTCAACAAGGATGCGAAGGTTTTTCACTTCATCTATAATGAGAAAGAGTCCTTCCCCGAGCGCTTCGACACAATGAAATTCTCGGACCGCATCACTGTCGGCCGGCGCACCAGTTTTGCCTTCTACAAGGATCAGCAGAAGGACCGCCAGATCCTCATCGGCGTGCAGGCCGCCAATACCTGGGTCAATAATTACTTCGACGGCCCCTTCGATCAGCTTCCCGACAATTTCATCCAGGGCGATTCCCTCAGGGACGCGATTGTTTCGATCCTGCCGGAGTACAAGGATAAGCTTGACCGCTTCGGTGCCATGCCCGGAGGTGAGGAACGGTATGCCATCACGCCGTACATGTATTTTGAGGCTGTGGACGATCTGAAGCAGGTCGAGGATTGCGTTAGCAGCAAGGAGCGGCACGCCGATCAGTACTACGCGTGTTTCAACGTTTCCCAGCCGGATGATGCGGTGGAGGGGGAGAACCAGCCCGGCGATGCCGCAACCGAGCCCGCGCCGGACGCCAAGGTTCCCCCCAACGGCAGTCCCGCTCCCGCCCAGAAGCCTTGACCCCCATTCGCGGCACAGCCGTTCTCCCGCTTAAGGATGACAGGATACATCCATGATAAACAATGCTTTTACCCGGCCCTCGTGCGTAGCTGACGGGACATCCCGGAAGCGCCGCCCGCTCATCAACCTTGCCTGCGCGGCGGTGTTCTGCCTCATCGGCGCCTCCGGCGTCCAGGCGGCGGACGCGGATATGCCGAAGCTGAAAACCCTCCAGCAATATCTGGAGAGCGTCGCCCAGAAAACGGACCTCAAGGCCGAAGACCCCATGGCGGTCCTGGAATTCGTGCTGCGGAGTCTGCCCGATCGCGTGAAGGTCTACCCTACGGAGAACTATTATTACTTCTCCTTCACGGCCAACGGCGTGACCTACGAGGGCAACATCCGCATCGACGCCTCCGACCGGGACCAGGGGTTCATCAATTTCGGCTATGTCGAGCAGCCCGCGCTTTGGCGGCCCATCCCGGAGACCACATTCCGCCACCTTGGGGCGGGCGACGGCGTCAAGCTGGAGAAGCTGGCGGACTTATCCTACCGGCTGACCTACAAGGACCGCGCCGTCATCTTCGATCTGAACGACCTGCGCGGCGTGAAACCGCCCGAGGGCATGCTGAACGCCAACGAGGTCTATATCGGCCCGGTGTTCGACGAGTCGGGGATTTCGTTCTTTCTGGTGTTCAACAAGGAGCTGAAGCTCTTTCACTACATATATAATGAGAAGAGTTCGTTCCCCGAGCAGTTCGACAAGGTGAGTTTCTCCGACAGCATCAGCCTCGGCCGCCGCACCGGGTTCGCCCTGTATAAGGACAAGCTGAAGGATCGCCAGATTTTGATCGGCGTCAACGACACCAACTCGTACCTGAACAATTATTTCGACGGACCGTTCGATCAGTTGCCCGACAATTTCATTCAGGGTGAAACCCTGCGGGACGCGATACTGGCGATTTTGCCCGACTATAAAGACAAGATCGACCGTTTCGGCAGCCTTCCCGATGGCTCCGAGCGCTACGCGATCACGCCGTACCTTTATTACAAATCGCTGGATGAGCTGAAGGTTGCCGACGCTTGCGTGAATGATAAGAAGCGGCCGGAGGCCTCCTATTATCTTTGCTTCAACCTCGAAGACGATGCTGACGCCGGCAAGGATAAAGACAAGGACGGCGATAAGCCCGGCGCCGCCGCGCCTGCGCCTGCGCCTGAAAAGCAGGATGGTCAGCCCGATGGCAAGACGCCATCAAACAGCAAGCCGTAGGCGGACGGGAGAGCAGGAGCAGTCCGCCAGGCTGCTCCTGGCTTCTGAAAGCAAACTTCGCCATTCGTGCCGGCGTCTCACCGGGCACCTGAAGGCTTAACACCCGGACACGGGTGTTTGGAACACGGCCATGACATCAATCCACGCTCAATACGTGCCCTGACGCTGGCGTCCGCGCGAACTGCCCCAACGGTAGTGGCTGCGCCAGCGGCTGTGCGTCGATTGAGCTTTTCGCACGCTGCTCCCTGCGCCAGCTTCACTTTTCGTCACGGCAGCGGCAACATCAGCCGCGGACGCGGTTTCGCCGCCGGAGCCCAGCGCCAAGACCGCCAGGACCAAAGCTGCGGACAGCATTGTGAAAATTTTCATACGGCCACTCCTGTTTGAACCTTCGCCGATCGGTTCAGGCACCGGAAACCCGCCGGTGCCCCGGCATCGTCACCGCGTGCGGGCAAGCATCACATTGCCGCCCGGCGCTGTGCCATCTGCTTCTGAGTTTGTGTATACACTGCGTCCTGAAACGGCGAGGGCAAGCATTTGAGTAACGTCGCCAGGCGGGCTCCCGCCATTTGCACATTGTAGCAAAACTGTTGAAACGGGAAAGAGCGAGCCGCGAAAAAGAGAGCAGCCGCCTATGGAGGCTGCTCTCCAATCGTTCGCCGCCGCGAGTTCACGTCAAGACATGCCCCGCGACACCGTCAAACGGCTACCAACGGTGACGGCGATGGTGACGCCAATGGCGGCTGCCCCAACGATGATGGCTGCGCCACGAATTATGCCAATTGCGGCTGCCCCAACGGTGATGGCTACGCCAATGGCGGTGCCAATACACATCCTGAACATTGCTGTCCGTAGCTGCTTCAGTTTGAGCGGCCACGCCGCCAATGGAGGCAGCGGACGCAGGCTGGCCACCGAAAATCATGGCGGCTGCCATCATCATCACAGCGGCAAAAAGCAGTGCAACTTTCTTCATCAGTTCACTCCTGTTTAACCCTTCCTCGGCCAAAACGGATCTGAACTCCTCAGCAACGTTCAATATAATTCCCGTTTGCAGTTTTGTCGAGTTCCGAATACAAAAAAATTTGCCTGCAACGTTGTAATTTATGAACAAATATTCATAAAAAAAGAGCAGTCTTCCCATAGGAAGGCTGCTCTCCAATGTTTGGCGCCGCGAGGTCACGTCGAAACGGACCACGCGGCATTAAACCGAATTACCAGCGGCCGCGGTGATGGCGGCGGCTGTCCCAACGGCTGTGGTGGCGGCGGCTGCCCCAACGGTGGTGGCTGCGCCAGCTGCGGTGCCAGTACACATCTTGAACATTGCTGTTCGTGGCTGCCTCAGTCTTGGCGGCAATATCAGCGGCCGGAGCCGCGGACGCGGGCTGACCACCGAAAAGCATGGCAGCTACCGCCATCATGACAGCCGCGAAAAGCATTGCGAATTTTTTCATAAACATACTCCTGTTTGAACCTTTCCCGATAGAAACAGATTCTGGCCCCCGGCGTTAACCAACATAACTATCAGTACCCCGGCTGTCGAGCCGCAAACGGGGGAAAATGCAATTTCCTCCCCATCCAATGGCTGATCACCGGGAACTCAACCTGAGACAATAACCCAATAAAAAGAGCAGCTTCGCTGGGAAGCTGCTCTCAAAATTCCCCGGCACAGGGGCTTCAAATCCTGGGTAACGTTTTAGTAATGGCGGCTGCCGTGGCGGTGGTGGCTGCGCCAGCGCTTATGCATACGGCTGGGCCCGCTTTGGTGCCATTGGCGCACTTGCACGACATCGCTCTTCGCTACGGCTTGAGCCTGCCCAACCGTGGCGCCGGCCGTTGCCGCGGATGCTGTCTCTCCACCGGCAACCATCGCCGCTCCCGCCAAACCAAGGGCTCCCAGAAACAATGCGATTTTTTTCATTATAATGACTCCTGTTTCAACTTTTCCGGTAAAAACAGACCTTCCTCGTTGGCCCGCCCAAGTTAGCGGCAGCCGGCCCCCATGTCGAGAACCAAACCGCCGCGCTGAGCCAAGCCTGCATAGGCCGTCAATGTGGCGCCGCGTGGTCTCCCCGCTTGGCTTTTTCCGCATCACCGCACATTGCCCTACATGAATGTTGATTTAGCGCAATGCCCGAGGGTCAGCTATTGTTTAATGAAACGCTAAGGAGTTCTCATGCGGCAACAAAATGAGATTGCCTGAAAAACGCATGATACAAAATAACAGGGCAGTAACGGGTTTTTGATTTTATACCAGCGGAAACCCGCTTTTCGTGATGTGCCTCGGTTGTGCCTGATATGGCCGGGCAATGGGGAGGGGAAGCGTAACCCAAAGCCTAAGCCGCGCATTTGCTCAGACAGTCGAGGCCCAAATGACCATCAGAAATCTGGACGCCCTATTCGAACCCAAAGCCATCGCCCTTATTGGCGCCAGCAACAAGCCGCAGTCAATCGGCGAGGTTGTGGCGCGCAATCTGTTCGCCGCCGGCTTCGAGGGACCGATTTTTTCGGTCAACCCGCGCGAAAACGCCATTCACTCCACGCTCGCTTACCATTCCATCGCCGATCTGCCCCAAACACCTGACCTCGCCGTGATCTGCACGCCACCGCAGACGGTGCCGGGCCTGATCGCCGAACTGGGCCAGCGCGGCTGCCGCGCCGCCGTCGTCATCACCGCCGGCTTCGGCGAAGGTGAAGCCGGCGAAGGCAAGGAATTGCGCCAGCAGATGCTCGACGCCGCGCGCCCGCACATGCTGCGTATCGTGGGCCCCAACTGCGTCGGCTTCATCTCGCCGCATAAAAAGATCAACGGCAGTTTCGCCCATCTGTCGCCGTCGCCCGGCGGCCTCGCCTTCCTCACCCAGTCCGGCGCCGTCGCCACCACCGTTCTCGATTGGGCAACGAGCCGGAACATCGGCATCTCCCACATGGTCTCGCTCGGCGACTGCGCCGACATCGACTTCGGCGACCTGCTGGACTATATCGCCCTCGACTGGCACACCAACGCCATCCTGCTGTATGTAGAGTCCATCACCAACGCCCAGAAATTCATGACGGCGGCCCGCATTGCCTCGCGCAACAAGCCGGTGGTCGTAATCAAATCCGGGCGCAGCGAGGCCGGCGCCAAGGCGGCTTTGTCGCACACCGGCGCGCTGGCTGGCGCGGACAAGGTTTATGACGCCGCCCTGCGCCGCGCGGGCATGCTGCGCGTCGATACGCTGGAGGAGGTGTTCGACGCCATCGCCTCGCTGGCGACCGGCCTCAAAGTGCGCGGCGATCGCATCACCATCCTCACCAATGGCGGCGGTCTCGGCGTTCTGGCGACAGATGCCGTCGCGCAGGCTGGCGGGCGGCTGACGCAACTGTCCCCCGCGACCATCGAGCGCCTCAACGCGGTGCTGCCGGTAACTTGGTCCCACGGCAATCCGGTGGACATCATCGGCGACGCCCATGGCGACCGGTACAGCCACGCCATCGAAGCCCTGCTGGCCGAGCCAGAGCAGGACGCCATGCTGATCCTGAACTGCCCGGTGGCCGTTGCCGACAGCACCGAAACCGCCGAAGGCGTGGTGAACGCGCTCCCCGCCCATTCGCGCACGCCGGTGCTGACCTGCTGGCTGGGGGAATTGGTTGCCGCCGCGCCGAGGCGTCTATTCGCCGCGCATAAGCTTCCGTCCTACAGCACGCCGGAAGAAGCCGTGCGCGCCTTCGGCCATCTGCTGCGTTACAACCGTAACCAGAAGCTGCTGTTCGAAACACCGCCGTCGGTTTCCGATCAGATCAACCCGGATCGCAAGGCCGCCAAGCACGTCATCGACGTGGTGCTGGCGGAGGGGCGGACCCTGCTCACCGAGCCCGAGGCCAAAGCCGTGCTCAGCGCCTACGAGATTCCCGTGGCGCAAACGCTGACGGCCACCAATCCCGAAGAAGCCGCCCGCGCCGCACGGCAGCTTCCGCCACCCTATGTGGTGAAAATCCTGTCGCGGGATATCTCGCACAAGACCGACGTCGGCGGCGTGGTCCTTGATCTGGCAACTCCTGAAGCCGTAAGCGAGGCCACCGCAACCATGTTGCGGACGGTCGCCGTAAAAATGCCGAAAGCGCATATCGACGGCGTGGCCGTGGAAAGCATGATCACCGGCTCGGACGCCATAGAACTGCTGGCCGGCATCACCACCGACCCGGTTTTCGGTCCCGTGCTGCTGTTTGGCCGTGGCGGTGTCGCCGCCGAGCTGATCGGCGACCGCGCCATCGAACTGCCGCCGCTCGACCTGGTACTGGCGCGCGATATGATCGAACGCACGCAGGTGTCCAAACTGCTGCACGGTTATCGCGGCAAACCCGCCGCCGACCTGAACGCCATCGCGCTGACACTGGTCCGTCTGTCGCAGATGGTGATCGACCTGGACGAACTGGTGGAGCTGGATATCAACCCTCTGCTGGCGGACAACAACGGCGTCAGGGCGCTGGATGCCCGCATCGGCGTCCGTCCGCGCAAAGGGCTGCCGCGCCAGCGCATGGCCATCCGGCCCTATCCGGCCGAACTGGAGCACACCGCCACGCTGAAAAACGGCGAGAGCTTCTTCCTGCGGCCGATCCGTGCCGAGGATGCTGACGCCATGCGTGACATGCTGCGCCGCTCGTCGGCCCATGACGTCCGCATGCGCTTCCTCGGGCCGGTGAAGCAGCTCGACCATACATTCGCCGCGCGTCTCTCGCAGATCAATTACCATCGCGAGATGGCGCTGATCGCCATGCCGATGCTGGCCGATGGCAAGCATGGCGCGGAAATCTGCGGGGCGGTGTGGCTGATGGCCGATCCAGACAATGTGTCGGCGGAATATGCCGTGATGGTGCGCTCGGATATAAAAGGCCACGGCATCGGCCACCGGCTGATGGTGGAAATGCTGAAATACGCCAAGGCCCGCGGCCTGAAGCGCGTGGTCGGCGATGTCCTGCGCGAGAACACCTCCATGCTGGACATGGCCAAGAAGCTCGGCTTCAAGGCCGACTACGAGTCCTCCATCGAGGCTGTGCGGGTGACTGTCGAACTCGACGAACTGCCCGTGTCACTGCTGCAAGCCGAGTAAAAACGAGCCCGCCCCCTCGTCCCTCGCGGAGGAGGGGGCGGCACTCACACAGACTGTCAATCCACGCCGCGCAGGGCGAAATTCTCCGCGTCGCGCCCGCGCGTATACTGCGGCTCTTGCTCGCGCTTGTACGGCGCCGCCAGCGTTCGCACCCGGTCGCGCACGAACTCCTGCAACCCCTCCGTCTTGATCTCGCCGTTGGGATCGCGCGCCGCGCCGTTCACGCCCTCGGTCACGGCGTAAGCGAACAGCCCATGCCCGCCGTAACGCTTATCGTCGTCCAGCGCCAACTGGTCCCATCGCGCCGACGAATAGACATGCACGTTGGCATGGTAGCTGTCATTCCCCAGCCTCTGATTGTACGAATTGGCGGAATGGCGGGTATCGAGAAACAGAATACGCTGCCCCTTGGCACCCTCGATCGCCTCCTGGAACGCATACCACGGCACCACGGTCAGCGGCTGGAGCACACCGCCGTCGCCCCAGGCCGCATCGGTAGCCAGAAAATTATACAGCGCCCCCTGATTGACGGCCTGACCGGCGAGGAACACCAGCACCGTATCGTTCGGCTGTGCACGCCTGAGCACCGAAAGCGCACTCAGGATATTGGCGGCCGTGGGATTCCGGCTCGCCCCCGCCGGACCGCTCGCCCACAGGCGGCGCCACAGCGACAGCAGCATGGGACCGTCGCCGCTGTTGGCCAGCACCTGCGTGACCACCTTCTGGTAACGCGGCCCCAGACGCGTCTCCATGGTCTCCGCGAATTTCACCGCATCGGCGCTGGCGAAACGCAAATCGCACGCCGTCTTGTTGCTGGTGCCGGTTTCGACGCAACTCTCCCCAAGCGCCGCATATTTATCCACCCCAACGGCGAGGATATACAGCACGCCCCGCTTGTCGAGCGAACCCTCGCCATTATTATTCAGGAGGGCGCTTGCGGCCGTCTCCCCGATCTCGTTCACAGCCGTAACCGTGATGGCGTTGCGCCCCCTGGCGACGGGGACGTCGAAGCGATGGGTGCCGGGTGCAAACGATCCGCCATGCTGCGGCAGGTGCTCGGCGATCTGGCGGCCGTTCACCTGGACACGCAGGCGCACGACTTTCATCGAATTGGGCGATGGCTCCAGCGTCACGGCGATCTTGGCGGCACCGTTCACCACCGCCGCACCTGGCGCCGGAGCCTCGACGCGCAGCCTCGGCACGGATTTCAGCGTCAGGTCGGGGAGTTTGAAAGCCACCGCGGACGTTTCCTTGGCCGCCACATCCTTCACGGCTGCATCGGCCGAGCTGAGATCCACGGCGCGCGCGACGATATCGGGGCGGTTCAGGCGCCGGCGCAACTGCCCGGCGGTGACGAACTCCGCGTCCTTGGCGGGGCCGTGATTGACCAGCCAGCCCACCATACCGGCGGCACCGGGCGAGGAAGCGTAAAAGCCCTGCGGCATCCACATCACCCACTCGCCGTCCGATGTGCTGAACAGCGTGACGATAAGCTCGCGGGTCTTCACGTTCCACAAACGCACCGTGCCGTCAGCCGAGCCGGAGACGAGAAAACGGCCGTCCGGCGAAACCGCGAGCGCGAGCACATCGCCCTCATGCCCGACGAAATGACCGTACTTGCGCCCCTTGGTATCGTATGCCGCCAGCACGCCGTCGCCACTAGACGCGATGACGGCGCCGGCATCGGCAGTGAACGTGTATGCGCGCGGCTGGCCACGGCTGGCGCCGAGCTTGATGTAAGTCTCGCCGCGCCCCCTCCTGGAAACCCGCAGGCTGCCGGTTTCGTTGCCTTCGCCGTCCTTCGCCTGGGCGAGCGACAACACGCCCTGGCTGATCTTGGCGCGCACATAGGCGTCCTTGCCCGCCTTTTCGTCCACCGGCCAAACGTCCGCGAACGGCACGCCCCCGAGCGGCAAGCGGAACTGGTATTTCAGGGACGTGCGGTCAATGGACGGCGTCATGCCGTTGACGATCACGCTGGCGCCGCCCCAAGCGATGCTGCGCCCATCGGCGGAAAAGGCCACGCTCCACACCGGCCCGCCGGCGCCCGTGAAAATCTCGGAGGTTTCGCCGTTGCGCGCATCCCAGACATGGATGTCGTTGTTATCGCCGCCGCCGGTCGCGGCCCAGCGTCCGCCGGGGCTGATGGCGCCGGCGATCACGAGATTATCGTGGTTCTTGTAGCTCACGATGGCGCCGCCGCTAGCCACCTCCCAGACATTGCAGTCCGTGCTCTGCGCCGATCCCGACAGCAGCCATTGCCCGTCGGCGCTGAAGCTCAGCGCGCCCACGGCGGCCTGCTGATTGGCGAGGACGCGCATGAAGGCGCCGTTACGCCCATCCCACAGCCGCATCTCGCCGCTCATGTCGCCCGAAACGATATTGCCATCGGCGAGCGACATGGCCAGGGCGCTCACCCGCGTCTTGTGGCCCTTCAGCGGCGCGATGACTTTCCCATCCTGCACGTTCCAAAGCTTCAGCGCCTCTTCCTGGCCGCCAGTGATGACCCGCGCGCCGTCCGGGCTGAAACCCACCGCGTAAATTCTGTCGCCCGGCTGCGTGGTGAGGCGGAAAAGCGTCTGTCCCGCCGCCACGTCCCAGACGATGGCCGTCTTGTCATGGCTGCCGGAAATGAGCTGGCTGCCATCGGGCGAATAGGCGAGTGCATACACCGGCCCCCGGTGGCTTTTCAGCAGGCTGACCAGCGCACCGCTGGCGAAATCGTAAAGGCGAATGGCGCCGCTATCCTCGCCGCCGCCAGGAAAACGCCCGCCCACCGCCAGCGAGCGCCCGTCCGGCGATAAGGCTATGGCAAAAATACGCCCGTCCTCGCCAAGCCCCGCAGCCCCCCGGATCACGCGCACCGTCTTGCCGGTCTGCACGTCCCAGATGCGCACCGTCTTATCGTCCGAGGCGGAAATGAGCTGCTTGCCATCCGGCGTAAAAATGAGGCCCTCGATCTTCGCCAGATGCCCGCCCGTATTCAACAACGGCCGGGGTGTATCCTCGCTGGGAGGGGCCCGATCAGCAACAGGCCGCTCGGCAGGCCGCGCCGCAAGCGTCACGTTGACCGACCGCCGGGAGCCTTCGCGCAGCAGCCGCAGCCGCACCGTGTCGCCCGCATCCGATTCGGAGATAACGGTATCGAAATCCGCCTTGCTTTTGATGTCCCGCCGGTCGATTGAGAGGATGATGTCACCGGGTTGAATACCATGGCCGCCCGAGATGGCCTTGACGCCATGCGCCGTCCCCCGGCCCGCCGGTTCGCCCTCCGCCACGCCCAGCGCCTCGGCCTCCTTGGCCGTCAAATCCTGCACCTCGATGCCGAGCCAGCCGCGTTCCACCGTCTGCGCTCCGGCGGACGATAGCGGCAGCACCCAAAATGCGGCCAATAGCAGCCAGAATACCGCCAGGCGGCTCCCGGCCATCCCTAGCGGCGCGGCGCGGTGCATGCAGAGCCCGAGGCCGCGAATACCGCGCCAGCTAACCGTTCCCGCAACGGTGCACATGCCTTGCGCCCGGTCCGCCGTTCTTTTGAATGTCATGGTAAGCCCCCGCTCCCCGTAGAATTTCCGAACTATAGCAGTAATTTCGCCTTCGCGCGACGGCAGGAACGCGCGTTTGTTACGCGACATCACAGGTTCTGTATACCCGCGCGCCGGGAGCCCTGGCGCCGACGCAGAATTGCAGCATACATCAACGCCCAGCGGTGGCGTCATGCGACGTATTCAGCACTGTTACACACAAAAAAAAGCGGCAGGTTGCGAGCCTGCCGCCAGAATTCCAGCACGCGGGGTGGTGCTGTATTGTGATTACAACGTCCGCGCGCAAACTATATTCCGTGCATATATAAAAAATCTTCACCGCCAGCGGGGCCGAATTGTTCAGTCCGCGCCGGACGCTCCCTCTCCTTAATCAACCGTGACGTATCCGGGGGGAATTGCGCGGTGTTGCACAACCGGACGTTATTAACTCCCGTGCTATCGACAGCCCGTACATCCGCAGGTGAACGGCGCTCTCCCCGTCCACTTGCGCAGTGGCGTGTGTCCGGCGCCATTTTGGAGCGTGCCAGGGCCGGCAGATTTCTCAGCGCCCAGCGGACAGCCCAGGAACGGCACATGTATTCCGCGAAGGATCATTGATAGTGAGCACATCGGCAGGACAGACCGCCTTTCTGGGCAATCTCGGCATCAAGCATAAGGCGCTCATTCTCATCGGAATGTCGGTGCTCACCGCGGTGACGATGTTCATCGTTGCCTATACGGGGCTTGCGGGCATCAAAACCTCCGCCGACGAACTGCTGCTGGCCACCAACGTCGAACGCCACGCGCTGGAAACCATCGTCAGAGAGAAGGAGTACCTGCTCAACAGCAACGCTTCGACCAGCAACGCGGCGCGTGCCGAGGCGATCCTGCGCGAAACGGCGGATGCGATCCAGACGATCAACGAGACCCTCGACAAGATCGGCGCCAGCGGCAACCCGGCGCTGACCGCAAAGGCGCAGGCGGCCCGCGATGCGACCAAGGCTTACGCGGAACTCTACCACAAAGGCGTGGCCGCTCTGGGCGAGTTGGAGAAGCTCACCCGCGCCCTGGAGCATTACGGTCAAACCCTTTCTGAGCAGGTGACGAATTATCTCGACGCGGAGCAGGACGCGCAGATCATCAAGATCCTCAATAAGATCGGCGAATTTGCCTACATCATCCGCGCCAACGAAAAGCGCTATATGATGACGCAGAAGCCGGAAATCTTCGCGCAGATGAAGGCCGATTTCACCACCATGATGGAGAACATGGCTGTCATCGAGGCGGACGTCAGCACTGACGAGAATCGCCGGCATGTCGCCGCGTTCAAAGCCGCCGCCCTCGATTACGAAAAGGCGGCCGGCAAATGGGTGGCGGAAAACGACCTCCTGTTCAAGACCATCCTGCCAAAAATGAAGGAAATGGGAGACCAGGTGATCCAGCTCGCCCTCACGGCGGCGCAGGACAGCACGGTGTCCATGACCTCCAGCCACGGTTCCACGCTGACCCGGCTGGTGATCGTCGCGGTTGGCATCGCGGGCGTGGCGCTCCTGCTCGGCTTGATGGTCGCCAACGCCATCTCACGGCCGGTCACGGGGCTGACGGAAGCGATGACGCGCCTCGCCCATGGCGATCTCAGCGTCGAGATCCCGAGCACCGGCCAGCGCGACGAAATCGGCACGATGGCCGTGGCCTTGCAGGTGTTCAAAAACAACCTGATTGCCAAAAAGGACGCCGACGAGGCCGCCGCGATATCCGCCGGACTGAAGGTCGAGCAGGCCGGACGCATGGAAAGAGCCACCCGCGAATTCGAACAGGCCATCGGCAGCATCGTCGATATTGTGGCATCCGCCTCGTCCCAGTTGAGCACCGCCGCCGAAACGCTGTCGAGCGCGGCAGCGGAGACGACATCCCAGTCTGGCACCGTGGCCACGGCGTCCTCGGAGGCTTCAGCCAATGTGGCGACAGTGGCCGCCGCCGCCGAGCAGTTGTCCGCCTCGATCCGCGAGATCACGCAGCAGGTTCAGCAATCCAGCAGCATCGCTCAGGTGGCCGAGCGGGAGGCCGCGCAGACCACCGGCGCCGTGCAGCTTCTCAACGAAATGACCGGACGCATCGGCAGCATCGTCAGTCTGATCAGCAGCATCGCGGCGCAGACCAATATGCTGGCGCTGAATGCAACCATTGAGGCGGCGCGTGCGGGCGAGGCCGGCAAGGGTTTCGCGGTTGTGGCGGCGGAGGTGAAAAACCTGGCGGAACAGACCGCCAAGGCCACCGCCGAGATCACCAGCCAGATCACCGGCATTCAGGAGTTGACGCGAACCACTTCGGAATCCATCGGCTCCATCGCCAAGACCATAGAGGAGATCAACGCCGCGACGGCGGCAGTCGCCGATGCGGTGGAGGAACAGGGCGCCGCGACACAGGAAATCGCACGCACCGCCACTGAAACCTCGCAGGCCACGTCGGAAGTCGCGCGCAATATCACCGGCGTGCAGCAGGCGGCGGCCAACTCGGGTGCAGCCGCGAACCAGGTGTTGTCGTCGTCCCGCGATCTGGCGCGCCAGTCGGAGGTACTGCGCGCCGAGGTCAACAAGTTCCTGAACACTGTACGCGCCGCCTGAGCGAGGTTTGAGCCGCCGGCTGGAATTGGCGAGACCTGATCTTCGAGGCACTGCCGTCTCTCTGGTGCCCCCGATGTCTCCCGCTGGCTAACGCAGAGTGCGTGGTCACACCACCACCTGCTGCTAACGCGGCGGCCGTCCGGTGTCACATTGCGGTGAAGCCCCTCCTGATTACCCCCATGTCTCCGCCTGCCGCCGCCCCCTCACCCGGCCGCTTCGCGGCCACCCTCTCCCGCGAGGGGAGAGGGAAAGAGGGCAGTCCCTCGCCGTTGTCGTCCCTCTCCCCTCGCGGGAGAGGGATAGGGTGAGGGGGAGCCGCGCACTCCAGCGCTGGAAAGCGGAGTCATCGGAGAATTCAGGAAGCCCGTTGCCGCCGGGAAAATGCGGGATGAATTTGCGGGAAAGGCAGGCCCTTGGCTGGAGCCTCTTCGACCGTCCGCCGGCGCCGCACGTGCTGCTCTGGCCGGACACAGGCACGGGCAGCACCACAGGAGCGCCCGTGCGCGAGGGGAACTGACGGCCGCAGCGGCAGCCGTCTCCCGCTCAGGTACGCGGCCCCTGCCATTGCGGACGCAGGTCTTCCTCCGTCAGCGTGCTCTGCGACCGGTACACGGCCGGCTTGGCCTGCACGGGCGCGGTGACAGGCGCATTGTCCGTGCCGTTGCCGCCATTACTTTCGAATGTACGTTCGCTGGCGGCAGGGCCGTTTTCGACGATCACGTGCTGGTCGCCGTGATCTATCGCGTCAGACACCATTTCGGCGCCAAGATTTAGCTTCTGCACGACGGAGCTGAAGGCATCCTTCACCCCCTGGCAGACCTCGGGATTGCGGTCGCAGAACGTGACGAAATCCCAGCCCACCCGCTTCAGGCCACCATAGATCGCAGATTTTTCTCCATCGGTTGCGGGCAACAGTAGAATGACGATGAACCCCCAAAAAGCATAACGTAATGCGGTCATCGGGCACCTCCATACGCGGCACTGCACAACTCTCCCGATAATTTATACAGGCCGCGCAGAAACAAATACGTAATGACTGTCAATTGTTTTTATCGAAAATTGCATCAAAATCTCGGGCGGCCATTAACTATGCTATGTGCAAAACCGCCTGGGGGCTGGGTCTGTTGCTAACAACGCGGTTGTGCCTGGTTAGCGACACGTTAAGATATGACCTGTAGATAATAGGGTATTACCGCACCACGGCAACGGCAAGTCCAGCGGGCCGCGAGCCCTCCACCATTCGCGGCGAACGTATTGAATTTGCGCGTGTTTCCTGGTGCCAGCCCCTTGCCGCCACGGATGAGCGCCTGGATGAAAACGACACTCAAGGCAAGACTGGTTCTCCTCGGCTTCGTGATGCTGGCGGCCGGCATCAGCGTCAACGCCCTGATTCTGCAATATCCCCGTAAGCCGGATAACCAGGAAATCCGGGTAAATCCCTCCGTCGCGCCTGCCGCAAACAGGCGGCCCGAGGGCCGGCAAAGGCTGGAACCGCCCTCCGGCCCGGCGCAGCAGCCTCCCGTGCCCAAGCCGGCCAGCGCCGCGCCCGCGGAAGCCCAGGCCATGGATACCGTCGCCGGTATACAACGCGAGCTAAAGCGGCGCGGCTATCACGCTGGCCCCGAGGATGGGCAGGCGCATGTTGGACTGCGCGAGGCCATCATTGCATACGAGTTCGACCGGGGGCTGCCGCTGACGGGCGAGCCGACGCAGCAGCTCCTCAAGGAACTGCTGTTCGCGCCGTTTTCGCCCGCGCCGCCGCAGCAGCTATCGCCGAAGCGGCTGGAGTCCACCGTCGAGCTGGTGAAGCAGGTGCAAACCGCGCTGGCCAGCCTGGGTTACGGTCCGCAGGCGATCAACGGCAGGGTTGACGATCAGACCAGGGCCGCCATCCGCCTGTTTCAGACCGAGCGCAACATTCCGGCCACCGGCACCCTTTCCGAGCGGCTGTTGCTGGAACTCTACAATTTTACGGGGCAGCCGCTGGGCGGCAATACGTGACGGGCACAATCCGGGCATTTTTCGCCCGTTTTGCCCGAATATTGTACGCGCGATTAACGCTATTTTAGACATGTTTCGCTAAACAGGTTTCACCGCCGAGATTTCTTGAAATTTTCCCCGTTGCTCTCCCAGGGTTGTCCCGCCATGGCTATTATTCTGCCTTTTCCCAGGTCCGCCGGGCCACGCGACGCTTGCGCCCAAAATGGCGCCGCGCACGGCTCATGCGCTGAAATTTTGATTTTCACCGGCTCGCGCGCCAAAGCCGCGGCGCCGCAAACGCACGCGCGGCATGCGGCCGTTCTTCCCGGCGCTGTTTCCGCTGCTGATGTTCCCCATGGTGATGGGGCCGCTGGAAGAATTCTGAGCGGACGCGCGGCATTGTGCCGCGATCCGGCTCTACCGGCGGGCCTTTGCGTCCTCTGAAGACGAAACCGCCCGGTCCCCGGCCGCCGCAGCTACCGCGCCAAAGGCATCCGCCAGCCCCGCGCCGTAGACCTCCGGCCCGCCTTCCTCGCTGGGCCGCGCGGTGGTCTGTACAAGGCCGTTCCGCAGCTTATCCGCCTCCAGTGCGGGATTGCGCTCCAGCATCAGCGCCGCGATGCCGCTCACATGGGCGGCGGCGTAGGACGTGCCCGAATCCACTGCATAACCGTTTTCCGGCGTCGCCAGCAGGATATCCACGCCGGGCGCCGCCAGCGTGATATAGGCGCCCCGGTTGGCCTCTCCGTAAACGCGCTTGGCGGCGTCAACCGCCGTCACCGCCACAACGCCTTCATAGGCCGCCGGGTAAAGGGGCGCGGCAGCCGGGCCGCCATTCCCAGCCGCCGCAACGAGAATGGCGCCCCGCTGGGACGCCTCGCCGATCAGCCGTTTCAGAAGTGGATCGTCCGGCCCGGCGAAACTCAAATTCATGATCCGCGCGCCCTTCGATAGCGCCCAGTCGATGCCCGCCACAAGGGCATGCGTGGTCGACTCCGCCTTGCGCCCCGTCGCCCCCGCCGCCGAAAATGCCCGCACGGACAGCAGCTTGGCCTTCGGCGCTACGCTCGACAGCGTGCGATGGGCGGCGATGATACCGGCCACGGACGTGCCATGCTTCTCGGCCGCCTGACATGTCTCGACACCGCCCGGCGCAGGTTGCGAGGCGGCGCCGGCCGCCACGGCGTCGAAACTGTCCGCCAGCGAGCCGCCCAGTTCCGGGTGATCACTGTCGATGCAGGTATCGACCACCGCCACCAGCACGTCGCGGCCCGTGGCGAGGCTGTGGGCTTCCGGCACCTTCAGCGCATCGAGATTATATTGCGTTTGCCCAGGTGAAGCCGGCGCGGATTCGCCTGCGTTTGGCGAGGCGGGCGCAGCATCGGCCGGCGGCGGCGCGTCGGGGCCTTCCATAAGCTGGTAGACGAAATTGACCTGGGCGGCGATCACGCGCGGATCGGCCGTCACGGCGGCGAGAACATCGGCAAGCGGCCGCTGGTCGGGGATGGTGAGGCTCAGCATCGACGATCCCAGCAGCGTCACCGGACGCGGCGCGCTGCTGAGCAGATTGTAATCCCGCATCAGCGCCAGACGGGTTTCCTCCGCGCCCTCCCCGTTCACCAGCACGACGATTTCGTTCGGGCGATGGGGCTTCTCCTGCCAATCCGCCACGGGCAGCGGCGGCGGTGTGCTGCTTCCGGTGATTGCAGGCGGTGCGCTGTTCCCGCCACCTGGGGGCAGGTCCGGCGCGGGTTCCTCCACCAGCAGGGGCGGCACGGGGATCACCACGAATGGCGGTCTGTGGTGCGGCCGGCGTCCGGGGCGGTCAGGGTTGCGCTTGGGCGGCCGGCCGGTATCCGTTGACGTATTGCCGGTTTTAACCTGGCCGGTGGAGGCGTTGCCGGTGCTGGTGCCAACATCGCGGCCCGGCTTGCGCGGCCGCTTTACCAGACGGCGCGAGGTGGCGGCCTTGTGGCCAGACGTCAGATCGGTGTTTGGCTTGAACCGCTTCGAATTGGGGTTTAGCTGGATACTGGGGCCGGGGAGAAAATTCCCTGAAGTTCCTCATGCCGCCCTGGCGCATCGGCGGCATGCAATTCATGCGGAACTGCACCGCCAGCGGCTCAGCGGCCTGCTCCGGCTGGCGCGCGGGCGGCGTCCAAGCGGCGGCAGGCGCTGCCCAGATCGTGACCGCCATAACCAAGCCGGCCAGCGCCACCGCGAATTTGCCCATGGTCATCGCTCCGGTAGAACCATTTTCACGATGCGCGACGACTTCAGCGTTGCCTCCGCATCGGGTTTGAACCCCTTGGACGGATCGGCGGCCTTGATGCGGTACAGCCCGCCCGGCTTGGGTCCATCGGCAACCGAGGCGCCTGTCCGGTCGAGCAGCTCCGCGACACTCGCCATGGTCGCCGAACTGTCGAACGTGACGATATAGCCGGGGCCCGTGCTAGGCAATGGTTTGCCGCCGGATGCCGTCTGGTAGGTCGAGCCGCCCTTGGGTTCCGCGCCGCTCCAGCTCCAGATCACCGCCGCCTGCGTGACGATGATCAGCACCGCGAAAGCCGCCGCCAGCTTCTGGCCGGCTGGTGCCGTCAGCGCGGCGGTGAATTTCGCCAGCGTCTCGCGCCAGGCGGAGCGTGCGGCGGGCGCCGCCGTCTCGCGCCGGGGCTCAGCCGCAACCGACTGCATCAGCCTGTGAAACGTGGCCGCCGAGGGCGCACCCAGCTCCTCATTGACAGCAATGGTTTCATCCGCCTCCCGCGCCATTTCCTCCAGGCGCGCGCTCAGATTGCCGCAGCCCGCGTCCCGCGCTTCAACCATCGCCTTTTCGGCAAAGGTCAGCTTGCCGGTCAAATACCAGGGCAGCAGCTTTTCAGCCTCTCCGTGCCCGTTTCTGTCATGACGGTCATCGCCGCTCATGTCTCTCTCCTTCGATCCCCGATTCATGCAGAAGCTCTCTCAACTTCTTGCGTGCATGAAACAGTCTGGTTTTCACCGTGTTCTCGGGTATGCCAACAATGCTGCTCACGTCGTGCACCGGCATCTCGTGGTAGTAAACAAGGTCGATGACGGCCTTGTGCTCTGGAGATAGCCGGTTAAGACAGGATTCTGATCGCCGCCGCGTCGCTGTTCATCATCGTGTTTTCCTCGGGCGTCGCGGCGTCGTCCTCGATCTCGTGCTCCGTGATGTCCTCGGCGTAGCGGGTTCCACGGCGGCGCAGGGCGTCCACGCCTTTGTTATGGGCAATGGACATGATCCAGGTCAGCAGCGACGAGCGTCCGCCGAAATTCGCCGGCGCACGCCAGACTTCCAGAAACACATCGTGAACCAAATCTTCCGCCAAAGCCCGGTCTCCCGTCAATCGCATTAGAAAGCGGAACAAACGCACATTGTGGCGGGCATAGAGCACCTGAAAGGCCAGATGGCTGCCAGCCACGATGTCCTTGAGTAGTTCGAGATCAGGCTTACCGGCACTCATCCCGTGGCCTCAATGTCTGATTAGTCGGGCGGCTCGCGTCATTGGTTCAAAGCCGGACGGTTATCTTACAGCAATTTCTAAAAAAAATTTATCAGCCCGAAAATGAACCTTCCCTGTCTGCCGGACGACTGCAGTTTCAAGGGGCAGCCCTGTCGCCAGCCCCGCCGGTATAGAAAGAGAAAGAGCCATGGGAAATTCGGGAAATGAAGTAAAGCGCGGCGCGCTGCTTCGGGAGCCGCCACCGCAAATTGGCCGTACAATCGAGACAGCGCAAAGTTTTGCGGTGCCCCGCTCGCGGATAAACAAGCCTGTCAGAGCGCGCAGCCGCCTGCTGCTGCCCATCTTCGCGGGAGCGCTGTCTCCGGCTGCACGTCTCTTGGGCGCGTTCATCCTGTCCTGCATCTCGCTGCTGTTCACGTTCGAGACAGTACGTGCTGGAGACAGTGTTTTTCAACCGGGCGATGCCGCCGTCACCGGATTTTCCGGCATTGTCCCTACAGGCCGCGAGCCTGTGGCCGACGCCAATCCGGTGGATGAGTTCTTCATCAACCCGGACGGCGCCTCGGCACGCATCTTCGCGCTGACGCCGGACGGTGCGCCGCAGGGCCAGGAAATCAAGCGCACCGTGCGCTTCGAGGTCAAGGCCCGCGACGTTGGCCAGGTGTTCGGCATCGCGCTGGACGACGCCGCGACGCCCAATATCTACCTCGCCGCCAGTTCTGCCTTCGGCCTTCAGATCGTGCTGCCCGACACTACGGCAAGCGGCTGGCCGGTGCGCACGAAACAGGGCGATCCGATGGCTGAGTGGATGCCCGGCCAGTTCGGCCTTGAAAAAGGCGGCGGTCCCGGCAGCATCTGGAAGGTGGACGGCGTGACCGGCGCGGTTTCGCTGTTCGCTACGATTCCCGGCAATAGCGGGCCGGGGCTGGGCAACATCGCCTTCGACAAGGCGCGCCAGCAGTTCTTCGTTTCGGACCTTGAGACGGGCCTGATCCACCGCATCAGCCGCGACGGCACCGTGCTGGACGCCTTCGATCATGGCACGACGGGGCGCGCCGCCGCCGGTCTGCCGCCGCTGCCGGACGATCCCTCCAAGCGGATGAACATCAAATCCCCCAGCTTCGATTCCGAAAACCCCGAAACCTGGGGCCTGACGTCTGCCGGACGCCGCACCTGGGGCGTGGCCGTGCACGACAGCCGGCTGTATTACGCCGTGTGGGCCGGTCCGCAGGTCTGGTCGGTCGGGCTTACCCCTGACGGTTCCATTGGCGGCGATGCCCGCAAGGAAATCGACGTGGAAGGCGGCGAAGCGGCGTCGCCGGTGTCCGATATCGTCATCGGCGCACAGGGGACCGTTTACGTCGCGCAACGCGGCGGCCTGCAATCGGCCTATGACTATTCCGTGTTCGCCAACGCCAAGGCGGCAAGCACGCAGCGCTACCGCCGGCAGGCGTCCGCTGAAGGCGGTCAGCCCGGCCAGTGGATGCGCGACGAATACGCCATCGGCCTGCCGCCGGAATACCGCAATGCCTCGGGCGGCGTGGACCTGGACCGTTGCGAAAAGATGGTCTGGAGCACGGGCGATGCACTGCGCAACGTGCCGGAGCAGGCTGAGAAGCTGAAGGCTAACGGCGAGCTGGTGATCCACGGCTTGCAGGGCAACGCGGTGGACCTCGTCCGGCCCGCCAACGAGCCGCCCATGCAGGCGTATTACCTCGACTACGACGGCCAGTACGAAGACGCGCAGGCCGAAGGGCAAGTTGGCGGCATCCGCATCTACCGGACGGCATGCGAACGCGCCGCAAGCGAACCTGCGCCGGTTTACATTGGCGACGCTGGGCCGGATTACCTGCCGGAAGGCCCGGACTGCATTCCCGGCGAACGCGGCTGTCCGATCCCCCACTGCCCGCCACACAGGCCGCATTGCTGCCCGCCCGGCACCTACTGGAACGGACACACCTGCTGCCGCCATGGCACCCGCTGCTGCCCGCCCGGCTCGAAATGGAACGGCCGCGTCTGCTGCCCGGAAGGCCGCCACTGCTGCCCGCCCGGTTCTGAATGGAACGGCCGCGTCTGCTGCCGCGAAGGCCGGCATTGCTGCCCGCCCGGCTCGAAATGGAACGGCCATGTCTGCTGCCCGGAAGGCCGGCATTGCTGCCCGCCCGGCTCGAACTGGAACGGTCACGTCTGCTGCCCGGAAGGCCGCCATTGCTGCCCGCCCGGTCTGCATTGGAACGGCCGGAGCTGCGTGCCGCAAGGCTGCAATACGCCAAGCTGCTGCCCGCCCGGCTCGCGCTGGAATCCGCAGACTCACGAATGTTTCCGGCCCGAGCGACCCAGATGTGAGGACGGCGAAGTGTTCGTTGGCGGCCGGTGCATCCACATCATCATCCGCCGCTGCCCGGACGGCCATGGCATCTTCCCCAATTGCGGGAAAACGCACCTGAGAGCGCTCTCCAAACTCAAGGATCGCGATCCGGTGCACTCGAAGCGGGAATCGCGGCTCGGCAAGGACCACGATACCCACTCGAAGCGGGAATCGCGGCTCGGTAAGGATCACGACACGCACTCGAAGGCGGTATCGCGCATCGTCAAGGATCGCGGGACACATTCGAAGCGTGAGTCGAGACACGACAACGCCGGTTCAACGCACTCGCGGCGGGAGTCGGCCATCAAGAAAGGGCATCCCAAGCTGAAACTTCCCCATCGTGACCGGCAGCCCGGTTTCATGAAGTGGAAGCAGCCTCAGGGCGGCAACAACCTCATGCGCGCCCCGCAGCATTTCCGCATGCGCCACCGTTAACAGGCTGGCGGTACGATAATGGGCGGGCCAGGAGCGATCCTGGCCCGCCTGCTTTTGGTGCCACGAGTTGCTGCGGGCGGCGTGGCGGGTGAAGAGTTCCGCAACATTCACCCAGCGCCGCCAGGCAGCGCCCCCGCTGGTAAAACGGGGCGCGATGGATATGGTATGGCGGGCAGGCGCATGGCGCATCGGGGCGTTGCCCGTGGAGGGCAGGGCAATTTGCCCGAGGCACGGGCAAAAAAATAGGCAGGCGCCCTCGCAGGCGTCTGCCCGTCAATCACAGTCTGCCCAATCTTAAAACTTCCGCTCCACCATCAGCTTCTTCAACTCGGCGATGGCCTTCGCCGGGTTCAGCCCCTTGGGGCACGTCTTGGTGCAGTTCATGATCGTGTGGCAGCGATACAGCCGGAACGGATCTTCCAGATTGTCCAGCCGCTCGCCGGTCGCCTCGTCGCGGCTGTCGATCACCCAGCGGTACGCCTGCAGCAGCGCGGCGGGGCCGAGATAGCGGTCGCTGTTCCACCAGTAGGACGGACACGCCGTCGAGCAGCTTGCGCACATGATGCACTCGTACAGCCCGTCCAGCAGTTCGCGGTTGTCGCGGCTTTGCAGCCATTCCTTCTCCGGCGTGGTGCTTTCCGTCTTCAGCCACGGCTCGACGGAGCGGTGCTGCGCGTAAAAATGCGTCAGGTCCGGCACCAGGTCTTTCACCACCTCCTGGTGCGGCAGCGGGTAGATCTTCACCGTGCCGCTCACTTCGGCGATGGGCTTGGTGCAGGCGAGCGTGTTGGTGCCGTCGATGTTCATCGAGCAGGAACCGCACACGCCCTCGCGGCAGGAGCGCCGGAACGCAAAGGTGGGGTCGATCTCATCCTTGATCTTGATGAGCGCGTGCAGAACCATCGGGCCGGTGGTGTCGAGGTCGAGATAGAAGGTGTCGAGGCGCGGATTGCCGCCGTCGTCGGGCGACCAGCGGTAGATCTCGAACTTCTTCCAGCGGCCCTTGGCGCCGCGCTCCGGCTTATTCCAGGTCTTGCCGGTCTTGACTATGGAATTCGACGGAAGGGTAAGCTCAACCATGGTCCGATCCTTGGATGTTATCTCGGCAAATAAGGTTCGCGGTGCTTAATACACGCGAGCCTTGGGCTTGATATATTCGATATCGCTGGTCAGCGTGTGCGTGTGCACCGGGCGATAGTCGAGAGAGACGGTTTTCGCGGACGGGTTGATCCAGGCCAGCGTGTGTTTCATCCAGCCGGCATCGTCGCGCTTGGGGAAATCCTCGCGGGCGTGTGCGCCGCGGCTCTCCTGCCGGGCCAGCGCGCCGCTGATGGTGACGGCCGCCTGTACGATGAGGTTGTCGTACTCCAGCGTCTCGATCAGGTCGGAGTTCCACACGAGCGAGCGGTCGATGACCTTGATGTCCTGCGATGCCTCCCAGACCTCGCGCACCTGGTCGGCGCCCTGTTGCAGCACAGGCTCGGTGCGGAACACGGCGCAATGCATCTGCATGGCCTTCTGCATGCGCAGGCGCAAAGTTGCCGTAGGCGTGCCGCCGTTGGCGTTGCGGAAGCGGTCGAGACGGCCGAGGATCTTGTCACTGGCGGCCTTGAGCGGCGCGGCATGCGAGCTATTGGGCTGGACGGTTTCGGCGCAGCGCAGCGCCGCCGCGCGGCCGAACACCACCAGGTCGATGAGCGAATTGGAGCCGAGCCGGTTGGCGCCATGCACCGAGCAGCAGGCCGCCTCGCCCACAGCCATCAGGCCGGGCACGATGGCGTCCGGGTCGCCGTTCTTGGGGCAGATGACCTCGCCGTGATAATTCGTCGGGATGCCGCCCATGTTGTAATGCACGGTCGGCAGCACCGGGATGGGCTGGCGCGTGACATCGACGCCCGCGAAAATCTTCGACGACTCGCTGATGCCCGGCAGGCGTTCGGCCAGGATTTTCGGGTCGAGATGGTCGAGATGCAGGTAGATGTGGTCCTTCTCGGGGCCGACGCCGCGCCCTTCGAAAATCTCGATGGTCATGGAGCGGGACACCACGTCGCGCGAGGCGAGATCCTTCGCGTGCGGCGCGTAACGCTCCATGAAGCGCTCGCCCAGCCCGTTGGTCAGATAACCGCCCTCGCCGCGCGCGCCCTCGGTGATCAGCATGCCGGCGCCGTAGATGCCGGTGGGGTGGAACTGCACGAATTCCATGTCCTGGAGCGGCAGCCCCGCGCGCAGCACCATGCCGTTGCCGTCGCCGGTGCAGGTATGGGCCGAGGTGCACGAGAAGAAGGCGCGTCCGTAACCGCCCGTCGCCAGGATGGTCTTGTGGGCGTTGAAGCGATGGATGGAACCGTCCTCGATGCTCATGGCGATGATGCCACGGCAGGCGCCCTCGTCATCCATCAGCAGGTCGAGCGCGAAATACTCGATGTAGAAATCGGCCGCGTGGCGCAGCGCCTGGCCGTAAAGCGTATGCAGCATCGCGTGGCCGGTACGGTCGGCGGCGGCGCAGGTGCGCTGGGCCGGCGGGCCGTCGCCGTAATCGGTGGTCATGCCGCCGAACGGACGCTGGTAGATCTTGCCCTCGTCGGTGCGCGAGAACGGCAGGCCGTAATGGTCCAACTCGTACACGGCGGCGGCGGCGTTGCGGCAGAGATATTCGATGGAGTCCTGGTCGCCCAGCCAGTCGGAGCCCTTCACGGTGTCGAACATGTGCCAGCGCCAGTCGTCGGGCGCCCATATTGCCAAGAGCCGCCGCGATGCCGCCCTGCGCCGCAACAGTGTGCGAGCGCGTCGGGAACACCTTACTGATGCAGGCGGTTTTCAGCCCGGCTTCGGCACAGCCCAGCGTCGCCCGCAGGCCGGAACCGCCCGCGCCGACAACGACCACATCATAGTTGTGGTCCGTAATAGCGTAGGCGCGGCCGCCCGAGGCAGGCTGCCCGTTGGCATTCGTATCTTTTGCCATGAAATTTAAGCTCCGAAGCTCAGCTTGATGACGGAGAGTACGCACACCAGGCTGACGAGGATCGCAAAGAACATATTGAGGAACAGCAGCACCACCTTGGTGCCGGTCTTACGGATGTAGTCTTCGATGACCACCTGCATGCCGAGCTGCATGTGATAGGCGGCGGACACCGCGAACATGATTATCACGACAGCCCAGAGCGGGTTGGCGAAGAAGGCTTTCACGGCGGCGTAGCTGGCGCCGGCGAGATTCATGGCGGCGTAGAAGACGAAGCCGATCAGGAGCAGATTGGCCGCCCCCGAGACACGCTGCCACCAGAAGTGAGCGGCGCCTTCCTTGGCGGAGCCGAGACCGCGTGCCTGCGACAGGGGTGTGCGAAGCGACATGAGCTAAAACTTTCCCCAAATTTGATAGATGTTGGCCCACAGCAGCAGCGTCAGGCCGGCCGAGGCGAGAAGCGACAGCCGCACCATCCATTCCACGGTCCGCAGGCCGAAGCCGCGCCCGGTGTCCCAGATGAAATGGCGGATGCCGCCGAGAAGGTGGTGCAGCACCGACCACGAGATGCCGAACAGGATGACCTGACCGGGCAGGCTGGCTAGCAGGCTGTTCGCCAGATCGAGCGACGCCGGTCCATTTGCTGCGGCTGCGAGCCAGGCGGCCAGGATCGCGGCGCTGAAGTAGTTGGCCATGCCGGTGAGCCGATGCAGGATCGACATCGTCATGGTGAGCATCGGCCGGTAAATCTGCAAATGCGGAGAGAGCGGCCTGGCAGCTTTGGGTTGTGCTGAAGCCATGGAACCTTCCAGAAGGAGCGACAGGGTTTAGAAAAACTTAACGGCGGCTTTATACCGCACCGCAGCATTCACGGCAACTAGCTGAAAGTGCAATGCGGGTGTCTTTTGCATGCATAGCCGCGAGAGAGCCGCAATCTGGACAGCTCCCGCCGGACAATTGCTCGCCTCGCACCGGAAGTTGAAGCCAGACATTACTGTGAACACTAGCGTTTTCTGTTATAAGTCACTTTTGTTTATATATCATTAACACGGCGAAAAATGCGCAACGCGGTGGCGCCCAGGGGCTCGGGATTGATGAATATTGTTTTCGTTAAAGCAATAATTGTGGTTGACTGTAATTTTGCCATAAATTAACCTGTGGAAGTCCAGAGGTTGTTTCCTCATCCACTCCCTAAAAGGACACATCCCCCAAACTCCAGCGGAATCCCCGGCAATATTGCCGGGGATTCTTCTATTTGCGAACAATCTCGCCATACATTGTGCGTACACCTCGTGTCCGTCACAATATGTGGTGGCGGATAACAGCTTTCGTCTGAGGAAAAACGCAGGCGTCAGCGCGGGATCAAGACCCAATAGTCCAGGTCGAGCACGACGCTTTCGTCATAGGTTTTGCCGTCGGGTTGGTACGGAAAGCCGGCGCAGTCGCGATTTTTCACGGCGACGGTGCGCACGCGCAACGCTCCGGCGTCCTCGCGCTGGGGCAGTCCGGCCTTTTCCAGGATTTCCGACCACGCATAAATGGTATCGCCCGCGAAAGCCGGCGCCACATGCCGCCCGCCGTTGATGGCCGCGATGTGAAAGGCGTTGCCGAGGCCGTTGAATGACAGCGCGCGCGCCAGTGAAATGATGTGCCCGCCATAGACCAGCCGGCGGCCGAAGCGCCCTTGTCCTTCCGTGTGCAGATTGAAGTGCACTTTGGCGGTGTTCTGATACAGCCGTGTGGCCATCTGGTGTTCGGCTTCCTCGATGGTCATGCCGTCCACGTGGTCAATCTGCTCGCCGGGCTCGTAATCCTTCCAGAAATGGCGCGAGCCGGCCAGCTTGGCGTCATAGCCGATACGGTTGAGCGGCGGCAGGCTGCCGCTGAGCGTCTCGGGCGCCACGCGCGACGGCAGTTGCGGCACCAGCGCCTCCGGCGCGGGACTGCCGGCATCGCGCTTGCGTACCATCACCCAGCGCACATAGCTGAGCACCGTGCCGCCGTGCTGGTTGTGCCCGGTGGAGCGGACGTAAACCGTGCCGGTCTGGCCGTTGGAGTTCTCCTTCACGCCGATCACCTCGGACGTGGCCGACAGCGTATCGCCGGGGAAAACCGGCTTCAGGAAGCGGCAATCCGCATAGCCGAGATTGGCCACGGCGTTCAGCGAGATGTCGGGCACCGTCTTGCCGAACACCGTATGGAACACCAAGAGGCCGTCCAGCGGCGCGTGTGTGTATCCAGCGCTGCGGGCGAAGGTTTCCGACGACTGCACCGCGAAGCGCGAGCCGTACAGCGCCATATACAGCGCAGCGTCGCCGGCGGTCAGCGTGCGCGGTGTGGCATGCACGATGGTCTGCCCTGGCTTGAAGTCCTCGAAGAAATTGCCCGGATTGGTCTTGTCCGACATGGTGTCCCTCAGTTGCGGTTCTATTGTCTCACGCCAAAGCACTGAACGAGGCGTTCCATTCCGATATGTTCGTAATAGCTGATTGCCGCCGGCGCCGCGACGAGAAGCAGCAGCGCGTTAGGATGCAACTCAGCGCGCGTGGCCTCCAGCAGCGCCCGCCCGATGCCGCGCCGCTGATAGGCCGCGTCCACCGCCAGATCGGAGCAATAGCAGCAATAGGCGAAGTCTGTGACGCAGCGCGATACGCCTACGAGCGTGGCGCCATCGCGCGCCGTGATGACGAGATTGGCGCTGGCCAGCATGGCGGCGATGCGCTCAAGGTCGTCCACCGGGCGGCGCGCGGCGAGGCCGGAACGATGCAGCACGCCGAGGAATTCATCGGTGCTGAGATTGTGTTCGCGTTGAGTGGTGATGGCGGACATTATATTCCCAGTCATGGCCGGACGTGATTCGCCCCGGACTCAACTATAAGAAGCAGGATTCACAGGATTGCCTCAAGCCCCTTCTTTGGTATGAGCATAGACGGCTAAACACAAGCGGGAGCGGAATTTGCCGGTTGCCCCGGCCGGCCGGCACTGACTACAAACGGCTCCGGTGACACAAAGGCCAGCGAGGAAACCATGTTCGACCATTTGCCGCCACGCCGGCTCGCGGCGGAAGCCATCGGTGCGGCCCTCTTGTCCATGGGCGCCATCGGCTCCGGCATCATGGCCGAGCGGCTGAGCAACGGCAATATCGCGCTGGCGCTGCTGGCCAGTTCGCTGGCCACGGCGGCCATGGCGGCGGGGCTAATGCTGATGCTGGCGGAGGTGACGGCGGCGTATTTCAACCCGGCGGTCGCCCTGGCGCTGGTGCTGCGCGGCGAGATGAGCCTCGCCCATGGCGCCAGTTACGCGGCGGCGCAGATTGGCGGCGCGCTGGCCGGCGCGGTGTTCACGCATGTGATGTTTGGCATGGCCTGGGTTCAGAACGCTACGCAGATCCGCAGCGGCTTAGGGGTCGGGATGGGCGAGGCGGTGGCCACGGCCGCGCTGATGCTGGCGATATTGGGCTGCCGGGCGCGTGGAGCCGGGCCGCTCGCCGCCGCCGTTGGGCTGGTGATCCTGGGCAATTTCTGGGCGACGGACTCCACCGCGCTCGCCAACCCCGCCGTCACCATCGCGCGCACCATCACCGACACCTTCGCCTCGGTGCGCCCCGCCGATGCTGGCGTTTTCATCGCGGTGGAACTGGCGGCGGCGGCCGTGATGGCGTTCGCCGCCGGCTGGCTGTTCGCCGCCCCGAAGTCAATCAAAGACGCCGAACCTCGCACCTGATCCGCAAGACTTCCCGCGTTACGGCTGCTTCTGCGCCGCCCGCCATTCCATGAACTTGGCGAACATCTCCTCGCGCCGCTTGGGCGTCAGCGTTTGCGTCTCCTGCGGCGGCAAGGACGCTAGAAACGCATCGAACGCCTGCTTCAGTTTCGCGCCGTCATCCACCGCTCCCGCAGCCGCGGCGGTCTTTCTCCGGTCGAGAATTTCCTGCGCGGCGCCGAACCGCTGCCAGCCGGGCAATGTCGCCGCGAGATTGACCTCGGCCCATTTCGGATGGCGGGGCTTCTTCTGGAACTTGTCGATTTTCGCGAACAGAGCCTCTGTAAACTTGGCGACGCGGCGGTAACGGTCGGTGTTCGCCGGCCAGTTGAACACGGCGAGCACGGCGGTCACGGCCAGGGTCTCGACCGGCTTGTCGGCGGGGATCATCCCCGGATAGTCTTCGTTGGTGAGCTTGGTCGGCAGGTAGGACTCCTGCAACACCGGAGCATACGGGATGGGCAGGAGCTTGTATGCCGGATCGGGCTTCAGTTTGGAGAACGCCCCCGCGGGCTTGCCGGCAAACAGCAGGGTGGCGGCAATCTCGCCGCGCTTGAGCGCCTCGAACGCATCGCCCTGGCCCATGTTCACTTCCTGAACCTGTATGTTCAAGTCCTTGAAAATAAGCCGGCTGGACGTTTGCGTACCGCTACCGATATCGCTGAAGTTGACCTTCTTGCCCCGCAGTTCCTCAAGGCTGTTGATATCGCTGCGCACCAGGACGTGCCACTCCTCCACGTTGAGGCGGGCGACATAGCGCAGCCGGTCGGCGATATTGCGTCCAACCTCGCCGGTTTCGTTGAAGTAGCGCAGGATGTTGGACTGCGTGATGCCCATATCGACGCCGCGCAGATAGAGGACATCCTTGATGTTCTGCGCGCCGCCCTTGCCGACGATGGGCAATATTCTCAAATTGTCGCCGTCGTCGAGAACGGCGGCCATATCGTAGGCAAAGGTCAGATATGTGCCGTTGGGATTGCCCGAGACGATCGTGACCGTATTGCCATTCAACTGCTCGACGAAAGCGTCGCGCCCCGGCACATTCTTTACGGGCTGGCCATTTTGAGCCAGTTGCATGAGCGGATCGCTGGACGGAGCGGCCTCTTGCGCGATTGCGGATTGGTCGAGAAACAGCAGACATACAGCGGTGGCCGCGATGGCCCGCATTGTGTTACGCATACTCTCCCCCCTTGGGACACTCAAACACGGCGATGCCACGGCGTCGCGTGCGATCTTCTGACGCGGGCGGCTAGGCGTCAAGAGGTTGTGTGCAATTAATACTTAATTGCGCACAAATAGGCGGCGATTTTTTCCGCCAGACGCTGACTTAACAGCGGGCTGGCCTCGCCCAGTGTGTCCAGGATCAGTTGCGCTTCGTCGCGGTAGGCGGTGCATCGTTCCGGCGTCCAGTGCGCCGGCGGCGGCATGAGATTGCTGATCCGGTCGGCCAGCTTCACGATCCAGACCTCTCGCGGCTGCTGGCGGATGCGGGCGAGGCTGCCGCTCATGGCATCGGGCTTGGGCAGAGCGGCGTCCTTGGTGAGCGCCGCGACCCCAGCCGCCACGGCCGGACCGAACGCGGCCTCTATGCCGTCGCGCGTCACGCTGGTATCCTCGATGACGTCATGCAGCAGCGCGCATTGGACTGCCAGATTGCCGTCGCTCGCGCCCTCGGCGGAGATGGCGGCGATCACCTCCATGGCGACGGTGGCGGCGTGGACGATATAGGGCAGCGTGGTGCCGGTGATGCTCTGGCCGTCATGCGCGGCAGCGGCGAAACGGAGCGCCCGTACATATTGATCCTGATCCCATGTCATCGGCGCCGCCCTCCCCAACCGCAATGCGCGCAGTCTACCGTGTTTCCCAGCGCGGCGGTATCTCCCGGTTTGCGCGGCCCCGGAAGCACCCCGGATGTGAGCCAGCCACGACCGCCCCCTTTTTGCGGCTAGTGCACCGGCTTTTTCAAACAAATGACAACCTCCGCCTGAATCATTTGTTTGCGCCGCTGCACTGGGTTGCTGTGAACTACCGTTTGCTTTCGCCCGGTTTTTCATACATTTACACTCAATTCCCAGGGGATCGCATCATCCGTTCCCCTCCTGCTCCTTTTGCCGGAGCGGCAGTTATGCAATGGAGACCTCTCATGACCGGCACCATAGAATCCCTGAAAGCGCAGATCGCCGGGGAATACGCGGCGGTGAGCAGCCACCCCGTTTTCGACGCCCTGGAGACCGTCGAGGATCTGCGCATCTTCATGGAGTGTCACGTTTATGCCGTCTGGGATTTCATGTCGCTGCTGAAACGGCTCCAGCGCGAACTGACCTGCATGAGCCTGCCGTGGACGCCGCCGCCGAGTGTCGTCGCCGCGCGGCATATCAATGAAATCGTGCTGGGGGAGGAAACCGACGAGGCGCCCGGCGGCGTGCATATGAGCCATTACGAGCTGTATGCGGGGGCCATGCGCGAGGTTGGCGCCAATCCGGCGGCCATCGAACGGCTGATGGACCTGCTGCGCGGCGGCGATTGCATCGAAGTTGCGCTGGCGAAAGTGGACGCCGATCCCGCCGTGGCGCGTTTCGTCGCCTCGACGATCAATACCGCCATCAACGGCAGCCTGCCGCAGGTGCTCGGCAGTTTTTTCTACGGCCGCGAGAACGTCATTCCGCACATGTTCCGGCGGCTGCTGGCGCGGTGGAAAATCGACGGCGGCAAGGCGCCGGTATTCGTGTTCTACCTGGAGCGGCATATCGAACTCAACTCCGAGCGCCACGGGCCGCTGGCCGAGGGCATCATCAACGAACTGGTGCGGGACGAGGCGTCGCAACTGGCGCTGCTGACCTCGGCACTGGCGGCGGTGCGCGAGCGGCATCTACTGTGGGACGGCGTGCTGGCGCGTCTGCGGGAGCGGCGTTGAGGGGGAACATGGCCACCCGAAGCGATGGGCGCCGGGCCCTTGGCGGCGATCTCGTAGAATTTCCGGCGCAGATGGCTCCAGCAATAAGCAAGTGTCACAGGGCCAACATCATCGAGAATATGAACGGCACCGTCCGGCGTGTCTGCCGCAACGTGAAACGCTGGACGGACGCCTCCATGGCGCTGCGCTGGACCGGCGCGGGCATGATCGAAGCAGCCAAAGAGCAGCCAAAGGGTTCCGCCGTCTGGCTGGCCGCAGGCATCTACCGATGCTGCGGGCCGCACTGAAAGCGTACCAAGTCAAGTACACGATGAACAGCAGTATTGAACGTAAAGCCCTGGCAGCTTAAGCTGCTAAACCAGCAATGCCTGCCGAGCATATTTCAACAACGGCCGGGACATTCCCGTGGCACAGCCGCATGCGCGCAACCTTTACCGTCACCGTCACGCCATTGATCAGGATGGCCTGGTGGCTCCAGTCGAACTGATACGCTTCTCCCGGTGCGACCGTCAGCGGCACCGCAGCCCCGCGCGCTTTGCGCCAAGCCTTCGCCGTAGCCGCCATCCCGCAACGTCTCGAAAACCCGCACCAGCGTCAGCCGTTCGCGAGGCGCTTCATCTTCGTTCCCAGCCAGCAGTCCGTCTAAACGCTCACGCCGTGGCCCAAGCTTCGGCATCGGCTGCCCACTGCGTTCATAGCGGAACTCCGTCGCATCGGACCGGACAACTTTCCGCACCGATATCCGCGATACGTTTAGCTCGCGGCAGATCGTCTTGATCGGTTTCTTGTGATAAAAATACGCACGGCATATCTTCGCAATCGTCTCCACGGCCAGCATCCCAAACGAAGCCCCCAGTTACCCCTGGACGCTAATGTGGACCCAACTGTTAAAGGGGGGCCTTATTTCACGCCGAAACACACTATTACGCCTCGCGGGATCGCAGGCAGGAGCACCCCGAACATCATCTTCGCAGCTTTACCGGCATCCTGCAGGCGGACGCATACAACGGCTACAACGCGCTTTACGATCCGTCGCTGGTCCGGGGCGCGATCACATCCACACTATGCTGGCGCATGCAAGGAGGGGGTTCTTCGAACTCGCCAATGCCCGGCGCCACAAGCAGGCGCTGGCGATCTCGCCGATCGCACTGGAGGCAGTGAAACGCATTGACGCGCTGTTCGATATCGAACGCTCCATCAACGGCCTGAACGCGGCTGAACGTCTACGCATCCGGTGAAGGCCGTCTTGAGAAAAGGCGTAAGGGCTGGTCTGTTGTGATGGATGATCACAACAAGGGATAGTCCCGTGACTATGTCTGGAGACAAGTTCAAACGGCGCTACAGCATTGTCGCCGATACCCGGCGGCGGTGGTCTGAGGAAGAGAAAGCGTCGATTGTCGCGGAAGCAGAGAAGTGCGCCAACATCTCGGCCCTGGCCCGGCGCCATGGCCTGAAGCCCAGCCTGCTGTTCCGGTGGAGACGGGAGCAGCGCGATGCGGAGGCTGCCGCGGTCAAACCGCCGGTATTCGTGCCGGTCACTTTGCCGGCTCTGCCGCCACCGCCAGCGGTTCCGGCGGTAAAATCGGGAGCGATCGATATCCTGATCGCCGGCGGGCGCACGGTGCGCGTTGGCGGGGGCGTTGATACGGATCATCAAGGCGCTGGAGGCGGCGGCATGATTCCGGTTCCGGCAGGCGTGCGGGTGTGGCTTGCCACCGGTCATACGGACATGAGGAAAGGTTTCCAGTCCCTGGCACTGCTGGTTCAGCAGACGCTGAAGCAGAACCCGCACGGCGGCCATCTCTTTGTTTTCCGGGGGCGCAGGGGCGATCTTTTGAAAATCATCTGGCATGACGGGCCGCCGCCGGAGGGCGGCTCTTTTTCGCTAAAAACGGGCGATGCCCAAGGCATCGCCGGGCGCTTGTCTTTTCACAAAAAGATTGGAACGGGGGCGTTTTATCTGGCCCGCACCGGCCGAAGGCGCAGTATCGCTGTCACCGGCGCAGCTCGGCTATATGCTCGAAGGCATCGATTGGCGGGCGCCGCAACAAACATGGAGGCCGGAGCTGGCAGGTTGAGGATGATTTCTGCGGAGATATTTGCAATTCGCATTATGGCAGCCCGAACGAAGCAGTTATGCTCGCCCCATGGAATTGGACCCGGCTATACTGCCTAACGATATTGCCGCACTCAAGGCGATGTTAATCGCCACCACGAAGCGCGCCGATGAGGCGGAGACGCGCGCAAATAGCCTCGATGCCGAGATCGCCAATCTGAAGCTCACCATCGCCAAGCTGCAGCACAGCAAGTTCGGTTCGTCGTCAGAACGGGCGAGGCTCCTCGATCAGCTGGAACTCCAGCTATCCGAGCTGGAAGAGCAGGTTGCCCAGAACGCGGCGGCCGATGAGATCGCGGCGCCGGAACCGGCGGCTCCGGAGGCAGCCCCGGCTCCGGCGAAGAAGAAGCCCTCATCGCCCCGCCCGGCACGGCGGCCCTTGCCTGCCCATCTGCCTTAGCTAAGCGGATCTTCTATCCGCCGGAATCCGTCTGCCCCTGTTGTAAGCAAATTCCGCAACCCCGGCGAGGACGTGACCGAGACTTTGGAGCGCGTGCCGGCGCATTGGAAGGTCGTTTTTGTTATCGTCGCTCTGTGCTACGCCCAACCGCTCCTTCGCGGCTCCGCCGCTCATGAGCACGTGCGCGAGAAACTCGCCTGCCGCAAATGCGATACCATCGTGCAAGCTCCGGCACCGTCGCATCCGATTGCACGCGGGCGCGCCGCCGATGCTTTCCAAGCTAAAAAGAGCCGCCTCCGGCGGCGGCCGCAATTGCTGGCGGATATCCTGTTCGGCAAGTACCGGGCGCATCTGCCGTTGAACCGCCAGAGCGACATCTACGCCAATGAAGGCGTCGAGATCGACGTCTCGACTATGGCTGATTGGGTTGTCGCCACGGCTGCCACGCTCATGCCGGTCAGGGACGCGCCATCAAAGCCCACGTTCATGCCGCTGAACGCCTCCATGTGGACGACACCACGGTTCCCGTGCTGGCCAAAGGCAGACCTGATTACCGGGCGCCTGTGGACGTGAGCCCCGGAGGGGCGAAGGAGCGGTTGGGCGGAGCCCAGAGCGACGATGTTAACATGTGCGGGATGACCGGCCATTTGCCGGCGAGGCGGCCCCGGCCGCGGTGTACTACTATTCCCCCAGCCGCAACGGCGAATATCCGCAAGAGCAGCTCAAAGCTTACACCGGCATCATGCAGGCCGGCGCATATGCCGGCTTTAACGCCCTCTATGAGGCGGACCGGCAGCCGCAGCCGCTGATCGAAGCCGGATGCTGGGCTCACTTCCGCGAGGCAAGTTCTTTGAACTGGCCCGGCTGCAGAAGGCGCCCATCGCCATTGAGGCCGTGCGCCGCATCGACGAGTTATTCGCCATCGAGCGGGAGATCAACGGCCGTCCGGCTGAGCAGCGCCTGGCAATCCGCCGCGAGCGATCGAAGCCGCTCGTTGACAAGTTCGAAGAATGGATGCGCCAGAAAGGCAAGAAGCTCTCTCCCAAGCACCCGCTGGTCAAAGCGATGAATTATGACCTGACGCGATGGGAGGCGTTCGTGCGCTTCCTCAATGACGGCCGCATCTGCATGACCAACAACGCAGCGAAGCGTTCCGTGCG